>CBDCZR010000039.1:0-346488 GCA_965224535.1 Verrucomicrobiales bacterium
GCAGTTTGCCGACAGTGTGAAAAACAAGGAGCAACTCGATTTGCTTTACGTCTTCACTTACGCGGATTCCGTGGCGACCAGCGACAGTTCCTGGACCGACTGGAAGGCGCGGCTCATGGCGCAGCTGTATCATTCCACTGTTCTTTATTGGGCCGACAAAGGAAGCTTCCGAACTCTGCTTGATGATACGATGGACAGTCTGCGTCCGCAGGTCGCCAAGCACCTGGGAGAAAAATACCGTGAGGAGATCGAAGTGCATTTCCGGGGTATGCCTCCCCGGTATTTCCAGTTTCGAAATACTGCGATTGTGTGTCGCCACATTCGAATGATCCACAAGCTCAGGCAACGACGGACGGGTGATCCCGTCGCGGTGCCACTTGTCCGGTGGCGTCACCACGAAGTCTCCGGTTACAGCACCATGACGGTCTGTGTATGGAACCGCCCGAGCATTCTGACAACCATCACCGGCGTTCTCGCCGCCAACAGCATCAATATCCTCAGCGCTGACATTAACACAAGAAACGACGGTATCGTGCTCGACATCTTCAGGCTCTGTACGACGTTTTTCACACCCGTCGACAACGAGAACAAACGCAAGAGGCTCGAAGCGCATCTGGCCAAGGCCATCATTGAGAGCAAATCGGATTTTTCCAAGGAGATCGAAGCCGCTGCGGATTCCGATCCGATCTCGGGTGAGGAAATCGAAGTCTTCCCGCAGCGTGTCATTATTTCCAACGAGGCGCACCCAGACACCACCACGGTTGAGATTCAGGCCATCGACCGGCTTGGCCTCTTGCATCATCTCTACCGGCTGATCGACCGGATGGGTATTGAGGTCATGCACTCGCGAATCGCCACCGAAAAGGGGGCCGCGCTCGACACGCTTTCTCTAACCACGCGAAGCGGAAAACAGATTACGGACCCGATTGTGCTTGCCGTTCTTCAGGACAGCATTGAAGAAGTGATTCGGATCAAACGACATCGACAACCCGATGCGATGTATGAGGTATAGGGCTGCTGGTGCTACAGCTTGCTAAACGACTAAAGCGGTTCGTCGGTATGTCTTCCATCGCTAGACACTGATGGGAAATGAGGTAGGGCGAGCCGTCTCTGGCGAGCCGCGATGTCTGATGGTGCGTTGGCTGTAAGACCACGCGGTGGCTCGGCCGGACGCTCCCCCCTGCCAATTGTACCTAAGTTCCAAGAAGGCAAAACTCTCGATTATGGGGCTTAACCTTGCACCGTTCTCGATAACCGGGTATCATCCCGCACCGTTCGGTTGAATGCCTGATAGTTTCACTTTTCTCCAAGGCAGTACAACGTTTCCTTGCGACCGCTGTCCTCGCCATGGGCGGTCCGGGCATAGATTCGGCCGCCTATGATCGTGGGCGTGGCGAATCCTTCTTCTCCCAACTGGTTCTTCGCCACCAGTTCAAATTTTTCCGGGTTGGCTTTGATCACAAAATGTTCGCCGTCCTCGTTGGATAGGTAGATGTGTTCTCCGACCAGAACCGGGGACGCGCTGACGGGACCTCCGAGACGTTCGCGCCACAAGACCTCGCCATCCGAACCTCTCCAACAATAGAGCACTCCGCCGTCGTCAAACGCGTAGACATGACCTTTGTGAACCAACAGCGATTGTTCGTAACATTTGGTGATGTTTTTCCAAACCACCTCCGCCTTGTTGCCCGACACCCGGACACCGACGGTTTCTTTTTTTGGGTAACCGCCGCTGGCGAACACCATGTTGCCTTCCCAGACGGGAGTTCCGCAGGTTGCCTCGGTTAGTGCGTCGACATCCCACAACAGTTTGCCTGTCATGGGATCGTAGGCCGAGACCTTCCTGCCGCCACTTGCGATCAGTAAATCCCGCCCGCCCATCGTGGCCACCACCGGGGTCGAATAATTCACGGTGAGAGGGCGTTTTGTTTTCCATTTGATCCCGCCGGTTGCGCGATCAAGCGCGGCGATGAATCCGCCCTTCTCGTAGTCGCCGATCGCGATCACGTAATCCTTGTAAAGGATCGGGGACGCTCCATAACCGAATTCGTATTTCTGAGGATAAAAATCGCCGACCCGCGTGTTCCAGACGGATTTGCCGTCGAGGTCAACAGCGCAGACCCGTATGCTTTTGTCGTTGTAATACGCGCCAAACAACAGATGCCCATCACAGGCAAGGGTGCAGGTGGCGTGCGAGTTTTTCTTGTGGATTTTCTTGGGTAACGAACCCTTCAAGACATCGGTTTTCCAAAGTTGTTTCCCGCTCGCCCTGTCGAACGCCACCATGCTTTGTGTTTGGCTCCTTTCATCACCCGTGGCGAGAAAAATCCGGTCGCCCACAATCGTCGGAGACGAATGGCTCCGGTCGGGAACGGCGGTTTTCCAAATCACGTTCAAGTCATCCCCAAACTTCAGGGGAGGATTCTGGTCCGGCACAGCCTTGCCGTCCCGGGTCGGACCCCGCCACCAGGGCCAGTCCGCACTGTCCACCGAAATGGGAGGGGCGCCCGGGGTGAGCTGGAGAAAGAGAAATAGAAGAGTGGTGATGGAAAGCGGAGTCTTCATCTGGCAATCGAGCATTGGTTTCTGCGAAAAATCAAGTGAAGATGATTTTTCTGAATATACGGAGGTTTTCTCAAAATATGCGGAGCCCCGGTGCGGTGATGGGAGAACGATAAAAACTTATGAAACCCGGTCGTATTGATCTTTCGAAGAATCCTTTCATCTTGTTCTGGGAGATCAGCAGGGCTTGCGCTCTGGCTTGTCGGCACTGTCGGGCCACGGCCATGCCCAGACGCGATCCCGAAGAACTCAACCACGAAGAATCATTGCGACTTCTGGAAGACATCGCCCGGCTGGACCCGCGAATGCTGGTCCTCACGGGCGGCGATCCCATGATGCGACGCGATCTGCTCGAACTGATTCGTTACTCGAGCCAGGAATGTGGCATCCACACTTCGCTCAGTCCTTCCGCGACCCCGCTTTTGCTGCGTGCCGATTTTCATGCGCTCAAGGATGCGGGCATCCAACGACTGTCGTTGAGCCTTGATGGCGCGACCCGTGAATCGCACGACAGCTTCCGCGGCGTACCGGGTACCTTCACACGAACGCTCGCGGCGGCGGACCGTGCTCACGAAGCCGGTATCCCCATTCAAATCAACACAACGATCCACCGTGGGAACATCGGTGAACTCAATGCCTTCGCGGATCTTATGTATCAACTGCGCCCCGCGATGTGGAGCGTCTTTCTGATCGTTCCCACTGGTCGAGCCGGAATCGAGGATCTGCCGGATGTTGACGATGTCGAGGCGATGCTCGAGAGACTTTACGAGATCGCCGGCGACGCTCCTTTTGATGTGAAGACGACGGAAGCACATCACTATCGTCGTATTGTTGTACAACACGAAAAAAGCGCCGGTCGCGTAACGCGCCGCGCTCCTCCGGGCATTCGCGATGGGCGCGGTGTTGCGTTCATCTCGCACACCGGCGAGATTTCTCCGAGTGGTTTCCTCCCCGTGGTGGCGGGAAACGTGCGCACCGATTCGTTGGTCGATGTGTACCGGAGCCACCCGTTGTTCGTCGGCCTGCGCGACCACGACCGACTGAAAGGCAAGTGCGGTCGATGCGAGTTCCAGTCGCTCTGCGGCGGTTCACGTTCACGCGCCTTTTCCGTTTACGAAGATGTTTTCGCCGAGGACCCGCTGTGTGCCTATCGGCCTGATGGAGCCGAAGTTGCTTGAAACACACAAAAAAGCTCCTGCAGTTGGATTCGAACCAACGACCTAGTGGTTAACAGCCACCCGCTCTACCGCTGAGCTATGCAGGAATCGAAGGGGGTAGATTGGTCGGAACGGGCGGGTTGGCAAGAGAAAAATACCTTGATCCTTTTGGGAACCCGGGGCGAGGTGGGGGAATGGCTGGTTTTTCCGATGTTCCGCGGCGGGCGTGGGCCGAGATTGATCTCGGCGCGCTTGCGGACAATCTTGCGGTCGCCCGCAGGCTGGCCGGGGGCAGGTTTGTGATCGCGGTGGTCAAGGCGGACGCTTACGGGCACGGACTCTCCGGAATCGCGGCGGCTCTCGACTCCGGCGTCGAGGCTTTCGGCGTGGCCCAGATTTCCGAGGCGGCAAATGTGCGGGAGGTCGCGCCCGAATCGCGAATCGTTCTTCTCGGCAGCGCTCTCGTGAAGGAATACCTCCCGGCTCTCGAACTGGAATGCGAGTTCAGCGTTTCGAACATCGGTGAACTGGAAACCCTGTCCCGGGTGGCGTCCGTTTCAAAAAAAACCGCCCGGGTTCATATCGTCGTGGATACCGGGATGGGAAGAATGGGGTGTCTCGAAAACGAGCTGGAAATCCTGATCGGCGCGGCGAAAAACCTGCCTTCGATTCAATTGACCGGGATCTCCTCGCACCTTCCGTCGGCGGACGAAGACCATGAGTTCACGCGAAATCAACTCGAGGCTATCCACGGTTTGTTTTCGGCATCGGGTGATGCCATTCCCGGACACTGTTTGAACAGCGCGGGGGTGATGCGCTATGAGGACCCTCCGGGGTCGCTGGTGCGGGCGGGGCTGATGCTCTATGGCGTGGCACCCGAACCGGAGTTCCAGTCCCTGCTGAAACCGGTGATGACCTTCAAGACCCGCGTCGTTCTGGTGCGGAATCTGCCGGCGGGTCGGTCCGTCAGTTATGGCCGGACCCATGTGACAAGTCGTCCCGCGACCGTGGCTACGCTGGCCGCCGGTTATGGCGACGGAATACTGCGTCATTTGTCTAACAAAGCCGAAGTTTTGATCGGCGGTGTGCGTTGTCCCCTGATCGGGCGCGTGACCATGGACCAGTGTATGGTTGATGTCTCCGAAGCGGGACCGGTGGAGCCTGGTCAGGAGGCCGTAATTATCGGGTCGCAGGGCGATGAAGAGATATCCGCCTGGGAAATCGCGCGTCACGGCGGTGGATGGGTTGATCTATCTAACCGTTAGCCCTCTCTACTACAGCCCCCGCGGCGCTCACATCGCGGAAATCGGCGATTGGGAGCATCTCGACCCAAAAAGTGACTTCTATCTATCCAACAACGAGGGGCAAGGCGGGGGTTTTCTCAACCGGATGCGCTACCGCGATGTTTTGGCTGCAATAGGAAGCCATCCGGTGGAAATTCGAGCCAATGAATTGCATTTCAAAGAGGCGCCATTTCCCGATTTTTTGGAAAAATCCAGCGAGCCGGAACTGAACCTCAGAACCAGCGGGTTTCGCCTACTATTGCAAAAAGTTCGGCATTTTGCGATTGAGTGACCGATGCGAAACGGATGGCGGGGGCCCCATGATTAACTAACCGATTTGATAGAGGTCGAAGAGAACGGGGTCTTCCTCGTCGTCGGTCTCCAATTCGCCGATTTTTTGGATGGGATAGGAATCGTGGAGCGAATCTACCGCGTTGGAACTGGCCAGGATGCTGATGCCGCGTTTTTGTGCTTCGCGCAGGACCAAAGCGGCCTGGTTCACCGCTTCGCCCACGGCCGTGAAGGCCATGCGGTTTTCGCCCTCACTTTGGGAGACAATCGCCGTGCCGGAGTTGATGCCCACGTAGACGGCCGGCTTTTCCGCCAAATCCGTCAACCGGCGGCGTCTCGCTCAATCGGCGAATGTTGGTGACGATATCCAGGGCGGCGCGCACGGCTTGGTCGTGCTGGTTGCCGGCGGAGCGCACCGCGCCGAATGTAGCCATAAATCCGGCGCCGAAAAACCGGTCCAGGGTGCCGCCGAACTTGAAAACGGAGCCCACCAGGTTGGAAAACGCGTTGTTGAAGAGGAGGACCATCTCCGCGTCGCTCAAGCTTTTGGCGGCATTCTCCAGACCGGTCAAATCGCAGAAAAGCACGGTGATTTTGCGCTCGGCGCCGGCTTCGACCTCTAATTTGCGCTCCGACTGGCCAATTTCGCGCACGATATCGCGCGAAACGAATCGGGTGAGCGAGCCACCCATGGCGTGGCGCACCTGGAGCGATTCCGCCATCTTGTTGACCGCAGTTTCCAGCTCACCAAACTCGTCGCTGCGTTCCACGGTAAGGCGCGTCTCGTAGCGGCCCTTGGCAATGGCCTTGAGGCCCTCCATCACCTTGGCCAGCGGTTGGGTGGCCCAAAAATTCATCAGCCAAGCGGCGGAGGCGGCCAGCCCAATGGTGAAAAGTGACCAACCCAGGCTGCGCAGAAACAGGTCGCGAGTTAGCGCCTGGACATTGCCCGCCAGCAGGTCGATACCGAGCAGGGCGACGGGTTTTCCCGCGGAATTGAAGATGGGAGCCTGGGCGCTGAGGTGCGAGCCGAATTCGTCGTGGGTGAAGTCCTGGTCCGGCCGGGCGCCGCGATCCAGGCTGTAGCGGTAATCCTCCGGATTTTCCGCTTCAAAGAGGACAGGGTCGCCAAACGCGGAAAAATCCTCGGGAACTTCCTCGGCGTCGGCCACGTAAATCCAGCCGGACTCCGTAGGGCGCATGGTGTAGGCAAATTCCACGTGAATGCCGTTTTTTCGGTTAGAATCGCGGATTTCGCGCAATTTGGCCACCACGGCCCGGTAAGCCTCGCTTTCCATCGCATTCGCCCCCTGGATTTTGGCGTGCACATCCCCGTCAATCTGGTTGGCGCCGCCAATGGCGATGGCGAGGACCGTTTGCTGAACTTGGCCAAAAACCGCGCGGTGGGCCAACTGCTGGACGAAGGCGAAAACAACCAGCGAGGCCAGCGCCGCCAAGCTGACAAAGGCAAGCAGAAGCTTGCTGCGATACCGCATGGATTTCCGCCCTGGGGGAGATGGTTCCACACCATCCAGCTAACCCTTCAACGGGCCGGATGGCAAGGCTGGAAGGCGGAAAACGCGCCGGTTCACGAATCCGAATCCGGTTTCTTCCGGCGCCGGGCTTGTTGCTTGCGTTTTTGGAGTTCGGCGGCGTATTTTCGCTCCAAATCCGCTTTTTGAAGCTCCAGCCAGTAGCCGTGAAAGGCGTCGTGCAGGATCTGGTCGCGCTCGGAGGCGTAGTCGTGGTCGATGCTCAGCGGCAGCCACTTTAGCCCGTCCAGGAACCGGTCGGTGGTTCGGTTGGCGTAGGACCATTGGTCGAGCGACGGCGGCAACCGGTCTGGAAATCCAGGCTGGGTCACGTGGTTGAATTGATCGAACACCAGGCGAATCAATTGCTCGGCCAGCGTGTTGAGCGGCACCAGTTCATCCGCCTCCAGCTTCGAGCCGAGCGACTTTTTCAGCAAATCGCCGACGAATCGTTCGAGCTTGGCGAAAAACAGGTCGTAGTCCTTGGCCAACTGCGCGAATCCCTCCAACTCCTCCTCGATTTTCTTCTTTCGGGAGCATTCCAGCACCTGCCGCATCATGTGAAAGCCGCGATCCTGAATGATGGTGAAGTCGCCCACGTGGAAGCGCGCCATCATCTCCATGGCAGCGGCAATGGCGACAAAACGGATTCGCGGCTCGGCGTGATTGAAGGCGAAAGCGCGGTCGAGTACGGTTTGGGCGTTTTCCAGGCTGGAGGCGCCTGCGTCGATCAATGCGGCGAACTTGGACCCCAGTTTTTTGCCCACCATGGGCTTGGAGGAAGCCACTTGGGGCGGAAATTCGACCGTATCCACCACCATGTCGATGGTGATGCCGGTGGGTCCCACGTCGTGGATGGTCTGTTTGACCGCCTCAAGGTAGGGGTTGGGGGAGGAGAGCAATTCGGGGGATTGAAGGAGAGAAGCCATGGGAATCGCGGATTTGGGAAAGGTTGTATCATAAGTGTGACAGGATTTTCAAAAACTTTTTTCTCGAATATTTTTTACTTCAAATTTGACAAAAATGTAAAGCAGCGACTATTTCACTACAGCCGCAACCACTATGAAAACCTTCATCAAGCTCGAAGAACCCAAGGATGGCCTCCTGCGGCTCCGGTTTTTTGAGGTGGTTAGCGATCACGATCTCCTCTACGCAGCCCGCAAACTGGCCACTCACGAGCATTTCCTGGATTCCGACCGCCAAATCCTGGATTTCTCCAAATCGCTGTTTTGCTCGCTCACGTTTCAGGGCGTTACGACGCTCATGCAGCAGGACAAGGTTCAATTCGACCCCATACGCAAGGTTCGGCGAGCCGTTCTCGCGCCCAAAATCGACGTTTTCGGAATTTTTCGCGCCTACCAGACCTTGGCCGAAGATCAAACGATGCGGGTCGGTGTGTTCCGCAGCGAAGATCGGCTTTGGCCCTGGCTGAATGGCGCCGATGCCCCCCCATCCCTGCCGGGGCCGGATTGCCCTACCCAATCCGCCCAATTGCCCTGCCCTGCACGGAAGTAGCCCGTGGTCTTGCCTTGCAAGCTGCGGGCTGCTTCCAATTTTTTTGAGCGGCCCAGGCGTGAGTGGTTTGCGAACTCACTTTGACGAAAGTTTCGCTATCGGAGTGCCATTTGACCGCTGGGAAATTGGTGCGTTTTTGGTCAAACCTTTCGAATTGGGGAGTCCAGAAACAATTCCACGTTTAAAACCATACTCCAAAAATGGCAATTTTCACCCGATTTGTTGTGCTATCGAGTGGCAAGCGGCGCTGGATGCCAAACCGTGGTTCACGCGGACACAACTTGCTGAGCAACAGGGGATTTCTAGGTGTAGGGTAAAACAAATACTCCGATTGTTTCGGCTTCCAAGCAAGGCAGTCGAGTTTCTCAAGTCACTGACCGAACGAAAGGACATCAAGTTCTTCAACGAAAACAAGCTTCGTTCGATTACCGATGCTTCGTCTGTAGAGCGGGGAACACTTTTTGCAGATCTCAAGCAGGCGTGGCTCGAGGCAAGAGATTCAAAAACTGCGTCACTTGACTCGACGGCCAAAAAATTGACGGAAAACCCACCATCTTAGGCAATCAGGCGACGAGGATGATTGGCCTGAATTATTTTGCTCTGTGCGGACACGCTTACTGACGCATAGATTGTAGTTGTCGTAATCGAACTGTGCCCAAGAAGATTCTGAATGATTCGGATGTCCGTTCCCTCTTCAAGGAGTAGGGTGGCGATTGTATGCCGAAGCACATGAGGGGTAAGCTTTGCAATTTTCGCCTCATCCGCATAATTTCTTATCATCAAGCGGACAGATTGAGAGGAAATCCTTTTTCCATCTCGGTTCAAAAAGAAGCTGCGTTTTGTGTCTGCGTTTCGCGTTCCCGAATGGGAGGCGTAGGTACGAATCGATTCGAGACTCTTGCCCTGAAAAATGGATACAATCCGCTCCTTTGCTCCTTTTCCCTGAACTCGAAGGTGCCCCTCTTCAAGGTCTACGTTTGCAACGTTGAGCGAACAAATCTCCCCAACTCTTAATCCTGTAGAAAACAGCATTTCAATGATTGCGATGTCTCTGACAATTCTCTGCTCCCCCTTACTTCCGTTTTTGACCGTTTTTCGCTTCTTATAGACACACTTGAAAAGACTGCGAACTTGTTCCACAGTTAAGGCTCTCGGGAGGATCAGTTCCCTTTTGAGGCGAACCCCGAGTTTTGAAGCTGGGTTGTGATCCATCTTTCCCTCGTCGACCAAGAAACGGAAAAAGGAACGCAACGTCGCTATCTTCCTTTTCACAGTTCGCGGTTTAGCAGCGGAAAACGTGCCGAGATATTCCCTGAGGAAGATACGATCCAGCCCGATGGCTGTCTCTAGGCCTCTTTCGGTCAGAAACCTCCCGAATTGGTTGAGGTCAAGCTCGTAGGCCTTAAGGGTATGTGGGCTCAATCTGAGCTCCACATCACAGTGGGTGAGAAACGATTTGGTGTTGAGAAGAAATTCCGACAAAACGCGACTCGCAAAGCTAAGTCTAAATTTCAATAATTGCAATATTTTTTAAATCCAATTGCGAGTGTCGCTTTAGAGAAGGGCTCCTAACGTGTCTTGACCTTGCCAGTTTGGCGTCTAGAATCCGGGGATAACTCCAAATTATTGATGGATTTTGTAAATCGAGAGGTCGAGAAACGCCGGCTAGTTGAACTTCTCTCCTCAAATAACCGCCGCAAAAGATGCATTTTTTTGGTGGGTCCCTCTGGAGTCGGGAAGAGTGTCCTGTCGACCGCCGCCGTCCACGCTACTTCCAAACAGAACCTACGAATTAAAGTTCCACACGGTGCGGATGTCAAGCCCAGTCCTGGCTGGCTAGTTCGTGAGTGGGCCGCATGCCTCAACGCCCTACATGTCAGGAATGGCACATTAGATTTTCAATTGGCAACTTTTGCAAACTCCCTAAAATCTCCGATTGCGAAGAGAGCTTTCCACCAACAACTTATACAGGCATCACAAAAGCAGCCCCTTGGACTAATTCTCCCTGTTGTAAATCGCTTTACCGGCGTGGATTACTCACCAGAGGAGATTGTCTCTGGTAAAACCGAGTCTGCAACCTTCCTCTGTTTCGACTACATCCTGTACGCAGCCAACTTTGCAAAGTTTACCTACATTTTTGAGAATTTACATTTGGCTGACTATGAGTCCATTACGATGTTGCGGGACATTTTAGAAAGAAGGCTTGAGGGCGACGTATTGATCGAGCTAACAGCCAACGAGGGCGATCATCGCCTTTCCGAACTAAAGTGTATTTTTGAGCAACGAGAGGTGCTTCAATGCGAGATACAGGTAGTCCGCCCCCTTGAAATGCGAGACTATATTACGATCGCAAAAAACTACGCAGATCTAACTGACGATGATGCCACGGCTGTCTACAATAGTACTGAAGGCAATGTTAGGGCTCTTGAAGACTTTGAAATCACGAAGCGCCTTGGAGGGACAGATAAGGTTCCCGGCGCAAGTAATCAGAGCACTTCAACAAATCCGACCGATCTCAATATTCGTGGTCTCCCCAAGGATTGCGCTTTAGTATTGTCCTTGATCTCAACTCACTCCACCCCATGCGCAATCGATCTACTTCACTTAGCTTTTTCATTTGTGGATGAAGAGTTTCTCGGCTTAGCAGTCGACCAGAAACTTAAGCAATTGGAGGATAGAAAATTGCTAATCTTCACCGACGACAAGGTTGCGCTTCAGCACGATGACGTGTCTCGTTCGGTCGATCGAACTCTAGCCAAGGGGGCATTCGGCCTTATAGCAACGAAATGCTGGTACCACGCATACCGGAAACTATGGGACGCCCAGCAATTTGATTTTGTTTCAAAGATAGATGTAATCGCATGCCTTCTCTATTTTGCTGGGCAATACCGACCCGACTCGCTTTTGTCTTTTCTTACGGAGATTAAGCAGTTTGCGATTAATGCATTACGCAAAGATACGGCCAAGCTCCACCTTGAACGATGCGAGCAGGCGCTTGATCGAGCAAACATTGGTGGATCGAGTAAATTTCAATTGGAAATTGCAAAAATCTACTTTTCTATGGGCCTGTACGATGAGAGTTGGCGTGTGCTTGCAAGTATCGAAACTGAGGACAAGGAAGATTTTTCTTTGTTGAGGCTGGCACTCCTCAATCGGTCAGATCAATTTCAAGAGTGCATTGTTGAAGCGGAGGCTAGCCTAGCGCAGCCTGCTCTGTCTAACGATTTCCGATTGGGAGCAAGGATTTTATCTATCATATCACTTCGGGAATGCAATAAGTTAGATCGGGCGCGGCAACTTTTTGAGGTATCATTGGCGGAAACAAAGCCTACGGCCTCTCCATTTCGAGGTATCTTACTTAGAATTGCTGACATATTTTACCCAACGGAGATTGCGATTGGATATGTTCGCCAAAGTGTTGAGTTTTTTCGCAAAAGGGGCGATGTAGTGAACGAAGGGCATTCGCGAATTACGTTAGCAATGCTTCTCGCAAAGATCCACCAGTTGGATGAGGCAGTTGGCGAGCTCCACATCTCTCGCGAGCACCTCCTGGGCGACACGCTTCGTGAAAGGCACTATATTTTGAATAACCTTGGAGCAATTGAGCTTCTTCGAGGTAATCCAGTCGAGGCCAAAGAGTACCTCAAAGACGCACTTCTCACAGCGCCTGAAATATATGATCGATTGAATATTGCGGCGAATCTAAGTATTGCGTATTCATTAACCGAGGCGGAGCAAAGTGATTGGGTGCTGGCTATGATAGATGAGCTTTCCCCTCAGGAAATCGATGCCGATCTCCTATGCAATGTCTATCATTCGGCAAGCATCTTGGAAGAGGCGCGAAATCACCCTCATCGTGCGGCTACCTATTTAGACGGAGCCAAAAAGATGTTTGCGGCAATGCCGGGAACCCCAAATTCTGAAATCTGGCTAGCTTTGCTTAAGGGAGAAGAGCAATCCGATGTTGCCAAGCGATACCGAGAAATCGGCTATAAGCCCGGTTTCTTAGCTTATTGGCATTTTGACCTATAGGCTACCCCTATTTCGAGAACCTTGTTTATGCATGAGGCGTAATCCACCCCCGAAAGCTTCATAGCCTCTGAAAAAGCGCAGTTTTTTCCCAAGAAAACGTCAGGAGTCAATTCAATAACATGAAACTGGCCCGTCTTGGAACAAACACGCCCATCGACTCTAAGAAGATCTACTTTATCAAAAGAGAGAAATAGCTGCTTGGCAGCTTCTATCACGGAGCAATCCAGACTTTTGGAGAGCGAAAACTTAGTTTTGTAACTTGGATCCTTCTTAAACTCAAGCGAATAGATTGTCTCCTCTAGTTTGAGGTCGTTGTCGGCAAACACCATCCTTACTGGGATTGCCTGATCGACTCTCTCTCCGCGACCAAGGAGGACGATACTTACTTCTTCTCCGGAAATAAACTCCTCTACGAGAATTGGCTGTCTATGAACCCCTAAGAGGTCCATGGCAAGTTGAATTGCGAATTTCGGGTCTCCAACCAAATTCTGCCGACCAATTCCAATGGAGCCACCTTCGTGATTTGGCTTTACGACAAACGGCGGTGACAGTGTCTCCACCAAATCACAATCTGACTCTCTCTCGATCAAGATTGATTGTGGCGAGACTAGGCCGAACTTCTCACAATGCCGCTTTGCAAGACATTTATCTTGACAAACAATTTGAGTGTAACAATCGGCACCAATGTAGGGCAGCCCATAGGCTTCACAAATGGACGACACCAAAGCCTTCCTGTTCCTTGACCTGCGTCCTGACCAGACGGAGAGAACTACATCCGCTGAGTGTTTGGAAATATTTGAAATGAGTTCACGAGGATGAGTGTAGCAGGTCAAGGTAAACCCTGAATCTCTGATTGCGTTTGATAGATCTGTAAAGTACGGCTCTTGTGCATACTCAAGAGTGTCGCAATCGATTGTGAGTTCAGAATGCTCGGCAACGCGGTCAGCGATTAGCACTATGTTTATACTTGTGCTCATGACGCAGACGAGAAACTTCCGAGAACTAGACCTGAGAGGTCAAGCAACTCCAAGGGGGAGAATGAAGTCCAGGATCGGAGTGTTCCTGCGTTAGTAGACAGGCGGTCGCCACTAAGGGCTTTAAGGCAGACGAGATTATATATGCAAAAGTCAATATTCCATGGATTAACAGTGCCCTTATCCAAGCCGAACGAATTCAACCTATGCGTAGATAGCATTTGAAGCTTTCTTTCTCTGAATAGCGACTTAATTCTCGAGCTGTCTAATCTTTCCGAGCCTCTGATGTGGACAGCAAAGATGGCTTTTCTGTTTTCTAGCACGAGGGTCTTGAGCTCATTCGAAAGTGACACTCCACGAATTTGCGCAGCCTCCTCGCATGAGCGGACGGGCAACAATGTTGTTCTGATGCACAGATGATCAGGTAATGTTTTCATCGAAATCGGAGGATAATTTGGAGTTATCCTGCAAAATCGTGAGAATGTGGCGAGCGTCGGTCACTACCAGTTGTGAGCAGCGCATTTGAATTCCCACCGCTCCACCGCACCCAGCCACGAATTGTAGGTGGCGGTGGAGTGCATTGACCGAAGCTGTGGTTGGCGCTCTAACAGATACAGCCCCTGAAAAGCTCCTGCCCGGGGCAACAAGCAAGCTCTGACAGGCTGACAGGCCATTTTGGCAATGGGCGTGCGGCGCGCTCACAGTCGAATTAAGGCGCACAGCGGCATTGTCCCTTCGCATAAGGAAGCCCAACTGAACACGGCCGCGAGTTGCTTTGCCCGAAGTGGCTAACTGGCAGGTGATTTTAGGGAATTAAGCTTTTTCTCAAATTGGGTTGAAGCCATTGACTGATCGGGCTCCGCCGCCGGTCCGGGTTGGAGCGACTCCTTTCGAGGAACAAACGCACCAGGAAATTCCTTGGCTGTCGGCCACGGCAGGGCCTCAATTTTCTGAAACAGCCTTTTGGTAAAGGGAAACTCAGCCTCAATCCGAAATGGCATGCCGTTATACTGACAAAAGCCCATATTAGGCACCACTCGAACGAGGCACAAATCTTCATCAGCTCCAAGATGCATCAAGTCATTCATCGCATACCTTGGCAACACCTCCCATCGTCTTTCGGTTTCCAGATTTCTTGGAACAAGCGACGCCTTTTGATAGAGATTCCTCACGTACTCCACGGCAAAAATGGCCTCTCCTGACATCTCACTCACCATTTTACTATATGTGGGATCTCCCACAGAAAACACCATGTTAACTTGTGTATTATCCATAATTACCGGGGTAAAATCATTATCCTTTTCCCTCAATTGAGAAAACGATTGGTTCGAGAGAATAACTCCTATGTTAGAGCTTCTGGCTTGCTCCAAAGCAAATCTCATGTCTCGGCTGACGACTTGTTGGAATTCGTCAATAAACACGAATACCTGTTTACCTTGACTATTTTGTTTTGCCGCTCGGATAAGTGAATACATTGCTAATTTTGCAATGTATCTTTGCGCATGAGACCCTGCGGAGGGGTCCAAATAGAAATAATAAACACCTTGGTCCTTTACCAAATGTTCCATCCGAATTCGATTCTCGAACACGTCGCCTGAAAGGCCAGCAAATCGTTCTTCTCCGGGTACGACATTAAGCGCATCAATCGGCGCAAGTAGTTGGGCCATGCCGAGAATGGAACCCATTCCTTCCTCCTCCAAGCGATTGATTGAACGTCCGGCTTCCCTTAGCAACTCTCGAATTCCAGTTTCGACCGCCCGGAATGAGGAAACCTCAGGCCGATTCACAAAAAGTCTATTAGGGGCTAACAAATTTGCTAAGCTGAAATGCGCCTTGCCATAGCCTTCGCCATGGTCAAAACTGAGGGCTGTAAATAGCCATTCAGCCTTTTGCTCAGGGGGCAGTTCTGATATGCAATTCTGAGCAAATGGGTTAAATGCAAACGTATCCGCTCCTGCCACATTTGAGTAGAACTTGAATGGAAGTTTTAACGATTGCGCCTGAAGCCTCGCGATGTTGAACAGCCCCGGATCTCCCTTTAAATCAAGAAAAAGGACAGATGCTTCAGATTGCACGAGTTGCCTAAACATTGGGACGATGGCCCGATGTGTCTTGCCAGATCCGGTTGAGCCAACGATGTGAGCGTGTCGCTTTAGCGCATCAATCGGCAGCAAAACCGGATAATCACCTTCATGGTTGACCCCAAGATAGATGTGCTTTTTCGCCTCAGGATTTTTCGAATGTTGCAATCGAGCCGTGTAAACCTGCCAACGGGTCACTGAGTTTTTCGTCCAGGGCGATTTATTGCTCTCAAATTGCCAATCGTGAAGGGCCACGGGAACTGCCGATCCGAAGAATAGGACGCAGAAAAACGAACCAGCAGGAACGAGAATGCAGAGAACGATAGCAACCAAAGTCCCGGTGAAGCTTCCTGAAGTACCGTTTTCGCCAACTAGCCATCTCCACGGAGTTGAAACCAACTCCTGCTCATTTTGTCGTTGCCTCCATTTCGTCCAATGAGGCCAAAAATCCTTCTCAAACTCCTCCAATTCCTTCTCAGCTTCCCAACCATCTACCATGCGCGATTGGCCTCTGAGATTGAGAATTGTCGCGTTCAATCCGGCAACACCCCGCCCTTCATAGGGAACGCCGACGTGCTTTTTTGCCTCTCTTCCCTTGTAAATTCTCTCCATCAATTTCACGTAGTCCTCTTCATAGGGCCACATTACGGCCTCATGTAATGCCGGCCGTGATGATTCAAGCGGTTTGGTTGCCTCAAAAACGAAGCCCGGGATTGGGAAAAATCCACATGAAAGGGGCATGAATAACCACAGTAGCGAAAATGCTAGATAGGTTCTTTGCAGTCTGTTGTGATTCAAATGTCGTGGCTGCCAAATTCCCGGGCGTCGCCTGTCGCCATAGTTGTAGAAAAACCAAAGCCGCAGCGCCTTCCGAAATATTCGCCACGATTTATCTTCCTCCTCACTTGATAGCAAGGCATAACGGAATAGCCCAACGCCAACCAGCGACACCACAAGCATCACTGTTACAAAGAAAGAAGTATAGACACTGGCGCCTCTAAGGTGGACCACCACGTAGTAAACAGTCCATCCCAGGCAAACAATCAATGACAAAGCTAAAAATCGGCAGTGGGAATTATACGGACGCTCAAGTTCCGATTTAGAGAATCGAAAAAGAACATAGAAGCCGTTCCCCAGCCTTTTCAGAAAATTTCGCTTATACCAAAGAACGCACCATTGATTCCGAATCGTGGGCTCAAGCTTATAGTTCTCTGCGGAATAAGACAGGCAAAGAAAAACAAATCCATCGACCACCCACAGCAAAAGCAAAACAGCAACAACAAATCCCCCGAAAAACAACCAATGGTTACCCAGTCCGGCCATCGCGACAAACAATAAGCCAAGCGGCACGCCAAAAACCATACAGAAGAGAATTGCCACAGTGCCAACAGAGTCTTTCCACTCAGAATCGTATTCGAAATACCCGTGCATTCCGTAGCGAGTGCGATGACGAATATTGAGCCCTTTCCGTGAAGGAAGGTTCTTCACGGAAAGGGCGTCGCGCCGTTGTTCTAAATTGGCCCTCATGGAAACTAAGGGAAAAATGCTAGGCTTAATTATCTCGGCTACTATGCAGCCAGATCAAAGATGGCTGCGGCGTCGGAGTAGGAGACTTTAATTAGCAGGTCGAGGGTATTGACAAGATTTTTTGCTGTTGCTCGCGTTCGCCTTCCTGTTTCATTTGAAAACGTCACACCAACCACTTGCTTGCCAGTTGCCTTCACCTTTTTCGCAGCTACTGCAAAATCGGCATCACCCGTAATAAGTATGGCCGTGTCAAACTGGTCACGGTATGCGTTGATGGCTAAGGTAGTTCCGAGATCCATATCGACTCCCTTCTGGGTGCTAAAAGTTTGTGAAACCGGGTTGTACCAACGTGGTAGACCGCTTGGAGAAATTTCAGTCTTTGGATTTTGTTCTCTAATTCTCGCCAATTGCTCAGTTCTTCTCGACCATTCGTGCTGGGTTCTCCGAAAATTAGCACTAATCCCATCGACTACCCTCCTAACGACCTTCCACCGTTCGTTTGGGTGTGCGGCATTGTATTTACGAAGAAATTGAATTCGAAGCCGAGGCGGAGCGTGTTGCAAGATCAGTTTTGCGCATTTCTTGAGATTTTTTGTATCCCATCCAGGCGGGTATTCTTTCACTAACTCTGAATCGACAAACCAAAAAGTTCTCAAACAGATGCCACCAACCGAGTAAGCAAGGCGATTGCTGAGTTCATTCCATTCGGTGTTTTCTGAGAAATAGCGTTCCACAAGGTGTTGTTGCTTGAAAATGCGATCAAGCGTGAAGAGCATCCAAGCCTCATCAATGTAGATTTGTACTCTATTCATTTTACTAAGCTGGTAGAATTCCTCTATTGGGCCTTCTTTGAATTTAGGAGTTCATCAAATTCACGCGATGTCCGTAGCTTGCTCACTAGTGTCACAAGTTTGCTCTTGAGGAGCCCGGGAAAATCCTTGGCAAACAAGGCCTGGATCGTCAGAGATGAATGCTGTTCCGCAACTTTCATATAGTCCCGATGAAATAGCTTGCAGTAGTGATCAAGCGATCGGTCGATTTCTGTCAATACGATCTTTGCTCTTTCGATGAATTCCAAATTTGGTGTTCCGTCTGGCAGCAACGCCTCGGCCGCTTGTTGGCGATTCCAGTTGTGAATCATCTCTCCCCGAATATCCCCCAGTGCTGAGAGTTCTGCGGCGTATTTTCGGTATCTTGGACTATCACAAATCACATCGATTCGTCCCTTCAAATGAGTCGATTTCGCCTTGGCCTGTGTTCTGTCAACGAGTGACTTTGGTGCCAGTAGGACAAAGTATTTTGTCCAGAGGTCAAACATCTGAAACTTGGTGATAATCGAGGAGGATAGAGCTTTGAGTCCCGCTACTGCGATTTGGGCATCGAGATCAATTGTTTCCTCTTGATCTTCCCAGTACTCTACGTCATCCGCATCTTCCATGTCATCCCCGAATATTTTGTCCCAAACTTCTTCGGTTTGTGCTCGAACTTTTTTTAGCTCTTCGCTCTCCTCGTTAAGATCCAGTTTGAGCTGGTCCAGCTCTTTGATGAGCCGTTTGGCTTCTTTATCATATTCGTTTGTAGTCATATTGCTATTGAGGGTTAGTTTGATAGGGTTATAGTTTTGGCAGGTGTATTTGCTCGTTGCTTTAAGTTTGGTATCGCTGTTGCCGATAGATAAGAGAGTGGCGCAATCAGTGTAACTTTGCGCCTAGTGCGGACTAGCTTCGTGGGATAAAGGTTTTACCTTGGTTCGACTCCGTCTGGAAGCGGAGCTGAGGTTGTTCTGAGATTGTTTCTTGGAGTTACAATCTCGCCTCTTTCGAATTTTCCCGTGGAGCTACGTCCACAGTGGGCCGCCGTTGCAGGTACGCTAACGTGATTCTGTTATCATTCTTTGGAGTTAGGGTTTAGCTCACCGACCGAGCTGGAAGACACGGTCAGCAATTGTTGGGAGCCCAAGACACAAAAAAAGGGAATTCGCCATGAGCTGCCAAAATTGGCTTAGCTCTACTGTACTGGTTCAGCGTGAATCGGACAATCGAGAGTCCGAGTTAAGAGAATCTTCGGTGGTTAGTTTTGGTTGAACCATCTGACTCGCCGAGAGGCGTTGCCCCGTCAAGCACGCATTCTGTCCAGAGCAATTTCCGGGCTCCGTGCACGGGCTGCGCATGAGTTTTTTGAGGCATGGGAGGCTCCCTCTAGTTGTCCTCTCCTCGGTTTGATGCCATGTTCGCTTACCCGGTGAAACGGACGAGGGCGCTGCTGGAGAGCAACCTTCCGAGGGATAATCGGGCGAGGCGACCGACGGTTGCCCCTGGTCGGCGGGCACGTGCTCGCTGACCTTTTCCTTTTCTCAGGCCGCTTGAGCCAACTCACCCATTTTCGCAAACTCGGCCATCCGATTCTTGCGCGCGGTCGCCAACTTCACCTTGCGTTCGGCGAAAATCGCCTTGTGATGGCCCGCCAACCGGTCGTACGGCGTGATGTAGCCGATCGCTCCGTGCAGGCGCTCGCTGTTGTAAGCATGCACAAAATCGCCCACCACTCGATTGGCATCTTCCTGGCTCTGCGGCGAGGTTGGGCGAACACACTCCTCCTTCAGGTTGCGATGCCAGCGTTCGATCTTGCCGTTGGACTGTGGATAGTAGGGCGAGGTCCTCACATGCGTCATTTCGCATAGGCGCACGAATTCTTTGAACTCCTTGGCCACAAATTGAGGGCCGTTATCACTAATGATTCGCGGCTTGGCTTTTGGGTATTGTTCCCGCGCTTGTTGTAATACAATTTCGGCGTCGGCCTCGCTCATTGTTTCGCCGATGTTCCAGCTCAAAATCGCCCGGCTGCAGCCATCCAACACACTGACCAGGAAGTAGAACGTGCCTGCCAGTTTAAGGTAAGCAAAGTCGGTGTGCCAGTGATCGTGC
The DNA here is from genome assembly GCA_965224535.1 of Verrucomicrobiales bacterium. Lineage (GTDB taxonomy): Bacteria > Verrucomicrobiota > Verrucomicrobiia > Verrucomicrobiales > DEV007 > JBCDHN01. Next base: position 19,879 of record CBDCZR010000039.1, read on the forward strand.
GGCTCCAGGGGCTGATCGAAACCACTACCTTTCTTGCTCGCCTTAAAGCCGCGGACGCGCATTATGCCTGCCGCTTTGAGCACGCGATAGACGCTGGATGGACTAACGGCGACGATGTCCGCATCCAGCATCATGTAGCTCAGGCGACGGTAGCCTTCGCCGGGATGTTGGCCGGCGTAATCGATAATGGCCTGCTTTTCCCAACTAAGCAGCCAATGTTTGCGGGGGATCGTTGAGTTATGATAGTTGGGCAGGCCACGGCGCTCTTTCCAATCATAATACCGGGAACGAGTGATGCCGCACCAGCGGACGAGCCAGCTCACGCTCAACTCGGCCCGCTGGTGCCAATGCCCGATGAAGTCGACAATTTCATCGCGCAGCTTCGGGGCGACCCAGCCGGTGTTCAGCGATCCCCAGAGAGCTTTTTTGCCTCGATGAGCGCTTCGACGGCTTCGCTCAAAACCTCGTTTTTCTTGGCGAGCTTGGCTTCGAGTTGCTCGATTCTGGCTTTTTGGGCATCAATGCCACGTTTGTTCCCGACCGGGGCGAAGGCGACGCTGCCTTTCTCAAAGAACTGGTTCTGCCAGGTGTAAAACTGGGAGGGCGCGATGCCGTGTTCGGCGCAGACTTCGGAGATCGGTTTCTTTTCGAGGAGGTGAAGGCGCAGGATTCGGACTTTGTCTTCGGGGCTGTATCGTTTACGCTTTTGTTTGGACATGTGGATGGTTTGGATGTCCGGAGCATTCCCTTAATTCAAAGCGGCTGTTGTCCGATTCCGACTGAAGCAGGACACTACGAATTCCCAGTCGGTCGGGGCTTAGTTAAGGTGAGATCCACTAAGTGGCTCTCGCTGTTACGGTGGAGTTTTCATCAACTTCCAAAGCGTGACAACTTCATTTTTAAAAAAATATTTGCAGCGGGACGACACGATGAGATTTCCGGCTACGATATCGCCGGAATATCTCAAGCGCCGTCTCATTGCAAAGCGCCTCGACACTTTCGCCTTGCGTGAACTAACGCTCACGCAAGTGCGCACGTCTCGGCGCTCCCCCGCAACCCAGCAACACCCGCCACTCCTCCCAGCCGCAACGCTTCGCGTTGCCCCTTTTTTTGGAATGTGGCCGCTTTCAGCTCTACTCCGAGCGGCCACAGCGTTGTTGTTGGAGAATTGGGCTCATTTTCCGCTTTACGCCCCCGCGGAAAAATTCCCCCAATTCTCTGCGAGCGCCCGTCATTTCCCCAGCGCGTTCGCGCTTGGGAGAATAACCGGGCCTCGCCCCCGCCACCCCGGTCGGCATAAATTCCCGTTTCACGGGAATTTTCACCTCCCGTCGGCGAGCCGCTTGGGGCGGCTGCGCCTCCGTGGCCTGCACGGCCACTTCGGGAAATCCTTGGGAGGATTTCCCTGCGGCTCCGCTTCCTGGGGGAAGCGGTAGCCTGTTGCGCGGCTGGGCCGCCGCGCTGCCTGCGCTCGCTGAACGCTCGCGCCTTTTTCTGATGGATTTACCAACCATTAGTTGACCGGATAGTCCATGAGAAGAAGGTCGGCGCCCGGAAGGCGAAATTATATATAAGTCCCTCATTAAAAGCGGGTTAAACCAAATGCTGCATCTTTTCTTACCACCCTGAGTTACTTGAACCAAGTTTCTCGCATCCCTTCTCTTAGCCCAGGTGGTTTCTAGCAGACCCCTCAATTTTATCCTATAATCAAAACGTTGCCTGCCAAGATACAATCGTGAGAATTTCATCTGCGCACCCAAATGATCGTCGAACGAGACTGGAGTATTCTCCGCGCCCTAACCTTTGCCGTCCGTGTAATGTCCGTTGAGCAGATAGCCCAGCACTGGTGGGGTGAATCAAGCACTGAGTCCAGGGCTCAGGTAGCAGAAAACAGCCTCGCTCGCCTGTGCAAGGCAGAGCTGCTAAATCGGCTCAAGTTGCTTGCCTATCCACTTCCGAAAATCACCGAGCCCGTGATTGCGTGGAAAGTGGGGGAGGCAGATCCTGACTACTATGCTGTGGAATACAAGGTTCAAAATCGTTGGCCCGAAAAGCCTAGCTACATTCCGGCATATGAAGTTGGAGATAAGGCCGTTAAGTATTTTGGCGTGAATCGTCCCAAGCCGATCACAGTTGGCCAAGAGTCGCATGATTTAGGGCAAGCCCAAGTCTATTTGACCTATCTGGAGCATTGGCCCGAACCAGCAGCAGATTGGAAAGGCGAGGAGACTTATCGTGATGTTAGGAAAGGGCAGAAGCTTCCCGATGCGATGCTTTTTGACTCTAGCGGAGAGCCTTATCGCGTGATCGACTTTGCCGGACGGTATGACGCTAGGCGATTGAAAGCTTTTCACGAGGACTGCAAAACGAGAAACCTGCCTTACGAACTCTGGTGAAAACCCTAACCCCGCAACAAATCGAGGTCATCAATCATGTTAGGCGTTTTCGTCTGAGTACGAATCTCGCCGTTGAACGGGTATTCAATCAGACTCAGGATGCTGCAAGAAGCATCATTCGTAGATTGCGAGAAGCTGGCGTTTTGGATGAGGCCCAGCTCTTTGGGCGAAAATCCTACTTTTTTCTCACAAAGTCAGCCGCGAGAAGCTTTTTCAGCGATCCCTCGCTTGGCGGGGCCTTGGGTCCGCTGGCGCTTGCTCGACAGTTCGGAATGCTCTCCTTTTGTTGTCTCGACACGGAGCCGAGAGAGAAAATCACACGAATCGAATTCCTAGCGGACTTTCCGGAGTTGGCAACGAGAGGTCTTCAGCACGACTACTATTTTTTGCACGAGTTAGACTCTCAGACTCGACTCGGCTACATCCATGTCGATACCGGTTCGGACTATCAGCGACTAGAACGCAAAATTCGCATGAACGTTATCGGGAAAAGGCGCGCAATTCAGGCATGGCGCACTGACGTTCTCGGAGACGAACTAAATCCCGGAAAAAGCCGCTTTTCGATTGCCATTGTGACCATCACACCTGAGAAAGCAGACCGCCTACGCTCCATGCTGGAGCCCGAATATCCCTACATTCCTTTCACCTTTCTCGCTCTGCCTGATTTGGCAAATATCCTGCTGCACAAGTAGGTTCGGCGATAAGACTGGCCGGAACGACTTGATTTTGGCCTCTGCACGGTCAAGTTGCGGAGAACTCCCACCTTTTGGGGGTTTGAATGCCGCTTCCTTCCGTCCGGGGCGTGATAAAACAATAGGGCGGAATTTTTCTTTTACAGAAAAGAGTGGCCCACACCATTGTGGGCCACTTGCTGACGCAGTTTAACCACTCCATTTTCTAAAACCTCTAGGCTTTTGCTTTTCGTTTTGGATCTTTCGCCGCAGTTACAGGCGTTTCTTGTCCTCTCGGTGAATTATACTGGAAGTTTAGAACTCGTAGAAAGGTAAACGACCGAGGCTGATCGCCATCTTTCCACTCATCCGTTTCCAGGTAGCCAACCAACAAGACGTTTGTTTTGGTGGTTACCGTCTCTGCAAATCGCCTAGCTGATTTGCCGTAGACCTTGAACGGAATTACCGCGCGGCGCTCAGTTTTGGATGATCCAGTGGAATCGGGTAGCCTCCAGTTGTGGATGATGCGGCCTTCGACAACCACGCTGTCCTCTCCGTCTCCAATGGATTTCAGTTCTGGGTTCGCAACGATGTTGCCCGTAATTTGGATGTTGTTTAAGCTTACCATAATAGTAATGTTGTTTAGTTAACCTGGCTTTGCGCCATTGGCTCGCTTTAACCACAAACGCATTTCCAAACACAACCCAACCCGAGGCTGAACCCGTGAAGCCCCCTACGGAGAACTACTCATATGGGGATCGGCTAACCTTTTTCACCATCCGAGAAGGCGAACTCCTTTTCCAGTTCAGCGAACGCCTCTGAAAGCGGCAGCTCCAATGCCGAAGCTAACGAAATTACAGTGTTTATGGTTGGCCTGCTTTCTCCGCGCTCGATTAGCGTAATCGCTCGCCGCGATAAGCCCGTGAGCTGGTGGAGACGGTTCACTGAAACCTCCCGATCTAGCCGTTCCTGTTTGAGACGAGCCACGAGGGCTTTCGCAAGTTGATCTACGTGCTTTTTCAAGAAACACCCTCTACCCGAGAAAGAGCCCCTTGGGCATTGGGATTAAATTTTCATGAAAATATACTTGCATGAAAATTCATACCCATCATTCTGAATTCATGAATGGACTCTCTCCCTTTCAGCAGTTCCGCCATCTGCTGCCGTCAGTGATCGTGTATGGTGCCACGATTCTTCTCGCGCCGATAGCTCTCGCACAAGAGCAACAGCCTGAAGGCGAAATCCGAAAGCCACAATCCGGACGGACCGTTGACTTTGAATTCAGCATTGAAGGGCGCACTCGAAATCTTGAGAAAGGCTGGTCAATCTACCTCTTCACGCAGGGCGATAAAAGCAGGCAAAAAGACGGTGTTCATCCTGGCATGTTTCCGCACGGAGACTTGGAGAAAATGCCGCCGAATCGCCGCTTCGAGCTGAACCAAAGTGGAAAACCGCCTGGCAAAACGTGGATTTACCTCTACGCGATGCCTCCGGGACGGCATGAATTCATCGTCGAGTGGAGAAAGAAGTTCCACGCGCACGTGAAGCGATTTGGAACATCGCAGGGAGTCTATCCAACTCGCGATAAGTTCTTCGATGGTTCAATTCTCCTTGCCGAAGTCGACGTTGTCATTTCAGAGCCTGAATTCAAATAGCCCAGCACATGAAAACGACCACGATTTGTTGGGTAATTGCCGCAGCCGTTGCCACTTTGAACAACGGATTTTCCGAACCAAGAACGTGGACCGATGCCCAAGGCCGTACCGTCAAAGCGGAATTCGTAGAAATCAAAGCGGGAAAGGTCACACTCAAGTTTCCAAACGGAAAGACCATGCCATTTCCGTTTAATCGCCTGAGTGAAGCCGATCAGGCTTATGTGAAACGGCTCTTCAATCTGAATCCCGCAAATATCGCCAGGCAGATTGATGCGCATGTCAATCGGAAGCTTGCAAAGGAGGGGATTGAGCCAAATCCCCCTACAACCGAGGAGCAGTTTGTAAGGCGGGCCTATTTGGAGATTACCGGCACCATTCCCACCTTCGACCAAGCCCTTGATTTCCTGGAATCTGAGGACAGCGATAAGCGACGCAAACTCATCGACCAACTTCTCGATACCGAAGGCTATATCAGTCACAGCTTCAACTGGTATGCCGACATGCTCCGTCTGGTTTCAAGAATTAACGATTTTTACGTTTATGAAACCTACAACCAGTGGATCAAGGACAGCATTCGGCAAAACAAGCCCTACGACCAGTTGGTTTATGAAATGCTGACTTCCCAAGGGCGCATTTGGGACAACCCGGCATCAGGCTACTTTCTCCGGGATCGGGGCATGCCGCTCGACAATCTTTCCACCACTGTGGCTGTGTTTCTCGGAACCGAAATCACCTGTGCGCAGTGCCACGACCATCCGTTCGAGGACTGGACGCAGATGGATTTCTACCAGATCTATGCCTTTTTGGCACAACGTCAGGATCGCCCCTACGGCAGAGAGTTCGGTCAAATGCTCTCCAAGGAACGCGGTAGAATTGAGACCGAGCAACGCCAAGAGGACGAATCGCTAGGGGAGAAAGGTTTCGTCCAACCTTTCAGAAACGTAATTTCGGCGACATACGCCAAGGTATGGGATGATGAATCGAAGGCTCTAACGCTTCCGGCTGACTACAAATACGACGACGGCAAACCGGGACAACCCGTGACACCGCGGACACTTTTCGGCGAAAGCACGGACAGATGGGCAAATGACCTGTCCCCCGTGATAAATTCGCCAAATGGCTTACGGGAAAGGACAACCCAAGGTTTGCTCTCACGGCAGCGAACCGCCTTTGGAAACGCGCCTTTGGCCAAGCCCTGCACGAACCCGTGGATAATATCTCATCGCCTGATGAAGCGGAAAACCCCGAGTTGCTGCGCTACCTGGAGCAAACACTCAAGGATTTGGATTTCGACACGAAGGCGTTCCTCCGAGCCATCTACTACTCCGAAGCTTGGCAACGCCGCGCCACTCTCGTTGGGCCTTCCTTGGCCGAAATCGATCGGCATCAATACCACTTTCCTGGCCCTGTCCTAAAACGAATGACCGCCCAGCAACTCTGGGACTCTTTTCTCACCTTGGCCGTTGCCGAACCAATGCGTTACAAGCGCGATGTTGCCGATTCATTGGCGGAAGATATGAACTTTCAGCTAGAGGACCTGACAGGAGCCGACTCCATCGAACGCACCAGAAGAATTCAGGTGTTGATGTCCAAAACTATTAATGATGGCGCTCCATCTGTCGAGAGCTGGAGAAGAGAAGCAATGGCCGTAGATGGAACTGAAGCACTCTACAAATTTGCCTCCTCTTACCTTATTCGCGCTTCCGAACAACCTCAGCCTGCATCTTCGGGACACTTTCTTCGCGCCTGGGGTCAAAGCGACCGGGTGCTGGTGAATAACGCCAGCGACGAGGGGTCCATCCCTCAAATTCTCACCATGATAAACGGTCCCTTTACCCAAATGCTCATCAAACCCGATTCGCTTATTTTTAAACGAGCAGGCAGCGCCCGAAATTCCCGCGATACAATGGATAACATCTACTTGAGCATTTTAAGCCGATACCCCGAGGGCAAGGAGAAGGCGATCTGTTCCCGCGCAATTCGTGGAACAGATCAGGGTTATGGAGATCTGATCTGGGCACTGGTTAACACACGCGAATACCTCTTCATCCAATAATCGCATGAACGAAGTCAAATACCTATCGCACTCCGATGAATTCACGCGACGTGCTTTTACGGCGCACCTTGCAAAGTCTTTGTTCGGTGTCAGCGCCTTTGGTGCATTCCCCGCCAAAGCGCAAGCACGAGGAGCACTCGCTGATAATTGCATTCTGCTAATGATGAGTGGAGGGATGTCTCACCTCGACACCTTTGATCCCAAACCTGAGAATTCTGAGGTAATGGGGAAAACCCAGGTTTTAAAAAGTGCGATAACCGGCGAGCCATTCACCGAAAATGTTCCTCAGCTTGCAAAGCTCGCGAACAAACTGGCTGTCGTTCGCTCCATGTTTCAAGAAACCGCGGACCACCGTCAGGCAACCTATCTCATGAGAACGAGCTACTCCATGCGGCCATCCATCGTTCATCCTTCCCTCGGTCCCTGGGCCCAGAGGCTTCTCGGAAAAAGAAAGGGGACACTACCGGATAGCGTCATCATTGGGGGAGGTTCCTCGCATCCCGGTCGCGGTTTTCTTGGCCCCGAGTTCAGTCCCATTCCAATCGGAGATGCCACTAAGGGAATTCCTAACATGGTTCCCTATGGAGTTAGCCCAAGCCCGGGCACACGTCGCGCTGCGGCCACAGCTCTCGAACGGCGCCTGGAACTGCTCACAAAATTGGACGCTCCGTTTCGAGAGCAAGTGAGCCATCACAAAGTCCAAGCCTATTCCCAGTTCTACGACGAGACCCTGAAATTCCTCAACAGTGAAGACCTTAAACTCTTCAAACTGGACGAAGAAAAGACCGAGCTACGGGATCTTTATGGTAGAAACTCTTTCGGCCAAGGCTGCTTATTGGCTCGCCGTCTTATTCAAAGCGGTGTTCGCTTTGTAGAAGTTCAATACGAAGGCTGGGACACTCATGTGGATAATTTCGAGCGGACGCCTGACCGTGCCGCCACGATGGACCTAGCTGCTACCAGTCTTATTCTTGATTTGGAATCTAATGGTTTGTTCGATCGAACATTGGTAGTCATTGCCACAGAATTGAGGCGCACGCCAATCATCAATGAAAACTCTGGTCGCGACCATCATGCACAGGCATATTCCTGTGTGCTGGCAGGTGGAGGCGTTTCCGGCGGAAGAATTGTAGGAAAAACCGACAGGAGAGGGCAGGTGGTGGAATCAGAGAAATACGAACCAAAGCATTTGAATGCTACCATCGCTCACGCTCTTGGGCTCAACCTCACTCAAATCGTAAAATCACCCTCCGGGAGGCCATTCACTGTTGCAACTCACAGCAATCAAGGAAACCGAATCGTTCCAGGTGCCGAGCCAATCATGGAGGTGTTTTCGTAGCGAAGCCTCGCTAGGCATTGTACTGCCAAATTGCTAGCCGCTAAGCAGCTTCTTTCTTCACCCGCTTTGGAGGTGTGCAAGCATATTTTTTACCCTTTGCCTCTGCTTCTGCCTGGCGCTGTTTGATGTCATTGCAAATCCGCTTCAAATCATACCCGTGCTTTCGGGCAATCTCATCACGGACGCGATGAACTTCTTTAATTATATCGTCCATTTTTTTTTCCGTATATCTATTCATAAAACTGCCTTGGAGATGAGATCACTGGAGCTTTGCAATCACATTTCCTGCATACTTCTATTATATCATGTTGTCTATGGGCATTGGAAATATGTCTGCGATTCCAAGTAAGCAAAAAATCAACTCCTCTAACCGCCGATATGGCTATATGCAAGGCATCCAGGGCAGCATTTGGTGGAACTGCCTGTCTAAGCAACTCGCCAGCCAATACTTCTGCCTCATTGTTGAGTTTGAGTTCTGTTATTCCTTCTATAGCTCTAAGTCTTTTGGCACTCGCGATTGGATCACCCGCAGCAACCTCCTGTATAACCAAATCAGAGACGTAGAGTTCGTAAATTGGTCTCTTTTCCTTCCACCAACGAGCGGTCAGTTCCTGCAAGTAATTCACATCAGGATCTTTGGTTTTTCTTCCCGTTAGGTAACTTACTATCGATGTTTCAAGATAGACTTTTTGCTTCATTCCTTCCGTTTTTGATAATCAGGCAATACCTCTTTCTCTTATTTTAATATCATTTCTATGTAAAAAAAACAAAGCGCCACGCGTGAATTGGTGGTCGGGCTAAGTTTTTAGATTGTAATGATTTTTCTTGTTTTCTGGGGTGATATTCCGTATAACATAAAGGACGTTATGTTATATAGAAATAGTGCGTTTCTGGGGATATATGGGAACGGAAATTGTTCTGCCAAAAGAGCATTGGCCAATCATAATCGCTGCTTGTGGCGAAAAAGCAGAAAAGCGTTTTTTAGAATTCTTTACTGCTCAAATTAGAAACAAGAATACGAGAAAGGCTTACCTTCGGGCCGTATGCCGCTTTTTTGATTGGTGCGATCAAAACGGCCTCGAACTCATCGACATCGAGCCTTTTCATGTTGCAGCATACATCGAACTCTTGTCAAAGGAACTCGCTGCCCCGAGCATCAAGCAGCATCTTGCCGCTATTCGCATGCTTTTTGATTGGCTAGTTACAGGGCAAATACTTGCGTATAATCCCGCAAGTTCTGTGCGAGGCCCCAAACATGTCGTAAAGCGCGGAAAATCCCCCGTCCTAACCTCTGAGGAAGCCCGCGAGCTACTTGACTCGATTTCAACGGATAACATCGGCGGCCTCCGGGACAGGGCTCTAATTGCCGTAATGCTATTTTCTTTTGCTAGAATTGGGGCTGTAACTGGAATGAAGGTTGAGGATTACTACTATGAGGGCCGAAGGGCATTTCTTCGACTCTGCGAAAAAGGCGGCAAACTTCACAAAGTGCCCTGTCATCACACCGCGCAAGAATATCTCGATGCTTACATTGCGGCCTCTGGTATTTCCGAAGAGCCCAAAAGCCCTCTATTTCGCTCTTTGCGCAGTGCCCACAATATCACACAACGGGCTCTGCTCTCCACAAATGCCTGGCATATGGTTCGAAGACGCGCAAAGGCAGCCGGATTAGAGAGCCCAATTTGCAATCATAGTTTTCGAGCTACGGGTATCACTGTATTTCTCGAAAATGGTGGAACGATTGAAACTGCTGCTGAAATCGCATCGCACGAGTCGCCCCGTACGACGAAACTCTATGACAGAACTTGCGATGCCCTCAACCTTGATGAAATTGAGAGAATTCGTGTGTAGTTTTCATACGTTCAGAGTTGTCAGTGGCCGATCTTCTAAGCATTTCAGCACTTCCCGAGCAAATTCCGGATCGCCTTTTGCCCGATTTGCTGTCTTCTCCAGACTGGCGATCGTGCGCTCAATTTCTTCTTTACTTGGGTATGTCATTGTCTCTCCATACTAGCTAACCATTAGTTTAATACTACCACAAAGCCTAATCTTGCGGTAGTGCCCTGCTTTTATTCTTTGATAGCTGCTGCCTGCGTTCTTTGCGACCACCTGTTTTGACGCTAATTCGTGCGTAATGCCGTTTTGGCTCGCTTTAGCGCTCGCGTCACTCGGTTCCCGGCTTCAACGAGGCTCTGAACCGCCCCGTCCAGCAGAAAATGCGCAAACCCCGGAGGCAAGCTCTGGGCACTCGATTGAACTTGAAATTGGCCGAGCCTCATTTCGGTATAACCCCTACTCTCTCATGGCACCATTCAAATGGCTTCACAATCTTACGCTTCCAGGGGATGAACTTCTCCGGGATCTGCTCCTGTCTTCTGAGTTTTCTTACGCGGTTCATTTGGCGGACGATCGTTTTCATCTGCTTCCGAACTGGTTTGTAAGGTTCATACGGTATGTTCCAGACTTGATTTACACACCAGCCGAACTTTCGCCGCCCCGCCATTTCAACCAAATAGTCTCTGATTTCTTTGTACTCACTATCTTCAATTCTCACCTGAACGTGGAATTTACCATCCCTACCTCGGCGGTAACCAATGCTGTAACCATGACACTTTAGCGGACTGCGCCTAACATCTTTCAAATTTTTACATTCAGAATAGTGGAAGCTCTCCGGGTGCGCTTTCTCCAGTGTGTCTTGAGGGTGGGTTCCATGTGTCGCCAGCAATATCCAGTCCTGGTTGAACCTTAGATACTGCACATTGTAGAACCCACGGGCTCGCCTTCTTGTTCGCTGATACTTGGACAATTTCACGCCATATTTGCTCATCAGTTTTTCATCAACTGCGAACTCATCCTTTCCATCGGGCACCCTTCCCTGAACGTAAAACCAATAGCCGTTCCTAAAATGCACCACTAATTGCTGGATTAGCCCTTCAACACTCATCACTTCATAACGATACTCTTCCAATCCTCTTCACCCTTGTTGTGGGGTTGATATTCGGCCAACCCCAAGCCGGTAAATCCTTTTGTCCGAATTTCGTCGCGCAAACTCGATTCTCTAGTAATAGTTGCGTATATTAAAATGGTTGCGCTACTTTTTCATGGTTAACCTATCAATTTGATCCGTCATATTTTTTGGTTGTCAGAAGTCTTTTACGTCCCCGTAAAACGCCACTGACCACATTGTTTACGATTTCATCCAAGTTTCAGCCGTAACGGGAGCGCCAACGCTTTAAACGCTGGCGCTCCCAGACTTACACAGTAGTAATTGCAAAGAACCTCATGGGTTCTCGTCAGCCCTTTCATCTTCCAAATGAACGCGGCACCACCCGCGCTCTGGAACCAGGAAACCACTGCCTTGCAGTTTCCTCGCCTGCCGTATGGCAGATCTTACTTGGGCCCCGCTCCCACTCTGCGACTTTTTAAACACCTGGTTGACTGCTCCAGGCACCGGCCCACCACGGCCGGCCGTCACAGAGCTTCCCGCGTTAGCTGATTGTGTCGATTGCAGTTCACGTCGGTAAGGACATTCATCCAAGATTTGAGGTGTACGTTTCAGATTTCCATCTGACCGCAGTTTCCGCGTTGTTCGAAGAACTCACGCGATTTCAGCAGCCCGAATCGAGAAGCAGCCGCTTATCCCTCACCTCAAAACCTGTCCCAGTTCGGCACCGTCTTCTGCAAACTTACTCGCAAGCACTTATGCGCCTTTTATGGTTGAGCTTTTCACGGCCAGGTTTTTAGCCTGGTCCCCGAGCTTGTCAGGCCCGGCGCAAGTTGTCGCCAACTTGCGGCTCCCCACGCCAGTCAGGTTGAACGAACGCACCAAAGTAAAGTACGTCCAGAACCCCCTGAGTGAAATCTTGTCTACTCAGTCAAGACTTCGACCTTCACAAACAGCGAGCACAGTCCCAAGTCGTGGACCTGCACCATTTCCGCGTCGCCCCGCTTCCAATTGGAAAGCCACCGCTCCCTGAACGAGTGCGATGGCTTTCACTATGGGATCGAATAATGGGATTACTCTCGCTGGTGAGGCAAGGATTACTCCATTAAGCACTCCCTCGTGCTGGGCAAGCCACTCTCATGGCACCCAGCGCTACGAGACAATCACCTGATGGTGGTGAAACCATCCCCTTAGTCTGGTGGTGAGCCAGGTTTACCGGGTGCGATCGCTTCGCAATTACTACCGTCAATCGCAAATTGCGTTGACTAACTTTAAGTTACCTAAAACTGAAGGTTCGTAAAGTCCGGAAATTTACGCATCCAGTGCCGTGTGGTGGGAATTTCTGATAGAATTCAGCAGGCAGAGTTCGTTCCTGGGACCGAAAATCCAATCTGAGGCCCCATACCCTCAAATAGTGCAAATCTTCCAAGCTTATGGGTATTTTCCCATATACCCAGATGGGCAACTACCGTCGCCTAATCATACTCCCTCTAAGGCGCAAAGCATCGAATATCATTTGCCCTATTTGTGCTTCATATTCGCGAAATGCCTCAACATCGCCATTTGATGGCCGCTCCAATCCTGCAAATTCTTCTGCTGCTCCATAGAAGGCATCTCGATTTGCCAGTGCGGCTAATAGAAGCCCTCTCGTAAAAACACTAAACTGAATTCGGTGTCCTACCTGGTCGCCGATTTCCCCAAGAAAACTGTCGATTTCACGCTTTTCATGGTATTCAAAGAGAACCTTTGAGTGCGCAAGCTTCTTCTTTCGGCTGTCTACTGTCTTTTTGAGCCTGGACCCCTGAATTCGGTCCCCTTGACTCCCTTCCCGCGCCGGTTCAGCTGCTCCTGGTCTTTCAACAACTCGTGGGCGCTGGGCAAGCTCCGATGGTGCTGCCGCCCGAAGCACGTTGCTGACATTCGTTTTGCGTCTTAATCCGTCACCAAAATTTGGCTTTTTCGCCATCCCCCCTCCTATTCGTTCACAACTTGACGAACCGTTGTTTTCCCGGTTTCAACCAGTCCAAAGATGTTCTCAAATTCATCAAATCGTCGCTCCATTTCTTCTGCAAGAGCTTCATATTCGGCACAGGCTTTACAATTCACTTGGTAATCAAAAATCGTCTTTGCTAAAAAGGGAGCTTCATCTACCGCGATTGCTTTGCTGATGTAGTTCTCAAAATGCAAGGAAACGCCTCTTCCATCCGGCAGCTGCGCGATGAACTCCTCGCGCACAAACTCGACAATGCTCCTTGAAAGCTTGGTTCGCATGTCAATCTGGGTCAGCGTTACCCCTAGCAGCCTGCAATTTGCGCCATACCTTTTAACCTCAATCAGGTCACTCACTGCATCCGTGAGGGAATCTATGGCTGTCTTTCCCGGGATTGCCGTCAGGATAAACCACGGGACAGTATTGTATGCGATAACCGTTGAGTAGGTAAGATTTGGCGCGGTATCTACAAGAACGTAGTCGAACTCACCTGCTAGTTCCCTCATTGTCTCGGAGAAAAGCTGTTCTGGACGCAGATTTGCATTCCTTTCTGCTTCTCCTTGAAGGCCCTCAAGTTCTCGACTCCCGGGAATGATGGCAAGATTGTCCGGGATCTCTAATTTAGTACTCTGTCCATTAAGCACCCCTTCGAATTCGCTCTCTAAGATTGCTTCTTTCGCCTCACAGTTCCCTGCAAACAGGTCAAAGCTTGAGTAATAAGCATCCTCTGGGACGGAAAAATACTTGGAGAGTCCCCGGTTTGGATCGACATCCACTAAGCAAACTCTCCTGCCTTGCCGGGCCAGAGCAGCGCCCACATTAATACATGTTGTCGATTTTCCAACGCCTCCCTTCTGATTGCCAAATGCTACCATTCGACCCAATCGAGCTGCCATCCGAAATCCTCCCTATACTATTTCCATTGCACTTATGGGTATTTGCCACTTTTCCCATATACCCATGGGTAACTCATGCATTCCAAATATAGATGATTTATAGTAACAAGGCCACCCCGATCTTGCATTGACACGTCAACTCAGGGATTTTTCCCATATAGGAATCTGGACCTTTGGGTTGATAGGAATTTACCCATAATGGAAAATAGACGCTCCCATGTGGCACTCTATCCGTTGTGTTTCCCTGATTTTTCCTATCTACTATTTTACCCATCTGGGTATATACCCTGTCACCCATATACCCAATATTAAAAAATTCATTGCTGGACCTGCCTTGTACCGCTACCGCTAAACAGAGGGGATTGTTCCCGGTCGGCATGATGAGTTTTTCCCACGCCAATCACAAACAATTCCGTGAAAACATTTATCAACAACAAAGGAGGGGCATATCGAAGAAGCATAGGCTGATAGACACAAAAAAGCGGCCAAGAAGCCGCCTATTTGTTACCGAAATTTTAGCCTGACCATGTAGGGCAGGGAGAGCAGGAAAGTTACCAGCTTTCAAACTCCATAGAACTCTAACTAAGTCCTAGAGTAGCAATTCCCGCCATACTGGTCAACGAAAAGAAGCCCGACAGGATTGGTTTGTTCAAAATCTGGGGTTTAGATGCTTTTTCGTGCCTAAAATGGCATGAACGATATGTTATTGCCTGGTGGCTATGTAGGATTTACCACAGCTCAGCTGTGGAATATTTGCCGCCAAAGCGCTGAGCGAAAGCTTTCCCTAGCAGCCCTTAAAAATCTATCTTGCTGCTTGCGAAATGCTCCAACGCAGGTGCAAAACCCAAAGGCCTGCATGCTACCGCCCGGAAGAGTTGACGGCACTTACAGGACTAAAGAGCAGAGCCGTACTGGATGGCCTTCGCGAACTAAGAAAGCACAGTCTGCTAGAGTTTACCACTGAAAGCGTCAACATTCTGGATCATAAGTCTGCCGACGGAGAAGACCTGCCCTTTGACACCGATCCTAACCGCATAGTGCCTGTTCCCCGTAGACTGATACGTGTTTTATGCGCCCATGGTAAAAAGAGTGAAATCGTTATAGCCCTTATCCACTGCGCTCGTGGACTCTTCAAAGTCGGCAGCAGGATTGTCATGAAAGGAGCCGTCAAAGCCTCTTGGATTACGGACGTATTCGGTTTTGGCAAGACCGTAGTTCACTCAACCCGTGCGTGGTTGCGATCTCTCGGCTTCATCAACGAGCAGAAAGGCGTCGAGCAATGGCGCAAGAACCGCTGGGGTTATTACTTTGAAATTCGATGTGGATACCTGCCAAGGAGAAGGAAGCGAAACACAACGCAAAACGCTCTCAGCGGAGGGCCATTAAAAAGAAACCCTTTTAATAAATTAAAATCTATAAACCAGTACCAAAACCCATCTCAGGGCTCCGCTCATCGAATTTCAACACGAGCATCTGGTTCTTTAAAAGGGATTTCGGCAGCCCCGACCATCAAAAACATCCAGGCTGAAGACTTAAGACGCCTTTCACGGCTTTTAATGCTTCACCAACAGGCCGTCAACGCAGGCTGGATCGGGACGGGAGAGGCTAATCTGCAAAATTTTGTGGCTGCGGCCATACGTAGCACCAGAGTAGTAGGGGATAGCGTTCGGATTTTTGTAGGCATTGTTCGAAAAGGCTTGTGGCATCATATCACAGGGGAGCAAGAGTCCAGGGCAACTCAGGCACTAAAGAACTACCGGGAAAGGCATAAACAAAAGCCAGGTGGGGACCAAATCGAGCGGAATAGGGCGAAAATTGCGGCTTTAATCTCAGAGCTTTCATCGGAATCGAAAGGCACCGCTGCTAGCTTGCTTGCCGAGCGTAGATTAATAACCCAAAACCGTAGTCGGATCTAAATGCGAAATGCCACATTGTTTAGATTTAAGGCGTATTCTGTACTTACTATATTCCTGCGGGATCACATGCACCGGGGCCCGCTTCCCCTGGACCCCGTAAGGGGAAAAACGAAGTATTTCGTGGCTGAGCCATACCAGGGGAAGCCCCGGTGCAAGTGCTGTCCTCGGACGCCCACCGTGGGACATCGTAAAATATCCATTCTAATCGTTTGTGAAAGCCATGCAGCGATCCCCAGCTAGTGGCCAATTTCGCCCTGCTAATACCAACATAATGCGACCGAAGCGCGACCAATGACTCATGGAAAACCGACAAATTTCAGTTTTCGCGTAACTGGTTTAACTGTCTAATACTCACATGTGTTACAAAATTGACTTGTGAGTTCGTGAGAGCCTGACCACATTTTTCAAGGAAGGGTCACACCGTTGCAAGTTCACATTTGGGGCCAACTTTTAGTGCAGCAATCTCAACTGCTGTATCAAATGAATACTACCCAAAATCCTGTCCCAATCGGCCTAAGAATTATCTCGCTACTTTCGGCCTTGTTGGTCATTTTGCTCGCAAGCGCATCTTTTACCTTGAGTTTCGATGCTCTAAAAGAGCTTGCATCTCAGAACGGATTCAAACCGGGGTTCGCCCCTCTATTTCCACTCATCATTGACGGTGCGATTGTCGTCTTCTCATTAAGCGCACTTAGGCTTAGCCTTCATCAGGAGTCATGCCGCTACCCAATGTTTTTAGTCGTGATTGCGACCGGAAGCAGTATCTGCTTCAACATGGCCCACGCACTGGAAGAACCCCTTGCGCAGGTGATGGCTTCAATTCCGCCGCTGGCCTTATTTTTGAGTTTTGAGCAGTTGATGCGCCAAATCCGATCCGGGGCTAGAAAGAGCGCGGAACTCATCGAGCTTGCGCAACTAAGGGGGGAAGTCGAGCGCTTGGAGAGGAGAAGGGATGAGCTATCGCGTCCCAAAAAGGCGCCAAAACAAGGAGAGAAACCGGGTTCCACTGACGCTGCGATGCTCTCCAAGGCAAACTCAACTCGTAGATCGCAATTGGGTGAGCGAAGACTCAGAGTTGCCGAGCTTTTGGAGCAGGGGCGAGAGGTGGCTGAAATCGCCGAAATTCTCGGCGTATCGCGACGAACCATCAAACGGGATATCGAGGTAGTAGGGGACGTAGAAAAGGCCTGAGAGAGCCACCTGGAGCGAATTTAACCCAAAAAGCTATGAATGGAGAAGATTCTAATTCAGAGAGGCCGCATGACATCGATCGACGATTAAGTCAGCAAGTAAACGGGCAGGTAGCAAGCGAAGAAGAACTGCGGCAACTCGCTGAAGACATCGTGCGCTATTGCCCAAGCCTAACGCAGTTATTGCTAGCGCTTGGCTCAAAATCAAAATCCAACCCACTGGAGGGACTCAACTAGTCACCTAGCTTCAATGGCTGTTTCTTCAAGCCAGTTTTTAACTCATGAGCAGCGACTGGCCAAAATCGGTGAGATCCTGGCCCGTGGGGTAGCAAACTTGTTAGCCGAAGAAGATGTCGAGCCACAAGAACAGGCTCCGGATCGCAGTTCGATCATACTCAACGAGAAGGAAATTGAAGCCTTCGGACTTATCCGCCGATTTCAAGGAGCTTCCCCCAAGGAAATTACCGAACGGCTTGGATGTTCTCGGTCAACTGCATCCCGGACTATTCAAAAATGGCAAGAGGCAGGATTGGTGACCTCGTTAGGCAACACGACCTCTGTTCGAGTTCAGTTGACCGGCGCAGGCCTGACAATGCTAAAAGACTTCAATTTGGGCCCATAGCGCCGGATCCAGCAGTAATGATGAGGGGCGGTGGAGACTCGCCGGCATGCGCAAGTTGACATTCGTTATATTCTTCGATTGCAGCCCAGAAGTCATCTTCGAGCACTCTAACGATACCTTTCTCGGAATTGCATATATACCAGTTGCGAATTACCTTGTAGCACCAATCGCCGTATTCCTCTCCGGGATTGCCGAGCGCATTCGGCACGATTGCAATCACGTCAAGCCATTCGTAATCAAGGAACTTAAATTCAGTTTGGCTTTCAGGGTTCTGTTTGATTCCGAAGAGAGCGGCCATGGGAGTCGATTAAATCGTTTCGGTCAAAATGACTGGCTAGACTCGGCTCGAAATCGAGTAGCCGCAAGCCGGAATGCGTGCTTTCGCCGAACTCTGACAACTTCCTAACTCTTAAGCGTTTTTTGGCTCAATAGTTCGCATAATTTTCTTGATCCTCTCAAAGATCGAGCGAAAATCATCCATGAGTGCGCAACGAAAACTGCTCAAATGCGCGATCTACAGCCGCGTATCCACCGACGACCAAACCCGCGGGGAATATAACTCGCTCGAAAGCCAGCGCGACATTTGCGAACATGCCATCGCGCTTCACCAACACGAAGGCTGGGCCAGCACCCACTACTTCGAAGACCCTGGATTCTCAGGCAAAAACCTGGAGAGGCCAGGCATCCAACAACTCATGGCCGAAATCGAAGCCGGTCACGTCAATGTCGTCGTCGCCTACAAAATCGACCGCATCACGCGAAACATCGGCGATTTCTACCAATGGTGGAAATTGCTCGAAAAGCGTAACGTCCATTTTGTTTCAGCCACGCAGTCCTTCGACACCTCAACGCCGGTCGGCATGCTCATGCTCAACATGCTGCTTAGCTTTGGGCAGTTCGAACGCGAGCTTACCGCAGAGCGTGTTAGTCATAAGTTCGCAGAACGTGCCAAGAAGGGGATGTGGAACGGCGGCTGGGTTCCCTATGGCTATTCGCATGACAAGGAATCGAAAATCCTCGTCGTCGATCCCGAAGAAGCTCCTCTCATCAAGCAAATTTTCGAACTCGCCGCCAAACTTAAAAGCCCTACTGAGGTTGCAAAGGCACTCAACAACCAAGGCTTGCGATCGAAAAAGCGCATCGTCACAACGCGCGCAGGCAAAGAGAAGGCGATAGGGGGCAAACGCTTCATCGGCGACCGCGTGAAACGCATCGTCAACAACCCCATCTACAAAGGTGTGATTGCGCACGATGGAAACGAATACCCTGGCGAACATCCTGCGCTCGTCTCGGCCAAACTCTGGAAGCGAGCCAATGAAGCCTTTGAAAACCCAGAGATTCGCCGTCATTCCACTTCCACCAGCAGCAACAAACACAAACAGGTCTTAAAGGGCCTGCTTCGCTGCGGCGAATGCGGAAATGGGCTCACACCGAAACCCAGCGGCAAGAAAGATCCAAACGGCAATCCCTACCTCTACTACACCTGCAACGAGGTCTCAAAAGATGGCAAAGCGGCCGCCTGTTCGCTTCGAAATCTACCAGCTCGCCCCTTTGAAAAATTTGTCGTCGAGATCATCAGCGAAATGGGCAAACACCCGGATGTCATTAAGGCTGCGCTGGAAGCTTCCAACAAAGCCAAAAACAAGTCAGTTCGGAAGCTCAAATCGAAACTCAGTGAGCTGAGCAAAAAATACGAATGCGTATCAGGTGAACTCAGAGTTTGCCTGGACGCAGCCAAGAAAGAGGGGGCAACCCATCTTACCGACGAGTTTCTCGCTGAGGCGGAAGACTTAGCCAAAACCAAACACGCCATTGAAGCGCAGCGCGAAAAGGTAAAAATGGACATCAACTTTCAAGAGCGCGTTGTGACGGACGAAAAACTGATTGCTGGTGCTTTACAGCGTTTCGCGGACGTTTATGACACCCTCCCATTTGAGGAACAACAAGAACTTTTGGAGCTGGTTGTGAAGTCGATTTCAGTCCGCCGATTTGACCCGGATAAAGAAAAAGAACCCGATGAAAAAGGGGCGTTTGTAACCAAAATGCGAACTTCGTGGTACCTTTTGAAGATTCGATTTTACGCAAGTGACTGGATTTCAGGCACTTATGGAAGCGGTTCCAGCAGTTCGCATTTGGGTCAAGATGGCGGAGGGGGTGGGATTCGAACCCACGAGACCTTTCGGCCTGCTGGTTTTCAAGACCAGTGCATTCAACCGCTCTGCCACCCCTCCGGGCATCGGTTGTGGCAATGTGGTTGCTTGCCTCGCATAGTTTAGCTTTCAGCAAGCCTGGCGCAACCTTGCAGAATCACTAATTCCGAACATTCCGAGCCAATGCCGCTTGGGGCAAGCTACGCAATCGTCGAGTCGGGGGAATCTGGCTTGGGTTCGGCTTTCTCAACCAGGCGGTCTTTCCAGAGGTGCAGGCTGCGAAGCAGTAGCTCGAAGTCGTCTTGCGTCAATCCGGTGGGGATGCGTACGACGCCTTTGCTTAGCGGAAGCGTTAGCGCGGCGGGGCCCGGTTTGGGCGGGTTGGCGGGGTTTTTCACTTCGCCGGAGGCCCAGCGCGCTTCCATGCGGCGCTGACGCCGGTTTTTGCGCAGTTTCCGGCGCGCTACTTCGGGAAGATCCGGCTCCATCTCTAATTCGCCTAACTTGGCCAACTCGGAATTGGCTGCGTAGACTTCGCTGGCGCGCTTGGCGCCGGTTTCGGTAAACCCGCGCTCAAGCAGCCGCTTTTCCAGGTCCTCGCGCGCTAAATGTCTTGCCCGGCGCCAAATGCGCAGGAACATGGGCGGGGACAAGGCGGCTTGGCGCAACAGGTTCAATCGCGCATCTTCCTCGGCTTCCGGCGTGTCGAGAATCGTTTTCCCGGTCTTTGAAAGTTGGACCTGGCCGCGTTCTTTGTCGACTAAGCCGTAACCGGCCATTGCGGCCATCACTTTCACCGCAGCACCGTGTTGGCCGGAATATCCGAGGGCCGCTGCGGCGTCGTCAGTCTTGAGGGTTTGGTCCTTGGCGGCTGCGCTGAGTTTTTGCAGGTTTTCGAGCGCTTCGGCCAGGGGAATGAAGGGAAATCGGGGGCTACGTTCTTTCATGGAGGCTAAAAAGGCAGGTTTAGCTCGGAATTGCAAGCTAAAAATCGATTTTTAGCGCGATTTCCGGCCAAAAACATGGCGCTTGTCAGGAGTCTGGATTGTTCCCATCGTTTTAGGTGAAATCCCGCCCAACGCCAAACGATGACTGGCCGCTTCCAATCGATCCACGCAATCTTGCTAACCGCGTTCCTGTGCTTCCAACCAGCTCTTTCGAGGGCCGCCAAGCCGAACGTGCTGTTGATCTTGGTTGACGATCTAAAACCGGCGCTGGGCTGTTACGGTGACGCCGCCGCCAAGTCGCCGAACATCGATGCTTTGGCGGCGCGGGGGCTGCGATTCGACCTGGCTTACTGCAACCAGGCAGTGTGCGCGCCATCGCGTTTTACGCTCATGTTAGGGTCGCGCTCGACCTCGACGGGACTTTATGGTTTGGGAAGTCAGTTGCGCGAAATCTTGCCTCAGGCGGTGACGTTGCCGCAGCATTTCGCCAAGCACGGCTACCGGACGGAATCGCTGGGAAAAGTGTTCCACATCGGCCACGGCAACACGGGCGATCCGGAGTCGTTCAGCGTGCCGCACTTCAAGGACAAGGTCATCGAGTATCTGGACCCGCGAAGCACCGATGGCGGCAAATTGACCCGCGAGGAGGCGCTGTTCACCAACCAAAAACTGGGGCAAATTCGTTCCCTGCCGCGCGGCGCCGCGTTTGAGGCGCCCGCGGCTGAGGATTTCGGTTATGCCGACGGACGCGTTGCGCGGGAAGCGATCCAGCGCCTGCAAGCGGCCCAAAAACGCCGGGAAACGGAGGGAACGCCGTTTTTCATCGCAGTTGGTTTCGTTAGGCCGCATCTGCCGTTTAGCGTGCCGAAGAAGTACTGGGATCTGCACGATCCTGACAAGCTTACCATGCCAGCGTTCGAGACTTTGCCGGAAGGCGCGCCGACGGTCGCGGGCAAGCGTGGGGGAGAAATCGCGGCCTACACTCCCGTTCCTCCGGGAGGGGGCAAAATCAGCGATGCGCTCAAGCGGCAACTCATCCACGGCTACTACGCCAGCGTCAGTTACGTGGACGCGACGATCGGCAAAGTCGTCGGCGAACTGGATCGGCTGGATTTGGCGAAAAACACGATCGTGGTGCTGTGGGGCGATCACGGCTTTCACCTGGGCGACCTGGGAATTTGGACCAAGCACACCAACTACGAGCAGGCGAACCGCATCCCGCTCCTGGTTCGCGCGCCGGGCGTCACCCAGCCTAACACATCAACCAAGCAACTGGCGGAGAGCGTCGATCTTTTTCCCACGCTGGCGGAATTGGCCGGCCTACCCAAACCAACTGGGCCGCAGCCGATTGACGGGGTGAGTTTGGCGCCCGTTTTGGCGAATCCTGATGCTCGCGTTCGCGATCACGCGTTTCATGCCTACCCCAAGCGCAAAATGGGCCGCGCCATCCGCACGGAGCGCTATCGGCTGGTGGAATGGAAAAACCACGGGGAGCCGGCGTCCCAGGCTGAGTACGAGCTTTACGACTACGAGAGCGACCCTAACGAAACCAAAAATCTCGCCGCAAGCCTGCCCGAGGTGCTGGGAAAAATGCAGGCGATCCTGGCCCGGCATCCCGAAGCCGTGCCCCGCGGGAAAAAGCCGGCGCCGCGGCAGGCAAACGCGCCCTGGCACAGCATCGTGGGCAGGTTTTGCATCGATTGTCACGATGCGGACACGCAAAAGGGCGGGGTCGACCTGGATTCGATCCTGGACGCGCCGATCGCGGCTAACGCGCTAACCTGGGAACGCGCCGTTCGCCAAATGCAGGCTCGGCACATGCCCCCAATCGGCAAACCGCGCCCTAACGAGACCAGCTACGATTTTGCGGCCGGCGCGCTCATTTCTCGGCTCGATGCGGCGGCAGAGAAAAACCCCGCACCGGGCCGCACGGACACGCTCCGGCGCCTAACACGCTACGAATACCAAAACGCCGTCCGCGACCTGCTCGCGCTGGAAATCGACGCCACGGAGCTGTTGCCGGCGGATTCCTCCAGCCACGGATTCGACAACGTGACGGTGGCCGATCTTTCGCCCGCGCTTCTGGAGCGCTATCTGTCCGCGGCGCAAAAAATCAGCCGACTCGCGGTTGGCGGCGTTGCCGGAGAACCGGAGTCGCGCATCATTCGCGTTAGGCCGGATGTAACCCAGCAAGAGCACGTGGAAGGCCTGCCGCTGGGAACGCGCGGCGGGACGCTGATCCGGCACAATTTTCCGCGCACGGGCGAATACGAGGTGCGCGTGAGGCTGATGCGCGACCGCAACGAGCACGTGGAAGGTCTGCGCGGCACGCACGAACTGGAGGTGCTGCTGGATGGGCGGCGGATGGCGAATTTTGAGGTAAAACCGCCCAAAAATCGGGCCGATCACACGCAGGTGGACGCGCATTTGCAGGCGAGAATCCCGGTTAGCGCCGGACCTCGGGATTTGGGCGTCACCTTCGCCAAATGGCCCACGGCGCTGGCGGAAACGCTGCGTCAGCCCTACCAGGCGCAGTTTAACTTTCATCGTCACCCACGGCGCTCGCCGGCCGTTTTCCAGGTTTCCATCACCGGGCCGTTTTCGGCTGAGAAACCCGGGCAGACGCCCAGCCGGAGGCGCATTTTCGTGGTTAGGCCAACGTCCGCCGACGACGAAGAGCGCTGCGCCACGCGCATTCTTTCCACCTTAATGCGGCGCGCCTATCGCCGGCCGGTGGACGACGCGGATTTGCGGCGGACGCTGGAGTTCTTTCGCTCCGGCCGCGCTGAAGGCGGGTTTGAGGCGGGCATTGAATCCGCGTTGAGCGCCGTGTTGGTGAGCCGGGAGTTTTTGTTCCGCGTGGAGCGCGAGCCAGAGGGCCTGACGCCGGGTTCGGCCTATCCGCTCAGCGATCTGGACCTAGCTTCGCGCCTCTCGTTTTTCCTGTGGAGCAGCATCCCGGACGAGGAGTTGCTCGACCTGGCCGAGCGCGGAAAACTGCGCGATCCCGCGGTTCTCGAACGCCAGGCGCGCCGCATGCTGGCCGACCCACGTTCGCAATCGCTGGTCGCCAATTTTGCCGGCCAATGGCTCCACCTGCGCAATTTGGACGCCATCACGCCGGACGGCCGTTTGTTTCCGGATTTCGACGACAACCTGCGCCAAGCGATGCGTCGCGAAACGGAGTTGCTCTTTGCCCGCGTGCTAAAAGCAGACCGCAGCGTGCTCTCCTTGCTAAGCACGCGCGAGACCTACCTGAACGAGCGCCTGGCCAAGCACTACGGCATCCCCCACGTTTACGGCACGCGATTTCGCCGCGTTGGCCTCGAACCATCTTCACGCCGAGGCGGCATTTTGCGCCATGGCAGCATCCTCACCGTCACCTCCTACGCCACGCGCACGTCCCCGGTCATTCGCGGCAAATGGATCCTGGAAAACGTGGCCGGCGTCTCTCCGCCTCCACCACCGCCCAACGTTCCCACGCTCGATGACAGCCGCGTCTCCGCCAGCTTGCCGATCCGCGAACGTCTCGCCGCACATCGTGAAAAAGCGGCTTGCGCCAGTTGCCACAACCTCATCGATCCGGTCGGCTTCGCGCTGGAGAACTACGACGCGGTGGGCGCTGGCGGGAGCGGGACGCAAACGGCCGCCCCATCGACTCTGCCGGTGGCTGGGCGGATGGGAGCGAGATTTTCGGCGTGGAGGGGCTGGAATCGGCGTTTTTGGAGCGGCCGGAAGCGTTCGTGCGCACCCTAACCGAGAAACTGGTCACCTACGCTCTCGGCCGCGGCGTTGAGCCGAGCGACGCGCCCGCGATCCGGGAAATTGTGCGTTCGGCTTCGCATCGTGGTTACCGGTTTTCGGACGTGATCGCGGGGATTGTGAGGAGCGTGCCGTTCACGATGCGGGAAGGCGGGTAGGGCGGCGGGAAAGTGGACCCACAGCGTGTTTGAGGCGGAATGTTGGTGTCGGCTCACTTTTTGCGAATCGACACCGGAATGTCGCATCGCGACATTTGACCTCAGGGGCACATCCACATCCGTCCAAACCCGTCCTAACCTAACCTTTCGCATTCCGGCTAATTTGGGTCTAAAGTGGGCTCACCGCCTTAAGAAATCCGAACCAACCGCCATGCCCGTCAAATTCCGCGATTACTACGAAGTGTTAGGCGTCGATCGCAAGGCGACGCAGGCTGAGATCAAGCGCGCCTTCCGTAAGCTGGCGCGCAAGTATCATCCGGACATGAACAAGGGCGGGGACGCGGAGGCCAAGTTCAAGGAGGTGAACGAGGCTTACGAAGTGCTGGGCGATCCCGCAAAACGGCGAAAATACGACACCTTGGGCGCCAACTGGCAGCACGGCAGCGATTTTACGCCGCCGCCGGAGTGGGGAGGCTTCCCGGGAAGCGGTGGGACGCATTTTGAGTACGAATTTGGCGGGAGCACGGGCTTTAGCGACTTTTTCGAGAACATTTTCGGAAGCCGGGGTGGCGGCGCGGATCCGTTCGGCGCGTTTGGTGGAGCAGGAGGAGGATTTGCGCGGCAGGCGAAACAGAGCGGCCCGGCCAAGGGAAAAGACGTGGAAACCACGTTGCTCGTCACCTTGGATGAGGTGATGGAGGGAGCCGTCCGCCAGGTGCGGCTGAAACGCAGCGGAGAGGAAAAAACGATTCGGGTGCGCGTGCCCAAAGGGGTGAGCGACGGGCAACTGATCCGCTGCGCCGGTCAAGGCGGCCCCGGTGCGAACGGCGGCCCGCCCGGGGACTTGCTGTTGCGCGTGCGCCACGAACGGCATCCGGATTTTCGGGTGGAAGGCCACGATCTCTACCGCGAGGTGAGCGTGGCGCCGTGGGAATGTGTGTTGGGCGGGGAAGTGATGCTGCAAACGCCGCACGGCAAAATGAAGGTGAAAGTTCCCGCGGGAACGCAGGGAAAAACCACGCTGCGCATCCAGCAACGCGGGCTGCCCAAGGGCGAAACCGGGTTCGGTGATTTTTTTGTGTCGATCGACGTCGCGGTGCCGGATCAGCCTTCGGCGGAGGAGCGCAAGCTTTGGGAAAAACTGGCCAAAACGAGCAAATTTCGTCCCCGGGAAGAGTGACGTAAGGGACGCAAGGGACGAAAAGGACCCAAGCGACGCCATCCGCGAGCGATCGTCCGCAAATGGCGTCGCTTTGGTCCCTTACGTCCTTTCCGTCCCTTCCCGCCGGAATTTCGGTCAATTTGTCGGGTCGGAATTCGTGGGTGAAATGAAATGGCTTTAGTGCTTGAACCGAAATTCCACCGAGGAAAGCAGCGCCCAGGCCAGTTCCTGAACCGCGCCGGCCTTTTCTTCGCCGCGGACAGCGAGGTAGTTGGCGACTTCGGCACGTTCGGCGGCGGTTGGGTAGCGTGTTAGGGTGCTGAGGTAGAGTTCGTCGGCCAATTCCGCCGGATTTTCGAGCTTGGTCAGGCGCGCGGCCAGATTTTCGCCGCTGGGGCGCAACCAACTGCGAACCAGGCCGTCGTTGGCCAAAAACAGCGCCTGATCCGCGGTGGCGTAGAAGTCGCCCTGGGGTTGCCCGGCTTGGCCGCCAAAGAGCTGGACAAATTTGGCGATGGAGCTGGCCACCTGCGCGTTGAGCTGGGTTTCGACCGCAGATTCTCGATCGGCTTCGGTAACTGGCGGAGCCGGCTTGGCGTCTTTTTTCTTGGGGTCGGGTTTCGGCGGCGGTTTGTCTTTGGCGGCCTTTTGCGCGGCCAGTTTCTTGTCGAACGCGGCGTGCGCCCCGGCTTCCAACCGGTCCAGGAAACCGGTGGCCTGCAAGGTGCTGAGGCAGAGCTGCTCCGGGGTCAGCGGATGCAGCGCGGCGAGCGCGAAGGTGGACGTCCAGCGGTTCGTGAGCGAGTCGAGCGCGGCCTGGTTGCGGCCGTCCAGTTCGCCGGCCTTTTTCTCCGCGGCGCGAATCTCTTGCTGCCGCGCGTCGAGTCGTTCCGCCGAGGTTTCGGCGAATGTCCGCGCGGTGAGGCTGGTTTCGCGGAGCAATCCGGCGGCTTGGGCGAGTTCGGAGGCTGCGGCCAGCCGTTGTCGGGCCGTTTCCGCTTGCGAGGCGGCTTCTTCCAGCTCGGTTGCCAGTTTTTGCGCGGAATCCGCGTTGGAGCGGAGTTGAGCCGTCTCCGCGGTGAGTTTTCCGGCGGATTCGCGGGCTGCCTCGGCTTCGGCCGCCGTTTGCCCGAACTTCACCAGGTCCACGCCGGTTTCGTGGCGTTGCGCGGCCAGTTTTGCGGCGAATTTTTGGGATTTGTAACGCGCCAGGGAATCATCCATGCGTTGTCGCGCCTCAAGGACGGGTTTTTCGCCGGTCTCGGCCAATTTCTGTTGTTCGGCCAGAGCGGCGGCGAGCGGTTTCAGCTTTTTTTCCGCGCCGGCGACGGCCTTTTGCTTGGCTTCGACCGATCCGTTCAGTTTTGCCTCGATTTTGCGCGCTTGGGCCAGGGGCGCTTTCAACCCGGCGGCGAGAGGCTCCACCCGCGCGGCCGATTCGAGGGATTGCACGATGTTCCGAACGGCCTCCATTTCCGACTGGAGCGCCACCAACTCCGCCTCCGCTTTTCGCAGGGGCGCCACGGCCTGATTTCGGGCGGTTTCGGCTTTTCGCACGTTTGTCAGCAACGGAGCGAACTCGATTCGCGCCGATTCCCACGCTTTCTTGGCCATCTGGAAAGCGGCCGCGGCTTCGGAGGCGTTTTTGCGCAAATCAGCGGCTTCCTGTTCCCACGCAGCAAGCTTCGGCTCGAGCTGACGCGCCTGCTCGGTCAACGTCGCCGGCAGCTCGAAAGCGCGCTGATAGGTCTGGGTTTGCGCCAATTCGCCGAGAAACGCGCGGACGTCGAACTTCATCGCGACGAACGCGTCGGCCAGCAAATCGAGCAACTGAGGATGCGCCGGAGGATTGGCGGCGTGGTGAAAATCGAACGGCTCCACCAGCCCCCGGCCCATCATGTGCGCCCACAGCCGGTTGGCGATGTTGCGGTTAAACGCGGCGTTGCCGCCATCGGTCGCCAGCTTGGCGATTTGCGCGCGGCGGCTGTATTTCGGCACCGGTTTCAGCTTTTTGTCCTTCGGGTTGGGCTTGACGAGGTATTCCCCGCCTGGCGCAAACGTGGGCTCGGCGATTTCCACGCCGCCCAACAGCCGGGGCCGCGATTCGCCCGGCGCGCTGGTAAAAACGGACTCGTAGCTGGCCTGGCCCTCGGCTTTTTCCGCCAACACCGCCGGTTTTTTCTTGTCGGGCTGAAAGAGGTAGGTGCGGTTAAAAAAGGCGAACAGGCCGTAGTAATCGCGCTGGAGGAAATCGGTGATCGTGGGATGATCGTGGCACTGCGCGCACTGCAAATCCTGCCCGAAAAAGAGGCGCCCAACGTCGCGGGTGATTTGGTTGGGCTCGCCGGCGCGATCGAGGTAAAATCGCGAAGCGGCGCGATTTTTCTCGTCCGTTCCGTCGGCAGCCAGGATTTCCGCGGCAAGCTGGTTGTAGGGCTTATTTTGCGCGAGCGACTCGGTCAAATACTCGCGCCACTGAGGATTTTTCACGTGAGTATCGCGGTGGCGCTCCATCAGCCAGACATCAAAGGTCGCGGCCATGTGACGAACGAAATCCCGGCTCTCCAGAAGCTCGGAAATCAGCTTGGTGCGCTTGTCCGGGGCGTCATCGGCGAGAAATTGCCGCGCTTCGGCGGAACTCGGGATGTTGCCGGCCAAATCCAGGTAAATCCGGCGCAAAAACGCGGCATCGTTGGCCAAACCGGCGACCGGAGCGACATTTCCCTTCGCGACGGCTTGGTCGATGCGCGCGTGCGAGGGCGGGGTTTCTTCGGCGTGGGAAACCGCGGAATGGAGGAGCAAGGCGATGGGTAGCAACAACGAAACGCGCATGGGACTAGGAACACGGGCGCACGCTGATTCTCCTTTCGCAGCGAAAACCGAGCAGCGTCGAACTATTCTCCGTCCGTTGCAACCGGCACCCGATCCCACTCTTCGGTCACGGGCGCTGCGGGGATGAGCTTCAGCACCTCCTCAAATTCCTCGTCATCAGTTTTCGAAGCCCGTTCGCGCACGTAATCAAGCTCGCGAATCACGGACAATTTCTCCGATGCCGCCGTCGCAAAAAACTGATCGATGCTGAACCCCTCGGCCGAGCTTAGTTTCTCGACTTGCTTCCGGAGATACTCGGGAATTTCGATGGTGATCGTGCTCATGAATCCGGCGAAACTACGATTTTTGGCTACGCTTCCGCCTCCACCGGCGAAATCAACGTGCCAATCCCCTCGATCGTCGCCTCGATTCGGTCCCCGGGCTTGAGGAAAGTTTGCGTGGTGGCGCCAACGCCGGCCGCCGTCCCCGTGGAGATCATGTCGCCGGGTTCCAGGGTCACGAAGCTGGAAATGAAGGCGACCACCGCCGCGACCGGGAAAATTTGTTGGGCGGTGGAGGCGTCTTGGTGAATCTGGTCGTTGACGCGCAATTGCATGGCCAAATTTTGCGGATCGGTCAGGGTGTGGGCCGAGGCAACGCAGGGTCCGCAAGGGCAAGAGGAATCGTGCCACTTGCCGTGCAGCCAATCGAAGAAGGCGTCCTTGGGCCGCTCCTTGCGATCCGGGTTGGGGCGGAATTTCCGGTCGGAGATGTCGTTGAAGACGGTGTAACCGGCCACGTGAGCCAACGCGTCGGCCTCCGCGATGCTTTTGCCGCCCTTGCCGATGACGACGCCGAGTTCCAGCTCCCAATCGATGTGATTTGGCGAAACGCGGGGGATTTTGACCGGATCGCCGGGATTCGTCAGGGTCGTGGTCGGCGGCTTCATGAACACGTAGGGAAAGGTCTCGGCGCGCTCGGCCGCGATTTCGCCGCCTTCCTCGATGTGTTTGGCGTAGTTGCCGGCGAGCAGGAAGAGCTTGTTTGGGCGCGGGATGGGGACGAGGAGGCGAATTTCGCCAACCGGCCTGGAATCCGGATTTTCGGCTTCGGCGAGGTTTTTGGCTTCGTCGAATCGGGCGCCGTTCGGGAGGAAATCGAGCAAATCCGCGCCCTCGGAGTTTGGAAGCGGAAAAACGCGGTCATCCTGGTAAATTCCGGCAAAAATCCGGCCTTCGTCTTCAAATCGGCAGAGTTTCATGGGTTTTTGGGTCAAAAGGTGATGCGTTGGCCTTTTTCGGACGATTCGTAGATTGCGTCGATCAAGGCGAGGGTGTCGAGGGTGGTTTGGGGCGTGTTTCGGCAGGGGCGTCCGCCTTCGCGCGCGGCGTCCAGCCAATCGCGAATCAGCTTGGTGGCGCGTTGGCCGCCGTAGCCGGGCGTTTCGTCGGCGGGCAGGGTAAAGGTCTCTTCCATGGCGTTCCACTGCGGCTTGGGACCGTGAATTTCGAGCACGCCGCCGGTTCCGGCGCGGCCGGGATCCCAGTGCACCCAACGCTCGCTGCCGCGGATGGCCCAATGCGCTTCGCCGGCCCAGCGCGGGAGCCAGTAGCCGCCCAAAAACGTGGCGATTCCACCGCCGGAGAGGTCCAAAATGGCCACGCCGCCGTCTTCCACCTCGGTTTCCGCCGCGCCAAAAACGCCCGTTCGCGCGGTAACGCCGGTAACCTGCTGGCCGGTGACGTAGAGCAGCAAATCCAGGTAATGGCAGGCCAGCCAGTTGAAAAAACCGCCGGTGCTGATCTCGCGATCGAAGAGGTAGTGGCCGGGATCGCGCCGTTTCACGTCGCTGGTCACGAAGGTCATCTCCAGGCTGATCAATTTGCCGAACCGGCCGTCGGCGAACATGTCGCGCAGACGTTCGGCCGCCTCATCGTAGCGCCACATGTAGCCGCTTTGGAAGGCGACGCCGGATTTCGCGACGGCATCCACCAACGGGCGGGCGTCATCCGCGCAGCCGGCCATCGGTTTTTCGGCCAAAACGTGCTTGCCGGCGTTGGCCAGCTCAAGCGCGGCTTTTGGCGACTCATCGTTCGGCAACGCCACGATCGCGCCGTCAAATTCAGCGCCGCCCTTTGCGATCAACTCGCCGACTGAGTCGAAGCGCTGCAAATGCGCGTGCCGTTCTTCCAAACTCGTGGTTGCCCCGCCGAAACCGGGAACCAGCGCGGTGATTTCCACTTCGTCGCCGAAATTGGCCAACGATTCCCGCCAACCCGCGCCATGCGGATTGTCGATGCCCAAAAAGGCGATGCGAAGGGGCGAACTCATGTCGGCGCCAGCGAAGATTCACGCCCTGGCGTCCGCGTCAAGTTTCCTAACGTCCCACAATAACTGGCACCAGCCAGCGAACGGCCACATCACAGCTTACCGGCTCGAAAAGATTGCGTGGCCCGAGCGGATCGTCCTCGCCCCAGTAGAGGTCGATTTGAGTTTGGAAGAGGCCCCCGCCGGTGTCCGCGGTTTCGAACTCGGTGCCGCCGAAGCAGTTGTAAATCTGAGGGTCGAGCACCTTCAACGCGATGCCTTTTTTGAAAATGCGGCTGCTGCGATGCACCGCGGCGGATTTACGGTCGATCAGCGTGTTGTTGCGATTGCCGAGCGGGCGGGTTCCGTAGCCCCAGCGGCCGTCGTACTTCAGGTACTTGCTCCCGCGGCTGGTTGGCCGGCTCATGCGGCCGAACCCCTCCATGCTGGTGGCGCGAAGGAAGGATTTTGCGAATTTTCGGCCGCCCAGCGTGCTGCGCGTATCCGGCGTGGTGTCGAAGCCACGTTCCGCGGTGAAGCCGCTTTCCCGCGGGGTGTAGTAGACCGTGCAGAAAAAGTAGAAAACCGGCGGGTGCTTGCCATCCACGGCCAGGTAGTGCTGCTGGAGCGTGTTGAAGTGCTCGGAAAACGTCCGCGCGCCGGAGGAAACTGCCGTGGGCTCGCCAATTTGCGCGAAATCGGCCGGGTCGGCGAAAAGGCCCTTGCGCGGTTCCGGGACGTTGAGCAGCGGGCTGGCGGTCAGGGACAAAAGGGATGCTAGGGACCAAATAGACGCGGCGGCGAGAAATTTTCTCATGCCGCGGAGTTTAGCCAGGTTTGCCGCGAATTTCGACCGCTAAATCTTCAGGAACAGCTTGCGGCGATACATCCAGCAACAAATCAGGACGAGCACGGCGGCTGCGGCCAGGTTTTCCGTGATTGGCGCGAATTCCACGCCGAATTCTGCCCCGCAATCCTGGCCGAGATGGGTGCGGAATGCGTTGACAATCCAGCCCGGGAAAAGGTGGATCATCACGTAGAGCGCGATCGAGTTCATGCCCAGAATCACCAGCGCATTGGCCCAGCGTTTCCAGCCCTTGATGTCGATGATCCCGAAGAGCCAAGAGAGAATCAGCAAGCACCAGCCGCCGCTGAAGACGGTGAAGGCGGGCGTCCAGGTTTTCTTCACCAACGGGCAAATGTTGGCCACGTGCAGCAGCAAACCGGCGACGACGCAAGAGACGCCTGCGACGGTCAAAACGCGAAATTTGGCTCCCGGGCTCCGCTCAGAGCGTAGCAACTCGCCGGCGAGCAAACCCAGGATCATGATCGACAGCGACGGGATGAAGTTGAGCGTGTTGTAGCCCTCCGGATGGAACGCGAAAGGCTCGGATCGCGGAAAAAAGTTCAAAAACCAAACGTCGAAGCGGTGGGCCGGGTTCGCGTTCAAATTCCAATGCGCGAAGAACCCCTCGAACATCGGGTAGCCCTCCGGATTGCCCGCCGTTTCCGTGAGCGGGCTGAGCGCGAAAAGCAGCCAGTAGCCGGCCAAAATCCCGGCCGCAGCGATGATTTGCGTCCTCGCCGTTCGGTTCCAGAGCAAGAAGAGGAAAACGTAGCCCAAGCCGATTTGGGTCAGCACATCCTCGAACGTCCAGTAGGTCTGGTCGCTATCGAGCGAACGCAGGAAAACGCCCAGCAAAACGAGCACAACTGCGCGAACCACCACGTGCCGGAACATCGTCCCCCACGAATCGCCCAGACGTTGGCGCTTGGCGTAGGAATAAGCCATGGAAACGCCGACCATGAACATGAACGAAGGCTGGATGAGGTCCCAAATCGAGCAACCCACCCAACTCACGTGCTGGGTGTGGTGGGCGATCAGCTTCCAAAACCCGGAATCGGGCCGGGCTTCCAGAATCGCGTCCTGCCAGCCCCAATTCGGCCCTTCGATGCAGAGAAACAGGAGGACGAGCCCGCGATAGGCGTCGAGGGAGGAAAGGCGCAGGGATTTGGGGGAGTTCTCGGGCATAATGGCCTGAAATTTACGGATTTTATGAAATTTGCCAAATCTCGGTTATCAACCACCCCACCCGCAACCGGATTGTTTGCAAAATCCGCCCCAACCATCGAAATCGCCCCACCCTCAACTCTTCGTGTGCTCGGGCAAAGGTTCTGCAACACTACGGATTTGCGCGATCAGGCTCCAGCAGCGGAAATGGCCATCCAACCTGCAGGAACGGTCACTTGGTGGAGTGCTTGGCCAACCATGCCTCCAAATCCGCCTGCGATTCCAAATCCAGCAAATCCAGCGTCAACTGGTTCAGCTTTTTCGCCGGCAACAACCGAATTTTCTTCACCAGCGAGGCTTTCACTTTGCCAAACCGTTTCTTGGCCAACTGGACCAAAACGTCGGCATGCTTTGTGACTGTGGCCTCATCCCACGCTTCCTCCCAAATCTGCTTACCCGCGACGGATTCCTTCAGATCGACTTCTTCAAAAGTGAGCATTTTCTTGATTTCTTCGATTGGCCGCTCGCGGAAACGCTGCCAGACCAAATCCAGGTAGGCGTCGCAAACCTGCGAGCTAAGGGAGCCGGATTTTTCCAACTCTTTGAGCGTAGCATAATCGTCGCTGACATGTTGCTCAAGCTCGTTTTCGCTGGCCAAATACATCGGGCGTAGCAGCGGTGTTAGGGGATGATCCGGGTGGTCGGCGCAAAATTTCGCGGCGATGTCCTCGAACACCCGCGTCTTGATGATTCGCGACCACGGCTGCGTTTTTGGGTCCTTGAGCCGGTTGGAGATGATCAAAATTCCCTCCACCCCGCGCTTTGGCTTGCCGCTGCGGCGCTGGCGGGCGCCCTTCTTTTTGGGCTGGCTCAGCGGGGTGTCGGCCTGCTGCACCAAGGTCATTTTTTGGACGATGTTGACCTGTTTGTCGAGCAACTACACCGGATTGTTCGCAAATTCCGCCCAACGCGATACCTTCCCCACCATGGCTTACCTGGACAAGCTCCGTCACTTGCTCGCCGAACTCGCCTCCAACCCGTTTTACCGCGGCCGGCTTCCGCGCGACGTCGCCAGCCTGGACGAATTTCGCGAAAACGTGGGATTCACCACGAAAGACGACATCGTCGCCGATTGCCGCGACCATCCGCCCTACGGCACGAATCTCACCTACCCGATCGAGCGGTATTGCCGGTTTTGCCAAAGCAGCGGCAGCACTGCCGGCCCGCTGCCCACGCTCGACACGCCGGAAAGCTGGGACAGCATGCTGGACGTGTGGGACGAGGTTTATCGGCACGCCGGAGTCGAGCGCGGCCAAACCGTGTTTTTCGCGTTTTCGTTTGGCCCGTTTCTCGGTTTCTGGACGGCGTTTGAGGCCGCCACGCGGCGGGGAAACATCGCCATTCCCGGCGGCGGGCTTAGTAGCCAGGGTAGGCTGAAACTTTTGGCCCGCTACGGCGCTCAAGCGCTTTGTTGCACGCCGACCTATGCCATCCGCCTGGGCGAGGTTTTGGCCGATGAACCGGCGCAAATCCGCGATTCCATCCGCATACGCCGCATCCTCGTCGCCGGCGAACCTGGTGGCTCGATTCCCGCCACCCGGGCGCGGATTGAGGCGCTCTGGCCGGGGGCGAAGGTCTGGGATCACCACGGAATGACCGAGGTGGGGCCGGTGAGCTACCAAATCGCCGAAAAACCGGAGTGCCTGCTGGTCCACGAAGACGCCTTCTTCGCCGAGGTGCTCGATTCCGCCTCGCTGACCGAGGTGGACGAAGGCAACGACGGCGAGTTGGTCCTGACCACGCTCAACCGCATCGCCCGTCCGCTCGTTCGCTTCCGCACCGGCGACGTCGTGCATAAATCCCGCCACCGGGGACAACTGTGCCTGGAAGGCGGAATTTTGGGCCGCGCCGACGACATGACCATCGTCCGCGGCGTCAACATCTATCCGGCGGAGGTCGAGCGCATCGTGCGCCAATTCGACGAAGTGGTCGAATTTCAGGTGATCGAGACGACTCGCGACGCCATGGCCGAGTTAGAGGTCGTCATCGAGCCGAAAACCGCCGAAGCGGGCCGGGATTTGGCCGAAAACGTGCAAAACGCGCTCGCCAACGCATTTTCGCTCCGCATTCCGGTGAAGCTGGCCGAGGCCGGGGAACTGCCGCGCTTTGAGTTCAAATCGCAGCGCTGGGTGAAAGCCTAAGCTTCACAATTCGAGTTTCGCGAACAGCGCTTGCCACCCTAACTTCCGTCGTCACCGATCGCCTCAACCGGGCACCCTTCCATCGCTTCTTCGCACAGGGCGCGTTCCTCATCGTTCTCCGGTTGCTTGTAAACGTACGAATACCCCCCGTCATCACTGCGTTTGAAGTTTTCGGGTGCGGTTTCCCGGCACAAATCGCAATCGATGCACTGGTCATCGACGTAAAATTCTCCGGAGACACTTTCGGGCTGCTTGTTCTCTTGATCGGCCATTTTTTCGCAACGGGATCTTTTTTTTTGTGGGCGCGACTCTAGTCTTGTTGGCTGGCTGCGCAATCGATTTTTCAAAACGAGCCCTAACGTCCTTGCGTCAATCTTTCCCGGGCGCCCGCGGGGTTGGCACGGTCAGGGTGGGATAAAGCGCCGTGCCGATGCGCTTGCGGCCGATGACGATGCGGTCCTGATGCACGTGAAGCAGTTGAATCGTGCTCATGTTGTCGGTTAGCACGTGCGCGGTCTTGTCGAACATCGCGAACCCGTTGCGATGCCGGTGGCCGAAGAGAAAGCCGGCGACGTTGTGCTCCTCCAGCAGCTTCAGCACTTCCCGGCCGCCACGATCCGGCAGCACGTTGTTGCCAAAAAGCGGTAACGCCGGGTAGTGAGCGGCGACGAACACGTGGCGCTTGTCCGCGCACCCAGCCAGTTGCTCGCGCAGGTAGGCGACTTGGTCGGGATCGGCGCGCATCGTCAAAAACGGCACGGTGATGAAGGCGGCGTCCTTGAAGTCGATGCGTTGACGCGGCGGACTGCCGGTGTATTTCTCGAACAACGCGGTGGGGCCGGTGAAACCCTCTTTTTCGGCCTCAGCGAGCGCTTTTTTCACGATCTCCGCGTATTCCGGCTTTTTTTGCGGCGCGGACGAGTAAGACGCCTCCACGAAGTCGTAGTTGAAGAGCACGTCGTGGTTTCCCGGCACGTCGATGCGGCGCGGCTTGAGTTCGGCGAAGATGGAGTTGAACAGCTCCCATTCCTCCGGCAGGTTGTTGTTGACGAGGTCGCCGGTGATGATGACCAGATCCGGATTGAGCCGGTTTAGCTCCGCGATTCCCGCTTCTGCCTTGCTGATGAGCGTTTGCCGGTTGCTTTCGCGGTCGAACTGCGGGTCGGAGATGAGCCCCACGGTGAAATCCGGGTTTTTCGCCAATTCCGCCGAGTAGCTGAGGCAGCCGTAGGGATCGTCCTCGATTTTGCCGAACCGGGGAGCGTTCGCGGGATTGGGAACGGCAAGGCTGAAGACCGGGCGATCCAGCGCCGCAACCTGGGCGATTTCCACGCGATCGCGGAAAACGCGCACCCGGGTGACGGCGCCGCGCGTGGACCAACCGATGGATCCGACCGTCCAGCGGGGTAGGGTGTTGGTTAGGCCAACGTTGGCGCCGTAGCGGGTGGATTCGAATTCCGCAGCGATGTTGTGCTTTTCCACCAACTGCCAAAATTCCTCCTGCGTCGGCGTTCGTTTGGTTCTGCCGACGGAGGGATGCGCGGAGAAGAGCAACGTGGCTTGTGCCGCATCGCCCGCGCCGGTGAGCTGCGTTTCCATGCGCTGGCTGGCGCTTGCCGGATCCGCGTGCATGTCGCTGGAAAAAATCAGGCGAACGCCGGCAATTTCGCGCACAGAGTCGGTGGCGTCCAAATCGCCGAGTTTTTCTCGCCAGGCAGCGCTTTCTTCGGCCAAAACATCGCGCGAGCCGGGAACGAGCAGCTTGGGAACCTGAATTTGGTCCAGGCTGGCCTCGAACAGGTCAAAATCCGCCTCCGACCCGCTCCAGGTCAACGAGCCGAGCACGATGAGCGCATCCGGCTGCATTTCGTTGACCAGCTTGACGGTGTTGGCGATGCCGATTTTCGTGGATTTGGCCAAAAAATCGCGCAGCCGTCCGTTTTCATCCACGATCTCCTTGGGCGGCAAGGTGGTGATGTAAGGGTTGGAGACAACGGCGAAGGTGGCCAACGGTTCCTCCTCGGCAGCCCCGGCGCAGGCCAGGAAAGAAAGGAAGAGGAAGAGGGGCAGGCGTTGGCAGGCTGCGTTCATGACAACCAACACGCACCCGCCTGCCGGTGTTGTTCGGTGAATTGCGCCATTCCCCCGGAATCCAGAAAAAAGAGGCAGGAGCAGCACGAATGCTGCTCCTGCTCTCCCCGCCTTCTTTTTTTTGAGTTTAAACCTCGCTGCCACCATGGCCTTACCGGTTTCCGCGCCAAGGTTACAACTTTTGCGCAAAAATCTTCGTCGAGCCTAGATCGCCGAGCCTAAAACCGGTAGGAAACGCGGATGCTCCCTTTGTGAGACTCCTCTCGGTCGCGGAACAAGTGCGTTTCATAGTCCAGAAAAACGCTCAGCCGGGGAGAAATTTGCCACTGCAAGGCGGCGCCGGCCGTAGCCCAGTCATATTCCGGGCCTTTCAGCGTCGCCGTGGTCTCAAACTTGCCCACGCGGCGAAATTCAATTTGATTAAAACAATTTGACTGTAGGAAAAGAAGGCATCAATGCCAGGACTGGAAGTTGCTCTGGCTCCCAGTCTGCTACCGAACGCTGATCGCGTCGGCAGAGCCTTGACGCTGATATGGCCAAAAGAATACAAAATGAGTCAAGATACAACGATTGAGGAAAACTACGGCCGATTCGAGACGACGATCGTTCCTGGGACGTAAGATTCTGGCGAGATCAAGGGCCCAAGGCAATTTTGACGCAGTTGGGGATGATTCCCGATCATAGAGTCCTAGGACGCTGTCGGACTTCGAAAATCACCGCAGTTCATCGCCCAAATACTGGGACGGCCCGGGTGGCGCGCGTAGCGTGGGGTGATAGAGCTTGGCTTCCTCGTAGTGGTTGTAGCCGCTGAGGATAATGGTCCCCACCGTCAGCAAAATCGTCGCAACCACGAAGCCGATGCCGACTTTGTTCTTGCTGGCGCCGACGAGGAGCGTCCCGATCGCCACGCCGGCGGTGAGGTAGTAGATCCAGCGCGTTTGACGCCTTCGGTTGGTCGAGTCCACAAATCCGCTGGCCCGGCCCGGTTGATCGATCTGGTAGACCCTGACGATGTGCTTTTGGGCGGCGCCGCGGCGTTGCAGGTAGGGCCCAATCATCATGGCGGAGGCGGCGATGATGATGAGGCCGAAGAGTTGCATCTTCTGCTCGCGCACCAGCAGGGCGTAGAGAAAGGTGAGCAGGCCTAAGCCCAGGCCGTAGACGAAAACCGGCTCCAGAAACAGGTGGCCGTAGTCTGGCCGGCCCAGCGCGCTGAGGAATTCTTCGATGGCGTGAAGGCTGGGATTCATGGGAAAATTGGCGGCTCAGAGCAGCTCGGTTTGGACCGGTCCGGGCGGTTTGGCGTCCAGCTTGGTGTAGGCTTTGGCCATGGCCACGCGGCCGCGCGGGGTGCGTTTGAGGTAGCCCTGCATGATGAGGTAGGGCTCGTAGACTTCTTCGATCGTGGCTTCATCCTCGCCCACAACCACCGCCAGGGAGCCGAGACCAACCGGGCCGCCGTCGAATTTGAACAAAATGGCTTCCAGCAGGCGAATATCCATCTCGTCGAGCCCTTCGGAGTCGATTTCCAGCATGGCCAGGGCTTGGTCGCTGACTTCCTGCGTGATGACGTTGTCAGCCTTGACCTGGGCGTAGTCGCGAACCCAGCGCAGCAGGTTGTTGGCGATGCGCGGCGTCCCTCGGCTGCGGGCGGCGATTTCTCGCGAACCGCCGGGTTCGGCGTCGATATCCAGCAATCGCGCGGAACGCTCCACGATGTGCTGGAGGTGGTCGATGTCGTAGTAATCCAGCCGGTTGATGGTGCCAAACCGGCTGCGCAACGGCGCGGTGAGCATTCCGGAGCGCGTGGTGGCGCCTACCAGCGTGAAACGCGGCAAATTCAGCTGAATGGTGCGCGCATTGGGCCCTTGGTCGATGATGATGTCCAGCTTGTAGTCTTCCATGGCCGGGTAGAGGTATTCCTCAATGCTGGGGTGCAGGCGGTGGATTTCGTCGATGAACAGCACGTCGCCTTCCTCCAATTTGGTGAGAATTCCGGCCAAATCGCCGGCTTTTTCGATTTGCGGGCCGCTGGTGGTGTGAATTTGCGTTTCCGCGGCGTTTGCCAGGATGTGCGCCAGGGTGGTTTTGCCCAAACCGGGGGGACCGCTGAGCAAAACGTGGGACATGACGTCATTGCGCTGTTTGGCGGCTTCCACCATGAGCATGAGCCGGTCGGTCACCTTGTCCTGGCCGCGAAAGTCACGAAACACCGTGGGACGCAGCGAGAGGTCGAATTGAGTCTTCGGCGCTTGGGAGGTTTCGGTGTAAAATTGGTCGCTCACCGCTTGGGAGCCCAAGAATAGCTGGGAAAGGGAAAATCGGCAACTCGGGATTTTGGTTGCATTGTTAGTAAATCCTTGGATTTTGCCGAAGTAAAGCATCCTCTGCCCCGTAGGATGAATTTCACCGGATTTTTCAGTTTACAACCATCCCAGCCTAACTTTCATCTCCCCGCATCATTCTGGAAAACTTACGAAAGTTAATTACCGTTATGAAACCAGGGGGTTTTCCCGTCAAAAGCGAAAATAGCCTTGACCCAGAGCCCCAAATTTCCGAAAAGTGCGCCGCACACGTTCGCCAACTGGCAATTCTTCAACTCTTACCTTCACCCACCAATCTCATCATGAGCCGCCCGTTCCAATCGGCATCTGCCGGAATTCTCGCGTTCGTCCTAACTTTAAGCTGCCTGACCGCGCCATTCGCCCGGGCCCAGTCCGTGGATGAGCCAAAAATCGTCAGGGACATCGACGTTCAGTACATCGGCGACGCCAGCGTCAACGCAGACCGGATTCTCTCCAACATGTCGCTCAAGGTCGGCGACACCTTCTCCCAAGCCGTGGTGGAGGACGACATCAAGAGCCTGTTTGCCAGCGGGAATTTCGAAAACATCCGAATTTTGACCGAACCGGTTGGAGCCAACGGTGTGCGCGTGATAGTGGTGGTGGAAACGCGCTCGAGGCTCGACAAGGTGGCATTTCAAGGCAACACGGAGTTCAGCGACCTGCGTCTGAAGTCGAAGGTAGACCTCACCAGCGGCCAAACCGTCAACGAATCGCAGGTTCAGGCCGGGCAACGCGAAATTTTGCGCGCTTACCAGGAAGCCGGCTTTACCGAGGCTTCGGTGAACTACGACATCGTTTCCAGCGGCCGCAAGGGGTTTTCCAACGTGGTCTACAAAATCGACGAAGGCGGCAAGAGCCTGCTGCGCGACATTGAATTCGTTGGCAACACCGCCTTCACCACCCGCCAACTGCGCGGCAAGATGAAGTCGAAGGAAAAATCACTGTTTTCGGCCATCACCAACTCCGGCAAGCTCAGCAGCGATCAGCTCGACCAGGACATCGAGGCGATTGAGAAGCACTACCGCGATGCGGG
Organism: Verrucomicrobiales bacterium; assembly: GCA_965224535.1. Classification (GTDB taxonomy): domain Bacteria; phylum Verrucomicrobiota; class Verrucomicrobiia; order Verrucomicrobiales; family DEV007; genus JBCDHN01. The sequence continues at coordinate 60,532 of CBDCZR010000039.1, forward strand.
CTACCTGAACGCCAAAGTGGTCGATACCCGCCGGGTACGCGTGGACGACAAGCGCGTGGATTTGGTGCTCACCATCGATGAGGGCGACGTTTACAACATCAACAACGTCAGCCTGGCCGGGGTTCGCGCCTTCAACGTGGGAGATTTGACGCCTTTCCTCAAAACCGGCGGTGGCCAGACGTTTTCCGCGGCCAACATTGAGGCGGACATTGAGTCGTTGCGCGATTACTACGGCTCGCGTGGCTACGCGGAGGCTCGGGTGACGCCGCAGTTGGACAGCGCCGGCGGAACGGCGGTGGACGTGACCTACGACGTGTTTGAAGGGGACAAATTCCACATTCGCCAGATCAACTTCACCGGAAACGAGAAAACCAAGGAAAAGGTGCTGCGCAACGAGATGGCCGTCCAGCCGGGAGAGGTTTACAACACCCCGCGCATTGCCGCGAGCAAGCGGCGGCTGGAGAACACCGGCTATTTCCAGGCGGTGGACGTCTTGCCCAGCGATACCGACCGCCCTGAGTACAAGGACATCAACATCAACGTCACCGAGCGGCCCACCGGCACCTTCAACTTCGGGGCCGGCTTTAGCTCGATCGACAATTTCGTCGGTTTCGTGGAAATCACCCAAACCAACTTCGACATCGGCAACTGGCCGGGATTCACCGGCGCCGGACAGCGATTTCGCGCCGCGGCCCGCGTGGGAACGGAGCGCAAAGACTTCGTCGTCAGCCTGACGGAGCCCTGGTTCATGGATCGGCCCCTGGCGCTGGGATTTGAGGGCTTTTTCCGCGAATTGTTCTTCCTCAGCGACGACTACGACCAAACCAATTACGGCGGCGCAATTACCTTGCGCAAGAAAATCGGCGAGCACAGCCACCTGCAAGGCGAATACCGGCTGCAAAACGTGGAAATCGACGTCGATCCCAGGGCTTCCCAGATTTTGCAGGCCGAAGACGGCGAGTACATGCAAAGCATGCTCGGCCTGGATTACATCCACGACACCCGCGACGACCTCTTTTTGCCGCGCAGCGGTCACCGGCTGAATGTGGGTGGCGCGTATTCCGGCCTGGGCGGCGATGTGGAAGACACCCACGTTGAGGCCGGCGCCATCCAGTACGTCAACCTGCCGTTTGACACCATTTTCAGCCTCCAGGGCCACTTTCACTCCGTCAACGGAGACGACGTCCCCATCTTCGACCGCCGTTTCCTCGGCGGGGCCAACAACCTGCGCGGTTTCGACTATCGCGACGTTGGGCCCAAGGACGAAACGGGCGAGCCGATTGGCGGCAAAACCTCCGGTTGGGCCACGGCTGAATTAACCGTGCCCATCATCCGTCAACTCCGGGGTGCACTGTTCTACGATATTGGCGTTGTTAGCCCGGATGACTTCAGCCTTGACGGCGACGTCAACTCCAACTGGGGCTTCGGCATTCGACTCTTTTTACCGGTTGGCCCGTTGCGCCTCGACTACGGTATCCCGATCAGTTCGGACGAATTCAACGACAACAGCGGCCGGTTTAATTTCAACATCGGCTACCGTTTCTAGGTTTTCGCTGGCACAGCATAAAAATCTCCAAGCGCCGTCACTTTGTGGCTTGATCTTTCCGGATCGGTTTCTAGGGTGGCGGCGTTTTCCTTTTTTAATCCTAACCACGACACATCCCAAATGAAGAGCCGGTTCATCATTGCTACCCTAGCCGCCACAACACTCATCGCCGGAGGCCAACTCCAATTCGCTCAGGCCCAAGACGTTAAAATGGGGCTGGTAGACTTTGCCCGCATGCAGCGCCAGTTTTACCGCACCGATTCCGAGCGCCAAAATTTCGAGAAAAAGCGCACCGAAGAGCGCGCCAAGGTGGAAGAACGCAAGGCCGCGCTGAAGGGGCTGATTCAAGAGCAGCAAGCCGCGCAAAAGAAGCTGTCCGATCCCACGTTGAGCGAAGGAGCCAAGAAAAAAATCATGGACGATGCCATGGAGCGCCAGGGCAAGATCACCAGCGTGCAGCGCGAGACCTTGGAGCTGGAAACGCGCCTCAACAAGGAGCTGGCGGAAAAGGCGAACGAGATTCAGCGCAGCCTGACCAAGGAAATCTACGACGTCATCGGCAAAGTGGCGGAAGCCAAGAAGCTCGACGTGGTTTTCAATCGCACGTTTGGCATCAACGGCGTCCCTACCGTCGCCTACAGCCGCGCTTCGGAGAATTTGCCGGATTTTACCGACGACGTCATCGCCGAACTCAACAAAAACGCGCCCGCGGGCTGGAAACCTCCCGCCGACCCGGAGTAACGCGATTTTTTCGTCGAATGGGGCGGATTTAGGCGGCAAAGGGACCCAAACCTGGCTTTTTCATGAAAATCACCGCCCAAGAGGTCGCCAAACTTGTCGGCGGAAAACTCACCAGCGGCCCCCCGGAGCGAATCCTGACTAACTTCGGAGCGTTGGAGGATTCCGGCCCCGAAGACCTCAGTTTTTTCGGCAACGCCAAGTATGCCGACGCATTTCGCAAAACCGCCGCCGGCGCGGTGTTAATTCCCGCCGATTGCGAGATTTCGCCCGAAACGCGGGCCGCGCTCATCGCCGTGGAGAATCCGGTCATGGCCTTCGACGTGGTGGTCCGCGAATTTGGGATCGAGCCGGCCGAAATTCAGCCGGGAGTCGATCCCACGGCCTCCGTGGCCGCCGACGCGCAATTTGACGAAACCGCGGTCGAAATCAGCGCCGGCGCCGTCGTTGAAAACGGGGTAGAAATCGGCCCCGGCACGTGGATTGGCCCAAATTCCACCATCGGCCGCAATTCCACGATCGGCGCCGATTGCCAAATTCACGCCCTCGTCGCTTTGCGGGAGGGATCGGTGCTTGGCGACCGCGTCATCCTCCACAGCGGCGTGGTCATTGGCGCGGACGGCTACGGCTACGAATTCGCCAACGGCCGGCACGAGAAAATTCGCCAAGCGGGGATCGTAGAGCTTCACGACGACGTGGAAGTGGGCGCCAACACCACGATCGACCGTGCCCGGTTCGGCTCCACGGTCATTGGCGCGGGAACCAAGATCGACAACCAGGTTCAAATCGGCCACAACGTCAAAATCGGCAAGCACTGCCTCGTCGTCGCCCAGGTCGGCATCAGCGGTAGTGCCAGGATCGGCGACGGCGTCGTTCTCGCCGCTCAAACCGGGGTTGCCGGCCATATCAACGTCGCCGACCGCACCACCCTCGGCGGACGCAGCGGAGTCATCGCAAACATCGACGAACCCGGCGGCACGTATTTTGGCTACCCGGCCAAGCCGATGAAGGAAACGCTGCGCCGCGAGATGCACCAGAAAAAAATCCCCGCCCTGATCAAACGCATCGCCGAACTGGAAGCGCGCTTGGCGGAGATGGACGCGAAAAAGTAGGTTCCCGGTTTCCGAAGGAAGGGTTGACGTTGAGTCCAGTTTGAGCGGCAGAGCCGCATCAAACGGACGCCCAAGTTTTGGAAGGCGAGGATGTTTTGCCGGGGTTTCGGCTGAAATTGGAGAAAATTTGGGATGCGCTGAGGTTTTGAGACTCCCCCCGGCTCGCCACAGCCGTTTCCTTGCAATTTGCCGCATTTTCCCGCAAATTGACGCCATGGTCCAAACAAGAGTTCACACACTACCGCGTCCAAAGAAACCGCAACAGCCCAATCGAGGCGGTAACCACGCTCGCGCATAATCCGGTTTTTGGCGAGGATGAGCTGGAAAGGCTGCGCGAGGTGTTGCCTTCCTTCACCGCGGCGATGATTGAGGCGATAGAGGCGGCGTGAGTGTCTTTGTTCCCGAATCCCGCCGCCGCCGGTTCGCCACTTTCCCGAAACTCGCTAACACGCTCTCCAAAACCGGCAACGCATACGCCACTTGGCGGGAGCGAATGATGAGGTGCCAGAGCGGCTCGAACTTTTTCCAACCAGCCGCATAAGCCGCGTGTCGCAGCGTTTGGTTGAGCGTGGGTTTGTTCGCCGCGCCGCGAAAAATCGAGCCCCAAGTGTAAAAATCGCGATACGCGCGCCAGTAGCCGGCCTCGAGTTGCTCGGGCGTCATCCCACGCGGCCGATAGACCACGTGGCGCGTGTCGTAGAGGTCCCAGTCGGCGTGCAGCATCCGCCCCTCCGCCTCCATGCGCCGATATAGCCCAGTGGTCGGGTAGGGCGTCATGATGTGGAAGGTCGCCGTCTCGATGCTGTTGGCGATGGCCCATTCCACCGTCGATTCGAACACGTCAGGTCCGTCCTGGTCCATGCCGAAAACGAAGCTACCGTTGATCATGACGCCGTTTTCGTGGATCCGCCGAATCGCCGCGGAGTAGTCGCGATTCAGGTTCTGCACTTTGGCGTGCTGCTTGAGGTTGGTTTCGTTCGTCGATTCCAAACCGACGAAAATCGAGCGCAACCCAGCCTCCGCCGCGCTTTCCAGCAAACCAGGTTTGAGGATGGAATTCACCGTCGCCGCGCCTTGGAACAAGCGCCCCATGCCCTTCATTCCGTCGAACAGCATCGCCGCGAAACGCGGGTTCCCAAAGAGGTGATCGTCGAGAAAATAGAGGTGCCGGCCGGGTAACCGTTCGATCTCAGCCAACGCTTCATCGACCTTTTGCACGTAAAACGTATTTCCGCCCTCGAAGAATGCCTCCTTGTAGCAAAAATCGCACTTGTGCGGGCAACCGCGCGAAATCACGATCGAATTCGGCACGAGATAGAGGTGGCTCTTGATCAAATCGCGCCGAATCGGCGGAATCCCGACGATGCTGCGTTTTGCGGGAGCTGTGTAGCGCGCTTTGGGGCGTCCGGCGCGGAAATCGCGCAAAAACTCGGACCAGGTATCCTCGCCCGGGCCGAGGAAGATGGAATCCGCGTGCTGCGCGGCTTCGTCCGGCAGGGAGGTGACGTGCAAGCCGCCCAGGCAAACGTAAGCGCCGCGTTGGCGGTAGCGATCCGCGATTTCGTAGGCGCGGAATGCGGAGGTGATGTAGGGCTGGATGACGACCAACTCTGGGTCGTCGTCCAAATCGAGCTTCTCGACGTGCTCGTCCTGGAGGTCGATTTCGTCTTCCTCACGCAAGTAAGCCGCAAGCGTCGCCAACCCCAGCGGCGGGAAGAGCGAATACTTGATGGGCCGAAAAAACGGGCTAACCGCCTCCGTAAGCGCCGGCAGGATCATTTTCACGCGCATGACGCGGGAAGTGAACCCGCCCCGGCTCTCGGAGCAAATGAATTGGGTGTGAAGTTAGTGTGAACCCTAACCGGACCGAAACTCCAGGTAGTAGCGGCGCCGATTCCGGGTCAGCATGATGGTGGATGGCTCATCCGGCGGCATTTCGCTCAAAAAACGGTAAAAATCCTCCTCGGTCCAAACCGGCTGGCCGTTGATTTCGTGGACCAGGTCGTAGCCTTCCAGATGACCGTTCATGGGCGATTGGCTATCGACGCGCCAGATGAAGATGCCGCCCAAATCCTCCGGCATGCCCGATTCAATCTTGTCCCGAGGCGTCAGCTCGCGCAGCAACAGCGCCATGGATTCTTGAAGCTCTGCGGCGGTCTTGGACGCTCGAAGAATGTCCGGCAGTCTGGCGATTTGGTTGACGTCGTGAAACTGGCTCAGTTCCACCTCCAGCGATAGATTGTGACCACCGCGCCACACCTGGATGCTAACCGGGGCGCCGGGCGATTGCTCGCGAATGACGCGGGAGGCGTCCGTCACCGAGGTGATGGGATTGCCGCCAATTTCCAGGACGATGTCGCCTTCTTCCAGGACGTCGCGGGCGGGTGAATCGGCCTCCAGGGAGTAGATCATGGCGCCCTTGGCTTGATCCAAACCCACGGCATCGGCCATGTCTTGCTTCACTTCGTTGAAGATGACCCCCAGGTAGGGCCGCTTGCGTTGGCCCAGGTCCAAAATCTCCTCATAGCCGCGAACCACGCGGTTGGATGGCAGGGCCAGGCCCATCCCCTGCCAGGCGCGAACCCGGCGCGGGTCGGGATCCTGTTCCCCGGCGTAGGCGATGACGTTGATGCCAATGACCTGCCCGTAGATGTCTGAGAGCGGCCCGCCGGAGTTGCCGGGGTTGATCACGGCGTCCGTCTGGATGTAGGCATTGCCGCCCGTGCCGTAAAACCGGCGCCCGACGCCGTTGATGATGCCCTGGGTGATCGACTCCGAGAGGCCGAAGGGGTTGCCGAAGGCGAACACCATTTGACCGGGCTGGATTTGGTTGGAATCGGCGAAATTCAGGACCGGAAACGTTTCGCCGGTTTCGTGACCGAGCACGCGCAGCACGGCGAGATCGACGGTGGAATCCGCTCCGATGAGAATGGCCTGGTAGCGCTTTTTTTCGTGCGTGGTAACCACGATGCTGTCCGCCCCCTGGACCACGTGATGGTTGGTGATGATGTGGCCGTCCTGAGAAATGAACACGCCGGAGCCGACACCCGGGGTTTGCGTGAAAATGTCGCGATTTGTCACCCGCGGCTCGGTGGGGATCATCACGAATCGCTCCTGGCCGTCGGGGCTGACGCTGCGCATGTCCGTGCTTTTCAGCGTAAACTCCACCTCGGGCACCTGCGTTGCGGAGGTGGTGTCGATGCTGACGACCGAGGGGATGACGTGGGCGATGACTCGGGTGAATTCCCGGTTCAACTGCGCGAAATTCGGAACTTCGCTTTCCGACAGGCGATGGGCGGGGAGGACGTCTCGTTTGGGCGCGGGTTGGCGTCCGGCGACCTTGTAGAGCGAGTATCGGTTTGCTGAGGAGGCGATGGGGAAATAGACCACCAAGCTCACCGCCGCGAGTGTGAGGAAAAAAACGATGGAATGGACTCTCACCCGGCTAGTTTCCGCAAAAAGCAGCCTAAATCAAGACGGGCGGACATTCTCTCGCCCGTGGGCGGCCAAAATTCGAACTCTCCGCGAACTTCAGCGCGCATTTCCAAATGCCGGTTGATTCTGCTGATTGCCCGTTTCTAGGTTAGCCCGCAAAACCCACCAATCATGCCCAAAAGCCCCATCGCTGCCCTCTTCTTGCTCGTTTTCGCCGCTTCCGCCGGTTTCGCCCGCCAGCCTAACGTCGTCTTCATCATCACCGACGATCAGGGCTACCCAGACGTCGCCGCGCATGGCAATCCCGTCATCAAAACGCCGAATCTGGACCAACTCCACGGCGAGGCGGTGCGGCTGGAGGATTACCACGTGGCGCCGACGTGCTCGCCAACCCGCGCCGGGCTCCTGACCGGTCACTGGACCAACCGGACCGGCGTCTGGCACACCATCATGGGCCGCTCCATGATCCGCAAAAACGAGGTGACCCTGGCCCAACACCTCAAGGACGGCGGCTACGTGACCGGGATGTTCGGCAAATGGCACCTGGGCGACAACTACCCCTTCCGGCCCGAAGATCGCGGGTTCGATGAGGTGCTGCGCCACGGCGGCGGCGGCGTGGGCCAAACGCCGGATTTTTGGGACAACGCCTACTTTGACGGCGCCTACTTCCACAACTCCCAGCCCGAGCCGGCGACCGGGTTCTGCACCGACGTCTTTTTCGACTACGCCAAGCGTTTCATCCTGGCCAACAAGGACGGCGCCAAGCCGTTTTTCGCCTACATAGCCACCAACGCCCCGCACGGGCCCATGCACGCGCCGGAGCGCTTTTCCAAGCTCTACCCGGACCTGCCGGACAACATGGCCAACTACTACGGCATGATCACTAACATTGACGAAAACGTGGGCAAAATGCGCCAATTTCTCCGCGAAAACGGGCTGGAGGAGAACACCATTTTCGTCTTCACCACCGACAACGGCTCGGTGGGGACCCGAATTTACGATGGCGGGATGAAAGGCGGCAAAGGCAGCGAATTTGACGGCGGGCACCGCGTGCCGTTCTTCATGGTCTGGCCGGTGGGAGGGCTCAAACAACGCGTTGTCGACCGAAATTTGCGGCCACGTGGACGTCGTTCCCACCCTGCTGGATTTGTGCGGCGTGGAGAACAAAGCCGGCGTCAAATTCGACGGCGTCTCCATCCGGCGGCTGCTGGAAGGCAAGGGCGGCAATTGGCCCGAACGCATCCTGGTGACCGACAGCCAGCGGGTTCGCGACCCCATCAAATGGCGCAAAAGCGCGGTCATGACCAACCAATGGCGCCTGGTCAACGGCGAATCGCTCTTCGACATCAAAGCCGACCCCAAACAGGCCCAAAACGTCGCTAACCAGCATCCTGAGGTCGTCAAAACGCTGCGCGATTTCTACGAAGACTGGTGGGCGGATCTGGAGCCGAGTTTCAAGATCCCGGCCCACATCATCCTGGGAAATCCCGCCGAAAACCCGGCCACCCTCACCTGCCACGACTGGATCACCGACGGCTCCACGCCCTGGAACCAAAACCACGTCCGCTCCGGGTTGGACAAACCGGGAACGCAGGGATTCTGGTACGTGTGGGTGGAGCAAGCGGGCGACTACGAGATCGAGCTACGCCGTTGGCCGCGCGAAGCCAACCGCGCCATCGATGCCCCGCTGGATCCCGGCCCGGGCGTGCCGGGAACCCGCGCTTTTCGCGAAACGCCGGGCCGCGCCATTGGCGTGGTGAAGGCCAGCGTGGAAATCGGCGACGCCAAGGCGGAAGCCGACGTTCCCGCCGGAGCGAAGTCGGTGACGTTAAAGGTTAGACTGACCGAAGGCGCCAACGAGCTGTGGACCAAGTTCAAAACCCGCGACGGCGGAGATTTGGGCGCGTATTACGCCTACGTGCGAAAAATCTGAGGTTCTTCGCGGTGACATCGGGACGATGAAGAAATTGTCCTGCTAGACAGTCAGACTCATGCATTCAGGTGTGCCTGGCAAAAAATCACCCAAAACACCTGCCTGCTAAACTTGGCAATCTCCCACTTGCTCTGGAGTGTGAGTCTGATATAGATTGCGCCGAAAGGAACTGGACATGGCAGACATTTTTGTCAGTTACAGCCGCAGAGATCTTCATGTGGTCGAAAAGTTGCGCTCTGATTTGGGTGCGGCTGGCTACGAAGTTTGGCAGGACAAAGAGCGCATCCACGGCGGGCACCGGTGGAGGCTTCAAATCGAAGCCGCCATCGAGAATTCAGGGGTCTTCCTCCTCGTGGCCTCACCAAACAGCTTCCGCACCGATTACGTTTGGGACGAATTGGAGGCGGCGATGCACGATTCCAAGCCAATTCTGCTGCTGAATGTCGGCAACCCGGAGAAGCCTAACGGGCTGAAGTGGCTGAGCAAGTATCACACGATTTTTCATCAACAAAACGGGCAGCACATTGACGAGATCGCCAACGCGCTCGCCGAGTTCGACATTCATCCGAAATCCGGGGTAAATCCGGGGGAAGAAGCGATGGTTCCGGTAAATCTCGTGCCGGAAACTTTGGAAACCGGGGCGGTTGGGCAAGGCGAGTTTCCCGAGGACGGGAGCGACCGCCTTTGGGGTGATCACCCGGAAATCGCCGCAATCGAGCAACAACGCAGGCAGCTCGAAGACGAACGCCAGCTTCTGGCAAACCAAACCGGCCCGGTCAAATTGGATGAGCGGTGGCAGATTATCGAGCAGGAGCGCGAATTGCTCGAACACCAACGGAACGAATTGCAACGCTTGGAGCAGGAACGCGCGCAGACCCTGGAGAACGAGCAACAAAATCTAGCCTACCAGCGCGCGCAGTTGGACCAGGAGAATGCCGAATTGGAGCAAAAGCGGCTCGAACAGCAGCAGCTGACGATGCAAGTGGAGGCCTTGGAATACGATCAACAGGTCCGGCTTCAGCAGCTTGAGGGTGATATCCAGCAATCCGAGGCGCAATTGGTCTCGGCTCAGGAAATGCTGGCGGTTCAGGAGCACAAGAACGAGGTGGCCCGGTTCGAGGCTGCCGAGCGGTACCGCGTTTTGATCGAGAGTAATCAGGAAAGAAGAGGCGAGAATCGCGGCTCAACGTCAGGAACTGGAGAAAAAAATCGCCGAACTCAAGCGCGTTCAGAGGCGACCGCTTGTCGCCATTTTAACCACGATACCCCTGGTTTGCGTGGTTGCTGCTTCCGCGGCTTACTACGCAAAACCCGAGTTTTTGACAGGTCTCTGGAATCCGGCGCCCCGAGAACAAATTTGGCAGGAATTGGCCGACGAGCGCGCACAGATGATGCAGGAGTCCCGTTGGGGCCAAAACTTTGGCCAATGCAGTCGCAACGCACGACCGATTCACCCACCAACGGCACTTCACCGATCCAAAATCCGGGTTGGTCGATGAAACCACGCGGAGTCAGTTTGAGACGGTCTACAACGAACATCGCGGTGAGATTGATCTCGAAGTGGAAACGGCCGTGGAGGAGCTTCTCGCTCAAATTCAAGCCGGTCAAAAGCCGTCAATTGACGAAGAGCGCGAGATTTTGGCGAGTTTGGAAGCCATCGCCAGTTGGGACGTCGCGCCAAAGAGCCAGTTGCTGAGAGCGTCTGTTCTCATGCCACGGCACATCGAAAAGGGCGACTTTGCCGCTGCCCTTCGAGAGTATGGGAACGCTGAAAAATCGCACGCAGGCGCCGCTGGGTTCTTGCGCGACCGGTTCACATCGCTGATCGCCGCCATGTTGGATCAGTTGGTTGAAAGTGGACAGATCAACCGCCAAACTGAAGTTCGATCCTTGCTGGAAAGCTTGCGACCGGGTGACATCTCGCCGGACGCCGCCTTGCTGAGCGAGGTGATGGGAATCGAGCAACTGCGAACCGATGGGCGGCCGTTTGAGGCTCTGAAGGCGTATTTTTCGACCATCCGCGCCAATCCTGAAGGGCATGCGAAGTTGCAGTCAACCTTTGAGAGGTGCCTGGCGGCGGTTTGCAACCTGGACTATCCTCAATTGAGCCAGGCCCTTGAATTTTTGTCCGAAGAGGCTGCCAACAGCTCCGTGCATTTGGAGCAGATGCGGGACGGCGCCATCGCCATTGCGGCCGCCATCGCTGCTAATCCGCCGGCCGACTTGGGGACAGTGCTAGAGTTATTCCTCCGAGTTGGCAGCCGGTCCACGGACTGGAGTTCGCGGCTAACGCCGCATGTGTCCACGATTTTGGGCCTTTTTGAAAAAGCTCCGCAAAGAACCATCGCCGCTGCCCAAAATCAGCTCGTTTCGGTCGGCGAGCATTGGAAACTGCCAAAACCCTTTGTTCTTCTCGCCAAAATTCATGGCGACACTCAAGAGGGATTCGATATGCGCTGCAAGGCGGCTGAATTGGGCGATTTTAGCTCCAAGGCTATTGCTGGTCACCGCATTGTAAATTTTGGAAAAATGGCCGGAAATGACGAAATCGTCCGGCAAGGCCTACAATGGGTGAAGGACGCCGCTGAGGCTGAAAACCCGGATGGCCTCTTTGAAATGGGTTTGATTTATCAAAAGGGGGAAGCCATCGAAGCGGATTATGCTCGGGCAAGGGAATTGCTTGCCCGTGCGATGGAGTGTGGACATCTCGAAGCAAGGTTTCACTTGGGAATCGCCCAGTTTCTCGATGCTGAAGAGTCTGATTCGACGGAATTGTACCGCGCCGCAACAACGAATTTGGAAGCCGTGGCCGGATCCGATCCCCAAGCCTACCATTTTCTCTACGGCTGCTATTCAAAGTTGGGTCAGGCTGAAAAGGCTCGCGAAGCTCTGGAATTGGGCGTGAAACGCGGCGATCCCAGAAGTCTTTACAGGTTGGGACTATCGCTTGTGGAGGGAAGTCCGCCCTTTGTCAAGAATGTGACTACCGGCCGCGAGCACATTATCAGCGCGGCCCAAAAAGGTCACGAAGAGGCACGCCAATGGATTGAGGATAATCGCGCGATCCTCCAAGCCCTCGAGAAGTAGGCGGAATTTTTTTGAAGCAAACCGGAAAGAATTTGTTGACATCGTTTTCGCAATCTTGTTAACAGGTAACTGACATGAACACAATGCACTCTCGTTGGAGAAGATTGCTGGCGGGTACAGCCCTCACGCTCCTTCTCTTTGGACCTGCTTCACTCCTTCAAGCAGGTGAAATTCAAGATCCCATCCCTGTCATTCCCTACGAGGCAGGACGTGGGCTCATCACGACGGAAGGACCTAGCGGAATGTTTATCAACCCGACGTCCGCTACCCTCCCGCAAAACGCCTTTACCGCTCAGTGGTGCTCGTTTTTCCCAAATGACAATACCTCGGTGGTGGGTCACGGTTATCTGGTGTCCTACGGCATCACCGACTGGCTTGAAGTGGGAGGAATCGGCAATTACGTCGATCTTCCTGGCGGCAACACCCTCACAACAGGCGGCCCAATGGCCAGAATTCGCCTGCTCAAAGACGAAGGCTTGCTGCCGCAGCTTTCAATCGGCTACTACGGGAAATACGGCGATATTGACCAATCCAACGCCTTCGGCGCTGTTTACAAACGATTGCCGCTCTTCGGGGAATCCTGGATTGTCAAATCCCTGGGAATTCATGCCGGAATGCGCAGCAAGTGGTTGGAAAGCGCCGATGCCGACCTGCGGGGCTATGGAGGGGTCGAAATTCAGCTCCCCTATCGTCTCTACGCCGTGGGTGAAATCACCACCCAAGATAGCGACCCGCATGTTCCCTTCGCCTACGGGCTGCAATGGAGAGCGGGGTGGATCAACATCAGCGCAGCCATGCTGCAACCCGGCGGACTGCCGGACCCCTCACTTTATCTAGGAATTGGAACGGGGCTTGAATTCTAGCCCAATCTTCAGGTTGGCGGCGGCCGGGCTTTCCGGCCGCCGCGCCAATTTAACCTAACCAAAACGAAACGAAAAAATCATGAATAGGCAGGAGTTCTTCAAGGTTGCCGGTTTTGGCGGAGCCTCATGCCTGGGATTCTCAGGTTGCGAATCGCTGGACACAAGCGCTGCCGCCGAAGGCACGGGAATACAATTTGTCGGCCTAGTAAGAGTTCTGGCAAAGTACGAAGCGAACCCACGCCAACGTCAAGTTGCGGAAACCCGGGCCAGCACCGCCTACGTCAAACAGGCGCTTCAGCCCGCCTATGAGAAAAGGAAGGCAACATTGGAAACAACGCACCAGGCCAAGGTCCGGCAAGTCCAGCGCACCCAGGCCAGGCAAATTTCGCAGGCAAAACGCGTTTCCGAAACCGAAGTCGCCAAGGTAGAGACCGAGCAGGAACAGTTGCTCGAAGAGTTGGAGGAAGATGCTCGCGAAAGGTTGTTGGCGCTCAATGCGTCGTGGCACCAACAAGCGGCGGAAATCACCGATGGCCGGTTTTCCACCAACGTTGAGTTGCCTACGCGCGGTGAAGTGGCCCAATCCAGCGTTCGCGAAGAAGCCAGGGCCCTGTTGGCCGATGCATCAAGCTTTGTTCCCCAGTATCTGGCGGTATCCGTTCCTCAAGCGGGCAACCCCGCCGAGGCGAAAGCCGCGGATTCGGTGATGTTTTGGGATACCCAGCAGCGCGACTTAGCCAAGGATGAGGTTTACGTGATGGCCCGAACGCCCGGAAATGGCCAAAATGGAAACTTTGGCGACATCACGGCAAAATACGTTGGGAGGGTGCAATAGTTGGTAGCCGACCAACGATCAAACACAAAAGCTGTCGGCGTATTGCCCATGCCGGTTGGTTGGCTTGAGAGTGGAGCGTACGCTGGTGGGGGCGCTGTGGCTCGCCGAACCGGATGACCGATACCCCGCAGCCGCCCCTGTGGCCTCGCTTTGCTATTTGGCTGGGCGCGATTTTGTGCACCGGCCGGTTTGGGGCTTTTTAGCCACGATTTTGGGGATCGCCGGCGCGGTTGACTCGGCTACCTCGGCCGGCGGCGGTGACGCTGAAGTTTTGGCGACGGACGGTCCGGCTCGATGCGCGCGATGATCGTCGGGCTCATCGTCTTCGTTCCCGGCATCATCCTGCTGATCGTCGGGTTTATCGTGAAAAATCGCACCCGCGCTTGACGCTTGCCGGGTTCGTCACTCCCGGCTTCATTCAGCCCGTTCAACCTAGATTCGGCAGTTGAACGCCTCGGTAGCGGTGACTTTTAGTCGCCGCGAGACGTCAAACTACCGGGCCGATTTGGGGCTTGTTAGGCACGATTTTTGGGACGGTCGATGCTTTCAACTCGCTTTCATCGACCAGCGGGGGCGGTGATTCCGAAGCTTTGGCGACCGACGTCTCCAGCTCGTTGCGCGCGACGATTGTCGGGCTCATCGTCTTCGTTCCGGGAGTTATCCTGCTCGTCATCGGGTTTTTCGCGAAAAATCGCGCCCGTGCTTGACGCTTGCGCGCTCTCGGCTCTGCGAACACCGGCCTGGATTTTGAGTTGCCGCCGCTTGGTTAACCGCGGCCGCTCTCACCAAAAAGCTCGTCGTTGACGAAAAAGGTGATCCCCTCGAAGTGATCATTCCGTCGAGGAGTTCATCGACTTCATTGAGGTTCACACGGCCTGGATTTGAGTGATGACGATCAAGCCGAAATTCTTGAAGCCGAGGCGGACATCGAGGCGGGAAATAGCGATGCATTCGTCAGTCTGGAGGAGTTGGAGGGTGAGTTAGGATCGGTCGATTCTAACGTCATTCCGCAAACTGGCTGGACGCGTCGGTAACGGTAACGAGCCAAATGCTGCCAAGCTTGTCGGACTTAGTGCCTCAATCCTGAAGTTTCGACATGTTCGCGCAGATTTTGGTGCATCAGTCAGGACTTCCAAATAACAACCTTGGCAAGGCTTATGCCGCAACGAGTTGATATCCAAGGTTTTCGGCCTGTTTTTCGAGGTTCTTGATTCGGCGTTTCAGCACCGCCTCCGGAACCTTACTCACCACCTCCTCTTCGTAGCTGCGTTGGGTGGTGATCAGCGCATAGATGATTCGGGCCATCTTGTGCGCGGTTGCCGAGATCCCTTCGGCTTTGCCCAGCTTCGCCTTCATTCGCCGGCAGAAGTTGCCCAGTGCGTTGTCGCTGCGCCACAGCGTCATCGCGCACATCCGAAGTTGATCGGAGATGCGGCTCTTGATCCGCCGTGTTTTGGCCCGGCCTAACGGTTTGCTGCCCGAAATCCGGTTGTCCGGACAGAGCCCCAGCCACGAAGTGAAGTGCTGGCTACTGCTGAAGCGCTCCCGAAACGCATCGCCTCCCCCAATCTCACAGATCAGCGTGCTGAGCAATCCGCTGGAGACTCCGGGGATGAGGCTCAAGTCGGTCCCGTAAATGCGCGCGGCTTCGCCCCGGATGTCGAAGCATGGCTCGTGCTTGGTGGCTTGTTTGCGCGCGCTCACGCTCCCGGCTACGGGCAGACTCGCCGGGCTTGAAGGCGCCGAGTCCGAATCTGCGTTCTGCAACGCGTAACAACGGCCTTCGGGCTTGGGTTCTTCGCGCTTTTGGTAGGCCGCCATCAATTGGGAGAGCTCCTGTTCGATCGCTTCGATTTGCTCGTGAAGCTGCTTCCAGCGCTGATAGGCCAGCTGGAGGGATAGAACGTATTCCTGGCGAAAGTTGCCGTCCAAGGCCTTGATCACGGTTTGTTTCGGCGTCTTGCAACGTCCGTCGCGCAGGCTCTCCAGGTAAACCGGATCGCGCTGGCCGGCGATGATCGCTTCGATGATGCGCCGCCCGCTGACTCCGTCAATGTCGCTGATCACGTGGTGCAGTTGCACGTTCATCTCGGTCAACACTTTTTGCATGTGCAAGATGGCCTGGCATCCGCCGCGAATCAGCTCCTGGCGCTGGCGGTGCAAAAAGCGCATGCCGAGCACTTCTTGGTCCGGGACGAAGGATTTGCGCAGCAACCCCGCGGTATGCAGGCGCTGGATCCATTGCGCGTCCTGGACGTCGCTCTTGCGCCCGGGGACTGATTTGAGGTGGCGGGCGTTGACGACGAAGCATTCGATGCCGTTTTCCTCGAGCACTTGGTAGAGGGTGACCCAGTAGTTGCCCGTGCTTTCCATGGCCACGGTGGTAATGGAGCATTGCTTGAGCCATTGCACTGCTTCGCGCAGGTCTTCGTTGAAGGTGCCGAAGGTGCGAACCGCTTCGGGGTCGCGATCTGCGGGCACTGCCAGGACGATTTCTTCAGCGCCGACGTCGATGCCGGCAGCGTCGGGATTGCACACTTGGTTGAGAAGCGTTTTTTGGGTTTTGGTCTTTTTGGTCTTTTTCTTTTGCGATTTCTTGGCCATGTTGAATTTCGTTTGAACTGAAAATCGCAGTGCGAGCGGACCGGCTTTTCGAACAAATAGCAGACTTCCAAACGGGATAGCGCAAAGCTGCAAAGCCCTGCGCTTCACCAGGAACCAGCCCGCGAAAAGTCGGGACCATGCTTAAAAACGGGTACGTAATCACCAAAGTAACGACGGCCTTGGTTTCCGCTCGCACTGCATCCCGCCATGTTGGGGGAGCGTCAGTCCGCCTGCCAAGTTATTTCCGCGTCAGCGTCACCTGTGATTCTTTTGCTTAAAACTTAAAACTTAACCCTTAAAACTCCGGCTTGGCCGGTTTAGGATCAATGCTTGCCCACCCCGGCCAAGCCTTCGTCGCGATCCAGCGCTTCGGCGACGTCGCTCATGATCGTTAGCCGGCCGCCGTAGGTTTTCTGGATCAACTCGGTGGTGAAAATTTCCCGGGTGTCGCCGAAGGCAACCAGCCGCTGGTTCAAGAGCACCAATTTGTCGAAATAATCGTCCGCGGTCGATAAATCGTGGTGGACGACGAAGACCGTCTTGCCGGCGTCGCGCAATTCACGCAGCAGCTTGATGATTCCGCTTTCCGTGGCGGCGTCGACGCCGGAAAACGGCTCGTCCATGAAGTAGAGGTCGCTCTCTTGCGCCAGGGCCCGGGCCAGGAACACGCGTTGCTGCTGGCCGCCGGACAGGTGCGAAATCTGGCGCGCGGAAAAGTTTGCCATGCCCACGTGATCCAGGCACTCGCCGGCCAATTCATGGTCGCGCTTGCCGGGGCGGCGAAACAGCCCCAGGTGTCCGTAGCGGCCCATCAGCACCACGTCGCGCACGGTCACCGGGAAATCCCAGTCGATGTCCTCGCGCTGCGGCACGTAGCCCACGCGGCGGATGTTTTCGCGAATCGGCTTGCCGAAAACTTGCACCCAGCCGCTGCTGAGCGGCAACAGGCCCATGCACGCCTTGATCAGCGTCGATTTTCCCGCTCCGTTCGGTCCCACGATTCCCACCAGGCAACCCGGCTCCACGGCCAGGTCGATTCCCCACAAAACCGGCTTTTTGCGGTAGGCGACGGTCAAATCGTGGATTTCCAGCGCGGGGGTCATTGGTTAGTTGGTCTCGCACGAAGGCACGAAGGCACAAAGATGTGAGGCGCGGGAAACTTCGTGGTTTTGTGGCTTTGTGAGAGGGTCACTGCGTGACGGGCATTGGTTAGTTGGTCTCGCACAAAGGCACGAAGGCACAAAGGTGCGAGGCGCGGGAAACTTCGTGGCTTGGTGGCTTTGTGAGAGGATCACTGCGTGACGGGCATTGGTTAGTTGGTCTCGCACAAAGGCACAAAGGCACGAAGGCACGAAGGCACGAAGGCACAAAGGTGCGAGGCGCGGGAAATTTCGTGGTTTTGTGGCTTTGTGAGAGGACACTGCGTGACGGGCATTGGTTAGTTGGTCTCGCACGAAGGCACGAAGGCACAAAGGTGCGAGGCGCGGGAAACTTCGGGGTTTTGTGGCTTTGTGAGAGGATCACTGCAAGGCCTCGACGATGGTGTTGATGTTGTGCTTGAGCATGCCGACGTAGGTCCCCACGTCGTATTCTTCGCCGGTGCCACTTTTCATCTCGCCGGCGGGGCCCAACGAGTCGGAAAACAGCTCGCCGCCGACTTTCACCCCCGTTTCCACGGCCAATCGCTCGATCGTGGCCGGATTGACGCTGGATTCAACGAAGATCGCCTTCACCCCGCGTTCCCGGATCAATTCAGCCGCCTTGGAAATGTCCGCCATGCTGGCTTCGCTTTCGGTCGAGATCCCCTGCAGGCCGATCACTTCGATTCCGTAGGCCTTGCCGAAGTAGCCGAACGCGTCGTGGCTGGTGATGAGGATGCGGTTGGCTTCCGGGATTTGGCTGGTCCGCAAGCCCGCCCAGGTGTGGAGATCCACCAGTTTTTGGCGGTATTCGGCGGCGTTGCGCTCCAGTTCCCCGCGGTGATCCGGCAATTTTTCGCTCAGCGCGGCCAAAACGGCGTCGATGCACTGGGCCCAGAGCCGGGGATCGCCCCAAACGTGGGGATCGGGATGATCCTCGAAGCCTTCCGGCGTTAGCAGGTCGTCTTCCGGCACGGCGCTGGCCACTTCCAAAACCACGGCCTTGCCGCGCCGGCCTTCGTAAAGCTCCTCGGTGCGGCCCTCCAGCTTGAGCCCGGAATACAGCACCACGCCGGCGCTCTCCAGCTTGGCGATGGAGCGCGCAGGCAGATTGTAGGTGTGCGGATCGACCCCCGGGGCCATGAGCGCGGTGACCTCCACGTTGGGCGTTTCTCCCAAAATGGCCCGGGCCATGTCCGCAACCATGGTGGTGGTGGCGACGACCTGGAGATTGCCGTTTCCGCCAGGCTTGCAACCCGTGCAAACGGCCGCGGCGGCGGAGATGAGGATGAGTGAGCGGAGGAGTTTCATGGAAATATAGGCTTGCCTATCTTTTTTAGGCTTGGCTTATTTTCGCACCGTTGTCAACCGCCCAAAACGTGTGAGGATTCAACCGACGTCACGCGTCCTACCGATTCCGCCCTCCGTTGTTGCATGGCCGCTCAAAACAAACGCTCCAATCGCCGCTCCGCCCGCTCGTTCCACAAGTGGATCGGCCTGGTTTCCGTGCTCCTGGTCGTCGTCATCGCCATCACCGGTCTCGCGCTCAATCACACCGGCGATCTGGACCTGGACGGGAAAAAGGTGGATGCGCGCTGGTTGCTGGATTGGTACCGAATCGCGCCAAAAGGTCAGCCGGCTGGTTTTCCCGCGGGAAAACGTTGGATCGCCGGCGTGGACGGGCAGTGGTTTTTCGACGGCGAAAACGTGGCCGGCGAGGGGCGGCTCATCGGCGCGGGGCAGGTTGGCGACGAATTCGCGGCTGCCGGCAAAAAAGTGGTGCTGGCGCTCGATTCGGACGGAAATTTGCTCGAGAAACTCGATTCAGCCAGCTTGCCGCCGGGTTTGATCGAGCGCGTCGGCGTTTGGGGCGAAAATTTGGCCATCGAGACCGATGCGGGCCAGTTTTTGCTGAAAAATTGGGTGGAAATCGAGCGGCTTGACGGAAAACCGGCCAATTGGTTCGAACCCGCGAAACTGCCGCCGGATGAGCTGGAAAAAGTGCAAAACGCCTACCGCGGCGACGGGCTTAGCCTCTACCGTGTGGTGCTGGATCTGCATTCCGGCCGGTTTTTCGGCCAAACCGGCGTCATCGTCTACGACCTTGGCGCGATTTTGTTTTTGATCTTGGCCGTCACCGGGATTTGGCTCGGAATTCGGCGGCGACGAACCTGAACCGGCCAAGCCGGAGTTTTAAGCGTCAAGTTTTAAGTTTTAAGCAAAAGAATCACAGGTGACGCTGACGCGGAAATAACTTGGCAGGCGGACTGACGCTCCCCCAACATGGCGGGAAGTCCTGACAGATGGGCCAAATCCTACGAAAACGTGTCAAAACTGCCGAACAACGATCAGCAACGACCATGAAACGACGCAAAATCCTCAGTTTGGCCGGCGCGGCGGGAATTGCCGGGATTGGCGGTTTTTTCGCGTGGCGCAAATTTCGGCGTCCGCGGCTTTGGAACTGGAGCGGGGTCGTTTTTGGCACCGAAGGCAAAATTTTGTTCCAAGCCAAGGACGAAACCGAGGCGAGCCGCACGATGGAAGCCGTCCAGCGCGAAATTTTGCGTTTGGAGGCGATTTTCACGCTCTACGACGGGAATTCCGCCCTGCGTCAGCTCAATCGCGATGGCCGCCTGGCTCGCCCGCCCGCGGAATTGCTCGAAGCGCTGAAAATCTGCCGCGAAGTGCACGAAATGACCGCCGGCGCCTTCGATCCCACCATCCAGCCGATTTGGGAGATTTACGACGCGCACTTCAACCAGCACCCTGATTCCGCCGAAGGGCCCCCGGAAGCCGCGCTGGAGGCTGCCCGGGCAAAAATCGGCTTCGAACGCGTGAATTTCGGCGAAGCGGAGATTTCGTTCGAAAAACCGGGCATGTCCCTCACGCTCAACGGCATGGCGCAGGGCTTTCTGGCCGATAAAACCGCGCAATTCCTCCTCGATCGCGGAATTTCCCAGGCCTTGGTGAATTTGGGCGAATATTGCGCCCTGGGCCCGCCAAGCGGCGAAGAAGCCTGGAAAATTGGGATCGAATCGCCAAACGCGCCGGACGAGATTTTGGACGTCATACCGCTGGTTTACGGCGGTCTGGCCACATCCGGCGGATACGGCTATCGTTTCGACTCCGCGGGCAAATTTCACCACATTTTGGACCCGGGCGGCCAACGCAACCACGATGCCCGGCGCGTCATCACCGTGGAAGCGCCTCAAGCGGCCCTGGCCGACGCTTTGGCCACGGCAGGAGCCGTGATGGACTGGGAAAAATTTCAGCGCCTGCAACTCCCGCTCCTCGGGTTGCAATTTCACCGCTACGAACCCGGCGGGTAACTCTTTGGACGCCCATTCCGGTTGCGCCGCGCCGGTTTTTGACCAAATATCGAGCGCACCGAACCCCGCGCCGTCTAAGCGGCCCGTAACCTCCCAAAAATTCCAACCTACCGATGAAGAACATCCTTCGTACCCTAGCCATCGCCACCCTCGGACTCACTTTAACCGGCCCGCTTTTTGCCGCCGATCCGGTCACGGAAATCACCATCACCACGGACAAGATGCTGTTCCTCTACGACGTGAAGGAGTTCACCGTCAAGGCCGGCAGCAAGGTTAAAATCACCCTCGTCGTCCCCGGCGACGCCATTCCGCAGCCCCACAACCTGGTCATCGCCAAGCCCGGCAAAGAAGCCGCCCTCGTGCAAGGCGCCATGGCGCTGATGGCCGATCCGCAGGGCATGGCCAAGGGCTACGTGCCCGATCTCCCCGACGCCGTGCTGGCCCACACCAAGCTGATTCAACCCGGCACGACCGACGTGCTGGAAATCAAGATTCCCGACGCAGCCGGCGATTACCCCTACGTCTGCACCTTTCCCGGTCATTTTGCGCTGATGAAAGGCGTCATGCACGTGGTGAAATAGCCCCGAGCACTCGATTTTTTTTACGAGTTTTCCCTGAAAAGCCGCTTCCCCACCCGGGAGGCGGCCTTTTTGCGGGAGGCATGATGCGACCGCAGGGGTCGGGACCGTCGGCGTCGGGTCGAACCGACCGACACCGGACTCGTCGCGTAGCGACGATGTATGTAGCGGTGGGTTTCAAACCACGGACGGCGAATCGAGAAAATCGACCTCGTCGCGTAGCGACCGGTTAGGCTGGGTTAACCGCGAATCCTAAGCAGTCGCTACGCGACGCATCCGATTTCCTCCGAGCATCCGGGGTTAAAAACCCACGACTACCATACATTGTCGCTACGCGACGAGCCGATGAAATAAGAGAAAAAATTGATGACGCCCAGAATAGCTCTGCTAGCGTGATTTTGGCTTCCGCCGCCCAAGCTCGATTGCTGAAAACCTGGTTTGAGGCGATCTCTCCGGGGTTACCCCGGGGCATCTTGAAAACCGACTCATCTCGAGTCGTGGGCTTCATTACCGGTCGCAGGCTACGCTCTGACTCCCGGTAAGAATGCCCACGACCGACCGGACGCGTTGGGTGGCGGAAGCCGCGACCGCGGGGCTTGGCTTGTAGGAGAAGGTTCGTTTTCGCGCGGAGTTCATACAGCCTTCACAAAGCGGCGCTAGGACTACCACGATGAAAACTCCGATTCTGCGTTCTGCGCCCGATGTCCCCGCCATCGCCTTGTGTTGCCTAGCCGCGACTTGGTGCGGCGGGCTATGGTTGGCCCGATTTTTAGCGACCGGCACCGGGCAATATTTTTACTTGCTCTACAACCTGTCGCTAGCCGTCATACCTTTGATCCTAAGCACGCTGGCGTTGCGAACTCGGCTTAGGTGGCTGGTTTGCGTCATCCTAACCCTGTGGTTGGCCTTTTTCCCCAACGCACCCTACCTCATCACCGATTTGATTCACCTGCGCCCGAAGAACGACGCGCCGTTTTGGTTCGACTGGCTGTTCATGGTCTCCTGCGCCGGCGCCGGGTTCCTGGTGGCCTGCGTTTCGCTGCGGCAAGTGCAGGCGACGCTTTGCCGGTTTTGGGGGCGATTGGCCTCGGCCTTCGCGATCGGCGCGACGCTGTGCCTCACGGGTTTCGGCATTTATTTGGGCCGGTTTCCGCGCTGGAACAGTTGGGACATCGTGGCGCAACCTGGCGAGTTTTTCGGGTTTTTGGCGGAAATGGCGCTCAACCCGCTGGATCATCCGCGAATGCTGGCCTACAGCTTCGGCGTAACCATCATGCTCGGCTTCGGGTATCTGGCTTGCCTGGTGGTGCCGCGCGTAGCGACTCCGGCAGGGGAATGACCGGTCGCTGGCTACGCAGACTCAACCCACGATAACGCCTTGGGCCTTGCGCTCCGCTTCTTTTTCCAGCAGCGGGATACTGACCCCGGTTTCCAGCAGCGGAATGCCCAAATCACCGATTTTGCTCAGGTTTAGGCCGGCGAAGGGTTCGTGCTCGGCGGCCATGGCTTTGAAGACGTCCTCGATGAGGTGCAGGCCGCCGGATTTCTCCGAGCCCGCGTCCAATGCCGCGGCGAGGTCGCGCAAGACCTCCCAATCGTCGCGGGCCTGGCCGGGGGGGGCCATGGCGCGGTTTAGACGCTGAAGCCGGCCGGTCACGTTGATCATGCTGCCGCGTTTTTCGGCCCAAGCGGCGGTTGGGAGCACGATTTGCGCCGAATTCGCGGTTGGATTGGCCAAAATGCCGGCGAAAAGCAGGAATTCCAGGTTTTCCAGGTTCCATCCGGCTTCATCCAGGTTTTCGCCAAAAACCAGCAACCCGCGAGTTTCGCCGCTCTCTACGGAAGATCGAATCGCGGTCAATTTCGAGGCCGGGTCGCCGTTTCCGAGCAAAATCCGCGCACCGTTCGTGTTCGGGTTGCGATCCTCGGAAATCAGGTAGCCGTCGGATTCGCCCTGCCGCGGAACGATGGCGATTTGGCGGGTTTCGAGCGCGTTGGCGAGGTTTTGGGCCAGGAACAGCTCTTCGTTGGTCATGCGCCCGGAGGCGACGATGGCGATTTGGCCGGAATCCAGGTTTTTCAGGCTCGATGCGGCCTGGGCGAGGGCATCGGGCCATGTCGCCGGGCGATGTTGGTCGCCGTGGCGAACCATCGGCTCGTGGAGCCGGTCGGGCGAATCGAGGTCGCGAAAATTCAGCCGGTGACTGTCGGGCATCCAGCAGGAGTTGACGTCGTCGTTCTGCCGCGGGGTGATGCGGTGGATTTTGCCCTGCCGGGTGTGGATGAGGATGTTGCAGCCGGTGCCGCAGTTGACGTCGATGGATGGCGTTTCCTTGAGGAACCAGACGCGCATCTGGAAGCGAAAATCGGTCGATGTCAGGGCGCCGACGGGGCAGATGTCGGCGGTGTTGAGGCTGTAGTTGTTGGCCAGTTGCTTGCCCGGGGCGACGGCCAGGGTGGTGTGGCTGCCGCGTTCGGTGAAGCCGAGCACGGGATCGTCGACAATTTCGTCGCAAAAGCGGATGCAGCGGCTGCACATGATACAGCGCTCGTCGTCGAGCCGGATTCGGGGGCCGATGTCGACGTTTTTCGGCTTTTGCACCTTTTGCTCGCGAAATCGCGATTCGCCGTGGCCGTGTTCGACGCTGAATTCCTGGAGCCGGCACTCGCCCGCCTGATCGCAGATGGGGCAGTCCAGCGGGTGGTTGATGAGGAGGAATTCCATGACGCCCTCGCGGCATTCGCGCGTCAGCTCGCTATCGGTGCGGATGCCCATGCCCTCGGCGATGGTGTTGGCGCAGGCGATGGCGGGGCGCGGGATCCACTGGATGGGCAGGTGGCCGTCGGCATCGGGCTCCGGCGGGTCCTGACCGGGCCGCGGGCGTGGCGGCATCCCCATTTCCACCAGGCACATGCGGCAATTTCCCGGGCTGCTGAGCTTGGGGTGGTAGCAGTAGTGGGGCACCTCTTTGCCCGCTTGGCGGCAGGCCTCGATCATGCGGGTTCCCTTGGGAAATTGGCGCCATTCCCCGTCGATTTGGACGTTGAGCAAGGGGACTTCGGCGGGTTGGTCGGATTCGGTGGCCATGTGAGGGAAAAACCCACGATTGGCGGGCGAAAAATGAGCGGCAACCTGAATTTGTGAAATTTTTCACAAAGTCGCCGCCGGGGCGATATTGATTCGCTACCGGGATTCGGCGAACGGCCTCAATTCTTCCTCCGTCCACGGGATGACTCGGCCCTGAGCCGCAATCCGCAGTTTGTTGATCGCGTCGGAGGAAATTGGGTCGGCGGTGTTGCCCCAGGAACGGCGAATGTAGGTCAAAACCGCGGCGATTTCCCGGTTTCCCAGGTTCGCGAGAGGCGGCATCACGGGCTGAATGTCAGGCGCAGCATAACGCTTGCCGCTGACCGTGATGGGACCCAGCAGACCGTGAAAAAGCACGCGCGCCAAGCGTTCTTCACTACCCATCACCCAATCGGAGCCGGCCAGAGGCGGGGCGAGAAGCTTCATCCCTTTTCCGTCGCCGCCATGACAGGCGACGCAGTAGGAGAGGTAGATTTGCCGGCCGTGGACGAAGAGCGCCTGCTCCTTTTTGTTGAGCGCCTTGACCGCCGCGGTGTTTGCCGGCGGGGTGGGGACGTGGCCAGGCCAGGCGAAGAATTGGGCGAACGGTTTGTGATGGTTCGCCGCTTTGGGCTTGGCGCCCAATTTGACCGGATTTGCGGTCAGTTCCGCGCCCAGGACGCTGATGCCGGTGATGGCGGCTTGTTGTTTCCAATCCGGCGAGGGGAAATCGAGAAGAGCCAGAAGCCGGCCAATGGAATCGGCATCGCGGGATTTTGTGACAGCTTGGGCCAGCGCTTCGATGAGGAACGAAAATCCGGAGTTTGCGATTTTGGTTTCCGTTTCGGGCAGTTTTGGCCAGAGAAATTTGAGGAAGGCGAGTTCTCGGTTTGTCAGGCTGCTCAAAGCGGCGTCACGCATCAACGGATTCGCGGCGCGGGGCAAGAGTAATTCCGCGAGAAGGACGAATCGGGTTTCTGCTTCGATTTCGAGATCGCCGAGGGTCAGGATCATTTGGAGAACGACCCCTTCATTTGGCGAATCCTCGCTCAATTTCCGCATTTCCTCGGCAACGCTGTCATCCGCCAGGCCCAGACGCGACAAAACCCGGATAGCCGCGGATCGAACGGCGGCACTGTCGTCCGTGAGGCATGCGGTCAACGTCTCCGGCTCGGGATCATCAAGACCATCCAGGATCCAGATCGCATGGAGCCGAGCGAGGGCATTTTCGTGGCTGAGCGCCATTTTTCGAAGGGCCGGGACGGCGGTTTTCAAGTTGCGCTCGACCAAGTGCATCTGCGCCTGATCTCTCCACCAGCCGCCAGGATTCGCCAACTGCTCCACCAGTTCCTCTTCGGCCATTGCGGCAAAGTTTGGCGGCTTTGGTTGGTCGAAATCCTCCGGAATGATTCGCCAGATCCGGCCCAGGTGGATCGGTTCGTCCATTTTGCGGGCAATGCAGTGCTCGCGGAGATAAGGAGACATGTGAGGGCCGTCTTGCACGATGCCGCGATACATGTCGGCAATGTAAAGAGCGCCATCAGGACCTGTCGCGAGCCAAACGGGGCGAAATCGCTCGTCGGCCGAGGCCAGGAAGTCTTTATCGCTATAAGCCGGGGCGCCGCTTATCATAATACCGCTACCGGTGATGATATTGCGTTTCACGAGGTTTCCGGCGGTCTCGCAGACAAAAGCGTTTCCGGCGAAATTCGGGAACAGAGCCTCGCGGTAGATCAAGGGCGCACAGGCGCTGGTAAATTGCTTGATGCTACCGCTTTCATCGAGAGCGCCAGGAATATAGCCACGGTTCGTCGCGAGATTTGGGCGAATGGGAAACACTTGGTTCGTGGTCGTCACGCCAACGCTGAGACCGGTCGTCGGTTGATGGTTTGGGTTGCGTGTCAGGGCATTGGGAGGGACAACATCGGCGTGAAGCTGGGAATGGTTGTAGTTATAAAAAAGCCGGCCGAAATTGTCCTGACATATGCCCCATTGCCCGCGCGTTTCGGTTTTTTCGCGAATCCACGTTTTGCCTTGGCGGCGATAGCGATGGCCCTCTTTGGCATTGTAGATCCAGTTATCCATGGCCCGATACAGGCCGTTGGCAGAGTGCTCGATGCTGTCTTTGGCGTATTTGGGATCGATCGGCGTTTTCTTTTCGGCAACCAGATCGCCGTTGGCATCTTCAAAAAACCAAAGCGGCTTGTTTTCCGCGATGAGGACGCCGTCCGGACGAACCGCAACGGAGCGCGGCAGCACCAGTTTATCCGCAAAAACCGTGGTCTTATCCATGATGCCATCGCCGTCGGTGTCTTGGAGAACCGAAACGCGCCCGATCGGTTCTTTCACGCCGGATCGCTCGATATCCTGCATGTATGCGCGCATCTCCACAACCCACAACCGGCCTTGCCCGTCGAACTGAATCGCCACCGGATCCTGCACCATCGGCTCGCTAGCGACGAGTTCGATGCGGCAACCGGGCTCCGCGAGTTGAAACGTCTCGATTTGGCCCGCAGGCGAGCGAACCGGCGGAGGCAGCGGCACTTCGCTGCAAACCGCGGCGGATGGGAGCAGCCAGAACGGGACTGCCGCATGGAGAATGCTGTGAATTCGTCTCATAACCGATGAGCGCAGAAGCAGAGAGGTAAAATCAAGCGTTGCCGTTGTAAATGGCAAAGGTCCCACTCAGCCCGCTGCCAATTTCGAGTTTCCAGTTTCCGATTTCGAATTTCGAATAATCCCCACCTCCACCGCGCCCAACGATAACCCTACCCTTGGCTTCTGCGTCGCCATGACCCTGCAACCCATTTTTTGCCCTCATTCCTCGTGTTCCGCCGATTTTTGGACCCGGTCAAACGTCAACAAAAGCGCTACCAACGCGCTTTGAGCCACTTGGAATCGCTGGACGACCGCACGCGGCGCGTGATCGACGCCTCAACCCGCGAAAATCTGCAGGAACGCCACGCTTGGCAGGCAAAACTCGCCCGCCGGCTGGGACGGCGCATGGAGGAACTGCCCCTGACCCGCGACCCGAGCTTCGATTGGCTGCGCGCCGACGTGGAGAAGAGCCTGGCGAGCCTGGAAGCCGCCATCGATCGGTTGCGCCTGGACAGCGAGGGGCTGGAGTTGCGCGAAACGCTTCCAACACAGCCGCCAACTCCTGACAAACTTCCCAACCCACCCAAGTCCAACCCCCAATCCGAGGCTGCGACCCCGGTTTCCCCAACTCCTCTCCCCCCGCGGGGAGCAACGGCCGCGCGCACTTCTGAGTCGCCGCGCACCAACCCCAACCCACCGGTTGGGCAAGCTCCCCAGGGACCCGGACCGAAGCGATGGCAACGGCGGCAAACATCGGCAACCGCCGTGGCGACCCCTCCCTCCGCCGCGTCGCCGAGGTCCGGGTCCACTTTGCGGGAAACGGTCCCCGCATCGCCCCGGATTCGCCGGTTGAGCGACGATCTCCAGAGCTGGCGCCGGCAACTCGACGGCTTGGCCGCGGAAATCTCGCGGATGGAGCACCAGCCGCCCGAGTTGCTGTTTGCCCTGGAATGGCGCGAACTCATCCAAATCACGCGCAACCAAATTCGGCGCGTACGCGAGCAATTGGGCGCTTGCCGGCGCTGGTTGCGAGCCGGCGGCCGGCTTATTTTGGTTCGTCAGGATTGGGAGGGCGATTTTCGTAAAGCCGGCGCTGAAATGGAACGGTTGCAAGCCATGGTCGGCCGGTTGAGCGATCCGGCTGCCATCCGGCAAATCGCCGAGGCCAAACGGGCGCCGCTGGCGTTGGTCAAAAAACCGGAAATCGGGCCAATTTCGCTATCGCACCCGGCTCGGAGCAGGATTAGACAGCGACGCTGAACTGACCTGAACTGGCGCGTGGCGAGATTTTTGCTGGCGCACCGTGGTCATGCGCCGAAGGTGCTGGAATGAAACCTCGACGTGATTTTCTCCGGGCCGCGGCCGCCGTTTCGGTGGGTTTTTCCGGCCTTCACCAGCTTTCCGGCTCCAGCGTCGCCTCGGGCGGCTCCACCAACCTGTATGGCCCGCTCAAACCGGATCCCGACGGCATTCTGGACCTTCCGGAAGGCTTCACCTACCAGGTTCTCTCCCGTACCGGCGACAAAATGGACGACGGTTGGATGGTCTCCGGCAAACCCGACGGCATGGCCGCTTTTGACGCTCCAACCGGCCAAACCATCGTCATTCGCAACCACGAGCTGGCGCTGAACATGACGGCGCAGGGCGGACCGTTTGACGATCTCACCAAATTGCCGGACGGCTTCGATCCCGCCCTCTGCTACGACGCTGGAACGGGCGAGGAAACGCCGTTTTTTGGCGGAACCACGACGCTGGTTTACGATTGCCGGAAGCGCAGCCTGGACGCCCAGTTTCAGAGCCTCTTCGGCACGGATCGCAATTGCGCCGGCGGTCTCACGCCATGGGGAACGTGGATCTCCTGCGAGGAGCCTGAAAGCAAGTTTTTGCGGTCTCCCCGCGGCCGCAAACACGGCTACTGCTTCCAAGTTCGGCCCACGTTGCAGCCGAAATTGCAAAAACCGGAGGTGCTTCCCGCCTTGGGCCGATATCGGCACGAAGCCATCGCCGTCAACCCGCAAACCGGCTTCGTCTATTTGACCGAAGACCTGCCGGACGGGCTGATTTACCGCTTTTTGCCGAACAAACCGGGAAACCTGGATTCCGGCCGCCTGCAAGCGCTGAGTATCGAGGGGCTTCGCGGCCAGGATACGACCAAAGGCGTCCCGGTTGGCGAACGGCTTGCCGCAAGTTGGGTCGATCTGGATGACGTCGACTCCCCGCAGGATGATTTGCGCGTGCGCGGCGTAGTTGGCGGCGCATCCATTTTTGCGCGCGGCGAGGGCATGTGGTGGGGGCGCGACGCCGTTTACTGGGTCTGCACCACCGGCGGCAAGAACGAAAGCGGCCAGATTTGGCGCTATTTTCCGGATGAATCCGAAGTGGAGCTGTATCTTGAGCCTAACGACCATGATTTGCTGCAAAACGGCGACAATCTCACCATCGCGCCTTGGGGCGACCTCATCGTGTGCGAAGACGCCAAAAAGAAGACCAACATGCTGCGCGGCGTGACCCCCGACGGCCAATTTTACACGCTCGCCGCCAACGCGCTGAACAATTCGGAGTTCGCCGGCGCCTGTTTCGCGCCCAGCCACCCCACGCTCTTCGTCAACATCCAGACTCCCGGCCTAACTCTTGCCATCACCGGTCCCTGGCGCCGCGACGCATGAGCTCAAGATTTTCCGCCCTGCTCGGGCATGTGAATAACTCGTGAAAAAGTCAGTTCGGGGACGAAGGCGATGACGTTGCTTCCGCCAAAGCGGCGCCTGTGCCGGGGTAGCATCATTCGTGCCAATCAATCCAAAAAATGTTCGCCCATCCCTGCGCCAAATCCTGATGCCCTTTCGGGTTTTCCCGGTTTTTAGAGCACAGGGCTACAGCCATAACGGATTGATCGTGAATGACTTGCGATTCTGAAATTACCGGGCTCAAAACAGCGGGATGCTCGGAATTCATCGTTCGCGGATTTGCCCGATTTACGCCACGCGAGAGACCTCCACCCGTCCCTGCCCTAAGGCGCTCATGCCCCGGAGATTAGGCCAAAATCGCGGCCACAACCGAACTGTGAACAACTGCCGTCAGCCGGCGATTCATGGTGAAGAGGGGTTGAGAGCAGCTGCGTCTTTCTCCTCCAGCGACGCCAAAAGCGAGAGTTGGCCCTCGGGAGCCCAAAGGACGCCGTTGGTCTCTTGGAGCCGCTCGCGGTAATCCGGGCTCTGCCGCACCATGGCCTCGTGCGCCGCTTTCAGGTGGTAGTGGGGGATGTTGGGGTAAATGTGGTGGACCAAGTGAAAATCGTTGCCATAACCGAGCAGCGCCCAGCGGGTGAAGGGATCGGCGTGAATAACGCGCGAATTGGTGAGCTTGCCGGTGTCGAGATTGGCGTGCTGGTAGATTTCGCGCAACAGCATGAGGTAGGGGAAGACGTAGAGCAGCGGCAGCACCCAAAACAGCAGGTAGTACGGCCCCAGGCTGAAACCGGTGAGAAATCGCAGCCAACCCATGAACCAAAAAAAGGTGGAGTAAAACAACAGCCGAACCAACGCCCAATTTTTGGCCGAAATCTCGCCCGAGCGCTTGGAAACCTGGAATTCTTTGCCCGGAATCAACGCCCAGACGGCGATGGCGACCAACAGCCACGCGCCTTGCGCCGCAACCAGCAAGACGGCGCTTTCCTTCGGCACGACAATGAGGTTGACCCCGACCAGCACCCCCAAATAGCCGATTCCCAGGTAGGTCGGCCACCGCGAGCCCTTGCCAACCGACAAAACGCGGAGCAGGTCAAAGAGATTGCGCAACACAAACGGTGGCCAAAAAAACTTGGCGTAGTGGTTCCAAACAAACGACGGCCGCGTCATCGGAAAGCGCGCGTAGAGCTCTTGCGCCTTGTGACCAGCAAAATTCGGGTCGCGCTCCGGATCGTTGGGGTAAAGGTGGTGCCCCAGGTGTTTGAGCCGGTAAAACGCGGAGTTGCTCCAAAGCGGGAAGAAGCACAGCAAATCCGCCAAAACGTCGTTCCAAAACCGGTTTGGCAGCAACAGGCCGTGGGAGGATTCGTGGCCCAAAAGGCCGATCCGGTGCATGAAGCAACCGGTCAGGATGATGGCCGCCAAACTGATGGGAATGGCCGTCCACGCGCCCCATCCCCAGGACTCCAAGTGGCGCAGCGCGTAGATTGCGGCGGCGTGGAGCAGCGCCAGCCCGGCGTACTCGCCCAGCACGCAAACCAGGTTCCGATACGGACGAACAACCGTCCAACGGCGCAATTCATCGGCGCTCAACAACGATTGGCTGGCCTGACTCACAAATTGAGAAAACGTGATTTTTGGTGGTTGGGACGGGGAATGGGCGACGCCGTCCTGACAAGCTGTAAAGTTGGCGCCCTGACATAACAAGCTGAAAATTATAAAAATTTCGGAAAGGGTGACTCGATACGAATTTTGGACACATGTTAGGGCTTATGGCTTCCACTAACAATCCCCCCACATTCTACTTTTTCGCCGCTACCGAGCCAAAAAATTGCGAAAATCGAAATCCGGCCGAAATTTGTAACTGCCGGGGGCCGCTTCCTCGGTTTTGCTCCCCCCACGACCATGAAAATCCACCACTTCCGCATTGATTCGCGAAAAATTGGGCCCGTCCCGCTGCTGGTGGGCGGCGTTTTGACGTTGGCGCTGGCGATCGGTGCGATCGTTTTGGCCGCCATGTTCGCGGTGGTGTTTTTGGCCGTTGGACTCACGATCGCCACGGTTGGCGCGGTGGCGCTGGGCGTGCGCAGGTTCCTGGGCGGGAGGAAGGCCGATTCTCAACACGCCGGCGCGCAGTTGCCGAAAATTACCGAGTTGAGCCAACGAGAAGCCCGCGATGACGGCGACGTGAAACTCATCGAAGTGGAGGTGGTTGATTGAAGTCCGGAAAGTTGCGATTTTTCCAAAGCGCTTCCAGATTGCGCGGATGAACCTCCGCACCCGACGCCAGTTTTTCCGGATTTCCGCCGCAATTGCCGTTTCAACCCGGGTTTGGGCCGCAAAGAGGCCAACCTGCGGGATTGGCATCGGCACCTACGGATTGCAATCGATGCCGTTGAGCGACGCGCTGAAATTGATCGCTCAAACCGGCTACGACGCCGCGGAAATCGCCGCTTTTCGTGGAATGACGGGCGAGCCGGCCAAACTCAGCCCCGCGGATCGCGAAAATCTGCTTAAAATCGCGGGTCATGGCCGATTGCGGCTCACCGCGTTGATGGCCGATCTCAAGCCCGAGGCGGATGCGGCGAAACACGCGGAAACGACCGAGGTTTTGCGCCAAACCATCGAGCTGGCCCGCGATCTCCGCGTGCCGCGCATTCAGACGATTCTCGGCGGGAAAGATTGGGAGGCGTCGAAAGCGATGTTTCGCGACCGGTTGGCTGATTGGATGCAGATTTGCGCCGATCGAAAGGTTCGGCTGGCGATCAAGCCGCATCGCAGCCACGCAATGAGCACCCCGGGCCAAGCGGCCTGGTTGCTGGAGCAGCTCGGCAAGAGCGAGTGGCTGAGCATGGTTTACGACTACAGCCACTACGCGTTTCGCGGGATGACGATCGCGGAGACTGTCAAAACGGCGGCGCCTTGGACGGGTTATGTGGCGGTGAAGGATGCGGTGGAAAAGGACGGCAAGGTGCAGTTCGCCCTGGCCGGCGAGGGCGGAAATTGGGAGACGGCGGAGATTGTGGGCGGGTTGTTTCAGGCGGGGTATCGCGGCGATTTTTGCTGCGAGGTGAGCAGCCAGATTTGGCGGAAAAATCCGGGTTACCATCCCATTGCGGCAACGGAGCGGTGTTACCGGAATCTTGCCGCTGCGTTCGATCGGGCGGGCGTGAGCCGAGGGTGAGTGGGTGTGACCGAAGCTGTGCGCATAAGCACCAAATCCTCCAACTTTTCGGCTCGCTCGCGCGCCAAATCTTCCTCCCCTACCTCCGCCGCCGCCGTTTCGGGGGCCCGCTTCGTTTCGACTTCTTCTTACCGGCATCGTCGTCCAGCAGCGCGGTGTAGACGTAGTCGAAGTCCTCCAGCTTCCGCCGCTCGATTTTCCGGTCGATGAAGCGCTCGATCGATTCGGCGAACTCCAGCTCGTCGGCGGATAGCACCGTGAATGCGTCGCCCTCGGATTCGGCGCGGCCCGTGCGGCCAATGCGGTGCACGTAGTCCTCGGCGTTCTCCGGCACGCGGTAGTTGATGACGTGGCTAACGCCGCTGATGTCCAAACCTCGGGCGGCCACGTCCGTGGCGATGATGACGTCGAAATCGCCGTCGCGAAAGCCGCGCAGCGCCCGTTCTCGCTTGTTTTGCGGGATGTCGCTGTGCAGGACGGTTACGGTGTGGGTGCTCTGGGCTTTCACCAGGCTGGTCAGCGCGTCTGCCTCGCGTTTGGTGCGGGTAAAGACCATCACGCTGGAAAAATCCGTGCGCCGCAGCAGTTCCAGCACCAAATCGTCGCGTTGATCCATGGAAATCGGGTAAAACGCGTGTTTCACCGTCTCCGCCACGCTGCGGCGCTGGCCGATCTCAATCTCCAGCGGGTCGCGCAGCACCCAATTGGCCAGGGTCTGGATTTGCGGCGGCATAGTGGCGCTAAAGAGCATGGTTTGGCGCTCGCGCGGGCATTTGTCGACGATTTTGCGCACGTCGGGCAAAAATCCCATGTCCAGCATCCGGTCGGTTTCGTCGAGGACCAGGAACTCGATGTTTTTGAGGCTGAGATTTTTGCGGCCGATGTGGTCGAGGAGCCGCCCCGGGGTCGCGATGATGATGTCGGCGCCTTTTTTGAGCCCATCGGTCTGCTGGCCGTATTTCACCCCGCCGTAGAGGAGCACCATGTTGAGGCGGGTGAATTTGCCCATCTCGTGAAAGGCATCGACCACTTGAGAGGCCAGTTCGCGGGTTGGTTCCAGGACGAGGCAGCGCGGTTTTCCCTCCGGTTGCAGCTTGGTGAAGATGGGGAGGCCAAAGGCAGCGGTTTTGCCCGTGCCAGTCTGGGAGGCGCCGATGATGTCCCGTCCCGCGAGCGCGGCGGGTATCGCTTGAGCCTGGATGGGGGTTGGATCTTCCCACCCCAAAGCGTTAACCGCCGTTATCACGCGGTCGGACAGACCTAATTCATCAAAGCTGGACATTTTTTGGTAAGGGAAGGGGAAGAAACGAAACAATCACGTGGTAACCGGCAAAAGCTTTCGAACACCTCAGGTTCCGGACAAACCACGCGAATGCTCACCCGTCACAGCTTGGAGCGTAACCCCGGAATGTTCGTGTGTCAGCCACTTTCCCGATTTTCCGGATACCGGTGAGTTCGGCCTTTTCATTCCGGGTGAGGCCGTTAGGGTAAGCCATGGCCCAGCAGCTTCCAGTCGGGATCCAGTCATTCCAGCAAATTCGCGAAGAAAACATGGCCTACGTGGACAAAACCGAGGGCATCGCCGCTCTGGCGGCGCAAACCGGTTGCTTTTTTCTCTCCCGGCCACGGCGTTTCGGGAAATCGCTGCTGGTTTCCACGCTCAAGGCCCTGTGGCAAGGGCGCCGGGAATGGTTCGATGGATTGTGGATCGGGGAGGGCGAGCGGTGGCATTGGCAGGAGCATCCGGTCCTGGTGATCGATTTCAACGGTTTGTCGGTGGGAAATCCGGAGGAGTTGCGAATCTCGCTGGAAGAGCATTTGGACGAGTTGGCGGCAAACGCCGATCTCACGCTTCACAATCGAACCCTTGGGCGAAAATTTCGCGAATTGATCCTCCACCTCGCGGAATCCTCGGGCAAGCAGGTCGTCGTCCTGGTGGATGAGTACGACCGAGCCATCGTGCATCACCTGGGACAAGGTGAGGAGGCGCTGGCAATCGCCCGCGAGCACCAAAAAGTCTTGCGCGAATTCTTCGTGGTGCTGAAGGACCAAGACGTGGCCTCGTGCTTGCGATTTGCGTTCATGACCGGCATCTCGCGCTTTAGCAAGCTCTCGGTTTTTTCGGCGCTCAATCAGTTTCGCGACCTGAGCATGCATTCCGCTCATGCTTCATTGATCGGCATCACCGAGCCGGAAATATCCCGGTTCTTCGGTACGTTAGTCGATGAAATGGCCGCTGCGCGAAATCAAACCAGTTCCGAGCTGCTGGACGAGCTTCGCGCCCTCTACAACGGCTACTGTTTCACCGCTGGTGGGGAGTTGGTTTACAACCCCTTTTCGCTGCTGAGTTGCCTGGCCAACCACAAACCTGACGAATATTGGTTCGACACCGCGACACCTGCGTTTCTCATTCAGTTGCTGCAACAGGATTCGGTTGACCTGACCGGCCTGGATGGTTTGGCAGTGCCTGACGAGATCTTCGGCGTTTACGACCTGGAATCGCTCAATCCGGTGTCCCTCCTTTTTCAGACCGGTTATCTCACAATCAAAGAAGAGGTTGGGGACGATATTTTCCGCCTGGGGTATCCAAACAAAGAGGTGCGCAAAGGATTTTTGAGGCGCCTGACCGCCAGCGAAATGGAACGCGCAGGGGCCAAAAACCTCATGCCGATGTACCAGCTGGGTTTGCACCTGGAAAGCGGCGACCTGGAGGGCTTTTTCGAAATCATAGCCGGCTTGTTCGCCTCCATTCCCTACGAACAGGCTGCCCGATTGAACGAAGCCAACTTTCACGCTTTGTTCTACCTGATGCTCACCATGGCCGGGGTGCAAACGCAGGCTGAACTGCTCACAAACGTAGGTAGAATCGATCTTGCGCTGGACGGCCGCGAGCGCGTCCACATTTTTGAATTCAAGTGTGGCCAAAGCGCCGAAGCCGGCCTGCAACAGATCAAGGCCAAAGGCTACGCCGAGCGTTGGTTGGGGTGTGGTAAGCCAATTCTGGCCGTAGGTGTGGGTTTTGACTCCGAAACGCGCAATTTGTCAGGTTGGAAGACCGCAGATTTGACAAAGCTGGTTGGTTAACGTTAACCAAAGTCCACCTCCGCGCCGAAGCTGGAATCCGTGTTTCCAACTGCTTCCGCAAAGGAAATCTGCGCGGGCAGGGCCGCCGCCATCACCGTGGTCATGCGGTCGTAGCGCAGGCTGTCGACGGTCAAATCTTCCGGGCCGCGCCGCAAAAATTTTGGCAATCCCAGCCTTGTGGAATCGCCGGGGTGCAATCCCAGATCGATGACCGGACGATCGCTCAGCAGGCCAGTGGCGCGCACGTTGGCCTCCATTTTTTGCCCTTCCGGCGTGTCGTCGTGGAGGAGAAAAACCGGCAAATCCGGCTTTTCGGCCAGAATTTGGCGAGCGCGGGCGGTTAGGTAGTCCGGGTAGCCATTTGGGGCCAAAATCAGCGCTTTGTGCTCCAAATGCAGCCCGTTGCGCACCAGCCAATCCACCAAAATTTCGCGTTCCACCAGAATGATGCGCTCCACGCCGTAGTCGTAAATGTCCTCCTCCGGCCACTGCGGCGGCGGTTGGTGCAAGCCGGGCTCCAACAGCAGGTTTTCCGGCTTTCCGGTCCGCTCGATCCAGGTTTTCACGGCGCGGTCCCAGCTCTCCCGATTCACGCGAAAGGCGACCAGCGAAATGAGCATAACCGCGCCTCCCACCAACGCGGCGATCAGCAAAATCGGCGGATCGACCTCGACGCCGTGGGCCAAAAACAGGGAAATGATGCCGGTGACAATCGCCGTGACAAAAACGCCGCTAATCCAGTTGCCCAGCCGCACTTTGGTCGCGTTGAGCCCGGCATGGGTGTAAAGCTCGTTTTCCGTGACATAACGCGTCTGCTGAGCCGTCGCCTTGAGCCAGATGCTCCAAAACCGGCCATCGCCCAGCGGTCTGCCGGCAAATTGGTGCTCCTTGGGGTCGAGAACGAAATTGCGCCCGCAGCCCAGGCACTTCATCCCTTCGCGTTGCCGGCGTTGGTTGCGGCCGCATTCCGGGCACTTCATGACGCTGATGTTGGGATGATGGTTCGGTTGACCATGGGGTGAATTTCGTGGGTCGGCCCAAAGTCGCTGTCCGGGTGAAAGGCGATGACTCGCAGCGCTTCGCCGTCCGTGTGGAAGCTGTGCAGACCGCCGGCGCGAATCACGAACATGAGCCCGGGTTCCAGCGGATGCTCCTCCTCCGGGGTTACGCAACGTCCGTGGCCGCTGGCGATGATTCCGGCGCGAAACGAGGGGTGGGTGTGCTGGGTTTGGCGCGTGTTAGGCGGGATGTGGAGCAGGTTGAGGCAGGGATCGCCGCGCATAACCGGGGAGATAAGCAACGAGTCCGTGCATCCGTCGATGTAGCGCAATCTCCCGGTTTCCTCGATCGGCCCGCCAATCTGAAAAAACCCGGAAAATCCCAGCCGTGCAATCGCGAATCCCCGCCCGGCGCCTGAAATCTCGCCTTGGCCCGGGACGGCGAAAAACATCCCCGGCCGCAGCGAAAAATCACCAAATTCGACGCTCAGCCGCGCCTCACCGCCGAACACGAACCCGAACGTCGTCGCTTCCGCCTCAAAACGCAGCGGCCCGGCGTTCCAAGCCTGCACGGCCGCGGGAAACGGCTCGCCCAAGGAGGCCAGGCGGCCATGCGAGGGCGGGAATTTGCAAAACGCGTCGTGCTGCGGCGAATCCATCGGGATTCACCCTAACCAAAACCCCGCTCGGGTCCAGCGATGATGGCGCGCAGGCGAAAACTACGCTTCCACCCAGCGTCCGCGTTCGCGAATCAAATCCACGAGCCGCTCGACGGCCTCCCCTTCCGGGATGTTGAACTTTACCGCTTCCTTGCCGACGTAGAGGTTGATCTTGCCCGGCGCGCCGCCCACGTAACCGAAATCCGCGTCGGCCATCTCACCGGGGCCGTTGACGATGCAGCCCATCACGGCGATGCGCACGCCTTTGAGGTGACCGGTGGCGGCGCGGATTTTTTGGGTGGTGCTTTGCAGGTCGAACAGCGTGCGGCCGCAGGACGGACAGGCCACGTAGTCGGTCTTGAAAATGCGGGCGCCGGCGGCTTGGAGGGTGTTGTAGGCCAGGCGCAGGGCGGTTTTGGCATCCGGCTCGCCTTGGATCAGGATGGCGTCGCCGATTCCATCGCAGAGCAGCGAGCCGAGGTTGGTGGCGGCGCGCAGGAGCGTTGGGAGAGGATCCCGGTTAGGCTCGGACGGCGGTTCCAGCGTGTCTTTGAGCAATATCGGGTGACGCGCGTCGAGCCGGGCGGCCAGGAGCCGAAACGCGGGAATTGGGGCCAAATCCAGGCCGTTGGCGACGGTGACGAGGCGAACCTGGGTTTCCGCGTTAAAGTCGCGAACGGCGCGGTCATCAGTCGGGTCAATTTCCGCGGCGTTGGCGGTTTCGACGACAAATTCCGGCTGAAAATCGCCCAAATCGCCAATTTTCGGCTCAACCTGGCTCCATTGCGCCTGCGTCGCGGCCACGCGGATCGTTTCCGAGCCTCCGAGCGGGATTCCCAGCGTTTCCGTGGCCCGGCGCTGGTAGCTGAACGGGTCGAACCCGGCCTCCGCGCCTGGAATTTTCGACTTCGAACTTCCAGTTTCAAATTTCAACAACTCCCGCGCCACGGGAATCTCCTCGACCGCGTCTTCGGTCAGCGAAACGCGGATGGTGTCGCCAATTCCGTCGGCGAGCAGCGAGCCAATCCCAATCGCGCTCTTGATCCGGCCATCCTCGCCGTCGCCGGCCTCCGTCACGCCGAGATGCAGCGGATAATTCCAGTCGCCGCCCAATTCTCGCAACCGCGCCACCAGCAAGCGGTAAGCCTCGATCATCACCTTCGGGTTGCTCGCCTTCATCGAGAAAACGAAGGCGTGGTAGTCGAGTTTGCGCGCGATGCGGGCGAATTCCAGCGCGCTTTCCACCATGCCCAGCGGGGTATCGCCGTAGCGGTTCATGATGCGGTCGCTCAGGCTGCCGTGATTGGTGCCGATGCGCATGGCGACGCCGCGATCCTGACACAAACACACCAACGGCGCGAATTGCTCCTCAAGCCGCGCCAACTCCGCGGCGTATTGCTCGTCGGAATACTCGCGAATCTCGAATTTTTTCTTGTCGGCGTAGTTTCCGGGGTTCACGCGCACTTTTTCGACCCATTTGGCCGCTTCCAGTGCGGCGTCGGGCTTGAAGTGGATGTCGGCGACCAGCGGAACGCCGCAACCGCGCGCCAGCAGGCCGGTTTTGATGGGTTGCAGGTTTTCGGCGTATTTCCGAGTTTGAGCGGTTAGGCGCACGATCTCGCAACCGGCCTCCACAAGCCCCAAAGTCTCGGCGATGCAGGCCTCGGTATCGCGCGTGTCGCTGGTGAGCATGGACTGGACGCGGATCGGATTGTCCCCGCCGATTCCCACGTTGCCGACGCGCACTTCGCGGGTTTCGCGGCGTTGGTAGGCGTAGAGGCTATCGCAAAAAGTGAGGCTCATCCGGCGGTAGGGATTGTTAGCCTGCTTTGTTTGCGAACGCCAGCGCGATTGTCGCGACAGCTACGGCTGCGGTTCTAACAAACGCACCTCCTGGCCCTCGCGCAGGCGGTTGACGCCGCGGGAGACGACCACGTCGCCTTTTTCCAAGCCTTCGGTAATCTCGATGGAGCCGCCTTCGCGCAACTCGCCGGTCGCGACAGGACGCTTGCTGACGCGGCCTTCAGCGTAAACCCAGACGAATTTGGCGTCGCCCGGTCCCGCTCCGACGCAAGTGGCGGGAATGGTGGTGGCGTATCCGTTAGGGTTGGCCAGTTCCAGGGTGGCCTCGCCGTCCATGCCTTCGCGCACGCGGTCGTCCACTTGCGCGAACCGCAGCGTCACCGGGTAGGTGGTGTTTTGCCCGGGCTGAGGGGAAACGGTGCGCACGACGGCGGGAAACTCCTTGCCGGGAAGCGTGCCCAGCGCAATTTGCGCGGTTTGCTCCGGTTTGACGCCGGAGACGATCTCCGCGGGGATGCCGATTTCAAATTCCAAGCCGGCCTCGCCCTGGATGCTCATGGCGGTCTGGCCGGTGCCGACGACTTGCTGAGCATCGACGTAAACCTCGCCGATCACGCCGTCGTAGGGCATCTTGAGCACGGAGTCTGCGACACGCTTTTTGGCGCTGTTGTAGTTGGAGCGGGCCGCTTTTTCCTGGGCGATGGCCGTCTCCAGCGCGCCTTGCGCGGCGTTGCCGGTT
Organism: Verrucomicrobiales bacterium; assembly: GCA_965224535.1. Lineage (GTDB taxonomy): Bacteria > Verrucomicrobiota > Verrucomicrobiia > Verrucomicrobiales > DEV007 > JBCDHN01. Next base: position 100,547 of record CBDCZR010000039.1, read on the forward strand.
TCAAAAAGTTGCTGGGTGCGGCGCAGGTTTTGTTGCGCTTCGGTCAGTTGGGCTTCGGCGCCGATGAGTTGGTTGCGGTACTCCGCGTCGTCGATGCGCGCGAGCACGGAACCTTGCTCGTAACGCACGCCTTCTTTGGCGGAAATTTCGGTGACGCGGCCGCCGACCTCAAAGGCGATTCCCACGCCCTCAGCCGCTTGCACCAGGCCGGAAAACGAGCGCTGCACGGTGTAGGACGGCGACTGGACGGTGACGGTGTAAACCGGACGGGGCCGGTTTGCCGGCGGAGGAGCCGGACGATCGCAGCCGGCTGTGGAGAGCAACGCGGTTAGGGCGAAAAAGTGGCGAATTTTTGGCGAAAACATCTGACCCGCACCATTGGGCTGGGATCGGCGATTTCTCAACTGATTCTCCGTTTTCGGCAACGCGCGGCAAAATTCGCGGACACCTTCGCAATCGCGGGGAAGCAGCGAAACCCGGTTGGCGCCATCTTGGCCGCATGAAACCGGTTTTCCTCATTTTCTGGCTGCCAGCCGCCGTTTCCCTCAGCCTGGCTCAGCAAAATGAGGAGGACGAGCGCGCCTTTCGCACCCAGCATTTCTGGAAGAATGAATGCGCCTCCTGCCACGGTCAGGACGGGCATGGCTATGACAAAACCCGCGGCCCTGCGATCGCCGGATTGCCGGAATATTACGTCATGCGGCAGGTCGAAAAATTCCGCGCGGGCTTGCGTGGCGGTCTGGAACCGGAGGAAGGCGACGTTTACGCCATGCACCGCGAAACCGTGGAGCTAACCGACGAGTTGTTCCGCGATTTGGCGGCTTACGTCGCCGGTTTTGAACCGCGCCGCGCCATTCACAGCGTGGCGGGCGATATCGAGCGTGGCAAGCAACTCTACGCCAACCAATGCGCCGAATGCCACGGGGCCGATGCCGAAGGCGACACCGCCAAGGAAAGTCCGCCACTCCACGGCTTCCAGGATTGGTACGTCATCCAGCAGATTCAACGCTTCAAGACCGATAAGCGCCAAGGCGATCCCAAAAACCCGGATTCCGTCGCCATGCACGAGGTGGCCCGGCAGATGAAACAACGAGACATCCGGTCAATCGCCGCGTTTGTCACGACGCGGTTGGACGGGGAGCCGGACGCCCAGCCGTAGCCTGAATTTTTGCAGAAAAATGATGACCGAAGACCAAAAAAATCAGATCCACCAGCAGCTCCTTCGCGAGCGGGCCGAAATCGTCGGCGAAATCGACTCGCTTCGCGAAAAGGACCTCCGCACCAAGCTCAGCACGGGCGCCGACTTGGCCGAACGCGCGGAATTGGAGGCGGAGCGATCCGTGGAGCATCAATTGTCCATCGATGACGCCAATCTTCTCGCCAAGATCGATCTGGCGCTGCAACGCCTGGAAAACGGAACCTACCAGCACTGCCTGAACTGCAACGCGTCCATCCCCATGGAGCGCCTCCTGGCCAAGCCCTCGGTTTCGTTGTGCATCGGCTGCCAAACGAAGAAAGAAGCCGGCGAACTGACCTAAATTCAGCTACGTTAAGCAATGAAGCAAACCATCCTTGTACTACTACCGCTGGCTATTGTGATAAGCGCAGCCGCCGCCCCGAATCCTAACTCCACCACCACGCCGGCCAAGGCGCCGGAGCGTTCCGGCTTTCGCCTGGGCGGAGGTCATGCCGAACGTGGCGAAGCAGCGTTTGCCGCCGTTGCCTGCGTGCAATGCCACACCGTCAAAGGCTCGGAGCTGAAGCAACCGGAAAAACATCGGATTACCCTGGAATTGGCCGGTGAAACCCGGTTCGTGAAGCGCTACGCGGATATTATCCTGGCCATTACCAATCCGCGTCACGTGATGAACGAAAGGTACAAGGCGCTATTGCAACAAACTCAGCCGGATGGCGATGTGGAGCCTTTTATGCCCAGATTGACCGATCGCATGACCGCGCAGCAGATGATCGACATCGTGGAATTCCTGGACGAGGCCTACGGCGCGGCGTTGCCCGGCTATCAAAAACCCGCCGATTAAATTTAGGCGAAGAATCGTTTCCCCAGCGCCAAAAGATCGGCTGGAAGCGTTGCCGGTTGTTGGACCGGTTCGCGCCGGGCAAAGGAGCCGTGCTGGCGCAACACCGCAAACCTGGATTCACCGGCTAAAAGCCCGTCCACGGCAAGGGTGACGCACTCAAAGGCGCGGAGGCGATCCTCAACCGTGGGCGAGCCGCCGCGTTGGATGTGACCCAGCGCGGTTACGCGGCAAGTTAGGCCAAGATCTTCGCGAAACATCGTCGCGATGCGCTCGGAGCCGCCTTTGACCCCTTCGCAAACGATCGCCAGCGCGTAGCTGCGTCCGTGCCCCATTTCCTTGCGCAGGCGACTCATGGCGGCCTCCCGGTTAAACTCAACCTCCGGGATGAGACATATTTCCGCGCCGCTGGTGATTGCGCTGACCAGCGCCAGGTAGCCGCAACCGCGGCCCATCACCTCTACGACAAAAGCGCGCTTAAATGACGCGGCGGTGTCGCGGATTTCATCGATGGCGTGCCGAATGACGTTGAGCGCGGTGTCCACACCCAGGGCGTAGTCGCTGCCCGGCACGTCGTTGTCGATCGTGGCCGGGATGCCGGCGGCCGCGATGTTGCCGTGTTCTTTTTCGAGCGCGTGGACGGCCTGAAACGAGCCGTTTCCGCCCAGGACGACGAGCCCCGCGATTCCGTTCTGCTTCAGATGCTCGGCTGCTTGGGCGCGCGCTTCGGGCTGGTGAAATTCCGGGCATCGCGAACTGCGGATGACCGTGCCGCCGCGGTAAATGATGCCGGAGATGTCCTCGGGCTTGAGCGGACGAATCTGGCCACCGACCAAACCGCGCAGTCCATCGTAGACGGCGTACGGTTGAAGGCCGAGTTGCCAGGTGTATTCCGCAAAGCGCTTGATGGCGGGATTCATCCCCGAACAATCTCCGCCGGAACATAGAATCGCTAATTTTTGCACGGCGGCGGATTATGAACCGGATTGGCGGACTTTGCATCCGGCATTTTGTGATAGCTTTGACAAATTTTGGCGGGGTTAAGACATGCTGCTTCTGTCGCAAGAGGCGCGTTGAAAGAGCCCCGCGGCGTTCTATGATTCGGGCATCATGAATTCACCCATTCAACGCATTTTGGTTCCGCTAGACCCTTCGGATTACGCTCAGGCGGCTACCCTCCGCGCCTGTGAAATTTCCAAAGCTCACTTCGCCCAAATCGAGGGCCTGGTCGTCTTGGACACCCCGGAAATCCGCTCCCACATCGCCGCACTGGACATCTACAACTGGCCGGCGGCGGCTGAAACCATGGCTCAAGTGGTGGAGCACGCCAAGGAGGACATCGAGGACGTTTGCCGCCGTTTTTCGGACACCTGCGAGGCGCAGCACGCTTCCCACCAAGAGGTGAAAATGGAAGGGCTGCCGCCCCGGCTCATTTTGGAAGCCTCCGCGTTGTTCGACCTCACCGTGATCGGTTTGCGGACGTTTTTTCAGCTTGAGGATCCTGATGGGCCAGGTGATTCGTTAGCCAAAATTCTCGACCGCACGGTGACGCCGGTTTTGGCCGTGCCCAAGGGTGAGGCGGCTCCCATCGAGCACGTCGCCATCGCTTACGACGGAAGTCTGGGAGCAGCGCGGGCGTTGCGCGATTTCGTGCATTTCGCGCAGCCGTTTGATTTTCGGATGACCCTGTTTTCCGCGGATGGGGACCTCGAGCGCGCGCAAACCGTCAACGACATGGCCGCGGCTTACCTGAGGTCGAACGGCCACTGTGATTTTGAGACGAAAACGAGCCAAAAACCGCCGTTTGAGGCGATTGAGAGCGAACTCGGCCTTCTGGACAGCGCCGACCTTTTCGTGGCTGGCATCCATTCGCGCAAATTTTTCAAGGACGCGTTCGTGGGCAGTTTTGCCAACCAATTGATCGAGCACGGCGAGAAGGCGGTGTTCCTCTCGCACTGACTGGCCGGCCGGGGCCCTACCGGCGCTTGCGCGGCACCAAGGGGATGAACCTTGGACGAACTCCAGTGATGGCCCATTTTTTGCAATCACTGACACCAAATGCATAGCCAGAAAAACGCAAGTTACCGCCAAGGCTTAGAGCGTATGCCAATCTTGAACCCTCAATTTGCCCGACCGCAAGGTCTTCGCAGGAAGGAGACTCGAGAATCCAAATTTTGAAACCATCCGGCCCTGTTTCGGAGAGTTTTGGGGGAATAGTGCTCATTTTGAAAATTCTAGCCCAAATGTTAGGTTTGTATATTCTGAATGTTTGTCAAATCAGATCTTAAAGAATTTCAAATTTTTGGAGGCAGGCAAGCCTCTGTGAGAAATTCAAAACAGCAGCAACCGGCGGATTGACTCACGGCATTCGCTCTTCACCGTTCTACCATGAGCACCCCTGATGCCGCCAAAGCCGACGAAAAGCTGAAACTCACCTCCCTGTCCTCCTGCGCGGGCTGAGCGTCAAAACTTAGCCAATCGGCGCTCACGCAGGTTCTGCGCGGGTTAGCACAGTTCGACGACCCCAATTTGCTGGTCGGTTCCGCCACCAGTGATGATGCCGGCATTTACCGCATCGACGAGGAACGCGCTTTGGTGCAAACGGTCGATTTTTTCACCCCAATCGTCGATGACCCCTTCACCTACGGCCAAATCGCGGCGACCAACTCGCTTTCCGATGTTTATGCGATGGGTGGCCGGCCGATTACGGCGATGAATGTGGTGGGGATGCCGGTCGAGGTGGTCAGCAACGAGGTGATCAACGAAATCCTCAAGGGCGGCGCGGAAAAAGTGAAGGAAGCGAAATGCGCCCTGGCCGGCGGGCACTCCATCAAGAATCCCGAGCCGATTTACGGGCTCTCAGTCACCGGAATGGTGGATCCGCGGCAAATGATCACCAACGCTGGAGCCAAGCCGGGCGACGTCCTCGTCCTAACCAAGCCGCTGGGCACCGGCATCCTCACCACCGGCATCAAACGCGGTTTGGCTAGCGCGAAGGCCGTTGAAACCGGCGTTGCGCTGATGAGCACCCTCAACACGCCGGGCGCGAGATTGGCCGAGGCCGGGTTGGTCAAGGCAGCCACGGATTTGACGGGATTCGGGCTGTTGGGCCATTTGCGCTCGTTTTGCACTTCCAGCGGCGTGGTGGCGGAACTGGAATCCGCGGCCATCCCGCTGATCGGTCCGGAAATCCGGCGTTTGGTCGAAGAGGAAGACTGCGTGCCGGGGGGAACCAAGGAAAATCTCCGCACCGCCGACCCCTCCGTGAAATGGTCGGAATCGGTCACGCAAGCGACGAAGTTCATCCTGGCTGATGCTCAAACCAGCGGCGGATTGCTCTGCTGTGTGCCGGAAGCCAATCTGGACGAAGTCCTGCAAATCCTGGGTGAAGAGCAGACGCTATGCCAGGCTGCGATCGGAAAAATCCAGGCTTCCGATCCCTCGAGCGACCAAGTCATTCGCGTGGCGTAGTGCGTTTTTTTGACGCATGGCGAAAAATTTTTCGAAACAACCGTCTTTTTCTCAGCGCCTTGAGATTTCTCCCGGCTCAACTTCTTGTTTCGGCAGCCATTTGGCCAGTTCGCGGCGCATTTCGGCGGTTTCCTCTTGCCCGGCCAGATTCGTCCACTCGTTAGGGTCCTCACGGTGATCGTAGAACTCTTCCGCGCCGTTTTCGTAGCGAATGTAGCGCTGATGCCGGGTTTGGACCATGTGGTTGCCGCGCCCGTGGGTGCAAATCGCGGGCGTGTCCCAATCGGCCGCCGGGTCTTCCAGCAACGGGCGCAAATTCGCGCCTTCAAGGTGAGCGGGAGCCGGAATTCCCGCTAAATCGCACAGCGTCGGATAAATCCCCAGCAAATCGACCGGAGCCTCGCAAACGCCGCCCGGTTTCGTCACGTTCGGCGCGATGACGCAGAACGGAACACGGGTTGCGTCATTCCACAGCGCGAATTTCCGCCAGTGCTGCTTTTCGCCGAGATGCCAGCCGTGATCGCCCCAAAAAACGACGATGGTCTCCGCTCTTCGCGGGTTTGCGTCGAGCCCGGCGGTTAGGCGGCCGATTTCGTGATCTACGAACGCGATGGTCGCCAAATATCCGCGAACGGCCGCTTTCCATTCCCCTGCCGCGGTCACCGCGGCGTGATCGCCTTTCGGACGCGCCATCTTCAACCCCGGCGCCGGCAGGTCGGCCAAATCGTCATCGCGCACCGCCGGCAAGACGATCGATTCCAGCGGAAGGCGGTCGAAATATTTTTGCGGCGCATAGAACGGCAGGTGCGGCTTCACGAACCCTACGGCGAGGAAAAGCGGTTTTTCGCGCTCGACGCTCAGTTGTTCGATAGCCCAATCGACCAGGGCGTGATCGCCCATCCCGTCGTCGTCGCAATCGATCGGTCCCCAGTCGAAATGCGCCTTGTTGAGCCCGTTTTTGTTGCGCTTGGTCGGCGCATCGCCGGGCCGCTTCCAGTAGCTGGTCCAATTGTTTTTCGCCGAGCCGCTGCCGTGGTAGATTTTGCCGCCACCCAGCACATCGTAGCCGTTTTCCAAAAAGTGGCGATTCAGCGTCCGCACATCCGCCAACGCCTTTTGCCAATTCGCGGCATTGACGTAGACGCCGTTGGAATACGGCCGCAGACCGCTCATGAGCCCGGCGCGCGAGGGATTGCAGGCCGGGGCAACGCAGTGCGCGTTGGTGAAAGTCACGCCGCGCGCGGCCAATGCATCGATGTTGGGCGTTTTGCCTTGCGGATGACCGCCCAGGTGGCCGACCCAGTCGTTGAGATCGTCAACAGCGATGAAGAGCACGTTGGGCCGGCCGGCAGCGCCTGACAGCGCGACGACGCCCAGGTGAACGGCAAGAATGAAGCGAAGCAGTTTCATGCCCAAGCTCAACCACAGACGCCGCTGTTCGTCAACCAAAGCCAAAGCGCGCCGCCACCTAGCGGCCCAACGCAATTTTTCCTGACGCAGCCCCGGTTTGGCGCTATGCGTGGGTTACGATGAAACCCCTGACCTTTATCTTGGGCGCCCTCGCCATGGTCTGCGTTTTGGGCCCCTCCTATGCCGCGCCGGTGGAAGATGCGCTGGCTCGAATCGACGCCAAACGCGGTTTGGTGTGCTTAGCGGGCTTGCCCGAGGGCGATCCCGGTTTTCCCGTCAAACTCGCCAACGCCGCGGAGTTGACTCTCTTCGTCCAATCCGCCGACCGGGATCAAATCCGCGCGGTGCAACAATCCGCCGAAAAAGCCGGGTTGCTCGGTTCGCGCATTTTCGCGGCCACGGGCAGCCTGGATTCGCTTCATCTCGCCGATAATTTGGCGGATGCCGTTCTCATTGCCCCGGACGTGGCCGATGCCGTGCCGGAGGAACAGTTGCGCCGCGTTTTGCGTCCGTTAGGGCCCGCCTGGGTGGGAGGCAACCTCAAGCTGGTGAAGGCCGTGCCGGAGGGAATCGACGATTGGTCGCATCCTTATCACGGCCCTGACAATAACCCCAATTCCAACGACCAATTCGTGCGCGGGCGATTTCGGACGCAATTCGTGGCCGAGCCGAAATTCAGCCCCATGCCGGAACAAACCGTGGCGGCCGGAGGGCGGCTTTTTAAGGCGATGGGGCACATTGCGCACAAAGCCAACCAAAACGCGATGCTGAACACTTTGTTAGGAATTAACGCCTACAACGGTATTATCTTGTGGAAGCGCGACCTGCCGAAGGGTTTTATGATTCACCGCAACACCATGATCGCGGCGGACGACGCGTTGTATATGGGCGACCATGAATCCTGCAAGGTCATCGATGCAAAAACGGGGGAAATTCGCGATGAAATTAACGTGCCGGAAGATATTACCGATGGACCGACCTGGAAGTGGATGGCCTTGCGCGACGGCGTTCTCTACGCGCTGGTTGGCAACAAGGAAATCGCGATCGAAACCCAAAAATCCGTGCGGCGCGGTTTGGGACATTGGCCGTGGGGAATGTGGGATGGGCACGACTACAACGACCCGCGAACGTCGTTCGGCTTCGGACGCACGTTGGTGGCGATCGACTTGAAGGCCAAACGCGTTTTGTGGCATTACCGCGATGCGGAATTTTTGGATGCGCGCGCGGTTTGCATGAATTCCCGGCACATTTTTTGTTTTACGCCGGAAAAGTTTCTGGCCTGCGTGGATCATAAAACCGGCAAGCTGCTTTGGAAGAATAGCGACGCGGATTTGTTGGCGGCAATCGGCCCAAACGGACGGGCGCAGCATTATGTCACCGGTTATGCCACCACCAGCTACATAAAGTGCAGCGATGATTTTGTGTTCTTTGCCGGCCCGCAACGGGAGAAAATGGTGGTGGCTTCAGCAAACGACGGAAAACTGGCCTGGACGCATCCCACCGGCAATTTGCAGCTCGTTCTGCGCGATGACGGGGTTTACGCAGCGGGATCGCAGAAAAGCGCGGGCGGCGCGAAATTCGACTACGCCACGGGCAAGGTTTTGGCGGAATTTCCGGCGCGGCGAGCTTGTACGCGGGCCACCGGTTGTATCGATAGCATCTTTTTCCGTGCCAGCGGGGGAACGGTAAGAATTCGCACGGAATCCAACGTCGCGCAGCATATCGCGCCAATGCGGCCGCCGTGTCAAGATGGTGTTATTATCTCCAACGGCCACTTATATTGGGGGCCGTGGATGTGTGGCTGCCAGTTATCGCTCTACGGCAACATTGGCTTGGCCCCGGCGCTGGAAGTCGCGCCTTCGCCGGATCCGGAGGAGATTTTTGCCGATGCGTTGAAGGTCTACGGCGATAAACCGGCAAACGTGGAAAAACTCGGCGCTAACGCGGATGATTGGACGCGGTTTCGCGGAAATCCCGCGCGCACGGACGAAACCGGGGTCGCGTTACCCAAAAAAGTAAGCCAAAAGTGGAAAACGCAGGTTGGAACCGGGGATTTGGCAACAGCGCCGGTTGCCGCGGGCGGCTTGGTTTTTGTGGCCGGCCGCAACGGCGTAGTTCGCGCGATTGATGCGGAAAACGGCGGTGAAATCTGGAAATCGCACACCGACGGCCCGGTCTACTACCCGCCGGCAATTAGCCACGACCGGCTTTTCGTCGGATCCGCCGATGGCCGGGTTTATGCGTTTGAAGCGCGGACCGGCAAGTTGCTGTGGACCTTCCGCGTTGGGCCCAAGGAGCGGCTCGTTCCCGTTTTCGGCAAGCTCATCTCCGCATGGCCGGTGGCCGGCGGAATCGCGGCGCACGATAAGACCAAGACCGTTTACGCCGCGGGAGGGTTTACACATTACGATGGCTGCTACGTGGTGGCGTTGGATGCGGTTACCGGCAAGCTCAAGGCATCTAACACGACCTCCGGCACATTATCCAGCGAGGTGGAAAGCGGGATTAGCTTGCAGGGAAATCTGAAAATCGCCGATGGCGAGTTGCGTTTCCTGGGCGGCGGCGTTTATGAGGTGGCGCGTTATGATTTGGAAACGCTGCGCTGCCTTAACGAGCCAAAAATCCAGATTACCTCGGAATTTCGCACTGCGTTCTATCCCTACTATCCAAGCTACGGCAAATATATTAGCTTGGAGCACGAACGCGCCGATGGAAGCCTGTTAGTACACGACAGCAACTACGCTGGCTACCTCTACGGCGCGCTCCAGCTTCAAGATGCCGGTCCGCGCATGCATCGCGACGCCGCGCGCGAGTTTTTGCGCCGCCGCGGCCAAACCCAGAAGGCCAAGGTGCGCTGGAAAGACGATCGGCAACGCCGCTTCACCAGTTTCATCGTTTCCGGGGATCAATTGCTCGCCACCGGACACCCGGATGAAAAGGAGGACGAAGCGTTTTTGGCCGCAATCGACATTGCCGGCGGATCGGACTTGTGGGTGGAAAAACTGCCGGCCGCCGCGGTAAAAGGCGGCTGCGCCATCGACGCGAAAGGACGAATTTTCCTCACGCTGGAGAACGGCCTGTTGGTGTGCTACGGCGATTGAGAACAACCATTGTTTCGGGACTGGCGCACGTGAACATGCCAGGCTAGAGTCGCCGCATGACACGATCCATCCTGCTTTCGCTCCTCATCGTTCCGCTCACGCTTTGCGCGGAGGATCTCCCGTTGATTCATGCCGATGACTTCGAATCCGGCGCGGCTGCGTGGTTGCCCAGCGATCCGGCCAAGTGGAAAATCAGCCAAGCCGGCGGCGACCGCGGCCAGGTGCTGCATTTGCTGGGAAAAAGCGCCTACAAACCGCCTCATCGCAGCCCGCACAGCATCACCTTGCTCAAAGACAAGGTGGTGGGCGATTTTGTGCTGACCGCCCGCGTTAAAACGCTGCAAACAACGCGCGGACACCGCGACATGTGCATCTTTTTCGGCTTTCAGGATCCGGCGCATTTTTACTACGTGCATCTGGGTGAAAAGCCGGATCCGCGCTCTAGCCAGATCTTCATCGTCAACGATGCGCCGAGGACGAAAATCACGGAGACGGCCGACGTCGGCGTCCCGTGGAAAGACGACGTTTGGCACGAGGTAAAACTGGTGCGCAAGGTGCAAGACGGGCTCATCGAGGTTTACTTCGACAACATGGATAAGCCGCAGAAAGTCGCGCACGACACCACATTCGCTTGGGGGATGATCGGCTTGGGTTCGTTCGACGACTTGGGCCAATGGGACGACGTGGAGATCCGCGGGGTGGCGGTGGAAGAAAAGGCGACGGTTTTTGAGACCAGTCAGTGATTTGCCACGAATTCCGTGGAAACCAGCATGGCCCAGGTTGCTTCCGCGATCGCCTGGGCGCGGTTACCGCCAAATTCGGCCAAAAACTCGGAAAGCTCGGCGATTTCGGCTTCATCCGGCGTTCGGCTTAGCACGTTGAGAAACAAGGCCTCGGCCACCTTGGCGTCGTCCGTTTCAGCCGCGAGTTTGGCCGGCAGCGCGTCGGGCCGGTGCAACAATTTCGCCACCTCAGCGTCGTTCATGGCGAACATCGCGCCCTTGAGGCTGGGGGCGAACTGAAGCTCCGGTTCGCGCGCCTCACCGGCAAAGGCGTTGTGAAATCGCTCGCGCAAACCCACGAATTCCTCGCCGTCGTCGTCTTCGGCCTCCACGTTGTCCAGCGGCGCGTCTTCCGGCTTCACGTTGGCGGCGCGCAGGGTGCTGGCCAGGAGTTGCTCGGCGGAAAGGCGGCGTTCGACCGCGGCCACGAACCGGTCGTCGGCAACGCGCTCCACTCCGTCAGGAAGGCGGCTGGAGCGTTGATAAGTCCGGGTCAGCGCCAACTCGCGCTGGAGCCATTTCAGGTCGTAGTTTTGCTTGGCGAATTCCGCGGCCAGTAGGTCGAGCAACTCGGGGTGCGAGGGCGGATTTTCGGAATGAAACTGATCGAGCGGCTCCACCAGGCCCCGGCCCATCATCAGGAACCAAACCCGGTTGGCGATGTTCGCCGCAAACGTCGGCGCCTCGGGAAAACGCGCGGCAAACTCCTGCAGCGGGCTAAATCGCGGGATGCCGGGCGTTTTCGTTTTGCGATCCGGCGCTTGCACGTATTGCTGCTCTTTGTCGAAGGAAACCAGCTCGATTTCCTCCAAACCGGGCACTTTCGGCCCCACGAAGCGCGGTTTTCCGACAAACACGCTGCTGTACTCGTGCTTTTTGGTGGTGAGCTGCTCCTCAACGGCGGGATACTCCTCGCGCAGCAGTTTCAGCCTGGAAAACGCCGCCATCAACCCTTGAAAATCCACCTGATCGTAGTCGTCGATGAGCAGGTGTTTGTGGCACTCGGCGCATTGCAGATCCATGCCCAAAAACATCCGTCCCACGTCGCGCGTCAGGCCGGGAAAGTCGGTGGGGTTCTGGCCATAACGCTCCAGGCGCTTGGAATAAAAATACGCCGCGCCCCGGTTCTTTTCATCGCGAAAATCGGCCCGCAGGATCTCCCGCACCATTTGATCCCACGGCCTGTTTTCGGCAAACGCCGCCTCCAGCCAGGCCAGCCACTTGGCATCGTCGCCACGCCGTTCCATGAGGTGAATGTGGAAGCGGTCGCGCATCGTCGCCGCGTAACGCGGACCATTCAGGAGGCGCCCGATCGCTTTTTGGCGCTTGTCCGGCGAGGAATCGGCTAAAAACGCGCGCAACTCCTTCTCCGCCGGGATGGCGCCGGCAAAATCCAGGTTTACCCGCCGGAAAAACTCCGCGTCGTCCGCCAATTCGGCCATCGGCGCGTTTCCGGCACCTTTATCGATCAGCGCGTCGATCTGGCGATGGAGCGGCAATGGCGATTCGGCCGCGGCAACGGCAACAGCGGCAACAGCGGCAACAACGGCGAGGAAAGTCGAAAAAACGGGGAAGATGCGATTCATGGGGGTTGAAGATGGTGCGTCCAAGTTTACCACGGCGCTTGGAAAAGGGGAATTTCAGCGGAATCAGGCGGTTTGCGCCGCGCCAGACGCAAAATCGAGCCAATCGGCCCGGAAAAGCTTGATTTACAGAGGGTCAGGACCTATACGCTGGGGGGAGGTCTACCATGATTCCAGGGCAACCATCTGATTCGCCATTGGGGCCAAATTCGCTGGCCCAACACTTCACCGAGGTGCTTTCGCGCACTTGGAAGGCGTCCGGCGCGTTGGGATTTTTGATCGGCTTCATTTCGGACATTTTCCAAAAACTGGCGCCCTTCGCGTTGGTTATTTTTCAGGTCTCCATCGGCGCGTTGGCGGTTTTCGGAGTGCTGTCACTGATTCGGATCGTCAGGGGCTGGTCGCTACCGCTTTCCATCGTGTCGCTGTCCATGATGGTGTTCACCGGCATCGTCGTCTCCCTGCAAAAAAACGTGGAGGGCAGCGAGGACCGGGGATTGATGGCCCAGGCGCCGGGCGTTGGCGAAAAAGTCGTCTCGCTGCAAAATGGCGTGGTCCAGCGGATGTTTGAGTCGATGGAGGAGAAAATGGAGGAGATTCAGGCGGCAACCGGTGAAATCAACGACAAGCTGGATCAGCAAAGCGAGATGCTGGAGGCCATCCAGGCCAGCGCCAGCAGCAACAACGCGGTGACCAAGCAACTGCTGCAAACCATCCTGGCCAAGCTGGACGAGCAACGGAAGGGAGCCAGCGATCCCGCGGAATTGGAAGAAATTCATCGTCGCCAAGAGCAAACCCTGGCCAGCGTGGGTGAGTTGGTCCACTTCATCGAGCGGGGGCTCAACGACGAGCAATCGACCTTCGTGCAGCAGCAGGCTCTGCGCCGTTTGGCGAACCCGGACCACGGAATTGAGAGCGCGCTGACGTTTTTGGACCAGGTAAAACGGCAAATCGAGCGCGAAGCCCGGCCGTGGTCGGAAGACGCATCGAAGAGCCTTTCGCATCGCGACCGAGCCTTGGAACCGCTGTTGCTGGAGGCGAAATTGCACGAATTGAACCTGGATTTCGGCCAGCAAGAGGCGGCGTTGCGAAATTTGGAAAAACAGGCCCGAAACTGGTCGCGAGCCCGGAAGGAATTGGGCCAATTTTACCTGAGTCGAGCCAATTACGCCGAAGCCGAAGTTCATCTGCTGGCGGCGCTGGATTTGGCGCGAACGGAGGAGGATGCGGTGGCGCAGGCGTCGTCGCTCAACCTTTTGGCGAAGCTGTACCTGGCCAATCACCAACTGGACGACGCGGAGGCGTCGGCCAACGAAGCCTTGGCGCTTTGGGAGAGTTTTCCCGACCAGGGCGCCGAAGCCCGGCGGGCGCAATCGCTGAATTTGCTGGGCCAGGTGCATCGTCACCGCGGCGAGCCATCCTTCCCCGAGGCGGTGCAATTTTACCACGCAGCTCTGGAAATCCGGCGCGCGATGGTGGCCGAGCAAGAACAAGCCGGTACGCCGCCCATTCTCGGCAACGGCGCGAAACGCGACCTGGCGCATACGCTGAGCAACCTGGGTGAGTTAGGCGCTGCGCGGGGTGATTTTGCCGGAGCGCAGGCCATGCACGAAGAGGCGCTGAAACTCCGCAAATCATTGCGCGAAGACGGCGGCGATCCCGATGTGGCGGAATCGCTCAACAACTTGGCCGCCATTTATCGCCGCACCGGGCGCCTGGAGGACGCTGCGGCGCACTTCGAGCAAGCGCTGGAGATTGACGGGCGGGTGAAGGGCCCGGATCATCCCGATGTCGCCTCCATCTGCAACAATTTGGGCCTGCTCTACCGGACGATGGACGACTACGCCAAGGCGGAGGCGTACTATCAGCGGGCGCGGGAAATTCGCGCCAAAAGCCTGCCAAATCATCCCAAACTGGCCAACACTTTGTTCAACCTGGCGGAAGTGTTGGGCCTGCAAGGCCGCGGGGAGCAAGCCGTGCCCTTGCACGAAGAAGCACTGCGCATCCGCGCGGCGATCGCTTACGAAAAAACCGATATTTTGCCGAATTTGGCGCGTTCTCTGGATCAGGTGGCCGCCATCGACTTCCAGCGCGGCGATTTTGAAAAAGCGGAGGCGCGCTGGCTGCAATCGCTCCCGATTCATCTGGAGGTGGCCGGGGACATTGGCCGGGCCGGTACGGCCTGTTTTTGGCTGGCGCAGGCCACCGCCAGGCGGGGCAAAAACGCCCTCGCCGCGGAGCATTACGAGCGCGCAATCGCGCACTTTGCCCGGGCCAAAGACGGCAAGAGCCTGGATTTGGCAGGTAGCCGCTACGTCCGGTTTTTGATGCAGCAAGGCACCGGTCAGGCCGAGAGTGTGGCCAAGGTAAAGGGGCTCATTCAAGCTGCGCGGGCCCAACCTGCCCCGAAAGATCAGAATCACCAAACGTTGCCCGTGCAGAGGGCAACACAACCACCAACCCAACCAAACCAAACCCCATGAAAAAAAGGGCAACCGCAATCCTCGCCTTGAGCTGCCTGGCAGCCATCGGCATCACCCACACCTACACCATGGCCTATGATTCGGGCGTGAGTAAGGAGAAGAAGAAGATCTGCTGCAAGGTCGGCAGCCGCTACAAAATAACCACCCCGGAGGCGTGCAGAAACGCCAAGGGTTCGCAGGTCTCCCTGTCCAAGTGCAAGTAAATCTGCACCCCTCAGGGCCACACCAGTGACCGGCCTCGGGCAGACGCGTTCGAGGTTCGGTTGCTGGATGGTCCGGGCAGGGCTGCTGCTGGCCGCGTTCGCCAGTTTGGCGGCATGGGCGGATTTTTGCGCGCATTGCCGCAAAAGCGCGCTCCATTTGCCGATTCCCCTGGCTGCGGTGGGGGCGCTTTTCTACGCGGTGGCGGCGGTGGCGGCATTTCGCGCCAAATTCGCGGTCGTAGCCGGGTTGGTGGGATTCGCCGTGGGTTTTCACGCGGTTTTGAGCGGTCATTTGGCCCTGAGCCGGGAATTCTGCGCGATGTGCCTGCTCACCTTCGCCGGAGCGGCGTTGGCGGGATTTTTTGCCTGGCGTTTGGTTCGGCCTAACGCCGGTGTTGTGCCGATCGTTCTCCTGACGGGGGCAATCGCGGGCGTGGCCGTGCTGGAGGCGCACCATTTCCGCGAACGCCGGGAAATGGCTCGGCTAACGCAGGAAATCGCCGCCGAACTGCGAGCGTCCGGCCAATTTCAGGACGGGGTGCTGTTCGTGCTGACCCAGCCGGATTGCGGCTACTGCGATCAGGTCAAAGCGGAGACGCTTCCTGCGCTGGAGCGAGAATTCGGCGAGCGCCTACCTTTCGTGCTGAGCGAGCTTTCGCCGGAATTTCCCGTCCCGGCGTTCTTTCTGGCGCAGGAGGATGGCGCCCACGCAATCAGCATCGGGTTCATGAACGCCGCGGACGTGCGCCGCTGGCTCGAAGCGTTAGGAATCCTGCCCGAAAGTCAATAACCGCGCCATGCTTGGCCAGAAAGTCCAGCCCCAGGATTCCATCGGCCGGTTTGCCGCCGGCGCGAACGCCTGCCAAGCTTGGGACCTGGCCCACCAACACCGGGAGATCGCCGCGCAAACGCGTTCCCCACTCCACCGCCTCCAAAATCGCCCGAACCGCTTCGCGCGATTTTCCTGACGTGTCGGCCAACCGCCGATGTTGTTGCCGTTCGGCCGCGATTTTCAACCTGGCCGCCGAATTGCGGGTCAAAACGCTCGTTTCGGCGCCGGTGTCCACCATCCAGACCAATTCCCGGCCGCGATAACGGGAGACGACGAAAACGAACGGCCGCTGGGTAGAGGTGAGAAGCTTCAATCGCTCGCCGCCTGCCGCGTGATCGCCGCCGGTAAGCGCGATGGTCCCGCCTGACACATCCACAACCGCTCCGGCTTCTCGCAGCGGCCGAATTCCGAGAATTCCGCGAATCCGCCCCGGCACACCGGTTAGGCGCGGCAAAAAGACAAACGGCGTGGATTCAGACATGGGGACGCCGCCCAGTTTCACCGCTAAATTGGCGCCGGACGTGCCCAGATTTGCTCCGTGGAAGCTGCGAACCTGAAACGAAAAATCCGGGTCCGCAGCTAGGCCCAATTTGCGGACGATTTTTCGCTCCAAAGCCGAAACATCCGCGCCGGTGTCGACTTTGAGCCGCAATTCGTGGCCGGCGACGAAAAACCGCGCGGCGAGCGTCTCGCGGGAGGGAGTTTGCGCGCCAACCGCGGGCGGAAGGGCGCAAAAAATCAGCGCGGCCGCCAAATTGCGCTTCAAAAGTCCCATCGCGCGTTCACGCCCCAAAAATGCTCCCCAAGTTCGCTGCCGTTGAGCCGCTTGTTGTAGTACCAGTTGGGCGTGAGGATGAAGTCGCCGCCGAGCGTGTAAAACGGCAAGGAAACGCCGGTCTGCCACCAGTCGGAATCGAACCCGTCGCCGTTGAGGGTGTTGTAGTCATCGTCCAGGCCAATCTGCCCAAAATAGCTCAGCCCAAGCGGCAAACCCAGATCCGCCAGATCCAACACGCCATCCAGTTGAAAGACCATCACGTCGCCCTCCAGATGCCGGACGCCCGGTTCGAAGCTGTTCTCCGTGCCAACAGGATCGCCCGGATTTCCTAACGGATCGGCCTGAGCAAGGTGATGGTAGGTCACGCTGGGCCGCAACAGCGGGATGCTGGCGTTGCGCAGCGTCACGTAGAAGTGATCCTGCCGGCCGGTGTTCCAAAACGTCGCCTCGGGGAAGTGAATCGCCTCGTAGCCGGCGGTGACGTTGAGCAGATCGCGAGGAAACAGTTTCAGCGAGTAGTTCACGTCGAAGACCCATTCTTCGTAGTTCGTCTCGAACTCGCTGAACGCGGAAATCGGCTGAAATTTCTCCGGCCCGCGAATGTAGCGCACCCCGGCTCCCAGGCCACGAAATGCCGCAGTAACGCCGCTGTACCACATCTGCGTTTTGTCGGAATCGAATGATCCGACGGCGTTTTCGATTTGGTTCAGGCCCAGGAAATAGTAGCGCGACTGGTAGCCGCCATCGAGGCTGAGCGACAAGCCGGGCGCCTCCTCAGGCACCATCAGCCCGTCGTCGGTTTCCAGATAAACGCGGCCGCCGCGAAAAAGCATCGTTGCCCGCCGCGGATCCATCCGCACCTCCAGCATATCATCGGTTTCGGCCTCGTCGCCGGGGCTGCCATCGCCGGAATCTTCCAGCATGGAGGAAAAGGCGAACAATGGCCCCGCTGGCTCGGCGGCAGGACCGTCCTTGAGGTTGTCGGTCGTCAGCGGCAGCCCGATATTGGTCAGCGCTTCATCGTAAACGTCGTTCAGCCACACTTCCGCCACTGAGACGGGATTTTCGACATTTTCGGCGAAGGTGAGTGTGGCGATGGAGAGGATGAGAATTGCAAACGTGGTAGGTTTCATGCCCTGGAAGTTGTTGAGTTTCAGTTGCCCGTGAGAAGTAGGCTAACACCGATTCCACGGCCCCCGGTCTCAAAAGTCAAGGAAAACCAACCGGCGCGCCTTTTCGGCGCAGAAAACCACTTGCACCAACCCAACGCCCAGCCGAAAAGTCGGCTTGGACCTCAGGCATGTCGATTCGTTGGAAAACTCTGTTGGCACTGGTGGTGACCGGGCTCATTCCCATGGCGGCGTTCGTGTGGTTTGCCCAGTTCACCGCCTATCGCGGTTTGCGCGAACGCATCTTGGCCCAGCTCCAGGGTTTTTCGCAGATCCAGGCAACCCGCGTGGCCGAATCCCTGCAGCACGACCGCGACCGGCTGGCCCTGGTTTGCAGCCGCACCCAACTGCGCCTCACCCTCGCCTCCCAGCTCCAGCAACCCGCGCCGGAGAAGCTGGAGAAAATCGAGCGCATCCTTACCGATGCGCGCAACTCCATCCCCAAATTCCAGCGCATCAGCGTGGCCGGGCTGGATGGCGCGGTGGTGGGCTCCACGGATCCGCAACGCCGGGGCGAGCGCTTGCCTGCGGGTGAAGCGTTCGACCAAGCGCTGGCGGGCAATTACGGCGCTGAGCTGCGCGGCGTGCCCGCCGATCCCCAAAACCCGGACGGCGCGGAAAAACTGGCGGTGCTGCTTTGCGGACCGCTGAACCTGGAGGGCCAACTCATCGGCGTGGCTGCCGTTTGGTCCGATGCGGCGAACCTAACGCGTTTGCTGGAAAATCAGCAGGGACTGGGCCGGGGCGGAAAATCGCGGCTTTTGGCCCTGGCAAACGCGGACGGCGGCGGCGGCGAGGGCGAGGCGCGCTCACTCGTACCGTTAGGCCCGGCGAACCGGCCGACCGGACTCCAAACCAGCGCCGGAGTCGACTTTTTGCACGAAACCCAGGATGGCCTGCACACCCACGCCTTGGACAAAAACGCCGGTACCGCGCTGTTGGCCGCCGTGGAACGCGTGCCCGATTCCAGGCTGGCGGTTTTGACCCACGTGGAGCGCGACGTGGCCCTGGCTTCGGCCTTGAGCGTGCGAAATCTCGGCCTTAGCGTGGCTGCGGCGGGTTTGGCGGCGATGTTGTTCGTGGCGCTGATTTTGTCGCGCTCCGTCACCCGCCCGGTGCGGCGTTTGTCGGCTGCGGCTACGCGGATCGCCCAAGGCCACCTGGACGAGCGCGCCGACGTGCGTTCCAGCGACGAAATCGGCGAATTGGCGCAAGATTTCAACCAAATGACCGAGCAACTGGTGGAAGCCAACCGCGATTTGGAGCGCAAGATCGAGGAGCGAACCAAAGAGCTGGAAAGCACGCAAATGCTCTTGATTCAGTCCGAAAAA
Source organism: Verrucomicrobiales bacterium (assembly GCA_965224535.1). GTDB lineage: Bacteria > Verrucomicrobiota > Verrucomicrobiia > Verrucomicrobiales > DEV007 > JBCDHN01. The sequence continues at coordinate 119,726 of CBDCZR010000039.1, forward strand.
CTCGATTCGCTGGGCCGCTTGGCCGCCGGCGTGGCCCACGAAGTGAAGAACCCGCTGCAAATCATTCGCATGGGCATCGATTACTACGGCCAAACCCGCGATTCGCTCGATGAGGACCAGCTGTTGATGCTCGAAACCATGTCCGAAGGTCTGGACCGCGCCGACGAAATCGTGCAAGGCATGGTCGACCTCTCGCGCGCCGATGGCCTGAACCTGAAACCCACCAAAGCCCGGGATTTGTTTCGCCAGGCCCTCGTGCTGGTGGGCCACCGTCTGCGGCGCAAAAACATCCAGGTGGTCGAAGATTTCCAGCAAAACCTGCCCGAAATCTCAGCCGATGTGCGAAAAATGGAGCAGGTGCTCATCAACCTCATCAACAACGCGGCAGACGCCACCGAAAACGGCGGCACGGTGACGTTGCGCACCTTTTCCACCCAGCTAAGCGACGTCGTGCCCGATCACGGTCTGCGCCGCTTCGAGCGGTTGCGCGCCAACGACCAGGTGGTGATTCTGGAGGTGCGCGACACCGGCCCCGGCATCCCTGAAGAGAACCTGCGCAAGCTCTTCGACCCGTTTTTCACCACCAAACCCACCGGTGAAGGCACCGGCCTGGGTTTGGGCGTCTCCAAGACCATCGTCGACCTGCACTACGGCAACATCGAGATCGAAAACGTGGACGATCCCCCCGGAGCGCGAGCCAGAGTTTTCCTGAAAATCCCGGCCCGGCCCACGACCGGAGCGGAGTCGAATTTAACCGAAAAACCAAAGCAAACTCATGGAAGAACCCAAAAAACGCGTGCTGGTGGTGGATGACGAAAAGTCGATCACCATCGGCATTGGAATGAACCTGAAAAAGACCGGGCTTTACGAGGTGGAGACCGTGAACGATCCTCTGGAAGCCATCGGAGTGGCCCGCGACTTCCGTCCGGACATCCTCGTGCTGGACATCGTGATGCCCGGCATGGAAGGCGGCGAATTGCGCAACCGCATCCGCGCGATTCCCGGCCTGGAAAACGTCCCCAGCATCATGGTGACCGCCCTGGTCTCCAACGACGAAGTGAGCGAAGACGGCGTGGTTGAAACCGGCGACTGTCTCATGCTGCCCAAGCCCATCAAGTTCGATCGCCTCCACGCCGCGATCGAGCAGATGCTGGATGGGACGCTGAGTTAGGAGGTTGTCGGACTTAGCCCGCTCGGCGTCGAAAATCGAGGATTCGGCCCAAATTTCCCTTCGTTTTCGTCCCTTATGTTCTCATAAAGTCCTCAAACTCGTGAAAATTTTGGCTCGAACCTCGAATTTCGCCGCCAGACGTCCGAAGTCCAACAGCCTCCAGGCGCCGGACATGCGTGATTCCCGCCAAGACAAGAACGCCAAGCCCAAACAGCCGCTGCTTCTCGTGGCGATCGCCATGCTGATTTATCTGGTTGTGAACGGCGTCTGCATTTTTGCGCCCTTCATTCCGGGCCCGGAGGTCTTTCTCGGTTGGGGCGTCGTGTTTCCCATGGCGGGAATCACCGCGACATGGGTTTGGCTCTGTTCGAATCGCGAAACCCTGCCCAACTGGGTCGCATTCGCGGTGGCCTTCACGATGATCTTGGCCGCGGCGGGATTCGCGACCATCTGGATCGTTTCGCAGATTTGGGCGTCCGTTTGATGCGGCTCCGCGCACTTGGCGGGGCGACGACAGTGGATGAGCACACCCTTCTTCGTGCTGGCGACGACGTTCTGATCGCTTGCCAGATTTGAGGTGAACTGGCATCTGGAAGTGATAGATTTTGACGGGCGCGTCTACAGCTTTGACTATCGAGACGGTAGGTAACCGCCAGCGGAAGTCGTTTTGCGGGTCCGGTTCGCTTCACTTTGCATCACTCCAGCTCCAAACCTTCGTCGGAGACCAAGGCCGGAGCAGGCGAGTCATCCTGAAAAACGCCGCCGAACTGCAAATCGCCGAAAGCGCGCTCGCTCATGGCCACGCTCTCGGCCACACCGTCGATTTGGCTGCTCAGTTGCGAGCCGTCTTGCGCTTTCATCCCCACCTCGCAGATGTGGTTGATTTTTTGCTCGGTTTTGTCCAATTCCGCCTCCAGAACCTGCAAATTTTCCTCCGCTTCAGCGTAGTTTTCGATGCGTTCGCGGATGGTGGTTCGTTTTTCTTCCAGGGAGGCGATTAGCCGTTCCGTGCGGCCGTTTTGGCGCGCTCGATCGACCTCCCGGGTGGCATCGTCGAGCTGACCGCGAAGCGAGGTTTCCGACGTGTTGGAGAGAAAGCGCTCCAGGCCGGTTTTATGGTGCAAGAGCTTCAAAAACAGCCACAACAGCTTGTCGAGCGACTGCGTTTTGAACCCGGCGTCGCCAATCGCCGCTTGCGGCGTGTGCATCGATTTTTGCAGCTCGGTCATTTCCCGGCTGCGGTCGCGAAGCTGGACGAAGCGGTTGAAATCCGCGGGTTCGAGGAATTCCAGCAATTTGCGCAACCGTTGCTCGCTGGCCTGTTTTTCGGCGGTTTCGAGCAGTTTTTGGCCCTTGAGCACGTTCTGAAACCTGGGATTGGTTCCCAGGAAGCCGAGGTAGGCCATTTCCAGCGCGGCGACGGCGGGAATGACGACGCCGGGGAGGCCGGAGAGGACGCCAACCGCAACCCCGGCGCCGAGGAAGAGTAGATTCCAGTGCCACTTGAAGGCGCGCTTCATTTGGACCACGAAGGGGTTGTCGGCTAGACCGGGCATGAGTTAGGGTGTGTTTGAAAAATGGGACGGGCGCGCAATTTTACTTGGTTTTTTGAAAAGTCGCTTCGCATTTTATGAGATGCGGCGCTTTTTCCGGCTGGAATTGCTGTTCGGGGCTTTGTGAGCCGGCTCATCGACGCCCGAGCCATCAATCCCAGCCGAAAAAATCGCTCGCAGCGCACCTCGCCCCATTTTTCAAACGCACCCTAGAACGAAACCCGAAATTCGAAACCCGAAACCCAAAACTGGTGAATTTCGGGTTGTCCCAATTTTTTTCGTTTTCACAGGGCTTGCCCTACGGCACAGTTTGAGGTTTTGAGCATCCAAATCCAGGTCCTCGGCAATCCCGGGCGCGACAACGCGCTTTGGGCGCAGGTGAATTCCGGCCAGCGCATCGTGAGCCTGCTGTTCGACTGCGGTCAGGCGGTTCTTTCGCGGTTGGGCTCGTCCAACGTCCAGGATGTCGACCACCTCTTTTTCTCGCATTTTCACATGGATCACGTGAGCGGGTTTGACGCGTTTTTCCGGGCGAATTTTAACCGGCCGACTAAGCCGGTGCGCGTTTGGGGGCCGCCGCGGACCGTTGAGATCATGCACCACCGGTTTCGCGGGTTTTGGTGGAATTTGCACCGAAATCAGCCCGGAATTTGGGAGGTGAGCGAGATTCTCGGCGATCGCGTGGAAACGAGCCGCTTTCGCACCCGCGACGCCTTCGCCAAGGAGGAAAAATCGCCGTCCCGAACGCACGATGGCGTGATTTTGACCGATCCCGATTTCACGGTCGAGGCGGCCCTTCTCCAGCATCACGGAACCACGCTGGGGTATCTGGTTCGCGAAGCCGCGCGGCAAAACATCGATCCCAAAAAGCTGAAAGCCACGGGCCTGGCTCCCGGACGCTGGGTTCAGCAACTCAAAGACGGGGCCGATGAAATTGAGGTGGACGGCAAAAAGCTCAACGCGGCGAAATTGCGGGCGGATTTGCTGGTGGAGACACCAGGGGAGTCGCTGGCCTACCTGACCGATTTTTTGCTCGATGAACCGACGCACGAAATGCTGAAATCGTGGCTGAGCGGGGTCGATACCGTCGTGTGTGAGGCGCAATACCGGCACGGCGATTTGGAGCTGGCTCAGCGCAATCACCACACCACCACGCGCCAGGTCGCGCAGATCGCCAAAGAAGCGAAAATTGGCAAGTTGGTGCTGTTTCACCTCTCCCAGCGCTACCGGCCGGACGAATGGACGGCGATGCTGAAGGAAGCGCGCAATATTTTCCCGGCGACGAGTTTTCCGGAGCATTGGAAGCTGTGAGCGGGCGCGGCAAACGTCACGAAACCGTCCAACCGCCATCGACGGCCAAAACCTGGCCGGTGACGAATTTTGACCTCTCACCGAGCAAGAAAAGCACCGCTTCATCCAAATCCTCCGGGGCTCCGATTCGCCCGCCGTCGAGGGGTTGCTTGGTTTGGATGAAATCGAGGATTTCGGCGTTTTCCCGGGCGCGTTCGGACATGGGCGTGGCCACCAGCGCGGGGGCGATGACGTTGACGCGGATGTCGTCCGGCGCGTAGTAGGCGGCGATGGATTTGGAGAAGCCCAGGATCGCCGATTTGGTCGCCGCGTAGGCGTGAGAGGCGAAATGCGCCGGGGAAGGGGAGTAACCTAACACGCTGCCCATGTTGAGCACGGCGCCGCCGGAGTTTTGGGCGCGAAATTGGCGAATCGCGGCCCGGTTGGAGTAAACCAGGGAGGTGAGGTTGAGCGCGCAGGTAAATTCCCAGCCTTCGTCGGTCAACTCGTGGAGCGGGCCGTCTCCGCGCGATCGTCCCGAACCGCCGGCCACGTGGTAGAGCCCGTCTAGCCGGCCAAATTCGCGAACGGCCAGGTCGATGGCGGCTGCGGCGGTTTCCGGTTGGGAGGCGTCTCCGGCATGGCCGCGGGCTTGGGATCCCAGCTCGTGCAGCAAGGCATCCAGATTTTGCGGGTTTCGGCCCACCAGCGCCAAATTCGCGCCGTTTTTGGCCAAAATAGCCGCCGCGCTGAGGCCGAGCCCGGTGGTTCCACCCACGATGGCGTAGGTTTTGCCCGCAACGCCGAATGGGTCATCGCTCATGGGCTAATCTTTCGCGGGAATCCGGGTTTGCAAGCCGGATGGAGGCCGTGCCGCCGCGTTCATGCAAAAAACGGGTCCCAGCCGCCTTCAAGCATCTGGCTTTCTTCCGCGGTGACGATGGTCCCGATGCGGGTTAGCGGAAGTTCCGGAAATTCGCCGGGCCATGCGGAAATCAGCCCTTCGGTGGAGGCCGGCGCGGCGGTAAAGAGCAACTCGTAGTCCTCGCCATCGCCCAGGGCTTGCGTTAGGGTGCAACCCGCGGTTTTGGGCACGGCTTCCCGGTTCACGTGAAAACCCGCGTTGCTGGCTTGGGCCAAGCGGGGCAGGTCTTTGGCCAGTCCGTCGCTCAGGTCCATCATGGCGTGCAGGTTGGTGCCGAGCTTCTGCGTTAGCCAGGCGGCTTCGGCCAGGCGGGGGGTGAAATTCAGGTGCTTGCCCGCCAATGAGCCGCCTAACGCGCCGGTTACGAAAATTTCGTCGCCAATTCGCGCCCCGCTTCGCAAAACGCAACGCTCCGGCGAGATTTCGCCGCTCATGGCGATCGAAATCATGGCCAGCGGCGCGTTTTGCGGCGGCCGCGAGGTTTCTCCGCCCACCACGCAGAACGCAAATTCGCGTCCGCAGCGTTCGATGCCCGCGTAGAGCCGCTTGGCCCAATCCGCCGTGCGGTCGGCCGGCGCCACCAAGGTCACCAGCGCGTGTCGGGGCGAACCGCCGCCCATCGCCGCGAAATCGCTGACCACGCGCGCGGCGGCCTTCCAGCCGATGGCCTCGGGCTCGGTTTCCGGCTCAAAGTGGACGCCCTCGATGACGCAATCGGTCTTGAGCAGCAGGTGATCGTGATTCGGCCGGGCGATGACGGCGCAATCGTCGCCGGGACCGGCGAGCAGGGAGGAATCGGTTCGCAGGTCGCGGGTTAGGAGCCGCACCACCGCGTCTTCGCCCAACTCGCCGAGCGATTCATGAGGCTGCGTTGGGGAAGGCATTGATGTGTACGAAGGTGTAAAACAGGTTGAACGCGTTGAAGCCGAAATGGACCAAAATCGGCGCCCACAGCGTCCCGGTCCACTCGTAACAAACCACCAGCAGCACGCCCAAAACGAAGAGCGGGACTAACGAACCCACGTTAGCCGGGTGCGCCACGGTAAAAATCCCGGCAACGACCACGGCTGCGGCCAATGGCTGGATGAAGCGCTTGAGCACGGGGTAGAGGAAGCCGCGAAACAGCGTTTCCTCCGCTAGCGGCGCGATGATGCAGGCCCAAAAAAAGCTGGCGAACCAAATGCCGGCGTTCCGCGGATTGGCGTGCAGTTGCTCGATGGCCGGTTGGCTGGGCAGCTCGCCCAGCAGCCCTTTCAGCCACCATTGCCAGACCAACATCGAGAGCATGGTGATGGCGGTGACGGCGGCGCACATCGGCAAAATTTGGCGCAGGAGAAACGGGGGTTCCAGCGGCTGCCGGTCCATGCCGAAATGCTCGGCCAGGGGCAAATTTCGGATCGGTCCCAGGTGAGCCAGCACGAACAGGGTCATGAGCAAGGTCAGCCAGCCGCCCTCGAGGCCTTTGGTGCTCTTGAGGTAAAAAATCGCGATCATGCCCAGGGCGATGAGCAACTCCGGCGCGCGATAGGCTTCCACCGAAACTCGCCCCGGAGCCGATGCCTGGTCGAAGACGAGCTTGCGCCGAAACAATTGCCCGGCCAGCAAGGCCACACCCAACAGGATGACGGACAAATTCGCTGCATCGACGGTCAATTCTTGCGCCACGGTCATGAAAATACGGGGGCTGTCGGCAATTTGGGATTGTTGGACGCAAGGAGGGGGGCGTCCAATCGTTTTCGCGGTGATGTTGGCGCAAAGGCCGGCTGCGGGCGTTCAATCGCGAATTGCGTGGGGGAAACTCCTCGCTAACGTGGCAAGATGAGCACGAAAACCTGGATACTAACCGCGTTGGCGCCGATTTTTCCCGCCTTTTTGGCCCTGGCGGAGCCACCTAAGCCGCACGGCGAGAAATTCCCGAATTTGGACAGCCAGGCCGCCGGGCAGTGGTGGACGCAAAAGAAATCGGTCGTGCCGATGGACGTGCCGCGCGATGAGGTGGTGGCGTTCGCGCTTTACACGCACGATGCCGGCGTTTTGAAGCTAACCGCGCAGTTGTACCCGCTGAAAAACGGCGAATCGCGCGTGGTTCGCCTGGAGCTTAAGGAAGGCGGCCAATGGCGGGAAATCGCCTCCACGCAGGTGGTTTATCCCGGCTGGAGCGCGCATTTTCGGCTGGAACCCTGGAACAACTCCGCGGACGTGCCTTATCGCGTGCGCCACGGAGACAAGGCCATGTTTGAGGGGCTCATCCGCAAGGACCCGATCGGCAAGGAAGAGATCGTGATCGGCAATTTGTCGTGCAATTCCAGCCGCACGGCGGGTCCGCGGCCAAAGATCGTCGAGAACCTGAAATTTCAGGACCCGGACGTGCTCTTTTTTGCCGGCGATCAGACTTACCACCATACTCAGCACACCGCGGGTTGGATCCAGTTTGGCCTGCAATTTCGCGACATCATCAAGGATCGGCCGACCATCGCGATTCCCGACGACCACGACGTGGGACACCCGAATTTGTGGGGCGAGGCCGGCGGCGTTTCCACGGCCAAAGGCAATGCCGACGGCGGCTACATGTATCCGGCCTCCTACGTGAAGCAGGTGGAGCGCCAACAGACTTGGCACCTGCCGGATGCCTACGACCCGGCGCCGGTCGGGCAGGGAATCGGCGTCTATTTCACGCGGTTGCGGGTTGGAGGCATCGATTTCGCGATTTTGGAGGATCGAAAGTTCAAAACCGGGCCGTTGGGCACGATTCCCAAAATGGGCCCCCGGCCGGATCACATCAACGACCCTAAATACGACCGCAAAGCGGTGGATTTGGCCAATTTGGTGCTGCTCGGTGGCCGGCAACTGCGATTTTTGCGCGAATGGGGCCAGGATTGGGCCGGAGCGGAGATGAAGTGCGCGCTTTCGCAAACGGCGTTCTGCGGCGCGGTTCACCTGCATGGGAACCCCAACAACCGGCTTTTGGCCGACCTCGATTCCAACGCGTGGCCGCAAACCGGGCGGAACAAGGCGTTGCGCGAACTTCGCCGCGCTTGGGCGCCGCATTTGTGCGGAGATCAGCACCTGGCAGTGACCGTGAAGCACGGAATCGAGGCGTTTGGCGATGGACCCTACGGATTCACCAGCCCGGCGATCGTGAACACGATTTACGGACGTTGGTGGCACCCGGCGGAGGAGAAAGCGGGCCCCAACGCACTTGCCGGAAGTCCGTTGCCGTGGACCGGCGACTACGAGGACGGGTTGGGCAACAAAATCACCATGCTGGCATACGCGAATCCGGAAGACCGCACCAACGAGTTGAAACGCGCCGACGGCTACGGCCTCGTCCGGTTCAACAAAAAGCGGCGCACCATCACGTTTGAATGCTGGCATCGCTTCGCCGACGTGAAAAAGGGCGGCAAGCAATTTCCCGGTTGGCCCATCACTGTGAAAATGGAGGACAACGACGGCCGCAAAGCGACGCATTGGCTGCCCAAACTGACGTTCGAGATGGAAAATCCCGTGGTGCAGGTTCGCGACGCGGGCGGGGAAATTTTGTACACCGTCAGGATACCGGGCAAGACCTTCCAACCGCCGGTTTTCGCCCCCGGCGTTTACACGGTGAAAGCGGGCCCGGACCGGCCGGATCAACTCACCATCGGCGGTTTGCAGGCCAAAGCCAAAAACGCGGCGGGCGCGCGAAAAGCGGGATTGTAGGCCTAACTGGCCTTTTTCGCCTCCTGAGCCGCCCGCGGTTTGTAGCGCATGCGCAGGGTCAGGTAGCTGCCGAAGCCATCCGCGGCGCTTTGGGGCTTTTTCATCCCTTGGGCCAGGGCTTCCTCGGGCGTCCAGCGCTTGGAACGGCGCACGATCTCGTCGTGAGCCACGAAAATCCGCTTTTTGCCGCCGGATTTGAAGGTGGCGAGGTGTTCGTGGCAATTGCGGTCCAAAAACCGCACCCGATACAGCCGCTCCGCCATTTTGGCCTTCACGTGGGACACAAACGGGGTCCAGCGCGTGTTGAGGATGTTTCCGCCCTCTTGGCTGATGTAGCTGGCGATGCGCTGCGCGTCGATCCGCGCCAAAACGATTCGCCCCGCGATGATCGCGAGCAAAATCAAAATTCCTGGCACAATGGCGAGCAGCGGAATGGCGCCGTCGGGTAAGCTCATGTTTCGGGTAAAGCCTGTCTGTTGAGGTGGGTAAAGGCTCGTTGGGGCGAACGCAGCCGAATTGATAGATTCCGCGATTGCGGCAAAATTGCAACCCGAAGTTGGCCGGCGGCGATTGGCGATTTGAGACGGAGAACCGGCGATTTTTCGGCCCAAGATTGCGACGTTTCCCGAAGGTGAAGTTTCAGGAATTGAGGCGAGTTGCCTCGGTGGGAAGCCGGTGCTTCAGTTGCGGCCCATGCGTTTACCCACCGTGCTCAGCGCCGTTGCGATTCCCGTTTTCGCCTGGGGCGACTTACTCTCCAACGGCGATTTTGAGGATCTGCGCGAGCATGGTTGGACTTATCGCGGAACCAACGACGGCTCGCACGGCGTTTTCTCCGAGCCAACCCGCCCGGGCACCCACAGCTACATGCTTCAACTCGGCGGCGGAGACGAATCCGCGGAAAGCGCGATTTTTCAGAAAGTGGCGCTGGAAGCGGGAAAAACCTACCAACTGAGCCTGGAGGTGTATGACAACGTGCCGCCGGATGGATCGCCAAATTTGCGCCAAGCGGCGTTTTTGGACGGAAAGCTCATTTTTGAGCGAAATCCGCAGGTTGGCCAGCCGGAAACCGGTTGGTACCGCCGCCAGGCCACGTTTCGGGCCCAACGCTCCGAGGCGGAGATTCTGATCCAGCTCAGCGGACGCGCGCCGCGCGAGCAATCGACCACGCTCATCGACAACGTACGGCTGGTGGAGGTGGATTTGCCGCTGCCGGGGCGGTTGTTGCGCGGCAAACCGCTCAAATTAGAGGAGGAGCACCGCTTGATGGCGGTCGCAATCGGTTACCGCGGCCCGCAAGGCGAATTTCTGGCGGGCTACGAGCCGCTGGAGCGTCACCGCGACTTTACCGGCGAATTTCCGCCGCTCTGCTTTTGCCCCGGCAACTGGGACGCGAAATTGGCCGATACGCGCGCGTTTTCCGCGTTGATTCCCAAAATTCAGCCCTGGGCGGATTCGGGCGTGACGCCGATCGTCGTCGCCCGGGCGCCGTTCGAGCGAATCCCCGAAATTGGCGACCGCGAGCACGACAATTTTTTCCGGGCGTGGGCGCGGCAAGCGCGTGCCTGGGGCTATCCGCTCATCCTCCAGCCGTGGGCGGGCATGAACCGGAAACCGGGGTTGGATTCCGGAGACTTTGTCCGCGCCTGGCGGCGAATTTTCGACATTTTTGAGGCCGAGGACGCCCGCAACGTTCGCTGGCTCTGGTCCCCCGGCGTGCTAACCGCCGAAGCCCGGCGATTTTTCCCCGGCGCCGGCTACGTGGACATCGTGGGCTGCGAAGGAGCCGATCCCGCCGCGGTTTACGCCGAACACCTGGCCCACACGGCGGAAAGCGGGTTTGCCTTCTGCAGCGACCCGATTTGGCCCGATCCCTTGCCCCCCTGGCTCCTGCGCGACCCGAAATCCTCCCTGCAGAGCTATCCCCGGGCCGTGTTTTACGCCTTGCCGGATCTGGAATCGATCGAAAGTCACCGCGTGGCGGCGGAGGCCTACGCCAAGCTCGTGGCCTCGCCGTGGGCGCGGCATCGCTTGCCCCAAGTTTCCCCGCCCCTGCTTCGCGTAACCTTCCAGCGGGTCAAGCACACAGCCCGGGTCACGGTCGAAAATTTGGGAGGAGTGGATGCGACGGCTCAATCTAGGCTGGAAGTGCAGTTTTGGTCCCGGGATCCCCGCGGGGGAGCGCTGGAAGCCGACCGGGTGGGTCAACCGCGCACGTTAACCTTGGAAAAAGGCGAGCAGCGCGCCTTGAAGCAGGATTGGTCGGGACAAGGCGCGGCCAAGGTCTACGTTTCGGTGGATCGTTCCGGAGGAGAAACGTTTTTGAGCGGCATTTCCGACAAAGCCGACAAGATGGTCTTCATCGAGCCCTGACAACGCGCTAACCGGCGTTCCGGCAGCCCCCTAACTCCCCGAGCGTTTCATGTAGGTGCCCATCGCCTTCTGCATCGAGGTCGATCCCTGCATGTACGCGGAGTAAGCCTCTTTTCCGACGCCGGTCCAGAAAAGACAATCGCTCTCATCGCCGTTAAGCGGGTTGCTCGGGATTTTCCTCATGGCGCTGCGATTGCCGGCAACTGACATTTTTTCAACGTGACCATCCATGAAACCAACATGGATGAATTTGCCCTTGTACCACCTCAGCGCATCGTTCAACTGGGAGGTGCTCGATGAGTCGACGCTGTTGTTGTCCCCTTCAGAGCCCTCAACAATCAGCATGGTCGCGGCGTCGTCCACGAACAAGCTTCGCTTTCGGGGGCTAAACGCCGGATTATTGCCCTGCGCGTGAATGCGGTCGGTGATCAGGGCCCGATTCAAGCAGAAGGACATGTCGTAAAAACTGGCTCGCGGGTTTTTGGCGTGATAATGCTGGGCCGCGGGCACCAGAAACACCGTGTCCACCATGTGTGCGCCGGTTTGGCCGGAATACTGCTTGGTGGTGTTATCGGCGTCGCTGTTACTGCCAGAGCGGTCGGGATACACTTGCGCGAAAATGGTCGAATCCAGCCAGCGGGCGGTTCCGGTGCGCCCTTCCTCCTCCAATTCATCGGACATACCTTCCACCCCGTTGGGAAAGTACGCCGGCGGGAAGTATTCGTTGTGCTCGGTGGCGTAATCGTGAAATCCCGACACGATCGCCGTCATATGCTTGGGCGTCTTGACCCAAATGGCCTTTTGCCGAAGCTTGGTGTAGACGGGCATGGAGAGGGTTGTCAGGGTCGCGATGATGACGATGGCGAAAATCATCTCGATGAGAGAAAAACCGCGGCGGCGGTGAGAATTACAGCGAAAACCAGTCATGGCGGCAGGGATTGGAAGGATTTTTTCGGGTTAGGATGTGTTTACATCGTAAAGAATCGCAGCTCTCGCGTCAAGGGCGGACACCAAATTGGCCAAATTGACCAAATTGCGCTAATCGCCGTTTTTACGAACCCGAGCGCCCGTTTGGGAGCAAATCCACTTTTTGGCCGAAAAGGCGGCGTTTTCGAGCAATTTTTGCCCCTGGCGCATCGCTTCTTCCAGCGGCAATTCGTCGGGGCTGATGGTGATAATGTGGTCGAAGGCGCGTTTCAAGTCGGCACAGCCGTCGGTGCGGCCGGCGAAGGCGAGCACCGGTTTCCCGTGCCGGCGCGCCAGATTCGCGACGCCGTGGGGCCCCTTTCCCTGCAAGGTTTGGGAGTCGAGGCTGCCTTCGCCGGTGATGACGAGGTCCGCCTCGCAAATGGCGGCCTCCAGGTTCAACAAATCGGCCACGAGATCGAATCCGGGGCTCAATTTCGCGCCGCAAAAGGCCAGGCAACCGAATCCGAGCCCTCCGGCTGCGCCCGAGCCGGCTGCGGCTTGAAAATCGCCTCCCACCAGGTTGGCGAGATGTTCGAGGCGCCCTTCGTGACGTGGAAAATCTCCGGCGCGAACGCCTTTTTGCGGGCCGTAAACCCGGGTTGCGCCGTTGGGCCCCAGCAAAGGGTTGGCGACATCGCAGGCGGCGGAAAAATCGGGGATTTGCAGCAGTTTTTCGCGATCGATCCGAACCGCATCGCCCAAATTCGCCGGCAAATCGGTCAACTCGGCCCCGGCGGCGTCCAGAAACCGCGCACCGAGCGCCAAGGCCATCCCGGAGCCGCCGTCGTTGGTGGCGCTGCCGCCCAAACCCAGCAAAATCCGCGTGGCGCCGCGATTGACAGCGTGGCGGATCATTTCCCCGGTCCCAAACGTCGATGCGCACCAGGGATCGCGCTCTTCGGGGCGGATTCGCCACAAACCGGATGCCTGGCTCATCTCCAAAATCGCGGTTTGGGGCGCAACCAGGGCGTAGCCGGCTTCCACCGGGCGCCCGAGTGCGTCGCGCGCCTGACAGGTCACCCATTCGCCGTTTAACGCGTCGCAAAGCGCCTCAGCGGTCCCCTCTCCGCCGTCCGCGATCGGCAGGGTGCGAATTTCCAGCTTCGATTCGCGCCCGTGTGCGTCAGCCTCCAAACCCTGCCGAATTGCCTCCGCGGCTTGCCGGGCGGACATCGAGCCCTTGAACTTGTCGGGAGCAATGAGGACGCGCATTTGCGCTACCATCGACAACGGCGGCTGCATTGCAACGATTTGGGCCTGCAAGGGGTGAATATTCGGCGCCGGGGGCGATTCAAACTGCGCCGAGGGGACGCGGTGCGCGTTTCTTCGGTTTCTGCGGTGCATTCGCCTTGACCGCGGAGTGACTTCCCCTAACAATAGCCAGTTTTTGGCCGGAAACTCGCGCCAAACGACGCTTCTCCCCAATTTTGATAGCAATCCTCAAGCGATTCTTTCTCTCGCCGGAAAACGCTTCGGCCAATGTGATGCGTTTGCTGGCACTGGTTACGGTGGTGGTGTTAGGATTGATCGCGGAAAGCACCCAAGACGCCTACGTGGACGAGCAACGTGCCCTCAATTTAAGCGCGGCCAGCGGGGAAGAGCCTGGCAAGGTTTTTACGCCGCTGTGGCTGGTGGGTTGCCAAATTGCGGCTGCGGTGGTGGCGGCTTTGGGCTTTGTGGTGGCGGTGTTGTTGGGAAAACGGCATTTCGCTCAAGTTTTGGCCCTGTTGTTGTTGTGCCTGGGCGTCATCCTGGCCTGGTTGCCGACGGATCTGGTCAACAACGTGGGAACGCTGGAATTGAGCAAAGTGGGCGAAGATCCGGCCCCGTGGACCTACTTCGTGAAGCTGCTGCTGGTCTCGTTTTTGGTGATGAGTCCGCCGATTTTGCTGTGGGCCTACTACGCGGGGCCGATTTTGGACCGCTACGTCATTCGCGGCGTGGTCGTGCCCCTGATGCTCTCCTTTTTCGGGCTGGTGGGCATTTGGATCGTCATGGACCTGACGGACAATGGCAAGGTGTTCATGAACGAGGACGGGTTCCCGTATCTGGGCCGCTACTACCTGGTTCAGTTGCCGCAAATCGTGCTGATGGTGCTGCCGATTACCCTGCTGCTCTCGCTCCTGTTCAGCCTGGGCAAAATGTCGCGCGCCAATGAGGTGGTTTCCATGTTGGGGGCGGGTTTGAGCATGGGCCGGGTGTTGAAGCCGCTGTTCGTCACCGGGTTTTACTGCACGCTTCTTTGCATCGTGCTCAACTACGACTGGGCCCCGCGGGCCGAGGCGCACAAGGAGGGGATTTTGAACCAATTGGAGGATATCGCCAAAGACCGGGAACGGGGCAAGAGCAAGGAGGAGCGGGCGGAGGAAGAGTGGGCCGCCCGGGCCTGGATGTATCGCAACTCTCAGGTGGGCCGGACCTGGTTTGTGGGGCGCGTTCCCGTGGATTTGGCCAACGCTCCCATGCGCTACGTCGCGGTTTGGAACCAGGCGCTGAATGATGGCCGCATCCTCTACTCCATCCGGGCCGACCGCGTGTATTGGGACCACGGAACAAAGGAGTGGACCTTTCGCAAAGCGCGGGTTTGGGAGTACGACGAGTTTGGCACGCCCAAAGTCAGTTTTTTCCCCGTTTTGACGCGCAAAGACTGGCCGGAGACGCCTTGGCACGTGGTTAGCTCCTCCTACAAGGCCGAGTTTTTGGGAATTCCGGGCCTAACCAGCTACCTGCGAACCAACGAGACGCTGCCGAGCGAAAAACTCGCTCCCTACCGCACCCACTGGCACTTTAGCTGGGCCGAGCCCTTCCGCTGCTTTTTCATCGTCCTCATGGCCGCCCCGCTGGGCATCGTGCACTCGCGGCGGGGGATTTTGGGCGGTGTGGCGGCGTCGATCATGATCTTCTTCGCCCTCATCTTCTTTGACAGCGTGTTTTTGGCGCTGGCGGAGAGTTCGCGGATCAAATCGTGGGTTGGAGCGTGGACGCCGAACCTGGCGCTCGGCGCGATCGGGCTGGTGATGTTTTGGGCCAAGGCCAACAACCGGGAGCTGCCCAAACTGCGGAATCTGGTTGCGCGCGTCCGCGGTTGATCCAGTTTTTCCAGGTTTATGGCGATCATCCAGAACTGGAAAATCCGGTCCCGATCCGACCGTTGCGCGGCGACGGGCGAGCCGTTTGAGGACGGTGATTTTTACGTTACCTGCATTTTTGAGGATCCCGAGAGCGACGGCTTTCTGCGGCAGGATTTATCGACCAATGCGTGGGAAAACCGGCCAACTGACGAGCCGGCGCCGTTCTCCTTTTGGCGCGCAAAATTCGAAATTCCCGAGGAAGAGGACGCCGAGCCCAAAAATCAGCTCAAAAAGGGCGACGCGGAGAGTTTGCTGCAAAAAATGATCGACGATGACGAGCCGGGCATGGAAAAAGCGCGCTACATTCTCGCCGCGAAGCTGGAACGCGAAAAACGGCTCAAACAGGTCGATACGCGGGAAGTGGACGGCCGCAAGCTCTTGATCTACGAGCACCGGAAAACCGGCGAAGTGCTGATTGTGGCCGATCCCAACGTGCGATTGGAGGAAGTCGACCAAATCCAGCAGGAAGTGATCGCGATGCTGGATCAGTTGGCCTCGGAAAACGAGGCGCCAACCGCCGCTGAGGCCTCCGGCGAGGACGGTGGCGAGGATGTTGGCGAAGTCGAGGCCGGGGAAGCTTCGCCCTCCTGATTTGGCTGCTTGGCGGGCTCGGAATCCGATTTTGGCGCGTCCGGCAGCAGCCCCCATTCCGCCGTGGCGCTCCTCGCGTCCTTGGTGTGGGTGAAAAGGAGGAATTTGACCCCGTATTCTCCGATTTCGCGCCCAATTCGCTCGATTTCGAGGGTTCGCGGGATCAAGACCGCGGTCACGTTGCGAATCAACACACCCAAAACCCGGCCCGGGTGGCGTTTGACGATTTCCTGGTAAATTTCCGGATCTTTCTGGCCGCTGTCGCCAATGAGCAAAAACGGCCGGTCGGGGAACGAAACCAGCAATTTTTCGATCGCATCGACCTTGTGGCTGCGATGATCGTGAAAGTTGAATTTTCCCTCCTCCAGTCCGTGATCCTTCAAAAACAGCGGCCCGCGCGGTATCCGGTTCACCGCCAAAAACTCGTCCAAAAAATCGTAGAGATTCCACGGGCTGGTGGAGACGTAGAAAAACAGGTTGTGGCGCTTGCCGTCGCGTCCGCGTTGCAGTGCGCGATACCAATCCGAGACGCCGGCGAACATCTTGCGGGTGTGAGCGTTGCCAAACAACGTCAGCAAAACCATCTTCACCGCCTTGCTCGCCATGGTCAGCAGGACGGTGTCGTCGATATCGCTCACCACCACCAATTCCGCGCCGGGCGCAGGCGGAAAAATCTTCTCGATCAACTCCACCGGCTGCGTGGTTTGCGGTTCGATCGCGCGAATGTGGACCTCCAGCTCATCGGCGGGATTGATCGGCAGCCGCTCGAAGAAAAATCCCTCGTGGTTGCAAGTGATCCGCCGCCGGTTGCCCTGCCACTTTACCTCCACCACCGCGTGCGGGATTTCCGCGCTGAGGAAGCGCTTGAGCATGTTGCCGAAATTTCGCCACGCACCGTGATCCTTGCCGCCCAGCTCGACTTCCTTGCCCACCAGCACCCGGCCGCGCACGAAAGCCTCGGTATCGTTGCAAAAACCAGGATACGCCATGATTTGGAGCCGGTTGATCGCGTAGCGGCGGCGCAACCGGCCCTTCAGGTGGTCGATGAGCACTTCGATGGCTTCCAGCATTTTTGGGGACCAAACCATGCGCGCAGCCCCGCGCGGATGCAACGTCCGGATTGCCAGGATTTCGTCGCGGAAAGTATCTGTCCGCCGAATGTTCTCGACGAATTTGCGCGGCGGCGGAAAGTCCGGCCATGCCAAAGCCCGCCAAAAAATCCCCGAAAAAATCCTCCCGCAAGCGCCCCAAAAAACGCCGCGCCGACCGCGATGGAGCCTGGAAAGAGGCCCTGCGCCGCCATTTGCGCCAATTCCTCTTCATCCTCTTCCCCGAGGTCCACAAAGCCATCGACTGGACCCGCCCGGTCGTCTTTTTGGACAAGGAACTGCGAGCTGTCGCCCGAAAAGCCAAGCTGGGCAAACGCCACGCCGACGTCTTCGTCCAAGTCACCCTGAAAAACGGCGAAACCCAACTCCTTTTCCTCCACGTGGAGGTGCAAAATCAGCGCGACGAGCGACTTCCGCGCCGAATGTACGGCTACAACTACCGGTTGGAGGATTACGTCGGCCAAGAGGTGGTGAGTTTGGCGATTTTAGCCGACGGCGACCCGAAATGGCGGCCGGATCGCTACGTGCGAAAAACGCTGAACAATCGGCTGGAATTCGTGTTCGGAAGTCGCAAACTGCTGGATTTCGAGTCCCAACGCGCTCAACGGCTCCAAAAAGCCGATGCTGCGGGGTTGCTGATTTTGGCTCAGTTAGACGAGCTGAAATTTCGACGCAAACCCGCCGAATTGCGCCAGCGCAAATTCGGGCTGATCAAGCAGCTTTACACCGCCGGTCATAGCAAGGAAGATGTGCAAGCCATCTACGAGTTGATCGACTGGATGATCACCTTGCCAGACCTTGAAGAAAGCCGTTTGATGGCCGAAGTTGAAGCTTACGAAGCCGAACAAACCATGCCTTACATCACCAGCGCCGAACGAATTGGAATCGAAAAGGGAATCGAGAAGGGGAGACGGAAATCCCTGATCCAAAGTCTGGAAATCCGCTTTGGCCCGTTGAAACATGAGGTTACGAAGCGAGTCGATCTTCTCGACGAGGAGCAAATCGACGAGCTTTTTCCGCATTCCATCCAAGCCAAGTCGCTGGCGGAGTTTTGCAAGCATTTGCCGGACGAAGTGGCCGTCGGCTAACGATGGCTCGGCCCGATTTTCCGGCGGATCATTTCCTGGCTACCCGGCGGGCCCAGACCATGTGCCCAGCCCGGCCGGATGCAACGCCTGGATTGCCAGGATTTCCCCGCAAAGCAGTGTTTCCGATCATGAACCCCGGCAACTTTTCTCGGCGACTTGCGCGGCGGGGCAGAAAAAGCGGGCCATGCCCAAGCTCGCCAAGGAAGCCTCAAATTCCTTTGCGCGGCAACGCAGTGTGGTTCTTGCTATCCGGCATGAAGACCCTAACCACGTTGCTGATTTGCTGCTTTCTGCCCGCCATCCATTGGATCGCCGCCGCCGAGCCGAAATTCGAAGCCCAACGCCTCGACGACATCGAAATCGGCTACGGCCTGAACATCGCTGACGTCGATGGGGACGGAAAGTTGGACATCGTGATGGCGGATAAATCCGACTTCGTTTGGTATCGCAACCCGACCGGGCCAGGTGGGATGAAAATTGCGGGGCACGCGGGGACTTGGCAGAAGCACATCCTCGCGAGCAAGCTGACTTATCCGCGGGACAACGTCTGCCTCGCGGCGCGTGATTTGGATGGCGACGGGAAGTGCGAAATCGCGGTGGGGGCGAACTGGAATCCGGGCGAGACCAACGACGAGGTGAAATCGGGCTCGGTGGATTATTTGGTGGCGCCGGAGGACCGCACCCAGCGTTGGACGGCGCTGAAACTGCCGCACGATCCCACGGTTCACCGGATGCATTGGCGGCGAAACGCGCGGAATCGCTGGGAGTTGGTCGTTTTGCCGCTGCATGGTCGCGGAAACGTCACGGGCGAGGGCGAAAACGGCGTGCGCGTCATGGCCTACGAGTTTCCCAAGGACCCAACCAAGGCGGAGAACTGGAAAACGCGGGTGATCGATGATTCGCTGCATCAGACGCACAATTTCGACATCGCGTGGGCGGATTCCGGCGGCGAGGAGATGATCGTCGGTGGACGTGAAGGGTTGCTGTTGGCAGATCGCAGGGGTCAAACGAAGCTGATCGTGGATTCGTCCCATTTCGCCGCTGCGGACAGCAAGAGCCCGGATGCGAAGAAGTTTTCCGGCGGCCAAGGCGCGGGTGAGGTACGCTACGGGCCGGACTTCACCTTCCGCGGGAGTTTCCTGCGGCACTACGCGGCGATCGAGCCGGTGCATGGGACGGAAGTGGTGATTTACGAGCCGGTCGCGGAGGTGAGCACCCAGTTTCCGTCCGGTCAAACCTATCAGCCCCACCCGACCTATGGGTCCAATGCGGCCAATACCAATGAGGCCGCTGTCCGCAAAGCCTCCCCTGGCCAACTAACCCAACCGTACGCGCAAGTCTGGCGCCGCACGGTCCTCGACAACGCCCTCGTCCAAGGTCACGCATTAGCCTGTGCCGATCTCCTCGGGCTCGACCGCCAACAAGTCGTGGCCGGCTGGCGCGGCACGCCGAAGGAGCAGGAGAACATCGGGATCAAACTCTACGCCTGGAACGCGGCTGAGGATTCCTGGGAAGGCCACTGGATCGATGAAGGCGGCATGGCAACCGAGGATTTCAAAATCGCCGACCTCGATGGCGACGGAAAGCTCGACATCATCGCCGCGGGCCGCTGGACCAAGAACCTCAAGATTTACTGGAACAAGTCTAACCTGGGAACGAAGCCAAAACTCGCCGGCGGCTGGAAAAAGCACGAAATCTGGAAAGGCGCCAGTTGTCCCAGCGCCAACGCGGCCGATTTCAACGGCGACGGAAAAATGGACGTTGCGTTCAGCGCCGCGGGCAAAAATCACCTGCTGCTGGCGCCGGATTGGCGGCACGTGGTGATCCACCAGAAAAGCGGCGGCATTCACGGCACAAACCTGGACGTCGACGGCGATGGCGACCCGGATTACATCGGCGGCGACCGCCACGTCTACTGGCTGGAGAACCCCGGCGGCGCCAAAGCCGAGCAAGGCGACTGGATTTATCGCGCGATCGATCGCGACATCACCGGCGTGCATTGCGTGCTGGAGGCGGACGTGAATCAGGACGGCAAGATGGACCTCATCGCCAACGAGTTTAACCCCGACAGCCCGGTTGGCGACTCAATCATGTGGTTCGAGACGCCCAGCGACGTGGATGCGGAGTGGAAGCGCCACATTTTCGCGAAAAGCGACGCCGGCGGCGGCAGCCACTACATGGGCATCGGCGACCTGGACGGCGATGGCGACAACGACATCACCGCCGGCGCGAAAGGGAAGCCGTTTTTGAACGGAAACTGGTTCGCCTGGTGGGAAAACCCTGCGGGAAAATCCGAAACTCGAAACTCGAAATCCGACGGCTGGACGAAGCACGTTTTGGCGATTGAGGAGACCGCGGCGACGTGCGCCATGCCCGCGGATTTGGACGGCGACGGCGATTTGGACGTGTTTTGCACCCGCGGGCACGATGCGGGAATTTTGTGGTTCGAAAACCTCGGGAAAAAGCGCTTCGAACTGCACCGAATCGACCGGCTGCTGAGTGGAGCGCATTGCCTAACCGTGAACGACCTGGACGGCGACGGCGACATCGACGCGGCCACCACCGCCAAGGACGACAAGCGCACCGTTTGGTTCGAAAATGACGGCAAAGGCAAGTTTACCGCGCACGACGTCGACGACAACCAAGCCGCCTACGACATCCGCTCGGTGGATCTTGATGGCGATGGCGATCTCGACTTGCTCGTCGCCGGCCAAGCCAGCCAGAACGTGGTTTGGTACGAAAATCGGCTCTAACCTGCCCACCTTTTACCCGCGATGGATCCAACCGCAAACCTCGGCGTCATCTTCGACTGGGACGGCGTCGTCATCGATTCCCACGATCAACACGAGCAAGCCTGGTTTCGCCTGGCCGATGAACTTGGGCGCCCCCTCACCCGCGAACTGTTCGACCAAAGCTTCGGCATGCGCAACGACCTCGTCATCCCCGGCGTCTTTGGCTGGGCCGAACCCGGCGATGACGGGCGCATCCAGGAACTGGGCGCGCGCAAAGAAACGCTCTACCGGGAAATTTTGCGCGAATCCAGCATCGAACCGCTCCCCGGCGTCCGCGACCTGCTGCGCGAATTGCAAAGCGCCGGCATCCCCACCGCCGTCGGCTCCTCGACTGAGCGGCTCAACGTCCAAACCGTCATGGAAATCGCCGGATTGAGCGAATTCTTCGCCGCAATCGCCGCTGCTGAAGACGCGGAAAACGGCAAACCCGCGCCAGACGTCTTTTTAGCCGCCGCGCGAAAAATCGGCCGCGCGCCTGGAAACTGCGTCGTTCTGGAAGACGCGCCCGTGGGGCTGGAAGCCGCCTTCCGCGCCGGCATGCGCAGCATCGGCATCGCCGCCACCCATCCGCTCGAATCGCTGGATGCCGATCTTGTGGTGGAGACGCTCGACGGATTCCGGCTCGAGCAGATTTTGCGCCTGTTCCCGACGCAAAACGCGGGGTAGGGTTGAGACTTTGTCGGGAAGTGAGGCGCGCCGGCCCTTGAATTACCCACATCGCGGTCCAAAATAACCGGGCATGGCAAATTCACCCCGCAATTTGAAGTGTTTCCTCTCCTATCGCCGGGATGACTCGCTGGTCGTCGGCACGGTGGGGCGCATCCACGACCGGTGGGAGGATCGCTTTGGCCGTGGCACTGCCTTCATGGATGTGGACGACATTCCGCCAACGGTCGATTTTCGCGAATTCCTGGATGAATCTGTGTCGCGGGCGGACGTGCTCTTTGTGGTGATGGGGCCGCAGTGGGCGCAATTGATGCGGGAGCGCGGCAAGGATGATCCGACCGATTTCGTGCGGATCGAGATCGAGTCCGCCCTCACCCGGGGGCTCCAGGTCGGCGCTTTGCTCATTGGCAATCACACCAACATGCCGGCGGCATCCGATTTGCCGGACTCCCTGCATCCCTTGCTCTATCGAAATGCGGCGCGGATCGATCCGCAGCGTGACTTCAACACCCACGCCGCCCGGCTCATTGCGGATATGGAGCGCCACTTTGGCGGTGTTTCCCCGGAGCCCAAGCCTCAAGGAGCCGCGACAATCCTGTCGCCCCCGGAGCCTGAGCCCGAGCCCAAGCCCAAGCCGGTTTCAAAGGAACACCCGCTGACCAATTCTCTCGGCATGAATTTCGTCCCCGTTCCCGGCTTGGACGGCGTGCTTTTCAGTGTGTGGCAAACCCGCGTGCAGGATTACGCCGCCTTTGCGGCGGAGAATCCCGGCATCGACATGAGTTGGAGAGATAGCGAACACAAGGGCCACAAACAGGGCCCGGATCATCCCGTGGTGAAAGTGAGTTGGGAGGACGCGAACGCGTTTTGTGAGTGGCTGAGCCGGAAAGAGGGCAAAACTTACCGCTTGCCCACCGATCACGAGTGGAGCGTGGCGGTGGGAATCGGCGACCGGGAGGATGCCAACGCATCGCCGGCGGAAAAAAGCGGCGAACTGGGCAAAATCTACCCCTGGGGCACGCAGTGGCCGCCGCTGGAGAACACTTGCAACTGGAATGACGAAAAAAAACGCGCCGGTAAAGCTGCCGTCTTTGCGCGTTTTTTCGCGCGCCGCTTTGCGTTTACCGCGCCGGTGGGAAGTTTTGCGCTGGATCACCATGGAATCAAAGATCTGAGCGGCAACGTATGGGAATGGTGCCAGGATTGGTACGATAATGACCATGAACACCGTGTTTTGCGTGGTGGTTCGTGGGCCAATGGCTATGAGATCCGTCTCCAGTCTTCGTACCGCAGCCGCGGCGCGCCAGCCTATCGCAACAACCACTTCGGGTTTCGTTGTGTGTTGGAGGTTGGTTAGGCCGAAGGCCCTTGGACTGCGCGCAGCCTGCTGCCGCCTTCAGCCCCGCAGCCTGCTGCGGAGGCCACCAGGGAAGGGCTGCCATCACCTTCTCCCGCCTTTGGCCCCCAAAGCCGCCACCTTCGGGATTGGCGGTTTTCCAAAGATGAGACCGCCCAACCCACCGCTGCCATCCAGCGATGAATCCGCTTGGAGAACCGAGGTTTGGCCGTTTGGCCCGCGCCACTACACAGACTTGCCGAATTGAGAGCCCTTCAAAGGGTGATGGAGACCTTCCCTGGTGGCCTCCGCAGCAGGCTGCGGGGCTGAAGGCGGCAGCAGGCTGCGCGCAGTCCAAGGGCCTTCGGCCTAACTCACGGCTTACCTCTCGCCGCCAGTCGCCGAATCTCCTTCGGGCTCAACGCGCGCTTCCAGAGGACAACCTCATCCATGCGCCCCCTGAACTCGCGACCGCGCCGCTTATCCGGCTTCAAGTCATCTCGCCACGCACCCAAGCGGCAAAAGCCCGGCCGCGATACCGCCTCTTCGGACAACTGGGATCGAATCGCAAGTCGCCCGTTGATCCAAGTGGACGCGGTTTTCGCATCCGTGTCGCGGCTCAATCCGGCTATCCTCCGGCAACGCCTTGGCAAATACCGCGTTGGCCTGATCCAAAGCTCCAATTGCCCCGCATCCCCTTTTCGGCTAGGGGCGTTCGCCGTTGGAAGGATTCAAATCAATCTCCGCCCTCAGCACGGCAGTGTAGGGTTCCGCCCGGCGTTCGGCGAACCCATCAACCAACAAGCCGATCGCGGAAACGAGCATGATCGCGGCGCCCAGACCGCGGCCCAAATTTGGACCGGCCAGATAGTGAATGGCCAGCCCGACGGCTGTCAGAACACCGAAGACAATGTAGGTAAGCCGGAAATTTCGGTTCACCTTTTCGATGCGATCGAGTTCGGATCGGGCGAGGGCCGCGGGGTCGTCTTGGAAGCGTTGTTCGATGTCCGCGACTTGACCCGCGGTGCGGAAGCCTACGCCAATCCCGGTGGCCGTGAAGATGAGTCCGAAGAGTGCGCAGGGAATCGCCACGCCCCAGGCAAACCCGCCGGGCTCAGCTTTGATCGCCGTGACGGCGAGAGCTAGAAGCGCAAGTCCAACGGGCAGGATGAAGCAAAGAGCCTCGGTTTTCTCCCCGCGGAAGTAGGTGTGCATTTGGTCGGTAAAGTCCATCGTGTGATTGGGTCCGTTGTTTACAGCCCGTACGGTCCTCGAATCATAGCGAGATACTCAGCATCCTCCATTTGTTTCCGAGCGGCGATGAGTTGCTTAGCGTCTTCGCCCGCGATGTAGCGCAACTGATCTGTGCCGTCGGTGGCGGCTTGGTAGACGGTTTCGGCAACGATGATTGGATCAGACGCACCGGCGGCTCCTTGCTGGAAAGCCGCGAGCACTTTATCGACAACGGGCTGGTATTCGGTCATCGCCGGGTCGATGTTCAGATCGAAAGACGACGTGGCAAAGTTGGTGTTCATCATCCCGGGCTCGATCAGTTTCACGTTGATGCCGATAGGCGCCAGCTCGAAACTGAGCGCCTCGCTCATGCCTTCTACCGCGAACTTGGAGCCGTGATAGAGCGTCCCGAGCGGAAACGACACTTTGCCGCCCATCGACGAGATGTTGATGACGGTTCCCGCGCCATTCGCGCGAAAATGCGGCAACACGCCTTTTGTCACTAACAAAGTGCCCAGAACGTTGACGTCATATTGCAGGCGGATCTTATGTTCCGGGGTAGCCCCCAGCAATCCGTAGGAGCCGTAGCCCGCGTTGTTGAGCAAAACGTCGATGCGGCCGAAACGCTCGATCCCGGCAGCGACGGCGCTGTCGATGGTGGCTTGGTTCGTCACGTCCAGCGCGGTAACAAACACATTTTCAAGCGCGCTCAGTTCGGTGTCGGCTTCCGGTTCACTGCGGACGGTGGCGATGACGTTCCAGCCTTTTTCCTGGAAGTATTTTGCGGTGAGCCGGCCAATGCCGCTGCTACAACCGGTGATGAGGATAGTTTGGTTCATAGTATTCGTTGGTTGGTATGTGAGGGTGAGTTTGTTAGAAATCCTTTTTGCGGAAACCGCCTTTTACCGCGGCGAAAATCAGCGAGCCAAGATTGAGCCACGATGGTTCGGCGCTGAACCAAGCCATTTTCTCGGAGGTTGCTCTAAAGGTGGCGACGTTGGTATTGAGCATGTGCCCTGCGGACATGAAATTGGCGAGAAGGATGGATTTCTCGACATTGTCGAAACACAGTCCGTTACCAAAATTGCCGCTGCCGGAAACCAATTCCTGGCCTTCTTCGTTGCCACCCCAAGTTAGGTAGGGACTGAGGAAAACGAAGGGCGGCATGGTGTTGATCGCGATACCGCCGTAGTTCAGATCGTCGACCGCTTGGCGAAGCTCCGGCTTGTGCGCGTTGAGCGTGTCTTGGTCGATCAGAATGGCACAACCTAGCGTGCCGAGCAGCTTCTCATTGCAAAACGCGGTCGCGGCGGGAAAGAACGACTTGGCATCGGCAGGAACGTCGAGCGGAATCGCCGTAATGATGAGACAGAACGCTTCGTGACAGGCGGCGAAACCGTCCGTCTCGGCTCCGGTGATCAGCATGACATCCGAGTTAGCGCGCTTACCGTCTTCCGGCTGGATGATCTTCGCCTCCGGGTAGTTTTGCCGAAAGCTGTCGAAAACTTCATCACTGCCGGGATAGTAGGAACCGGTGGCGGGAGTTTGTTCGCGCAGGGCTTTTTCCAACGCGGTAAGAAACGCCTCGCGTTGCGGCCAGTGTTTCGACGTTACGATCGTCTGAACCCGGCCGCAAACCGCGCCGCCGTTCATTTTGTCGATCGTGGCAAGCTGGATCGCTTGGTGCTCGATTTCTTTGTCAGTCCACGGACGATCGCCCGGAACAATGATGCAGGGATTGTTGCCGCCGCACTCGGAAATGAGGGGCGTGTCCGTCGAAGCCATGATGGCCTTGGCCGTTTCCGCGCCGCCGGTGAAGTAGATTTTGGTGAGGCGCGAATCCGCAGTCAGCTCGCGGCCAAATTCAGGATCGCAGAACGAAAGCGCGCCGATTTCAACGAGCGGCTGGAGCACTTTCTCCCAAATTTTGTCGGTTTCCAGATTGAGGTGGTGCCGTTTGTGAACCACGGCGCAATTCTCGAAAAACAGCGCTTTGATCATCTCCAGCGACGAACTGTAATTGCCTGCGCCGAGCACCGCGATAATCCCCGCCGGTTTGTCGAGCGGGTTGGTTTGGCGAGGCTCACCTTTGACGCGAATCCACGCTTTTTGGTCACCGCTGAGCACCTTGTCTTTGGCCGTGCGCGGAAAAACCAGGATGTCGTGGCGTCCGCCGGGAGCTTCTTGGATTTCGAGCGGCTCAGGCATTTTGCCCTCGTTGACGAGATGCTCGTAAAGGTCGAGCGCGGCGGTTACTGAGCCGGCCAATGGCATCACCGTACCGACGAGGGATTCCTCCTGACTGTAGAGTTCTTCGCCCAGGATGTCGTTCTTCATCTTGGCATCGGCAGCGCCTAACAGATCCCCGAACGTGCGCAGGTTCTCGCGGATTTTCTTGAAGATTTCGATGCGGGTTTCGGCAGGCGTAGCCGCCCATTTTTGAGGGTCGAGTTGGTCGATGGATCCGGATGCGTTCATTGGTTGGGTAGTTGAGCCATGAGTGAGTAATTACTTATTTTAATCATAAAGGAAAAGGATTCCTCAAACGTCGTATTTGGACAGCAAAACAGGTTTGAGTCTCTTCATGTCATCGACTTCGTTCATGCGCACAATAGCGCCTGCGATGTTGTCGATGGTGTGGTAAAGAACCTGGGCTTCACACTGGGGCGAATCATAATCCAGACCGGCAAAGGCTTCCGTAAGTTTGTCGAGCAGAGGCTTCAGCCTGGCTGAACTGTCGTAGTCCGTCTCCCATTTCAGCTTGTACTGGAGCTTCCAGAAGGGAAAGTCGCCGGGTGGGATCACAAAGGGCAACTCCAACGCCTTGCGTATGACCTTTTTGGGATCTGTTTCCAGCAAAACCGGCCCTATCAACGCCGCCATCCGGTCTTTTGCCGCATCCATCACCGCGTCCAGCAATCCTTGCTTACTCTTAAAGTGGGTAAAAATCAGCCCTTCGGAAACACCAGCCTGTTTGGCGATGCGCGCGGTAGAGACGGCGTGATAGCTCTCTTGTGCGAAGAGTACGATCGCGGCAGATAGGATGTTGTCGTAGCGATTGGTCACGGAGATTGAAAATGAGCAAACACTCAATTTCCGGCCACGGCAAACCGATTTTTGACGTTTTTCGAGAGCCCGAAATCGGCGAGCGCAGCCAGGTAAACGGTGGTGAATTGGAGATCACCCGGAGGTTGGGGCGGGCCTCGCGGATGACCTCGAAGCTGCTAACCGGGATTAACTAACTAACTACGAACACGTCCTAGCAAGACACAAGATACGAAATTTGGAGGAGCGGATGGCCAAGCAGCTCAAGTGGAACGGGATCGAGAAACCGGCCGCAAACGTGACCTGGGCTGCTGAC
Source organism: Verrucomicrobiales bacterium (assembly GCA_965224535.1). Taxonomy (GTDB): domain Bacteria; phylum Verrucomicrobiota; class Verrucomicrobiia; order Verrucomicrobiales; family DEV007; genus JBCDHN01. Next base: position 147,013 of record CBDCZR010000039.1, read on the forward strand.
TGACAAGCGATCGAACGGAGGCAAAACGAAAGCGAGAAAGAGGCGAATGATTCGGGATATGGCGAAGTTCATTTCACTTTTTCTTATCGAATGAGAACTTCTCCACGCTGGCCTTTTGTTTTTCGTAGGTCTCGAGGCGATGTTCTTCGACCTTCGCCTTCTGCTCATCGGTCAACAGGGCAAACAACTTGGCGAACTGCCGCAACTTGATCAGGTCGGGCTCGATTTCTAGGTCTTGGTGGCCTTGATAGGCCGTTGCCGCGGCTTCCTCGTCCCCGGCGAAAAGCGCCCGAAACAGGGCCGCCTCGCTCTGAGCCATGGCCGGCTCCAACTGCTCTTCCTTGAACTTGGCCAGTTCCGCGAGATAGGCTTCGTGGATCGCGTCCCACTGCTTGGTTTGTTCATCAGTCAGGGCCGCAGATCGGGCGGCGGAGCGTTCCATCCAACTGGGGCTCTTTTTGCTGACGAATTTGCCAGGCATGAGGCATCGTAGTCGCCCGCCTTGAGCTTGGTTTGTACCTCCTCCGGCAGGCTTTAATAGAGAGCGATCGTATCGCGGAATCCATGGATGTGATACTCGGCTACCGCGTTGAGATGCCGCGTTGCGCATCTGAACACCAATGCGCATGTAGCCAATCTTGAGCTGCTCCAACTCGGCCTTGCCAGCGTCCTTGCGTTGCTTGTGCCGATCGGCAATTTCCTCCGGCAACTCGCCCTTTTTGGCCAGCCGGCCAACCAAGGAGTTGATATGCCAGAGTTGGCGCTTGGAAAGATCCATTCCGAGTTCTTCCACGATGACCCCAGGCAAATTAGGAATTCCGACTCCGAAAGTTCCGGCACAACCTCGCGGCGAGCGAAAAGTCTCCGCCGAAATCTTCGAATCGCCTGCGCCCCCTGCTTTGCCGACTGAGGACCAATACCTGGTGGTGGTCCCGTTTCGCCCGCGGCAAGATCCGTTCCGCGAGTTGGCCGATCAGTTGGCGCGAGCAATTGTCCGCTTCGCCCCGGATCACGCCAAACGTATTGGCGACGAAACCGCGATTTACGATCAACTCCGCAGTTGGCGTCCAAGGAGCCGTGACACTCCTGTCGCGAGTGAAGCCCAAGATGACCACCCACGACGCAAGACGAGCGCCTCCACCATCTCATCACCAAACTGGAAGAGCTCCAGCAAGACCCGCCTGGCCTCGCCGACCAATTCAAGTTCCTCGACTGGACGCTCGAAGACCTGCGCAACGTGGCTTGGACATCCTGTCCGAGCCCAACCGAACGGACAGGGATGTCCATTCTAGCGGATGGAGGAGATCCTGGAATTCCTGGAAACCGGCCAGTGGAAAGTGCCGCCGCAGGTTGAAGGGGTGAGCCGGGGGCATGGTGAAGGGGGGAAGCCGGAGGCCGCGCCAACCCAGAAATCCGAGGAGCCAGCCACGTCGCCTCCGGCCCTCCAGGCGGTGCCAGTTGAGCAATAAACGGAAAGTACATCCTGTCCGTTCTGGTGGTGCGACAAACGCCGCCGCCGCATGGCTTGCGTAGGAACGGACAGGATGTCCATTCCACCAGGATGTCCATTCCACCAGGATGTCCATTCCACCAGGATGTCCATTCCACCAGGATGTCCATTCCACGTTTGTGCGTTTTACCTCACCCGCTTATCGCTGGAGCGCATGTTGCGCCTGCTAACCAAACTTCAAGCCGACAAAGAGATGCAAAAATCATGGAATACGAGGACATGGTCGCCCTAGAGCAAGAGCGCTTGAAGGCGGAGTGGACACGGGATTTGGAGCAAGCGCAAAGGGCCGAAGAGGCGGCGCTGAGGGCCAAAGAGGATGAGCGCAAAGCCAAGGAAAAGCGCAAAAGGAGGTCGAACGCCTGCGCAAGAAGCTGATGGGAAAATTAGGGCGTTTGGGTCGCGTCGGCCCCGACATCCTATCCGCTTGCAGGGGCGCGATCGCGGCTCGAACATGTCGGCAACCACGCCAACCATGAAAGCCGCGTTTTTTGCCTTGTTTCTCGCCCTCGGTGTCGCTTCCGCGCAGTTGCCGACGACTGATTTGCACCAGATTTCGCCCTTCAGCGCCAAAGCCGGCGCAACCGTTGAGGTGAGCGTGTCAGGGTCTAACCTGGACGCCCTGACCGGCCTGCATTTCACCGATTCGCGCATCACTGCCGAGCCGGTCCGCAAACCTGCCGAGGAATTCCTGCCAAACCCGCCGCCCGTGCCTAACCGATTCCAAATCACCGTCGGCGCCGATGTCCCGCCCGGAATCCACGAGGTTCGTGCCGTGGGTCACTTTGGCTTGTCCACGGCTCGGCCGTTTTTCGTCGCCGCGGCCGATTCCAACGAGATCGCTGAGGACGGCAAAAATTCGTCCGCGGAGACGGCCATGGAGCTGCCGCTGGGCGCGTTTGTGAACGGGCGAATCGACGCCAAAGCGATCGATTGGTTCAGGTTTGCCGCGAAAAAGGGCCAAAAACTCGGCATCCGGGTTTGGGCGGAGCGGCTCGACTCAAAACTCGACGCTCAGCTCACGATTTACGCGGACGGACGAGAGTTGCAGCGCTGCAAGTTCGGCGAAGGCCGCGACCCCGTGACCCATTTCATGGCGCCGGCGGATGGCGAGTACCGGTTGGCCGTTTCCGACGTGCTTTTCCGCGGCGGCGGTCAGTTTTTCTACCGGTTGCAGATTGCCGAAACGCCGCACATCGCCTTTGTTTTTCCGCCGGCGGGAGAACCGGGAAAAAGGGCGAAATTCACTGTTTTTGGCCATCATTTGCCGGGCGGAACCTGGAACGCGGCGCTGAAGTTGGAAACGGCTGAGGTTGAAATCGACGTGCCGGCGCAAGCTGCCGCGCCGGTGGTGTTTAGCGGCTCAAAACCGAGCCAGGCGACGCTTCGCGGCTTTGATTACCGGTTAGGCGGCTCAAATCCCTACCGCATCGGTTTCGCCACCGCGCCGGTCGTGGTGGAGGACCCGAAAGCGGCCTCGCAGACCGTTTCCGCGCCCTGCGAAATTGCGGGGCGATTCGACGAAGGCCGAGATTTCGACGTTTTTCACTTCAAAGGCGAGGCGGGCAAAACCTACTGGCTGGACGTCGTTTGCGATCGCCTCAAAGCGCCGGCCGATCCCTTCATTTTCGTCGAAAAACTCGGCGGCGAAGCCCCGGTCAGGGTCGCCGAAAACGACGAGCGGCGCAGCTACTTCAGCGTGGATCAGCTCGATGCGACCAACCTGGATTCCAACGATCCTGCGCTCAGTTTCACTGCCGACGCCGATGCCGACGGCGAATTTCAGGTGACCATCGTCAACCAGTTCGCCACCGGCGGCGCGGATCACCTCTACCGGCTGGCGATTCGCGAAGCCACGCCGGATTTCGAGCTTTTCGCGCTCTACGAGCGTCCCCTGGCCAACGGACGCGCCGGTTGGCCCGCGACCCCGGTCTTGCGCAAGGGCGGAACCGTTGCGTTGCGCATCGTGGCACCGCGTCAGGACGGTTTTGACGGCGAAATCACGGTGACCGCGTCCGGCTTACCCAAGGGCGTTAGCGCGCATCCGCTGAAAATGAGCGGCAAGGTCGACGAGGGCTTGCTGATCTTTTCCGCGGCGCAAAACGCGGAAAACTGGGCCGGGCCGATCGAGATTACCGGCAGGGCGAAAATCGGCGAAGCTGAGGTTACGCGTCAGGCTCGCAGCACGGCGCTGGTTTGGGGCGTGGTGTTTGCCGACGCCTTCCGCGTCCGCACCAAGCTGGACCTGGAAACCGTCCTCTCCGTCTGCGGCGCCGACACCGCGCCGGTCGAAATTGCCACCGCCGGCAGCCAAACGGAATGGAGCGTGGAAATCGGCCAAAAACTGGAAATTCCCGTGAAAGTCACCAACCTGGCCGGGCGCAAGGGCAGCCTGACCGTCCAGCCGGAGGGCCTGTTCGGCATGCTGCGAAGCCCGCCAACGGCCAGCATCGCCGCGGACGCAACGGAAGGCGCCCTAACCATCAACTTCACCAAAAACGGTAATTTTGCGGTGGAGCCCGGGACCTACCAATTTTCCCTGCAAGGCACCGGCATCGCCAGCTACCGCATCAACCCGCAAGCGGTCGACCGCACCAACGCGGAAGTGAAGCGGATCGAGACTTTAGCCGCCAAACTGGCTACCGAATCAAACGAAGCCAAATCCGCGAAAGACGCCGCCAAATCCAGCCACGACCGGGCGAAAAAGGAAGCCGCTGCGGCCAGCGCCGAAGCCAAGGCCGAGCTGCAAAAACGCGCCGCTGAAGCGAAGCAAAACCTGGATCAGGCTACCAAGGCCGTGGCCGAAATTGAGGCAAAATCCAAGCGCGCGGCGCAGCTTCAAAAAGAGGCCCAAAAACGCGCGAAAGACGCCGAAAATCGCGCAAAACCGAAGGATGAGAAGTTCGCGGCCTACTCCGTGCCGCTTACGGTGGTGGTTAAACCCAAACCCGAGAAAAAATGAGCAAAAAAGCGTCCAAAACCGGGATTCGTTACGCCCACGTCAACATCGTCGCGCAAGATTGGCGCAAGCTTGCGGATTTTTACGTGGAGGTCTTTGGCTGCGAGCCGGTGAGTTCGGAGCGTGACCACAAAGGTAAGCACATCGACGACCTCACCGGCGTTCCCAACGTGCGCGTGGCCGGCCAGCATCTCCGCGTGCCGGGTCATGGCGAAAACGGCCCCACCATTGAGATTTTCACCTTCGAGCCCCAGCTTTCCTCCCCGGGTCCCGCCATCAATCGCCCCGGCTTCGCCCACCTTGCCTTTGAGGTGGATGATTTCGACGGCGTGCGGCAGCAAATTCTCGACCGCGGCGGCGCGGACTATGGCAAGCTGGTCACCATCGACATTGCCGGCGCCGGCCGCCTAACACTGATCTACATGACCGATCCGGAGGGCAACATCGTCGAGTTGCAGCGGTGGCATTGAGGCGCGCTCCAGGCTTCTTCCTCCGCTACGCTTCATCGGCCAATTTCGCTTTCAAATCTTCCCAATAATCCTCACCGGCGATGTAGCCGACGCACTTTTCGCTGCCGCAACGGCAGGGGTGATCTTCGTAGTTATCCAGGTCGAATCCGTAGTTGAACCCCAGTTCCTCGTTCGCCTTGATGTCGCGGATCGACCAAATCCAAATCTCGTTGGAGTCTTCGTCGATGTAGGCCTCGCAATTGGGATTGCAGTGGTGGTTGATGAGCCGGGCGATGTTGTCCTGCCGATCGCCGTCGATGTCCCACTCGTCGTCCAGGGTGAAGATGTAGACGCCCGCTTCGCCGGTTTCTTTGGCCCGCTCCAATTGCGCTAATCCACGGCGGTCGCTCTCTTCCTTGTCGATTTTTTCGCCGATGTATTGGATGATGCGCGTTTCGGCGGGAATGTCGCGCCGGGCGAAAACCCCGCGCTGATGGATCGGCGATTCGCGGACCTCGCACCACTTGGAGCGCGATTTGTCGCGGGGGCCTTTTTTGCGCTTGAATTTGCGTTTTGCCACGAAATTTCGGAAATCGGGATGCGGAATAATTCGGTTTCATCCGACCATTTGGCAACCGAACCTTTTGCAATCCCTTGCTCGTGGCCATTCGCGTTTTAGCTGTCCGGTTCGGCCGTCAACAGGTAGCTTTCGCCGTCCTTGGCGAGGTGAATTTCCACCAGCAGGACGGAGCCATCGTGCAAAGCCGCAGTCCCCATCACCGTCGTCATTCCATCGCCTCGCGCCTTGCGGCGTTTCCACTCAACCTGGCGAATTCGGCCCAAATCCGCTTGCCGAATCACTCCATCCTCGCCCGCGAGCGTGTTGCCCTCGAAATTGAGCCCCAAAAGCTCGGCCACCAAGGCGGCGTGGGTGGTTCCAGCTTCGAGCCGAGCTTGCCGATGCGCCGGATCCGTCATGTCCAACAAGCTAAGCCATTCGTGCAACTCGATGCTGGCTTCCACCGTGTGCAAGACGCTCTCCAGTGGGTCGCTGGGCTCATTTTGAGCCGTTAGGCTGCACGAGGCTGCCAACCACGCGGCAGCGGCGAAAAAGGGGAGGTGGGGAGTTTTCATGCCCTCACCATCGCACCCATCCGCCGCAAAGTCTCCGGGAATTCGCGCCGAGGGCGATGGGGATGCCGATGCCTATTCCGCCAAAATCTTGGGCGCCAAATCCCGCTCCACAAATTCCGCCACGGCGTCCTTCCAGGGCCGGGGAGTGATGCCGGCGTCCTTTTCCAGCTTTTCAAGCGCCAACGACGTCCGCGGCGGACGCTTCGCCTTCCACGGAGTGATCTCGGACATCTTGGCTTTGCCCAATTTGCGCGTTTTGAGCGGGATTCCGGCGTCGGCGGCGCAGTCCAGGCAATGCTGACCCCATTCGTGCCAGGAACACGTCCCCTGGTTGGCCAAATGTAGGATGCCGCCGTAGGGTTCCTCACTCAGCACGAACGATTCCAGGTAAGTCACGGCTTCGGGTCCGTTGGTGGTGGTGCCCCACTTGTCGCTCACCGCTTTTGCCCCCTTTTTGGCCATGGCCTGGCGGATGATCCACTCCGGGAAGCCGGCTTTGTCCGGACCGTAGAGCCAGGAAACGCGGATCGCCAGATGATCGGGAAACGAGCTGAACAATTCCTCCTCGCCAATCCGTTTCGACTCGCCGTAGGCGCAAATCGGGTTGGGTTCGTCCTCCTCGGTGTAGGGCTCCTTCTTTCGGCCGTCGAACACGTAGTCGCTGCTGATGTGGATGACCTGTGCGCCCTCGTTTTCGGCAATTTGGCCGAGCAACCCGACGGCGTACCCGTTGATTTGATCGGCCAGCTTGGGATTCTCTTCGCAGGCGTCCACATCGGTCATCGCCGCGGCGTTGATGATGATGTCGAACCCTTCGATGGCGCTCAGGGCATTGCGAATGGAGCTGTCTTTGCTCAGATCCATCTCTTTGCGCGTCAACGGAAACACTTCGCACCCTGTCATGCCGCCAAAATGGTCGGCGCACAACCTGCCAAACATGCCGTTCGCGCCGACAATAACGATCCGTCTGTTCATTGGGCCGATGTTGCGGCAAAAATCCCGCGCGATCAACCATTTCTCGCATCAACCACGGAACTCGCTACGCCGCCCCTGCGTTTCGCCATCGCCGCTGCCGTACCCGCCGCCTCCCGGCGTCTCGATGATGATGCGCTCGCCTTTTTCGACTCTAACCGCGCTGTGGCCGGAAAGCTGGGTTTGCTCGCCGTTCGCGCGAATCAACGTCTGGCGGCCTAACGCGCCGGGCTCGCCGCCATCCAGACCGTAGGGCGCCTCCACGCGGTGTTGCATGAGCAGCGAGACTTCCAGCGGCTCCAAAAACTCAAACTCGCGCACCACGCCGTCTCCGCCGCGAAATCGGCCCGCGCCGCCGGATTCTTGGCGAACCTGGAATCGCCGCAAACGCACCGGATAACGCTGCTCCAGGATCTCGGGATCGGTGATCGCGGTGTTGGTCATGTGGGTGTGCAAGGCGCTTGCGCCGGGATGATCCGGGCCGGCTCCCGCGCCGCCAGCGATCGTTTCGTAGTAGCCGAAACGCTCGTTGCCGAAGATGAAGTTGTTCATCGTTCCCTGGCTGCACGCCTGGATGCCGAAGAGCTTCAGAATGGTGTCGACGAGGCGTTGGCTGGTCTCCACGTTACCGCCAACGACGGCGGGGCAATCGCGCGGATCTGGCGGAAAATCGGGGTTCAAAAAGCAGCGCGGCAGGATGATGTCGACATTGCGCAAGAGACCTTCGTTGAGCGGTAATTCGCTGCCCGTCCACAGCCGCAAGCAGTAGAGCACGGCGCTGCGGACGATGGCGGGGGTGGCGCTCAGGTTAGTCGGCGCGTTAGGGCTGGTGCCGGTAAAGTCGAGCGTAAAACGGGACGCTTGCCGGCCACTGTCCCGTTTTACCGAAACGCGGATTTTTGTCCCGTCGTCCAACTTTTCCTCGGCGGTCTCGCAGGCTGGCGGCTTAGCTTGCAGGGCAATGCGAAAACTCTGGCGCGATTGCTCGGCCAAGGCTTCGAGATGCCCGGAAATCGTGGAAACACCGTGTTCGCGGGCTAACGATTCCAACGCAGCCACGCCGCGCAGATTTGCCGCCGCTTGAGCTTGGATATCCGCCAGGTTGTCGCGCAAATTTCGCGTGGGAAACCGGGATTCGGTCAAAATCGCGGCTAACGCGTCAAAATCAGCCACGCCGCCCCGAAAAAGCCGCATCGGCGCGATGACGACACCCTCTTCGTCCAGATTTTGCGCGTTGGGCGGCATGGATCCGGGCCGAATTCCGCCGATTTCCGCGTGATGCGCGCGATTGGCCACATAACCAATCCGCTCAGCCGCCGACTCGTCGAACACCGGCGAAATCACCGTCACGTCCGGCAAATGCGAGCCGCCGAACGAGGGATGGTTCGTCACCGCCATGTCGCCGGGGCCGAGGTCGAGCGCGCGCGTTACCTCGCGCACGCACAAGCCCAGCGCGCCCAAATGAACGGGGATGTGCGGCGCGTTGGCCACCAGTTGGCCGGCGGCATCCAGCAGCGCGCAGGAGAAATCCAGGCGCTCCTTCACGTTGGTGGAGGTGGCGCTGCGCTGCAGCATGGCGCCCATCTCGCCGACGATGTTTTGGAAGCGGTGGCGGAAGAGTTCTTGGCCAACCGCGGAGTCGCCGGAAAAGGACGTGTCCTTCGCATGGGGCGCATCCGTCCTATCTGCCACCAACGCGCCGCTTTCGTGCACGCGCGCGCGCCAACCCGCCTTGAGCCAGAGCGTGCTGAACGCATCCTGGATCACGCGCGGACCGCCAAATTCCTCCCCGGGCTTCAGGCCGGTAAATGCTGCCACGGAGGCCGGCGTTGCGCCGTCATCCGCGGCTACCACGACCCGCAACGCCACCAACTCGATCTCCTGATCCGTGCCCGGCTCGTAACCGAAAATCGCGGCGTATTTTCGCCGAAAATCGGCCTCCAAATCCGCCAAATCGTCAATTTCCAGGTCTAACGTGGAATCCTGACCCGCCAGCCGCAATTCCGCGATTTGACGCCGAAGTTTCGCCCCCGGCCCCCATTCACCTCCCGCTTCATCGCGCAATTCCGCCAGCCACGACGCCAGATCCGCGCAGTCCCCTAACAAACGCAAAATTTGCCGCTCCGCAATTCGCTCCACCGCTGCGTGATGCAACCCTAACGCGCTCAAAACTCCCGCCTCCGCGGGAACGACGATCGTGCTCATCCCCAACAGCTCGGCAATGTCGCAAGCATGCAGCGGACCGGCTCCCCCAAAGGCCAACAGCGCGTAATCCGCGGGATCGGCGCCCTCGCGAATCGAAATCGTGCGGATGCTGTCGGCCATTTGCTCGACGGCGATTCGCAGCAGACCGGTTAGGACATCGGATTCGTCTCCGCCGCCCATTTGCGCGATCAAATCCCGCAGCCGCGTTCGCGCAGCATCCAGGTTAGCCGCGCTCAGCGGGATTCCGAATTTCTCCGGGTCGATGCGCCCCAGCAGCAGATTCACGTCGGTGATCGTCAGCGGTCCGCCGCGGCCGTAGCACGCCGGTCCGGGATCGGCTCCCGCGCTCTGCGGCCCCACGCGCAAACCACCCTCGGTCCACCGGCAGATCGACCCTCCACCCGCCGCCACCGTCTCGATCCGCAACGCCGGCGCCAGCAATTTCGCGTCGCCCACAGCCTGCTCGAACTGGTAAGCCAACTTGCCGTCGTAGCGGGCCACATCTGTGCTCGTGCCGCCCATGTCGAAGGTGATGAGCCGCTCGAAACTACAGGCGCGCCCGCTCGCCGCCGCGCCCACCACGCCTCCCGCGGGGCCGCTGAAAAGGCTGTCCTTCGGCCGGAACGCCTCCCGCGCTTCCAGCCCGCCGGCGCCGGTCATGACCAGCAAATCCGGGGAAACGCCGGCGACGCGATTCAAAAACTCGCTCATCACCGGCGTTAGGGTCGCGTCCACCACCGCAGTTTCCGCGCGGGGCAAAATCTTGATCAGCGGAGCCAGATCGCTGGACAGACTGACGCGATCGAACCCGGCTTCGCGGAGAAATTGGGCTAACGAACGCTCGTGAGCAGGATTCGCGTAGCCGTGCATCAGTGCCACCGCCGCGACGCGAATTCCCGCACCCCGCGCGTTCGCCACTTTTTCGCGAAAACCTGGATCGAAGCGGATCGGCTCCAAAACCTCGCCGTTCGCATCCAAACGCTCGTCAACCTCAATCGTCACGTCGTGAAGCGGCTGGGGTTTGCGGTGATTCAGCGCAAACAAATCCGTCCGGCGCTGATCGCGGATCTCCAGCAGATCCCCGAACCCGCGCGTCACGAAAAACGCCGCCGGCGCGCCTTTTCGCTCCAGCAACGCGTTGGTGCCGCGCGTCGTGGCCAAACGCAGGTGAATGGATGGAAACAGCTCGGCGAGTTTTGCGCCTGTTAGGATGCGCGTGCCGATGACCGGAGCCTCCTCGCCGGTGAATAGGTCGATTTCGCACACCAAGGTCGTGAGAATTTGCGAACAACGCTCCGCGAACTCCAATCGGTGCAAGAAATCGCCCACTTTCTCGCTGCCGCGGATTTCCGCCAGCTCATCGGCGCCCGCCGGATCGCGAACGCTCGGTGCCGAAGCGCTCCAACCCGCGAAAAACCCGTCTGCCACGTCCCATGGCGTCTGAATCGTGGAATCCGGGGCAACGCGCACCCGTAAACGGCCTGACGACAGCACCTTGACCAAACGCGGCACGTTCCCGCCGGGCGGGATGGCCCAGCAATCGGTGAACGTGCCGCCGGTATCGATGCAAATGCGCCAAGGTTCCACGGCGGCACCTAGCCGAAAACTGATCGAAACTCAACCCGTGCGTGGAACGTTGAGATCGTTGAGGTTTTGTGTTGAACTTTCAAAGAAGGCGGTTTTAAGGGAGTTCAACAGGCAAATCTAAACGCCGAAGAGGAGAAACAATTCAGACGGCTCAGACCAAAACCCGGTTTCAAGGCACAGCATCCCCGACTCCATTCACCCGCGATTTGTTCCAACGCAACGAAAAGCGCACCCAATTTCGCGTCAACGCCGCTATCCTGATTCACCCGGGTTGGTTTCCTGGCGAGCGCCAAGCCCTACTTCGCTGGGTAGCATCCGGAAGGCCGGTCCGAGAAATGTCGGTTTCTCACTTTGCAACAAGTTTGAGGGACTGGTAGATTTTTCAGGATGACGGCGACTGAAGAAGAATTTGATTTGCTCGAATATCTCGATGCTCCCGTGGAAAAGTCACTCAACGGCGCGATGATCTTTCTCTCCGCCAGCTTCCCCAAGGCTGGCCGCTCTCAAAAATACGCCCAAACTGCGGACGACGCCGAAATCACAGCCGCAGTGGTCGCCCTGGTCCGAGCGGTGCTCCAGGCACAGGGGAGAATTGTTTTTGGAGGGCGCCCGGATATTTCTCCCCTTATTCTGATGACGGCCCGGGAATTTTTGCCTGAATCGCAAGACTGGGAGGAATCTCCACAAGGTCAGGCCCCGATCGTTCTCTACCAATCCGCCGTTTTCAAAGGCAAACTACCTGAGGCAACTCAGAAATTGATCGACCTGGAATCCTGCCGGACTGAATGGGTGCCAAAGACCAGGGGAGAAACCCCTCAGTGGAAGGACCAAGAGAAAACCGTTCTGGATTTCCGTTCCGTGTCTCAATCCCTGGATAAGTTCCGCAGAGCCATGATTGGGAAGGAACCCATCGTCGCCGCGGTTTACATCGGAGGAATGGAGGGAATTGAGGACGAAGCCGATTTGGTGAAACAACTGGCTCCCAAGGCTCGGCACTTTATTGGCAAACCCGGTGGTGCGGCGCGGGAAAAAGCAGATCAGAGTTCTTACCCAACAGCACAGTCTGGAATTACTCTCGGCGACCTCAAGCAGATGGGTGAGTATCCAATGTTAATGTCGGGAATCGTGAGGGATTTGGTGTCACGGTAGTGACAGCAAAAAATTCGGGTTGATCTTAGCGCAATTGGTTGGATTGTGAGGGTCGTTCGTTTCCTCCCCTCCAATCGAACAGAAGAGTTGCCCGTTTTTATGTAGTAGTGAAAGTGGGTAAGGAGGGCTGGATACGGTAACTAAAATATATTCCTCCCCATGCTCCTTACAGAAGACAGGCTCCGCGCCTTTGCGGAAGAATCCGAAGATTTCGAATTCGGCACGAAAAAGAGCGCGAGTGAAATCCTGGAAGAATCCTCCAGTTCTTTCGTTCCTGGTTCTGCATATGATATTTTTCTCTCCCACGCATTTGCGGACGCGGAAATTGTCCTTCGGGTTTACCGGTGGCTCCTCTCTTATGGATTTAGCGTTTATATCGACTGGATTGAAGATCCGGAGGCCGATCGCACGAAGGTAACGAAGAAGAATGCGGACATGCTCCGAAAGCGAATGAAGGCCTGCAAATCTCTGCTCTTTGTTACGAGTCCCTCCGCGTTTAATTCCAAATGGATGCCGTGGGAATGCGGCTTTTTCGATGGCATGAATCGGCCTGTTGCAGTTTTGCCTATCGTCAAACGTGAGATGGAGTCATCTCACGGTCAACAGTTCTTGGGCCTTTACCTCATACATTGACGAGCATGTGAACAAAAATGGATTCTTAGTTCCGTGGGTCAATCACGAACCTTGGGAGTATTGCACACATGAAAAGTGGGTAGACGGAGGCCGAATTCAGTTTGACCCAAACTTCCATAATCACTGGTTTAGTGCATTGCGAATGGGCGTCGCTGCCTTCCTCAGAATGCGCAAGCCTCTTCATCAACATTAGAATTCTAACTGAAATCATAGCACGAAAAATATTCTCTAGTTTTCACTACAACCCAGATAACTGGCGAGCCGCTACTGTGCGGAGCATCGGAGCTATCGAGGGCAATAAACTGGCCTCAGACAATGATTGGGAATCAGTAACTGCTGGCGGAGATGCCGCCATCGAAAAGTGGATCGACGAGCAGATGAAAGGGAAGTCATGTGTCATTGTTTTGATTGGATCTCAAACAGGTGGACGCAAGTGGATCAAACATGAAATCACCAAAGGTTGGAACTCCAACAAAGGCCTACTAGGAATCCACATACACAACCTGAAAGATCGCAACGGCGAACAGAGCACAAAAGGAAAAAATCCGTTTGCAGGGTTCAGCGTTGGAGCTGAGAAGAAGTCACTTTCCTCAATAGTTAAGACCTACAATCCGCCGCACACAACCAGCAAGGACGTATACAATTACATTAGAGACAATATCGTTGAATGGATTGAAGAAGCGATAGAAACTCGCAAAAGTTATTGAGCCTAAAAGGGCTTGGCCCCTGAAGCTTGACTTTTCGATCAAGTTTGTCGTGCTGTTTTTTTTCACGAACTCCGATTTTTCTTCCAACTGTCCTTCTGTCCTCCGCCGAGCCCTCCCAGGAACGAAGAATTGCCGCAACTTTTGGCTAACATAAACTCATCGAAGAATTAACAGGACATTCGGTTCAGCGCCTTCATTTTTCCACCGCCGATACCCCCAATCTGAGATGTAATATCTCTTTCTATTTATGTCGAAATATCCTTGAATATTAACCTCCATAGCCTCATTTGGAGTTACTATTTTCAATGGTCGATCTTGATTGCGTAGCGAAAAGATTTCGTGTCCGTGGGGAGCGGGCAAAACTCTTGGGTAAGCAAATAGAAAAGGGCGAATCTCGTCGCGCAATAGCCTTCGACGGGGAAAACGCTCAAAGACCGGATCGGCAAGGGGGCCGCGGTACGCATATACAAATACCACGAAACCGGAGGGAGTAATCCAGACTTTATATGCAGGAGAAGAGTGAAAGCCAAATTTGCCATCATTATGAAACCAAACTTTGTTCCAAACTTGTGCGTTGAATTCTAATACCTTCAAAAATTCAGGATCGATTCCAAATCGTTGCCCAGCCGAAAACTGGGGATGAACATCACCCATGTCCTTCGGAAGTGGGAACTTGTCAGGCGATCCCATTCCCAGGTAAATGGCAATTGGCGTCATTGTGCGAGAATCGTATACACAATCGATTGCAAGACCATCTCTCTCGTCGATTGCAAGACCATCAATCTCTTGTTGTCTTTTGACGATTGCCCTGCTTGGAAAGTGTTCGGCAAATTCCTTGGAGACGATCAATTCTACGGCGCGTTTGGGCTGATTGCCATGCGCTTCAAAGAACCCTCCTGCGCCTGGAGGTGAATCTCGCTCCCTCTTCTTTAACGGGGGCATTCCAACTTCCAGCCTAAGGCGTGGTGTCCCTGCCACGACAACTACCCCATCAAATCTACAACGATATGCTATGGAATGGGGGAAAGCAAAAGCTCCCGCAAAGTTCAAATTGTTACCGGTTGTTGTGATTTTCGAGGAATTGGCATACGTCTCTGGCTCGCTAATCCACTTAGCCCTCCAATCAAATACATCAGGTTCAGCTCCCCGGACGTAGCCCACACAACTGCATAACATTAGCAAACAGCCCACAGGGTTTAGTATATTTTGAGTTTTGTAAGCGATTTTGGGAATGGTTGGATTTTCATAAGCAAGCAAAGTGAAGTAAGTAGTGATCATTTCCTGGTTGTAAAATTCTATAGAGCACTCTAATTGGGATTCAACTCTCCAGGAATCATTTCGTGCATTTCGCGAATCTCTCGATTTCGTTCTTCAGCGTCAATACCGAGAGGAAGTTCGTTTAAGGTCGCTAACACCTCCTTGGCTTCGTCGAAACGTCCGCCCAAAACTAGCGCTTCGCAATACTCTAGACTGCCCCAAAAAGCGCGTTTCCCCAGGTCCGGATCAAATGCAACCTGTTCTAAGAAATCTGGCGAGTTAATAAATGTATAAAGCGATCTGAAGGCGGAGTCATTAGAAGGAAGTTTATTTGATTCAAATTCAATCCAGCCAAGAGATCGAAGAGATCGCAAATGGAGACGCAACCAATCCGAACTATTCTCATTCATTTGTTCCTGGACAATACAGTAGGCTTCATTGGCTAGCCTTTTTCGTTCATTTAGCGCTCGCAAATCGGAGCCCGACAAACTTAGCTTGAGACGAACCAGTAGCTGCATGTAGGATTCGTTAGCTGGATCATCTAGGTGTAGGGCTTCAGCACGACGAAGCGAGATGTTGTACATTCCGCGCGCAGATTCTCGATTGCCAAGCAAGGCATGATTGTACCCTAGGGTCATTTCCGTCTCGGCGAGTTGGCTTTTAACCAAATGATTCTCGCCTCTATAGTCATCATCGAGCTGCAAAAGCTCTCTGCGAAGGTCTTTGAGAATCAGGACGGCATCTGCAGAAGAACGAGTGTGCGCCAAATACTGCGCCTTTCGAAGCATAGATCTGGACCGGAGAGCTTGCAGCCTGGTTTGTATTTCGACTGTTACAGGTTCAACACCAGAGTTTGCGATTTCAAAATACTGAATGGCAGAGTCGTAAAACCTCAACGGTTCTTCTGAGGATTGACACTTGGCTTCGATCTCTCCTAAATACAAATTTGCCTCGCCCAGGCCTACAAGGGTACGAACATTTTCCTCCTTCGTTCTCAGCTCTTGGTACAATTCGATAGCTTGAAGGCAATGATTTCTCGCAGAGAAAAGTTCAGAAGGTGATGAGGACCAAGCCGTCAGGTCTCCGCTAGCGGTATGGGCATAGGCAAGGGCCTCAAGCGTATCCGAATTTTGGTCTTTTGGATGATCGCTGTTCGTTTCTAGAATCTCTCGGGCGTTTTCCAATAGGCCATTCGCTTCTCCTCGTCTTCCTTTCGCAAAGCTAATTTGAGCGCTGGCTATGAGCGCACGCGCCAACAACTGGTCATCGTTTATATTCCCAGCTACTTTTTCAATTTCGTCAACTGGCCCTTGAAGAAGGTCAAGCTGACCGGCTTCTCGCAAGTTCGGCACAAGCGTGTCGAGCATATATACCAAGATATCTTGAGTTTGCGCCTGATGTGACTGCGCCATTTTCCTTTGATGCTCTTCGCCAGATGCTCGTTTCATTGCAAACGCTGCCAAGAGCCCAAAGAGGATTGTGGTCAGCGCGAGTGCTGCCCACCGCAAGGCAAGTTTCCGTTTGGCTGAGTCAATCCAACCGTGTTCTTGGATTGTTAATTCTTCATGGCGTGATCTAGGCCAATGGCCGGAAATCGCAAGTTGCGGACCGCTTAATCCGGACCAGTTTTCACCTTGAGCCCTACGAGATGTTTCAATATCATTTCGCCAACGCAAGAGATCTCTTCGCTCGTTGAGCCAATCAGCCAAGACCTTCCACTCCCGAAAAAGAGCTTCGTGAGCTACCTCGATAACACGTTCAGAATTAGGATTGTCTTCATACCGTGCTCGAGACGTCATCAATCGTTTATCAACAAAATGTTGCAAAATTAAACGGATAGACGGGTCGAACTCACTCCACGCTGCTGGTCGCCTGACAAATTCGGTCTTTTCACCTCGTACTCCAAATCTAACCAAATGAGATGAAAGGGACGTCAAGAGTTGCCGTCGAAGATCTTCGGAAGTCGGTTCCTTACCCGATGAAAAGACCCGCTCGGCAAAACTCCCAAATCCAAGGGCTTGAAAAAGCTTGTGAAATCGTAGCTTCAGACGGTGAAGTGCTTGATTGACAGCATCCGAGGTGGAAGCAGATTTTCCCACTGCAACTTTCGGTGAAGCCGCAGTTTCAGCAAAAAGGTCGTTGGCAACGCGGGCAAGGCAGCCCTCCAACCCGCCGAGTCGTTCCCTGTATTCCTCAAAAGTAAAGCGTTTATCGTAGCCGAATTGCTCGTACAACTCCCGCAAGGCAAATGCGAGCAACGGGAGGGCATCGCTGGTCCGGGTGTCACTAACGATTTGATCAACTAACGCATCAGACTCGAAGCTGATCCCAACCTTTTCCGCAGGCCCACGAATGACCTCGTATAAGCGTTCGGAAGTCATCGTCGGCAATGAATAGACATCCAAGGAGTCAGCGAATTCTGGTTGGGATTGCAATTCTGACAAGAAGTCCGTTCGAATGGTCGAAATCGAGAGCCAGGGAGAGTGGGCAGAATTCATAACGTTTCCTAAGAATCGAAAAAACGATTCGACCTCTTCCCCAGTATTTGAGAGCATTTCTTCAAATTGATCGATTACCAATAGCGGGATAGCATTTGCTCTTCCCGATGCAATTAAGAGATCCTTGGTGTCCTCAATAAAGGCGGATGCTAGATCCTCATTTGTTTCGGTAGTGCTATATTTCTTGGTAAGATCTTTCCAATTCGGCCTTCTCCCTTTTCCTTCGGGCCATTGTCCGATCAAACTCAACGCGATTTGCTCTTGCCAAGTTCTGCCGCTTCCAGCTAATTCATTCCAACGAAAAATCCGAGGAATCATCCAGTCTTTGGCGCTTTTCTTGCTAAGCCTGGGGAGAAGGCCTGCACGTACCAGTGAAGACTTGCCGCTGCCTGAGGCACCGACCACAAAAAGCATACGGGGACTTCGACGCGATGCCATTTGGTTTAGTCCTTCACGCAGTTCGCGAATTTCATCATCACGACCAAAATAAACCCCAGCGTGATAGGACTGAAACGCGGACAATCCTGGGTAAGGACAATCATCTTCCACACCTTCGACCGGCCACGAAAAGTCGTTCTCAGGACTCAGACCCGCCTCAACCAAGCCCCGGCGAAGCCGAGTCCACGCTTTTGGATCGGACATCTTGACGGCTTGACGTTTTGCGATTGTTAAGGGCAATTCAAGATGATCCTCTACGGCTATAGGAAAGTAATCTTTGCCCATCGCTTGCGCGTAGGCGAGTTCTGCAAAGCACCATTTTGACTCTAACCAGTTCTTCGAACATAGCACGATCAATGCTTTGCAAAACCGAAGTTTGCGATAGATCTCTTGTTCCCAGTCTGACCCCGCCGGAATACCTGTTTCAGGGTGGTTGTCACGAAAGGTCGTTTCATAGCCCATTTCGGTCAACTTTTTGAAGACCAGATCCGATACCTTCTGATCCTGGTTACTATAGCTGATAAAGAGTGTGCTCACGAATTTTGAAAAACTAGCCATTAATGGGCCGCCAAGGAATAATCTCCGTTTGGTTGAAGTAACGGGAACAGATACAATCATCACCTTGTTTCGCAATCTCAACCCCCGTATCAACTAACTTCGGAAGATTCTCCACTTCATCCATTCCCTCCGTTTCAACCGTGCCATCAACACGGAGAAATCGATCATCGGCCAGCAATTGAGTCGCGTATTCCAAAGTCCCCTGCACTTGCCCCTTCACTAGCAGGTTTGGAGCACGGGTTGCCCATCCAAGCTGGCCTTTCACAATTTCAGGATCTTCAACAAGCGACGGAGAAGAGGTTGTCCCAATGCTGAGCATGTCAATCCGGCCAAGCGGAATCTTCAGAACGTGAACCGCTTCACACAACGCGACCATCGCGGGACAATTGGCCCACACGCCTCCATCGACAGCTTCATACTCAGCAATCGACTCTTCGACTTGAGCCGGCTTGAAAAATGTTGGCGCGGCAGAGGTCGCGCGGGCGACGGTGACGGCGCGGAGGGAGTCGTGGGCCGGAACGCTGGGGTGATGACCGGTACGGAAAAGCTTGGTAGAGTTGGAAGTAAGGCTATAGGAGGTGACAACGACACGGGTTTTGGCATCGCCAAGACGGCTTTCACTTCCAAGGGCCTTTTCCAGTTCCTCTTCCAGGATTCCGGCATCAAATTTGTCGCTGGCGGTCTGCCTGACCCGCCTCCACATCCGTTCGATCAGGCTCGTCATCGGAAAGATGCGCTGACCGGCTTCCCCTCGATAGAAATCGAGAATCTGTTTGGCGGGCAACCCCAGTGCCAGTCCCAGCGCCAAAATGCCGCCGGTGCTGGTGCCTGCAATGAGATCAAAGCGCGATGCCGTTGGGAGTCCTCCAGTCTGTTCCTCCCAATGAGCCAAGGCGGCAGCAGTGAAGGCGCCCTTGATGCCTCCGCCATCGAGAGCCAGGATGCGGAACGGCTGGCCTTCCTGGGTTTCGCGACGCCCCAGTGGAAGGCGACCGATTTGGGCCACGATGGCTTCAACGAGTTCGTCCGGATCGGCGAGGGTGGCCAGATTCTGGTTGGTGGCATCGTCAAAGCCATTGCGAAGTTCCTTCAAGATCTCCGGTTTTTCCTTCAAGTATCCTCCAGCCGCTCCACCGAGCCCGCCAAGAATGAAGGAGGGAATGCCGCAGGTTTTGGCCAACTCAAATTCATCGACCACACCAGCCAGCGGCTTCGCCGTGTCCCACCAACGCCCACCCAGGGCAACCAAAACGTCGGCCCGACTCGCGGCGTAATTTCGCATGGCCTTGAGACTCTCGGCTTGGTCACCGCTGATCGGCGTCAGTTCGAATTCGCAATGTTCCTTCAAGGCTTCCACGCTGTGCCCCGCGTATCCGCCATCGTCTTCTGTAAAATAATCCGACGCGATGAGGACCAACGGTGCCTTTTCCCCTGGCGGGTATTCTTTGGCGACCTCCAACAAGGCAAGGACAATGGAAGGATGGCAGCAATGCACCAAACTTCCGCCCTCGCGAAAAACCGCTTTAGTCAGAATTCGGACAAACTGCCCAATACGCTCGCGGTCGGCCTCTTCAGCGCTTCCATCGTCAGGAATTGCTGCCGACAACCAGATTCGGTACCCTTCCAATTTCATTTAGTGATCAAGGTTAGGCCAATCTGCGATTCGTCAACGGATTTTGAAATGGCCGGTAGAGAGTCTGATCAGCGTTCTGGTTCACGCCACAATTCAAATTCTCAACCTCGGGTAGGCGCGCGATAGAGCCTCTCGCCTTCCACGAAGGCCAAGACCTCGGGCGCCAAAAACTCCCGCGCTGCCTCTCGCGATGCCCGAATCGCCGTGGAACTGGCGGGATGCGTGAAATCGAGCCGTTGATGCCGAAAACCGGGCTTGCCGCGCACTTCCGAGCCTCGCGGAAAGACGAGAAAGGTGAGCAAACTCGCCAAAATCTCCGGTTTGGCCCACTTTTCGATGACATCCCACTGATCGCTGCCCAAAATCCAGAACAACTCGGCACCTGGATGCTCTTTGGCGAAAGTTTCGGCGGTTTGCCAGGAAAAACTGGCTCCCTCGCGCTCCAATTCCACCGTGCTTAGCTTCGCCCACGCAAAGCCAGAAGTCGCCAACCGGATCATCTCGCCGCGCTGTTCGTCGCTTGCTCCGGGCGCCTTGGTTTTGTGCGGGCTCTGCCGGCAGGGGATGAAAAACAGGCGGTCCAGGTTCGCGTTTTCCACAGCGCGTTCGGCCAGCATGGTGTGGCCCAGGTGGATGGGATCGAAACTTCCGCCAAAAAGTGCGATTCGGCTCATGCCAGACCAAATGACAGGTTCCGCGGTTCGCAAAGCACGAAAATCCGCCGATAAACTTGCCAAAATGCCTTGAATCGTGACCGGTTGGGCCGTTAGCCTGAGTCACGATGAAGGCAATCCGATTCAAAATCTCCACGTTGGTGCTGATGGCGGGCGTCGCCGCGCTTTTCCCCGCGCACGGGCGCACTTTTACCGATAGCAAGGGCCGCTCCATCGAGGCCGAGTTGGTGGCCCGGTCAGGAGCCAACAAAATCGTCATCCAACGCGCCGGCAAAGAGTTCACCGTGCCTATCGCGATGTTTTCCGCCGACGACCAGATTTTCATCAGCGAGTGGATCACGAAAAATCCTAACGCGGTGCGAATGGACGTGAAGCTCAACTACTTCGTGGATTTGAAGAAGGGCAAGGTGAGTTCGGAGCTGGCGGATAAGTACAATCGCGACGAGCGGCTGAAAACCATGCCGCAGGTCTACGATTTCAGCATCCGCAACGTCGGCTCCCACAACCTCACCGACTTGCGCGTCGTTTACCAGGTCCTCATCGAAGACTACGTGGACACCAACGGCAATTACCGATCCATGTCGTACTACAACCAGAAAGCCAAAAAGAAGATTCAGCGCATTCGCGACGAGGTGAAAATTGGCGATTTGGCCATTGAAAAGCGCGTGGACATCCAGAAGCCGTTCAATATCGAAAAATACATCGATCGCGACTACGGGAAGGTCGCCGTGGCCGCGCAGGACAAGGTCATCGGCATCTGGATTCGCGTCTATCGCCAAGACAAGCTGCTGGATGAATACAAGCGCGCCGTCAACGGCAACCTCAGGGGCATCAGTTGGGAGGAAGGAGCCGAGGATGAGAGCACGGTGACCATTCGGTAGTTGCGGGAAGTTGGATTCATCCTAACATCCCGCCACGTGTCCGAAAACGCTTCGCAACAGCAGCCTCGCAATCCCTGGCCGAACATCATTTTCTGCATCATCTTACCGGTGCTGATCTTGATGAAACTTAGCCCCGTGCCGGGCGCCGAGGGATCGCCGCCTTACGCCATCGGGCCCAAGTGGGCGGTGCTGCTGGGATTTTCGTTCCCCATCGGCTACGCGATCTACGAATTTTTCAAAACGCGCTCCATCAGCATCGTGCCGATCTTGGGAATCGTGGCGGTCATCTTGAAGGGGCTGACGCTCTTGTTCAAGGGCGATCCCTCGCGCATCGTCTGGCTGGAAACCTGCATTCCGCTGGCGCTCGGCCTGGTTTGCCTGGCCACGGCCTGGATGAAAAAACCGCTGGTGCAGCGCCTCTTTTTCAACCCGCAAATCATCGACGTCGATAAGCTGACGAACGGGCTGAAATCGCAAGGCGCCGAGGAGCGGGTTCGGCCGCTCATGACCCGCGTTTCGCTGATTTACGTTGGAATCATGGCCGTAAGCGCCGTTCTCAACTTTGTCGTTTCCAAGCGGGTGTTGCAGACCGATCCCAAGGTGGATGAGGTTGCCGCGGTTCAGGAAGTCGGCCGGTTACAGTGGGTCCAGATGCTGGCGATTGGCCTGCCGTTGATGATTTTGACCATCATCCCGCTGGTTTACGCGCTCAAACGGTTGGGCAAGCTGGCCGGCGTTCCGCCGCTGCACTTGTTGCAGGGCTACGAAACGGAAGAGGCCGAATCGTAGGTCGTTTTTGCGCTAAAGCTGCGGCAGGGCTGAGAATTCGTCTGCGGCAAACCGTCAAAATTTGCCTCCGACAGCCGCTTTGCCCGAAAAAACGGCAAATCTCGTGGTTGAAAATTCTCCGATCGGTGAGAACAATATTTGCTAGAAATTTCAGAGAAATCAGAAAATGACCCCTCCTACTCGCCAGTTCTTTGGCACCGACGGCATTCGCGGCTTGGCAAACGTGGAACCGCTCACTCCGGAAACCGCTTTGCGCCTCGGCCAAGCCGCGGCCCGGGTTTTGCTCCAACACGCGGATCAATCCGAATGGCCCCGCTGCATCATCGGGCGCGATACGCGGCTTAGCGGCGATATGCTGGAAGCCGGCTTTGCCGCGGGAATGGCCTCGGTTGGCGTGGACGTCCAATTGGCCGGCGTGGTCCCGACCCCGGCGGTGGCGTTTTTGACTCGCGATTTGGGAGCCTCGGCCGGCGTGGTGATTTCCGCCTCGCACAACCCGTTTCACGACAACGGGATCAAATTCTTCGGGCCCGATGGCTATAAACTGAGCGACGCCACGGAACTGGCGATCGAGCAGGCGCTGCTCTCTACCGAGCGGATTGACGACGGCGATCGCGCCAAACCGGGGAAAGTCGGCCGAATTAGCCCGCTGAGCGACGCCGCGGACCGCTACGTTCACTCGGTGCTCGATGATTTGAGCACCGACACGAAATTTCTCTCCGGCGTGACGGTGGCGCTCGATTGCGCGAACGGGGCGTCGTACGAGACGAGCCCGGCGATTTTGGAGCATTTGGGGGCCAATCTGGAGGTGCGCTTCAACGAGCCGAACGGGGTCAACATCAACGCGGATTGCGGCGCGACGCATCCGGAGGCGATCGGCGCTTTGGTCCGCGAAACCGGCGCAAACGTGGGCGTTTCCCACGATGGCGACGCCGACCGGCTCATTTTGTGCGATGAAACCGGCAACCCACTGGACGGCGACGAAATTCTGGCCATCGCCGCGAGCGCCTTGGCAAAACGCGGGACTTTGGCGCAGAATTCGATTGCCGCCACGGTGATGTCCAATTTTGGGCTCAACGACACCCTGGCGGCGCTGGGCGGCGAGGTTATTCGCACGGCCGTTGGCGACCGGCACGTCATCCAGGCGATGCGCGAGCACAATCTCAACGTGGGCGGCGAACAGAGCGGACACCTCATTTTTCACGATTTTTCGACGACCGGCGACGGAATCGTCGCTGCCGTGCAAATTTTGGAAATCATGGCTGCCGAGGAGAAGCCGCTGAGCGAATTGCGCCGCTGCTTGACGAAATATCCCCAAGCTCAGCGCAATTTGGCCGTCAGCTTCAAGCCGCCGGTTGAGGAATTGGAAGCCGCGGGCAAGCTGATCGCCGCAACGGAGGCAAAATTGGGGTCGGAAGGCCGGGTTTTGCTGCGATACTCCGGTACGGAGCCAAAAATCCGGCTTTTGATCGAGGGACGCGACTCCGGCTTCATCGAGCGCCGCGCCGACGAGGTTGCGGAGGCGATTTTGGCGCAAATCGGGTGAGGAAAGGGACGAAAGGGACCCAGGGGACGAAAGGGACTTTGATTTCCCGTCGCTTTCGTCCCTTGGGTCCTTTTCGTCCCTTCCGTTACCCGGTTGGGCCGGATTCTTCGCCCGGCTCTTCCGCGGTTTCCGCCGTTGCCCCGCGTTTTCGCAAAAATTCCTTGGCGGCTTCTGTTCCGGCGGCCGCGCCCTTGTTGCTGGCGTCCGCGGCGGTGTCGGAAACGATGCTTTTGACCACGGTGGACGCAAATTGCGTGGCGTAGGCCAAATCATAGACCAACTCGGCAGCGGCGCGTTGCAGCCCTTCCTTCACTTTGGGCGCGGCGTCGTCGGCGGATTGGCGGGCTTCGTTCATCGCGTGATCCCAGGCGCGTTGCGCGGCATCCTTTAAATCGTCGAATGCCTCGCGAACGCGCTCCGGAGAGCCCGGTCGCGGCTCAGGTTTGGGCGTTTCCGGGGCCTCGGGTTCGATCGGAGGTTGGGGAGGTGGGGGGTCTTCGCTCATGGCGATGTTTTCGTGTCTGAGTTAGGCCCCCTCACAATACCTCCGACCGTTCCGGGGCGGCTTTGCGCTCGCCATCGCCTTCATCGGCTTCATCTTCATCCGCCTCGGCTGGCGCTGGCCGGCCGCCTTCGCGGCGAGGCGTTTCGCCCGGGCCGCGCTCGCCTGCTTCCCGCGGATTATCCCGTTCGCCGCGTTCGCCATCGCCATCGTTGCGCCGTCCTTCGGGAGGAGGAACGGGCCGCCTGGGGTCGCCGCGTTCGCCTCGGGGCCGTCCGGGAGCTTCCTCGCCTTTTCTGGCGCGTTCCATGCGCTCGCGGGCCTCGCGCATTTGCTGCTGAACGCGCTCGTAGGCGTCGTGAATGCCGCGTTGGGCGCGGTCGAGGTGCTCGTCGATGTTCTCGCCGCGGCCGTGGCGCCACTGGAAAAGAGGCCGGTCTTTCGGCACCTCGCGTTCGCCCAATTCCACCGCCGCTGTTTGTTCCGCGCCGCGACGGATGACGGTGAGGTTGATTTTCGTGCCAATTCCCGCGTTGTGAACCAGCACGGCGAGTTGGTCGTGATTGACCAGGATTTGGTCGTCAAATTTCGTGACCACGTCGTGGGCCTCAAGTTTTTGGGCGGCGGGGCTGTCCTCATGCACGTGATGCACGATGAGTCCGACGCCTTCGTCGATGCCGAGTTGGGCGCGGAGACTTTCCTGAACCGGTCCAGTTGCGATGCCCAGAAACGCCTCTTTTTTCATCTCAATCTCAGGTTTGGGAGGCCGGTCTTCGGGACCGCCTTCTTGGGCGCAAACAATTCCGGCTCCGAGGCTGAGGATGGCGAAAAAGCGAACGGTGATGGTTGTCATGGCGTGGTTGGGTTGCGGATTTTCGGATTTTTCGAGGGGTCGGATTTCGAGTTTCGAAAATTTTTCGGTCAATCGTGCTGAACCGGCACGAAAAGGGTGCGTTCCACCGGTACGGCGTTGGTTTGGGCGGAGTTCCGGTCGAGCACCTTGATCCGGATTTTCCAAACCGGGCGGCCGTGTTCGTCTTCCACAATTCCGTCGTTTTCCTGACTGACCAAAACCTGATTTTTGAGCGCAAACGGGGAGGGATCGACCTTGGGCGGGTTGCTCCAGATGATCAGCTCATCCTCGGGATCGCCGGTGATGTTGGCATGTGTGTCCGGCGCGGCATCCGGCGCAAAAAAAAGCTTTGCGGCGAATAATCCGGCCACCAAAACAGCGGCGGCGGCCACCAAACCCGGCCGACGCCAAAACGGCGCCTCAATCACGTTTCTTCGCTCCGGTTGCACGGCGGATGGGGCAATTGTGGCGGTGGGATTTGCATCCAAATCCCGCGCGGCCTGGCGGATGCGCTCCTTTAACCCGCCGGACGGGCTGAGCGGGGCTAATGCACGCAACTCCTGCTCCAAAGCGGCTTCGCGGGGTTCCAAAGGTTGAATTTCTACGTTCATGCGGTCATTTCTTGGGCGTCCAGCAACTCACCAAGCTTTTTCAAGGCATAGCGGTAGCGGCTGGCTGCGGTGTTGATGGAAATACCGAGGGATTCGCCAATTTCGCGGAAGCCCAGCTCACCCCAAACGCGCATGTGCAGCACCTCGCGCTGTTCTTCGGGCAATTCCTGCATCGAACGGGCCAGCGCCTCATTGCGCTCGCGCTTTTCCAGGTTGTCCTCAAACAGGCTGATTGGTTCGTAGTCCATCGTGCTGATCTCTTCGCGTTTCTGGCGGCGTTCGCTAGAGCGGATCCGGTCCAGAGCGGCCCACTTCACGGCTTGGTAGAGAATGGGAACGGGCCTTTCATCGAATTGCTTCGGGGATTTGATGAGGCGGACGAAGGCGTCTTGCACCGCGTCTTCCGCATCGGACATGCTGGGCAACCACTGTCGTGCGTAGAGCACCAGTTGCTTGACATGTTGGTCGTAAAGCTGTTCCCAATCTAATTCCAAAGGTGGAGTAGGGTCGGTATTTGCAGGTTTATCGTCGGGCATCGCGGGGTTTGTTTAGTCGCCGTTAAAAAATTGGGCTGATTTTGGAATCGCGCGGACCGCGCCTGCGCGATCGACCAAAAACCGCCGGTTCAGGCGATCATTTTCCCCCATGAATTCGCGGCCGGTCGCTTACTTTTTGCGCCGCAATTTGTAACCGTACCCCTAGTTTTTGAGCTGTGGCAGCGATTCCTCGCCATAGCTCATGATCAGGTATGACGCGGTGAGGATGGCAAAGAAAAGGGGCAGCGTGAAAAAGATGCCAACGCAGAAAACAAGCATTCCCGCCATGTAAGCGGCCATGCCCACCAGGTAAACCAGGATGATGCGCCAGAAATTGCCGCGAGTCATGTTCCAACTGTCCTTGAACCCCTGGATGGGGCCGGCTCCCCGATCGACAATGGGGTAACCAAACCAAAAAAGGCGGGTCATGAAGTAAATGAGCGCGATCGTCAACACCCCAATCAAAACGGCCGCAATAGCCGGGCCTTGCTCGCCCAAGAGCCCCGCCACGACGCCAACAGGGACGAAGGCGGCCATAATCGCCCCGAAAGCCAAAAACCCACCCCCAAGCATCCGCAACAAGTAGGGCCCCCCTCCAAAAAGATCGCCGATGTTCGCCCCGTTTCCGCGCACCAGGTTCAGCATGAACTTGATGATGCCCACGCCCAGAAAGGTGGAAACCAAAATGTTGAGGATGTAGAGCACGGCGACCAAAACCCAAACCATGGGGTTGGAGGGGTCGTTCTGGAGCATCGGAGCTGCAAATTGCATCGGCAGGGAAGCCGCCATCGCTCCCACCATGTAGATGAGTCCAACCGCGATCACCGGCCCTACGTGTAGGGTGCAAGCATCCCACGCCTGGGTGATGGCGCGGCCCAGGTCCAACTGATGGTTGCCGACTTCTCCCGGCGTGGCTCCGGGAGCCTGAATTTGGGACTGCGGAGCCGCGTAGGGGTTGAGCGGACCGCTTCCCTGGGGCTCGCCGGATGCTGCTGCGGGCGCAATTGGCGTGGAAGCCGCTACGGGCGGGGCGCTGGTGGGAGTCGCGGCCGCGGCGCCGGCGTCATCCAGCAATCCCGGCACTTTGGATGGCGCGACCCACTCCACGGTGCTCTCGGACCACACTAGCGTCTCTCCGGAGCCGGCATCAGCGCTCTGGAGTCTGGATTTGAGTTGATCGAACGGCATGGGCCCGGATTTTTCGCCGTTTGTGTAGATAAACCATTCCTCGTTCATAGTTGTCGGTTGGGTGTCGCCCATCATGGATAAAGAATCCGTTAGGTAAAGCCAGAAAAGTCGAAAATCTCCCGGCGCCTGGTTTCCGCCCACCGGTGATGCTTCAGGCGGCGGGTGGAAACCTTGCCGGACCGGGCGAATTTCAGCTCGAATTTCCGGGCAATCGCCTCTCGCACGGCGCGGCGGCAAATTTTTTAGCGGCCGCTGGTCCCGGCCTCTCGGAGCATCCACTTATGGAACGGCGCGCCTTTTGTGCCTCCGGTTTTGCGGTGGTGGAACTTGGTTCCGCGGTCGCCGACGAGCGGGAGGTCCATTCCCGAGGTTTCTTCCAAAATTTGGAACAAACGCGCGTTCATCGCCGCGATGCGCTCGGCATGATCCGGCACATTGATGAGGTTGGTGCGTTCGTGAGGGTCGTTTTCCAGATCGTACAACTCATCGGTGTCCCAAATGCCGTGATAGCGAATATATTTGAACCGGTTGCCGATTAAGGCATGCATCGTGGGTGTTTGGGGATAATTGCGCTCCCAATAGTACTCGTAGAGCAGGTAATCGCGCCATTCCACATCTTCACCCTTCGCCAAGGGCAAAAAACTGCGTCCGTTCATGAATTCGGGCGTTTCCAGGCCCGCGGCATCCAGTAACGTGGGCCCAACGTCGATGTTGGCTACGACGTTGGGCACTTTCGTCCCTTTTGTGATAAAATCCGGGCAATGCATCATCATCGGTATGCGCACGGATTCTTCGTAAGCGCAGCGTTTGTCGATCAATCCATGCTCTCCAAAAAGGAAGCCATTGTCGCCCAGGTAGAGCAACAGCGTGTCCTTTGATTCGCCGCGTTGCTCCAGGTGTTGCAACAACCGACCCACGCTGTCGTCCACGGCCAGAATGGTCTCGCAATAGCGCTTGTAGTATGCAGAAATGTCCAGATTTGTGTAGTAGGCAAACTCCACGCCGTGTCGGCTGTTGCGTTGGTTTTTGACCCACATCGGTACGCCGGTAAAAGCTTGCGGATCGTCCGCCCACGTTTTGGGGAGCAGTATGGTTTCTTCCTCGTAGCGATAGGCGTAGCGATTTGGCGGGAGAAAATCCGCATGAACGGCCTTGTGCGATAAATAAAGAAACCATGGCTCCTCGCCATCGCGGGCATCGAGCCATTCCAGCGCATAATCGGTCAATTCATCGGTGATGTATCCCTTTTGGTCCACGTTCTCTCCGTTGACGTTAATCCCGGATTTATATGCCTGGGGGACATAGCGCCCCTTTACCTTCAAACCCTCCTCGTGCGGCCAATAAATGCCCTGACCTTTGAAGCTGACCCAATGATCGAAACCGCGCTGCGGATCTTCTTCGTCGCCCATGTGCCATTTACCGATAAACGCCGTTTCGTAGCCGGCTTTTTGGAGCAATTGCGGAAAAAAGACGAGTTCCTCGTTCACCGGGTTGTAATTGTCCACAACCCGATGGTTATGCGCATAGAGCCCGGTCAGGATCGACGCCCTGCTCGGCGAACACAGGGAGGTCGTGACGAACGCGTTTTGAAAATGGGCCCCGTTTTCCGCCAAGCGATCCAGATTCGGCGTTTTTAGGAATGGATGCCCCATAAAACCCATCGCGTCGTAACGATGATCGTCGGTCAAAATGAGGATGATGTTGCGGGACTGGGCGGCATGGGCGAAAACTCCCGTTAAACCCAGAACGATCGCGAAAAACAGCGGTTTCATGGCGCCAGCTTTAGCGCGGACGGAGCGCGATGGCAAGTCAACGGCTAGCCGCGTGCATCTCAACCGGCAAATGACGATACCACGAAAATTTCGACAAAAATTCGACGAGATTGGGAATTTGGCTTTCGGTAGAGCCGTGCAAATTGTCGAAATGACAGGAAGACTCACCATCCTTGGCCTCCTTTTTTTCGCGCCAGGCACATTTGCCGAAGAAGCGTGGCAAGTCACGGGAAAAGCGTGGAAATCCTTTGCGGCGAAGGACTGGGACGCGGTTGTGGAGCACGCCAACCGCGCTTCCCGTGTTTGGGGCGCTGGAGCAAAGAAAATGAACGGTAGTTTGGCGGCGTATCCGTCCGCCCATGAAACCAAGGGGTATGCAATCCTGAATGAAGTGGCCACACTTCTGTGGATGAAAGGCGAGGCCCTCAGGATGAAAGGCGATAAAAAGGGAGCCTTGGCTGCCTACCATGCATTGCTGGCCGATTACAAGTTCGGGCAATGCTGGGATGCGAACGGATGGTGGTGGAAACCGGCAGATGCGGCACGCGATCGGATTCGCGAGCTTGCGCCGGGCGCGCAGAAAGAAATTTCGCTGGAGACCGAGCCACTGAAACCGTCCCTGAAGCTTCCCGGAAAAAAGGGGGTCTGTTTCGCGTTCAGACCGCCGGGAGAAGAGAAAGGTGAAACGTGGGAAGAGAACCTGCCAAAGGTTAAAGCGCTAAAGGCGTATTGGAACTATTCTTGGGGGATGGAGAGAATCGCGCAACAGCCTACCGGCATGGAATTCGTGCCCATGGCGTGGGGAGCGTGGGAGGTGGAAAAATTCAAACATCATTTGCAGGCGACTATCGTTCCGCAGATAGAATCCGGATTGGCAAAACGCGCCCTGGGCTTCAATGAACCTGACAAAGATGACCAGGCAAACATGCCCTACACTGAGGCGCTGAAATATTGGCCGTTGTTGGAAGAATTGGGTGTTCCGTTGTGTAGTCCAGCCTGTGCGAACCCGCTTAGCGATGTGGATGCCAGCACGCAGGGAGTTAGGGGAACATGGATGCGTGATTTTATGTCTGAAGCCGACAAACGCGGCTACCGCGTAGATTACATAGGCGTCCATTGGTATGGAGGAACGAGCCCGTCTGCTTTTCAAGCGAGGATGATTGAAATTTACGAAAGATACGGCCGCAGACCCCTGCTCGTCACCGAGTTTAGCCCGGCCGATTGGTCGGCCAAGTCTCTGGCGGATCATCGCTTTAGCGCAAAAGAAGTTTTGGCGTTTATGAAGGAAGTGTTGCCATGGCTGGAAGAACAAAACTGGATCGCCGGTTACGCCTGGTTTTCGTTCGCTATCGATAAAGCCGTGGGGACAAGTTCCGCGCTTTTTGATGAAAACGGAAATCTCACGGCATGTGGGAAATACTACCAGAGCGTCACCACGGAGAATCCGGCGGGCGATCGAGAAATCGAGCCATGAATTATCCCTTTTCGACCGCCGCCGTCCTCCTCTCCAGCGTTTTGCCCGCTGCCGCGGAACAAGCCGGTGTGGCGTTTTTTGAGGCGAAAATTCGGCCGGTTCTCGCCGGCCATTGCTACAAATGCCACTCCGCCGAGAGCGGAAAATCGAAGGGCGAGTTGCTGCTGGACTCACGGGCGGGAATTCGCAAGGGCGGGAGCCAGGGGCCGGCGATCGTGCCGCACGAGGCGGAAAAAAGCCTGCTTTTGGCCGCGATTCGCCACGATGATCCGGATTTGACGATGCCGCCGAACAAAGCTCGACTTTCGCCGGCGATCGTCGCGGATTTTCGCCGTTGGATCGAAATGGGAGCGCCGGATCCGCGGTTGGAGCCGGAAATCGCGAAAATCGGCGCGCCGCCGGTTACCCTGGATGCTGGGAAGCAGTTTTGGGCGTTCCAAAAGCCGGCCGAGCCGAAAATCCCGCCGGTGAAGCACGCAAGTTGGCCGAAACGTCCGCTGGATCGCTTCATTCTCGCGAATTTGGAGCAAAACGGCCTCCAACCCTCGCCGGATGCCGGTCCCGCGGTGCTGCTGCGCCGGTTGTATTTTCACCTCATCGGCCTTCCGCCTCCGCCGAAAGCCGCGGGTGACTTTTTGGCGAAAATCGAGGCGTTGGGGCTGGATGCCGCGCTGGAACGCGAGGTGGATTTGCTGCTGAGTTCCCCGCGTTATCCCGAACGCTGGGCGCGGCATTGGATGGACGTGGCCCGCTTCGCCGAATCCAGCGGCAAAGAGGCCAACATCACCTTTCCTCACGCTTGGCGCTGGCGCGATTACGCGATCGACGCCTTCGCCGCGGACACGCCCTTCGACCGCTTCCTAACCGAGCAACTCGCCGGCGATTTGCTGCCCGCCGATTCGGACGAAGAACGCGCCCGTTTGCTGATGGCGACCGGATTTCTGGCGTTTGGCGCCAAGGGGCTGAACGAGATGAACGACGAGCAGTTTGCCGCCGATTTGGTCGACGAGCAGATCGACACCGTGAGCCGCGCCATCCTGGGGCAATCGATCGCTTGCGCGCGTTGCCACGATCACAAGTTCGATGCCTTTCACATGCGCGACTACTACGCGTTGGCCGGGATTTTTCGCAGCACGGAGACGTTTTTCGGCACCTGGATTGATTCGGAAAACAATGTCGGCGGCGACTTGATCGCGCTTCCCAACATCGATGGTCAACTGATCCCGAATCCCCCCATCCCGGTGGCGGAAGTGCGCCGGTTGGAGGCGGATTTGGCCGCGCTGAATGCCGAAGAAGCCGCCGGCGTGAAGTCGCTTCGCGATGCCCTGCGGATCATCTGGCGCAGGGGCGGAATCGAGGGCAAGCTGGAGACGGTGGACGATCGGGGCAACGCGCTGCCGTTGTGCATGGGGGCGCTGGATCGCGAGAAAATCAGCGACGCGCCGCTGCTGGAACGCGGAGAGATCGGCAAACCGGGAAACGTCGTGCCGCGCGGCTTCCCGAGGGTCATCGCATTGGCGGGAGCGGAGACTCCGCCGCAAAATCGCAGCGGCAGGCTGGAATTGGCGCGCTGGCTCACGCATCCGGATCACCCGCTAACCGCGCGGGTCATGGCAAATCGCGTTTGGAAGCATTTGCTCGGGGAGGGAATCGTGCGTTCGGCCGACAATTTCGGCTTCACCGGCCAGCGTCCGGATAATCCGGAGTTGCTGGACCACCTGGCGCTGCGATTTCAGGAGGGAGGTTGGTCGATTCGCGCGTTGATCCGGGAAATCGTGCTTTCGCGGACCTACCGTCAAAGCTCAGCCTGGCGCGAGGACGCGTTTTTGCTGGATCCGGACAACCGCTGGCTTTGGCGCGCGCACAAGCAGCGGCTGGAGGCCGAAGCCATCCGCGATGCCATGTTGGCGGTCTCCGGCGAGCTGGATGTTTCCCGGCGGCCGGGTTCGCTCGTGGCTGAGGTTCGCGGTCAGTCCGTGGCGTTGTTCGGCTTCAACCGAAAGCTCCCGCGCGACCTCGACGGCTGCCGTTACCGCTCTGTCTACCTGCCGGTGGTGCGCGACCGGCTGCCGGACGTGCTGGAATTGTTCGACTTTGCCGAGCCAAGCCTGGTTACCGGCCGGCGCGACACCACCAACGTGCCGGTGCAGGCGCTTTACCTCATGAACAGCCCGTTTGTGCTGGAACGCGCCGCCGCCTTGGCCAAGCACCTGAAAAAAACGGCCGACGACGCCGAAACGCGCGTTTTGCTGGCTTATCGGCTCTGTTTTGCCCGCGAGCCTGGCGCGGATGAAATGCGCCTCGCGCGGGAATTTCTCGCATCGCGCGATTCCAACCCGGGATTGGCTGCGTTCTGCCAGGCGCTGCTCTCAACCGCTGAATTCCGAATTCTCGACTGAATTCGGCGTTTGCTTCCGTCAAAAACTTGCTAACCTCCCTCCCGTGCGCGCCATTCCTCACATTTTTCTCCTCCTGGTATTCGGTTTTTTGACTGGATGCGCAACCCAGCCCCGCTACAAGGACCTTTTTGAGCCGTTGGACCGAATGAACGTCTCAGCCAGCGTGTTGGAGGAATTTCCCGTCGCGCTGGTGGACCGCCAAACCGGCAAACCGGCGAAAAACGCCGAACTCATCCTCAACACCCGGCCGCAGCCCATGGTGCTGCGCAGCAACACCTCGGGCCAGGTGATGGTGCCGGTAACCAAGGACCTGCTGCTCTCAAACCCCGTCATGCACGCCAATCCGCCCGGCATCGACACCGTGGTGAGCCTAACCGCCACCATTCACGGGCAAATTGAGGACGTGGAGGTCAGTTCCGCGGTAAAACGGCAAAAAATCGGCGACGACCGGGTGGCCGTTTTTTACCAACCCAGTGATGCGGCGCTGGCCAGGAAGGTGCTGCGCGAACTCAACCGGGCGCGGCGGGAGGTGCGCAGTTTGCTGGGGCTGGAGCCGGAGCGCTGGGCGGTGATCGTCGGTCCCGAACGCCAGCGCGATGTGCTCTACATGACCGTGCCGGCTCCGGGTTATGACTCCACGTGGATGTGTTTTCGCGAGGAATGGAGGAGTGGAGAATTCGTGCGCACGAACATCCACGAATGGGTCGAATCCACAATCGAATCACGTCTCTCGCTCTATCGCGACCCGCGCAACCGCTTCATTGGCGACGGGTTGGCGGAATACGCAAGTTGGCGGCTCTACGGCTTGGGACCGGAGTATCGCGACCGGCTTTCCCCGGCGTTGGTGCGCGAGGGCAACGTGGATCTGCTGACCACCTTTCAGGCTGTGCCGGGCCGGGCCTTTCACCGGCGAAAATTCGACCGCGGCATCGCCAAGCACGGATACAGCCCGGGATACGCGCTCGCCTTCGTGTTTTGGCACGATTTGATCAAGCGGCACGGAAATCGCGTGCCTTCCCGGTTGATGGCGAGTTTGGCCCAACACCGGCCCGTGACCACGGAGCGAGCCATTACCTCGCTGGAGGCGATAACCGGCGAAACGAACCTGGAATCCCAGCTCCGCAACATGAGCGTCGCCGACGCGCGGGCGAAAATTCAGCGGCTGCGGTAGTTTGGGGAGGTTGGTTGGTTACCGCGCGAAAATGCGGCGCAGACAGAAGGGACCTAAGGGACTCAAAGGACGTTTTGGGAACGCCGTTACTTTGGTCCCTTGCGTCCTTTTGGTCCCTGCAAAATAACGGGCGGGTTAGCGCTTCGAAAACTGGAACCGCTTGCGAGCCCCGGGTTGACCGGCTTTTTTGCGCTCCTTGGCGCGTGGGTCGCGCCGTAGCATGCCTTCCTCCTTGAGGGCGGCGCGCAATTCCGGGTCGGCCTTGATCAGGGCCCGGGAAATTCCCAGCCGTATGGCGCCTACTTGCCCGTTCACACCGCCGCCACTCGTGGTGACCTTGACGTCGTACTTCTTCATCAGGTTGGTGATGTGGAAGGGTTGCAGGAGGTTGTTTTGCAGCGCCACGGTGGGGAAATAATCCTCAAACGCGCGGTCGTTGACGGTGATTTGGCCGGCGCCGGGGGTCATGATGACCCGCGCGATGGAAGTTTTGCGGCGTCCGGTAGCTTGGAAGACATCAGCCATAATTCAGGAAAGGTTAGGCGATTAGGCGGCGGCTTTTTTGGTTTTCAGCTCGTATACCTTGGGTTGCTGGGCTTCGTGAGGGTGCTCGGCGCCGGGGTAAACGCGCAGTTTTTTGAAAATGGCGCGGCCCAGCCGGTTGTGGGGAATCATGCCCCGCACGGCGCGTTCCACCAGCCGTTCCGGATGCTTGGCGCGGACCTGGCGGGGCGTTTCCACTTTTTGACCGCCAACATAGCCGCTGTAGCGGGTGTAGATTTTTTCCTCCTCCTTTTTGCCGGTCAGCTTCACCTCCGCGGCGTTGATGACGATGACGAAATCGCCGGTATCGCAATGCGGGGTGAAAATGGGCTTGTTCTTGCCACGCAACAATCGCGCGGCCTGGACGGCCACATCGCCCAAAACCTGGTTTTTGGCATCGATGATCCACCATTCCCGGTGCACCTCTTCCGCCTTGGCTGAAAAAGTCTTCATTTCGCGGTCAAATTGACGAAAATTCCCCCGTTTTGAGGGGTGGCGACCTTACGAGGCGGCATTTGCCCTGTCAAACGCAGATTTCGGGCGATTTGCCGCGGTGGAATCCGCCTAACCTAACCTGCGAAAAAAACGAGGCGAGGCTCAAGCAGCCTCCTCAGCCTCATCCAGCACCCGGCGCACGCGGCGTGCGAGTTGCTCCGGCGTGTAGGGCTTGGTCAGGACCTCGGCGTAGCGCTCCTCCGGGGCGAGGTTGAACGCGTCTCCCAGGGCGCCTTCCAGGCAATGCCCGGTGGTGTAGAGCACCTTGAAGTCGTCGCGCACCTCCCGGGCCCGGCTCACGAATTCCGGTCCTTGAACTTTGGGCATGACCACATCGCTGAGGATGAGATCGATGCGCTCCGGGAAATCTTTGACCAGTTGGAAGGCGGAGGCGCCGTCGGTTGCGGTAATGACTTCGTAGCCCAGCGAGTTCAAAACGCGGCGGGAGAGGGTGCGGATCATTTCTTCGTCCTCTACGAAGACGATGGTTTCGGAACCTTTGGGCATACCTTGAGCCGCGGGACGGTGAGAGAGAGTGAGTTGCTTCATATCTGGGGGACAGCGACGCTAAATCAATCGGGCGCAACCATGAAAATTATAATTTCCATGGAAAAAATGTCAACATCGCGGTTAGCCTTTTCGCATTTTTGATCCGGCCGGGGCTCGCGGCCAATTTTCACCTAAAAAGCATGATTGGCCCCGGTTTTTGCCTCATTTACCCCAGTTTTGGTTCGGTTTTGATCTTTTCGGCCAAATCGACCCGTTTTTGGCCTTTTTTCGGCTTAACTTTTTGGCGCCTTGTCGCGCGGAGGAGGGCCCGGGGGCCGCATTCCGGGCCTGCCCGGGCGTCCGCCGGAATTTTGCAGCCGTTCCTTGATCCTTTGGCGCGAGGTCTTGAGTTGCTCGACCTGTTCGGCACTCAGGTGGGTCTCCAGTTGCTCGTAAAAGCCGCGAATCACCTCCCAGCTCTTCATCATCGCTTCCCGGCGGTGCTGATGCAGGGTGGCGCCGGTTTCCCGGAGCATGGGGCGAATCGCGGTTTTTTGCTCGTCGGTCAAATCCAGCTCTTGGTCGAGCCGACGCATCATCATCATGGACCATCCCTCCGGCTTGCCCATGTTGCGGTGAC
This sequence comes from Verrucomicrobiales bacterium, assembly GCA_965224535.1. GTDB lineage: Bacteria > Verrucomicrobiota > Verrucomicrobiia > Verrucomicrobiales > DEV007 > JBCDHN01. Next base: position 183,262 of record CBDCZR010000039.1, read on the forward strand.
GTTGCTGGGATTTGCGGATGCCCAGCGAGTAGCCAATTCCCCCGCCGGCGATCAAAATGACCAGCAGCGCGGCGACGATTTTCCAGTAGCGCTTCATCATGGGTTTCGGGGGCCGCCAGACCATTTTCCGGCGGTGGTCTCAGCTTCCAATTCAGGTGTGGGAGGGGCGACGATCAGTTCCTGATGCCGCTGCGTTTGTTCGTGGGCAAAGGTGAAGAGGCCAAAAACCACGGCGCAGGCCGAGCAGGCGATGGCGGTGCGGATGGACATGCGTTCCCAAGCGCGAAACAGCTCGTTTTTGCGCCAAACCTGCCACTGGGCCACGACGCGGGTCGCGAAGCCGAGAGGCGGGGAATCGTCCTGATCTGGCGGTGCGAAGAGTTTGCGAAAAACCGCGGTGAGGCGAGTCCAGGGCTCGAAATCGGCGTTTTCGGCGAAATCGGCATTTTCGCCCCGGTTTTCGGGTTTTAGGGATGAATTTGGCTCACTTTTCATGCGTTAGCTCCGGTTCCAGCTTTTCCAGGGTGGCTCGCAGTTTTTTGCGGGCGCGGAAGGCGGTGACTTTGACTCGCGATTCGCCCCAGCCGAGCTGCGCGGCGATTTGCTTCACGGACATCTCCTCCAGGTCGAGCATCCGCAAAACGCGTTCCTCGGCGGGTTTGAGGGTGGCGAGAAGCCGGTTCAAAAGTTCGCTCACTCCCTCCGCGGTGTCGAGCATGTCGTCGGAATCCGCACTTTTGGAGAGCATCGCCTCCAAAACGTAGGTTTCCTCTTCCCCCAGGTCGGCGTAGCGCAATTCCCCGCGGCGTTGCTGCTTGCGCAGGTGATCGTAGCAGGTGTTGCGCGCGATGCGCGAGACCCAGTGCTCCAGCGGCTGCAAACCGCGGTAGGTGTGGAGTTTTGCGAACATTTTCAGAAAAACTTCCTGCGCCAGGTCTTCCTCGTCCATGGCGAAGGGGCGGTGATTGCGCACGATGCGGATGACCGTGGGATAGAGCCGCTCGACCAGGATTTGCCCGGCGGAGGATTCCCCTTGCCGCGCTTGGTGGATGAGGCGATTCCAGTCGTCGTCTTCGTTTTGCGCCATGGCGGGTTTTCAACATGACAGACTCTCGCGTCAGTTCAGTCGGAATTGTTGACGCGCGGCCTTTTGCGTGGTTACCACGCTTTCGCCGATGAATGAGATCCACGAAATCGATACGTTGCGGGATTATCTCGACCGGGGCCGCGATTTGCGTGGTTGCGTCATCCAGGGCCTGGATTTGGGCCGGGTGAAGCAGGATTGGTCGCAGGTCAAGGTGAGCGGCGCGGTTTTTCTGGGTTGCCGCTTTCGAGATGACGCCCAGGAATTGGACCTGATGAAGCGCGATGCGCTGATTTTTCCGCGTTTTGACCACTTGCCCTACCGGCCCTATCGCCCACAACTTTACACGCGCGAGGAATTGGCTCGCGACGACCTGGATTTGCGGATTTACCGGCATTTTGTCGAACGCGGCCGCAGCACGCCGGACATTTTCGAGGCGCTGGTCCAACGCCTCCACGATCACGCGATCGACGACGCGTTGCGCGACCTTTTGGAGGGGCGAATTGAAGACGGCGGGCCAAAACGCGTCGTGGCGATCATGGGCGGACACGGCACCCCGCGCAGCGACCCGTTTTTCGCGAAAGTCGCCGAAATTGCGCGGGATTTGACGCGCAAAGGCTACTTCATCGCCTCCGGCGGCGGCCCGGGAATTATGGAAGCCGCCAACCTGGGCGCCTATTTTGCCAACGCGCGAAAAACCGAGCTTCGCAAGGCCCTAACCAAGCTAAAACGGGCCCCGGTTTACACGGATGACGGCTACGTGGATGCCGCCCGCCAAGTGATCGAGCAACATCCGCAAGGCGCCTCCAGCCTGGCTATTCCCACCTGGTTTTACGGTCATGAGCCCAGCAATCTCTTCAGCGCCCACATCGCCAAATATTTCTCCAACTCCATCCGCGAAGACGGGTTGCTGGCCATCGCGCACCACGGCGTCATTTACGCTCCGGGCAGTGCGGGAACCACGCAGGAGGTGTTCATGGACGCGACCCAAAACCACTACGGCACGTTTCAATTCGTTAGCCCGATGGTTTTTCTGGGCCGCGAGCACTACGTGGAGAAAACGCGGATTTTTCCCACCCTGCGACGCCTCGCCAAGGGCCGTGATTACCACCGCTGGCTGGCCGTTTCTGACGATCCCAAGGAAATCGTGCGCCGGATTTGCGATTACGAGCCCACGGAGCCGAGTTAGCCAGGATTAGGAGGCTGAATCAGTCCTCCGAAATGAACTGCCAGTTGTCGTCCAACCGGACGATCGACCACAGGTTGAAGGGCACGTGATCGCGCGGGCATTGGACGAATCCCGTGCTTCCCGACGGGTTCGGATGCGTCCAGAGGCAGACGATCCCGTTACGCGACAGCTCCGCCTGGCGAACGACAAAAAGTCCGGAGCGCACCGGCGTTGAAACGTTGTCTCCGGTGCGAATTTGCTGTGCCAGCGCATCAAACCCGTCCCGCGACATGGCATAGGCAACGCGTAGCGGCCAATTCGTCGCCGCTACCGAAATAATGACGGCAAGGGACGCGCTCGCGCACAAGATGGCCGGTTTGACCGGGCGCTTGAGGAAGACCCTCCAAACCGCGAATACCCAACCGGTGATAAAAGCCGCCCCTGCGAGCATGATGGCCAAGAAAAAGACCGTGATTTGCTCGCCCCCGGTTGCGGAATGGACCATGCAGCCCCCCGCAAACAGACTCAGCAAGCCGGGGAAGGCTGCATCGATGATGGCGCACTTCACGAAAACGGCAGAGTAAAGCGATCGTCGGCCGGGGTTGCGCCGGATGACTGGGTAACGTCGGAGTTGGCCGCCAAGTGGTTCAAAACGTGGTAGACGGCCTCCGGTTCGGCGCCTAACGCGTCTGCTACGCCCTCCGCATCCACCGCGCTGCCGCGCATCGATGTCAGGTGATCGCGAACGCGCTTGATCAGCGTCAAAAACTCGCCTGCGGCCTTTTTCCCAGCTTCCACGCCAGGCTGATGGTAGGCGTTTACGTTGATGAGATCCGCGTAAAACGTGACCGCCCGCTCGAAAAGCGCGATCAACGCCCCGAGGTGAAAGGCATCCACCCGCGGGATGGAGATGGTCACCGACTCGCGCCCGTTTTCGTAGAGCGCACCGCGGGTGCCGCGCAGGAAGCCCTGGAGGAAGTCGGCGCTGGTGGCCTGGTTGGGCTCATCGACCTGGATGGAGTCGCCTTCCCGGCCCCGAGCCACCTCAACGAACACGGCGAAGAAGTTGTTCACCCCGTCGCGCAGTTGTTGCACGTAGGCATGCTGATCGGTGGAGCCCTTGTTGCCGTAGACGGCGATGCCTTGTTCGGCGCGTTTGCGGTTTTCGTCGTTTTCCGAGCCATCGCCGCGCTCGAACTCCTTGCCGAGCGATTCCATGACGAGCTGCTGCAGGTAGTTGGCGAAAAGCGCGAGCCGATCTTTGTAGGGCAGGATGACCATGTCCTTGCGGCCCCGGCCATCGCCCGCCCAGTGCCACATGAGCGCCAAAAGCATGGCGGCGTTTCTGCGCGTGTCAGGATGCCGGGTCATGACGTCCATGGCGGCGGCGCCTCGCAAAAACGCGTCGATGTCCACTTTTTGCAACGCTGCGGGGACGAGGCCGACCACGCTGGTCACGCTGGTGCGTCCGCCGATCCAGTCCGGCATGGAAAAACGCTCCAGCCAGCCCTTATCCCGGGCCAGGTTGTCCAGCTTGCTCTCCGTGCCGGTGATGGCCACGGCGTGCTTGGCAAACGTGAGGTCCGCGGCCTCGTAAGCGGCTTTGGCCTCCAGCATGCCGTTGCGCGTCTCGGGCGTGCCGCCGGATTTTGAGGTGACCACGGTCAGGGTCTCCGCCAAGCCGTTTTGGCCGATTTCCGCCAAAATGCGATCCATGCCTTCGGGATCGGTATTGTCGAAAAACCAGGTTTTCAGCGGCGTGTTGCCGTCGGTCAGGGCATTGGCGACCAATTGCGGGCCTAACGCGGATCCTCCGATGCCGATGAGGAGCAAATTGCGGAATTTTTCGGCTTTTTCCGGGCTAACCACGCCGGTGTGAATCACGGAGGCGAATCGCTTGGCTTCCGCGACGCTGTGGTTGATTTCCTGTTGCAACTCCGGCGTTGGCGCCAGGTCCGGGTTGCGCAGCCAGTAGTGGCCCACCATCCGATTTTCCTCCGCGTTGACGGGTTCGCCGGCCTCCACCTTTTTCAGGTGCTCGCAGGCGGCCTGACACTGCGCCTCCATCCCGCGCAGCCAGCCTTCGCGAAAGCCCATGCGGCTCACGTCCAGGCTAAAGCACAGGTCGCCGTCCTCGTAGCGCACGAGGTATTTTTGGTAGCGCTCCCAGAGCAGTTTTGGATCGGTCATGCTGCGGGGACGTTAGTGTTTCACGCCCCCCGCCGCATCCGGAAACTTTCGCGCTTTTTTCGATGGACAGAGCCCGGCGCTCCCCCAAATCTGGCGCATGAACAAAACGCTCGTTACCCTTCTTTTCGCAGCCGGCATTCTCTCATCCATCGCTCAGGCGGGCGACTCCATCGGCAAATTTCGCCACGTCGTGCTCTTCAAATTCAAGGAAGAAGCCACGCCCGAGCAAATCGCGCACATTGAGGCGGAATTTCGCAAATTACCCTCGAAAATCGACACGATCGTCGATTTTGAGTGGGGTAGGAGCCAAACGGTCGAGGAGAGCCTGGCACAGGGCTACACCCACTGTTTTTTGGTGACTTTTAACGATAAAGCGGGCCTCCAAACCTACATCCCGCACGCGGATCACCAGGCGTTTGTGGCGATTCTTCGTCCCTTGCTGGAGGAGGTCCACGTTTTTGACTACGTTGCTGCCAAATAGCCGCGAAATCTCGCGATGGAACCGGAAAACTACCAGGCCACGATCGACGAACTGAACGCCTCCACGACGAGCTTCGTCGGCATCATCGTCATCGCGGTTATCATGATCGTGTCGATCCTTTCGGCCATCAGCGCGGTGTTGGCGTTTCTCTACACCATGACCTTTTTCCGCATTCCGGAGGAACACCGGCGCATTCACCTGGGGCGGATTTGGCTGGTGATGATTCCGTTTTTTGGCGTGGTGTGGTTGTACGTTTTGGTGCGAAAACTGGCCTCCTCGTTCCAGGCATATTTTGAAGCGCAAGATCCCGAGGACGAACCCATGCCGGAAGGCGATTTTGGGCGAAAAAGCGGGCTTTTCATGTGTTTGGGCGCCGTTTTCATTCACCTGGCGGCGTTGTTGGTTTCCACGAAGAATCCGGTGGCCTTGGGGATCGGGCTAGGGGTGTGTTCGGCAGGCGGCCTGGCCCTGAGTGTGCTCTATTTCATCGAAGTCTTTAAAATTCGCCAGCGCATCCCTGATCCGGAGCTTGAGGTGCTGCCGGAGAGCTACATTTGATCTGCCGGACGGGATGAACTGCGCCAGGGGCGGGTCCCTTCTTGACAGGGGTGCAAGCCTTCGCCAAGATCATCTCGATCAACCTAGCAAGGTAGCAGGAAATGAGCGCCATCTTCATCAGCCACAGTTCCGCCGACAACCAGGCCGTCGCGGACCTCGCAAACCGCCTCGCGCAGCAGGACCACCACTCCGTGTTCCTCGACTTTGATCCTAACAACGGGATCCCCGCCGGCAAAAGCTGGGAACGCACGCTTTACCGCAAACTTCGCGCTTGCCGGGCCCTCATCGCCTGGTGCACCGACGACTACCTGCAGTCGCACTGGTGCTTCGCGGAAATCGCCCTGGCGCGGATGGAGGGCAAGCCCATTTTTGCGCTGTTAACCGACTCGCTCAGCCCCGGGCGCAAGCTTCCCTCCATCCTAACCGAGCGCCAATACATCGACCTGCGTTCCGACGAGGAAGAGGCATACGCCCGCCTTTGGCGCGGGTTGGAGGATCTGGACATTTCCGGCGTGGTTTGGGATCCGAAAAATCCGCCCTACCGCGGCCTCAACTACTATCGCGAGCAGGATGCGCCGGTCTTTTTTGGCCGCGAAACCGAGACGCGCGCCGGGTTGGAACTGGTCAATCGCGGGGCGCCGAATTTGATGATGGTGCTGGGCGCTAGCGGCAGCGGCAAGTCCTCGCTGGTTCGCGCCGGGATGCTTCCGCGCCTGCGCAAGGACCCGCAATGGCTGGTGGTCGACCCGTTTCGCCCGCGCAAGGATGCCTTTGCGGAACTGGCCGACGCCTTGGCCGACGCCCACTTGCATCACGCGCCGGACCAGGCTCAGCGGACCGGCAACCGTGGCTTTTTGGTGGAAGAATTGCGCCGCTGGCAGGCTGGACCCGCCGCGCCGGCTGCTCCCGATTCCACGCCGGTTCCCGCCGACGAACGCGTGAGCCGGCTGCTCGATCAGCTCGAGGATCTGAACGAGAATCCGCCCGCTCCGGTCAAGGCGCGCATGGTCAGCTTCCTGGACTGGACGCTGGATGATTTGCGCGAGATTTGCGGCCAAATTCGCCCTGGCGAGAGCCCGTTTGGCGGCGCGACGCCGCTGGTGGACGCGTGCGACCGCTTGCGACGCGCCTCGGCCAACGAGGACGCCCGCGTGCTGCTCATCATCGACCAATTCGAGGAGTTGCTCGGCCACGAAGAGCCGGATCACCCCGCCAACCGCTTCCTCAGCCTGCTGCGCGCTTCGGTGGAGGCGGACGATTGCCCGCTCATGGTCGTGGGGACGATGCGGTCGGATTTTCTCGGCGCGTTTCAGCGGCATCCCCACCTGCGCGGGATCGACTTCGAAAGCCTGTCGGTGGCGTCGATGGAACCGGGCGGCATGCGGCGCGTCATCGAAGAACCGGCCAAACTCGCGGCGCTGGACCTGGAAAGCGGCTTGCCGGGCCGGTTGCTCGACGATACCGAGACGCCCGACGCCCTGCCGCTGCTGTCGTTCACGCTGTGGGTGCTGTGGCGCGATTATCGCGAGGACGGCAAGCTGACGATCGGCGAATACGAGCAACTCGGCGGCTTGGACGGCGCGGTTTCGCGGGAGGCCGACGCCTTGCTGGAAAGCGCCCAACGCGCCTTCAAATCCGAGCCCTTGCGCCGCGCTTTCGTCCACATGGCCCGCCTGTCCGACGAGGGGACCTACGCGCGCCGGCCGGTGAATTGGGAGAGCGAACAACTTCAGCCGGTGCACGACATTTTGGAGCAATTCGTCGACCGGCGCCTGTTGGTGAAGCGATCCGGCGTGGTGGAAGTGGCGCACGAAGCGTTGTTTCGATCCTGGGAGCCGCTGAAGGCGTGGCTGGACGAAAATCGGGCCGATTTGTTGCTGCGTCAGCAAATTTCGCGCGATGCGGCGGTTTGGAGCGCGGACCGGGCCAACAGCCGCGACACGCTGTGGCGCGGGGGGCGATTGCAGCAGGCGGAGGACTTGTTAGGGCGCGAGGGGTTGCCGGCGGTGGAGCGGGAATTTGTGGAAGCCGGCGTTTCGGGGCGCAAGCGGCGGCATTGGACGATTGGCGGGGCCATCGTGACGGCGCTGGGAATTTTCGCGGCGTTGGCGGTTTTTGGCGTTAGTAAGGCGCTCATCGCTGAAGGGGCATTGGCCGATGTAAAAGAGGCCAGGGACGACGCGGAGGACAAAGCGGATTTGGCGCAAAAAGCCTTGGCAGAGGCCAATTTGAGCCAAGGCCGGTTGTGGCTGGAAAAAGCGCGCGACGAACCTTATCCCGCGCGCCAAATCATGGCTGCCAAGGCCATCGGGTTCGATGGGTTTGGCCGAAATTCCGATTGGTCCACGGAAATGCAGGAACAGCACCCCGTTTTGCTCGAAAACCAACGGGTGGAGCTAGCCGAGGCTCGGCGCCTCATCGAGTCGACCGGCGCGATGCGATTTTTGCCGCCGGTTTTGGTCTGGTCGAGTGCCGCGGGCCGGCATCACGCGGGACCGGTGACGCATCTGGTGCGTTCCGGCGACGGGAAGACCTTGGTGAGTGCCTCGGAGAGCGACGGCGTCATCAAGCGCTGGGATTTGGCAAGCGGCGAAAACGGCTCAAGCGGCGAGGGCAAGCAAATCGCCCGAATTCCGGCCAACGGCCAAAATCGCGCGTTTGACCTGGGTTTCAGCCGCGATGAGACCAGAATCCTGGCCGTCACCAGCGATGGCCGGTTGCAAAGCTGGGACGCGCAGACCGGCGCGCCGAATCCCGCGGTGACGTTGCCTTTTGCCGCCGACGATCCGGGACCGTTCCACATCAAATTCAGCCCCGGCTGTGGCCGAATCATCGCCCAATCACCGGATGGCACGCTCCACGTTTGCGACGCGGAATCGCTGGAAACCGTTGGAGAGCCGATTCCGGCACAGACCGGTGAAATTGCGATCGAAGCCACCAGCGTTAGTCACGACGGTTCGACGATAGCGCGACTTGTTCCTTCAAAAGGCGCAATTGAGATTTGCAAACCCGAGTCCGGTATTTCTTGCATCGTCACTGTGGGCTCATTGCAAGCAGAGACTCTGATCAAAATTGGTCCAGACGGGCGAAATTTGGTGGTTCCACGTCCCAGCCACAGCCGCAGGGCGAAGACCAACGGTCGGTGAAGCTGTGGAACGCGGAAACGGGCGGCGAACTAGCCACCCTCGCCGATTCGATGGCGAAAGAGATCGAATTTCGGCCGGATTCATCCCAACTGCTCCTCAGCTACGACGACGGGACCGTGGAATTGTGGGCCATGGCAAATTTGGAGGAGCCGCTGAGTTCGTGGGAGTCAGAAGTCAAGTTTCTCCGTTTTTCCCGCGATGGCGCCAACCTCGCTGCGGCGCTCCCGACCGGCGAGCTGCAAATTTGGACCCACCAGGATCAGGAACCGGCAGTTTTGACGCGGGAATCGTGGTCGCGGGCCACTTCGGTAGCGTTTTTGGAGGCGAACGGGGAAATCGCGGCCGGCTTTGAAGATGGCCGGATTCTGGTCTCTCGGCAGCGCCGGTTTGCCGCGGATGACAAGCACGCCGGCCACACGGAGCACGTCATCCACCTGGCCTACAGTCCCGATGGTTCGCGGCTTCTCACGGTTTGCGAGGATGACTGCCTGCGGATTTTTGACGTGGCCAAGGGCGAACGCGTTGACCTCATCCAAATGCCCGGCATCGCCAAGGCCGAGTTCGACGGAACTGGCCGGCGGATTTTCGCCTCGATTGCGGCTCCCCCGGAGAGCGGTGGAAAGCAAGGCGGAGTGGCCGTTTTCGAGCAAGCGGAGGAAGGCGGCGCGTTTCGCGAGGGGGAACGCGTGGAATTTACCGGACCCATCCGGGATTTCGCCCTCACGCCGGATGGTCAGGGGCTCATCGTCCTCTTCAACACGGTGGTGCTCTACCTGTCGTCGGATTTGCGGGACGAATTTGCCCTGGAGCGCGTCGGCGCCAGCTGCGTCGCCATCGACCCAAGCGGAGCCCATGCCTGTTTTGGGACGCGTGCCGGCTTGCGACTGTGGAACCTGGCTGATCTGGAGCTGGTTGATGCTAAAGACCCGACCGGCGAGAATGTGTCCGCCATCGCCTACACGCCTGACGGGGCCAGCATCGTGGCCGGATACGGATCGGGTGCCGTCAAAATGTGGAGCCGAGACGGCGTGACGCTCCGGCAAACCTTTGGTCCCGCTCACCGTGCCCGGGTTACGGCCGTCGCCGTCAGTGCCGCCGGTCAACTTCTGGCCACGAGCAGTGCCGACGGCACGGTGAAAATTTGGGATCTGGCTGCGCCCGAAGCGGAATCCTACGCCATCGAAATCAGCCAACAACCCGTCTCGGCCGTCGATTTCGGCCCCGCCGGAACCATGCTGGCCGAAGGCGGCGAGGATCAACTCGTGCGGTTGTGGGAATTGGTCCCGATCGCGGAAAAAGACGCCTGGAAGCCGGATTTCAGCGGCTACGTGCAGCGTGGCTGGTTCGCCATGGAGAACGGGTTGCTCTTCTCCCAAACCACGAGCGACCACCTCACAAAAATGCGCCGCTTCGAGCTGCAGAACGCCTCGGAGGCCTCCGTTTGGGCCAGCGGACCCCAATCCTTCGGCCGCCGCGCGTTCGGTCGCTGCCTGACCGAACACGACTGGGCCAAGGCCCTCGCGCAGCTTCCGCGATTGCCCGAAGCCGAGCGCGAACCGGTTGCCAAGGCGGTCGGCGTGTTGAGAAAACTCGCCGCGAAGGCCGAACTCCGCGGTCCCGAAGCTTGGCGGTTGCGGGAAATGAGCCAGCGCCGCACGGTCGACCTGGCCGAGGCGTTTGAAGCGATCAACGACCTGAACGCCGAAAGCGGCCAGAGCGAAAACGAGCGCCTTTTCGCCATCGCCGCGTTTTTGAGCGAGAAGGGCTTCATCCTGCCCGGCGTGCTCGACAAGCTCGATCCCGACGCCGAGCTTCTGGCCGGCTCCGCGGACAAAGTGGCCGAGAAACTGGGTTACACCGACGAAGAACGGAAGAACTACGAGGCGTTGCAATCCGCCCGGCAAGCGATGTTCGCCAAAATCGGCCAAGCGGCTTACGAGATGATCATCAACTACGAAATCGGCGGACGGGCTTACTACGAAAAGGTCTTCAAAAGCGCGCCAATGTGGCCCGGGTATTCCTCCGGTATCACCATCGGTTTTGGGTTTGACCTGGGCTACTACTCGGACGAGGACTTCGCCCGGTTTTGGCAAGAACATCTCCCCGCGGAGCACTTCGAACGCCTCAAAACCGCCGTTGGGTTCAAAACAACCGAGCCCGGCCGCGATGCGAAGGTCGCGCGGGCGAAGGAACTGGTTGAAAGCTTCGCCGACATCAAAATCCCCTGGGATGTCGCGGAAACCGTTTTCGCCAACTCCACGCTTCCGGCTCAATACGAAAACACCTTGCGCTATTTGCCGACCTTGGAGGAATTGCCGCCGGATTGCCGAGGATCGCTGGTTAGCCTTGTGCTCAATCGCGGCGGATCGTTTGGCAGATCGGGACAGCGCTATTCCGAAATGAAGGCCATCGGCGATGCCATGGCGAGCGGGAACTTCAGGTCTATCCCCGCGCAATTTCGCTCCATGAAGCGGCTGTGGACGACAAGCGGCTTGCAAAAGCGCCGGGACGATGAGGCCGACATTTTCGAGATGGGCCTGGAACAACTGGACGCGCCAACGCAACTCGCCGGCAACGATTCTGCCGATGACGTCACCTGGCCGGAGGACGAAGATTCGCCCTTCTACCGTCACCTGGACTACGACCGCGCCCAACCCGATTTTGCCCTCACCGCCGCCGATTTGGAGCTGTTGATCGCGGCGAACCGGTTTCAGCCGGCGGAGCACAAAGGCGATGTCCTCTTCGCGCTGCGCGGTTGCCGGTTGCAGGGTGGCGAGGCGAAAAATCGCGCTGCCGCGGTCAACCTAACCGATGCCCGGCCGGATCATCGCACGCTTCAATGCGTCGCCGGCGTGCTGCATCGCCCGGACGGGCTCATTTCCGCGTTTTCCGGCTCTACCGTGCCGAATGCGGACTACGTCTGGCGCTACTTTGAGACGCAGACATCGGGGAATATTTTGGCCACCGGCTGCTACAAATACGAAGTCGCCGCGCACAGCATGAACCGGTTTCCCGGTTGTTTCCGCCAGGGCGAAATCGTTGCGGCGTTGCGATCGCCTAACGATTTGCGCTACGACACAAAGGACCGTTGGCACGTTGGGCAGTTTTTCGACAACATTACGCCGGGTTTCAGCCGGCCTGACGGTTTCGAGTTCATCTCCGCCGGTAGCGTGACGCTTCCCGGCAGCTACGACCGCGAATCCGGCGAATATTCCGGTCACTTCGGCGAATTTCGCCAAGCCGCGGGGCTCAAACCGGGAACGGAGAGCCACGGCGAAAAATTCAGCTTGGTGTTGCTCACCGGCGCCGAAGCGCTGATCGCCTCGCGGCTGCGCCAGGCACACGGCGATATCGACGCCGCGCATCCTGAGGTTCGCCAAAAACTCGCGCGATTGCGCCACGGCTCCGAAGGCGAGGATGCGGCCATGCTCCTGGAAAAACTGGAACTTGAGGGCGATCGGCTGGAAGCCGCGGCGATCGAGGCCCTAACCAAGCTTCAAACCGAAAAACTCGACTGGGCCGACGGAATTTTCAGCCGGGAGATGGACCGATTGCTTAAGTTGGGCGTTTACCAGCCGGAAGAGCCGCAATCTCCGCCACCGCCGCCCGCGCCCGATCCAGACGTCCCTCCGCAATGATCTGCAGGATCAAACTCGAAATCTCGACATCGTGTTTCGGATTTCGATTTTCGGATTTCGGATTTCTCAGTGCGTGCAATGCATCGGTTCTTCGAGCGATTTCAGTCGCCGGAACCAGAGAAGTTTGTAGCGATACCAGGGGATCGGCTTGAAGAGCAGATCGTCGCCGCTCACCACGTTTCCTTGGCGAACGACGTCCAAATCCTTGCCTCCGCGGCGATAAATCACCTTCACATCGCCCTTGTGTTGGCTGAGGAGGCGGCGTAGCTCGAAGTAGGGAAAAATCGGGCCGGTGTTGGCGTGTTGCTGGAAATTTCGCGGCTTTTCGGGCGGCGCCAGGATGTCCGGCTGGTAGGCGACCAATTCCACCAGGTCGTTTTGCAGGGGAAAGAGGTCGATGCGCTTGAGGAAGACGTGGTTGCCGTCGCCTTCGCTGCGCAGGTTGCTGTACATGGAGAAGGAGGTCTGCGTTTTGAGCCCGATCCAGGGATTGAAGCCGTTGAGGATAACGGGGACGATCATGACCCAGGCGGGGTTCCACCTGGCTCGGTTGGGCAAGGTGCGGAAACTGGCCCGGTGCCGCCAAACGGCGATGAGGTAGCAGCCCGCCAGCCAGAACCCCCAAGTGAGCCACAGGGCAAAACCAATGCGGTTAGCCTTGTTTTCGAACACCTCGCGGGTGCGGCCTTGGGTGAGGTAGAGATAGGCCTGCCACACTACCGCGGCGACGAAGAGGCCGATGACCGACCAACGGATGATTTTGCGGATTCTTTCCGGGTTGGCGGGATTTATCCGCTCCACGTTCCGCGCCCACATGCCTTGCATCTCGTTGGCGGCGTCTTTTGGCAAAAAGAGGTAGAGCGCGGCGAAAATGAGCGAGCTGAAGCTGTAAATTCCGCCCGCCGGATGGACCGAGAGCCAAAGGTGGAAGAAAACCGCGGCCAGAAAGCCCAACGCGCGCAATCTTGGGATTAGCAACAGTACGGGGATGCCAAATTCGAACATGAGCGAGCCCCAAATGGCGCAATGCTGCGACCAAATCGCCGCTGGCACGCCGGGGAGGATCACGGCGATTTCTTTGTGCAACAGCGCGGCGCAACTGTGGGCGGGGTCCCAGTAATCCCAGTTGCACTTCTGGATTGCCGCCCACCAGTAGACGATGACCACCTGGATGCGCAAAATCGGCGCGATGGCGTCGATAAATTGCCGCCTCATGATCGGCGCCTGCACCGGTTGCCGCGCCAGGGCCGAGCCAATGGCCACCACCATGATGAGCGTGGTTACGCCGCCGATGACGTGGTTGCGCGGCTCCGCGGTGAGGTTGAGGTGCACGAATTTTACCAAAACGCCGAGCGCAAACGGCCAGCCGCGGACCCAGGCTTCGCGCAACATTTCGCGTTTGCGCGGCAGGTCGCCGCGGTTTTGCCAAGTCACCCAAATCAGCCCCACCAGCATCATCAGGTTGATCATCCCCTCAAACAGCATGTGGTTGGGCACGAACGGCAGCTTGTAGAACCAGTTGATCAGCGAGGTGGCGATCAACGCGCTGAATCGCACGAAACAGCGCGGCTCCAGGATTACCAAAAACGCGCAGTAGGTCAGCAACCAGCCGGGCCAGGTCTGCAGCCAGAAGCTGAAAGAAAGCTGGTGGATGAGGGTGGTGATGGCCCAGATCAACGCAAAACTGCGGAAGGGCTGATAGCCATCGTCTTTGGAGGATGTGGGCTCTAGGGAGTGTGAATTTGCCATCGGTGCGGCAGCCGGTGGGCGGCTTTGGAGCGGGCGGTGGCGATGTTAGGCTGAAATTCGCCGGTTTCAACCAATTTGGCCGACTCCGGCCAGTTTTGAGCGTGCAAATGTCCGCGGTGTCGGTAAAGTTCCCTGAAATGACCGTCGCCGAGGATCAGCTGAAATATTTGTCTGTCGAAGCCTACTACGAGCTGGAGGAATCGTCGGAATCTCGTTTCGATTACCTGGATGGCGAGGTTTTTGAGAACAGCGGAGGAACTTCTCGCCACAGCGCGATTTCTATGGATCTCGGGGCGGCTTTGGTCGGTCGACTCAAAGGCAAGCCCTGCCAGCCTTTCACCGCGGATCAGCGAATTCGCGTAAAAACCTCCACCTACCGCTTCCACCCGGACGTCAGCGTTTTTTGCGGCCCGATGGAGTACGAAGAGGAAGAAAAGTCGCCCAACCGCCACACTGCCACCAATCCTACCGCGCTGTTTGAAGTGCTTTCGCCCAACAACGAAGGCGACACTCGCGGCTCGAAGTGGCTCAACGCGCAATTCATCGAGTCGCTGCGCGCTTTCATCCTTTTATCGCAGGATGAGCCCATCGTAGAGGTGTACGAACGCCAAGACGGGGATGAGGAGTGGCGTTATCGAGCGATTCGCGGCCTGGATTCCGAACTGGTGATCGAGTCGATCGAGGTTTCGGTCCCGCTGGCCGAAATCTACGAGCGCGCGCTGAAAATTCCGGAAAGGTAGCCCCGGAAATCGACGATGGGGGCAGGCTCTTCAAAAAAACGGCGCGAAAAACCGCGGAAACCGAAAGTTTTCAAACTCCGGGGTTTTTGAGTTGATTGATCCTCACCCAAATCTAAGTTTTCTTAACCAACACACCCAACAACATGTTCGACACCGAAATCATCAACGTCACCGGCCGGCAAATCTTCGATTCCCGCGGCAATCCAACCGTGGAAGTGGATGTGGAGCTGGCTGGTGGGACGATCGGGCGCGCCGCCGTCCCCAGCGGAGCCAGTACCGGCGAAAACGAAGCCGTGGAACTGCGCGACGGCGACAAAAGCCGCTACCTGGGCAAAGGCGTGAGCAACGCGGTGAGTTCCGTGAACGAAAAAATCGCCGCTGAGCTGGTGGGAATGGATGCGACCGAGCAGGCGACGATCGACCGCACGATGATCGATTTCGATGCCACCAAGAACAAGGGCAACCTGGGCGCGAACGCGATTTTGGGCGTCTCGCTGGCCGTGGCCCACGCCGCCGCCGAGCAACTGGGTTTGCCGCTTTACCGCTACATTGGCGGCCCGAACGCGAAAACCTTGCCCGTGCCGATGATGAACGTGATCAATGGCGGCGCTCACTCCGATGCGCCCATCGATTTTCAGGAATTCATGATCATGCCCAAGGGCGCGCCGAATTTTCAGGAAGCGCTGCGTTTTGGCGCGGAAATCTTCCACAGCCTCAAGGCGGTTCTGCACGATCGCGGGCTGTCCACGGCCGTTGGCGACGAGGGTGGTTTTGCCCCCGCGCTCAAATCCGCCGACGACGCCCTGGAGTGCATTGCCCAAGCCACGGAAAAGGCCGGCTACAAGCTTGGCGAGGAGATTTTCATCGCCCTGGACGTTGCTTCGAGCGAGTTTTTTGACAGCGGCAAGGGAAAGTACGTTTTCCAAAAATCCGATGGCAGCGAAAAGAGCGCCGAGGAGCTGGTCGACTACTACGCCGAGTTGCAGAAAAAATTCCCCATCATCTCCATCGAAGACGGCTGTGATGAGAACGACTGGGACGGCTGGAAGGTGCAGACTGACAAAATCGGCGCCCAAACCCAGCTCGTCGGCGACGATCTCTTCGTCACCAACGTCGATTTTCTGCGCAAAGGCATCGATCTCGGCGTCGCCAACTCCATCCTCGTCAAGGTCAACCAAATCGGCAGCTTGACCGAGACGCTCGACGCCGTGGAGTTGGCCACCGCCAACGGCTACACCAGCGTCATCAGCCACCGCTCCGGCGAAACCGAAGACGCCACGATTGCCGACATCGCCGTGGCCACCAACGCGGGCCAAATCAAGACTGGCAGCATGAGCCGCAGCGATCGCATGGCCAAGTACAACCAGCTTCTGCGGATTGAGGAACAATTGGGCGACAACGCCGTTTTTGGCGGCCGCATGAACGTGTAGTTAGCCCATGAAACGCCGCCCGTACGAATTCAGCGCCCCCACCTACGACCATCGGCTCGGCCAACGGCCAAAGCTGCGCGGGTTGCTCGTCTGGACGTTGGTTTTGGCGGTTATCGGGTTGCTCCTCGCCAAATTTTGGCCGGAATTCAGGCGTCAGGAAGCTCTGGACCGGGAAATCGCCAGATTGGAGGCCAAAGAGGCGGAATTGCGCGAAAAACGCGACGCCGCCAAGCTGGAAAGCGAGCTTTTGCGTGACGATCCGGCTTACCAGGAGGCGGTAGCCCGCGACCGGTTGGGATTGCAGCGCGAAGGCGAGAGCATTGTCAGGATTCGGCGGCCCAATCCGTAACCGCAAAGGCCGCTCATTTTGTTCGGGTTAGGGGCCGGGTCGAAAGAACTTTCGGGGGACGATTTCTGGCGAATTTGGCGAATTTGAAGATCCTGCTGGCTTTCGCGCGCGTAACCAACTAAGGGTTCAATCGCTCACTCACTTTTGTTATGCCGGCCAAGCTGCGAGAGTTTCCTTTTCACCTCATTCAACCGGACATCGAGAATGTGGAGACGCATCTCGAAACGCAGGTCCGCGCCTTTGACCCCGCCGTGGAGGGCTATGTCTCCTACGTGTGCGGGGCCAGTGGCAAGCGCATTCGCCCGGCGCTGGTGATTTTGGCCGGAGGAGCGGTAGGGGAGGTGAGTCACGATCACACGCGGCTGGGCACGATTTTGGAGTTGATTCACATCGCCACGCTGGTTCACGACGATATCATCGATGGCGCGGAAAAACGGCGCGATTTGCTGACGGCGAGTGCGAAGTGGGGCAATGGACTGAGCGTCCTGCTGGGCGATAGCTTGTTTGCCCACGCGCTCATGCTTTCCACGGAGTTTGAAGATCCGGATATCGCGCGAAAAATCGCCTGCGCCGCCTCAAATGTGTGCCAGGGCGAGATCATCCAGACGCAGCGGCGATTCGACCTGAAACTCAGCCGGGACGACTATTTTGGCATCATCGAGATGAAAACCGCGGCGTTGTTTGAGGTGGCGTCGGAGCTGGGGGCGAAGGCCAACGGCGCCAGCCCCGCGGTTTGCGAAAATTTGGCGGAGTACGGCCGTAAACTCGGCGTGGCTTACCAGGTTTACGACGATTGCCTGGATTTGATCGGCGATGAGAAGGCGGTTGGGAAGACCCTGCGTACCGACCTTGAAAAAGGCAAGCTCACCCTGCCGATCCTGAATTTGCTGGCCGAGGCGACCGAACGGCAACGCGAGAAACTCTCCCGGCTGCTCGTCCAAAAGGAGCCGTTCGACATTTCCGCGTTGGCGAATATTGCCGATTATGAGGGCGCGTTGGAAAATGCCGTCAACACCGCCAAATCGCTCTTGGTGGAAGCGCGCCGGCGCCTCATCGTCCTCGGCGGCAACCAATATTCGGACGCCTTGGAGCAAATCACGCATTTTCTGGATGATTTGCT
Source organism: Verrucomicrobiales bacterium (assembly GCA_965224535.1). GTDB lineage: Bacteria > Verrucomicrobiota > Verrucomicrobiia > Verrucomicrobiales > DEV007 > JBCDHN01. Next base: position 200,915 of record CBDCZR010000039.1, read on the forward strand.
GGACCGATGCCGGCTTTCCTGAAAAATTCGAGCCATGGAGCCGTCCACGCTCAACAGCCGAATTCGCGATTTGCCCGATGACGATCGCCCGCGCGAAAAATTGGCGAAACGCGGGGCATCGGCGCTAACTGACGCTGAATTGTTGGCGATTTTCCTTCGCGTGGGCATTCCGGGGATCAACGCCGTTGAGCTGGCGCGTGGGTTGATCCAAAAACATGGGTCGTTGGCGGGTTTGGCCAAATGCTCCGTGTCCGAGTTGGCGGCGACCAAGGGCGTCGGTTTGGCCAAGGGCGCCCAGTTGGCGGCCGCTTTTGAGTTGGGAAACCGCCTGACCCTTGAGCGCATGCACAAAGTGAAGATGGATGAGCCAAAACGGGTGTATCAGCTGCTTGGCACGGAAATGCGCTCATTGCGTCATGAATCTGTGCGGGTTGTGTTGCTTGATACGCGGGGTTGTCTCATCAAGATCGCCGAGGTGACGCGTGGGACCAAAAACTCGAGCCTGGCCGATCCTGGCGAAATCCTTCGCGTCGCTCTCATTGAGTCGGCGCATTCGTTTATTCTCGTGCACAACCATCCATCTGGCGATCCTGCGCCCAGCAAAGCGGACACCGATCTGACCAAGCGTCTGAATCGTGCCAGCGATGACATTGGGATAAAGTTTCACGACCATATCATTATTGGCGCGCCAAGTGACCGGTCGGATGGGTATTTTAGCTTTCGGGAACTCCATGTGATCTAAGCCGTGAATGCTCACTCTACCGCGATTATCCACTCGGACGCGAAAATCGCCTCTGACGTAGAAATTGGCCCCTTCGCAATCATAGAAGCGGGTGTATCGATAGAATCGGGATGCAAGATAGCCGGCCACGTTCAATTGCTGAACAACGTTAGCCTGGGTGCAAACTGTGAAATTGGCGGCGGCAGTATCATCGGCGGCGATCCTCAGGATCTCAAGTTTGAGTCCTCAACGTCTAGCTGCGTCGAGATTGGACCCGGCAATCGGATGCGCGAGCACGTTACCATTCATCGTGGAGCCAAGGAAGGTAGCCTCACCCGAGTGGGAGCGAGCAATTATCTGATGACTGGAAGCCATTTGGGTCACGATGTTGAAATTGGGGATGAAAATGTGCTGGCCAACAACGTTCTCTTGGGAGGTCATGTAATCATGGGCGATTGCAACTTCCTGGGCGGAGGCTCGGCCTACCATCAGTTTATCCGCATTGGCGACTATTGCATGGTCAAGGGCAACAGTTCCGTGAGCCAGGACGTGCCGCCCTATGTACTATGCGCGCTCGTGAACGAAATTCACGGATTGAACGTGATTGGGTTGCGGCGAGCCGGTTTTGACGCAAATACGCGCAAAAATCTCAAACATGCCTACGACTCAATCTATCGCAGCGGAAAAAATCTAAGCCAGGCCGTAAAGGATTGCGAAAACGCGGATTGGTCCGAACCAGCCAGTAAATTCCTCCAGTTTTTCGCGGAAGCATCAGAAAAAGGGGTGTGCCGGCCGCCAAAACGCGGTTCCCGGGAATAAAACGAAACCGGGCGGTAAATTCCGCCCGGTTTACGCGTTCGGTGGCATTCCCCACCTACATCAGCAAGAAGAACATCCTTTCAAGCCTGAATCAATACTGCATCCAGCGCGCGCGGCGTTGCATTTTCTCCAGCCGGTTTTGGATAGCTTGTAATTGCTCGTCGTAGGTCGCAATGGCGTTGCTGAGTTCCGGCGTTGCTTTCGACCAAGCCTGAATTTTGTGCCGCGTCATGCGCACGGACCGAATCAGGACGCGAATGCGCTCTTTGTGGACCTTTTCGTTGTTCAACTGGTCCAGCGTGGTTTCCAAAATGTCGCACTCTTTGTTCAGAGAAACCATCGTCCCCTGCAATTCGTCCAGGCGATCGATCAACGTGCCGTCTGCCTTAATTTGCGGAGGCGGCGAATCATAGGGAGTCACGCGATTGACCGCAACCGGCTCGTCCGGAAGACCTCCCAGTTTCGTGTCAACCACGTTTGGAGTGATCATGATCATGAGGCTCTTGCGCTTGCGCCCGGTGCTTTTGCTGTTGAATGCGTAGCCAATTACCGGAATTCTGCGGAGAACGGGAATTCCGGAGGCTTGTTGGCTCCAGTTGGCCTCATCCAATCCGCCAATCGCCACCGTATAGCCGGGATCCACCTCAACAGGCGCGTTGTAGACCCTGGAACTTGCGATCGGGAACGGGTTTCCGTTGATAATCTCTTCGCCAATTATGCTGGAGATGGTAAGGGCCACGTTGAGCTGAATTTTGCCATTACCCAGCCGTTTTGGCAGAATGTTCAAAACCGTTCCAATGGGAAGATAAGTAATCGATTGGGTGGTTGTCGCGCCAGCCCCAAGCGACGTGCTGGCCGTCGCGGCCAAAACGGGTTGGTTGACGACGCTTCGCAACATCACTTCGCGGTTGTTGGTTGTAATCATACGCGGATAGGAAACGGTATTCGTCTCCGAATCAGTCGCGAAAGCCCGCAGTTTTGCGTGCACGAACTCAAAATCCAGCAACGCAGTGGTGGGCAACTCAAAATCACCGATGCGTCGGGGATTGATGAAATTGGTGATCGACGTCGGATTGGTGAAACCGTCCGTCGGTGTGGTCAATTCCGGAATGTCGTCGGTAGGATCGCCCATCAAAGTGACGTCGTATCCGTCGGCAAGCGTGCTTGACCAGTCGATACCGAAGTCAATCCGCGGATCCCGGCTCGTTTCGATAAATTTCACCTCAAGCGAGATTTGATCCTGCGGTTTGTCCGATGCGGCAAGATAACCTTCAATCCACTGGTGCTGTTGGCGTGTTGCGACGACATACAGCGTATTGGAGTCAGAATTCCAAATCACCTTTGCGCCGGAATCCCCAGACTCTTCACCTTGCCTCGGTGCGTTAACAGTGGTGGAAGGCAAAATAATCGTACTAGCCCCTCCTTGACCGGCGGCAAGTGCATCGACGGATGTAGTGCCGGCAATGACTCCAAGAGCTCCGGTTGGAATGTCCAGCAATTCGCGAATGTCTTCGAGCAATTGGCTTGGCTCTACCTCAAAAGACTGCGTTGTGCCTTGCAGGCTGATTCCCGTGGTTGCCGCGCTGCCCGCGCCGAGCGAACCGCCAACCTGGCCGAGATTGCCTCCGTTGTCTGAGGCATTGATCGCCTCGCGGGAGTTGTACTGAATTTGGTAGACGCGGCCGATCAAATGAGTGTCGTTTTCGGGACGGAGATACCACACGCCATTTTCGTAGATTAGCGCAATGCCGTTTGATTTGGCCAGAGTCTCCAGCGCGAGAAACGGACTGGCATGGATGGAAAAGGTAACGATTCTATCCCCGGCTTCTGATCCATTTGGCAAGGAAAAGAAAGAGATGCCCGCTTCATCAGCCAGCAACTGAAGGACGTCGGAAAGTCGCGCTTCGGTGAATCGGTATTCCGCGGAAGGAGCATTCCGCAATGGATTGGCCGCTGATTCGTATGCCGGGGAATTCGGCATGGTGGAATAGTCCGTGACAACTTGGGTTTGGGCCAACGACTGTGCGGTAAGGAGAGCTGATGCGATCAGTGAGAGATGCAGATGTTTCATTCTTGCAAAAGTTAAATGATACTTAATACTTTTGAAACCTTAAAATCAATCAAAAAGAAATCCATCCTAAAATTCATTTTTTCTATAAAAACAATAAATTAGATTGACGAAATTTCTGAGAGACGCATGTTTCCGCCTCTTTGTAGCTCCCTCCGATTTTGCAATATTGATTCAGTAATCCTGAATTAATGGAGAAATAACCTATTAAAATAGATTTACTTTATGGTTATTCTGGCTAAACTGATGAATCGACGGCCCAAGCCCATTCAGGGTCGCTAAATCTCGTTCCCACACCACCTAAATGGAAGAAATCAACGAAAGAACGCCGCTTGGTCACCGCATTCTTCACCTGTCGCAAGATTCGGCGGTAAGTGATTTCTATATCACTCCATGGGAGCAACTTTGCTTCAAATACAACGGGAAGCTTCAGTTTGATTCGTTCGTCTACCAGCCCCAACTCAATTTCAACTATGGTCCGGGCTGTGAAGATTACGCGCTCTCTCTCGGGGGTAGGCGCTTTCGAGTCAGCCGCATGGTTACCAAGGGGCGGCCGCGGTGGGTGATGCGCTTGCTTCCGGAGTCCATTCCCGATCTCAAGGACATTTTGGTGCCTCCTGCGGCCATCAAGGCGTTTCTTGAAGCCAAAAATGGCCTCTTTTTGGTTTGTGGCGCCACCGGAAGCGGTAAATCCACCACCATTGCTTCGCTGGTCTTGGCCCGCGCCCAACGCCGGCAGGAACACGTGATAACTTTTGAGGATCCCATCGAATACCTCTATCCCGATGGTTTGCCGACCTTGGTGTCGCAGCGCGAAATGGGATCGGATGAAATTGACTTTGCCTCTTCACTTCGGGCCGCACTACGCCAAGCCCCGGACGTGATTGTCGTCGGTGAGATTCGGGATGGCGAGACAGCTGAAATTGCGCTCCAGGCTGCTGAAACCGGACACGTGGTTGTCGCGACGCTTCACACCTCATCCGCCGCTCAAACCGTTCAGCGATTTTTGAAGCTTGTTCCCACCGAGAGGGTTGAGAACGCGATTTTATCGTTTGCGGATTCGATGAGGGCGATTCTCTGCCAAAAACTGCTGCTGGATGACACCAAAGGTAAGCGATTTCCGGTCCACGAACTACTTCTTCAGTATGATTCCGTTTGTGCCATGATTCGACGCGGAGAGTTCAAGAAACTCGATCAGGAGCTTGAAGTGGGCCAGAGCAAGGGGATGTACAATTTCGACCGCAGCCTGGAACAACGCCAGTTCGAAGGATGGCGCCCATCAGGCATGGTTTACAATTCCGGATACTCGGATCACGAAGTGCTCGAATACCTCGAGCGCGAAGAACTTCTTCCCAGTTAACGACTATGAAACTCGATGATATAAAAGACGTTCTCACCTTTCAAGCATTTCGGCCAGACCCGGATGACAGCGGAGCTGCTGTTCCCAAAAGGCTGATCGGAAAGCGATTTCTTACCATAAACGTCAGCAAAGGCCACGTTTCATGGAGGGGTGTTGACCGCAAGGGCGCCCTGACACAAACCGGAAGGCTGGATGGTGAATTTATGAATGTAGCGTCGGAAATGGCGGATGAATGGAGGTCGGCTACCGATGGCGGATGGGTTGTTTTGTCATTAAACAATCGATTCATCATTACCCTAGAGAGCAATCTATCTAGAAAACCCGGTGCAGAACGAATGATCAGAGCCAATCCACGCTCGGTCATTGGGACAAAATACGACCGCGGAAAGAGGTATGCGATCCATCACAATCCGGAGACCAGCGCAAGCCTTTTGTTGGCGTGTGAGGAATCGATGATTAAATCTGTTGAAGACTCGCTTCTCGACAACGGCCTCAAGCCTGCTCGCATTTCGTGCGGCCTTTTCGCCATGGTAGAGGATTATCTCAGGCGCGAGCACGTTGCCAGAAAAGGTGGGGTTGGAAAGGACTTTGTGTTGTTGGCTTGCTGTGATGGTTCGGTTTGCATTTTGGTGCAAAAGAAGGGGCAGTGGAGCGAACTTCGTTGCCGGGGTGGGCTGTATTTGGGAGAGGATGTAGAACCTGTGATCAACATTGCGACACCACTGCTCAATGGCATCGAACCTGGCTCGTCGTCAATCGTCCTCCTTCACGATCTACCGGGCTCGGCATTTTCCCAAAAGCTCTTTGAGCGATTGCAAGGCTATGGAGCGCTGGATGTTACTCAACCCGATCATCTTTGGATGGTCCTGACTCAAAACTAAAACTCTCTCACCCCAAAGACTATGGATTCCGGAATTTGTCACGATCTTAAATCTGAGCGCCGCGAGGTATCAAAAGGTCTCCCGCCCGCGCTCAAATTTGTCCCGATCTTGTTTTATGCTGCAATGATTTTGTGCACTGCATCGATCGTCTGGTTTGAATACGGGCGTAAAAAAGCCGAGACAGAGCGGGAGAAATGGGCAGGCCAGTCACGGAGCTTTCAAGCAAAAAACGTGCAAGTCGGTAAGGATCGGCAAACAATCGAAGAGCTGAACACTCAGGCTAGATCCGTTGCCAAATGGCTGGAAGGAGCACACGGTCTTCAACCGCTTTGCGTGGCAATTTCTAGGAGCGTTGGAGACGATTCGTCAATTGATGAGTTGGCGTTGGCGAGAAATGGCGAATTACCGAGGCAAATCAAGCTCACTCTGAAGCTGGACGGGGTCAATAGCACAGTGTTGGAGCAAGTGTTGAGTAGTTGGGTCGCGCTGGACTTTCGCGCATATTCCGCGCAGCAAAAGAAAATGCAGGACTCCGTAGACTATAAGGCCACGCTTGTCTTCCAAAACAGTGGATCCAAATCCGGAGCGTAAGGCAAACAAACACAGCAATCACTAACAAGCGCATTCATGAAAGATAAACAAATGGCATGCATGGTATTGTTGCTCATCGTGGCAGCAATGTTCTTTGGGGCACAAAAATCTTACAAAAAGATGACCTCAATTCGTAAAGATGCATTGGCGGAAAAAGAAAGCGCCATGCAATCTCAGCAAGCATACAATACGGCAAAGCGTGCGCTGGATACCTTGGAGAATCAAACTTCAAACCTGCGGGAATTTCACGCGGAATGGGAGCCGTATTTAAGGGCAACCCGTAGTCCGCAGGCCTCCGAGCAACGCGTCATTGATTTGGTGAAAAGGGCTGAGGTGTTTGCAGAATCATTGAGGTTCGAGCTAATAACCAAAATAGATTCTCCGGTTTTTGACTACATCTTGCGGGCTCATGTTTCCATCCAGGATGAATATTCCAAGGCGTTTAACTGGTTGGCTGCGATCGAAGAAGAGCTTCCGACATGTAGGATTACGAGCTGCAAGCTGTATCACGGCGAGTCAGGTGATGACCTTGGCATGGAGTTGATCGTAGATCTACCAATTTTGAAAAGCTAACATTCATCAATCAAAGCAATGAAACGGACGATGTTGTTTGGAATTTTGGGACTTGTTCTTGCGTCAACGGCGATGCAACAACTGATGGCACAGGATAACGGTGAAACCGTGCCAAACTCAATGAGCGCTAGTGAAATTGGAATTCTTCCAAGTTCGAGGCGCGGAATCAGAGTTGATGTCTCAGAACGCAATCCATATGCCAAGCGGGTACTAGAAGAAGCGAAGCCGGAAGACTCCAAAAGTGAGGCGGCGCAAATTATCCAGATTTTGGAAGGCTTGCGCATTCGGGGATTGAGCCGGGACGAGCACGGAAATGTGAAAACGGTGCTCTATGGAGACCTTCGTTTGACTGAGGGAGCCAAAGTTCCGCAATTGTTGCCAGGGCAAAATGATGAGTTGGTGGTGGCTCGTGTTTCCAATGAGGATGTAGAGTTGGCTTGGACGGTTGAAGCGGGAAATCGAGTGTCCGACGGCCGTAAAATTCTCATTCCCATCGAGTTGGAACCCAGAATTCAGATTGTGTTGCCTGGGCAGTTCAAGGAGGATAAAGCAAAAGAGAAGCGAAAGGCCTGGATGGCGGTTAAGGAAGGCGAGGAAGGCAAAGATTCCGGGCGCGGGTTGGCTTCTGACCCTTGATAGCTAAACGAATAGGACTCTTGAAATAGGAATGAGTCATGTTGAGATGCCCAAACACTAACGAATCATGCTTAAAAAGGTAACGCTAACCAATGTGCACACTAAACGGGCCATGCCCCTCGTCGTTGATACCTTTAGCGACGAGAGGGCCATTGTTGGCTCGGGTCAAACGTCCAATGAAACTGCGGAAATCTCCGATATCACCGGGATTGACGAGTTCTTTCAAAGATTGACGCTTCCAAAGCCTTCTTTGGGAGACCGCGTGGCCTTGTTCAACGGATTGGCAAAGTGTTTTGAGCGCAGTATCCCCACGATCAAGTCTTTTCAACTTCAGACAAACCGAGTTAAGTCGCCGAGGTATCGGGGTGCTATCGCGGACATTTGCTCGGATTTACAGTCCGGGGAGCAAATTAGCGATGCCATGAGCAAGCACTCGGACCTTTTTAGTCCGGATGTTGTTGCGTTGCTTCGAGCGGGCGAAGAAGCCGGCCAATTGCCTGCGGTGTTTCGCCGCGTCGGTGTGTCTCAAAAGAAAGCGTTGACCATCCTGCGGAAACTTCGCTCTGGGATGATTTACCCGGCAATCGTGGTAACGCTGGGGGTGGGAGTGATTATCGCGATGAGTTTTACCTTGATTCCTGCGATGGTGAAGTTGTACACATCGTTGGGTTCGGATTTGCCTTTGCCGACAAGGATGTTGATGAAGTTTTCGGATACCTTGGTGCAGTATCCATGGGCGGCGGTTATTCCATTTATTGGGCTCTTTCTCTTTTTCCGCAATTGGGGCAAAATCACTGCGACCCCTTCCGTGCAGAAATTTTTTATCAAATTGCCGGTTGTTGGGCAAATCGTGCGTAAGTCAGCGGCTGCTACAAGTTTTAGATGCTTGGCGATGTTGGTCGAAGCAAATGTGCGACTAAACACGGCGTTGGAAATCACATCTGAGAGCGCGTCGCATTTTTACTACAAGGAGTTTTTCTCTCGAATTCGAAATCACATTGGTCTTGGTCGTACTTTGCCGGAGAGCTTCCTGCTGGAGTCGCACTGGCTGGGACCGGATAGCAGGACCATTTGTGGTGTGATGGAATTGGCGGGTGAAACTGGAACGGGCGCTGAGCCGCTCAACGAAATTGCCGACGACTATGAAGAGGAGTTGGATGTAATCGCCAGCCAAATTGACAAGATCATTGAGCCCGCGACCATCGTTGTATTGGGCACCATGGTGGCATTTCTCATTTATGCGATTTATTCGCCGATCTTCAGTCTGGGCGATGCGCTGCTCTTCAAAAAATAAAAAATCAGCGCAGCAGGAATTATAATTATTGTAATTACTGGAAAATGGGCGATGTTTAGACTCTCTCAAACAAATAAACCATAACTACTATGACACAAACAAACCTCAAGGCTCGTAACGGTGCCTTCTCTCTCGTTGAAATGCTGGTTGTAATTGCCGTGATTGGTATTCTCGCGGCGGTTGCTGTTCCGAACATTGGCCGGATTAACGATGCGGCTAATGAGTCGAAAAATCGCCGGAACGCTCAGCAGTTGTCTTCGGTTTGCAATGCTGCCCAAGCTGCCGGACATGACTTTGTCTCCGGTACTGACGTGAGCGCCACCGTTGCTGCAATCGTGACTGGAAGCACCATCACCGACACCAGCAGCCCGTTTTTCAACACCTTCTTCGGAGTGCCGAACCTTAGCGCTGACGAGCAGGACAAGTCCGAAACCTACCTTTCCATCGCGAATGGAATGTTGATCTACAATGAGGATGCCTAATTTGGCGTTCTCTTTTAGGGTATAGCCCTTTAAACTATCAATTCGGGGGGCGGCAACCACCGCCCCCCGACAATCCCCCTCAAACCTCTAAATTTGCCACCCTTATGAACCCGTCGGCGCCCAAAAGCAAAGCTGTAAGTGGATTTACGTTTATCGAGTTGGTGATCGTGATTGCGGTGGTGGGAATTATGTCCGCGCTGGCAATTGGCGCGTTCTCCAATGGTGCTGAGGATGCTCGTGAAATTGTTGCAAGACAACAGCAGGCATCTATTCAAACCGCAGTTAACGGATGGGTAACTGGAGAGATTTCGAAGTCGAATACAATCTCGGAGATTCGCTCTGTTTACAATACGGCTTCAACGAGCGAGGCGCGGCTGAATCTGGTGCGTAATTATCTGGATGACGAGACCTACGATCATTTTTTTCAGCAAGACCAGATACAACCCTCTGACGAAGTGACATCTGAAGCTACTCGTCGCCTGGGTTGGCATATTTCTCTAGGCACTTGGGTAGATAACTCGTATCCCAAAGTGGATCTGGTCAAATCGCTTCCCTAATTTTAACCCGGATATTACCGATGAAGATTCTCGAAAAACACCCTAAAAATCGTTGTTCTGCGTTCTCTCTTGTTGAGGTTTTGACCGCAACTGTTCTGCTGGGGATACTTGCGTTCATTGCGATTCCCAACATCATTCAAATGCAGAAGGATAGTGAAATCAACCTTGCCATAGCTCGCGCAGAGGCGGTAAATATGTCCCTGGCTTCGTTTATTCAGGCGCAAGGGCGTACGGCGGCGATTTCCGAGTGGGGCGGAACCTCAAATGACGCTGAGAGATATGCGTTGATCAAGCCGTACCTGGCGTTTGCCCCCGACAGTTTTTCAGACTATATGCCAGGGGGTTATGAGATTACCCTGCCGACTTCTATCGGGACGCTCAGCAAAGTGGCGCTCGAAGATCCGGCAGACAATTCAATCACGTATTAGAGAGCCGGAATGAAAGCCAAAGACTGGGAAATCAAGCGCCAAAGGTCGAGTGGAATTTCGTTGGTAGAGATGGTGGTTACCGTTACGGTAATTGGTATTCTGGCGGCTAGCGCGCTTGGGGTTTACGAACGGGTTGTGGAGACGTCGAAGAGAACGGTTGCTGAAAATCACATAGAAACGCTCAACCAAGGGGTGAAAAAATATGTGCAGTTGCGTAGCACGGATATTCTTTCAGTGCCGGCGAATTCCAGCTCATCGTTTGAAGAATATGACATCTTGAGAGCCATGCAATGGAATCACCCGGACGAGGCTCAAGCGGAACCGGGCGCGCCGTATATGAGGCCCGATTACGATCCGCCGCTTTCCGGGGATGTGGCGGATTATCGGGCGGTGTGGAATGGAACGTTTTTTGAGTTGAAGGAGCCTGGTGAAACCGGGGCCGGCCTGAAAATTGTTTTCGATGCATCGGATTTGGGGCAAACGGTGACGTTCCCCAACAACTTCGAACCCCTGAGTTCCTACTAGCGAGCAAAACGAGTCTTATGGAATCCATGGCTTCAGAGATTTCTCTCCCGGAAGGCCGCGGCTTTGACAATCATCCCGGACAAAACGAGGTTTACCTTGGTGCGGATGATCCGTTTGAGCGTTCCCTTGTTTCAATCGAGGGGGTGGCTGTTCAGCATGGAATACTTCCTGTAGAACTGCCGCGGGAAACCTGTACGGCGGATGCGGAGAGACTAATTCGGCTTCTGGGCAGGTCGCCCGAGACTACAGCCCCGTGGTTGCCGGTTGCAACGTTGGGGCCGCTGGTGATCATGGCGCACCACGAGCCAAAGAGTGTAGACTGCTGGGGGTTGGCTGAGTTTCTGACCGTAAAGATCGTTGTCTCTCAAAAGCAATACGAGGTCCTTCGCGGAGATATGGTTGCAAGGGTGACTGCAATGCCGCTTAGCGAAAGCAGTGAGATAGCTACGTTGGAGCAACCGCAGATTGAGTCGGGAGATTTGAAGGGTGCCTTTGAGTGGTACATTGAAAATTATCCGATTGAGGAAAATCAGGGGGAGCAACTGCGTTCGGCTTACAAAGAGCTGATCGATAAGGTTTCAGAACCGGAGATTTCAAATTTTAACGCCCTGCAAACCCACTTAGGGGTCGCGCTTTACTATATTTCGAGTGCGGAACCGGTGTTGGTGTTTAACCCGGATGAAGCACCCAGGCAGGAGCTGTTTCCCATGCAGTTGCTGGATAAACATGGGGTTTATCCGATCTATTGCGGGCAGCAGCGCGTCTATCTGTTGACAAGTGACCCGGATATCTATCCGTTTGAGGACGAGTGGTTGTCGAGCGGGAACGATCCGATCGACATGGTTCCGGTTCTGGCGGATGACAAGGTTATTCGCAAGGCAATTGCAAAATACAGCGGAAATAGCGAAGATTTTGAGATTGAAATCGAGCAATCGCTGGAGGTCTCGGATGACACCAATCTGGTGGAGATCATTCCGGAGGACATGCTGGCGGTTAATCCGAACAACGTCAATAACACGCCTGATGAAGTGGTAAAGTGGGTGTTGTACCAAGCGCTCAATCTTCGGGCAAGTGATTTGCACTTGGAAAAATTTTACAACACAGTGCGTTTTCGGGCTCGAATTGACGGCCAGTTGAAGGTGATTTTTGCGGCCTCAGAGGAGTTGTTGCCCAGATTCATCGCGATGATCAAAAACTACGCGAATTTGGGGCAAAGCCGCCAGGAAACGCAAGATGGACGCTTTGGCATGTCCATTGGCAAGCGGCGAATCGACGTTCGTGTCGCTGCAGTCCCGTGTCGGGGGGAATTTCAGAAGATCATCATGCGCTTCTTGGATAAGGACGGTGGCATGATCGCGCTTGGCGACCTGAATCTGTCCCAACGGCAGGCAAAGCTGTTCGATTCAGCCATGACAAGAGATCAGGGCCTGGTGCTGGTGACGGGGCCGACAGGAAGCGGAAAGACGACGACGCTGTATGCGTTGCTGAATAGCATCAACGAGGATCACATCAACATTCATACGATTGAGGATCCAATCGAGTACCGAATTGAAGGATTGAATCAGACCCAAACGGATCCGGTTCATGAAATTTCGTTTTTGAGCGGTTTGCGTTCGTTGCTTCGCTCTGACCCGGATGTTATTTTGATTGGGGAGTGTCGGGATGAGGAAACGGCGATGGCGGCGGTAACGTCAGCTATGACGGGTCACTTGGTTTTGACGACTTTGCACGCTAACGATTCTCTGCGCGCCATTTCGCGTTTGCTTTCAATGAATGTGCCAAACTACTTGTTGTCAGATTCGCTGGTGCTGTCCCAGGCGCAACGTTTGGTAAGGAGATTGTGCAACTACTGCAAGCGGCCGGTAATGATGGACGAACATGTGTTGGAGGCGATGGGGCGCTACGGAATTCTAGACGGCGAGCCGACGATGCCGGTTTATACAAAAGTGGGTTGTGATGAGTGTCATCACACCGGTTACAAAGGGCGGGTGGCGTTGATGGAATTGGCGGAGATTGGGCCGGACATTAAAGATATGATTGCGGAGGATGCATCCATGCGCGACATTAGAAAGGTCGCTCGCCAACAAGGCGTTTTGAGCCTCTATCAAGAAGGATTAATTCAAGTATTACAAGGTACAACCACCATGGACGAAATTAAAGGTCTTGCCTACAATAGCGGGTAGATCAGTAAAGAAATTGAGTTTTTTATAAATTAGCACACACGATACCATGAACTCTGTTTTGCCAGACACTCACTCTCAGGCTCCCGGCGGCAACTGTGTCCTGGTTGTTGATGATGACCACGCCGTCCTTGCGATGACCAAAGCAATCTTGGAAGCTACCGGTTATGCGGCGCTTGCTGCGACCAGTGGCGAGGAGGCGGTGAGCATTTATCGCGAATCTGCTGAAGCCGGATCTCCCGTGCAGTTGGTGCTTCTGGACCTTACGCTACCAGGAGGAATTAGCGGTTTGGAGACACTGGATGCGTTGCGTGAATTCGATTCGGACGTGAGGGTAATTGCTACCAGCGGTTACTTTGATGATACTGCGGCGGTAGCTCAAGGTGCCAGGCAGCGGGGTTTTGTCGGCATCTTGCCGAAGCCTTATACCGCGGAGCGGCTAATGAAATTGGTGCAGTGGGGCGTCGGCCGGCCTGCTGCGGCTGCCTAATTCGCCGATTACCCGCTTCGAAGTTTGAAGCTGTAAATTGGCGGGCTTTAAAACCACGCTCGGGCAAAAATTAGCAATCGATCATCCGTGTTTTGGCCGGGAGCGGTTCCGAACAAGGCGGGGAGGCCGGGTTGTAGCGTTTTTTTCGCCCCGAGACTGCTGGGACGAACGTTTGAGCCGGGAAATTCGTGGCGCATTGCAATTCCACCGCCACGGCACCGTTTTTCGGTTCCGCGGGCGTGAGTTGGATGATGGTGCTGGAGGCAGGACCTATAGGTGCTCCACCGCGTCGCTACCACGCATTTGTGTGTGCCCAGCATGGGCGTTGTTTAACGGGGTGCAAGTCCCCTGTGTGAGGATCGATGCTGAAATGATGAAAATCAGGGTAACCAGAAACACTAGCAGAAGCCAACCGCGGCCGATGGCCACCCATCCATAGTCATCTGTCGCCGAAGCCCGCAAAGGCACCTCGAAGCGACCATTGGGCGACTTCCCTATCCACGCGACGGGTCGGTTGCTGAGCAAATCCAACCAACCTCGCTGCGATGGGTTCGGGATGTTGCGGCCAATATCCCGTATCCAACCCTTGCAACCGCGGCAAAACTCGCCAATCATCGGGCCGAAATCTACCGAAACTGCGATGAGCCAACCAACCCAGGAGCTAAACCCCGAAATTCTCGCCAAATCCGCCACGATTTCGCGCGGACTGAGCCTCGATGCCGTGGCGCAGGCGAAATCCGGCCACCTTGGCCTTCCCCTCGGCGCAGCGGAGATCGGCGCGGTGCTTTTCGGGCACGCCATGCAGTTTAACCCCGACGCGCCCAAGTGGATCAACCGCGACCGCTTCGTTTTGAGCGCCGGACACGGGTCCATGTTCCTCTACAGCTGGCTGCACCTGGCGGGCTACGATTTGCCGCTCCAGGAGATCAAAGATTTCCGCCAGCTTCACTCCATCACGCCGGGTCATCCGGAATTTGGCGAAACGCCGGGTGTGGAGGCCACAAGCGGCCCCCTCGGCCAAGGTGTGGGCAACGCCGTGGGTTACGCGCTGAGCGGAAAAATGGCGGCGGAGCGCTTCAACACCGCCGAGCACAAAATTCTGGACCATCACGTGATTGCCTTGGCCGGCGATGGCTGCTTGCAGGAGGGCGTGGCCAACGAAGCGGCGGCTTTTGCCGGTCATGTGGGCTTGGACAACCTCATCGTGGTTTATGACTCCAACGACGTGACGCTCGATGCCATGGCCGAGGTGACGCAGAGCGAGAACACCACCGCCCGGTTCGATGCCATGGGTTGGGACACCATCACCATCGATGGCCACGATTTTGCGGCGATCGAGCGCGCCATCGCCGATGCCAAGGCCAACGACAACGGACGACCCAAGCTGATCGAGGCGAAAACCGAGATCGCCCGCGGAATTCCGCAAGTTTCCGGCACGGCCAAGGGTCACGGCGAGGGCGGCATCAAATTTCAGGACGAAGCGCGCGAGGGAATGGGCTTGCCGCCGGAAAAATTCCACGTTTCCGCCGAGGTCCGCGATTTTTTCGCCAAGCGCAAGAGCGATCTCGTGCAAGCCCACGCCGAATGGGAAAAAAACTACGAATCCTGGAAAACCGCCAACCCGCAGCTTGCCGAGCCCCTAACCCAGGGCCTCGCCAAATTCGTGCCGTCGAACCTGCTCGAAGAAATCCCGGAATTCGCGCCTGAGGACGCCATGGCCACTCGCGCGGCGGGCGGCGCCGTGCTCCAGCCGATCGCAGAATCCATGCCCCTGCTCGTTAGCGGCAGCGCCGACCTTTACGGCTCCACGAAGAACTACATCAAGTGCAGCGGCGACCTTTCGCGCGATTCCCACGCCGAGCGCAACATCTGGTTCGGCATTCGCGAGCACGCCATGGGCGCGATCCTCAACGGCATCGCTTACGACGGGATTTTTCGCGCTTCCGGGGCCACGTTCGCGGTTTTTGCCGATTACTGCCGGCCGTCGATTCGCCTGGCCGCTTTGGCGAAGCTGCCGGTGCTCTACATCTTCACCCACGACTCGGTTGGCGTCGGCGAGGACGGCCCCACCCATCAGCCGGTGGAGACTTGCAGCGGCCTGCGTGTTTTTTCCGGTCTCGACGTCATTCGCCCCGCCGATCCTGAGGAAACCGCGGGAGCCTTTGCCGCCGGGTTGCAACGCACCGACGGGCCCACCATGCTCCTGCTGACGCGGCAAAGCGTGCCGAATTTGAGCGAAATTCCGGTCAAAGAGCGGCGCGAAGGCATCTACCGCGGCGGCTACATCGCGCGGAAGGAAACCAGCGAGCTAAGCCTGATTTTGATCGGCACCGGCAGCGAACTTCAGCACGCCATGAAGGCCGCAGAGCAACTCGGCGGCGGCGTTCGCGTCGTCTCCATGCCCTGCACCGAGCGGTTCGACCGCCAACCGCCCGAATACCGCGAAAAAGTGTTGCCGAAGAACTGCACGCGCCGAATCGCGATCGAAGCGGGCGTAACCGGGTTGTGGTGGAAATACGTCGGCAGCGAAGGCGAGGTAATCGGCATCGACCGCTTCGGCATCAGCGCTCCGGGCGGCACGGTGATGAGCGAATTCGGCATGACCGCGGAAAACGTGGTTCGCGTGGCTAAGGAGCTAGGTTAGGTTAGGTGTTTCCCCGAGTCTCGAGCCTCAAGGAGAGGCGACACTCCTGTCGCCCCCGGAGCCCGAGCCAGAACCCAAGCCCATTTCCGCCGAAAATCCGCTGCAAAAGTCCCCGTTTCCGGCTTGGGAGGACGTAACGCCGTTTTGTGAGTGGCTGAGCCAAAAAAGGGCAAAACTTACCGCTTGCGCGAACACTAGGAAGTGGACCGATGGGGGCGCATGCGGCTGCGCTCGATTCTGCGAAAACGCCACAAAGGACAAGCCGCACGTCCGGTTCGGAGGAAGGGGCGCAAGCCAATGCGCCGTCCTATCATGTTCAACCCTCAATCCTCCTCCAGCGCCTCGATGGTTTGGTCGATTCGTTCGATTTGGGCGAACGGCAGGCGCTTGCGTTGATATTTGCGCCACAAAACTTCGCGCAACGCCCGCCAGTGTTCCAACTCGATGGGGTCGTGCCGGGTCCATTCCTCCTCGCCTTTCAGCTTGGAGCGCAACGTCCAGCTTCCGCCGTGATGCGTGGCCACAAATTGCCGCGGACCCCCGGCGTCGTCCGTTCGCTCCTTCCATTCGTGCTTGGTCATTTGCCGCGAATGACGCTCATTCCTTGCCGGCTGGTTCTTGTGGTTGCAGGCCTAACAGTTCCACCATTTTTGCTACGTCCGCCGTCGGCAGGTTGCAGGCAAAATTCTCGCAAACATACGCCGTGGCCTTGCCGTCTTGCGGAGTTTGACCGGCGGTGTATGGCGCCAGCTTGGCGATGGCCGGTTTCTCGCCGGCGGGCCGAAAAACGACCACTTTGTTCGGCAAAAACGGCCGGCGAACGGCGGCTAACATCGCTTTTGTGTCATCAGCGCCAGGTTCGCCGGCGATGACGATTTCCTTGGATGGACCGTGCTGAAAATCCAGCGCGCACAGCAAAAGCGGAAACGCGCTGGGCGCCTGCTCGATTTGCCGGCCAAACGCGGTGATCAACGCTTGAAATCGCTCCTCATACTCCGGGCGCGCCGTGATGCGATGCAGCCGAACCAGGTTTAGCGCGGCAACGGCGTTGCCGGACGGAATGGCGCCGCCGTAGAGCTTTTTGGAGCGCACCAGCAACTGCTCCGCATCGTCGGCCGTCATGAAAAACGCGCCCTCTTCGTCGTCCCAAAAGTGCTCCAGCGTAGCTTCGGTCAGCTCCACGGCGGCTTGCAGGTAGCGCTCCTCAAACGTGGCCTCGTAAAGATCGATCAACCCCCAGGAAACGAACGCGTAGTCCTCCAGATGCGCGGTTAGGCCGGCCTGACCGGCGCGGTAACGCTTCAGCAATCGGCCATCGTCGCCACGTAGCGTGGTTAGCACAAAATCTGCCGCTTTTTTGGCCGCGTCGCGATATTCGGCGGAATCAAAGACCTGCGCGGCCTTGGCAAAAGCGGCGATCATCAGCCCGTTCCAGTCGGTGAGGATTTTGTCGTCTTTTTGGGGATGAATCCGCTTTTCCCGGTGTTCGAACAGTTTCACCCGCATGCCTTCAACGCGTTTTTCTAACTCGCCGGGCGCCATTTTTTGCCGCAAACCCAGTTCGGCCAGCGTCATCTTCAGGTGCGGGATGCTATCGCCAGTTTTCACGCGTTTGGCTTCGTCCACGAAGTTGCCGCCGGGCACGATCCCAAAAATCTGGCAAAAAATCCGGCCGTCCTCCTCGCCTAACACCTCCACCACCTCTTCCGGCGTCCAAACGTAGAATTTGCCCTCCTCGCCTTCGCTATCGGCGTCTTCCGCGCTGTAAAATCCGCCCTCCGGGCTGGTCATATCGCGCAGCACGTAGGTGAGGATCTCCCGCGTGGTGTTGGCGTAAACTTCCTTGCCAGTCACCTGGTAAGCCTCTACGTAGGCCATCACTGCCAGCGCCTGATCGTAGAGCATCTTCTCAAAATGCGGCAGCAGCCAGATGGGATCGGTGGAGTAGCGGTGAATGCCAAATCCCACGTGATCGTAAATGCCGCCGTTGCGCATGGCCATGAGTTGGCCCTCCACCATCTCCAGCGCCCGGGCGTCTCCGGTGCGATGATGATGCCGCAGCATGAACGCGAGGTTCGGCGTGACCGGAAACTTGGGCGCGCCGCCAAATCCGCCGTTCTTGGCGTCGTGCTGACTGGCCAGCCGCTGATACCCCTCGCTCAGCGCTTGTTCCAACTTCACCTCCGCCTGGTGCGATTCCATGCTTTGCTGCAACATCCGGGTGATGTTTTCCGCATCCTTCGTGAGCAGGTGGCGATCGTTCTTCCACGTATCCGCCACCAGGCTTAGCAGAGAGAGTAACCCCTTGCGTTGTCCGCGGTCTTCTTTGGGGAAATAGGTCCCGGCAAAGAACGGTTTTTTGTCGGGCGTCATCATCACCGTCATGGGCCAGCCGCCGCCGCCGGTTAGCGCCTGGGTTACCGACATGTAAACCTCATCGATGTCCGGGCGCTCCTCGCGGTCGACCTTGATGGCGATGAAATTGGCGTTGATGGTCTTACCAACTTCCTCATCCTCAAACGACTCGTGCTCCATCACGTGGCACCAATGGCAGGTGGTGTAACCGATGCTCAAAAACACCGGCTTATCCTCCGCCTTGGCTTTGGCAAACGCCTCCTCGCCCCACGGATGCCAATCCACCGGATTGCGCGAGTGTTGCAGCAGATACGGGCTTTGGGAAAAAATCAGCCGATTGAACTCCTCACCGCCGTCTTTCGGTAGCTTGGCGATTTTCTCGGGCGAGGGAAGGGGAAGGCGAATGTGGCCACCTTCTTCCTCTTCTTCGGCGGATGTTGCGGTCATGGATAGGGTTAGGGCTAGGGCAAGGGCGAATGGGAGTGGGAGGCGGGATTTCACCCAGCCAGCCTCGCACCGGCAGCCAGGGGTCACAAGCGGAATGCGGAATTTCGGACAGCCGCGCCCATCTCTCCCGGCGTGGAGTTGGCAAACGAATGGTGGCAGGCGAATTTTGGAGTGCTGGCGCGGATTTCGCATTCGTTTGCCCCCATTCGTTTGCCACAAAGTCATTGGTTGGTTCTACGTCTCCGCGACCCGGGAAAGGAACATTGCTCCATCGGGGTGAACCCGAAGGTGGCATCATCGGTATCATCCTTGGTCTCGTTTTGCACGTTCGTCACGTGCGGCGCGGATTTTGGCCCGAAGCTTCCCAACTCCAGGCTTGCCGGCCCAATGCTCGCGAGCCTCTTGCGCCTGATTCTCTTGCTTTGCCAAATAAGCATCCACCTCCTCCGGATGATTCAGATAATAGCTGATGACCTCGTAAATCCTGGCCAACGGCAAGCTGGGAAAATCGTCCTGAATCTGCTCGGACGTCGATCCACGTTGATACTCGTAAACAATGGAATCCACTGTCACGCGTGATCCCTCCACACGCCAAACGCCCCGATCGTTCACGACGATGGGAATGGGTTGAGGCGATGCCAGTGCGGTCATTCAACCAACTTAGCTGAAAAATTGAACCTGAAAACTTGAATCTCAGGGCGCAGCCTCGGCTCTTGCACAATCTTCTGCTCCAACGCCGGAACGTGCGCCCGATGCTCCTCCGGCAGGTTTACTTCCACTTCCGCCGTAGACCAAAAGAGGGCCGTCGTGAGTGATGCCTTACCACTTGAACGCGAATTCGGTCGGCCAGGATTTCAAAGAGGATGTTGTAGGGAAATCGGTTCAGATTGCACCGCCGCAAGCCGCTGGTGTCGAAATGAAACCCTTCCGGATTGGCCTCAATCGCGGCGAGAAATTGCTGTAACTCATCCCAGAATCCGTCTCCGAGAGCTTCGGAGATACCATAATAATAGCCCATCGCCTGATTGATGTCGATTTGCACCCGGGGGTGGAATCGAAGCGGCTTCACTGTCTCAACTTCCGAATTTCAATCCCTTCTTTAATTCCTCAAACGAGATGTCTTCCACCTCGCCGGAATCCAGTTCCCTGCGACGTTGTTCGACTTCTTCGTCAGATACATCATGGTCCGGTCCCAAAAACGTGCTCAACAATGAGGCCACCAACTCACCTCGCTCAGTTTCCGGCAGCGATTCGGCTTGTTTCTGAATCTCTTCCAAGGTCATGAGGTTCTAATAAAGTCGGAATCCCAGCCCCTGCAAAGGAGAATCTCTCCTCCGATTCCCCTAACGGTCCTTGCTTCCGATGCAAAACAGGTGCGTTTCGCCGCGAACGAACAGTTGGTCGCCGTAAACTGCGGGCGATGCGTAGGTTTCCTCGCTGAGCTGGCTTTGGCCGGCGATTTCCAGGCTGGGGCCCGGTTTCACCACGGTCAAAACGCCGGAATCCGACAAAAAATAGGCCAACCCGTTCGCTGCCAGCATTGAGGCGCTGTGTTTTGGCGAAAGGCCCTTCAGCTCGATAAGCCGCTCCTGCCAAAGCCGTTCGCCGGTTTCAGCCACAAAGCAACTGGCCACGCCATTGTCCGCCACCACTAAAAAGTAGGGCCCGATCGAAATGGGGCTCGGTACGTAGCTGGCGCCTTTCATCGTGCGCCAAACGATCGCGCTCTCCGTCACATTGCCGCTTCCCCGCGGATCGATCGCCATCATGTGCCGCTCCGGGAACCCGCAGGTGAGGAAGAGGTGTTTGCCGTTGTAAACCAGTGAAGCGACGAACTGCTCGGTCGGCCCGTCCATGACCCAGTGCTGCTTGCCGGTGTCCGGATCATAGCTGGCCACGGACTTGCTGCCGCTGAGGATCATTTGGGTGCGGCCATCGATTTTGCGGATGATTGGCGTGCAGTAGCTGCGCGTTTTGTTGGGGCGCCCGGTTTTCCAGATGGTTTCGCCGGTTTGCCGGTCCAGCGCCACGATGTAGGCGTCGCCATCGTGGTCGCCGTTCACAATGACCTTGCCGTTCCACAAAACCGGGCTGGAGCAGTAGCCGTGTTTGCTGGAGAAAATGCCGGGCCGTTTGGCCCAAAGCTCGTTGCCGTCAAAATCGTAGGCCGCGACGAACATTTCGTTGTCGTCCAGGAAACTGACGTAAACGCGCTCGCCATCGGTTGCCGGCGTGCTGGATGCGCGGCTGTTGAGGCGGTGGATGCCCTCAAACGGCGAATTCAGCACCGGGCGGCGCCAAATCTCCTCGCCCGTTTCGCGGTCCAGTTGCAGCAGGACGCGCTCTTGGCTCTCTTCCAGCCCACTCACCAGAAAAATGCGGTCCTCCCAGATGATGGGCGAGGAGTGACCCTTGCCCGGCAGCTCGGTTTTCCAGACGACGTCGGTTTCGACCGAAAACTCGACCGGCAGATTCGCGGATTTCACCGTCCCATCTCCTCGCGGTCCCCGCCAACCGGGCCAATTTTCCGCGGCAAGGGCTGAAGGGAGCAAAATCGCGGCCAAAAAGGAGAAAAGTAGCGTAGTAGGCATCTTAAGTCGGAAAACTAGCAGTTAAGACTTAGGCTCCGGCGCGGCCGCCACCTTTAATTCCCTCACCTTCGCCGTGGGCGTCGCATCCGCTTCCAAATCACCCAGGGCGTATTGAATGCCATCCAGGTAGTGCTGTAAAATGGCCGGCTGCCAGTTGGTGTCGTTGCGATGACCCAGGTTGCTGTAGAACACCCGGCCGCCGTTATACTCGCGAATCCAGGAAACCGGCACCTTACGGGCCTTGGCCTCCTCCTCGCTCGCCGCGCCTTTTTTGGACTTCAGCAGCACGCTGATGTTTTTGGATTGCGCCATGTCCAGGCTCACCAAAACGCGTAAATTGTCGTCACCCACGTAGGAATCCGGCTTGTACTGATAAATCTCGTCGGTATGCCAAAACCCCTTGCCTTCAAACGCGGCATTGATGGGGTTTTCCGCGTCGTTCAGCTTAAAAGCCCAGGTTCCGCCGCCGCCCCAGGGATGGCCGTTAAAGATGCCGCCGATCATTTCCAACGCCTCGGGCCAATTGGCGAAATTATCGCTGGCCGCATGAATCCCGGCGATGCCCTTGCCGCTGGAGACAAAGTCCATGATCGCCTTGCGATGCGCCTCATTGGGAAAGGTAAGGCGGGTGGTGTTGTTGAACAAAATCAGGTCGTACTGCGCCAGGTTTTCCGGGGTAAAGACGCTGTAGCCGTCGGCCAGATCCGCCTGAAACGCGCCCGTCTTTTCCCCGAGTTGTTGGAGCATGAAATTGCCGTAGGGGATGGAAGTGTGGATAAATCCCTCGCACAGCCAGAAAACCAGGATTTTGCGCGGCTTTTTCGGCGCAGCGGTCGGTTTTTCCGGCAAAGCGGCCTTGATTTTGATCATTTCATCCTCGGTCAGCGGCTTGAAACGGGCGGCTTTCTTTTCTTCCCAGGTTTGCGGCTTTTTCTTGGCGTCCTGAGCCTCGACCGTCGCGTAAAAGACGGGCAGGCACAGAGCGATGGCGAGAGCGAGAAATCGGTTCATGGATTGGTGGGTCGTTGTTCGTGGTTGGTGATGTTGCCATGCACCCTGCCCAGCACCTTTCATCGCTCAAGGGGAAACTTTCCGGTCACCCCTATTTTTCCAGCCCCTGTTTTTTGGTGTGGGGCAAATCACATCCCGGGGAATAGGGGTTATTGGGAGAATTGGCCTCGTGGCGCGGCGACCTGCAATTTGTCCGGGCGCGAAAACCCGATATTCCATCGGCGCTGGTACGGAAAACGGAACTGACGCCAATTTTCGTCGGTGGCGGTTCGCAAAAGTGGCCAACCAACACCTTTTCGTCTCGTAGGGATCAATTATGCTAGCCGCGGGTTTCAACCCACGCACGGCGATTCGAGAAATCGATCCGTCGCGTAGTGACTGGTTAGGCTGGGCACCCTCCCAACCCATAAGCGGTCGCTACGCGACGCATCACTCCTTCCACCCGGTGTCCGTGGGTTGAAACCCACGGCTATCATACATCGTCGCTACGCGACATTCCGGAAAATTATCCCCGGAATGTGAGTATCTATATCTAGCGACAAGAAGAAACAATATTCGAGATGAGAGAAGCAATGTTCGAGATTTTTGATAAAATCCGTGAGATTCGACAAACAATCTACGAAATCAGAGACTACAGGAAGCCTCATAAAGGAAGAATACAGGGTCTTTAACGCCGCTTTTTGCATAATTGACCAACAACCTTGAGAAAAGGCGATCGAGTTTGCGAGAATCGGCCTCTTATAGTGGAAAACCGAGCAACTCGGTTTTTTCATCTTGATCTTCTTAAATAGTTGGCTTTGTTAGGAACTTAACCTCCAAGTTCCCATGGCTCGTAAAACCGTTCGTGTCGATCTCCCCACTTCGAATCCTGATAAGCTGCTGCACCTTTGCCGCGCCATTGTCAATCAGCATCTTAAAGCTGGCGACAGCAGTCCGGTTAAGGCGCTGGAATCAGTTGATGACGGCATCAAGATGGCCGACATCGAGGCTTTGCTGGTCGAGGCGGAGCAAAAACGCGCCGAAGCCAAGGAATTGGAGGCGCGCGTGCAGGCATTGAATGGGGAAGTTGCCCAATTGACTGGTTTGGCCCACGGCCAGACCTCCCGCACGAAAAGCACGCTCTACTCTTCTGTAGTGCGCATTCGCGATTTTCTGCTTTCGTTGTATCGCGGCAACGAAAACACGCTGGAAATCTGGGGATTCAATGTCACCATCGGCGTCGCGTCCACCCGGAGGCAAACCCCCAGCACAACCGCAGAAAACGAAAGCGAAACTGCTGAGGGCGATTTAATGCCTTCCTAATTTGGGCGTGGCTTTGGAGATGCAGTGGAAGCGCGCGGTCGGCGGGCAGTAACTCAACCTCGAACGATGCATGAGCACGCTTCTCACATCCATCGAGCACGTTACGCGTTCGAAGGCGTGTCGCGTTTCGTTTAGCCGATTGGGCAAGCACCAATTTGGTGGGAAGCCGCCCATTCACTATTTGGGAATCGAGCTACCAACTCCGATCCATCACTTTTTGACGCTGGATACTCACGACCACCGCTCGCCTTTCATGTTTGATGGCATTCGATACGTTCCTCTCGTGTATCCGCTGGCCTATTCGAGTGGCGGGGGGAGAATTAGCTATCAAGTCGTTGGCGATAATCAGATCAAGATCACCCAGCTTTCGGAATATTGTCCCGATGACCCGCCCTATTTCCTTTTAGATTCTCTGCCCGAGCGTCGTGCGTCCCTGAAAGTCCTCGGCTACGCGGAAAGACGAATTCTCGGGGCTGATATTCGCGAGCGTTCGTTTCTAGACAGGCGGCGAATGGATCGTCTCTGGGATGGAGAGTGTTTCCGGGTTGCGGGTATGTTGGAGTATGATTCCGGCATGTGCCGTTGTTCCAGTGGTGACCCTATTGCGCAGCGGACATGTAACGCTTGGCGGTTTGCGTATTTTCCTGCGTCGAAGAGACCGTTTGGTGATATTTGGCACGAATACTCATCCGATGTTTGGTTCTGCTTCGCACTTTGTTTCGATTGCGGCACGATACACGCTTTCAATGAATGCACCTAACCGGCGTCCCGACAGTGAAGGATCGGGGTAGTGTCAATGGAGAAAGGGTGCTGATGGCGTTCAGAACATGGCGTTGAGAAAATCATAGGCAAAGCTACCTCTTGCGCCATGGGCGGCCCGAGTGGAGGCTGTGCTATAAAAATCCTACCCTCACTTCTGCTCCTCCTTTTTGCGCCGGCGCTCGGTTTGGCGGATCCATCACACTGGGCGGAAGGTTCGTCGGCGCAGAACAATGACGGCGCGAATCGGCAGTACTATAACCAGGCGGCCGTTTTGCCCTGGGAACATTTTATGGGCGATTGGCGCGATGCGAAAAACGCCGCGCAGGGTGAGGAAGCCTATGCGGTTACAGAAGTCGTGGACGACGATTCGGTGAAACGCGTCGAGTGGGATGTTATGGCGCTGGTGGAAGAGTGGTTGTCCGGCAAGTATCCAAACCAGGGGCTGTTCTTACGCGCCATCGGCGGCCGTGGGCCTATTATGTTCGCCAGCCGGGAGCATGAGGATGCAAATCTGCGGCCGAAGCTGGTTTTGTCGGGACCCGGAGGTTCGGTTGGGCTCGATCCCGCCGCGGATACGTATCTAACCAAATCAACCTTCCGCAGCCAGGGGCTGGCCAAGGAATTGCGGGTGTCGCGAGCGCCGGAGCATTTGTTGATTCGGTTCGAACTTCCGTTGCCGGGCGATCGAGGGCCCTTCACCGCGGCCAAGCTGATTCTGCACTCGACCAAGCAATATGGCTCGACGAGCATCGGCGTGTTTCGCTGTCGCCAGACTCATAGCGAGCCCTCTTCCGAGCCCGTTTTGGGAATTGCCGCGCGTTACCCGGCCGATCGTGGAATCGCGGATGACGCCGGCGTGATTTTTGCGACCAGCTTTGAATCCGAGGACTGGGCCGGGGAATGGACCCAGGCCGAACCGAAGGACAGGATCGACGTTATCAGCCCTGACACAACGTTCGAGGCGTTTCAGCCGCTGCAAGGAAAAGCGCTCCGATCGCGGATTGCCAAGGGAAGCTTGCTAGCGCTCAATACGCTCTACAAATTCCGCGACAAGACCGGTTCGGAGCCGGAGGAGGTCTATTTTCGCTACTATCTACGCTTGGCCGACGACTGGAAGCAGACGATTCAGGGTGGTAAGCTCCCCGGGATCAGCGGCACCTACGGCCGAGCGGGTTGGGGAGGCCGCAAGGTCGATGGAACCGATGGTTGGTCCGCGCGTGGGTTGTTTTTGAGGACGATTCCGGATGGCAACCCGCTTGCCGGCAAGACGCCGGTCGGCTTTTATTGTTACCACGCGGACATGGAGGGCACCTACGGGACGAATTGGGTTTGGCAGCGGGATTATCGCGGATATTTGGCGAACAACCGCTGGTATGCGATCGAGCAATTTTGCCGGATGAACGCGCCTGACGAGAATGATGGGATTTTGCGTGCCTGGGTGGATGGGCGACTTGCGTTTGAGAAGACGGACATTCGTTTTCGCCGAATCGATACGCTGAAGATCGAGCAGATTTGGATGAATATCTATCACGGCGGCACGAGACCTTCGCCCCACGATCAACACGCGTTTATCGATAACGTGGTGGTCGCCAAGCAATATATCGGGCCGATGGGCTTGGACCGTTAGTCTATTACTCTAACAAGCTAGGCAAACAGGTCCAAAATCGGCTCGCCTTTGTGTCCGACGGTGAACGGACGCATCGACGGGGAGTAGATGACTTGATTGATGGGTAAACCCGCGCCGTAGGCGATGGATGCGTTGAAATCGGTGATGTCCACCTTGTTTTCTACCACGGAAGAGCCGGTTTCGTCGGTTTTGCCATAGGCGTAGCCGCGTTTTACGCCGCCACCGGCCATGAGGCAGCTAAAGGCAGCTGGATAGTGATCGCGGCCGTCGTTTTGGTTGATCCGCGGGGTGCGCCCGAATTCGGTTGCCAGCACCACCAACGTTTCATCCAGCATACCACGATCGCTCAGGTCGCCAATCAACGAACCAAGCCCTTGGTCGAGGGCGTTGGCCAGCGACGGCAGGTCGAGGAAGTTCTGGTTGTGCGTATCCCAGCCCGCCATATGCAGCTCCACGAAATTTACGCCGCGTTCGACAAGACGCCTGGCAAGCAAACAACCGCTGCCGAAGCCTCCGCCGTATTGTTCGCGCAACTTCACGTTTTCCCGGTCTAAATCAAACACATCCAGGTCGGGACTCTCCATCAGCGCGAGAGCTTCCGGATACATTTCGCGGTAGGACTTAACGTTCTTTTGCTTGTAGGTTTGCTGAAACCTGGCGTCCAGCTTTTTGGCCAAACCCAGCCGGTACTTCAGGTCGTCGATGTTGCCGCGGTGAGTGACGTCGTCGATGCCGCCATTACCGTTGCCGATCATGAGCGGGCCGTGCTTGGCATCCATGAAACCGGCGCCGGGATGGTTGCTGGGGCCGCCGACGACGATGTTGCGGGGGATATCCAGCTTTTTCTTGGGGTCCATCGGCTTAAACACCTGCATCCACGCGCCGAGGGCCGGATGCACGATAGTGCCGCGCGGATCGTAGTTGGTGTGCATTAGATAGGTGCCTTCGGCATGGGCGCCCGTCTTGGAAGTCATGGAATTGATGACGGTGACGTGGTGCATCTGCTTGGCCAGTTTCGGCAGCCAGTTGCCCATCCGGATGCCATCCGCGCTGGTGGAGATTGTGTTGGTTTTGCCGCGAATGCTGGGTTTTGCGTCCGGCTTAGGATCAAAAGTATCCAGGTGCGTCATTCCGCCGAACATGTAGAGATAAATGACGGCTTTGGCGGGCTTGGGATTGACCGGCGATGGCTTGGAACTGGTCTCAGCGGCTCTCAACTGCTGATTGAAGGCGGCAGGAACGAAACCGAGGCCGACTCCGGCGCGAACGCCGTTAGCGAGAAAGCGTCGACGATTTTGGGATCGAGGCGAACGTGATGTCTTTTTCATGGGATCGTAATTTTTTAGGTGTTAGCGGATAAACAAGAACTCGCCCGTGTTTAGTAGCGCGGCGACCAGATCATGCTCGAAGCCGTCCCCGCGTTTGCGCGATTCGCCGGCTAAAATCTGGCGCTCTTCCGGCGTTGGCTGGCGGGCTAGCAGGCTGAGGTAGACCGTCTCAATCTTATCCTCCATGTTGTCTGTTTCAGCCAGGGTCAGCGACAATGGCGACCACGGACTGCGTAGTAGGTCGATGGTTCTTTCATTCATTAGCGCCAAGGGTTGGATCAACGAGGCTTCGCGGCTGGAGTTTTCGATCAATTGGCGGTCGGCCTGTCCGAATTTACGCATGAAATGGCCGGGAGGCGCTGGTAGGTCGATGTCCGCGGCACGGTGAACCTTCGCGCCGCCGTTGCGGTAACGACGATACGCGATCTGGTCTTCGCGCTTGGTGATGCCATAACGCTCGAACTCTTCTTCCATAAACTGCGTCGAAATCTGCGCCAAGTGCTTCACGAATGCGTCCTGCGGTTTGGAGCGAATCGTCTTCCACTCATCGGGAATCGGCAGTTCGCCCAAGCCGTCTGGCAATCGCACGGAAAATCGCGCCCGTGGTCCGGCGGCGGCCAACGCGGGGTGGTAGACGTATTGATAGGCGAAGCCAGCCTGATTGCCGCCACCACTACCGGAACCTTTTTTCAATGCAGCCAGCTTTTTCGCCAATTCAGCCTGGGTTCCAGTGTGATTGGCGCGAATTTGGGCGATTTTCTTGTCCAGCGCCCCCTGATTCGCCTTCATTGCCTTGCGGATATCCAGAATGGCCTGGTAGAATTTGTCTTCGTCCCAATTGGTGAGCGCGTGATGGAATTCGTTGAGGGTTTTGCGTCGCACGTCTAAGGTTGCCTGGTTTACCCAGTTGCCATGATTCGGCCGTGGATTGATGAGTCCAACTAGCGAATCCCAGATCTGTTCCGCTGACGCCCGCCGCAAAGCCGGGCCCTGGAAAGTATATTCGCGAACGTCCGGCGTGGGATCCTCCGTATTGGCGGCTCGCTGATAGATTTGGCTCTTGTAGAGTATCGCCAGAAATGCCCGCAGGTCATACTTCACCTCTTTCATTTGCTCGACGAGGAATTCGAACAACTTGGGATTAAGCGACTTCGAATCCAGCGACATATCGTCGATGCTCTCCGTCACTCCGACGGCGTGCAGGCGAACGCCGAAAACGCGCTCCCACAGACGGTTGACGATTACTTTGGTGAAGGTGGGATTCTCCGGAGAAGTCATCCACTCCGCGTAGCGGTCGATTCGCTCCTTGGGATCACCGAGTTCCGGAGGCTTACCGAAGATCGTTTGCGGCGTGACCGGCGATTCCGGTTGAGCGTCGTTATATTGGTAGTCGTGCGGCAATTTCAACATGGTCCCGGTGTAACGCACGCCGGTGGCGTGTCCGCCGCTCCAGGGCGAGGCGACCGCCAGCCAGGTGCGGTCCAGCATGTTGAACTCGCCGCCCCGCGCACCGATCTTGGGGTCGAAAAAATTCTTCCGGATCCGGCTTCTGACTTGGTTCATGGAACCCTCGCCGCGGGACGAGGCGTGTCTGAAGCCGTAGCTGAAGGCGGCCATTTTGTAGAAGTCTTGCTGCGTCCAATCATCGAACGGATCGTCATGACATTGGGCGCATTCTAACCGAATCCCCAAAAACACGCGGACGGTGGCGGCCATATTATCCAGCGGCATTCTGAAATCCCGCTTGGTGTAGGCCGCGGCTCCGTTTTCCGCGAGCAACCCGCGGGCGCTGACGACTTCACGCACCATTTGGTCGTAGGGCCGGTTTTCGCGCAGCGCATCCATGACCCAACCGGAGAAATCCCCGTAACCGCCGCCGGTGCCTTCGCGATTGACCCGGATGCGCAGAATATCCGCCCAGTAGTTGAAAAAATTGTAGGCGTAGTCGTCGGAATCCAGCAATTGGTCGATCAGAACGTTACGTTTGTGCGGATTTTCGGAATCGAGGAACGCACGGGCCTCCGCAGCGCTCGGCAACCGCCCGGCAATCTCCAGGTAGATGCGCTTGAGGAACACTTCGTCGCCGATTGGCGGGTTGGCCTCCAGCCCTTTTTCGCGAAGCGATTGGGCGATGAAACGGTCGATCTTCAGCGAGGGCGAATCAGCTCCGTAACCTGAGATCGGCGAAAGAAGACAAATGGCGAAAAAAAGCAAGAGTTGGGGCTTCATGGAATTTTTGAAATGGCTTTAACTATAGCTTACACGGACAGAAGTCCGGGCCGTTTCGCTGTGAATTTTCGTAGGAAACTTATGGATTTGCGAAGGAGTGACATTTGCCGGGATTGACGGAACCGGGCCCGTCGCGATAGTTGGCGCGATGAAACTCTCCCTCAACGCCTCAACCATCAAAACCACGCCGCTGCTCGACAAAATTCGCATCGCGGGCGAAGCGGGCTACGCCGGGATCGAGCTGTGGGCGGTGGAGGTTTACGAGCACGTAGGCCGCGGCGGTGAGGTGAGCGAGATCGAACGGGCTCTTGCCGGCCACGGGTTGGCCGTGCCGTGCATGATCGCGGTGCGAAATTGGGGCGAATCGCAGGGTTGGGAGTACAAGCTGGCCCTGGACGAAGCTCGGCGCCGCATGGAACTTGCCGCCCGGCTCAAGGCGCCGTTTGTGGTCTGCACCCCGCCGCTGGAACGTCCGGGAATCGAGGGGCTTCACGAGGGCTACCGCGATTTGCTGCAAATCGGCCGCGAAGCCGGCGTCCGCGCCTTGTTGGAATACATCAGCTTCTTTGCCAGCCTCAACAACATCGCCGATGCGGTGACGGTGCTGGACCAGTGCGGCGATCCCGAGGGCGCGCTGGTGATCGACGCCTTTCACAACTGGAACAGCCGAACGACGCTCGACGACCTTTGCGCGCTACCGCTGGAACGGATCGCGCACTATCACATTGACGACGCGCACCCTGACAAACCCGCGCAAACTCAGAAAGATCCGGACCGAGTCATGGTGGGGGAGGGGCAAATCGATTTAGCCGCGGAAATCGCCATTTTGCGGCAAAAGGGCTACGACGGCTGGGTTAGCCTGGAATTGTTCAGCGAGGAGCTTTGGGCCCAAGACCCGCTGGAGGTCGCGAAATTGGGAATGGAGCGGTTGGGGGAGTTGTTGGGCTGAGTCCTCGGCGCGGCTTGACCGCTTGACACAACCCCTATCGTTGCTTCAACTAACTCATTCTAGTCAAGTAGGATGGATGAACTCACCATAATTCGCCAGGATCGGAACCCCCAGGCCGTCGTGTTCGTTCACGGTTTCACGGGACATCGTGATGAAACTTGGGACCGGTTTCCCGGTTTGCTAGGTACTGTCATCCCCAATTGGGACATCTTTACGGTGAATTATCCGACGAGTTGGTGGCCAGACGTAGCTGGAGTGTGGTCGGCGGATCCGGATATCCCGGCGAGCGCGACGCTGATCCGCTCCCAACTCGAACGCGGTGAACTTCAAGGTTATGAGCGCCTCGCCTTGGTGGCGCATAGTATGGGCGGCTTGGTTCTGCAGCGGATGTTGCTGGATGATGCGGAATTGGTCTCGCGCGTCAGCAATCTCATCATGTTTGGAACACCAAGCATGGGCCTCGAAAAGGCGTGGTGGGCTCAGCTTTGGAAACGGCAGATTAAAAATATGGCGAAAACCAGCGATTTTATCCTCAACCTCCGCCGGGATTGGACAACTCAGTTCAGCCTCGACCCCCCGTTCCGGCTTGCTGTTGTGGCCGGCGCGCGTGACCAATTTGTTCCTCCCGATGGCGCGTTAAAGCCCTTTCGACCGGAATACTGCTACGTTGCACCGGGAAATCACCTGGAAATTGTCAAACCGGGTACTGCGGACAGCTTAAGCCTGCGCGTGGTGGCATACGAGTTGGAAGCCGTTTCGGAGCCGGCCTCAACTCCGATTACCCAGCCGCTTTCAATTGCCGATTCACCAGAGGACTACGCAAGTGGTTTGGCTGAGCGAGGTTCGGCCCTGAGCGAACGGGAAGTAGTCACCGCGGCCCTCAAATTCGAGCGTAGCGGCAGACGCGACCAAGCGCTCGCACTGCTGGAGCAGTACTCCGACTTGGGCACAGATGTAAAGGGCGCGCTAGCGGGACAACTGAAGCGTGACTGGCTCCTATCTGGCGACACAGCTCAAGCCGAACGCGCTTTGGATCTTTACGCAAATTCTCTCTTTCATGCGATGCACTCCGATGAACCGGACCAGATCTACTATCATGCGATAAACGTTGCTTTCTTCAGTCTCGTGTATGCCAACGACCGGGAGATGATGAAAAATGCCGCCCAAACCGCGTTGCGTGGCTGCGAACGCGCCGACCGGGGATTTTGGACCACAGCGACTCGTGCGGAGGCCTCGCTCTATCTCGGCAACCGCCAGGGTGCGGTGGATTTGTATCGCCAGACCGCGGGTTGGCAACCCGTACCCCTCAACTTGGATTCCACGGCAACCCAGGCTGCGCAAATTGCCATGGCTTTGGGGGACAACGCATTGCTTGACGACCTCGATCGAATTTTTTCGCCCTGGGCAGGTGAAGTTGATCAGCTAGCCAGACTTGAAACCTCAGGCGCCGGTGCAGCGTTGCAAGGATAAGGCTAGGTTAGTATCCAGAATGGTGGTGCGCGATCGGCCCTATTCAAACAACGCCGCCACGTCCTCTTCCTCGAACTTCAGTTTCGTCCCCTCCCCGCCGCTCAAAATCCCTTCAGCCAGAGCGGCTTTGCGTTTCTGCATGGCGACGATTTTTTCCTCCACCGTGCCCTCGGCGATGAGCTTGTAGACGAAGACCGGGTTTTCCTGACCAATGCGGTAAGCGCGGTCCGTCGCTTGATTTTCGACCTGCGGGTTCCACCAGGGGTCGTAGTGGATCACGGTGTCGGCCTCGGTGAGATTCAAGCCCGTGCCGCCGGCCCGCAGGCTGATGAGGAAGAGCGGCACCTTGCCGGATTGAAACGCTTCGACGCAGCGGCCGCGATTTTGCGTGCTGCCGGTCAGCTTCACGAAATCCAGTTTTTCCGCGTCCAACCGTTCTTCGATGAGCTTGAGCATGCTGGTAAATTGGGAGAAAAGCAGGATGCGGCGCCCGTCGCTTAGCATATCGGGTAGAAGCTCCATCAGCTCCACCAGCTTGGCGCTGTGGTTCCAGGTTAGGCCGCCCTCGCCCAGTTTCGCCAAGCGCGGATCGCAGCAAATTTGGCGCAACTTGGTCAGCGCGTCCAAAATCACGATTTGCGAGCGCGCCAGGCCGCGTTCGGCGATCTCGCTCTTCACCTTTTCGTGCATGGCCACGCGCACGCTTTCGTAGACGTCGGCTTGCTTGCGGGTCATCTCCACGGGGTGATCGATTTCCGTCTTTGGGGGCAGTTCTTTGGCCACCTCGGTCTTCTTGCGCCGCAGTAAAAACGGCTTAACCCGGCGCGTTAACACAGTCAGCATGGCCTCGTTGCGGTCTTGCTCGATGGGGAGGCGAAACATGCGCTTGAAGCTGTCTTCATCGCCCAAAAATCCGGGCATGAGGAAGTTGAACAGGCTCCACAACTCGCCGAGGTGATTTTCGATCGGCGTGCCGGTCAGGCAAAGGCGGCGGTCGCTTTTCAGCAGGCTGAGGATCTCGGTTACCTTGGACTTCGGGTTCTTGATGAACTGCGCCTCGTCCAAAATGACCCAGGAATACGGAATTTCCACGTGACGCACCGAATCTCGCCGCATGAGCCCGTAGGTGGTGATGACGACGTCCGCGTTTTTTACCGCGCGGAATTGTTGCAGCCGCCCGTTGCCGTGAAGGACGATGGCCACCAGGTGCGGGGCGAAGCGTTCCAGCTCATCGCGCCAATTTTTCATGAGGCTGGTGGGTGCGACGATGAGGGCGGGTTTGTCCAGGTGGCCCTCGTTTTTTTCGCGAACCAGGTGGGCGATGGTTTGGAGCGTTTTGCCGAGACCCATGTCGTCGGCCAGCACGCCGTTCAAGCCGTTCCGGGCCAGGAACTGCAACCAGGCGAGGCCGTATTTTTGGTAGTCGCGCAGCTCGGCCTGGAGGTTTTCCGGCGCTTCCAGCGGGTCGATTTCCACGCCATCGCGCAAAAGCCGGGCGATTTGGCGGATGGACTCGGGAATGCCGGGAATTTCGCGGTCGATGCCGAAAGCTTCGGCCAATTCCGCGGCTCGCAGTGCGCCAACTTGCAGCTTTTCGCAGGACTGGAACGGATCCCGGTCGTAAAGCTCGAAAATTCGCTCGACCCACTCCGCAAAGCGCTCTCCGGAGAAAACGTGCGTGGTTCCGGCCACGGTGGGGACGAAAAAGACCTGACCGGAGATTTCCTCGCGAAATTGATCCGGCGACACCTTGGCGTAGCGCTTCAACAGGTCGTGCACCAGCGGCAACAGGTTCACGCGCTTGCCGTCGATGAGGATGCCCAGCTCAAATTCGAACCAACCGGGTTTGGCCGCGGTTTCCAGGTTTACCTCGTCTTCCGGCGGCGCAACGGCCAGGCGGCGTTGGCCCTCAAAGCGGAACGTCCAGCCGCGTTTTTCCAGGTCGGCCTGCGCTTTGGCCAGGAAGGTGTGCCACTGGTTAGGCCCCTCCGGCGGATAAACATAGTCGTTAGCCGCGTCTTCCAGTTCGTAGCCCTCGCCGACCTGTTCCAGCGGAACCAGACCCATTTTTTCCAGCCACGCGGCCTCGCGATCCTCCAGCTTGCGGTCGCGCTTTATCTCGATCAGCTCGTTGTCGCGCACGGTGGTCGCAGAGGCGCGTTTGGAGCGGTAACGCAGCCGCAGCCCTTCGTAGTCGAACGTCAGTTTTCCGGCGAAAAGGCGCAACGGATGCCCCAACGCGCGGGGGTAAAACTCGCGCCGCCGGATGTCGAAAATCACCTTCGGCCGGGCTCCGCGAATTTCCCGTTTTTCGAAGGTTCCCGGCTCCGGCAGGGTGGTTTCCGGGAATCGGCGCGCGGTTTGCCGAAAAAACTCTGCCGCTTGCTCCGCATCCATCGCCCCATTGCTCACCCACGCGCTGGCGAGGTCGTTTGGGAACCCGCATTCCACCTGCACCACCGATGCCGTCAGCACATCCACCCCCACCAGCGGTGCGGTGGCGATGACCTCCAAATCCGCGCCCGTTTCCAGGCACGGCGCTTGAGCGGGAAGGGACGCCGGGGCTCCTTTGCCATCTGAAGCGTCCACCAACCGCCAACCCAGCGTTGCCCGCACCTCGCGCTCGCTCCAGCTCAGCGGCTCGGTGCCGTCTTGCCAAACGCAGCGCCCGGTTTGGACGATATCGCGCAAAATCTCGAATCCCACCTTCCCGGCTAGCTGAATTTGCTTCTGCTCGCGCGATGCGGCCATGTAAAGGCGCATGAGGATGCGGCGGTCCTGGCCGGTGACGAACTCCTTCTTGGCCAACTGATGGAGCCCGTTTTTATCGTAGAGGGGCCGCGAACGCTTGAAATTGGAGCCCGGGAAGCGGATTTCGCACAACGTGGCGCCGTTCTCACCGCGGGTGAGCACGTAAGTCATGAGATCCTCGTTAGGCGCAGATTCAGTCATCCTGACACAAACACATCACCAACCGGTGAGACGGCTGGTGAGGCTGAAAATTCAACCAAGCTTAACCAATTGGCGAGCCGCAAATTCATCTCAATTTCCACAAAAATCAGCAATTCTCAAGCCGAGACCGGGAACTTGGCTTCCAAATGGCCGTCGCGGCTGGGAAAAAGCCACCTCCAGATTATTACCAGTCGATCCGTGCCGCCGAGTTGGAGGGCCCGTGAATGCGGGAGGTCTAACTCACATTTCGCCCCGGCTAACACGATCGGTCCCTACGGGACGGACAAATTTTATCCCCTAAATGTGAGGTCTAACACCTCAAGAATCTCCCGGAAAAAGAAAACCGGGCCCGCGTGAGCGGGCCCGGCGAAACCTAGAAACATGAAACACAAACAACTAGTTACTGTGATGTAACTGAGTGTTAGGTTAGCAGGCGTTTACTATTCGTCAAAACAAAAAAGTCACTTTTTAGGATTTTTTTTCGCAATGTTAGGTTTGCCGCATTCTGGATGCGGTTTGCGGCGGTCGAAAAATCGTCATTTTTTCGCCAATTTCGCGATTTTGCCGGAAAATCGACCCTCACATGGCCAAAATTCGGCTTAATTCGGCCTCGGAAGTTCGCGGGGCCTTTTCCGCTGGCTGATTTTTCGTTCCTACGCCAAAATTGAGCCGTGCGCCGTGTCCCGAGCCCAATGAAGTCCGACAGCCTCCTTGCCAATTTCCTGCCGCTGGTGTGCCTCGCGGTTGCCGCTACTGCCGCCGTCCAGGCCCAGCAATCTGCGGCCGATCCCTTGCACGTCAAAATCAAGACCATGGAGGCCGAAATTCGCGAATGGGAGCGCCAGGGCCGCAATCTCGCAAAAGTCGCCGCCATCCTGCCAAAAATCCAACCGCTGCTGCGCCAGGGAAAACGCGGCGAGGCGGAAAAACTCGTCGATCGCATCCGCGGCATCCTTGCCACGCCGCTTGAGCCCTTCCGCACGAATTGGGAGCCGCTGGAAAAATACCGGCGCATCACCGAGGAGACGCAGTACCTGATTTTTCCGATCCGCGAGGTGAGGAACCTCTGGGGCGGCCACACGGAGCGATTGAGCGAAGCGCTTGGCCAGATGGAAACGCGGCTCGGCAAGCCCGAAAATCGCAAGCGGCGCAACTGGGGATTTCACCTCATGATCCCGGCCTGGCGGATTGGCGAAAAAGCCGTTCCTGTCGATCGGGCGATCGCGGGAGCCGTCGAGGTGGCGCTGCAAACCAGCGTCGCCTTCTACATCACGGCCGAAAACCTGGAGTGGAGCCCGCGGCCAGACTTGTGGAACTACGATGACCCCGAAAAACCCGGCTACGATCCGGCAAACGCGGCCAATGTGGAGTGGATGGACTGGGATGGCGCCGCGCACCCGCATCGTTACCGAAATTGGGGCCGGCCGGAGCAGATGCCGCCGGTTATTTGCTACAACAGCCCGGCAGTGCTGCGCGAGGTTTCCCGGTTGGCGCACGATTGCATCGCCCCTCCGTTGCGCGCTGGGATCGATCGGTTGGAACGCGAGGGCAAGAGCCACCTTTTTGGCGGGCTGACTGTTGGCGCGGAGCCGGCCCTGCCAAACTACGAAAACATCGCCCAACGCGATCCCGCCATGGCCGCGGCGATGGAGCGCGACGGCGTTCCCCGGGTTCGCTTGGGTTACAACGCGCTGAGCAACCTGGGTTACAGCGCGGATCGTCCGCCGGCGGATTTTGGCGTTGCGTTGGCCGAGGTGAATCGCGCTTTTGTCGGGCATTGGGCCAAGGAACTGGCTCGCGGCGGCGTTCCCACGCACAAAATGTACACCCACGTCGCGGCCGGCGCCGGCGTGCCCGGTTCGCCGGGAGTTGGATTCACCAACGCGCCGATTTCCATCGCCTTTATCGAGCACGCCCGCCCCGGCTGGACGACTTATCCCGAAGGCCCGTTGCACGAAAATTTCGCGTTGCTTTACGAGCAATTGAAGCAAAATGGCGACCCGCACTGGGCCAGCACGGAGGCCTCGCCCAGCGGCTTGCAAAGTGGCGGCGTGCAGATGAGCGAATACCTGCGTTGGCACTTCGATTTCGGCGCCACCGTCATGGTCTTCAACGTTGGCGCAACCAGCGAGGAACTGAGCGGCCAGTTGGAGGCTGCGGTGTGGGGAGAGGCGGCGTTGGAGGCGTATCGCGAGTTTTTGCGGTCCGAATCTTGATCGTAATCTTCATCGTAATCTTAATCCCTCAACGCCACCGGCATGTGATTGGGATTAAGATTACGATGAAGATTAGGATTAAGAAGCAAAGGCCTTCGCCGAGCTAGGCCGCGGCATTTTCCAGGTTCGCGCCGCCAATTCCCGGAACGAGCCTTTTGCCCGCCGCCGCCAAGCTTTCGCGAATTCTCTGCGCCTGAGCGACGGCCAGGGATGTCGCGGTCACCGATTGTTTTTCCATCACCAGCCCCAACGCATCGAGATACCAGCCGGCCCGGCCGTAAATTCCGCGAAATTCCGAATCGCCGGCCACTTTTAGCACGAACCACTTGCCGCGTTCGGTCCCGAACAGGCGCGAACTGCCGCGATTGGTGTGAAATTGCAGGCCGTTCACCACTTTATCGTAGCGGCCGCTGATGGCCACGATGCGTTCGCGTTTTGGCACGCGAAATTCGCATCGCGCTCCGCCCACGCCGCCGATGATCGGCAGCAATCCGCTGGTTCGTTTCCGGTTGAGATACTCCAACTGCAATCCATCGATGCATTCGCCGGCATGCACGTGGATGGCCGTGAGGCGTGCTCCATCCGGGAGGAGATAGGCGCCAAAAATGTTTCCGCCTGCTCCGCCGGCGAGACGCGTTCGATTTAGTGTGGTCATGAAAATAGGGAGGTTTTTGAGGCTTTTGGGGGAAATGCGCCGAGGGAGTCAAAAATGATAGCACATCATGAATGCGTCGCAAACCTGATATTTCGGATTTTTGAACCACTTGGAGGTCGGTCCGGCGTCGTGACTTGGGCATGAGGCGCACGAGCGCGGCAAGAATGGCGTCGGCGGTCCCGAAAACGTTCCGTGTGATTGCCAGCCGCCGGGTTTCCGCTTTCCACGGCGCATTGGCGGTGCAAAGTGGCGCGGAATCATGCAGACCGAGCCCGAAAACGGCAAACCGCTCATCGCCAGCGT
Source organism: Verrucomicrobiales bacterium (assembly GCA_965224535.1). Classification (GTDB taxonomy): domain Bacteria; phylum Verrucomicrobiota; class Verrucomicrobiia; order Verrucomicrobiales; family DEV007; genus JBCDHN01. Next base: position 239,361 of record CBDCZR010000039.1, read on the forward strand.
GTGTGGCACGTTCCTGAAGCCGGAGATGCAGAGCATCTACCGCCAAATCGCGGGTTTGCAGCGCTTTCGGACCATCGTTTTCACTGAGGAACGCCTCAACGCCGGCCAGTTCTCGTTCGAACCGGTGGAGGTGATGACCAAGCTGCCGCGACCCAAGCCGCGGGGGAATTTCGCGCTTCGGTTTTGGTTCAAATACGTGGTGAAACAGTGGCCGCCGCCGTTTCGGATCGAAAAAGACGTCCGTCCCTACTACCCCTTCGATCTCCTGCCCCGGCTGGAGGCGCATCGGCCGGATTTGATCCACGTTTACTACGGCCACAAGGCGGTGACCTACCGCAACATCCTGCTGAAAACGCCCATTCCCTTCGTGATCTCTTTTCACGGCGTGGACGTGGCGCATTTGGCGGCGGCGAGGGCCCGGGCGCAGGTCGCGAAGTTCGATTCGGCTGATTTTGAGGGAGTTTTGGCGCGCGCGCGGCTGATTTTGGCCCGGAGCGAGTCGTTGCTGGATGAGTTGGCCAAACTCGGCGTGGAGCGCGAAAAATTGCGATTGAATCGGACGCCGATCCCGCTGGAGGGCATCGAACCCGGGATTCGCCGGGTTCCCGCCGATGGAGCCTGGAGGCTGGTCCAAGCCTGCCGATTGATCCCGAAAAAGGGGATTTTAACCGCGATTGAAGCGCTAAAACCCGTGGTGGAGCGCTGGCCGCGGCTAAAATTCGTGATTTGCGGCGAAGGACCGCAGGAAGCCGAAATTCGCGACGCCGCCCAACGCGCTGGTTTGGCGGAAAACGTGGAAATGCTCGGCTGGTTGGACCAAACCGGGCTTCGCGCGGAATTCGGCCGGGCGCACCTCTTTCTTCATCCCAGCGAGCTAACCGAAACCAGCGACCAAGAGGGCGTGCCGAACGCGATGCTGGAGGCGATGGCCGCGGGTTTACCGGTTGTAGCCACGTTGCATGGCGGAATCCCCGAAGCGGTCGAAAATGGCGCAGATGGCTTGCTGGCGCCCGAAAAATCGCCGCGCGAATTGGGTGAGGCGATTGCAAAATTGCTGGATTCGCCGGAATTGCTCGAAAACTGTTCGCGCCGCGCCCGGGAGTCGGTCGTCGCGAAATTTGGCGAGCGCTCTTCCATCGCCGCCCTTGAGGACGCTTACCGGGAGGCGCTGGACCCCCAGGTAGCCGCGGAAAGCTCGCAATCATGAAAGCCGGCCGATTTTTGTTAGTTTTGTCCATCGTGACCCGCGCCGGGGTCATCGCGATTTTGTGCCTGCTGGCGCTGCTGACCAGCTACCACAACCTCAAGCGCGCCTACAATCACCCCCGCCTCGTCGAATTGAGCGAAGGCAAGGCCATGCGCGTGTTTTACGAGGCCACCGACCGGTTTTTTCGCGCATTTGGCGACGATCCGGCCGCTTTGGCGCAAAAAAACGGCGGAATGACGTGGTCCATCCGGCTGGGCGGGGTTCCGTTCACCGATCCCGTGGCGGCGTTGTCGGTGCTGGCCAAGGATCGCCGCTGGGAGCTGGGATTCGCGCTGGGACTCATCATTCCGCTGAGTTTGGCGCTGTTTTTCGGGCGCGTTTTTTGTTCCTACATTTGCCCCGCCTCGCTCCTGTTTTTCGCCATTTCGCGGCTGCGGCGGGTGTTGGCCAAATTTTTCTGGCTGCCGGAATTTACGGTTGGGCGCGGATTTTGCTGGGGAATCCTCGCCGGCGGCTTGGGAGCGGCGATTTGGGTCGGGCACGGGGTTTGGACGCTGGTTTTGCCGTACTTTGCCCTCGGCCAGACGCTGTTTCACGGCATCGCCTACGGGACCATCTCCTTTTCGCTGGGCAGCCTGGTGGTTTTTGGGCTGCTGGATCTGGTGATGGGCAAACAGTTCACCTGCCGCTACGTTTGCCCCACCGGCAGGCTGTTGGGCGCGGTGGGGACGCGATCGGTGTTCGCGATTCGGCGTGACGCTCCGGCTTGCCTGGAGGCCTGCACCAGTTGCGTGGATGTGTGCCCCATGAGCGTGGCGCCGAAGCTCGACGAGACGGTGGATTGCTCCATGTGCGGGGAGTGCCTGACCATTTGCCCAACCCAGTGCCTGTCGATCGGGCTCAGAAAGGGCGCCGTGGAGGCAAACGAGGCAAACGGGGCGGATTAGTGCGCGAAATTTGGCGCATCAGTCAGGACTTCCAAATAACAACCTTGGCAAGGCTTATGCCGCAACGAGTTGATATCCAAGGTTTTCGGCCTGTTTTTCGAGGTTCTTGATTCGGCGTTTCAGCACCGCCTCCGGAACCTTACTCACCACCTCCTCTTCGTAGCTGCGTTGGGTGGTGATCAGCGCATAGATGATTCGGGCCATCTTGTGCGCGGTTGCCGAGATCCCTTCGGCTTTGCCCAGCTTCGCCTTCATTCGCCGGCAGAAGTTGCCCAGTGCGTTGTCGCTGCGCCACAGCGTCATCGCGCACATCCGAAGTTGATCGGAGATGCGGCTCTTGATCCGCCGTGTTTTGGCCCGGCCTAACGGTTTGCTGCCCGAAATCCGGTTGTCCGGACAGAGCCCCAGCCACGAAGTGAAGTGCTGGCTACTGCTGAAGCGCTCCCGAAACGCATCGCCTCCCCCAATCTCACAGATCAGCGTGCTGAGCAATCCGCTGGAGACTCCGGGGATGAGGCTCAAGTCGGTCCCGTAAATGCGCGCGGCTTCGCCCCGGATGTCGAAGCATGGCTCGTGCTTGGTGGCTTGTTTGCGCGCGCTCACGCTCCCGGCTACGGGCAGACTCGCCGGGCTTGAAGGCGCCGAGTCCGAATCTGCGTTCTGCAACGCGTAACAACGGCCTTCGGGCTTGGGTTCTTCGCGCTTTTGGTAGGCCGCCATCAATTGGGAGAGCTCCTGTTCGATCGCTTCGATTTGCTCGTGAAGCTGCTTCCAGCGCTGATAGGCCAGCTGGAGGGATAGAACGTATTCCTGGCGAAAGTTGCCGTCCAAGGCCTTGATCACGGTTTGTTTCGGCGTCTTGCAACGTCCGTCGCGCAGGCTCTCCAGGTAAACCGGATCGCGCTGGCCGGCGATGATCGCTTCGATGATGCGCCGCCCGCTGACTCCGTCAATGTCGCTGATCACGTGGTGCAGTTGCACGTTCATCTCGGTCAACACTTTTTGCATGTGCAAGATGGCCTGGCATCCGCCGCGAATCAGCTCCTGGCGCTGGCGGTGCAAAAAGCGCATGCCGAGCACTTCTTGGTCCGGGACGAAGGATTTGCGCAGCAACCCCGCGGTATGCAGGCGCTGGATCCATTGCGCGTCCTGGACGTCGCTCTTGCGCCCGGGGACTGATTTGAGGTGGCGGGCGTTGACGACGAAGCATTCGATGCCGTTTTCCTCGAGCACTTGGTAGAGGGTGACCCAGTAGTTGCCCGTGCTTTCCATGGCCACGGTGGTAATGGAGCATTGCTTGAGCCATTGCACTGCTTCGCGCAGGTCTTCGTTGAAGGTGCCGAAGGTGCGAACCGCTTCGGGGTCGCGATCTGCGGGCACTGCCAGGACGATTTCTTCAGCGCCGACGTCGATGCCGGCAGCGTCGGGATTGCACACTTGGTTGAGAAGCGTTTTTTGGGTTTTGGTCTTTTTGGTCTTTTTCTTTTGCGATTTCTTGGCCATGTTGAATTTCGTTTGAACTGAAAATCGCAGTGCGAGCGGACCGGCTTTTCGAACAAATAGCAGACTTCCAAACGGGATAGCGCAAAGCTGCAAAGCCCTGCGCTTCACCAGGAACCAGCCCGCGAAAAGTCGGGACCATGCTTAAAAACGGGTACGTAATCACCAAAGTAACGACGGCCTTGGTTTCCGCTCGCACTGCATCCCGCCATGTTGGGGGAGCGTCAGTCCGCCTGCCAAGTTATTTCCGCGTCAGCGTCACCTGTGATTCTTTTGCTTAAAACTTGAAACTTAACGCTTAAAACTCCGGCTTGGCCGCTTGGCCGGTTTAGGGTTGACTTTCGGGTCACATTTTCGTTAGAAACTCAACGGAAAGAAGGGAGAGTTGCTTTTTTTCCGCAACGCCCTGCCAAAACTCTCAATTTCCCTTCAAACGCCCCCGGAATGGCGGCCAACGCGCAACGTCACCAAAGCCAAACGAACGATCGGTCGCTGATTTTCAGCTCCCAGCCCGAAGGAGGCTTTGTGCTCACCGCCCCCGGTCCTGACGCCAGAATCACCTATCATCCGGAACAGTCCGCCGGCGCAAAGCGCGAAGTTTTGGCCACAAACGCCGCTGAGACCAAGAAACTGGATCGCGTGGTCTATGGCTCGTGGTCGATTGATGCGCCGGGCGATTCTACCCGGGCTCTCACCGCGCCGCCCACGTCCGTGCGGCCTAACTCGCGCTGGTGGGAAACGCTTAGCGCCGTCACCCCATTTTTGACCGATTACCGACGACTTTTTGGCGGATGTTCCGCCATCAGCCGCGGAGGAATCGGCCAAAGCCGCCGCGCTTGCAATTGCGGCATCGAGGCACGGACCCGCAGGCCGAAGGAATCGCCATTTTCTTCTGTTCGCGGGCTTTTTCGTGTCCTGGCCCCGAAATCAGCCCCGAAGCCGATTGCAGCTCCATTTTCCCCACTCTTGCCCTTGTTGACCCGATGAAAAAACGCCCAGACTGCCAAAACGACGCGCCGAAAACCGGCAAAAAGCCGAACGGCAAGCGCGACTTGCACGCCGAGCAGCTAGAGCCGCGAATTCTCTATTCCGCCGCTCCTGCCGAGGCTCCAGCGCCGGATGCGCCGGATGCGGCGGAAGCTCCCGCGGCCGAAACCCAACAAACTGCTCCACCAGCGCCCGCACCTGAACCAGCGCCTGCACCAGTTCCCGACGCTACCGCGCCCGCTCCGGCTCCCGAGCCGGTGACCGAGGCTGCCGCCCCCGCAGCGGAAACCCCGCCAGCCGAAGCCGTGCCCCAGGAAACCGAAACCGCACCGGCGCCCGCTGCCGAAGCTGAGGAGACGGATTCGGTGTTGGAAACCCCGGTGGTGGTGTTGCCGGAAGAAGGCGCGGCGGAAGTGGGCGCCGATGCCGGTCTTGCCGCAGCCGAGGAAGCCGCGAGTGTGGTTGACGAAGCCGGAAACGTCGTGGTTGAGGCTGCGATCGTCGCGCCCGTGGAAATTGCCGCAAATTCCGCCACGATCGTGGCTCCGGCGACGGCGCAAGTGGATTTGGCGACGGTTTCCCAGCCGCAAATCACCCAGCAGGTGGTGGAACAGCTCGCAGCGGCGGCTTCGGAGCGCTGGCACTCGACCGGATTGACGGCGGACCAATCTCAGGCGTTGGCCAACGTGGTTTACGAGCTGGCGGAGCTTTCCGGGACGAAATTGGGCGTGACCGAGGGCAACGTGATCACCATCGACGCCACCGGCGGCGACCGCGGTTGGTTCATGGATTCCACGCCGCTGCAAAACGAGGAGTTTTGGTCAGGGCCAGGCGAGGTGACCATGATCGCAGACCCGAATTCGGATGCCTACGATCGCTACGACTTGTTTTCGGTGCTGTTGCACGAACACGGGCACATTTTGGGTTTGGGCGAGGATTACACGAATCAGGGCAGCGTCATGTTCGCCGGGCGCGACGCCGGTCAGCGGGCGTTGCCAGCCGAGGGACAGGCTGAGGGCGCGGTTGCCGGTTCGGTCACGGAGGCTTCCTACGTGAACCATAACATCACCACGCTCACGGACGGCACCGGAGCGACGACCCTGCGCGGGGCCATCATCACCGCTAACTCCAGCACCACGGATGACACCATCATGCTCGGCAACGGCACGTTTACGCTCACGCTCAATGGCGGCGGCGGCACGGCGGGGCAAAACGCGGGCGATTTGGACATCTGGAAGCAGGAGGGCACGCTCATCATCGACGGTATGGGCGCGGGAACTACGTTCATCGACGCTTCCGCGTTGGCAAATGACAGGGTTTTCGAAATCCACACCGGCGCGGAGGTGATTTTCCGCGATTTGACGATCACCGGCGGTGATTTGACCACCCACGGCGGAGGCCTGCGCATCAACAACGCCAACGTCACGTTCGAAAACGTCATCATCGAAGGAAACAAGACCACCGGCGTTTCCGGGGACAATCATGGTAGGCGCGGCGCTGGCTTCTACGTGGATGGTGTGGATTCCATCGTTACAGTGAAAGACACCACTGTCCGCAACAATGAGGGTTACGGGCCTGGCGCGGGATTTTTTGTCGATCAAGGGGTCATCGCGTTGGAAAATGTTACCGTTGACGGAAACAAAGTGATGTCCACCGGTCAAAACGGCGGCGGTTTCTATCTTAGCGGGAGAACGGAGGCCACCGCTACGGGTACTCTGACGGTGACGAACAATCGTGCTTCCAGCAACGCCGGGGGCTTTTACGTGGAAGCTTTCAGCAGTTTCGACGCTTCCGCGGCCACGAGCGTGTCGATTTCCGGCAACCAGGCCTCAGTGCGCTCGGATCTCGGCACGAAAGCCGGTGGCGGCGGTGGGCATGGCTTTTTCGCGACGCATTCCGCCGTGGTGAAGTTGAACAACGCCACCATCAACAACAACGGCTTCCTTTCGGACACTGCCGGCGGCGCTGGCGGCGGATTTCGCGCCGATGACCGCGCCAAGGTCACCATCACCGGCGGCAGCCTCAGCGGCAACGTCGGCCGCACCGGCGGAGGCGGGTTTTACGCGAATGACCGCACCACGGTGAGCCTCACCAACGTGGACATCACCAACAACAAGGCGGTGAATCAAACCGGGGTCGCCGGCGGCTCCGGCGGTGGTTTCTACGCGGTCAACGCCACCACCACGGTCACCATTTCCGGCGGCAAGCTGGAGGGAAATACGGCGGCGAACAATGGCGGCGGCTTCACCAACGCCGGCACGGTGACGATTTCCGACGTCACCATCCAAAACAACACCGTGGTGGCCGACGGCAACGTTGCCAGTCACGATAACCGCGTTGGCGGCGGATTCTACAGCATAGGCTCGTCTTCGAGCGTCACTCTGACCAATGTCGATGTTCTCAACAACACCGCCAACGGCCGCGGCGGCGGTTTTTACAACGACGGTATCGTCACCTTTACCGACGACACCCTCATTTCCGGCAACAAAATTTTGATGGATTTCCCGGGCCGTCACCGCGAGGGCGGCGGCTTTTTTAATGCCGGGATCGGCACGGTGGATTTCCAGGGCGCGGCGACAATCACGGCCAACAATTCGACCGACATTAACAACGGCGGCGGTTTCTACAACACCAACGAGGGCTTGGTTCGCTTCCGAGCCGGCGGGGAGATTTCGGGTCACACTGTCGCCGCCAACGGTGCGGGCTTTTTCAATGCCGAGGCCGGCCGCGTGGAGTTGACCAAGGTGGACATCAAAAACAACACTGCCACCACGGATGGCGGCGGTTTTTACCATACCGGGGGCGCTCGCGGCAATATTCTGGACCGCACCAACGGCGATGCACCGCTCGCGGCCAGTTCCGTGGTGATCGACGGCGGTTCCATCACCGGCAACACCACCACGGCTACTTCCGGCGAAGGCGGCGGTTTTTACAACGTCAGCGGCAAAATCAGCGTCACCAACGCCGACATCACCAGCAACGTGTCGAATTCCTCCGGCGGCGGCTTCTATTCCACCGGCCGCGTCGCGGAGGTTACCATCACCGACAGCTCGATTTCTTCGAACCAGTCCCGCACCAATGGTGGCGGCTTCTACAACAACGACGGGACGGTCACGGTGACCAACACGGGTGCGTTTGGCGCCGTGAAAATCGACAAAAACCAGACGGGAGCCGGAAACGTCGAGGGTGGTGGCTTTTACAATGCCGGCAGCGGCGTCGTAAACATCACCGGCGTGCAAATTCACGAAAACACCGCCGCCCGCTACGGCGGCGGCTTTACCAACGAATACGGCGTGGTGACCCTGGAAGACGTCACCATCCAGAAAAACCAGTCCGGCCAGCACGGCGGCGGTTTCAACAACAGTCGTGACGACCGCACCATGGGCACCGGCGTGGTAACGCTGAAAAACGCGGTAAAAACCGGCCTTTTCGCCAACGCGATTTCCGGCAACGTCACCCTGACCAATCACGGCGGCGGGTTTTCCAGCCGCGGCTTCGTCCGAATCGAAAACGCGGACATCACCGGCAACACCGCCGGTCAGAACAGCAAGGGCGGTAACAATTACGGCGGCGGTTTCCACGCGGAGGGCTATTCCTCGCGAGTGGAGGTGATCGACTCCAACATCACCGGTAACACCGCCTACGGCCGCGGCGCGGGCTTCTACGTCAGTCACGGCGAGGTGCTGATGCAGTCCAGCGACGGCTCTGCGCTCGAAATCAAGGGCAACCAGAACCTCACCACCAACGCCAACACCGATGCCCAGAGCGCGGGCGGGTTTTGGGCCAGCGGGCAAAGCGACGTATTGCTGAAAAACGTCGACATCACCGAAAATAAGGCCGGCGGCCACGGCGTCGGCTTCGTGGCTCGAAACGAGGCGAACGTGACCCTGGAAGGTGGTTCGCTGACAAAACACAGCAGCGCCGGCGGCCGCACGGATGCCCATGGAGCCGGTTTTTACGCGGTGGAGCGCGCTCACGTCACCATCAAGGGCACGGCGGGGGACAAATTCGAGCTAACCGGCAACACCACCGTCAACACCGGCGGCGGTTTCTACGCCACGGACCAGCGCGTCCACGTTACGCTGGAACACGTCGAAATTGAGGGCAATACCGCGCAAACCGGCACCGGCGGCGGCTTCCGCAACAACGGCGTGCTCACCATCAGCGACTCCACGGTGAAAAACAACGTGGCGGCCAACAGCCACGGCGGCGGATTCTACAACCAGGGCCAAATTTTGATGAAAACCGTGGACATCACCGGCAACCGGGCCGACGCCGCAAATCCCGCCGGGACGGACGAACGGCGCGGGGGCGGCTTCTACAACACCACGCTCTACAGCAAGATCGTGATGGAGGACGTCAGCATCGACAACAACACGGCTCACGGCGGTGGCGGCGGATTTTGGAACGACTACGGCACGATCATCGGCACGGCCGGCTCTGGCACGCTCACCATCACCAACAACGTCTCCAACAACAATCCGCCCGCCAACGCGGACAACAGTGGTGGCGGTGGATTCCACAATCGCAGCTACGGCGTGGTGGAGTTGACCGATGTTGAAATCAAGGGCAATTCCACCACCGGACGCGGCGGCGGCTTTTACAGCACCACGGACAGCAGCCGCAACGTGCTCATCAACGCCACGATTGAGGACAACAAATCCCGCGCGGGCGGCGGTGGCTTTTACGTCTCCAGCGCCGGCAATCAGTTGATCATCCGGGACAGCTCGGTGGACAACAACCAGTCCGGGGTCGGCGCGTTGACCACGCATTCTGACATCAACACGAATTTCTACGGCGGCGGCGGTTATGTCGACAGTTTGGTGGAGATTTCCAACACCACCGTCGATGGCAACACCATGCTCGCCCATCCCGGCAATGAAGCGCGCGATTGGCGGGGAGGCGGGCTCGGCTTTGGCGGCAACGCGGACGCGACCCTCACCGACGTGAGCGTGAGCAACAACACCGCGTTTGGCATCGGCGGTGGGATTTTCAATTCCGGTAAGCTGGTGGCGACGAATTTGACGGTTGACGGGAATACCAATCAGACCGCCAACAACAAATCCTACGAAGCGGGCGGAATTTACTCGGCCGGCGGCAGCGCGTGGCTGGAAATAACCGGCGGCAGCGTTTCCAACAACCTGGCGCACGGCAACGCCGGTGGTCTGAGGTTGACGAATTACGCCAAACTCACCGACGTCACCATTTCCGGAAACAAGACCCTGCACGGCACCAGCGACAACGTCATCGGCGGCGGCTTCTACAGCTCCGGCACCGGCACCCGCATCATCCTGGACAACACCAAGGTGGACGGAAACACCGCCGACGGCCGCGGCGGGGGCATTTACAACGCAGACGCCCATCTCATCCTGCAAAACGGCTCGGAGGTCACCAACAACAAGATCGAGGCGAAAAACGCCGGCGGCACGGACGTTGCAAGGCGGGGCGGCGGCATCTGGAATTCCGGACGCGGTACGCTGGAGATTTCCGACGGCAAGATCAACAACAATGTCAGTTCCGGCGAAGGCGGTGGTCTCACCATCTGGGACGCGGGAACCAGCGCCACCCTAACCAACACCGAAATCAGCGGCAACACCGCCTTCGGCCACGGCGGCGGATTCCGGCTTCGTTACGGCGTGGTGGAAGGCACGAACGTCACCATCTCGGACAACAAGACGCTGGATGCCGGCGGCGGAACAGCCGACCGCGTTGGTGGCGGTTTTTACATTCAAGGCAGTAGCGACAGCAATAATTCCACCGTCCGCTTGGCCGATTCCACCATTTCGGACAACGTCGCCAACACCCGGGGTGGGGGCGTTTTCGTCAACGGCGGCGGCACCTTGGAATTGACCAACACCACCGTGGAAGACAACATTTCCGATGGCAGGGGAGGTGGCATCTACGCCGAAAGCAACAACACCCTCGTCACCCTGACCGGTTCCACGGTCACCGGCAACCAAGCCGGCTACGAACTGGATGGCGGCGGCAGCGTTGTCTTTGGAAACGACGCCAATGCCGACGGCGGCGGCATTTACTTCAACTCCGGAGGCAGCGGAACCCTGGCGTTGCTCAATACCGCCGTTACCAATAATCTGGCTACGCGAAACGGAGGGGGCGTTTTTCGAGCCAACGGGTCGGTGATCCTGGCGGACTCAACCCTGACGGGAAACCAGCAAACAGCCGATACCGGCCCTGCAGCCAACGACGTGCGCGGCGGAGCGGTGGGTAACTACAATTTGGTGGGAACCAATCTCATCGCTGCCAGCAATCCGGATTTGTCCGGCCAGCCTGGCGTGATCACCGCTCCTCCGGCAGTTACCGGAACGGCTCCAAGCGGGCTGAGCATCACTGTGGGGGCGAATCCCACCGCCGGAGCTGCTGTCACGCTGGCTGGCGCGGCGACTGATGGCGACGGCGCTTCGACCTTTGCCTGGACGGTGGTGAACGCCGCCGGCGTCGCTCAGGCCGTCAACAATGCCAACACCGCCAACGCGGATTTTATCCCGGCAGTTGGCGGACGTTACTTCGCCTCCCTGGCGGTGACGGATAGCGCGGACGGCGACGTAGTGACGCTGGCGCAGGAAATCAGCGTCGGGGAGCAATTCACCATCGCCAGCACCGCGGATGAAAACACCGACGTCAGCGGCGGCGCGGGAACCGACACATTGCGCGAGGCGATCATGCGTTTCAACGACAACCGTCACGACGTTACCATCAACCTGGGGGCGGGCACTTTTGGGCTCAATCTGGGCGCCCCGGACAACACCGGCGCGAACGATGACCGCGGCGATTTGGACGTTTGGAACCGGCACGCCACTCTTACCATCATCGGCAACGGCGCGGCCAACACCATCATTGACGCCAACGGCCTGGGCGACCGCATTTTGCAGCTTTTCCCGCACGCCAACCTGGTGCTCAAGGACCTCACCTTCCAGGGGGGCGAATCGACCGAGCATGGCGGCGGAATTCGCAACGATCAGAGCCGGTTGACCCTGGAAAACGTCGTTTTCAACGATAACACCGCCACCAGCGCCAATCGGCAAGGCGGAGCAATCTGGAACGCGGGCACAAACGCGGAAATCGCCATGACCGGCGTCAGTTTCACCAACAACCAGGCGGATCATCGCGGCGGCGGCCTCTACAATGTCGGCGACGCGGACATTACCATCGGCGGGACGACGGTTTTCGACCAAAACAAGGTCCTTTCCAGCAATCACGACCGTGAGGGCGGCGGTTTTTACAACTACGCCGGTCAGGTGACGGCACAGGCCAAGGCCGACCTGAGTTTCACCAAAAATTCGGCTCTCGGCGGCGGCGCCGGGTTTTGGAACGGAAGCATCGGCACGATTGACGCCAGCGCGGCCAACAGCGTCACCATCACCGGCAATACGGCGCCAACCCGCACCGATGGCGAAGGCGCAGGTTTCGACAACAACAACCTCGGACAGGTGACACTCAATAACGCCACCATCACCGGCAACGGTCTGGAATCCAACGGACGCAGTGGCGGCGGCTTCCACAACACCAATTTCGGCCAGGTGACCATCACCGGCGGCGAAATTAGCGGCAACACCGCCCGCGACCTGGGCGGCGGATTTCGCAACAACATCCACGGCGACGTTACGCTGACCGACGTCAAGCTCCAAAACAACACCGCCAACCGCGGCGGCGGATTTTGGCACGACGCCAACCACGGAACCGTGACGCTGACAGAGACCGCGGACGGCCTCAGCACGTTGACCGGGAACGTCGCCGACACCAGCCACGGCGGCGGATTTTACGCGGAAGGCCGGGTGGAGATCACCCACGTGGACATCACCGGCAACACCATCACTGGCACGGCCGATTCGCGTGGCGGCGGCTTCATGCTGGATCATCGCACCGCTCATGCGGTCCTCACGGACGTCAACGTCACCAACAACACCTCGCCAAGCCACGGCGGGGGCTTCAACATCCAGCGTTGGGGCACGGCGGAGTTCAAGCTGGACAAAAACGCGACGATCGACATTACCGGTAACAAGGCGACCGAAAACGCGCGGCAAGGCGGCGGATTCCGCATCACCAGCGGCACCACCGAAGGCGGCGGAATCGTCATCCTGGACGGCGCATTCAACATCGGCGGCAACCAATCCGGCGGCGACGGCGGCGGCTTTTACAACGGCGGCGGCCTGGTGATGGGCGGTAGCGACACGGCGGCGTCGAAAATCGACGGCAACGTCATCGCCAACACCAACACCTCCAATTACCAGGGCGGCGGTTTTTACCAAACCAGCGGCGGCAGCGTGGTTTTGAAAAACACCTCCGTCACCGCCAACAGCGCTTCGGGACACGGCGGCGGATTCTACAACGTCCAGGGCGCGGCCAACATCAACAATTTGTTCGACCAGAAAGCCGGCGAAATCACGGATTTGGGCTCGGTCACCATCGCTAACAGCAAGATTGACGGGCTCAACATCTCCGGCAACACCGCCAACACCCTGCAACGCAACGACCGGGACATTCACGGCGGCGGTTTTTACAATGATTCCGGCAAAATCACCCTAACCAACGTGGACATCACCGGCAACGAGATCGAATCCGGCCGCACCCATCACGGCGGCGGATTTTACAACGCCACGCGCCGAGCTGAAGTCCTCATCACCGACGGCCACGTTACCAGCAACATTGCCCCGGACAGTGGTGCGGGCTTCTACACCATCGGGAGCGTCACCTTTGACCTGGACAAAAACGCGGACGTGCAGATTTCCGGCAACAAGATCACCGAAACCGGCCAAGGCGGCGGATTTTACGTCGTCGGCAAGGGTGAGGTGACCATTCCGGAGGCAAAAATCACCGGCAACACCGCAGGAAGCTCTGGCGGCGGCTTCAACGCGCTGGACCGGACCTTCGTGCACCTGACCAACGCCGAAATCACCGGCAACACCGCCGGCGAACGCGGCGGCGGTTTCCGCGCGGGCAACGACGTCAACACCCAGCACGTGGGCAAGCGCGAATTGGACGGCAACGGTTTGCAAGTGCTCGACGCCAACGGTTACGCCGCGATTCAGGCTGACGGCCAAAACATCCGCATCACCGGCACAGGCAGCAAAATCGAGGGCAATACGGCAGCGTCGAACGGCGGCGGTTTTAACGCGACCAACGCGGTTTACCTGGAAAACACCAGCATTTCCAACAACACCGCGACTACCGGCCAGGGCGGCGGTTTCAACGCGGACGGCCGAACTTCCATCACCATCGACAACAGCGGCAACGGCGCGGACATTAAGGGCAACAAAGCCGGCTCCCACGGCGGTGGTTTCCACGTGACTGACGCGTTTTTGACGCTGAAAGGCAGCGCAGCCAACCGGGTGGAGATCAGCGGCCACAAGTTGAACCTGGACCGTCACGGCGGCGGTTTCAGGCTCGCGAATTCGGCCGTGGCGGTGGTGGAGGAGATCGACGTCCTCAGCAACGAGGCGGATCGCTACGGCGGCGGCTTCGATGTTTCCGGCGACGCCATGTTGACCCTGACAAACGCCAAAATCAGCGGCAACCAGACCACAGAGGACAACAATTCCTACGGCGGCGGCGGTTTCTACCAAAGCGGCAACACGGACGTGAACCTGAAAAACGTGGAAATCGAGGGCAACACCGGCGAACGGCGTGGCGGCGGATTCTACCAGGCCAGCCGGGAGTCCAAGCTGACGATCAGCGGGACCAGCACGATTAAGAACAACCTGGCCCAAGACTACGAAGGCGGCGGATTCTACAGTGCCGGCTACGTCGACATCACCGGCGCAACGATTGAAGGGAACAAATCCAACCAGGCCGGCAACAACGTGGGCGGCGGCTTCCGAGCCACGGGTTACGGTAACGTGCTAAATCTGACGGATACCGACGTGAAGAACAACATCTCGCGCGGCAGCGGCGCAGGCGGCTATTTCAGCAACGGTCAGCTTTCCATCAAAGGCACAAAAATCACCGGAAACACGATTTTGGCGGCTGGCAGCGGAAACGGCGGCGGTCTCTACACGGACGGTAATTCCCGGGTGACCATTGAAAATGCGGAAATTACCGGCAACACCGCGGACGGTCACGGCGGCGGCTTCTACTTCAACGGAGCGAAGGCGGACCTCACCGGCGTCAAGATCAACAACAACCAGGCCCTCAACGAAGCCGGCGGCCTTTTCCATGCCAACGAGCAAGGCACCCTGACTGGCACGAACGTGGAAATCAAGGACAACGTGGCGCTCAACAGCCATGGCGGCGGGGTGCGGGTGAGCGGCATCTTGAACCTGACCGATTCCATCATCAGTGGCAACGAAGCCGACCAAAACGGCGGAGGAAATGACGAACGGCGCGGAGGCGGGATGCACGCCCTGGGCAACGCCACCGTCACCCTCACCGACACCAACGTGAGCGACAACAAAGGCGGTATCGGCGCGGGAATCCACGCGCGGGACAACACGGAGCTGACCGTCATCGGCAGCGATCCGGGCGCGTTGCTGCAAATCAGCGGCAACAAGGTCCTTTCCAGCGATCGCCCGGGCGGTGGCGCGTATTTCGGGCAAAACACCTACGCTACGCTGACGAACGTGGCGATTGACGGAAACACCAGCACCAGTCATGGGGGCGGGTTTTACAGCGACACCGCCGCGAAAATCACCGGTAACAACGTCAGCATTTCCAACAACACCGTGAGCCGGGCGGACCGGCAGGGCGGCGGCTTTTTCGCCACCACGCATTCACAGGTTACGCTGAGCGAGGCCAAAATCGAAGGCAACAAGGCCGGGCAACATGCCGGCGGCTTTTACGCGGAAACCGCCACGCTGACGAAAATCACCGACAGCAGCGTTTCCAAAAACCAGGCCGGCGGCGTGGGTGGCGCGGTGCGAAATCGCGGCGTTCTCTTCGCCGAACGCACCCATTTCGACCAAAACACCGCCACCAGCGCGGGTGGCGCGTTTTATATGGACGGCGGCATCCAAAACACGCGGGCCTATCTGACCGACTCCACTGTGGACGGCAACACCACCGGCAATCGCGGCGGTGCGTTTTTCATGACCAGCAGCGCCAAATTGTTCCTCAATCGGGTCACCATCGCCGAAAACACGGCCAACGGCGGCACGGGCGGCGGCGTGCACATGGAAAACAACGGCACGCGGCTCTACGCGGTCAATTCCACCTTCAGCGGCAACAAAACCACCGCGGCCAACTCCGACGGCGGCGCGATTTACTTCAGCGTCGGCGCAAGCAACGGTCACGTGGGTCGTTTGGAGCTGACGCACGTGACCATCACGGACAACACCGCGGTGCGCAACGGGGGCGGCATCCATCGCAACAACGGCTTCGTCACCCTCAGCAACTCCATCGTCTACGGCAACAAGGCCGGCACCGCCGGACGCGAAGACGTGCACGGCGGAAACAACACGATCGAACTCTATGGCAAAAAACGTGCTCGGCGCGGCGCACGGAGCGTTGGTGGAAACCGCGGGAGCGGGTCAAAACCTCATCACAACGGATCCTGAGCTTGCGGCGCTAGCCAACAACGGCGGTTTCGGCCGTACCCACGACATTGGCCTGACTGGAAGCGCGATTGATGCCGCCGACACGCTTTCCACAGTCATGGGCGATGGTTTCGACTCCAAGGTCTACAACTTCAGCACTGACAACCCCTTCGGCCAGACATTGAACGCGGATGTAAGCGAGGACCAGCGTCAGGTGCCCCGTCCGCAGGGAGTGGCGCCGGACATTGGGGCGCTGGAACGGTTCGACACGCTCTTCGTCGATGATGAATTCACCACTCCGGCGGCGGTAGTGGACGGCGATCAGGAAACCGTGGCCAACGAGGTGGCTGTGGTTGGCAGCACGGCCTTTGCCAGCGTGGGCGACGCCCTGACGGCGTACCCGACGTTCACCGGCGAAATCATCGTAAACGGCGGAACCTATGGCACGGTGGATTTGAGCGTGGTGGGCGATATCACCCTAAACCTGGTGCAGGATCTAAACCCAGCTGACAACGAAACCGACGTCACCATCCAAAACCTCATCGGCGACGCCATGGACGCGATCGTCACCCAGTTTCACAACGCCGCCAATGGCGGGCTCATCGTGGAACAGGGCAATTTTGCCGGGGTCATCTCGGGAATGGGCGCGCTGACCATGGCGGGGGCAGGCAACACCATGACCCTGGCCGGCGCCAACACCTACAAGGGCAAAACCAACGTCAACGCCGGAACCTTGACGGTGGATGGTGAAATCGGCAACGGCGGACCCGCGGATACCGTGACGATCGCCAGTGGAGCGACCTTGAGCGGCAGCGGAACCGTGTTCGCGGACATCGCCAGCACGGCAGCCGACGCCGCCATCGTGGCGACCGGAAATTTGACCCTGGGCGACGCCAACAGCGCCACCGGGTTCGATCACGAAGGCACCCTGAACGTCGGCGCCCACACGGTGACGCTGAATGACTCCAACGCCGCGCTTTTGGGCGAAACCACCACCCTCGCGGGGGGCACTCTCATCGCCGCCAACGGCGTTTCCACCTCTGTCGACGAGGAAATCCTGGGTTCGGGCACGATTCAGACTCTGGACCTTGCCAACGACGCGCTGGACCTGAACTCCGCCACGTTGACGCCCGGGACAGATGGAGCTGCCGCCACGCTGAATTTCACCGGCGACCTCAATCTGGCAAACGGCACGCTGCAGGTGGATCTCAACGGAACAACGGCCGGAACCGACTACGACGTGCTCAATGTCTCCAACGGCAACGTGGAAATCAGCGGGGCGAACCTGGACCTCACCCTGAATTTCGCGCCGGCTGACGGCGACACCTTCACCATCATCACCAACGATGGAACGGACACGATCGACGTCACCAACCCCTTCCAATTCGCCGAAGGAGACGTTTTTGACCTGAGTTTCGGCGGCAACAACTACGTGTTCGACATCACCTACCAAGGCGGCACCGGCAACGACGTGGTGCTGACCTCCCACGGCATCGCGGAGACGGAATTGACCCTGGACGGCTCCAATAACCTGGTGGTCACCGACATCAACGGAGGCGTCAGCAACGATACCGTCACCATCACCGCCGGCGCAACCGGCTACACCATCACCGATCCTAACAACACCCTCACCACCCAAATCGCCGGCGCGGACCGGGTGAGCGCCAACCAGATTTTCGTCCCCTTTGCCGCGGTAACCGGCTCGCAGGTCATCGTGGATACACTGGCGGGGACGGATTCGCTGACCCTGGACGCGCTGCAAGATTTCCAGGACACCGTCGACTACCAGGCGGGGGATCCCGCGGCAGCCACACCCGGCAACGACGACCGGTTGACCATCGCGAATTCGACCTTCGCCGGAACGGTGACACACAACGCCACGGGCCCGGACAGCGGCAATTTTGACCTGGATGGCGCAGCTGGCGCGGAGGTGACCTACAGCGGCATCGAGGACGGAATCGACATGACCGGCGCGGCGACTGGCGGCGTCACTTCGAATCTCCCGGTCGGCCCAGGCCCGGATACCGCGGAATTGACCCAAGTGGCCGGCGATTTGAGCTTGGAGAGCACCAGCGGCACGTTCCAGACCCTGGATTTTGCCCCGCCGACCGGTGGGGGCCCGGTAACGGTGAACGGGGCGGCGGACGACACCGTCACGCTGCCCGGCGCAATCGACCTCAGCGCGACGAACACTGATTTGGTGCTGAACGCGGGCCCGTTGAACCTGAACGGCGGCGCGGTGAGCACCGGAACCGGGGACCAAACCTACGCCGGAGCGGTGAATTTGGGCGCGAACACGGTCCTGAACGGCGCGCAAATCGGCGTAATCGGCGACGTCAGTGGACCCGCGGATTTGACCCTCAACGCGAGCGGCGGTTCCGACGTTTCCGGCACAATCGGCGCTGGCGTCGCGAATTTGACCGTGCAGGGCGGCGATTTAACCGCGGGAACCATTGACATCGCCGGAAACCTGGATGCGGACGAAAACGTGGCGACCGACGTGGGTGGAATTTCCATCGGCGGCGACCTGGACAGCGAAGGCACGCTGAATTCCGCCGCGGACGTCGCCATCACCGGCAGCGCGGAGATTGGCGGAGACATCACCAGCGTGGATGCGCAAACTTTCGGAGGTCCGGCGACCCTAACCGATGACGTAACCATCACCAGCGCCGGCGCGGGTGACGTGACCTTTGACGGCGCTCTCGACGGCGCGGCCAATTTGGCGATCAACACGGCCGGAGCCACGATTTTCAACGGTCTGATCGGCGGAACCACCCCGCTCACCAGCATCGCGACCGATGCGCCAGGAACGGCGGAAATCAACGGCGGCGGCGCGTTCACCACCGGCTCGCAAACCTTCGCGGAAAACGTGACCCTGGGCGCCGACACGGTCCTGGACAGCACCGGCGGCGACATCACCCTGGCGGGGGTCGATGGCGGCGTGAATTTGGACGTGATTGCCGGCGGCGCCGTGAATTTGGGCGGCGACCTGGGCGCGAACACGCCGCTAACCAGCCTGGACGTGCAAAGCGGCGCGAACCTGGACATCGGCGTCGGCATCACGACGGACGGCGACATCAACCTGACCACGGCGGGGGATTTTGCCCTGCAACCTGGCGGATCGCTGCAAAGCCCCGGCGGAACGGCGGTGGTGAACGCCGATCACACCCAGCCCGGCGCGCCGGACGGTGATTCAGCCGGTGCCACGGTGGATTTGTTAGGCAACGTGGACGTCCCCGGCGGATTGACGATCAACGGCGGCCAGCAAGCGGACGCCTTCACCGTGCAGCCCAGCGCCACCACGCCAATCACGGTCAACGGCGATAGCCCCACCACCGCGCCCGGCGATACCCTGACACCGCTCGCGCCGGGGACGGTTTCCGGGGCCAACGGCGATGGAACCTGGACGTTTGGCGGCGGTTTGCTGCCGATCACCTTCACCAGCATCGAGGGCGAAAGCGTCGATCCTCCGCCGCCGCCACCCGCGCCACCCGCGCCGCCTGCGCCGCCTGCACCGGCAAACCCGGGTTCAGGCGCGGAAGCCGCGCCCGTCGCTGACGAAGCTCCGCCTCGGCGACAATTTGCTCCGGCCGCGGTTCAGCCGGCCGAAACCCAGGCGGACGAATCCACCGACCCCGCCCCAGCACCCGAACCGGAATCCAACCTGGCCGGCATTTTCAACGCGTTTCGTCATTTGCGCGACTACAGCGCCTTTCACGGCTCCCAGTTTTTCGGCGGCTTCCGGGTAGACCGGCTTGCTGACGATGTTTTGGGTCACGAGGACCGCTCGGCCTACGATTTACCGGGTTTGCCGCCTAACAGCACCCTCACGCCATTCTTTGCCGGCACTGCATCGGCGAATTCGACCATCGTTGTGACCTTGCGCGACGAAATCAGCGGATTGACGCGCACGGAGACCGTGCTGGTGGATGGTTCCGGGCATTGGACGGCGGCGTTTGCCGGCGCGCAGTTGGAGAGCAACCGCAGCTATACGGTGACGATTCAGGAAACCCCGGCGACGCACCAGTTTGGCGGGGCCGTTTTGCCGCCGTCGGTGGGCTTCTTCAATGGCAGCGTCATTGCCGAAGGCCTAACCGAAAAAGTCAGCTTTGACGACGTTTTTGGCCAAATGCTCGACACCAACGACGTTGACGTGGCTTTGAAAAAGTTGGGTGGCGAGTAACGATCGGATTTTTCCAGACCTCGCAGAATCAGCTTGGAATTCGCCAAAAACGCCATCAGTTGAGGGTATGGTCGTGAAATATCCCGCTGTTTTCCTCCTCTTCGCCTGCGTTTGCGCGGCGAACGCCGATGATTGGCCGATGTGGCGCGGCGATTCCCAACGCAGCGGCGCAACCGCGCAAGAATTACCCACTCAACTCCACCCGCAATGGTCGCGCGCGTTGCCGAAGCCCCGCATCGCCTGGGCCAACGAATCGCGGCTCCATTTTGACGCGGCTTATCATCCGGTGGCAACCGGCAAGGCGCTCATCGTCGCTTCGCCGAACGATGGGTCCGTGACAGCCTTCGACACCGAGACCCGTTCGGAAATTTGGCGCTTTTTCACCGGCGGTCCGGTTCGCCTGGCGCCGGTCGCGGCCAATGGCAAGGTCTACGCCGGGTCTGATGACGGCTACCTCTACTGCCTCAGCGCAAATTCCGGCCAGTTGCTCTGGAAAATCCGCGCCGCGCCGGAGGATCGCCCGGAATACCGGCACCTCGGCAACGGCCGCCTGGTCTCGTTCTGGCCGGTGCGCGGCGGGCCGGTCATCGCGGACGGCACGCTCTATTTCGGCTCCGGAATCTGGCCGACGCTGGGCGTGTTCGTTTTCGCCGCCGATGCCGAGACCGGCGAGCTTTTGTGGACCAACTCCAACAGCCACAAACTGCCGGAAACGCGGATCGACCACAACTACCTGCACGAGGCCGGGATTTCGCCGCAGGGGCACATGTTAGTGTCCGGCGAGCGGCTCATCGTCGCCAACGGCCGGTCGATGCCCGCTCGCCTGGATCGCAAGACCGGGGAGCTGCTCCACTTCGTCCAGGGCTACCGAAATGGCGATAGCCGGGTGGCCGTGTTCGGCGATGTGGCGCTGGTGGGCGAGCGCGGGGTAATGGATCTCAACACCGGGCTGGAAGTGGGCGCGGCGCCTTTTGCGGAGGCAAAGAAGGATGCGCCGGAGGAGTTTCACTGGCGCAAGAAGCACCTCTTTGAGGGGCCGTATTTCCGCTACAAATTCCTCAAGGGCTGCGATCACCGCTCCTTGCTGCACGATGGCGTGGCTTACGGCGCGGAGGCAGGCGTGATTTATGCCTATGACCTGGCCAAGGCCGAGGTTGGGCGTTATGACAGGGAGGACCAGGGCGAGACCATTCAGCCTGCGGATTGGCAGGCGCCGCTGCTGTGGAAATTTCAGGACCGCGTGGGTGAAAAGAACGCGCAATCCACCCCTATTAAGCGTTGCAAAAGTTTTTGCATAGATCAATATTTGTGTGTATAGTAAGGTAATGCCAAATAAATATATTACTAATGCCACAAAACGTGAACTACGACGAATTGAAGTTGTGGAAGCAATTGTAGTCAGAGGAGAAGAAGCCACTACAGTTGCAAGGATTTACAACACTCCAATGGCCCCGAAGCTATCGGTTGTTGACCGAGCCCGCTAACGCCTTTTGCACTTTCGATTTGGGGTTGAGGGTCAACGCATTACGTCACCAGCACCCCGCCCAATCACCTGAAATCTCCGCACGCCGCCGTGCTTGAGGCGAATCACTCCGCAGATTCGCCTCAAGCACGGCGGCGGAAGAGACGCTTTGGCCAACGCGCATCGCCGAATCGTCACAGCGAGCCGGTTTCGGGCGATTTGCAGCCTGCAGGCACGCACGTTCCCAAAACATGCGCCTTGGCATGCCTCAGCAAGGGCGAAGGGTTGATGGTATTGTCGGTCATGGCGTTGGCGTTGGCGTTGGCGTTGGCGGACCGCGGGCGTAGAACAACTCGGGCTCCAATTCGAACTGAAGACGAGTTCGCCTCCGCAGTGCGGCCAGGCAAAGTGTTCGCGCTCCGGCAACATCATCATCATCATCATCAAGAACAACACCATCAGCTACAAAGCCGGCATTCCCGATACCGTGTTCTGGAATGCTAGGATCGTAATCGGCAACCACAACATATGGCGCCCCTTGAGTGAATCAGTGGCAACCTCGCCAGGGCGCTTATCCGCCTATTTCTTGAACGCCTTGCTTGCCTTCACGCCTTTGCCGCCTTTTTCCAGCTTCTCGCTCCAGATCGCTTTTTGCGCGTCGGAGCCGGCTTTGAGCTGGGATTTCAGCCCCTGAAAATATGCGTCCTTGCCGCTGGCGGGTTTGCCCCGAGAAACGGCGCGGCGGGCGGCGTCGGGGACCATTTCCACCTGCCCCTCCAACTGTAGAACGGGCGCGGTCGATGGCGCGGGACTCGATTGGAGCGGCGAAAGCGGCTTGGGCGTGCGGTGATAGGCATAACGCGTATCCTCATGCTTCACGACGACGGTGGCGTAACCCTGGATGTCATCGGCGTGGAACGCGCCGCGCGGATCCGTGCGGCCTTGCTGAATTTCGCCGCCCAAACTGTCGAAGGCTTTGATCTCGGCATCGGCGACGTAGGCCTGCTTTTGCCCGTCCCAGAGGTGGAGCCGAATCTGGCCTTCGCCGTCGCTTTCGCGCGTTTTCAGCTCTAACGGAGTCACCAAAACCAGGCCGCTGGCAAACGTGGAATCGCCGCGGCAAACCAGCAGGTACGCGCCTTCATCGGCGATCGGCAATTTCAGCTCGCGCGTGCGCCATTCGTAGTCCTGGCCGTTGCCCAGTTCCACGGTTAGCTCTGCTTCGGGCGAAATGCCGGCCAGGGAGACTTTGGCAATGTTGGCGAGGCTTTGTTGGCGCGAATAGAGCCGCATCAGATCGACTTTGTAGACCTGGATGTCAGCTTCGCGGATATTGCGATAAGCCAGGTCGATCGAGATTTCTTCGCCGGGTGCAAACGACACCGCGTCCGGCAATTTCACGCCTTTTTCCTCCAAATATTCCAGCGATTCAGACGCATCCTGAAAATCCCGGCGCACCTTGCGATACCACTCGATCGCTGCGACAGGATCGCCTTGCGCGTGATGAACCTGGGCGATGATGTAGCGCGCGTTGGCTGCGTTTTCCGTGCGGCCGTTGGCGACTGGTTGAGCGGCCTGAAGCGCTTGCGGAAAGCGGTATTGCCAAAAATTGCCCAGCGCCGCCATGTACTGAAAACTGGAGTGAAAGCGGCTTTTTGGGTAGGTTAGGGCAGCATTTTCAGCGGTGGAGGCGACTTTGGCGTAGTTTTTGAGGTCAAAGTGGACGTTCGCCAAACTAAAGGCGGCGGCATCCGCGTTTTCGTCGGTTGGGTAGAGTGTTAGGTAGCGGTCGAGCAAATCGCGGCTCTGCGCGAGAAGATCTTCGCGGGTGGGCTTGGTTTGATCTTTGCGTAGGGCCAGGCCGTCCAGGTTTGCGGATTTTTCTTCCAAATCCTGCGCCAGCGCCTGGTAGGCTAGCAACACATCTTGCGCGTCGGGATATTGCGCCCAAAGATCGCGCTGCGTTTTGGTATAACCAAGGAAGTCACCCTGATTTTTGAGCGCTACCGCCACGGTTGCGTCGTTGATGAAATTGCTCTCGATCATGGCGCGATAAACCAGCCAGGCGCGCTCCAATTCGCCGAGCGATTTGTAGGCTTGGGCGACTTTCAGAATTTTGTCGAACGGGATGACGAGATCCGCGTGACGCTCGCTCAGCGTCTCAAACCGGCGCACGATTTCGCGCGAATCGACGTCCGCGCGGCTGGTGTGGATCCAGAGCAACATGCGCGAAATCTCGCGTTCGTGCCGGCGCAGGTCAGGATCGCCTTCGATCGCTTCCAAGTGGGCTAACGCATCGTCGTAAGCATCGTCGGCGAAGAGTCGCGTTGCCAATTCAAAGCGCTCCTTGGCGTTGAGCTGATATTCATCGGGCGACTCCTGACCGGGCGGGAGAATCGTGAGTTTTCCAGGTTTGCCGGCGAGAAATCGGTCAGGGCGGCATTCGTCGCGGATCATCGTCGGCGAAATTTGATACGTGCCAGGATGCAGCGCGACCAACCCGTAGGAAACCTGGCCTTCCCAACCGGGTAAGCCGGTGATGCGCAAAATGTTGCCGGATTGCTGGAATTTCGCGTGATTCGCGCTCAGCGATTCCGGCACGAGAACGCAGCCGGCGGGAATCGGCTCCTCGATCTGGATGTAGCTGGCATAGCGCTCCTTGGGCGCCTCAAACCGCGTCTCGACCCGCAAAATTTGGCCAATTTCCGCGTTGGCGACCGGTGAGGAGCTGGGAGCGTCCAGGTAGCCGTCGCGGTAGCGCAGGTTGACCGGGAAATAGCTGCGGCTGAGGATTTTGGGTAGCAATTTCGCGCCTTCATCGGCAGAAACCGGATTTTCATCCAAAATCGCCTTCGTCGTCAAAACCAGCTTTTCGGCGGCATCTGGCCGATTCCCAAAATGCTCGGCCATGGCGGCGATCCAGAGCCCTTGCAACGCGCTTTGGGCGCCGAAATGCGCTCCGCCGCGGCTTAGCAGCGCGTTGGCAACGCGCTCGGCTTCCGGTGACTTCACCCGCGCCAACGCCCACAACGCCATGGCGCTGATGTCCCCAATTTGGCTAAGCCGCGCGACGCGTGCGCTGCCGGGAAAGGCGTCGTTTTGTGCCTTGGTTAGGAGCGTTTCCAGGATTTGCCGCGCCTCGGTCTCGCGTTCCATGCGCAGAAATGTTCCGGCTAAAAACGCCAGCGTGGCGGCGTTGAGTTGCTCGCGTTCGCGGTAGAGCCGATTGGCGATGGAGAAGTTTTCCGCATCCTCCAGCGCCAGGGCAAAAAGGACCATGGCCGACTTTTCCGGCTCCTCCGGCGGGATGACGGCGAGGACGTCACGCAGGTATTCGATGCCGCGCTCGATGATGGCGTCATTGACGAAAAAACCCAGTTTTTTGGCCTCACGCAGGGCCCAAATTCCCAGGTTCGTGGTCATGGAATCGCGCGACCATTCCACGCCCTGCCACGGCCACCCGCCATCGACCTGGGTGACCTGCAAACCCAGGACGAGCGTGCGAATTCGCGCCTCCAGCTCCGGGGAATCCAGGTTTCGCGCGCGGGCAAGTTTTAGCGCGGAAACGGCGGCGAGCAGGGCGCTGGCTTGCGTCTGAGGTTCGCGGTTAATCCCGGCGACGGGCTCCAGCTTGCCCAGCGCCAGGTCGACGAAAATCGCCTCCGGCGCGCGGCCGGCGTTTCCGGTGGAAGCGGCGTTTTCTTCGCGAAAAAGCCCGGTTGGCGCGTTGATTGGTTCAGGTTTCGCGTTCGCGACGGCGGCGGTTTTCAGAGTCAAACCGGCTTCGCCCAGCAACTTCGCGGCATCGCAGCCCAGGGCGCTGATTTTCCAGGTTCCGGCGGATTTTGGCAACGTTAGGGTCACGGTAGCCTTCCCGTCGGCGCCGGTGACGATGGGGCCGCTCCAGCGGTAAGCCGGGCTGCCGTTGGTGAAGCTTCTGGGCAGCGGGCGTGCGCCGGACTCGGGATCGGCGAAGGGCAACGGGATGTGCACATCCGCGCAAAAATTGCGCTGCTCGGTTTCGACGATTTGGCGCAGTCTTTGACGGTGGTTCGCGGTATAATTCGTCGCAGTCGCATGGGACTGATCTTGGGAAAATCGGGAGCGCGCGATGTGCGCGAAATCCGCGGTTGAGCCCACGCGGAACGACGTCCCGGGACGCTGGCCGCGCTGGAACATGCCCAGAAAACCGTGGTCGTGATCGGCGGCTTTTCCGCTCAAACCCAGGCTCACCTCCGCGGCCACGGGATTCCCGGAAGCATCGGTCGTTGTGACCAAAAACTCGGCCTCAGCGCCAGATTCCACCGGACCGTCAGGCGCGCTAACCTGGATGCGAAGCCCACGCTCGACCGCGAACGTGCGCCGCGCCCGCTCCAGCTTTCCGCCGTGCAGACTGGCCAGGGTAACGTCGAACCTCGGCCAATGCTCGGCGCCAATCGGGATCTCCAGCGCGTTGTGGCCGGCCTTCAGCGCGATGACGCGATTTTCGATGACGTCCGCGCCGCCCAGGGTCAAAACGGCGTGCGGTGTGTCGAAACCGGCGTGCAGGCTCAGCTTCAGCGTTTGGCCCTCGTGGAGTTGCGAGTTTTCCGCGAAAATGCGCAGCTTCGCGTCTTCCGGCTTACCTTCGACGGTTAGCACGCGAACCTCGCGCACCACGTTTCCAGCCTCATCCGCGCCGCTGACGGTGATGCGGTAACGACCCGGCTTTTCCAGCGCGGCTTCCAGCTCCGCGAGGCCGGATTCTGCGCTTGTTAGGGTGCGTTCCAGCGTTTTTTCCAGCTTCGCCTCGGGATGCGGGTAGGAAATCGTGGGCAACCCGGCAATGACGCTGTGTTTGGGAAATTCCGGGAATTTTTCGACGGCGAAATCCAGTTTTTGCGCCAGCGGAGCGTCGTTTTCGTCCAAAACGCGGACGCCGATTTTCAGCGGCTCTCCGGCCAGGGTCACCTCCGGCCAGGTCGCCCATTCCAGCCGAAATTTCGCCGGTTGAATCCAGACAGGCTGGGAACTGTAGCCGCCCAGGTGGACCAAACTGGCGGTGAACCGATGCTGGCCCAGGTTCAAGTCGGCAGAGTCCTGCTCGAAGGCGATTTCGCCGTTTTCGTCGGTTTTCAGCTCGATTTTGCGCCCGTCCGGGAGACGCAGGCTTAGCAGTTCGTTAGGCACGGGCAATCCCCACGGACGCCGCGCAGCAACCTTGCCGCGAATGATCTCGCCAGGCAGCACGGAGCGCGAATCCAGCGCAATTTCCAGGCGAACTTCGCCGCTTTCCGCCGGCTGCCACACGCTGAAATACGTGGCGTAGGTTTGCGCGTTAGGCTCGTCCGGCGTCGCTTGCACGACAAAGCGGCCCTCGGCCTTTTCCGGCAGCGGGAAGCTGATTTCAAACGTGCCGAACCGGCTAAGCGGCGTGCGCCATTCCCGCGCCGTCTCACCGTTTGGCGCGAGGAGACGGACGACGGTTTGCGCGCCTGCCTTGGCCACGTATGCCGCGTCTTCAACCTCACGCAAAATGCCGCGAACGTGGACGGTTTCACCGGGTCGATACTCATCCTTGCTGGTGTAAAGGTAACCTTTTTTGCTAAGCGTGGCGTAGTCGTCGTTAGTCCGGCCGCCGGTGATTTCCTGCGTCATTCCCACGATATTAAGCCGCTCAACCGCCTCTCCCTGCGGCGCGTGCACGTGGAAGCAGAGATCCGCCGAATTCCGGATCATCTGGCCTTTGAGCCGGAAAATTCCCTCGGCGTCCGTCTTGCCGCGGCCGATCGTTTCCTTGCCGTTGGTGACCAAAACGCCGGCGCCGGCAAGTTTCTCGCCTCTGACCGAATCGCGGGCGAAAACCAGCGCCTCGCGCCAGGTCGACTCGACGATGAGATCGACGTTCGAACGCAAAACGACGGTCGAAGCCTGCCAGCCGTCGGCCTCCACGCGAACGATGGCTACGCCCGGTTGGTTAGGCGCGAACGGCACTTCGATGCGCCGATCCAGCTCCTTGTGCTTCGCGAATTCGTCGAAACGAACCTTCCACGTTTCGTCCGGTTGGATGAGATCGACGTCCAGCGCCTCGATCCCGGTTTCGGTGTCGAAACGGTGGTGGCTGAGGAAAAATCGCTCCAAACCCAGGTTGTAGCGGCTCACCGTCACCTCTTCGATGTTGCGCGCGCGGAGGCGAACCTGCGCCGGTTCGTTGGTGCGGAAAACGCGCTCCGTGGACAGGGCGAGCGACTTTTCCATGAGCAGAGCGATGCGCTTTCTGGCGAGCTGTTTGGGTAGGCTGTCGGAGTCGTTGGAGGCCGGCGCGTTGATGGAAATGTTGCCGGAAACATTGGTCGACTGCGCCAAGACGACGCCGTTCCCGGTGATGTTGATGTTACCGCCATTGCCCCCGTTGCCGACGTTGGCGGTAACTTCGCCTGCCAGCTTTTTCAGCGTCTCCAAGCCTGTCTCGAATTGCTCCAGCGGCCCGGTTTGGATCGCGCCGGTGCGATAGCTGGCTAACGCGGCCTCGTAAGAATCGGGATACTTCGCGATGACCGTCGCCCACTCGTCCACGGCCTTCTGGAAGAGCGGTTTCCAGGACTCCGCGGGCTGACCAGCTTCCTGGGAATCGACGGCGGCGACCATGGCGATTTCACCGCGGAGGAAGAGCAACTGGCGCACCCGTGAATCGAGCGGATACTTGGCCATGAAGGCGTCGGAGCGCTTTTTGGCTTCGTTTTCGTCGTTAGCGGCGACGGCGTCCAGACAGGCGCGAAATTCGGCGGTGACCATGCTGCTTTGGGCCGTCTGCCAGAGCGCGCCGTTGGCGAAATCGCGCGAATACTGCTTCCACTGGGTGATGGCTGCGGCGTAGTCTCCGGAATCGAAGTGGAGCTGGCCAATTTGGAACGCGGCCTGCTCGCGAAGCTGGGAAATAGGGCGCATGTTAGGTCCTTCGGCGGGTTTTGGCCAGTTTTCGCGGCTGAGGAAATCTCGGTAGGCCTGGATGGCTTCTGCGCCTGCCAAAACCTGCGCCCGGGTGAACGCGGCCTCGGCGGCGCGGGGGTGATTTGGGTGGTTGGTTAGGAAATCACGCAAGCGCTTTGCGTAGGCTTCCGGGTTACCTCGGGGAAGGCTGGCGCGGCCCTGATATCCGCGGAGGTTACCGCCGTTCCCGGACCGCACGCGGTAACTTTCCGCGATGAGCCACTCCACATCCCCGCGTTTCGGCGCTGTTTCCAGCAACCCGCGGGCATAGCGCCGCGTGGCCGGCAAATTCGCGCGGCTAACGACCAAACTCTCCAGCAAAATCATCCTAACATCCCACAAATGCTCTCCTGCCTCGCCCTCGCCTGCTTTCGCCGGAGCCAGCTTTTCCACGCTCCCGACCGGCCCGCGCCAATCGGGATCAAACTCGGCCAGGTAGGCGTTGCAGGCCTGTTGCTGCACTTGGTGAGATCGCCGGGCATCGCGCAGCAAGCTCACTTTTCGGAACAGGATGTCATCCCGCATCGCGCGCCCCATTTCCAGCTCCAGGGCCTTGTCCAGCAGTGCCTGGGCCTTCCCAGCCTGCTGAGCCGAAATCGCCGCCGCGCCCTCGGGAATCGCCGCCAATTCCTCGGCAAAATCGACCAATTGCTCGGCCAACGCCTCCTTGCGCGCGGTGGCGAAGAGGCGCCCGGCCTCGGCGCGGTAGATTTTTTCGGCTTCGGCGTGATTTTTGCGCGCAGCGTGGATTTCCGCCTGCAAAAACACGGCTTTGCGGAACCAGGGCGAATTTTGCCCAATGGCTTGGCAATCGGTTAGGGCCGGGGCGAATCGTTTGGCGTGAAATCCGGCTTTCGCGCGCAAAAATCTGGCGTAATCCGGGTTGGGAGCGGCATTGATTTTTGCATCGGTTAGGGCGTCCGAGGCCTCGGCGAATTTCTGGCGCCTCAGCAGTTCCTCGGCGTCTTCGACCGGGCCGGCGGCGGCGATTGAGACTGCGAAGGAGACCAGGCCGAGGACGGAGGTTAGGATTCGTGCTGTTTCTGGGTTCATGCGGCAGCCTAAGCGCAGAGCCGCCTGGTTTCAGCGAAAATTCCGCGTCAAAGTCGAAACCGGCCCCCGACGAACTCGGTTGCTCCGGCGGCGGCGCGATTGATTGCCGGGCCGTTCCTGACACGCACACCAAAGCGTCGCCGATCCGCTAACCAACAACCTCAGTCGAACCCGTTTCCGCCGAGCGCAGCCCCGCCTCCAAAACCCGCATGATTTGCGCGCCATCGTGGAAATTCGGCGAAATTTGGCGTCCCGCGCAAACGGCCTCGACAAAGTCGGCCACCGCATGCACGAAACCGTGCTCGTAGCCGATGACGTGCCCCGGCGGCCACCATTTGCCCGCGTAGGGATGGATGGGCTCGGTGACGAGGATGTCCCGCCAACCTCTCGACGCACTATCGTCGCTTTCATCCCAAAAACGCAACCGATTCATGTCTTCCAGGTCCCAGGTTAGGGCGCCTTTGCTTCCGTAAATCTCGAACGTGTGGCGGTTGCGCCGGCCGGTGGCGCAACGCGTGGTTTCGATGGTTCCCACCGCGCCGCCCGCAAACTGAAGGGTCATGAGCGAGGCATCGTCGACCTCAACTTCGCCGGTTTTCCCGCGATCCTCAGCCAACGGACGTTGCTTGGTGAAGGTCTTGGTCAGGCAATGCACGCTGGTTATCTCCCCGGCCAAAAACAGCGCCAAATCCACCGCGTGGGAACCCAGATCCCAGTGCGGGCCGGCCCCCGCCGTGGCTTTGCGCAGCTTCCAGTCCAGCGGCCGGTCCGGGTGGATGAGCCAGCTCTGTTGGTAGGCCCCGCGCCAGTGAAAAATGGTTCCCAACCGGCCGTCTGCGATGAGTTGCCGGGCTAACGCAACGGCTGGGCAACGCCGGTAGTTGTGGTTGAGGTAGTGCACGACGCCCGCGGCGTCCGCGGCCTCAGCCAGTTGCTGCGCCTCAGCGGCGGTCAGGGTGAAGGGTTTTTCGCAAAAAACGTGCTTCCCGGCCTTTACCGCCGCCAGCGCGGTGTCGTAGTGCAAGTGGGTAGGCAGGGAAACGTCCACGATATCGACGTCGTCGCGTTCCACGGTTTTTTCCCAATCCGTCGCCGTCTCTTCCCAGCCCCAACGTTGGGCAAATTCCGCCAGCGCGGCCTCATCGCGTCCGGCGGCGACCTTGAGCACGGGCTTGGCCGGCAAGTCGAAAAAGAGCGGCGCCTTGATCCAGGCGTTGCTATGCGCGCGGCCCATGAACCGGTGACCGAGAATGGCGACGTTGAGCGATTTTTTCATGCGCGCAAGTTGGATGGGCCTCGAGCGTCGAGCCTCAGCCTCAGTTTTCCGGCTTCCCGTCCTTGCGCAAATTTGGCGGCTCGCTGTCGGTGACCGGTGCGCGGTGCTGGCCTTTCAGCCGGTCCAGTTCCGCCAGTTCGCGCCACCGCTTGGCCATGGCCTCAACGCGCTCGGGATGCTGGGAGGCCAGGTCGTGCAACTCCGTGCCGTCGGCCTCCAAATCGTAAAGCTCCCAGCGGGCGCGGCGGTGGCTGACGAGCTTCCACTTGCCCTGTCGGATGGCGCGATTTGTGGCGAACTGAAAGTAGAGATCCGGATGCGGCTCGCGGATTTCGCCGTTGAAAATGGGAACCAGCGAGCGGCCTTGGAGCGGCTCCAACTCAATTTCGGGCCAGGATTTTGGGTAGGCGGCGCCGGCCACATCGATTGCGGTCGCCATGAAGTCGATGAGGTGTCCCACTTGATCGGTTAGGGCTCCGGGCTGCGTTTTCAAGCCTGCCGGCCAGTGCGCGATCATGGGGCTGGAGATGCCGCCTTCGTGCTGGTTTTGCTTGTGCAGGCGAAAAGGGGTGTTGCCGACGTGGGACCAACCGGTGTCGTAGCACCAGTAGCTGCGCGGGTCCCACGGCTCGAATTCCGCGCCGCGGGTGCGGTCGAACGGACAGGCGCCGTTGTCGCTGCACAGCAGGATCAGCGTGTTGTCGAAAACGCCGCGTTGCTTCAAAAATTCGACCAGTTTGCCGGTTACCTGGTCCACGCGGTCAACCATTGCCGCGAACACCGCCATACGCCGCGATTCCCAGGTTTTTTGCTCGTCGCTCAGCGAATCCCACGCGGGAACATTTTTCGGCTGCGGCGCTGGGGTCCAATTTTCCGGGAAAATGCCGATTTTGCGCTGTTTGGCGAGGCGCGCCTCTCGAATTGCGTCCCAACCGGCGTCGTAGCGGCCCTCGTACTTGCGAAAATCCTCCTCCCGGCAATGCAGCGGATAATGCGGGGCGTTGTGGGCGATGTAGAGGAAAAACGGGCGTTCGGCGTCTTCCTCCAGCAATTCGCCGACAAAGCGGGTGCCGTATTCCACCCAGGCGTCGGTGGTGTAGAAATCGTCGTCAAAATCGTCCCATTTTTCGCCGTTGAGCCGGAACGTGTTGTCGCCGGTGAAGAAATTCGTCGCTCCAGACAGGTGGCCAAAGTAGCGGCTGAAACCCCGGCCGGTGGGCTCATTTTTCAGGTGCCACTTGCCCACCATCGCCGTGCCGTAGCCGGCCTCGTCCAGCACCTCGGCGATCGTCACCCCGCGGTTGAGGGCGTTGCTTCCCGCCTGGTTGCAATAGAGCCCGGTCAACAGCGAAACGCGAGAGCTGTGACACTTGGCGGTGTTGTAAAAATTGGTGAATCGCAGGCCGTTGGCGGCCAGGGCATCGATGTTAGGCGTCTCGATTTCACTGCCGTAACAGCCAAAGTCCGAGTAGCCGAGATCATCGACCATCATGAGGACAATGTTAGGGCGCGGTGCGGCGTGGATGAGGGCTGGAAGGAGAATTGCGGCGAAAATCAGGCGAAACATGGCAAGCGCGAAAGGTTGGGGTTAGATGCATCGCTCTTTAATGCCGCCGCCGGGGCGCCGCAACCGCAAACGCCCGGCCTGATGAGGAGCGCCCGGGGCCATTTTTGCTCGGCGACGCACCGCTGCATTCGACGGTTCGATCGTTCGCTCAGCGCGTGAACCCTTCGGCGGGTTTGTCGAACTTCACGCCCTTTGCCTTGGCGTGATCGTAAATTTTCGCAACCTCGGCCCGGCGCTGTTCGAGGGGCAAAAAGTTGATCCGCGCCATCTCCTCGCCAAAGGCCTGAACGTGGAAGTCGTAGGAAAGCCGGCGAATGCGCTCGGCGACTTCGGGCGACCACCAGGCAGGCTTGGATCGATCGGGCGATGGTTGATTCATTTCCTGGCAAACAAGCTAAGGTACGCGTCGATTTCCGGCAACCATTTCTCGGCCGTTTCAGGGAGAAATTTCAGGGCCTTCTCGCGGGCTTGGGCGGCTGCGTCCTGGGGCGAGAATCCTTCGATCGGATCGAAGGGAAGAAGCTCCCCGGCAATTTCCAACCGGAGTTTGTGTTGGCCGTCGAACGAGAACTTTTGAGCGCGGTTTGCCTTTCTGACAGCCAACACATACTTCCTGACATTCGCGCGCATCGCACTGATCCGAACCGAATCAAGCTGATGCCAAAACTCTTTTTCCGCCCGGATCGCCAACTCCAAGGAGTCGGGATCGGCGTCTTCGTTCAATAGCGTAAGCGCCGGTCTTTGGCTGAGAAATGATTCAGCGATCGGCACTTTTGCAGCCAATTTGACCAACCTTTTCGACTCAAAAATGTGCAGCCAACCGCGTTCGTCGCCGCCTTCGATCATCCGCTCTCCCAACGCCGTCGCGAACGGCCAGTCCTTTTCCCGGTCGGTGCGCTTCATCTCCGCCACGGTGTGACGGCCGCTGTAAAATCCGTCGATCTCGTTTTGCCAGGGCGAGCTGGCCCGCGGCGGAACGCCAAAGACGTCCAGGTAGGCGCCGTCTCCGCTTTTGGGATCGGTCGGCCAGATGAAGTGACTCGTCCAACCTCCCACCAACCAACGCTGATCCATCGGCGGCGAGAGATTGCCGCGATAGGCCGGGGAGGCGTCCTTCAATCGCGTGGCGGCGATGAGGTCCAAGAAAACGCCGGCGTCTTCCGGTTCGCAAAGCAAATCGCAATCTTTGGTGGTTTGCGCCACGCCGTAGTGTACGCAAGCCATGCCGCTGGTGATCGCGCAGGTCACTCCCGCTTCGCGAGCCCGTGAGACGAGGTCGAGGTAAAAAGTCTCCAGCTCGGCGTAGGTCATCATCGCAGGAGATCGGTATCCGGTGGAAGCATTCGAGTCAAATCGCGGCCCCGCCTTATCGCGCGATCCTCCCAGCCGACAAAAAGCTGCACCCCCCCAAAAAAAATCACCGCCCCGGCGGCTGGGCATACTCCCGCGCGAACGGTTCGGCGGTCTTGCGCAGGTGGGTGTCGGGGAGCGAGAACGGATCCCGCCCATGCTCGGGAAACACTGCCAAGCCGATGACCCCCACGTTGCGGCTGCTGCCCGTCCGTGCGGCGTAGGAATCAGCAACGCCGCTGAAACGAAAGGCCGCGACTTGGCTGTCGCTGCGGCGGAAGCCGTCGATCGTCAAACTGCCGCGCGGCTCGATGAGATAGCCGCGTTTGGAGAAACTGGCGCGCTTGCCATCGAGGACATCGAGCCCATCGACCGAAACGACCACTTCCAGCCGCGTCGGCGTGTTGTTCTTCAGCGCGATGACGTAGCGGTCGCCCTCTTCGCCGATGAAAAACGCGTCGCCCCGCGCGCTGAACGACCGCAGGTATCCGCCCGCGCCGCCTTTGAGCCCGACGCTCAGGCTGCCACGCGCCACGGTGATGGGCCCCCGCTGTTTCCAGGCAAAACCGGAATTCGTGGCCATGGCGCGGGCGCCTTCCTCATCGTTGTAGAAAAATTTGGCCGTGGCCCAGGGTTCATTGCCCACGCGGCCGAATTGGCGCCCGGAAACGCGGGATCTGCGATTCTCGCCCCAGCCGGTGCCGAGTCCGGGGCGATCTTGCGGGCTTGGGGCGTGAGCCGAGCCCACCGTGGCGGCTCGGCTGGCGACGGACGATTTTTGGGCTTCGTAAGCGACATCGCCCGGCGGCATGGTCTGTTGGCAACCGATGAGAAAAAGGGAACCGATCGCGATGGTCACGACCCCAGCCGGCAGGGTGAGTTTTGTGCTCATGCCAACCCGTTTACTGCTAAATTTTTAGCAACACAAGCGATTTTTATCCTTGCAACCCCATTTTCTGCTGCAAATTTAGCACCTCGTGGAACAACAACCCGCAGCCGAGAACCTTTCCCGCCGCGAGCGCCAAATCATGGACGTGCTCTATCGCGTGGGCTCGGCCGCTGCCACCCAGGTGCATCAGCAAATGCCCGATCCGCCCAGTTATTCCGCGGTGCGGGCCACGTTGGCGATTTTGGAGGACAAGGGGATGGTGACGCACGAATCTCGCGACCGGAAGTACATCTATCGCCCCACCGTTTCGATTCCGCGCGCCAAACGCCAAGCGCTGCGCAAACTGCTGAACACGTTTTTCGAGGGAAGCGCCGAAAATCTCGTGGCGACGTTGCTGGACCCGAACGAGGAGGCGGTGACCGCGGCTGAGGCGCGGCGAATCCAGGCGATGATCGGGCGCATCTCAAACGACGACAGCGACGGCCACGACAACGGCGAAAGGAGCGGAAATGGACGTTGATTGGACGTTTTCCTGGTTGCCCGGCCTGGCGATTCGCAGCTTGGTGGCGGCGGGTTTGGCTTGGCTCGGGTTTTTGGCGGCCCGGCGGCTCAACGCACCCTGGCGCGCGCGGATGATGGGCGTGTGCGTGACGGCGATCGTGGCCCTGCCGCTCATTCCCGGTTTGCCGAGCGAAACCGCCGGCGCCGCACCGACTGCCGTGGTTCAAAGTTGGCTCGGCGCGTGGTTGCCGGCAATCGGCGCGGTGTGGCTCGGGGGAATTTTGTGGCACGCAGCGCGATTTTGCGCCGGAACACTAACCATCGGCCGGATCGCGACCCATCCGAGCGATTTTGCCGTGCCGGAAGCCTTGCGCGAGTTGGGCGCCGGCATCCGCGTGCAAACCTCACCCGCGGTGGAGGCGCCGTTTGCCTGCGGCATTTTCCGCAAACGCGTCTTGCTGCCAAATTCAGCCCGCAATTGGCCCGCAGAGCGCCTAACCCAGGTGCTGGCCCACGAATTCCACCACCACCGCGCTGGAGACCTTTGGCTGCAAAACCTGAGTCACCTCATTTGCGCCGTTTTTTGGTGGAACCCGCTGGTTTGGCGCCTGTCGGACGAATGGCAGCGGGAACGCGAGTTCGCGGCCGATCGCGCGGTGCTGAAAGTCGCCACCCCGAAGAGCTACGCCCAAAATCTGCTCGACTTCAGCCTGCAAACGCCGCCTGCCAACCGGATTTTGGCCGCGGCGCTCTACATGACGCGGCGCGGCAGCCTGGAAACGCGAATCGAGCGGCTTTTGGCCGGCCCCGCGGAATCCGCCGAATCGCCTCGCAGCCAGTTTGCCGCCGGCCTTTGCCTGGCCACGATCGTTTTGGCGATGCCGCTGTGCGTGGCCTGGATTCCCGTCGAGTTTTCGCGCCCGTCCTCGCCGGAATTGCAGCGCGAGGCGCAAATTCGGCTGACCGCGGATCCGTTTCCGGGGAATTGAGCATGTAGCTTCGATTGGCAATCGAAGCCTGGATTCGACTGCCAGTCGAATCTACAAATTGAGCATGTAGCTTCGATTGGCAATCGAAGCTCGGATTCGACTGCCAGTCGAATCTACAAACTGAGCATGTAGCTTCGATTGGCAATCGAAGCCGGATTCGACTGCCAGTCGAATCTACACCGGCGTTTCGAAGGTTTTTTCGCAAAACGGTGCTTGCACGGACCCGCCTCCGGGAGGGATGTCCGGCGTTTTCTCCATCACTTGCAGCTTAATCACGAACCAGATTGCCACGGCGATCGCCAAGGCCGCCAGTTTCGCTTTCCAATCGCGCAGGAAGAGGTTCTGGAGCGGTTTCGTCATGTTCTTCTTGGGGCAAAAGCAGTTCGTTGAGCCGGTCGCGAAATTCGTCGTCGCTGAGATTTTGTTCCAGTTCGCCGTCCACGGCAATGGAAAGATGACCGGTCTCCTCGGAGACGACCAAGGCAATGGCGTCGGACTCCTCGGTCACGCCGATGGCGGCGCGGTGACGCAGGCCGATGCTGCGGTCCAGCAGCTCTTTTTGCGAGACGGGAAAGACGCAGCCGGCGCCGGCGATTCGTTCGTCGACCAGGTTAAAAATCACCCCACCATCGTGCAAGGCGGCTTTGGGGCAAAAAATGGCGAGCATTAGCTCCGGCGTTAGCTTTGCGTCGACTTCCACGCCGGTTTCGAGCATGTCTTTGAGGCTGATCCCGCGCTCGATGGCGATGAGCGCGCCGAAATGGCGTTTTGCGAGGATTTGCACCACTTCAACCAAATCGGCGACGGTTTCTTTGCGCTGAGCGATGAGAAAGGAGCTGAATCGGCTACCCAGTTCGGCTAAGCCTCGCCGCAATTCCGGTTGAAACAGCACCACCAGCGCCACCGCCAACAGCGCGGTGAGATATTTCACCACCCACTCGATAACCTCCAGCTTCAGGTAGCGCGAAAGCAGCGCCAACCCGATGATGAAGAGCAGCAAGCCCACCAAAATCCGGGCGGCTCGGGTCGCGCGAAAGTAGACGTAGCCTTGGTAGACGATGACCGTCAGGATGAGAATCTCGATTGCGGCGCGCCACCAATCCGTTTCTCTGAGCAGTTCGGCGAAGGGTTCCATGCGGTGTTTGCGGGTGGTATCGTCGTTTGGAGAGATTGCCGGCGCAAGGCGATATTCAAGGCGCCCGTGCCTGCTCAAATGTGCACCGCGTGACCGTAAGCGGCGCTGGTGGCCTCGTGGACGGCCTCGCTAAGGGTGGGATGCGCGTGAATCGTGGCCTCGATCTCCTCGTAAGTGGCTTCCAGCGTGATTCCCAGCCCCATTTCCGCGATCATCTCGGTGGCCTCGTGCCCGATGATGTGCGCGCCGATGATTTCCCCGTGCGGTTGGCCGAAAATCAGCTTCACGAAGCCTTCCGGCTCGCCCACGGCCAGGGCTTTGCCGCTGGCCTGAAACGGGAATTTGCCGATCTTGACCTCCAGCCCCTTTTCCTTGGCCGCGCGCTCCGTCAGGCCAACGCTGGCGACTTGCGGCTGGCAATAGGTGCAACCGGGAAACACGTCCACCTGCTTGGGCGCGTGTCCGTCCACGAACATGCCGTCCACCGCCTGAATCGCCTCAAAACTGGCGGTGTGGGCCAGCCAGGGCGGGCCGGTGATGTCTCCGCACGCGTACACTTTGGGAATGCTGGTCTGGTAGTGTTCGTCCACCTGGATGTAGCCGCGCTGGTCCTTTTTGATCTCGCGGCCGCCGGGAACAACGGGCGAAACGCCGATCGCCACCAGGCAAACCTCCGCCTTGAGCGTCTCGGTCTTTTTGCCTTCCACGGTAATTTCCACCCCTTTGCCGGTATCCTTCGTTTCAGTCACCTTGGTGGCGGTGCGGACGTCGATTTTCTGCTTTTTGAACGATTTTTCGAGCGTTTTGCTGATTTCCTCGTCCTCGACCGGCAAAATGTGCGGCATCATCTCCACCAGCGTCACGTTGGTGCCGAACGCGTTGAAAAAGTAGGCGAATTCCACGCCAATAGCGCCCGCGCCGATGATGACGATGTCCTTCGGCTGCTTTTTCAGGACCATGGCCTCCTTGCTGCCGAGCACCGTCTTCTCGTTGAACGGCAGACCCGGCAGCTCCCGGCTCACGCAACCGGTGGCCACGAGGATGTTTTCGCCGGAAATCGTCGATTTTTTCCCCTCGGCGTCCTCCACATCCACCTTGCCGTTGCCGGCGAGGGTGCCCTTTCCGCGCACGTAGTCGATTTTGTTCTTTTTGAAGAGAAATTCGATTCCCCCCGCCAATTTGTCGGAAACCGTCCGGCTGCGTCCGATGACCTTGTCCCAATCGAACTCCAGCTTGCCGATTTTGAGCCCGAAATCGCCCGCATGATGGCTGAGCAAGCGAAACAACTCCGCGTTTTTGAGCAACGACTTGGTGGGGATGCAGCCCCAATTCAGGCACGTGCCGCCGGCGCGGTCCATTTCCACGCAGGCCACTTTTTTGCCTTGCTGGGAAGCGCGAATTGCGCCCACATAGCCGGCCGGCCCGCCGCCGATGACGATGAGATCGTATTTGTCTGACATCGCGCCGAACCTAGCCTGCCTTATTCACGAGCGCCAGCGCGATTAGCGCGATATGGCATCCCGAGCATCAAGCGCCCGAAGTAAGGGGAACGACGGAGGCCTGAAGCTTTTGCGATCGCACCGAATCGATGTAAGAGTGGCTTGTTAGCATGTCCCAAGTCTTCATCTCCTACCGCCGTGCCGACGACCTGGGCGCGATTGGTCGCATCCACGATTGGCTCGCCCAACCGGAGAAGCTTGGCCCGGACGGTGTGTTCATGGATGTGGAAGACATCCCCATGGGAGCCGACTTCCGCAAACACATCGCCCACCAAATGAACCAGGCCGACGTGGTTCTGGCGATGATCGGACCGAAATGGCTCGAAACGATTCCCGCCCGCGCTGATGATCCCACCGACGTCGTCCGCATCGAATTGGAGATGGCCTTCGACCGGCATCTCTACGTTGTCCCCATCTTGTTGGGTCGCGAGGTTAAAATGCCGGCCGAATCCGTTCTTCCTCCCACCATCTCCCATTTTTCCTTTCTCAACGCGGAAACCATTGACCCCGCCGGACGCGATTTCGCTCCCCACATGGACCGCTTCCTCCGCGGATTGGAAAAATTGCGCGAAGCCCGCGAAAACCCGCGCGATTTTCGCAATCGCCATCAAATCGCCCTCATCGGTGTGCGGCGTGGCCGGTTTGTCATGGGGGCGGGTCCGGAAACCGATCCCGACGCTCAACCAAACGAAGGACCTGAGCGCGAGGTTGAGATTCATCACGGATTCTGGATGGGAAAGTACCCGGTCACCGTCGAGGAATACGGTCGGGTCATGGGCCGGGAAAAGCTGGACGAAGTTTTGGCGCGCATTCCTGTGGATCAGGATCACCGCTACGCCCACCACCGCCAACCGCAAAAGCCGATTACCCAGATTGATTCGGACGAAGCTGTGGCATTCTGTGAGCGGCTCACCGAATTCGAGGAAGCTGAAGCCGTAATTACTCCACCGGGCTACGTCTATCGCCTACCAACCGAGGCCGAATGGGAATACTGCTGCCGAGCGGGAACCGAACGCCAACCCAGGTACAGCGAGTTGGAAAAAATCGCCTGGACGGTCGATTCCGAAGGAAGATTTGCCAATGTTGGCGAACTTCAGCCAAACGCCCGGGGATTTCACGATCTATTGGGACTAATCCACGAATGGTGTCAAGGATTGGTCGTTCGGGGAGGAAGTTATCACGAACCAGCGTTCCATGCGCGGGCATCGGCTAGAATCGAAGTGGTGCCTAACAGGCGATCTTGCAGGGTCGGCATGCGCGTGGCCTTAGGACCCGCAAGGTAGCGACTATTCAGAATCGCAGCCTGGTTTCGGTTGTTATCTTTCAATACTGCTCACAACCCCGAAAGAGATTCGCGCGCGCTTTCATATCCAGCATCAATTGCACGTTGAAACCACCTGCGGGCTTCGGTTTGTTTTGGCCCTCAGGATGCCAGCCTTGGCGATAGGCCCATCCGATAGCGTCCATTGCAAAACCATCGCCTAATTCGGCGGCTTTCAAGTAGTACTCAACAGCCTTGGATAAATCCGGTTTCACCGCTCCAGCAAACAAATCTTTCCACTCCTCATTCCAATTGTCGCGGTAAAAGTTTGCGACTTGGCTTGTGGAGTATGCATCTCCCGCTTCTGAGCCTTTCAAAAACCACTCAAATGCCTTCTTGGCATTGGCGTCTTCTGGATGCCATCCATCACGATAGGCAAATCCCAACTTTTGCATGGCTAGTGCGTTACCTTTGTTGGCAGCTTTTTCAAACCATTTGACTGCGATGGTTCCATCCGCGGCAACGACTTGCGCATAGTCGGTTTTCCACGGCTCGTCCAAATCAGGTTGATAAAATAATCCCAGCGCAGCCATTGCGTCAGCATCCTCCAATTCCGCGGCCTTCATAAACCAGGCGAACGCGTTTTGCAGGTCCTTGCCATCCGGGTGCCACCCATCACGAAAGGCAAATCCCAATTTCATCATCGCATATGCGTCACCTTTGTCGGCGGCTCTGTCGAACCATTCGACAGCTTTGGAAGCATTTGGGGCAACAACTTGGCCATAATCGGTCTTCCATGGTTCATCCAAATCCGGCTGATAGAATACTCCCAACGCAGCCATGGCGTTAGCGACCTCCAATTCCGCAGCTTTCGTAAACCAGTCGAACGCCTTCTGCAAATCCTTGCCATCCGGGTGCCACCCATCACGAAAGGCGAATCCCAATTTCATCATCGCATATGCATCTCCTAGGTCCGCTGCCTTCAAAAACCATTCATAAGCCTTTTGCAGGTCCTTGCCATCAAGATGCCATCCATCCCGGTAGGCAAATCCTAGCATCTTCATCGCATATGCGTCACCTTTGTCGGCGGCTCTGTCGAACCATTCGACAGCTTTGGCAGCATTTGGGGCAACAACTTGGCCATAATCGGTCTTCCATGGTTCATCCCAGTCCGGCTGATAAAATGCCCCCAGTGCAGCCATGGCGTTAGCGTCCTCCAATTCCGCGGCCTTCGTAAACCAGTC
The DNA here is from genome assembly GCA_965224535.1 of Verrucomicrobiales bacterium. Lineage (GTDB taxonomy): Bacteria > Verrucomicrobiota > Verrucomicrobiia > Verrucomicrobiales > DEV007 > JBCDHN01. The sequence goes on from CBDCZR010000039.1 coordinate 280,866, forward strand.
GAACGCCTTTTGCAAATCCTTGCCATCCGGGTGCCACCCATCACGAAAGGCGAATCCCAATTTCATCATCGCATATGCGCCACCTTTGTCGGCGGCCCTGTCGAACCATTCGACAGCTTTGGCAGCGCTTGGGGCAACAACTTGGCCGTAATCGGTCTTCCAAGGTTCACCTAACCCCGGCTGATAGAAATGGCCCAACGAACCCATTGCACCGGCGTCATTCAATTCCGCGGCCTTCCTAAACCAGTCAAATGCCTTTTGCATATCCTTGCCATCCGGATGCCATCCGTCCCGAGAGGCAATTCCTATTTGCCGAGTAGCTCCGGGGTGATCCCAATCTGCGGCTTCAGTGTAAAAATTGATGGCTTTGTCGGCATCTGGATCAGTTACCCTGGCATATTTCGATTTCAGCGGCTCTTTCAATACCGGGCGGTAAAAGTCCCCCAATGCCACCTTGGATTCGGTGTCCCCACTTTCCGATCCCTTTTGAAACCATCCGAAAGCCTCATGCAGATCCTCATCATCCGGATGCCAGCCATCACGATACGCGAACCCCAAATTTCCCATGGCATTCTCATCGCCACGGTGAGCAGCTGCCAGGAACCAGTCAACCGCACGCTGGTCCTCTCCAGGTATATCAGTCAGCCGGTATGGATTCGGGCTCGAGTGAGGATTGTAACGATGCCCTATGATTCGGGTAGCGGCTGCATTCCCCATAACAGCAGACATGAGAAACCAATCCCGGGTTGAATCGTTTTCTTCGAGCACAGGATGATGGCCTCTTACCAATGCGTCCCCGATCTGCGTCAATGCCAGAGTGCTCCCCCGGTTCGCCGCTTCCTTGAAGTACCCTAGTGCAATCTCAAGATTCGCTCCGCCAACCAGTTCGTTTTTCACTTTGCTGACCGAATCGTTGTTCGGAATGTGGAAGAGTCCCAGGTAGGTATACGATATGTTGCAGTTGCCTTCCATTGCCCTTCGGTAGTATTCACGCGCTACTTTGAGGTCTTTGCCTGAGGAGAGCTTGCCGCTCTCATGCAACCAACCAATTGCCGAGATGGCCCGGGAATTTCCAAGTCGTTCGCATTCGTGATAGGCCGCAAGCGCCCCCTCAAAGTCCCCTGCCAATCTTGCGGCAATCGGTTCAAAGAGCCTTGCCGAAATGGACCCCATTTGAATCAGATCGTCAGCGAGGCTCAGGGCTTTTTCCCGGTCCTGGCTCACGCCCCAACCATTCCAGTAGCTTCGCAACTCGTTTTTCATTGCTTGCCACGAACCATCACGTGCTTGGCGCTGATAGATTTGGAACGCCCGCGCCTCTAATTGCGCGGCCCGTTCCCGATCCAAGTCCACCCCTTGGCCAATCCGATGTAGCCACGCCTTGGCAAATAGGGCGGAAGGCTCATTCGCAGCTTCGCCCTTGGCGATCAAGTCAAGGCCGTTCTCACCATCCTTCTCTAAACCATATCCTGCAATCATCCGGAGCCCAATAGCTACGCTTGCCTGCAAATTACCCAGGTTTGCCGCCTCCTTTATGTCATCCAAACCCTCCTCCAAGTCATGTGAAACACCATGTCCGGCGATCTTCATTTGCCCTTGCCAAAACCTGGCAGCTGGGTGGCCGCTGTCGGCCAATTCGGCGACCGCAGCATAGTATTCACTAAATTGGCGGTAGTCTCCATCGCCGCCTTCATAGTTGCGAATGGCTAACAAACCGGACGCTTCGGATTTCAGTGCTTTGGCCCGACTATTATCGGGCCAACTGCGAAGGGCGCGTTCTGCCCTTTTGAGGGCGTCTTCGTAATTGTAACGATCGATGGATGTCCGGCCTTTGACTACTTCTTCGAAGACCTCGTCCAGCGAAAGGGTGAGTTGGTCGGGGAGAACAAAGAGTCCCCAGTACCCAACCACAATGAGAAGCAAAGCCATCAACACCAACGCCACACGGCTTCGAAGTGATGAGCCAAGCTTTGGTTTCATGAGCTTTGGAGCCTGGCGCTTGCCACGCAGCATCAGCGGAATATCCGCTACTGATTTTGGCCTCCGGTCAGGATCGGGCGCGAGACATGCGGCGATGGTCCTGTCCCAACGCTTTGGAATCTTACCTGCATCCAGGTCGCGTATCTTGCGCCGACGGCTCACCGTGGTGAATGCGGCGTTGGGTGCATCTTCCGGGTGGGTGTAACATTCTGCCCCCGTCAGCAGCCAGTACAACGTCGCGCCTACCGAAAACACATCATCGGAAACCCGGCCGGCCGAGACCTTGTTGAGCTGCTCGGGGCTGGCGAAGCCGAGCGTGTAGCCGTAGGCGGAAGGGGTTTGGGTGTCGCGCGCTCATCCGCATCCACGACGACGCTACCACGCGTCGCGAGAATGGTGTCCTGTACCACGCGGGAAATCCCAAAATCACCCAGCTTTAGCACGCCGGTTTCGTTCTCGCGCAAGACGTTGTGAGGTTTAACATCGCGGTGGATGACTTTTTCCGGTTTTTGGGTATGGGCGTGGTGGAGCGCAGCGCAAATCTGCTTCGCCCACGGCAAAACGTCGTCAGGATCGTAGCACGTTTTCCGCTCTTGATCCGGCAGACGCAGCAAATCCACGCCATCCACGTATTCCATGACGATGGCGCCTTCCGGGCTTTCGCGGACGTATTCGAAGGTGCGGACGATGTTGGGATGATTGAGGCGCATCCCCGCTTCGGCCTCTAATTCAGCCTGATTGGCTTTGGCTCGGAGAAACTCCGGTGTGAAAAGCTTGAGGGCACGCTTTTCGCCGGTCGCGGCTTCTTCGGCGAGCCAAACCACGCCCATTCCTCCGCTACCGATTTCGCGAATCAGTTTGAACCGGGAATCGAACATCAAGCGGCCCGGTTCGTAGCGTCCGGTCTGGTCGCCAGGGCGCAGGGTACGGCCAAGCGGGTCTGCTGCGCCTGCACTACCGTGTTGCTCATTTTGCTGTGAATCTTCCGTCACCTCTATGCGGGAATTGAACGAGTTGGCGGGAAATTTCAACCTGCAAAATGACCAGAACGATCATTTTTCACTATTGGTAGGGTGGGACCTAACCGACGGATGATGCCGGCGCAAGAAAACCGCCGCATTCACCGTGTTTTTTCCGATGTTTCGCCTCAAATTTGCCCTCGCGCTCGCGCTCGCAATTTCGCCCGTTGCCGGTTTTGCCGCGCCAACGTAGCCGGCCGGCCCGCCGCCGATGACGATGAGGTCGTATTTGTCTGACATCGCGCCGAACCTAGCCGGGGTTTTGGCAAGCGCCAGGGCAATTGTTTCCCGGCAATGCGGAGCACGCGCACGCGGACGCGATTTTCCTAACCGCGCGACCAAACGCCCTTTTTCATCTGCCAGGAAATGCTCGGCTGGGCGGAGTTCTGGTTGGTGCTGCGTTCCAACTCGGGCGCAACCTCGCCAACGGCCGCCGGTTTGGGGTTGGCGACGGCGGTGCTTGCCAATGCCGGTGAAATCGTGCGTTGCGGCTGGGGAATTTGCGGAATTGGCGCGGCGGAGGCCGGATCGGGCGCGGTGGCCGGTTTTGCCGGAGAAATGGCGGGTTTTGGCGCTTGAACCACGGGCATCGGGGCCGGTTTGGGGGCTGAAACCGGCTGCGGCGGCGCGGATGTGGCGGGCAGCGGAGTTTGCACGGCTGGGGCCGGAGTTGGCGCCGGGATTGGGGCTGCGGGAGCCGCGGGAATCGGTTCGGCGGCAGGTTGCGGCGGCTTTGGGGCGATTTCCGGCGCTGGGGCGGGCGCGCTTTCGGCAGAGGCGAGATTTTGGGCCGCGAGCACGGTGGCCATGTCCACGCGCTCGGTTTTTTGGGTGGGTTTTGCGGGTATTGGCGCGGCAGGCTGGTTGAGCGGCTTGGCTCCGACACCGGCAGGTTGGGGCGCCGGGGCCGACTTTGGCGTTTGCGTTGACGTTGGCGGCGGTGTGGGCGATGGCCTGCCGGGGGGCGAAACTTCCGCGATTTTGGCCTGTTTTTCCGGCGTTGCTTCGATCTTCGAGCGCCCGCCTTCAAACACGATCATCAGCCCACTGAGCAAAAATCCCAGCGCCGATGAAGCCGAGAGCACAAATCCCAGCCCACCCATTTCCTGGCGCGGCGCTTGCTCCCAAATGGTGGGGTTAGGGAGCACCTCGATGTGCGCCAGCATGCCCCACAAGCCAACGGCCGTCACCAGCCCCAAAAGCAGGTAGCCGCCGCGTCCCCAAGTCAAAACCAGCAGCCCGGACGAGGTGAAAAACAGCAACGCCAGCGCTAGCGCGGCTAAAACCGCCACGCCTTGCAAAACCGCCGGCGAGCTGGAAAAACTGATGGCGCCGCTCAGCAGATCCACCAGGCCCACGTGCCAGTTTTGCCAAATTCCCGCCGCGGCCAGAACCGCCAGCACCAATCCGCTGACGTAGGCTCGGCGCGCGGGCGGAACGAAAAATGCGGCGATGGAAAGGATGAGCGCCCCGGCGGAAATTCCCCAGATGATGGCCGGTTTCACGGCCATCTCCAACTGGGAGAGCCACTCCAGCATGCTGGGGTTGGCGCGTTCTTGAATGGCGGCGGCGTGCGCGGCCGGGGCGGCGATTGAAACGATCAGGACGATCAGGGCGATGAGGGCGAGCAAAAAATGGGGCGTTGGCCGAATTTTGGGGGACATGTCAGGACGCAGGTGGCGAGTTACGGGCTGGGTTTGCGCAATTTTGGACGGGAAGCTTTCGGGGAGTAATCGAATATCGCACCAAATGCGCCGCGGCTCCAGTCATCATGTTCCCCGCGTGTTCCCGAACAGCGCGATGTGCAGCCGCGGGCAAAACCGGAACCCGCGCTGCTTGCAAAGCTCCACGATTTCGTCCTCGCGCTCGCGCAACATTTCTGCGTCCGTCCCCTCTGGCATCAGCAAAACGCGGTGAGGCGGGATTTTGCCCAATTTTTCCAGCAACGCGTCGATTTCGCCCAAATCCGTTCCGGTGGTGACGAATTTGAGCTGAAAATCGTAGGCGCCGATCCAGGATTTCAGGATTTCCGGCTGCAAACGCAGGTTTTCGTGCCGAAGTCGCCAATCCGCGCCAATTTCACTCTCGGCCGGGGTGGAATGGGCCAGTTTCGGGCTGAGCGAGGCCAAATCGCAGGCAATTTCCCCCGGCTCAATCGTTCCCGCCGTTTCGATGGTGATGTGCCGTCCCGCGGCGCGCAATTTCGCCGCCAAATCGTGGATTCCCTTCGCCACCATCGGCTCCCCGCCGGTCAAAACCACGTGATTGGCGGGAAATTTGCCGATTTCGTCCAAAATCTCGCCGATTGCCCAATTTCGCCCCTCCGGCTCCCAAGACGCGTAGCGGGTATCGCACCAGGTGCAGCGCAAATTGCAGCCGGAGGTGCGGATGAAGACGGAGGGGACGCCGGTAAGCGCCCCTTCGCCCTGGATCGAGTAAAAAATCTCCGCGATGCGCATGGGAGGGGTGGAAATTCGAAATTAGAAATTGGAAAATCGAGGAGACAGACAAACCTCGGTTCTCAAATTTCCAATTTCCAATTTCCATTTTCCAACTACTCTAACCAACCTCCCTGCCAGATGAGTCCAGACGTCGATGTGTTTCCCGCGCCGGAAGAGAAGCTGATTGCCGAAGAAGGCTGGCATTTCTTGCACCTGTTCTATCAGATCGACCACTCGCACTGGGCGGAGTTGGCCGATTCTGAGCAATTGGAGGCGAAAACGAACCTGACCGAGTTGGTGCAGGAAATTCGCACCCATCCGGACACGCAGTTGCTCACGTTCAGCATCGTTTCGCCCAAAGCGGACCTGGGTTTCATTTTGGTGACGCCGGATTTGCACGATCTCAACACGTTCGAAAAACGGCTCACCCAATCGCTGGGTCCGGACATTTTGACCGCGGTTTACAGCTATTTGTCGATGACGGAGCTGAGCGAGTACACGACGACCAAGCACGCGTTGGGCGTCGGCGATTCGTTGTACCCGCAATTGCCGGATTGGCCGATTTTGGCGTTCTACAACATCGTGAACCGCCGGCTGCCGGGCCAAAACTGGTACGAGCTGAGCTTTGAGGAACGCCGGCAGTTGATTCAGGATTGCGAGCCGATCGAACGCAGCTACGAGGGCAAGGTGCAGCAGCTGGTGACGACGTCCGTGGGGCTGGACGATGCCGAACGCGCGGTGAGCCTCTTTGCCCAGGACACCTGCCAAATCAAGGACATCGTCTACCAGATGCGCTCAAGCAAAATCAACGCGATTTACGCCGATTTTGGCGAGTTTTACCTCGGAATTCAGCTTCCGCTCGACAAGTTGTTCCGCCGGGTGGGGATTTGATGCCTAAAACCGTCAAACCCACGCAAATCCATGCCCGAACCGCTCAAAATCGCCAATCGCAGCTTCAAATCCCGCCTCATGGTGGGCACGGGCAAGTTTTCGTCGAACGAGGCGATGCGCGACGCCTTGGCCGCTTCCGGGACGGAAATCGTGACGGTGGCCCTGCGGCGGGCGAATTTGGGCGACGAACCGGATCCGTTCGCCAACATCCTGGATTTCGTCGATCCGGAGAAATACCTCGTTTTGCCCAACACCAGCGGCGCGATGGATGCCGATGAAGCGGTGCGAATCACGCGATTGGCGGCCACCGCCGGCTTACCGACCTGGGTGAAGCTGGAAATTCACCCGGATCCCGCCTACCTGCTGCCGGACCCGGTCGAAACGCTGAAAGCGGCGGAAATTTTGGTGAAGGAGGGGTTCACCGTGCTGCCCTACATCAACGCGGACCCGGTTTTGGCCAAGCGCCTCCAGGATGTGGGAACGGCCACGGTGATGCCGCTGGGCTCGCCGATTGGCTCGAATCGCGGAATCGAGGCGCGCCGGCAAATCGAGATCATCCTCGATCAGGCGACCGTGCCGGTGGTGGTCGATGCCGGTCTGGGCGCGCCCAGTCACGCCGCGGAAGCCCTGGAAATGGGCGCGGACGCGGTTTTGGTCAACACGGCCATCGCGATTGCCGCCGATCCCTGCGGAATGGCGCGCGCTTTTGCCAAAGCCGTGGAGGCCGGGCGGGAGGCGTTTGAAATCGGGCTGGGCGAAACCGGCCTGCAAGCCTCACCCACCAGCCCGCTCACGGGGTTTCTGGACGACTGATATGGCCCTGCTTCGCGTCGAAAATCTCACCGTTCATCACCAAGCCGGCGGCGGCTTGATTTTCCGCAAATGGGAGGATGTGCCGTCCGTTGAAGACGTGACGTTTGAGGTGGAAGAGGGGACCACCGTGGGCATTGCGGGGGAAACCGGGTGCGGAAAATCCACCCTGGCGCTGACCATCCTGAAAATCCACAAACCACGGACCGGCGCCGTGTATTTCAACGACCGGCTGATTCTGAAAATGCGCGAATCGCGATTTCGCCACCTGCGCGGGGATTTGCAGATGATCTACAGCCACCCCAACGACGCGTTTCGCCCCGGTTGGACGGTGCGTCGGCTTTTTCAGGAGGTTTTGCGCCTCCACCAGCGCGAACTCGGGCGCAAGGAGAAGTACGAGCGGATGATTTACCTGATGGACTCCGTGGGCCTGGATTCCTCGATTTTGAAGCGTTACCCCAACGAGTTGAACCTCTTCGACCGCCAACGCGTCTGCATCGCCCGCGCCCTGGCCGCCCAGCCGCGCATGCTCATTTGCGACGACCCCACACGCTACCTGGACACCGTGAGCCAGGCGCGAATTCTCGACATTTTGAAGGACGTGCAGGTCCATTGGCGCGCCACCCTGCTTTACCTGGCGCGCGACTACGCCGCGGTCGACCACATGAGCGACTACATCCACGTGATGAGCCGCGGCCGTTTCCTGGAATCCGGCGAGCCGGACATGCTCTTCCACAGCCCGCAGCACGAATACACGCGGCAATTGCTGGCTCTGGGGAGCGTGGGGTGAAAATCCGAAACTCGAAATCTGAAATTCGAAACTCGAAACTCGAAATCCGACGAGATCCCAATTTCCGATTTCCAATTTCCAATTTCCAATTTGCCTGCGATCTTTGGCAACGCTTTCCCCTAAATGACTCCCCTGCTCCGCAAGTTCATCGGCATGAACTGGATTTTGGTGCTGAACATGTTCGCACTGATCATCTTTGGGCTGTTTTGCATCCATTCGGCCACCTGGTCGAAGTCCGATGTGGGCCTGGATAATTCCTGGAACAAGCAGGTGATTTGGATGGCGGTGGGGACCATCGTTTTTTTCGCCGCCAGCCTCATCGACTACCGCTGGGTGTATTGGGGCGGGGTGCCGCTTTATTTCATGGGGCTGGGATTATCGGCGCTGGCCTTGGTCACCGGCGATGACGTCCACGGACACAATAGCTGGATTTACATCGGCAGCTTCGGGTTTCAGCCTTCGCAAATCGCCGTGGCCGGCGGCATCGTCATGGCCGCGCTCATTTTGGGGCATTTGCACAAAATCCACCCCGTTTTCCGCAACCACTTCCTGCGGCTGGGAATCGCGGGCGCCGTCTGCGTGGTGCCCTTCGGCATCGTGCTGATGCAGGGCGACTTTGGCTCGGCCATGGTTTGGCTGCCGATCGCCGGGGCCATGTTGCTGGTCGGCAGCATCCCGTTCCGCTACATCATCACGGTGGCGCTCGTCGCGCTCATGACCATCCCGTGGGCCTTTTTCTTCGGGCTCAAACCGCACCAAAAAGAGCGAATTACCGTGCTGGTGGACATGATGACGGGCAAGGAAGTCGATACCCGCGGCAGCGCCTACGCAGCCAGCTATATCATCAAGGCCGTGGGCTCGGGAGGCTTCGACGGGCGCGGCTACAAAAACCCCAAAACCATCAACAACCTCGGTTTCATCCCCAAAATCACCGCCCACAACGACTTTGTGTTCGCGGTCATGGCGGAGGAGCACGGATTTCGGGGCAGCATCCTGCTTTTGGCCGGATTCGCGCTGCTTTTGCTCCAGGGGCTGTTCATCGCGTTTTACAGCCGCGATGCCGTCGGCAGGCTCATCTGCGTAGGGGTGGTGGCGCTATTTTTCGCGCACATTTTCCAGCACGTGGGCATGAATGTACTGATTATGCCGATTACCGGGATTCCGCTGCCGTTCATCAGCTATGGAGGCACGTTTTTGGTCATTTGCATGTTCCTGAGCGGCATGATGCAGAGTGTTTGGGTTCACCGGTCCAATGCCACAAAACGGGGCGGCGAAGGAATGCGGAAGACTTATCGTTAGCAGGTTATTGCCCCTTTCTTTAGCGGTCAGGCGTTGGGGTTCCGCGGAGAGACATTGGACGGGTTGACGCCGCCGAGTCCAAACGCTAACCTGTCAGCGTGATTCCACCCGTAGAAGCGCCAATCCAATCCACACCTCCCATCTCTGCGGAGGACGAGGTGGATTGGGAAAACATCGTCACCGAGGACGACGAGCCCGTGGACAACATCCTATCAAGCCACCACATGCGTTGCTGGCACGAGCCATTGCGGGACTCGTGGAAACCCGGACGCAAATTCATCTGCAACGCCAACGTCGGCGTGTTTCCTCATCCCATGGGGCAGCCGCTGGTGCCGGATTTTTTCCTGAGCATGGACGTGGAGACTCCCGCGGACCTGGAATTGAAGGCCAACGACAAGCGCAACCGCTCCTATTTCATCAGCGAATACGGCAAACCACCGGATTTGACCATCGAACTGGTCTCGAACAAAAAAGGCGGCGAATTGAGCCAGAAAATCATCGATTACGCGGCCATGGGCGTGCGTTACTACGTCGTCTACGACCCCGGCCAATTCATCCAAAAGCAGATCGTGGCTTCCTACGAACTGGTTGGCGGGATCTATCAACTCATGCCTGGCCCGGATTTTCCCGCTCTTGGTTTGCGACTGGTGGAATGGGAGGGCGAGTTCGAAAATTGTTGGCGGAAATGGCTGCGCTGGGCGGACATGGGCGGAAATTTCATCCCCTTCAGCAAAGAGAGTGTTAGCGTCGAGAAACAGCGGGCAGAAGAGGAAAAACAGCGGGCGGAAGAAGAAAAGCAACGGGCGGAGGAAGAAAAACAACGTGCGGAAGAGGAAAAGCAGCGCGCGGAAGCGGAAAAACAGCGGGCGGAAGAGCAACAGCAACACGCGGAGGAAGAAAAGCGGCGGGCGAAAGAACAACAGCAGCGCGCGGAGGAGGAAAAGCGGCGTGCAGAAGAGGAAAAGCAGCGCGCGGAAGAGGAAAAACAGCGGGCAGAAGAGGAGAGGCGGCGTGCAGAGGAGGAAAAACAGCGCGCGGAATCCGCCGAACAGCAGCTAGAAAAACTTGCGGCGAAATTGAAGGCCAAGGGAATCGATCCCGATCAACTCTGATCCGTGGCCCCGATTCTCGACCAGCCATACGTTGCGGGCGCCTTTACATGAGGTCCCGATAGCTTTTGGCCGCACTTCCCGTGTTGTTGAACGATGATCTGCACCGGATTCGACTCACCAATCGGCCTAAGCCGCCGACGCGCCTTGCAAACCTTCGGCGGAGGTCTAGGCGCGATCGCGTTGACCGACCTCATCAGCGCTCAATCCGGCTCGGGCGCAAGCGGCTTCCACCATCCCGCCAAGGCCAAGCGCGTCATTTTTCTGTTCCAAAGCGGCGGCCCCTCGCAGATGGACCTCTTCGACCACAAACCCAGGTTGATCGCGGAAACCGGCCAGGAGCTTCCCGATTCCGTTCGCCAGGGTCAGCGGTTGACCGGAATGAGCGGCAATCAGGCCAGCTTGCCCTTAGTCGGCTCCCCGTTTGAGTTCAAACAGCGCGGCAAAAGCGGGGCGTGGATCAGCGAACTGCTCCCTCACACCGCCAAGGTGGCCGATGACCTGTGCTTCATCAAATCCATGCACACCGAGGCCATTAACCACGGCCCGGGGGTCACGTTCATGCAGACCGGCTCCCAGTTTCCGGGCCGGCCGAGCATGGGCGCCTGGCTGAGTTACGGGTTGGGATCGATGAACGAGAATCTGCCGGCCTTCGTCGTGCTGGTGACCAAGAACAAGGGCGGCCAACCCCTGGTTTCGCGCCTCTGGGGCAGCGGATTTTTGCCCGGCAAACACGCCGGCGTCCGGTTTCGCGCGGACAAGGACGCCGTGCTCTACCTCAACAGCCCAGCAGGGGTCGACCCCGGCACGCGGCGCAAAATGCTCGACCGATTGCGCGAACTGCACGAGCTGCAACTGACGCGAACCGGCGATTTGGGCCTGGAAACGCGCATCGCGCAGTACGAGATGGCCTTCCGCATGCAGACCAGCATCCCCGACGTCACCGCGATCGACAATGAGCCGGAGTCGACCTTTCAACTCTATGGCGAGGACGCGAAGAAACCCGGCACGTTCGCCGCAAACTGCCTGCTGGCCCGTCGCTTGGCCGAACGCGGCGTGCGCTTCATCCAGCTCTATCACCCGGGCTGGGATCAACACGGCGGCCTCCCCGGCGGCATCAAGCGCCAGACCGGCGAAACCGATCGAGCCTGCGCGGCACTGGTGGCCGACCTGAAGGCGCGCGGGATGCTGGACGACACTCTGGTCGTTTGGGGAGGCGAATTTGGCCGCACCAACTACTGCCAGGGCAAATTTAACGGCTCCAATTTCGGCCGCGATCATCACCCACGTTGCTTCACCATGTGGATGGCCGGCGGCGGGGTTCGGCCCGGTTACAGCCACGGAGAAACTGACGACTACTGCTACAACATTGCCGCCGATCCCGTGCACATCCACGATTTACACGCCACCATTTTGCATCTGTTAGGCATCGATCACGAGCGGCTGACGTTTCGTTACCAAGGCCGCTATTTCCGCCTAACCGATGTGCACGGACATGTGGTGAAGCCGGTTTTGGCGTAGCGATTGGGTGGGGCCAACCACCTGGTCCGGGGCAGTTTTTGTCACAAATGTGGCGCGGGTCGCCAATTTCCCTAAGACAACGTCGCCCCATGGTTCATTCCAAAACCGTAACCCGCCTCCACCTGTCATGACCCGAAATCTCGCTCTCCTCGCCACGTTTTTGGCGAGCTTCCTCCTCTCCCCCGCCGTTTCCGCCACCGATCTGGGCAAGGTCGCCGATTCCCAGGGCGTGGCCAGCATTCGCCCGAAACAAGCCAACCGCTGGTCCGCCGCCACCCAGGATTTCGTCCTCAAACCCGGCGATTGGCTGCGAACCGATGCCCGCGGCGCGAATGCGCTGAAAATCCGCCTGACCAACGGTCACCTCATTCTCGGACCCGGCACGTTGGTGGAGGCGATCGGCGAATCCACGTTTGCGCTGCTTCAGGGGGAAATGGAGGCCGCGCCGGATAAAAACTCGAAATTCGAAATCCGAAACTCGAAATTTGAGCCGCTCATTGTTGAAAAACGGACGGTTGTTGCCGTTCGCGATTCGGATTTCGGATTTCGGACTTCGGATTTGGAACCCAACTGGCTGCTCGGGTTCAAGGGCGCAGTGACGACCGAATCCATGGGATCGCTGCTGGCTAACGTGGAAGGTAGGAACACGCCGCTCACCATCGGCTACCACAAGGTCAGCGTCGATATCCGCGACCAAATCGCGCGCACCACCATCGAGGAATCGTTCGTCAATCACACCAAAAGCCGGCTGGAGGGCGTGTTCTATTTTCCCCTGCCGCAGGACGCGTCCATCGCCGGTTTCGGCATGTGGATTGGCGGGGAATTGGTCGAGGCGGACGTGGTCGAAAAGCAGCGCGCGCGCGAAATCTACGAGACCATCCTGCGCGAGCGGCGCGATCCCGGGCTGCTGGAGTGGACCGGCGGCAACCTGTTCAAAGCGCGCGTTTTCCCCATCGAGCCACGCTCGGAGAAGCGCATCAAAATCACCTACACCCGGGTGCTGACCGCGCGCAACGGCACGGTGCGCTACAGTTATCCGCTGCAGAGCGAGATGCTGCGGCAGAACCCGCTGCGGGAGCTTGGGATCAATGTTAGGGTGCATTCGGCGCTGCCGATTCGCGCGTTTGCCTGCCCCACCCACAACGCGCGCATTTCCCAAACCGCCCATTCCGCGCAGGCGGAGTTTACGGCGCAGGAATACACGCCGGAGCGCGATTTTGAGGTGGAATTTGAGGTCGGCGAAAATGCGTCGCCCGTCGTGGTGATTCCGCACCGGCGCGGCGAGGACGGCTACTTTTTGGCGCTGATTTCGCCACCGGCAAAACGGGTCACCGGCCCGTTCCCCGGAGCCCATCCGCCACAGCCAACGGAGCACAATGTTAGGGAGGTGGTTCCGGACGGCGATCCGCTGCGGTTGCTGGTTTTGGCGGATACGTCGGGATCCATGAACGAGACGGCGCGGGCGAACCAGGATGCTTTCCTTGGCGCGCTTTTGGGTTCGTTAGGGCCGGATGACGAATTCCGTCTGGCCGCTTGCGACACGGAGCTGACCTGGTTCGGCGGCGACGGCCCGGACGAAGCGCGGGATTGGCTGGCGAAACGGCCGTCGCTCGGTTGGACGGACCTGGACAAATCCTTCGACGCGATCGAAAAATCCGAAACCCGAAATCCGAAATCCGAGGAAAAGTCGCGAACTCACGTGGTTTACGTGGGCGACGGAGTCACAACGACTGGAAACGCGGATCCGGTCGCCTTTGCCAATCGGCTGCGCGAAAAGTTTTCGGATTTCGGATCTCGGGATTCGGATTTCCCGGTTTTTCACGCCATCGCGCCTTCCAGCAGCTTCGAATCGGTCGTGCTGAACGCGATCGCCTCGCTGGGTGGTGGCAGTGTTAGGCGCATTCAGGGCACGGACACGCCCGGCGCGGTGGCGGATCAGCTTCTGCTCGAAATGAGCCAGCCTGGCTTGCGAGACCTGGAGGTCGAGTTTGAGGGCATCACCGTGGCGCGGGTTTATCCGGAGCGGCTGCCAAACGTGCCCGATGGGGCGCAGCAGTTGATTTTGGGCCGGTATTTGCCGGGCGGCGGGAATCCGGAGTCCAGGATCCTGGTTAGCGGCCTGCGCGACGGCGAGCGCGTGCAATTTTCCGCGCCATTCGACCTAACCGACGACGTGAGCGGAAATTCGTTCATCCCGCGGCTCTGGGCGCGCATGCACCTGGATCACCTGCTCCAGCAGGGCCGCACCCCGCGCGTGAAGGAGGACGTCATCGCCCTGAGCGAGGAGTTCCACATCATGACGCCCTACACCTCTTTCCTGGTCCTGGAAAGTGATGCCGACCGCGAACGCTTCGGCGTCAAGCGCCGCTTCCGCATGCGCGACGGCGAGCGCTTTTTCACCGATGGGCGCGATGCGGCGAAGCTGGATCTGCTCCAGCAACAGATGCGCGTGGCGGGGACTTGGCGGCTGAATCTGCGACGCCAGATGTTGCGTGAGTTAGGGAAAATGGGCCGCACGCTAACCGTGGTGCCGCGCCAGCCGGCTCAGCCAATCCACCACGCGTTTGCCCAGATCGGTCATGGCGGCCGGGATGGCTACGACGAGTTCCGTTCCAGGCGTGAAGACGGCAAAAAGCGGGATTTGAACTTCAATACCGCGGAGACCTTCGACGCCGATGCTTTCGGCGACGCGTCTGGCGACATCTCCGTACATGCCGCCATTGAGTCTGAGTTGCCCGGCGAAACCACGCCGCATCCTGACGACGTCGCGGAATTTGAAGGCGACGAGGAGCGCCAGTTGCTGGAAGATTTGAACGATCCCGAAATTTACTCGCCGGCCCTAACTCCCGCACACATCGCCCGCACCCAACGCTCCGCTGAGTCCGCATCGCGGCCCCCCGCGCCGTCGGTGACTCGCGCGCCCGCTGCCAAGGAGGCGTTTTTCGGCGGCGGCGGTTTTTTGGGCAACGAGAAGAGGCTCCGCGCGAATGCGCCGATTGCCAACGGCGGGTTTGGCGGCGGAGGCGGCGCTGTCGGTCAAAGTTTTGCCAGGGTCGGCCATGGCGGCAAGGCTAAGGATCTTGGTTACCATTGGCACTGGTCGCACCTGATGCAGGGCATGGAGGCGCTGTTTCCGGCGGTGGGCGGCCCTGCGCCAAGTCAGCCGCAACGCGCTCCGGATCACTCCTGGCCGGCGGAGGCGATCCAACTGGCGGACGGCCTGCTGCGCCGTGAAAACCTAACCAGCCTGCAAATCCTGACACGCACCGAAACCCACGACACTCGCTGGGAGACGCTGGCCAACGTGCGCGAGAACCTGGCGATGATCGGCGAAAATCGCTGGCTCACCCGCGAATCCGGCGATTTGGCCGACACGATGCTGCGCTGGTGGATTGCCGAAAAAGAGCGCGGCGCGTTATCGCAATCCTTCCAACTGGGACGCGTCCGCAAACCGGCCGGCGGCGATGAGCTGGGATTTGCGGTGGGTTTGCCGAGCGAGGTCCTGCATTCGCTGGCGGACGTCTACGGCGCCTACGAACCCAAGCTGGAAGCGGCGGGCGAGGGGCGCGTTCGCCTAACATTGTCCCAAAACGGCACGCAATTTCTCAGCTTCGTGGTTGATACGCAGCGCAACGTGGTGGTTAGGCGCGAGCAGGGCGGTTTTGTCGACGAAGTGAAGGATTTCGTGGAATTCGGCGGCGTTTGGTGGCCCACGCGGGTCGAGCGCCGCGACAAGGCCGGCAAATTGCTGACGGTGACGACCCGGAAGTTGGAGCCAGCTCGACCCGGCGGCGTTCGAACGAGACCCTGGCCCTCGCGCGAAGACGCGATTCTCCTGCGCATGCCGCTGCCTAACCTTGATGCATGCGAAACAAGCCCTGGCCGATGGCGACGCCGTGTTTGAAACGCACTTCACCCTGCTGCTGCATTTCGCCCAAAGCCAGCAATGGCAGCGCGTGGCGGAGCATTTTGAGGCGCTGCGCGCGATTTCCGGCGCAAAACCCGGTTTCGTCTGGCTGGAGGACCGGTTGCTGGCGATGACGCGCAAAAACGAGGAATTGAAGCAGCGCATCCTGGAACGCGCCGGGAACATCGGCGAATCCTACGTTTTGGCCGAGCATCTGCGTCAGACCGCGCAACACACGATGCAGGCCAACGAGCTACTTGAGCTTTTGGAACGGCTCAAGCCTGCCTACGAAGCTAAGCCGGAACGAACCGGGGCGATGGACACCTGGCGTCAGCAGACCATTCACATGCTGCGCAACGCCGGCCGGCAACAGGACGCCCTAACCTTGGCAAAAACCTTCGCGGAGGCTCGCCCGCACAACCTCCACGCGCAGACGCAATACGCCCAGGCCCTGCAATCCGCCGGTGACTACGCCGGCGCTTACGCCTGGATCGACCGCGTGCTGAAGCAGGATCATTGGCTCCCCGCCGAGGCCCTGGCATTACACCAAAATTACGCGAGCATGCTGCAATCCCAGCAACGCTTCGACGACGCGGCCAAGCGGCTGGGAGCCCTGATTTTGATGGATCCCGCGCCGGCGCAAACCTGGCCCTACCAGCAGTATCTGTCCGCCTTGGTCCAAACCAACAAGCTAACCCAAGCGCACGAATTGGCGGAAACTTGGCTGACCCTGGCCGAAGAGCAGGAAGTGACGCCGGTGGCCTCCGCCAAGCTGTGGGCGGCGTCCGCCATCGCCTTGGGCCGAATCGGCAACCACCACGCCAACCACGTGCCGGAGCGCTTCCACGAGCCGCTAACCAAGGTGGTGCGAAAACTGGCGCTCGACTCAAACCACGAGCACATCACCAACCACATCATGACCGACTGGCGCTTCACCCAAACCGACGCCTGCCGCCGGTTGCGGGGTGAATTTGCCGAAATCCTGGTCCGGCGCTCGCACGAGCTGGAACCGCGCCAGTTGCAACGGCTCATCCGCTGGATCGCGGCCAATGATCCCGCGGTGGAGACGGAAACGTGGCGCACCATCGCCAACGGCATCGTGCGGCAGTGGGAGTCGGAGCAGGACCCGCAACGGCGTCAGGCGCTGGCCCACGCGGCGTTGCAAATTTTTCCCGGTTACCTAAGCGCGGAGGAGCACGTGGAATTTCGCCTGCAGCGGCTGCGGCAAGCCGCGGACGAAACGCAAAAATCCCAGCGCGCCAGCGAGCTTTTGCAGGTGATCCTGACATTTGGCTGGACCGCGGAATACGAGGATTTGGCATTCCAAATGCTGTGGCAATTGCCGGAGGAAGACTGGGCGGCGACGGGTTCAACGCGCATTCAGCCGCTGCTGCAACTGGATTCCTGGATTCTGACCCAGCGCGTCAACGCGGAGTGGAACGCCCTGCCGAAAAAGGAGGAAATGTCGCGCACGGAGCTTGCCGCCGCCAGGCGCGGACTGCTCCAGCGCGTCCGCGAGAAGCTGTCCCAACGGCTAACCAACGAGGTAGACAAAGCCGACGATCGAACCGCGCGCTGGATGGTGGTGGAGCGGCTCTACCTGGACGTGTTGACCGACCGCGACCCTAACGAAATTACCGCTGAATGCTGGGAGGAGCTGGATTCGGCCGATCCGTTGCAACGCGCCGCGGACGCCCCTGAGGAGCCGGTGGAGCTGGCGCTGTTCGCGAGAATTTTGACCATGTTAGAGTATCTGGCGACCCGGGACGAAATTCGCGACGAATTGCGGCAAAAGCTGCTCGACTACCTGGATTCCGGCATCGCCGCGCAACCGGAAGTGCAGGCCTGGAAGGAGCACAAGTATCGCCTGCTGCTGGCGCTGGACGACGCGGAAAACCTGGAAAAAACGCTGCAAACCTGGATTCAACCGGAAACCGCGGACAACCGCTGGCGCATCACCCTGGGTTACCTGCATGCTGAGCACAACCGGCTGCAGCAGGCCATCGAGTTGTTCGAGGCCGTGGAAAATGCCGACGAACTGGGCCCGCGCGAATACCGCGTGCTGGCGGACTGGTACCTGGTTCGGGATGCCGCGGAAGACCGCCGCCGCGCCATGCTGGGCTACTACGGCGCAATGCAGGAGCACCAGCTTTCCCAGCTCATCCAGCGTGACGTCAGCCGCATGAAAAACGCGTTCAACCAAGGCGTGCCGGAGGATTTCGATCCCGCGGTGGTGGACATGTTCACCGCCATTTTTCGCAAATCCGCCCATCCGCAAAACTACGTGTGGCAACTGTCCAGCCTCTACCAGTTCACCAAGGATTTTCGCCTGCTGGAGTGTCTGCCAGAGGGAATCGTGGGGCAAACCGTGCAGAAAATTTACCCGTTTCTGGGCAACATGAACGCCGTGACCCAGCACGTTCGCGATGAAGCCACCGCCGACACGATTTTGGCGCATTTGGACAACGTGCGCGAGCGTGACGTCGTAAAATCGGCGACCGATCAGCGCGGTCTCGACCTGCTGGAAGCGGTGATTCGCCGCAAAGCCAGCGAGGTGCTGAATCAGCCCGGACAGCACGAAGCGTTAGCCCTACAGGCCTTGCAACGCGCCTTCAAAGGCGAATGGGAAAACGGCGAGCGGCGGCTGATGGCCGAATTTCTCCACAACCTGGGGCGCATCACCCAAGAGTCGATTGCCAACGAGCAGCTAAGCCAACTGCGCCAGCTTTACCTGGGCGAAGAGAAGCTGCCGGACGACCGCCTCTGGATCGCCCACTACCGCGCGGCGGCCCTTTGGCTCTACCAGGATCACGACCGCGCCATCGGTGAGTTGGAGGCCGCCCTAACCGAGCGACAAACCCGCTCCGGGGGCGTTTTGCCGGGTTTCGCCTACTCCATCTTCGACACCTGGATCGGCTACCTGGAACAGCGGCAACGCTTTGAAAAAGGCGAGAAAGCCATCCTGACACAGCTAAAAACCAACGTCGCCGGCCAACTGCGCAACAACCTGCTGGCGCGCAAATTTCGGCTCTACTACAACGCGCTGAACCAGGACGGCACGGTTTCGCTCGGCACGGGCCGGCGACTCTACGCCCGCGCCACGCGCATGCTCATCGACGAATTGCCGCAGGTGGATCACAACCTGCGTTACCAGCTCGTGGATCAGCTCTGCCACTTTTACAGCGCCGCTCACAGCCGCAAAATTTCCGGTTTGCGGGCGGATTTGCGCGCCTTCGCGTTCGATGCGTTTGACGAGCTGGTGCCGTTTCAGACGCAGAACTACCAGCACCTGGTGACGCGCGTGGGGCAGACGCTTCGCTCCTACGTTAGTCCGCTGGACGGGCTGGAATTCCTCATCGTGCGCTACGAAAGCGAGCCGGATTGGTTAGCCGCGACCGGTCAAGGCGCCTGGCAGCGCTACGGCTACGCCATGGCGCAATACCGTGCCGAAGCCAAGCAAATCGGCGCGCTGGAGCCGCGTCTACTGCGCATCGCGTTGGCGGAATTGCGGCAGGACTTGGAAACGCGCCAGCAGCGTCAACGCTCGCTCTATCACAACGACTACAACTACTTTTGGAGCGAAAAACGGGGCGATTTTCTCCGCGCGGCGCTCGCCGTTTTAGACGAACGTCAGGATTCCGGCGCAAGCGTCCACCACATCGCCGAATACCTCCACGCCGGCCTGGACGAGCCGGATCGCGCCATTTCCGCGATGATTGCCGCGCACGAACGCGGGATTCTGGACGAAAGCGCGCGCAGCCGGCTGGTTTACTACCTGGAGCAGGCTAACCGCTGGAACGAAGCCGCGAAATACCTGGAAGAACTGGTCGCCTGGCGTCCGGAAAACTTGAGCTATCGCACCCGCCTCATGTTCGCCTGGTTTCGCGCCAAAGAGCCGGAAAAACTGCTCGCCACGCTCCAAGCCGCCGACGCCCATTTTCACGAAGGCGGCCGCTGGTCGGAGCCTAACATGGCCGCAATCGCCGCCGCCTGCCACCAGTGCGCGCTGTGGAAGGAAGCGATCGGCTACTACGCGGAATTGATTCCCCTGCACCAGCGCACCCAGCCTAACCGGGGAATTGGGAACGGCGCCCTCTCCGGCTACTACGCCATGCTTGCCCAATGCCACGCCGAGCTAGGGCAAACCGCCGAAGCCGTGGAAGCCAGCGCCGGCGCGATCGTCAGTTGGGGCTCGAATTTCGGCAATCGCGCCAACGCCATCGCCGCCTTGCAAAACACGCTCAGCACCGCCCCGGACCTGGACGGCTACGCCGCCACGTTAGATGCCCAAGTCGTCGAATCCGGCTTGGAGAACCCCATCGTCCGCAAAGCGCTCGGCCAAGTTTACCTCAACCGGGAAAAGCCGGCTGAAGCCATTCGTCACCTGGCGTTGGCCGTCGAAACTCAGCCAAACGACGCCGAAACCCACCAGCTTCTGGTTCGCGCCCACGACGCTAACAATGATCCCAACGGCGCCCTAACGCGCCTACTCGCCGCCATCCGCGCCACCCCGCGCAGCATCGAATTGTTGCGCGATCTCGGCCAGCGATTCGAAGAACTCGGCCGCCCTGCCGACGCCGAACGCGCCCGCACCGGCATCGTGGAAGCCTTGCCCAACGAGAGCGAAGGCCACCAAATGCTCGCCGAAATTCGGCAACAGCAAGACCGCTGGGCGGAAGCCATCCCGCACTGGGAGCAAGTCGCTGAGATTCGCGCGCTGGAGCCGACGGGGCTGATGAATTTGGCCAAAGCGCAGATCCACGAGCAGCGAAACGAAGCGGCGCGGGAGACGATTGGGCGTTTGTTAGGCAAAAACTGGCCTCAGCGCTTCGGCGACGTGCATCGCAAAGCGCGGGGGATGTTGGAGAAGCTGTGAGCGGCAAGCGCTGGCGAAAAACCAAACGCTCCCCTGCCTGGCGTTCGGTTGCCGGGCGGAATCCCAAAAATTCGGCGAAAATCGCCTACCGCGCCCCACGAATTCTACCCGGCTTCCGAAAAATCGTTCCAGGAAAACGCTTGGCGAACTGGGATTCCGCCTAACAGTAGCGCTCATGGAATTGCCACCCTGTTTGCCGGAAATTCTCGCCCGAGCGAAGGAATTTTCCGAAGAACTGCCGGATTTGCGCGATGTGCTCCTGGCCAACGCCGTTTTTTGCGGCGAAATCCCTTCGCCAACCTTCGGTGAGGAGCAACGCGTGCAATTTCTGCGCGACCGATTCACGGAAAGCGAGCTGGAGAGCAGCGTGGACGAAAAAGGCAACATCTCCGCCATTCTGCCGGGCCGCACCGGCAAGCAAAACATCCTGCTGGTGGCGCACGTGGACACGCTTTGGGAAAAAACCGACGACCACGCGGTTTCCGCGCTAACCGACGAATTGCGGGGAATCGGCTTGGCCGACAACAGCCTGGGCGTCGCGGCGATGATCACCCTGCCGTTGATCCTGGAGCGACTGAAAGTTCGGCTCGACGCAAATCTCATCTTGCTAGGGGCGGTTCGCAGCCTCGGCCAGGGCGACTTGGAAGGGCTGCGTTTTTTTCTGGATCACACCAGCAAACCGGTGCACGGCGCCCTGTGCATCGAGGGCGCGCAACTTGGCCGGCTCAGCCACTCGTGCCTGGGCATGATGCGGGGAAAAATCACCGTGGAGGTGCCGGAAGACCAGGATTGGCAAAACTGGGACGCATCCAGCGCGATTGTGAGCCTCCACCAAATTATCGACCGCATTTTGGCGATCGGCAGGCCGGAACAGCCGCGCACGCAGATCATCCTGGGTTCCGTCCGCGCCGGCAGCGGCTACAACCTGCCGCCGGAAAAAGCGACGCTACGATTCGAAGTGCGCAGCGAGAGCGCGGAAATCGTTGCCGGCATCCACGAAGAAATCGACGGTATTTTGGCGGAAATCAACTCCCGGGACAACACCGCGGCGCAGTTGAACATCATCGCACACCGCGAGCCGGGCGACTTGAGTTTCAACCACCCGCTGGTGGCCTCCGTGCGGGCAATCATGGAGGAACTGAAGATCCCGATCGTGGTCCAACCCAGCATGAGCGAGCTATCCGCCCTACTGGAGCGCGACATCCCCGGCGTAACGCTTGGGCTAACCCGCGCCGAGCACCTCAACGACTTGAAAGAATCCTTGCAGATCAAGCCCTTGTTTCGCGGCCTGGCCCAGGTCATCGCAACCTTGCAAGTGCTCGACCAATCGCTGAGCCAGGAGTAAGAATTTTCCGCCCGTCTGCCTCCTTTCTTTTTCCTTCACACCTTTTACTTTTTACCGATCCCATTGACTGACAGCGACACCATCAACCAGTGGCTGGAGACTAACACCTTCCACCACGGCCAATTTTGGGACCTGCTAACGCTCCTGGAGGAAAAGGAGAAAAAGGGGCTCAAAATCAGCCTCTGCATCCCCACCTTGAACGAGGAAGCGACCATCGGGAAGGAGATCATTATCTTCAAAAGCGAGCTGATGGACCGCTACCCGCTGATTGACGAAATCGTGGTAGTGGATTCCGGCTCTGAGGATAAAACCTGCGAAATCGCGGCTTCCTACGGCGCGGTGGTTCATTTTTCCGGCGATATTCTCCCAAGCCAGGGGTTCAAGCGCGGCAAGGGCGAAAACCTGTGGAAAGCGATCTACCAGTTGGATGGCGACATCATCTGCTACGTAGACGCCGACATCAAAAACATCCATCCGCGCTTCGTCACCGGCTTGGTCGCGCCGCTCATTCACAACGACGAGATGCACTACGTGAAGGCGTTTTATGATAGGCCGCTGGCTTTTAGCGAGGGCATTCGGCCTTCCGGCGGCGGGCGCGTTACCGAAATTCTCGTCCGGCCGCTGTTTTCGCTCTTTTTTCCGGAGTTAACCGCCTTGGTTCAGCCGCTGTCCGGCGAGTATGCAGTGCGCCGCACGGTTTTGGAGCAAATCCCTTTCCCCATCGGCTACGGCGTGGAAACCTCGCACATCATCGACGTTTACAAAAAATGGGGGCTCAACGCATTTGGCCAGACAGACCTAGATCAACGCGTCCATCGCAACCAATCCACCCGCGCACTCGGCAAGATGGCCTTCGGCATCCTGCAAAGTTTCCTCAATCGCATGGAAAGCTACGGCATGGCTGAAAAGTTGCCGGAAATGCAAAACGTCTTTCGCCAGTTCCAGGCCGAGGGCAACCGCTACGAACAAGTGCTGCACGAAATCGTGGAGGAAGAACGCCCGCCGATGGTGGAGATTGCTGAGTATCGCAAGAAATTCGCCCTAACGTAGGCCGCATACCCTAACCAACCGACAAACACGCCCGTGAAACTCGCCATCGTCCACTACCATCTCCGTCGGGGCGGTGTGACGCGGGTTATCGAGAACGCGGTAAGCAGCCTCCGGAAGCACGGTGTGGAAACTGTGGTGCTTAGCGGCGAAAGCTATCTGGGCGACCGGCTACCCCAAGTGCGCGTAGTCGAGGGGCTTGGTTATCGCAATACGGCCGATGAGCGCGACGCACGAAGGTTGGCACGCGCCATGCGGGATGCCGCGGCTGACGCTTTGGGCGGCCCGCCGGACGTTTGGCACATTCACAACCATGGTTTGGCGAAAAACGTGGCGTTTCCGGAAGCGGTTCACCACCTCTTGTTGGATGGCGCCAAAATTTTGCTACAAATCCACGATTTTGCCGAAGACGGCCGGCCCACCAACTATCTACGACAAACGGTGTACTATGCAGGGCGCGAAGATATCCGCGCCGATCACCTGTATCCTCGCGGCGCCCAGGTGCACTATGCAACGCTTACCCAGCGCGACGAATTGCACTTGCGCGATGCGGGAATCGACGGCGGCCACCTGCATTGGTTGCCAAATTCCGTAGGCGCGCCACCCTGCCAGACGCCCAATGCCGACCCATTTCCCGGCAAGCGCTTCATCCTTTACCCGGTGCGCGGAATTCGCCGCAAAAACCTGGGCGAGCTGATGATGCTGAGCCTGCTGGCCGGGTCCGAGACCGTCTTTGCGGTAACTCTGGAGCCGGAAAATCCCGAGTGGCGCGCAATCCACGACGAATGGGCAAATTTCGCGCGCGGGCACGATTTGCCGGTCCACCTGGCTTACGGACGCGGCGGACCGCTCGGCTATCCGGAACTCATCAACCGCGCCGACGCCATGATCTCGACCAGCGTTGCGGAAGGGTTCGGCTTAGCTTTTTTGGAACCCTGGTTGGCGAGCAAAACTGTCGTCGGCCGCGATTTGCCGGACATAACCCGCGATTTTGTGAAACAAGGCATCAACCTGGATCACCTCTATCGCCGCCTGGAAATTCCGCTCAAATGGATCGACGAAGCCGAACTGCACGCCGCCATCACCGACGGCCTGTTCGAGTCCTACCAAAGCTACGACCGCGAACCCAAAGGCGACGTGGTCGATCGGTCCTGGGCTGCCGCCGTTCGCGGCCACCGCGTCGATTTCGGCCACCTCAACGAGCGATTCCAGATTCAAGCGCTTGAACGCTGCCTGGCCGAGCCTGGCCTGCGTCATTCCGTCGTTGCGCCGCATTTGGACAACGTGGAGGCCGGCCTCATTGCCGAAAATCGCGACCTCATCGCCCAAAATTACAGCCTCCCGCAGTACGGTCAGCGGCTTCTGGAAATCTACCGCGAAATCGCGGCCAGCCCTCTGGGCGAACTCTCCGCCTACGACGCCGATGCGGTATTGGACTCCTTTCTGGCGCCCGCAAATTTCAGCCTTCTGCGCTCGTGACCCACGCCGAACGCATTCGCCGTCTCTCCGCGGAACTTCTCCCCATCCCCACGGACGAAACGCCGCGGCTCTACGTTTTGCCTGGCATTGACGCGGTGGTCTTCGATATCTACGGCACTCTGATCATTTCCGGCTCGGGAGACATCGGCTTAGTTGAGGAAAACAGCCAAAACGCGTTGATGCGCGAGGCTTTTGACGCCGTGGGCGCGAAAATGCCAGCAAACGCGGGAACGCGGTTTTACGAGCTGATCCGCCAAGAGCGCCAATGCAGCCAAGCGAGCGGAATCGAGCACCCCGAAGTGGAAATTCGCGAAATTTGGCGGGAATTGGCGGGCGCCGGCGTGGATGCAGAAGCACTGGCGCTGGAATACGAGTGCCGCACGAATCCCGTCTGGCCGATGCCGGGTTTAACCACGATGCTGGCAAATTTGGCGGAAACGCGGCCTTCGGCTCGGCATTGTGTCCAACGCCCAGTTCTACACGCCCTACCTCTTCGAGGCATTCTGCGGCGCAAACCTGGAAAACCTGGGTTTCGACCCGGAAATCCAAGTTTTTTCCTACCAACTGCGCGAAGGCAAGCCATCGAACCGGCTCTACCAGAAAATCGCCGAAAACCAGCAACCGGCGTCCACGCTTTACGTTGGCAACGACATGCGCAACGACATTTGGCCCGCCCAGACGCTCGGGCTTCAAGACCGCGCTCTTTGCAGGAGACCGGCGTTCGTTGCGCAAACGTGAGGATGACCCGCGTGTGACCGGAATTCGGCCGGATGCTGTGGTTACGGACCTTGGGCAGTTGGCTGGGATCTTGGGGTAGCAGTTTTCAAGGGACAAAAGGGACGCACGGGACCCAAGCGACAATTGGGAATAAACGGAGGTCAAGTCCGGAAGCCCGGGAGCCGGTCCCTTACGTCCTTTCAAGTCCCTTAGGTCCCTTTCCGCCACGCCACAAAAAAACCCGGGGCTCCTTTCGAAGCCCCGGGCGTTGTAGTGATATTTAAAACTCGTGTGATTCCGAAAACCACGCTTAGGCCATGCCAAAGAACGGCAGAATCGGCTTGCCTTCCGGAATGATTTCCCTGGACTTGGGATCTTCCTTGTGTCCTCCAACCAGGAACGGACGTCCCGACGGGGCGAAGACAATTTCGTCAAGCGGAATGCCGAGAGCCATGGCGATGGTTGCGTTGTAGTCCTCGGGCGTAACCGGGTTTTCTTCAACAGCGTAGCCATTTTTGTCAGACTTGCCGTATTTTTGCCCGCCAACAATGCCGCCGCCGGCCATAACACCGGAGAAACAGCGCGGGAAGTGATCCCGGCCAGCATTGGCGTTAATCTTGTTGGTCCGGCCGAACTCGGTGCCGACAACGATGAGCGTTTCTTCCAGCTTGCCGAGAGCCTCAAGGCGCTCGATCAGCGAACTCATGGCATCGTCCAGCGCCTTGGCGGGGCCTTGGAAGGCGGTTTGGATGTTCTGGTGGTTGTCGCAACCGCCACCGGAGATCCGCACAGCGCCGACACCTTTTTCAATGAGGCGGGAAGCAAGCAAGGCGCCTTGACCCATGCGGCCCATGCCAAACTTGCGGCGATCAGCGTCCTTCTCCTTGCTCAGGTCAAAGACGTCGAGGTCATCGCTCTGCAAGAAGGAGACGGTGTTGTCGTAGTATTGGCTGTAAGCCTCAACTTCACGGGTGGCGAACTTGGACTCAAACGCACGGTTAAAAGTGCCGAGCGCTTCCATCCGCTTTTTGTCGCGAGATTCCTCGACCGGGGACTTGGAATCCGGCAAACCGCGGGTTGGGTCGCCAATCGGCAGGGGAGCATAGGCCGGGCCCATGAATCCCGCGCCAGGCAGGGCGCCGCCACCGATGATGAACGATGTGGGCAGGTTTGACACCTTGTTTTCACCGTGGAATTTCTGCTTCCAGGCAGCCATTTCAGGGTGAACAATGGTGGCACGCTTTTGGTAACCGGTCAGCATCCAGTAACGGCCGCCGTCATGGGCGCCCGTCTTCTGGGTGAGGGTGTTTACGATGCCCAGCTTGTCACCCATGGTGGCCAAGCGGGGAAAGTAAGAACCAATCCGAATGCCGTCCACATTCGTGGGGATCGACCCAATTGGGCCGGCGACATCCGAGGGAGCATCCGGCTTCGGGTCGAAGCTGTCGATGTGGGTCATGCCCCCACCCATATAGAAGTAGATGAGGTGCTTGGCTTTCCCGGAGTTGCCAGATTGCGCCATTGCGCGATCGACAATGGGCATCATGCTCAGGCCCAAAGCGGCCTTGGCAGTGTTCGCCGCAAAATTACGGCGCGATAGCGGGTCGAGTTTTTTCAGTTCGTCTTTCATAATGGGAAGTATGTGTGTGCAGTTTGTCTTTTTAAGGGAATGCGGAGTTTGGTGGGATTTTGAAGTTCGGGATTTTTTTACTGGATGAACATGAATTCACGGGTGTTGAGCAGCGCCCAGATGAGATCGCTGTAGTCGTCTCCCTCTACCAGTTTCTTGCCCGCATCCAACTCGGCGGAGGTGGGTTTGCGGTTCAGGATGCTGAGAAACACCACAGCTACGCCGTCAGACTGGCTCTTGGCCGCTTGGGCGTTGCGGACGATCGCCGTTTCCTTGCGAATCATCTTTTGGTTGGTCATTTCACCGTTGAGCATGAACATGACTTGCGGGACGGATCCGACCTTGTTGGCATTTTGAATCAGAAGCTTGTCCGATTGGCCAAATTTGAAGAGCATGGAACCTACCCGGGCGGGCAGACTTTGCTCGGAAGCCCGAATCATCCCCCCACCGCCACGAGTTCCGCCCATCGCAGCCATATCCATGTCGTCCATCTCCATCATTTTGAGGCCACCCATGCTCCGGAATTGATCCTTGGCCTTCAGCGCCTGATCCAGATTCATGCTGGACCAATCCGTCTTCATAAACGCCTGGTAGTCCTCAAGCACGCGGGTTTTGGCCGCTTCAGGCTTGTTGGTGGTGAGGGCCACCATGGAATCCCAGAGTTGCTCGGAGGTCATGCGGCGCAAGACGGGAGCGGAGAAGTGGTACTCGCCTTTGTCCACCTGGGCCATGGTGGGGGAGCGGTGATTGGCTTCCTGCTGGTAAGCACGGCTGTTGTAGAGCACGCGCAGGAACCCTTTGATGTCGTAGTCCAGACCAATCATGATTTCCTCCAGGTACTTGAGCAAATCATAGTTTTGCGCCTGTCCGTCCAGGTGGCCCGGGATATTGTAGACCGGCTCGATTTGGCCGAGGCCAAAGGCGAATTTCCACAGGCGGTTGACGATGTTGACGGAGAATCGCGGGTGTTCCTTGTCCGTCATCCAATCGGCAAAAGCCAAGCGCGGATTATCGAATTTTTCGAGTTCCACCACTTTGCCGAAGTAAGCGGCCGGATAGACAGTCTCCAAGGGGTCGGCGTCGTCATACTTGTAGTCGTGCGGCAGGCGAACCGTGCCGGTGTCCTTGTCCGTCCCGTTGTAGCGGTAGGAATTGAGGATGTCACTTAATCCCCGGTCGAAACGCGGCATCGGGTCTTTCCCGGCGTTGCGTTGTCTCCACTCGCCCTGGTACTTGCGCAGGGCCGCTGAAGCGGTTTTCGCCTCATCAGAGCCGCCGCCACCGCTCAAATTCATGCCGCCAAAGAAGGCCGCCATTTTGTAGAAATCCATTTGGTAGACCTCTTCAAACGGGTGGTCGTGGCATTGCGCACAGGTAATTTCCGTGCCGGCAAAAATGGTGAAAACGTTAGAAAGGTTGCACAGCGGCATGCCAAGGTCCGTCAGCATGAAACCCAAGCCCGGGTTGTCCCAGTAAAATCCCTGGCTAGCCACCAAGTCGCTCACCCACTCGTCCCAAGGACGGTTTTGGCGGATTTGATCCTTGGTCCAATCAACATAGGCGCCGGTTTTCAAGCCGTTGATGCCGTTCATGCCGATTCCATCGCGAATTCGCAGCAAATCCGACATGTAGTTGAAAAAGTGGCTAACGAAAGCCTCCGAATCGAGCAATGTGTCGATCAATTGCGCCCGCTTGTCGCGGCTGCGATCGTTGAGGAAGGCCATGGTCTCATCGTAGGTGGGAATGCGGCCTCCGATGTCCAAATACACGCGGCGGACGAACTGTTCGTCATTCATCACGCTCTTAAAATTCGGGCTTTCCCTCGTGCCACCGACGCCTCCGGTCGGGAAGGTCATTTTTTGGAGGTAGGTCAACTCATCGAGCTTTTTCTTCTTGTCCGAGGAGGTGAAAGTCGCGCTGGTGGGAGTCCCGTTGACTTTGGTGATTTCGTTGCGGATCTCAATGTTAGCCTGCAACAGCTTTTTCATCACCAATTGGTCGATCCGTTGAGCGGCGGTGCCGGCATCAACCGGAGCGTTGTCTCGGACGAATTTTTGGTCGGCCGGGCTCAGCAGATTGAGGGGAAAAGCGAGGGTTTTCCCACTTTCGAGCTTCATGAGGACTTTTCCGTCCTTCATGCCGACCATTTCAGCGGTGACGTTGCGTCCTTTGGAATCCGTCCAGGTGCGCATCTCACCTGCCGTGATGGAAGCCGTGAGCATGCCAATCACGGCGAGGGTTAGGAGTTTTTTCATAGAATTCTTTTGAAGCAGTGGTTCGGTTATTTGGCGAGAAAAAAAGCAATCAACTACGGGACTGAAACGGGTCCAGCAGAGCCTTTTTCTCATTTACTCGAAAAAAAGTCGCACCAATCCGGAAATTTGCCAGAAAGAAGCTTGTTAGATTTTCGAGGGGCGAGATTTTTCGTTGGTAAGGCGGTTTGAGCTTCAAAAACGGGCGCGATCTATTTTTTGTTAGCTTCGGCCTGCTTTTTGGCCTCCAAACGCAGTTGTTCGAGGCGCGAAAGCGGTTTTTCAGCCGGTTTGGGAGCCGGCGCCTTTGCTTGAGCGGTTGCCGGAGCCTTGGGAGCGGGTTTCGCGGGTTCCTTCGGTTTGGGATCGACGCGCAAAACTCCGCCTTGCCCGGCGCGCTGCTCCATCACTTTTCCGCCTTCGTTGAAGATCAACTGACAGAACAGGTTCTTGTGTTGGCCCACCCGGGCGCCTTCCTCGGTGGTGACTTTCAGGACCAGCTTGTCCTGACCTTTTTTCAATTTGCCCTCGGTAATCGAGGTTTTGGGCGGAAGCCCTAGCAGCTTCACCGTGGCTTCGCCGCTAAAGTCGCGAACCGGCTCAACGTCGATGACCATGTCGCCGCTTTGCCCCTGTTTCACGCTAGCCATGTTGATCTTCAGCTTGACGAAGTGGTCGGCGACGGTCAGGTCGGTCAGGGCGGACGCCGAGCGAACAATTCCCTTGCCAGCGTCGGATTCGCCGAGCGCCACGACTTTCCAGGTTCGGGTTTCAGCGGCGCCGTTGCAATTGAGCGTGAAAACAGCCTCCGTTTTGCCCTCCGGGATGGTCACAGTGCTGTTGCAGCTAATTCCCGGCGGGCGCCAGAGCCAGCGCACGGTAATTGGCTTGGTAAATCCTTCGCTGCGCGTCGCGCGGACCTTCACCTGCGTGTTTCCATCCCGTAAAATGGGCTTGTCCGGCTTCACCAAGTCGATTTTAAACGGAGCCGCTTCGGTAACCGCCACCGGCAGGGTGTCCTCCGTCCTGGCGTAGTAAAGGGTGCCGTTGGGATTGCCGCGAACGTAGTCCATCAGCTGGGTGTAGCGCCCGGTCAGCGGTTTTTCCTTATCGGTGCTGAGGGCGTAAAATTCCGCCAAACGCCCTGCGACCGGTGCGTTGGGCTGGGCTTCGAAAACGACCGGGAACTGGGTCACGTTCGCCGGAAGCTGATCGGCCGAAAACGTGATGCCCGGGGGCAAACCCTTCACTTCAAAGGTGGCGTCGCAACGGACGCTCTGGCGGGTCACGTTGAAAACGGTGGCAAATCGCCCGCCTTGGGGCACTTCCATCGCTTTGCGGAATTGATTGTCGCGCGTGGCAAATTCCGGCATGGAAACGACGAGGGCCGGCTTGGTGATTTCCGTTTCGATCCGGTAGACGTAATCATCCCCTCCCCGCTTGAGCATGTCGTAGACACGCACCCAATAGTCGCCATCGGCCGGGACGGCGAAATCGTAGCGGCTGTCGGCCGAGCCGTCGGCATCGTCGTTGCCGCCCACGGTGGCCACAGAAGTGCCATTTGGCCGAAAAACGTGGAGAACGGGATCGACCGGCGAGTTAATTTTCTTGGCGTGGGCCCGAAATCGAAACCGTTGGCCCTTTTTCGCCGTAAACCGGAAATAATCGTAGTCTTGCACGGGATTTCCCTCGGCGTCGGTTTTTGCCTGCAGGATGCCGTTGAAAGCCAGGGGCAGCGCCCCGGAGCTTTCCTTGACGGTGGCCCAATTGTCGTTGATGGCCTCATTTTCCATGACGTTATCGTAGGAAACGACCCGAAAAACGTTGGCTGAAGGCGGCAACTGGCCCTCGTGCTCCGCAAACACGCCGAATTTGTCATTCAGCTCGTTGGGAACCTGGACCTTGGTTTTGAAGTCGCCTTTGACGTCGCCAATCAAGGTCACATCCACGCTGGAGCCCGCCTTTCCTCCCGCGGGAAAGATGGCGCGCGGGCGGGGAAAGGTGCCGATGTGAGCGCGATACCTGCCATTGCCCTGGTAGGATGCGTCCCGCACCTCCACGATGTATTGCCCGTCTTCCGGCACGAGCATGGAAACGTAGCAATCCTGCTTCAAAAGCGGCGTATCATCGGAGGAAACCAACTCAAAGCGCTCGGAGTTCAAAATTGCGCAGTAGGGATCGATGGCGACTCGGTTGCGGATGGAGTTGGCGCGTAGCCCCTCCACCTCGACGCTGAGCCGCTGCCCTTTTTTCGCGTTCACCCGGTAAAAATCGGCGGTTTCCGGTTTGGAGTAACCATCCACGGTGACGTTGAGCGCAACATCCTGCGGAGTCTCAAACTCGTTGTTCGGCTCTTTTTCCAGCGCGTTGGGAAACTGGGAAACCCAGAATCGCCGCGCGTAGGTGATCCCGCTCTTGGTGCGAACCCGGAAGGCGTGCTCGCCGAGCGTCGCATTTGGCGCCACCACGAATTTCACGTTGAAAAACCGGCCGCTTTTCTTCTCATCGTGCTTGATCTCCTTCCAGGTAATTCCCGGTTGATGGAACAAGATTTCTTCGGCGTCCCACAGGCGGCTGCCGACGATTTTGACTTCGACCTCCGTTCCGCGCTGGCCGCCGCGGGGCTCGGCGTATTGAAGGTCGGGACTCGCGGCCTGGAGCAGGCTCCCAATTGGCAAACATGCCCACAGCGCGAGCGCCATGAGCATGTTGTGAGGGAGAAAACCGTTTCCAGCCGCCGGTTTGAAGCAGCTGATTGTTTTCATTGGTAGAAAGTGAAAGGTGTGAAGGTTAAAAGTGAAAGGTAGCTAGTCTTGAAGTTAGCGAATCGGCATCAGGTTGCCAACTTTTTACGGTTTACCCTTCCACTTTTTTTCTAGCGACACGATGTTAGGCGACTTTGTCCAGGAGATCCGTGATCACCTTGCCGTTGGCGACAATTTCGATCGGGCGCGGCCCCGGAGCAATCAACTCCTTGTCCGCGGTAATGCCCAACTGGTTGTAGACGGTGGTGGCAAAGTCCATCACGTTCATGGGATCGATTTCAGGCTCGGCTCCCAAGGTATCAGACGCGCCGTAAACGTATCCACGCTTCACGCCGCCGCCGGCCAGCATGGTGCTGAAAACCCGGGGCCAGTGATCGCGGCCATCGGTCTTGTTGATCTTGGGCGTGCGGCCGAACTCTGAGGAAACCATCACCATGGTGGAATCCAGCATGCCGCGCTCGTCCAAATCGGTAAGCAACGCAGCAAGCGCCTTGTCGAGTTCTGCGCCACCGCGGGTAAAGGCGGCCTTGATGTTGTTGTGATGGTCCCAACCGCCGTAAGTGAGGGTAACCAGGCGAACGCCCGATTCCACCAACCGGCGAGCCATCAGCATCCGCAATCCGGCCTGGGTCTTGCCATACTTGTCCTTCAGCTTGTCGTCTTCCTTGGTGATGTCGAAGGCTTCGCGGGCTTTCTGCGAGCTGATCAAACCGTAGGCGCTTTGGTAGAAACTATCCATCGCATCCAGTTGATCGTCCTTCTCCAAGGAGCGGAAGTGGCTGTCCACCGCCTCAAGCAGGCTGCGGCGGCGGGTAAAGCGCTTGTCGTCCACGCCATTGGGCAGGCTGAGGTCTCGAACCGAGAATCCGCTGCTGGCCGGGTCCGAACCCAGGCTGAACGGGCCGTAGGCGGAACTCAAGTAGCCGCTGCCGGCAAATTCGTTCGGCTGATTGGGCACGCACACGTAGGGCGGCAAATTATTGCGCGAACCCAACTCGTGAGCGATAACCGAGCCAAAACTGGGATACTTGAGCGCCGGGCTGGGCCGGTAGCCGGTGAACATGTTGTGCGTGCCGCGCTCGTGAGCAGCCTCGCGGTGAGTCATGGAGCGGACGAAAGTCGCCTTGTCGGCCACTTTGGCCATTTCTTTCATTACTTCGCCAAACTGCGCCCCTTCAATCTTGGTGTTGATCGCTTTGAAGGGTCCCCGATATTCCACGGGTGCGTAAGGTTTAGGATCCCAGGATTCCTGATGGGCCATACCACCCGGTAAGTAAATGTGAATGAGAGACTTAGCGACTCCTTCACGCGTGGGATAATACTTAGCGGCACCTCTGGCTTCGGTTTTGAGAAGCTCTGGAAGGGTCAGACCCAGGCCTC
Organism: Verrucomicrobiales bacterium; assembly: GCA_965224535.1. GTDB lineage: Bacteria > Verrucomicrobiota > Verrucomicrobiia > Verrucomicrobiales > DEV007 > JBCDHN01. The sequence continues at coordinate 314,124 of CBDCZR010000039.1, forward strand.
CAGCAAAGCCAACGTACAAAAACTGACGGCGAGGAACAAATCCGCGGCAGTGTGTTTTTCGGCTTTTCATTTTGGGTGTGGTTGTTGTAATGAGTTTGGGTGTAATTAATGGATTTTTGTGAAAGTGAGTGCGCTTAGGGAGGATTTCTCGGGCCGCCTTTCGGCCACTCGCTGCCTAATCACGGGGACGTTTTCGCGGTTATTTCAGCAAATTCAACAACCCCAAACCGAAAACCGCCGCCCTCCGCCCGTTTGGAGGCGCAAACGTGATCGAGAATGCGCTACACGCATGCCTGCGCCAGGGCAATGCTGCTCAGAATTCGTCGAAATTGAAACATTCCGGCTTCGCCCAATGCGTTCCCGCTTGAGAAATCCACCGGCGGCGATAGCGTGAATTAAGCCATGCATTGCCAAAATTTCGCCCGCCAACCCACAAATCGCCGCCAAATGCTCAAACGCTGCGCCAACGGCTTCGGCGCCGTGGCCCTGAGCGCGTTGCTGAACGATCAGGCCTTCGGAGAAGCTGAAAATCCTCTCGCGCCCAAAAAACCTCACTTCGCGGCCCGGGCCAAGAGCGTCATTTTTCTCTACATGGACGGCGGGCCCTCACAGGTCGATACTTTTGACTACAAACCGGCGCTGGAGAAATATCACGGGCGCGATCCGCGCGAAGTCATCGGCAAATTAGCCCCAACTCAGTTCGATAGCATCGGCAAGGTGCTCAAAAATCAGTGGACCTTCAAACAGCGCGGCCAAAGCGGCCTTTGGGTCAGCGAGCTGTTCCCTCACCTGGCGAAAGTCGCGGATGAGTTGGCGATGATCAAGTCGATGACCTCCAAATTCTCCGAACACACCTCAGCCAACTATTTTTTGCACACCGGAAGCGGATTTCAGGGCCGGCCGAGCATGGGCGCCTGGGTCGGTTACGGGTTGGGGAGCGAAAACCAGGATTTGCCGGGATTTGTGGTGTTGAACGGCGGTTTAATCCCGCCCGGCGGGTTGGACTGCTTTGGGTCCGGTTTTTTGCCCGCGGCGTATCAAGGATCCGTTTTTCTGCCCAACGAGCAGCCAATCGCGAACATCAAGCCATCCGAAGCGAAACCAAAATTGCAGCGCAACAAGCTGGATTTAATCCGCCAACTGGACGACGCCACATTGGCCGAGGTAAATGGCGATCCGCAGGTGGAGGCCGCGATCCAAAACTACGAAACCGCCTTCCGCATGCAGACCGCCGTGCCGGAATTGATGGATTTGCGCGGTGAATCTGACGTGGTGAAGAAGCTCTACGGGCTGGACGCCGATTTTGCCAACACCCGAACCTTTGGCCTGCAATGCCTGGTGGCCCGCCGCCTGGTCCAGCGCGGCGTCCGCTTCATCGAGCTGACCTGCCCCGGCGGCAACGGCGACCGCTGGGACCAGCACGGCAATCTGGTCGACGGCCACAACAAAAACTGCAAGACGGTCGATCAGCCGATCGCCGCCCTGATTCGCGATTTAAAGCGCCTGGGGATGCTGGATTCGACCCTCATCGTCTGGGGCGGCGAATTCGGCCGAACGCCCTTTGCCCAAGGCAGCAACGGCCGCGACCACAACCCCTTCGGCTTCACGATGTGGATGGCCGGCGGCGGCGTGAAAGGCGGCGTTTCCGTGGGCCGGACCGATGAATGGGGCTACAAAACGGTGGAAAATCGCTTCGAAATCCACGATCTCCACGCCACCATGCTCCATTTGCTGGGAATCGATCACACCAGGAGCACGGTGCGATTTAGCGGCCGCGATATGCGCCTAACCGAGGTCCATGGCCACGTGATCCACGAAATTATTGCCTGAGGGCGAAAAATCATCGGCCAGGCAGCTTATGGCGGCGATTCGAGATCAGGAGTTGGATTTCGACCAGGAGGCTACTTGGCGGGGAAATGTACCACGGTTACCAATTCCTTCTCTTCCACGTCTGACGGGTCGTTCTCGTAGACCTCGAACGGCGCGATGGACTTGTTCTGTTTGAACTGTTTCCCGCGGGCGTGCATCATCCCGGACGCCCAGGCGTTGGAGAGGTAGCGGTAGGGGCCCGTGTGCTTGACGGCGTAAACTTCAGCCGCGGGGATGGCGCCACCCGTCATGCCGTCGGGCAGGTCGGCGGGGATTTCTTTCAACGGGAAGGCGACGGTGTACTCGGTGGTCTTCTTCACCGGGTTCCACTTGTGGTAGATGGAAAACGGCTTGCCGGTGAGTTCGGCGCCGGAGCTACCGGCCCACTCCATCACCTTCTGGAAATCTGGTCCCATCTCCTTTTCGAGGTCGTCCATGTCGATCGCCTTGCGGATGCCGACGTAGTCGCAGCCGGGGAAATTTTGCTTGCCGGGGAACTCCAGCTTGCAGCTAACCTCGCCGGTCTCGGCGTACTCTTTGAGCATCATCAGGCCGCGCTCGTAGTCGATGCCGATGAAGGCCTCCATCATGCCTTTCATGAAGAACATGAAGAACGGCAACGAGCTGTCCATGGTCCAGGCGACTTCAGTGCCGCCGTCTTTCTCGGCGAACTTGAAATTGACGTCGGCCTGCGACTTAAATGGCTTGAGGAAGGTGAGGTTGTTGGTGATGGATTTGTTTTTCTCCTCGGTGAGGACTTCCATGCTTCCCGCGCCGATGATCTGGCCGTCCCAGGCGTAACTTTTCCCGTCGGCGGCGTGGGTGACCTCGCAGCCGGGCTCGGCGATGAGCCATGGCGACCACGGTTGCCACTGTCTGAAGTCCCGCACGATGGCGTAAACTTTTTCCACCGGGGCGTTGATCTTCTGGGTTCGGTTGACGTGAGTTTTCGGCATGGCGGGGAAAAGTCTAGGTTGTCTGTTGGGGAAATCACGCCAAAAACGCGGTTCGGCGTGAGACTACGCGCCTGCCCCGGAAACGACACCGGTGCCGTTGGAGAAACAGCATGAACCCACCTTCACGACTGGCAAATTGTCTCCGTTTCCCGATGACGGCCCTTGCTGGCAAGTTTTTCGCCGGCGGGCGTTGGATTGGCTGACTGCGGAGCAATTTGCGCGGCCGAACGGGGCGGATCAGCGGCTGCATCCAGTTGTCGGTAGGCGCCGAAGTCGTTGAACCAAAAATGCTTGGCCAGCCGGTACATCCAGTGTTTCTCCGGAATTTCGCCGTTGGGCTGGTGTTGGCTGCTTTTCGGAGTCATTGCGGCTAACTCGGCATCCGCGCGTTGGCGAATGGTCGTGTCATCCGCGCCGTGTTTGGCGGCGAGTTCGCGCACCAGATCGGGTCGCTCCAAAACGATGCAGCCGCGGGTGTTTTGCGCCGCCGTTTCGCGAAAATCGCGCATGAAATCGCTCGTCGTCAGCGCCTCGTAGATGCTGTCGTGACCGCGGATGCTCTCCGTGGCGAATTGGATGATCGGGCAGGGTTCCAGGCCGCCGGTGGGGCCGATGTGATGGCTGATGCCGGTTGCCATGGGGCAAATGGCGCGTCCCTCCCCGTCGTAGTAGGCGTCGATGATGCCGATGGGCAGTTTGCAGCGCATGTTGACCACGAATTCGCGCACCCGCCGGGCTTGGGCCGGTTGCAGCGCCAGTTCTTCGTGAATTTGCGGTCCCACCGGCCGGTAGGTGTGATACCAGGCATAGTGCACGCCCATATCGATGAGCCGCCGCAACCAGGCCTCGCTGAGCAGGTCATCGATGTTCGTCTGGCAGACGCTGGTGGCGACGCCGGTCATGACTTTTTCCTCCAAACAATTGCGCAAACCGCGCAACGTGCGCTCGTAGACGTCCTTCTTGCCGCGCCGCTCGTCGGAGACGATTTCGTTCCCCTCGATACTGATGAGTGGGGTCGCGTTGGCCACTTTTCGCAACAAACGCGCATTTTTCGGCGTGATCATCTGGCCGTTGGTGAACACCTGGAAGAAGCAATCCGGGTGTTGCGCCAAAAAATCGAACAATTCCGGGTGCATGAACGGTTCCCCGCCCAAAATGCCGAAAAAGCTGTTCCCATGCTCTCGGGCGTCGTTGACAATGCGGTTGAGTTCGTCCAGCTCGATCTTCACCTGCGGTTTGTCCACGTCTACCCAACATCCTTGGCAACGCAGGTTGCAACTGTTGAGGATGGAGATGTAGAGAAACGGCGGAAAATAAACCCCCTCCTTGAGCCGCGACTTGAAGCGCTGGATGGAGCGGATGCCCTTGACGCCGAAATTCCAGTTGAACTTCCAAAGCAGCTTGGGATCGACCGTTTGCAGGATGCGCCATGACAATTGCGGGAGCATCGTTCACCCATCGCGTGGGAGAATGCCGGCGTCAAATGCGCTCGGGACGGTTCGCTTAAGCTGAAGGGATGGCGATGAGGAACCGGAGCCGGTAGAATGACGTTCGTGAGCGGAAAAACCCGGTCGATCTTGGCTACGGCCGCGTGTCTGGCGTTGGTAGCGTGGGCGATTCGCACGCTGGTGTGGGCACAGCCGCGGTGGGAGCGTCCGTGTCGTTAATTGCCGACGCGGTGAAGGCAGAATCTCCCTCCCCAAGGATTCTGATGATTATCTGCCCAAATGATTCTGCTAACCAGCATCAGGCTGCATCCGCCTGCTCATCCACCTCAGCCGAAGCGCCGCCCACCCCCGATTCAATCGGCGTCACCTTCTCATCATCTCCAGCCTCAGCTTCCACCGCCGATTCATCGGAGGAATGATTGGCCAGACCGACCCGATTGCAGAGTCCAGTCAGTTTTTCCCGCCAGAAACCAGCGACCGCCTCTGGCCCAACTGTGACTCGCAAGCGAGAGGGCAAAAAGGAAACTCCTATCAGTTCAGTTTACGCTATTGAGTCTGTTCTACCCTATTGTTCCTTGGAGGTTTGATTTTGTTTCCCCTCAACATTAGATTGAGCACTTTGGGGTTCGCTGAATAATTGGCATGAGTTTTGTCGGGGCCTCGAAGTATAAATGCAGCATTGTAGGATGGGTTTTTGACATAAATATTGCTGATGACGAAGTTTTCGAACATCCGTTTTCCATAATTACCCCATAACGGCAAAGGAAAACTCAATAGATCATCTGGATCATGAAACGAAACCAGGGGGATGTTTAGTTCGTCACGTTCGCCGAAGATTCTTTCGTCCAGGTCTGTAAGGTTAAGCAACCCATATTGATTTGCGAACATGTAAAACACCACTTCAGAATCTAGCGGTGAGTGACTTGAACAGAGTATTTTTTTGAATCGGGCTCGGTTCTCATCCGAAATGGGTCTCTCGTTAGTTCCAGGCAATTCAGGGCTCTTGACCAATTTATCTAAGGCATTCACGGTAATGGTGCTTCCGAGACTCTCAGTGACAATTGCAATTCGATCTTTGTATTTTTTATCACTTCCCAAGTCATTCCCCAGTACGTTGACTGCTTTCGCTACCGCGAACTCCTGAGAGTAGCCTTCTTCACTTAGATAAATTGAGGCATCTGCGAGGCCCCAATTCATCACACTGCTCTTCAACGAATTGTTGAGAATAAGCCGATGTTTTCTGAAAAAAGGCGAACCTTCTCTGGTGGTGCCTCGCTCAGTTTTGATATTGCCCCTCTTTGGATCAAAATAGCCGAATGCTTGCTCCTTTTGGCTAGAGTTCCATATGTTCCAGGAGACTACGTAAAAGGTGATTGGTTTCAATTCTGCGTCTTTTGGTGGTGCGTACTTGATTTTGAAGCAGTAGCCAAGCCCCGTGTGAAGTTTGGGGTGATCGATTACCGAAAAATCTTTAAAAGGCATCTCGATTTCATGGGCCGCCTCATACCCTGCCGCTTTGATGTACCGATCAATAAATCCCCTCATTTGGAACTTTTTTGCGTTGCTAACCAATTTTTGACGAATCTCCTGGTATTCCGCTTCAGAGGATGCGTAGCGTTCATCGTAATCTTCGTTTTTGGACAACCATTTTTCTTTGGTGTTCCAGTAGCCCAATGCAGCCGAAGCCCGGTGATAGCTGCGCAAACCTGCAAGTTGAGGCTTTCCGTCCTTAAATCCAAATGGATGGTTGTTCATCCCATGAATGAGAAGAAACCGAACGTGATAGTTGCGGTGCCATTCAGCTAAGGAGGGAAATCGGTTGACTTCAGGAAGATTTTCGTCCTTGAACTCGGGATAGGCCGATGTGCTTGGAGTTAGAATACGAGTGCGGGTTGGGCCGCAACTGGTAAACATCAGTACAACTATTGCTGCACAAAAAAATAGGGCTGAGTTCGTGTTCATGGCTAGGTGTACTCTCAAATTGTGTAGCTTCCTACCGAAGCATGCCATTCCGGCAGCATTTTTAGAATGCGTAGGCCCTACTCTTCATCTTTCATTCGTAACGCGTTTGGTCGAAAGCAGATGATCTCAATTTTTACCGGCAAGAGTGGTTGCCGGTGCGGAGCCCAAGACCTGACCCTTCCCACTTTCACGTCGTCCAAGCGCATCAAGTGGGAGGTCGAAATGAAAGTGATATCTGGGACATAGTTGGACCCTTTTTTGATAAGCGGACGCAGCTTCCTGTTGTACGACATCTTGCCGGCGGTGTGTTTGGAGCCGACCACCTGTAGCAGCTTGTCGAACCATTCGTTAAACGCGTCTCCAACGGTTCTGCCGGGATCGGACGAAAGCGGGTCTTTTAGGCGGATGCGGAATGGTTCCAACCCAAGGATGCGTTTTTTCAGCTGGTAAAGGGCTACCGCTTGAGCTACGGCGATTGCGTCCGACTCTTGCTCACGCGGTACTACGTTATAAAGGAAGCTCCAACAGATATCGACAAAGTTCATTTGTCCGAAGATTGGTTGGATTGGCTTGCCCAGAACCTCATTAAGCGGCTTAAGATCTTCGCTGGGGAGTTCAACGTAGTTCGCACCGTACGTTCTGTTCAGATAGTCTATTTCGTCAGAAATCTTTGCTACAAAATAGTCACCATCTTGACCCAGTTCCTGTGCCATCTCACGCAGGGTTGATTCATTCAGGATAACTTGATGGCCGACGCTGGGAAGAAAGCTTCCAGAATACTCAGCACAATACATCCCAGTTACAATGGCGTTCTCTTCACTGAAGTATCTTATCGATGATGGTGCTTCTGCAAAGAGACCAACCGCATGACGGGCAGTTTCCTTGATAGAAGCTTCATCCCGAGCACCCAAGGGGTCCCCTCCATTGATTTGGGTGCAAATCCTGATTTTCCAGGCAAAAACTCCTGTTTCTTCGGAAATTTTGCTTAAAAATGCCGAATATTTCGGTTTTGTTAGGATTTTTTCAGGTGCAGCCGGGATAACGAGCTAGAATTAGCGGGTGAGTCTAACAGAACCAAAACCACCCACGTTACCCCAGCAGCCTAACACTACGCTCGCAACTTTTGTTCCTCAAGAAGAATTTGAGCTCAAGAGCCTCCACACAAAACTTCGCTCCCAGTTTGATGAAGTCTTAGAATTTTGTAGTAGCACCGAAACGACCTCATTTGCAGAGTTTGAAGACAAGTTGTTTGTGTTGCTCAACACCCTTGGCTGTATGTTGGTCGCGCTCTTTCTGCGCTCTCATCATGAAGCATTTGATCTGGAGGACTATCTAAGAGATTGTCCGGACGGGCGCCTAAAATCCGCCTGCCGCCACACTCTGGTTACCAGATTTGGCAAAGTTGCTTACTGGAGAAGGTATGTAGAAACCAAAACCGGCCGGGGGTTTTATCCATTGGACATTCATCTACAGCTCTTCGCTGACAGTTTTAGCCCAACTATCGTTAGTTTTGTTACAAGACTGGCTACACGGGTTAGTCTAAAGACCGCCACGCTTATCTGCTCGGCATTTCTCAACTGGTCGCCATCTCAAAGAACCATCGGAGAACTCGTTCTTGGGCTGGGCCGGCATGCCGGTCCCTTTATGGAACAACCGCCGGCGTTCGAAGGTCCTGAGGGCGACATCATCGTTATCGAAATAGACGGCAAAGCAACTCCGACGGCGACCGCCGAAGAGTTGGAAAAACGACGCGGACCACGCCAGCCCAAGAAATCTTGCCCTTGTGGCTGCCAACGCCACCGAGGCAAACAATGCCGCCTAACAAAGGGCAAACGCAAACGGCGTAAAAAAGGCGACAAGAGCAAGAACGGGCGAAGTATTACTCTGGTTGCTGTCTACACCTTGAGAAGGGGGGACGACGGACTCTTGCACGGGCCTTTCAACAAACGAGTCTGGGGCAGCTATGCTCCCAGAGCGGTGATGATGGATTGGGCCAAGAAGGAAGTGGAGCGCAGGGGATTTGATCCCAATAGCAATTGCGTGCACATTGTAAGTGATGGAGAACTCAGTTTCGACAAAGGGATTGCTGAGCGTTTTCCCAATTCAACGCATGCATTAGACATTCGTCACGTGGAGGAAAAACTGTGGGAGTTTGGGCGTCTTTTCTATCCGGAAAATAGCGAGGAATTGACCCAGTGGGTGGAGAAACAGCGAGAAGCTCTTTATCAGGGCAAAATTGCACGATTGCTTAAAGAACTCCGGCAGCACCAGCAAACAATCGCCGCCAGAGGGCCGGGTACAAAGGCAAAACGCGAGAAGACGAAGAAGATTATTGGTTATCTGGAAAAGCGGCAAGAAATGATGGCTTATGGCCGCTTGCTCGAGGAGGATTTGGTAATCGCCAGCGGAGTGATTGAGGGAGCAGCACGCTACGTCATAGGAGAGCGGATGGATTGTTCGGGAATGCGGTGGATCAGGGAGCGAGCTGAAATGCTATTACATTTGCGATGCATCGAGCTAAACGGAGAGTGGGAGCGCTTTTTTCGTTGGGCTCGCGATGGAATCGCTCAGAAGCAACGCGATGAATTGATCAACTTTCGAATACGAACGAGCCAGCCGCCGACGCTGCCTGAAAAATAACTGGAATGAGAGGATTTGCACCCCATTGATTTCACCCTAGGCAAAGGGAATTTGATCCCTGGTGAGTTCCGAGAAGAGGCGTTGATTGTTCTGCCAGCCTTTGATCATTTCACCAGTGACGCCTGATAATCCGGAGTAGTCCGGCAAGGCAATGACTGCGCAGCGATAATTTGAATCTCCGAGTCGCTCACTATATCCTTGCGGATTTTCGAAAAATCGGACTTCATTATCAAGACGATCCAGAAAAATTACGTGACCAATCTGCTCTTTAATATCCTCCGAACGATCGGGCTGATCGGTCGGCTCATAGCCGAAAAGTATAACGCCTTTTTCACCGGATCGCGTCAGACGAATTAAGTCTCTGTGGTCTCCTTCCGGAAACTCAGATCGATTGTCTTTCGCCCCTATCAATTCGGCGACGCGTGGCTTATCGATTGACGTTAGAACAGGCCGCGACGTTAGAGTAACCACTGGAGGAAGTCCCGGGCTTTTTAGAGCGGGAACCTTTTGCTCAAGTTCTTCCACCTCCTCCGCGGTTAAGCCTACCATACTAGGGTCCGAAAGGACTATGCCGACCGGATAATTGCGCGTGATTCGAATGGCTTCTCCTGCGCTGGTCACCAATTGCCCGCCCCGCTCAACATGCACTTCAAATCGGCTTTCAGGGCGAGAGTCTTTGCGCGGATGCGCTATTTTAAGCAATTTTCCGGCTTGGGCCAAATAATCGGTTGGACTCTGTTTTTGGGATCCCAAATTGGAGTTGGTTTCGCACCCAGTAAGCACCAGGCAGAGCCCCAATATTCCTAACTCTCTTCTTCTCATCCGCTGAGTCAATCTGGGCTGGCTCCTGTTGTCAATTCCGATTTTTGAGAACATTTGAGCGAGGTGGTGTCCAGCATTGTTGCACATTTACTCAGGCGTGGTTTGGTTAGGTTTGAGGTTATCCAGTTAGCTTCTGGCTGAGCGAAGCGGAGCACAATTAGGGCAGCCTAGTGCCCGCGAACAAGTCAGTCGGGAGTAGTCAACTGCTACAACGAAAACAAATCATTGAAATGACGAAGCTTCGTATCACCCGTTAATTTCTTCAAAATGACGCTCGAAATCTGAATGTTGCTTAATCAATTCCTTCAACTTATCTCTTGATAATTTGTCGGCACCGTCTTCCACAAATAGTTCGTTAAATCTGTCTATGAGCCTTTCAATAGCCGCCTCACTGCTCTCTCTCTCAATAGCTTCCGGATTCACAACGTCCTCCCAGTCCTCCCTCAGCGAAATTCCCAACAACGCAGCCATCAATTCTATCGAAGCTTGGTCCCATATGGCGGAATGTCCATTAATTGCGGTATACCCCTGTCTGCTTTCGCGATCATGATCTAACCTTGTTACCCAGTATCGAGAAGTGGATCGAGTGGTCGGTTGGGGTTTCACGAATGCTTTCTCATACTTGAATCGCTCTCTGTTTCTCCCGATTGCACTCTCTTTATCATCCATTCGAACTAACTCCCAATATTGATATGCAGGGTCATGGCTTCGAGTCTTCGCAATTGTTACAAACTCATGGGGATTGTTTCTATATCTTACATTGTCCCTTATTGGGATGTCACTAACAAGACTTTGATTGCTTCTTTTGATTTTCTGGAGAACGTCACCATTTTCGCTGTGATCTCTTTCGATTTGGGCAATATTTTGCTCCTTCTCCGCAATTTCAAACGTCAATTCTCTAATCCGTGAACGTTTGCCTCTATACCACATTTTATTCTTCTCTATTTTCCTTTGTTTGATCAACTTTTGCTTTTCGCGATCAAGTTGATCGATGTCCGCATTCGCCAATTGCCGTTTTTGGTCAAATTCGTAACGAACCTTAACGTCCCATAATAATTCTAGCTCTCTAAATCCCCCAGGGTCATCGTCTCCACTAAATCCAGCCATCTTTTGAATGACATAGTTTGATAAGAGGTCATTGTATCCAGGTGTCCGTATTCTATGGTAGAATTGCGGGATTTTGAATTTTCGAAAAGCGAAGTCGCTGTTTGTGCGGCGACCGAGCGGAATCTGTGGAGTATGCCCCAGCAACAGACAAATCTCTTCGCAGAGATTTTGCCGTTCTACAGTTGTAAATCGTTCGAAGGTATCGTTTTCAATAGTTGCGTGAAGCATCGAAATTGTCTCGCGCCACTTTCCAATTTGGTGCTCAGATGCTCCCGATTCCGTCATTTTGGCGGTAATGTCCCTGGCCCAATCACTAATTACCATTTTGCCTCTGGCGTCGAAAATACGAAAGTACAGCTGACCGTCCACATCAGAGAATAATACCGACGATGTTCCAGCATCAGGTAAGCGGTCTATCAGCCCTTCTTCATTGAAAATCAGATCATAATGAATTCGGTTGGCTTGGCCGTCTGGCTTTGTGTCGTTTACTTCGTTATTAATCCGAAAATTAAATAGCCGACACCTAATGATGTGGTATTGTTAGGGATGAAGAGAGACGCCAGAAAGCTTTCGCCTGACCAGCAAGAGCACCTCCGAATGACTGCGGTGCGTATGGTTGTTGAAGAAGGCTACACCCAACGGGAAACAGCTCGTGCGCTTGGAGTAAGTCGGCAAGAAGTAAACCGGTGGTGTCGTAAGTATGAAAAGAGAGGGTGGGACGCACTCCGAGCAGTGAAGCGGGGTCGTAAGGTCGGCGAAAAACGGTTACTATTGCCTTGGCAGTGCGCCACGATTGTTAATCTGATCACCGATAATATGCCCGATCAATTGAAATTGCCATTTGTCCTTTGGACGAGGGCTGCGGTTAGAGATTTGATCGAAGAAAAATTTGGGATCACCTTGAGTCTAATTACAATGGGAAACTATTTAAAGCGCTGGGGTATGACTCCTCAAGTTCCAATTCGCAAGGCCTACCAACAGAATAGCGAGTCTGTCCGGCGCTGGCGTGAGGAGGAGTATCCAGCTATTGAAAAGCGAGCCAAGGAAGAGGGCGCAACCATATTTTGGGGCGATGAAGGCAAAACCACTAACGAAGTTCACGCTGGACGAAGTTATTCGAAGAAGGGCAAGACTCCCGAAGTTCGCGAGAGCGGCAAAAAGCTGAAGCTCAACCACATTTCGGCTGTCACCAACAAGGGAGAAATGCGATTCATGACCTACACAGCTCGAATGACCCAACTCAAGTACATCCTCTTTCTGGGTAGATTGATTCAGAGCCACGATCGAAAAGTGTTCTTTATTGCAGACAATCTTTCTGTGCATCATGGCAAAAAAGTCAAAGCGTGGGCCAAGGCGAACGAGTCCGAGATAGAGCTCTTCTACATTCCCGCGTACTCCCCTGAACTCAATCCAGATGAATATCTGAATCGCGATATCAAGAAGAACGTCCACGGGAAGAAGGCGCCAAGGACCCTCGCTGAATTGAAGGCTAATGTCATAAGCTTCCTGAGAATGCTTCAGAAATCCCCAAGCAGAGTAATCCAGTATTTCAACAGCCCAAAAGTAAAATTCTGTGCCGCGTGAAGTGTCGGCTATTTAATTTTCGGATTAATATACACGCGCCGATTTCGGAATACTTCACCTAGATTTCCAATTGTCAGAGGCCACCGGGTAGTCCAGTCCGCATTCGAAGTTAAAGAAATTATTAGTGGTTCAGGGTGCTTATCTTCGGTCGCAAGATAATCCTGCATTTGCTTGGCGTAAGTGGATGGCGCAGCTGAATTCAGATACAATATCATATCAAATGGTATTTCACCTTCCTGTCTTGAAATACCAGCAATCTCATCCTGCCGCTCACTTACTTCAGTGGGATGGCTTTGCGCTTCGGCCATCATACTAACAATGGCCTGATTGAGGGTCCTCTCCAAGAGAAGCGCTCCGAAAGAATGACCAAGCATTACTACTCGGTTCTTGACCGGTGCAACTCCCTTTGGTTTGGCTGCAAATGCTAAATCTAGAATTGTTGAAGCGAGTGCTACATTCGCGACTTTTCCTTCCGCTGCATTCCGTCTGTCCCAGTAGGTAAAATATTTTGCGAAGTCGTTTGGTATTAGCATTGGATTGCCAACTGGTTCGACAAGGTTTTTGCCATTGAATGCAGCCGCAATATCAAGGGCCTCTTTAGAATCCCCACCGTTCAATAGTTTTAGGGGGGTGCCACGCCACGATAAGTAAACACCATGAACTCTAAAACTGACTTTGAATTCAGGCGCTGCGTTGGAATGATAGCGAACCTCTCTCAGCAGATTCATGAATTTCCAGACGTTTCGTGAGTTTGCATTGTTGTGCCATCCGTGGGCGTAGAAAACCAAAAAGAGAATTTCTTTGCCATTTGAGACACTCGGTAAAGTTGAAAGACTCCGAACAATTCTTACCGCATGGTCCTTCTGCCTGACGTCATGGAAATCACCATGTTCGTCAAACTCAATAAAAGAACAACTGAAAACCGGCCAGTTTTTCTTATCCGGATGGCCGTTAGGTTGCTCTTCGTTTTCATCCGATTGAACATAGAAGGACTGGGCCAAGGAATCGCTGGATTCATTTCCTTCGACGATGGCCCATGCACTCGCGGCTTTTCTGCTTGATTGTTGGGCTAGGTCGGGATTCAAGAGAGAAAGCAGCCTCTGATCGTCACGGGGCAAAGGTGGCGCATAATATCGATACTGACTGACGCCGGCACAACTCACCAAAGTTAGGCTTCCAGCGCAAACCAACCAAAGTTGCTTGATAACAATATTTGACATATTCAAAGTTTCAGTTTTTTCCGCGACCGATCATACTGACGAAGAAAGGCGAACGTGAGAGGTCTTGAGTGGTGGCGCCCGCGGGTGAACGCCACCACTGACCTAATCAAGATCTTAGGGATTTCCTTCTCCTTCTCCTTCTCCTTCTCCTTCTCCTTCTCCTTCTCCTTCTCCTTCTCCTTCTCCGCAATTTCCACCGAACACCCTAGCGACGCCACATAAGGCACGATTCAAGAGATTCGATGGTCCTCCAATCAGGACACCGGCAGCTTTGGCATTCATTGGCATCATGTACCCAACATTTATCGCGTCTTCCTCTTTTTCGGAAAGAAATGCGGAGACGAAGAAGTATGGCGAGTTACTGGAGAGTGGGCTTGCGTTGTCTGACGGAAGCAGGAAACGACCCTCAATTCGAGTCTCCGGCTCAAAAATGCCAGTCGGTCCTTCATAGTAGGCCATTGGTAAGATGTCTAGATATAAGCGGGGCGAGGCATGTGGATCACCTTCCTTATCGATGAGGCTAATTCTACCTCCTCCTTCGAAATTGTAGCGATGCTTAGTAATTGCCTCTCCACCGTAGAAATAGTGCACACCAGCCCGCGCTACCGGGCCTACGGTTAGTTCGTAGGTGGTTTTTCCAAAGATTCCCCGAATATCATTTTTATAAATTGGATGGTAAATTCCTCCATCAATTGTAATAGAGTTAACCGAATTAATTCCAAAAGGTTGTGATTCATCTTGATCGGATGATTGATCTCCTTCGTTTTCAGTATCCGACATCTCAGAAACCACTTCGACTCTGGTCTGTTGCGCACCGAAAAACTCAATCCCGATGAATGCATCATCCGCCACCCAGGCTACTGCCTCATCCAAAAAGTTCTTAAACTCCGGAACTCCCTGTAAACCAATTTGGGATTCTGCCCCATCCAACCAATCTCTCAGATAAAAATCAAATCCGAACGTAGGCGTCCACTTTTGGTTTGCACCAACGTCGGAGTATTTAACGCCCAAATACGGGGACTCCTCAGCGATGGGCTTTTCGGTAAGTAGATCACGTCGTGCCCTGTCATCGTGGGAATTGCCCCCGTCCCTTACTTTGAGGGTCGCGATACCTAATTTTAATTCTGCCGCAACGGCATTGGAGAGCACCGGGTAATTGAACTTCGACTTGTTAACATAATTTGGCTTTTTGTATGCATCTCTCTCATAGGTTGCGAGAAGGTACCGAGCCTCCCTTATACTTAGGTTTGGCCGAACAATTTTCAGTTTGGATTCTAGTCCGGCCAAATAGATGTCACTCAATAAATCGCCGTCTTTTTTGAGCGTTTTGTATTGACCTTCGAACCACCCGGCATCGAGAACTTCTGGGGTATTGGGTGCGGCGTTCGATTGAGTTAGTATTGCAACAAGAGCAACGTAACGCAAGATGAGGAAGGGTTGATGTAGGATTCTTTGAGTCTTCATGTTGTGGGTTGGTGAGAAACGGCCCATCACAGCGCACAAACTCAAAATGAAAATGCCGATGAAGCGATGTTTTGTCTTGACCAGAGGGGATACTGGCATATCCTCCAGTCGTCAAAATCGGAGCACTTTTCGAAGTTGACTTAGGTATTTCTTGTTAAGATTATTTTGTTTGTGTTTGGTTGCTAAGGCTTTGTTGGGGTGGAGATTCGAAATAACCGCGCTCGATATCCTAATGAACTATCTGCCCATAGGTTGAGGATTGGTATTCAACAAGTTATTCACAGGTTGTTTGCAGCAACAAACGGATGACAGCACTTTTGAGATCCAAGGTCAAGAGGATATACAAGATTTTCCAATTTTTTTTGCAAGGGTGGGGCTTTGTTAGCCGCCACTTCGCAGATTATGCGAAGGGTCTGCATCAAGTTTGAGTCGCCTTGCAAATTCTGCGAAGGGCTTCAAACTGATTTGGGCGACGCTGTGCTGCGAGGTTTGGCGATGTTGAAAGCTTTGGGCGCCTGAAAAATGTCTAAGGTTGTTTGGCGGAATGGATTGTGGCAGAATAATTTTACTACCTGGGCTGGGCTGGGTACGGCAATCCTGTATCCGTATCCCGTAGGCGGGCCATTGGCGAGGTCACCGAAATGGTGACCATGAATCGGAAAAGCGCCAAAGAGAAATCGACGCTGTTCCTGGCTTTCGACTACCCGGCTACGATGCAGCAATTGGAAATCCGAGGGCTCGATGCGAACGGCAAGCTTGTGGCCACCACCACCACCCGTAACCGCTCGGAAGCGCGGCGGGAAACCTATCAGCATTGTATGTTGTCGGCGCCGTTTGAATCCATCGCGGCGTTGGACTTTGCGCTTCCCTCTTTTCACGAACGCGTTTTCTTCCGATGCGAGGTCCCCGGTTTGCCGCCGGACGGCAAATTTTTGCCTTGCAGAATGCCCCCGGCCACTTTTAACCTTTTGCCAAACCAACAAAAACCCCCTAACCCCCGCACACATGATCTCTATTCCCACTCAAACCACGCAACGTTTCTGCGATGGCTTCAGCCGCCGCAATTTTCTTCGCATCGGCGCCCTTGGCATGGGCGGCATGAGCTTGCCGCAACTCCTGCAAGCCGAAAAAGCAGCCGGCATCGGTTCGTCGGTAAAGTCGGTCATCATGATTTACCTGCCGGGCGGCCCATCGCACCTGGATCTTTACGACATCAAGGAAAACGCGCCCAGCAACATTCGCGGCGAGTTCAACGCCATCCCCACCAGCGTGCCCGGCGTGCGAATTTGCGAACATTTGCCGAACATCGCGCGCAACATGGAGCGTTTCGCGCCCATTAACTCGATTGTCGATAGCTTTGGCCAGCACAGCTCCTACCAATGCGAGACCGGCCACACGAATCGTAACGAGCCTGCCGGCGGTTGGCCGTCGATGGGGGCGGTTTTGGGCAAATTTTGCGGCCAAAGCGAGCAAGGCATGCCTTCGGGCGTGGCGTTGTCGAATTCGCGTAGCGGCGGCGGATTTCTCGGCGCGGCCTACCAGCCTTTTTTGCCCAATGGCAAGGGTAAGGCGGATATGACGATGAAACGCGGATTGGACGCAGCCCGGCTCGACGATCGCAAGGGGCTGCTGGCCAGATTCGACCAAATGCGGCGCGAGGCGGACCATTCCGGGCTGATGGAGGGCCTGGATGAGTTCAACCAAATGGCGTTCGAGGTGGTGACCTCATCGCGGCTGATTAACGCGCTGGATCCTAACACTGCCGACGCCTCCGAGCGCAAGCGCTATCACGAGGGCGTGAATTCGCGCTACCACCGCGACCTGGACCGGTTTTTGACCGCCAGACGCCTGGTTGAAGCCGGCGCCCGCTACGTGACCCTGAACACCGGCGGTTGGGACACGCACAGCAACAATTTCAAGACGATGAAGGAGCGCAACCTCCCCGTTTTGGACCGCGGCGTGGCGAACCTGGTGCAGGACCTTTACTACCTGGGGCTCGACCGTGACGTTTCCGTGGTTGTTTGGGGTGAATTCGGCCGTACGCCCAAGGTCAACACCCGCGCGGGTCGCGATCACTGGCCCCGCGTGATGAGCGCCCTGTTGGCCGGCGGCGGCATGAAGACCGGCCAGGTCATCGGCGCGACCGATCGCGATGGCGGCGAAGCCTCGGCAAGGCCCGTGCGAGTTGGCGAAGTTTTCGCGACGCTCTACCGCAACTGCGGACTGGATTCCTCCAAGCTGATGGCGACCGATTTGACCGGACGCCCGCTGAGCCTGGTGGATCCGGCGCTTAAGCCGATGCGCGAGTTGGTCTAGCCTGCAAATCTGGCGGGTGAAGCCTCTCACGAAAGCACAAAGACACGAAGGCTTCTATCCAGCTTGGTGGATTGGAGCCGTTGTGCGAGATGTTCTTCGAAAGTGAACGAAGTATCTCCTCGTCACCGACGCCTCAAACAAGTCCACCCGTGCGGCGCTAGTTCGTGGTAAAACGGCCCCGGTAAGCTAGCCTCGCCGGACCGTAAGATTAGTGGCTAGAACACCGTTGCAAACACACCCGCTCCCCTGCGAGCTTGTCTCGCAAGAAGCCAAGATTTGGGGCTTTGCCAGCATCTAAACCCACGCCCGCAGCCATCTTCCGCCCTAACAAACCCACCCCAATTTCTCCAGCTCGGCCTGGAGTTTGTCCTTGTGCTCCTGCTCTTTGCCATGCAGATGCCCGGCTCATGCGCTCGCCCACCAAAATGGTGACACAGGCTCTTTTGCCGTAAAAGCGGTGACCGGTAACGCCCCTCGGGTTGGTGTAGGAGCCGTAGTGGTCCAGCTTTCCCGCGGTTCGCTCCAGCAGGTCGCTATCCGGCAGCACACCGTCGATTTGTAAGTTGGCATGCCCTTTGCGCGCCGAAAGCGTGAGGTGATCCGCAAAGTGGCAGCGGGCGAACTCGGCAAAACGCACGCCGCTGGGGCGCAAGATGTCGCGATTGGTCCAGTAGCCCTGCCAATGGCGATAAAGACACACCGGGTTCTCGCTTTCCTCGGGACTTTCGGTTCCCCACAAAATCTCAGGATCATCGTCATCATCCCCGCCCAAAGCCACCCACATTTCCGCCCCGGCGCCGAGGTCATCCTCATCATCTTTTGCCAGAGCGCCGATTTTGTAGAAAAACGCCGGAGGCTGGCCGGGCAGTTCCTGGCGCAGAATCTCGTACCTGGGGCCGAACGCCGAATGGTCGCATTCGTGCAAGGGCAAACTCCAGCGCGGTTGGGCCGCGCACCATTGCCTCACCGCATCCGGAAACTGGAGGCCCAATCCCCGCTCTACTTTAGCCGCGAAGTCTCCGTGATTGGATCGGATATAGCTGGAAGGAGCCACTTCCTTCCACCGCTCCACCATATCCTCAAACAAGGGGTAGGACTCGGGAAATGGATCGGGCGTGGTGATGCCGGGAGGATCGAACCAGCGATACCCCGCTCCCGCAATCGGCGCAATTCCGCAACGCTCGGCCAATTCGCGGCGCAAACCGGGATTCAGGCAATCCGCACACAAAATGTCCTCCGCAGTGACGCGTCTCTCCGCGTTCATGACCGGTTCCGCTCCGGATTCCACGAGGCACCGGACGATTTCCACGTATTTTTCCCGCAAATCCCCGCTGAGGTGGGAAAGGTTCCAGAGGGCAAAATGGAGGTAGTTGCCAAGTTTTGCGCCAATGATCCGCATCGACAGACTGATGTCTTTTTCGGCCAAGTGATTCAAGTGAGCGACCACGGATTGGTTGGGATCGGCGCCCATTCCAATAGCCTCGCGCACGCCTTGGGGATCAGCCTTGCCAATGGCCTTGAGAAGCTTGCGCTGTTTTTTTTTCGGCTTCTTCATCCAGGGATTTTGGTCGCATCCTCGCGAAGGGACAAGCGGAAAATGGGTGAGAAGCGGGTTCGCATGAGCAGAGCTTTGATTTTCCCTCAACCCTTCACCCCTGGACTCGAAGAACACGATCGGGTTGGGTTCGATTGCGGCGTGCCCGAATTGAACGTCTACCTCCTCGCCACGTAGTTTGTCGCATTTTCTTCGGCTGCCGTTGTCATCACCGGAAAATCGCGCTCTAATCACGGTCCGCAACCGCGGATCACTCTTTCCCGTTGGCCGCACTCTGCCCGCGGCCATGCGCCCGTCGCAACAACCACCCTCTCCATCGCGTGTTAGAGAAACCATCGTCATGAAAGCCACCCGAATCGCCGCCGTTCTCGCCCTAACGCTCACCCTCGCTACAGCCTCGCCGCCCAACGAGCATCTGCCGAAAAACGGCGTCTGCGGCGTCATCAGCAACGGCGAAATCGCCCCCTGGATGCTGGATCTCGCCAAAACCGGCGATGTCGTGGTCCACTGCATCGCGCCGGACGAAGAATCCGCCCAAGCCATCGCCAAGGCCGCGGATGAAGCGGGGCTAGGCGGCAAATTGCTGGCGGAGTCCATCCCCGCGACGCCGCTGCCCTACCGCGATAACCTGCTCAACGCGCTCGTCATCCAGCGAACGGCGGATTTCGATCGCGAAGCCGCGCTGCAAACCGTCGCGCCGGGCGGAAAGCTGCTGGTTCGCGACGAAAACGGCGCTTGGTCGGCCACTACGCGCGAACGCCCGCAAGGCATGGACATTTGGACCCATCAGTATCGCGATGCCGGCGGAAATTCCGGCGTTTCCACGGATCAATTCGTCGAATTCCCGCTCGGCCTGCGTTGGAACGACGATCTGCCGTTTAACCTGAAAACTAACCAGGAAGCTTCGCTCGCTTGGACGAATACGCGCGCCATCGCCGTGGTTGACGGCCGCATCTACTACGTCACCAACTGCGCCCGCGAAAACCTGAAACGCACCGCGGATGAAATGGCGAAATCCACCGAAACGCAGGATATGGTGCTGATCGCTCGCGACGCCTGGAACGGAACCCAGCTTTGGCGCAAAAACCTGGGAGCCATCTTTTACGGCGGCTTGTTTTACACGGCACGCGCTCCCATGGTCGCCATGGACGGCAAGGTTTGGGCGGTGAACAAGGAGCGCCAGATTCTGGAGATCGACGGCGAATCCGGCGAGGTGCTGCGCCAGTTCCAGCCGGAGTTCATGACCGCGCATTTGTTAAAAATGGACGGCGTTTTGGTCGCGGCAACGTGGAAGGGCGGGGACTACGTCGGCGCGAAAACGGGAATCGACCGCCGCCCGTTGGACATCGAGATGACCGAAGGCGCGGTGGAGGCGTTCGACCTGACAAGTGGCGAAAAAATCTGGGATTCGCCCCATTTGGCCACGAGCCTGCGCGGTGCGGACGGGCGCGTTTACCTGGTTCACCGCAGCGGCGCGGACGAGTTCGAGATCGCCAAACGGGCCAAGCGGCGTGGCGAGGAAGCTAAGCCGACTCGCGGTTCGCAAACCGTGGTGGCGCTGGACCTGCGAACCGGCGACGTGCTCTGGGAACTGGGCGCGCAAGAATTGGAAACGAAGGGCGTCGATCACCTCGCCATCGGCTTGGCGGGAATGGGCGGCGTCGCAGTCAGCAAGAATTCCTACGCGATCACCCCGGGCCAGGAGAGCAGCGGCCGCGAAGCCATTTGGCTGGACGGCGCGAGCGGCGAAGTGAAGGTGCGCAAGCCCGGAGCCGGGTTCCCGGTTTTGTTCGAAAATCACGTCCACCTCGGCGGCGTGGCTTACGATCCCGCGTCAGGCCAACCGGCCGCCGGCGTCAAGGGCGTGAACGTCGGAACCACGGTCTGCACGCCGCAGGTTTACGTCAACGGCATCACCACGCAGAACCGCTCCCTGCGCTACGTGGTGGACGGCAAACCGGAAACTTTTGGCGCAGCGCGAGGCTCCTGCATGTTCGCCGCCATCCCCGCCAACGGCGCGTTTTACACCGCGCAAACGTATTGCGCCTGCGCGCCCGGAACCGCGCCCGGATTCATTTCATTCGGCCCGATCGGCACGGAACCAACGCCCGAGGACGTGATCGCCGGTTCCAAGCTGGTCAAAGGCCCGAGTTACGGCCGCCAAACCGGCTCCGGCGCGGACGGCTGGTTCACCTTCATGGGCAACGCGGAGCGCGGCAACGCCAACCCCGGCGCGCAACTCCCCGCCGGCGAGCTTAGCATCGAGTGGCAGGCGCAAATCGCCGCGCCCATGGCCGAAACCAACGTCGAAGGCAGTTGGAAGGACTCGCTGGCCGGGCTCACCACCGCGCCGGTCGCGAGCGGTGGCCACGTCTTTGCCGCGGACCTGCACCGGCGCAAGGTGGTCATGTTAGGCGCTGCCGATGGCGAGGTCATTTGGGAACGCTACATCGGTGGCCGCGTCACCACGCCGCCCACGGTCTACGATGATCTCTGCCTGTTCGGCGCAGGCGATGGCTACGTTTACGCGTTAGACAAAACCGACGGCAGCCTGGCTTGGAAACTGCGCATGGCGCCGGAAGAGCGTCGCATGGTCTCCTACGCGCAACTGGAATCGCCCTGGGCGGCGTTTTCCAGCGTGCTGGTGGATTCGGACGGAATCGCCTACGCCTCCGCCGGCCGCACCACGGGAGCGGAGAGTGGCATCGTTGTTAGGGCGTTCCGGCCGAAAACCGGCGAGGTTCTGTGGTCGCAAGTCATCGCCTATCCGGAAGGCTCGCGCGCCGATCACACCAACGACGTCATGTATCTGAGCGGAACCGGCCTGCACCTCATGAAAACCGTGCTGGACCGCAAGACCGGCGAACCCAAGACCAACCCCGCCGTGGCTTACGAGCAAGCGTTACGCGCCTGGAATCGTGCCAGGGTCCTGGCATTGCGCGAAAACAAGCCCGAGCCGCCCAAACCCGAAGCTCCCGCGGTTTTGGCGATGCACAACCAAGGCATCGAAGGCTTGGCCAGCCCCAACTGGACCAAACTGGGCAACCGCCGCCGCCGCGACACCACGCTGGACGGGATTCGCGGCCCCATCCTGGCCTTCGACGGCAAAACCGTGGCCAACGCGCGCAACGGCTTCCAGCGCGGCGAAACCACCGTGCAATGGGGCAAAACCGGCGAAAACGAGCAAGTCACCGCCATCGCCATGGGCGCCAACGCGGTGGTTTACGGCGGCGGATTTTATCCGGAAGACGGCAGCGAACAAGGCTTCCTGCGCATCATCGACCGCGCGACCGGCAAGGAGACGTTTTCGCGTAAATTCCCCGCGCCGCTCAGTTTTCAGGGGTTAGCGATCGAAGGCGGCAAGGTCTTCGCGACGTTTGAGGATGGGAAGCTGGTGTGTTTGGGCGAGTGAGGGGAAAGGAGAAGAGGGTCTCGCACCCGATCATGAGCGAGCGATTGCTCGTTTGTTTCCAGAAAAATTGCCTTGTTGCGACAAAGTTGTTGGCCCGATTGCAAGTTCGTTGTAATCAGATGGGATGGACTTCAAACGGATGGTAGATCGCATCGTCACTGGTGGAAAATCTGAGGAACTTCGAAAAACCTACGAAGGTTACGAACAGGACTGCGCCAGACTTGAAGCAGTCGTGGGAAAAATCGAGCAGAAGCGAGAGCAGATGCGGCCTGATTTAGAAAGGTTGGCTGAGACAAAGGAGAACGCTTTCCAGGTTCTGAAAGATTACGAGAGCTTGGCAGGAAGAATCCTAAGCTTGGACGAAGGAACCTTGCCTGATTCTCAATTTTTAACCCGTAAGGGGCTAAGCGTCATTTCGAAGGTTCGGGAAAACATTCAAAGCATGGAAGATCTCCTGACAAATGTAGCGCATGCTGCCGGGGTAGGAGCAGCGACGCCGGCTGCAGCTTGGTTGCTTGTCAGTACTTTCGGAACCGCGTCCACAGGAACGGCAATCGGAACTCTGGCTGGAAAAGCCGCCTTGAACGCTACGTTGGCATGGTTTGGAGGGGGCTCCGTTGCAGCAGGCGGGCTTGGAATGGCTGGTGGGGCGGCAGTTATTGGGGGATTAGCTATCATTCCCATGGCTATCATTCTCATCGTGCTCGGCAGCAAGAAGGCTGGCGAGAAGCTTGAGGAACTGTTGGGAGCCAAAGAAAAGGTGCTAAAAGCAATCAGTGATTCGAAAGCGGCCCTGGACGAAATGGATATCCAACAGGAAAAAGCCAGGGAACAAGTTCGGAATTTGAGCGACCTCGTTGAGCCGTTTGAAACCGACTTGGAAATTCTCAAGTTGCGTGTGGAGCATGAAAAAGGAAATTGGTTTGGGTGCAAATCCTGATTTTCCAGGCAAAAACTCCTGTTTCTTCGGAAATTTTGCTTAAAAATGCCGAATATTTCGGTTTTGTTAGGATTTTTTCAGGTGCAGCCGGGATAACGAGCTAGAATTAGCGGGTGAGTCTAACAGAACCAAAACCACCCACGTTACCCCAGCAGCCTAACACTACGCTCGCAACTTTTGTTCCTCAAGAAGAATTTGAGCTCAAGAGCCTCCACACAAAACTTCGCTCCCAGTTTGATGAAGTCTTAGAATTTTGTAGTAGCACCGAAACGACCTCATTTGCAGAGTTTGAAGACAAGTTGTTTGTGTTGCTCAACACCCTTGGCTGTATGTTGGTCGCGCTCTTTCTGCGCTCTCATCATGAAGCATTTGATCTGGAGGACTATCTAAGAGATTGTCCGGACGGGCGCCTAAAATCCGCCTGCCGCCACACTCTGGTTACCAGATTTGGCAAAGTTGCTTACTGGAGAAGGTATGTAGAAACCAAAACCGGCCGGGGGTTTTATCCATTGGACATTCATCTACAGCTCTTCGCTGACAGTTTTAGCCCAACTATCGTTAGTTTTGTTACAAGACTGGCTACACGGGTTAGTCTAAAGACCGCCACGCTTATCTGCTCGGCATTTCTCAACTGGTCGCCATCTCAAAGAACCATCGGAGAACTCGTTCTTGGGCTGGGCCGGCATGCCGGTCCCTTTATGGAACAACCGCCGGCGTTCGAAGGTCCTGAGGGCGACATCATCGTTATCGAAATAGACGGCAAAGCAACTCCGACGGCGACCGCCGAAGAGTTGGAAAAACGACGCGGACCACGCCAGCCCAAGAAATCTTGCCCTTGTGGCTGCCAACGCCACCGAGGCAAACAATGCCGCCTAACAAAGGGCAAACGCAAACGGCGTAAAAAAGGCGACAAGAGCAAGAACGGGCGAAGTATTACTCTGGTTGCTGTCTACACCTTGAGAAGGGGGGACGACGGACTCTTGCACGGGCCTTTCAACAAACGAGTCTGGGGCAGCTATGCTCCCAGAGCGGTGATGATGGATTGGGCCAAGAAGGAAGTGGAGCGCAGGGGATTTGATCCCAATAGCAATTGCGTGCACATTGTAAGTGATGGAGAACTCAGTTTCGACAAAGGGATTGCTGAGCGTTTTCCCAATTCAACGCATGCATTAGACATTCGTCACGTGGAGGAAAAACTGTGGGAGTTTGGGCGTCTTTTCTATCCGGAAAATAGCGAGGAATTGACCCAGTGGGTGGAGAAACAGCGAGAAGCTCTTTATCAGGGCAAAATTGCACGATTGCTTAAAGAACTCCGGCAGCACCAGCAAACAATCGCCGCCAGAGGGCCGGGTACAAAGGCAAAACGCGAGAAGACGAAGAAGATTATTGGTTATCTGGAAAAGCGGCAAGAAATGATGGCTTATGGCCGCTTGCTCGAGGAGGATTTGGTAATCGCCAGCGGAGTGATTGAGGGAGCAGCACGCTACGTCATAGGAGAGCGGATGGATTGTTCGGGAATGCGGTGGATCAGGGAGCGAGCTGAAATGCTATTACATTTGCGATGCATCGAGCTAAACGGAGAGTGGGAGCGCTTTTTTCGTTGGGCTCGCGATGGAATCGCTCAGAAGCAACGCGATGAATTGATCAACTTTCGAATACGAACGAGCCAGCCGCCGACGCTGCCTGAAAAATAACTGGAATGAGAGGATTTGCACCCAATTGGTTTCGTGCATTGATCAGATTTCTTTCCAATGGTTTTTTCGCGGCATACCGGCGTGAGTTGAAAACCTTAGGGGAGCGAGCTGACCGGATCGCCATCATTCTCAACACAGGAATTGCGACCTAGAGTTGATTAAGTGAAACCTTCCACTGCCAACATATTTCAATCAGCAAAGTGGATTCTCACCGGATTCGGTGCCTCAGTTCCCGTTTTGGTTCACTACTACAAAGGAGACCTCCCTGCTATTCCGGCAATAATGATCGTGGGCTCAATTGGGTTGGTAACGCTTTTTCCTCTCATTCGATCCATCAATGCCCCGCTCAAAAGGAAGGAATTCCTCCCGGAAGGACCAAGCAGGTCGCGAGAAAAGGCCGTTCGTTTCGCAAACACGTCGCTTCGAACCGAAGCGGCACCGGAAGGAACTGAAATTACCCTCACGACAGCGGTAGATTTGTATCATCGAGGGAACAAACGACCGCTCAAGCCCCGCAGTCAAGACTTCAGTGTTGTCGAGACTTTTGAAGATAAACAGCACCAAGCTGAGGTCTTATCTGTTCGGGACCTGGGACAGCATAAAACAGTTCACGTCTTGCTCGACGCCAGTGCTTCAATGAAGTTTCCTGGCGAACCCACGCTCCTTACCAATGGTCCTTCACGGCTTAGCGCAGCAAAGGTGCAAATTCGTCGGCTTGTTTCCTTCATGAGGAATTCAGATGTGCTGATTCGTGTTACAGCCTTTCGAGGAGTGGGAGGCTCTCTGAACACGAACGTCATCATGGATGGAGGTACCAAAGATGACTCGAACGCCTTCAAACACTTGGACGATGTTCAACCGGATGGCAGCACTGTCCTTTGGGATGCAATCAGCCGTGAGCTAGAGACCATTGGCCCCAAGTGGGATAAACCAACTATCGTGATTCTCATCACAGATGGCAAACATTTAAATGGTCGGATCCCGTTTTCGAATGTCAAACATTTGGCGGAAACAAACATGGTTCCAGTCATTTGCCTTGGATTAGGTGACGAGGAATTTGTTGAACTAGCGGAGCTATCAGAATCGTCAGGCGCTGGTGGCAAGGATGTGGGCGCATATACGAATCTGACGCCCCATCAGTTGGATGCGGTATTCAGTGCAATAGTGCGCGATCTCAATGGAATGATTGAACTAAAGTGGCGATCTGTGTGTAAGATAAAAGGCACGAAGGTTTCAGCTCAAATCACGTATTCCGGTAATGACGGTATTACGGAAACAACCAGAACCTATGTAGTAAAGTGAATACCATGCGACTATTAGTGGGCGTACATGCGTTTGGGATCATCGCGGCGATCCTTTTTATATGTACGGAGGAACAGTCCCGAAGGGTGAATTCAGAAGCGCCTCCACAAGAGTCTGTTCCTGCCGTAGAGAAAACCCTTCACACCACACGGGAGAGTGCTCATTTGGCGGATTCCCCGGCGCCCATCCACGAATTGAAGCCAGAACCGGACTTGATTCCACAAGTTGTAGAAACGCGCGAACGACTGAAAGCATTCGACATCTATTTCAACAAGGGAGAAAGTGCCATACGCGAAAATGAGCGGGACAAACTTATCCAAATCTTCAAACTGCTGAGTTCCGTTCCCGATCACCAGGTTGTTTTGATTGGCCACGCCAGTATGGAAGGCGATGACGCATACAATCTGGCATTGAGCGAAAGGCGAGCGAAAACAGTCCGCAAAGCGCTAATTCAAACTGGAATTTCGGAATCTAGATTCAGGGAAACTTCCTGGGTGGGCGAAGCAAGACCGAAGGCTACGGTTGAGCAAAGCCGGCGAGTGGCCGTGACCATTCGGCTAGCGGGAGACAAGAAGGACAATATCGAGAAGGGTTTGCGATGATGGGAAGTAGTGTATTTGGGCGAGTGAGGGGGGAGCTTTAGCCGCCGCACATCTTGCAAGGTCTTCCCTCCGACTTTGAACCAATTCGGCCTGTCTTGGACTTTCGATAGTGGGAGCACGTTGAGTTGTGCCGGATACCCCGAGCCGAAATCCAGAATTTACTCCCATCAACCGGAACAAGCCCTGCGAACGCCTTCGCCTTCGTTTTTGGTTTCGGCTCCAAACCAATTGGAAATCCTGCCGTGGTCTTTCTTTTGGGCCGATTTCTGGGTTTGGGTTGTGCCTTTTTCTTCGTTTTTTCGTTCCTTTTCCCGTCCCGCGGCTGCCACCTACCTTTTGGCTTGGAAGAATCAGACGCCCAACTGAGTAGTGGCAGCAGAAACTGCCGGAGATCGCTCAGCATCACTTCAACGGTGAAGTCGTGCCCTGTTTGACTCAGGTTCTTTTTGGCGAAGGCAGTCCATCAAGCCCGTACGGTCTTGTCGTCCCAGAACGTATCGGTTAGGCCCAACGGCTCAATTTCAATCGCGGTTTGCCGCCTTTCAAACGTTTGGCGAATTGCCCGAACGCATTCGTCGGCTTGCAGTGGGAAAGAAGTGCAAATCATCCAAAGATCGTAAAAGTCCTTCAAACGTGAGTTTGCAATGCCAAGGATTGTAATCGCCTGTGTCTTTTCGGCAATCACTGTAGGTTGGGGATAACTCGAAAGGACCGGCGGGGGCAATTCCGAATTGGCGTCCTGGACCAGACCATCGTTGGTCCCCTCTCGTCCTTCGGTTTCGGAAAGAATTTGGCGAATTCGATCCGCCACATCCACTGGCGCAGGCGAACCGAAGCCCAGAAAATCCACGTCTTTGGTGGGGCGATGAAGCTGTCCGGTCCAGGCAGCAAACAAATGGGCGCCTTTGAGACAGAACTGATCGGACAGGCTTGAAATCCCGATGCGATAGAGGAGGCGTTCGATCGCGAATCTGGTTAGAATGCCGTTAAAGTCCTCGCCATTTTTCCGGGACAGGTTTAGGAGCCGTTGGCGGATTGAGGCCGCGATGTTTGATACCTTCTTCTTTTCCCCTTTTCCACCAATCGCGACAGGTGAGAATACCCAAACCCCGCTTCAATGACTTCCGCGGTCCTGACAAGACCGCGTTGGTCGATGAGATTCAGGAGCGCTTCTTCTTTGTTTGTAAACACCGGCATTAAATTTTATCTGCCAGTATTTACGAACAATCCGACGCGAAAGGCAAGTTGAATTTGAACGGCGTGGCAATGGAAAGCGGGAAGGTGTTCGCGACGTTTGAGGATGGGACGATCGATGAATATGGGAGAGTGAAGGGCTGACCGACCCCGGAAGGCTTCGGCGAAAAATGGGACACTGTTTGCCGCTCACGGAAGCCTGGGATCGGTCCTTGCCAACCGCCAGCCACCCTGCCATGTTCCCCGCCGAAACCGCGAGGAGCATCCATGGCCAGCAACACCTTCTTCAAAGAGTACGACGTCTTCATCTCCTACAAATCCGACGACGCCGACAAGGCCCAACAGATCCAGACCCTCCTCGATCCGGAACCCGGCTCCTCCGCGCCCTCGGCGTTGAGCCGCAGATTTCCGACGAAGATTTCGCTGGCCACACGCGGCTTCGTCAGGAATTCGCCGGCGCGGTGGCTGATCTGGAAGGCCACGCCCTGGCCCTGCCCCTGGCGGGAAACTACGTCGTGGCGCATCGCGATAGCCAGCTCAAGGCGATCCACGACATCCCGCAGCTCGAGCAGGCCGATTACGTCGATGAAAACTACCGCAGCCCGTTCCGCGTTTTCCGCACCGTGGAGCTGGCCCTGCTGCGGCGCATGGGCGAGCACGCCGCCGATTCCAAGGACCCGTTCGACAACTCCGCCGCGCGTCAGGTTGGCGTTGCTCTACTTCCTCGGCCTCTTCGACCGCCCCGCCTCCATCAAGCTGCTGGATGAGGTGTTCCCCAAAAAACCTTCCGTGTCTTCCGAGTCTTCCGTGGTTCCCCCAAAACGCGCCCTCCTCGCCGCGATCAAAGACCTCTTCGGCCTGCAGCCCGGCAAACTGACCGAGCCCGCGCCGAAATTCGATACCCTGCCGCTCGGCGACCTGTTCGACGCCTTTGCCGGATCGAGCGTCGAGCAAATCCGCCACGCCCTGGGCCAACTCTCGCGCCAAGGCCTGGTCGCCATAGCGCGCCGCCTCAGGTGCGGGAACCCTCAGCGAATTGCTCCTCACCCTGGGACAGTTGGAAAACCCGAAATCCGAAATCCAAAATCCGAATCCGGACGAACCCGCGGAAGCTGAACCTTCGGATTTCGGATTTCGAGCTTCGGATTTCCACAGCGCGATCGGCGCCGGGAGTCAAACCGTCCGCTACGCCGGCCAAATCCAACCGCCCGATCTCTTTCAGCAGATGAATCAGCGCGCCAAAAACGGCACCGCCCTCCTCGCCCGGGGCCGGTTGGGGGAAGCGGAGGAGCGCTACCGCGAGGCCGAGCGCCTCCAAGCGCAACACCAAGGCCAACACGGCCTGCCCCGCCTCTATTCGCTCCCCGGCGTTCTCTACGGCGACCTCCTCCTCGCCCGCCGCCGCCCCCAAGAAGTGCTGGAGCGCGCGGAGTATAATTTCCAGCTACACGAAAACCAAGGTTCAATTCTTGGAATCTTGGAAGGGCACTCGCCCAACTCCAACTCGCCCAAGCCCGCTGGAAAACCACACCTTCTGAAGATTCCGCATTCCCCACTCCGCATTCCGCATTCGAAGAAGCCCTCACCGCCCTCAAACAAGCCAACCACGAAGAATTCCAGACTCGCGGCTACCTCGCCCGCGCCGAGTGGAACCTGGAACGCGGCGCGCGGCAGCAGGCGCACTGGAGCGATGCGGAGCGCGATAACTGGAAACGCGCCATCGCCGCCGACCTGACCGAAGCCGAAACCATCGCGATCCGCGGCCCGATGCCGCTGTTTCACGCCGAAGCCCATCTGTTGGCCGCCGGTACCGCGTTGGCCATCGGCGACCCGGAATTGGCACGTCAGCATGCGGACGATGCCAAGACGCTGATTCGCCAGCACCACTACGCCCGCCGCGAACCGGATTTGGCCGTGCTCGACGCCGAAATCGCCATTTCGGCCTTGGATTTGGACTTGGCCTTGGACTTGGACTGCTGCAGCCCGCTGCCGCTTTCCGCCAGGCAGCCTGCTGCCGAATCGGCACAGCGCGCGCCCGAACCACCCGCTCACTCCGAATCGGCCCCAAGCCCGGCCCGGCTTGACGCACCCGCCCAACCGCAGTAGGCTGCGGCCACCTCAAAGCGGCAACAAGCTGCAGCAGTCCAAGGCCAAGGCAAAGACCACGTCCACGATTTGTTCCAAACCGCGTGCGATGCGGTGGCAGGCGAAGGTTGGTGGCATCTCATGGATCGGCTCGAGGCGTTGGCGGCACAGGTTCCCGGTTGGGACGTGATGCTGCAGCCGCTTCGCGAGGCCGAGGCGCAGTACCATGCGAAGCGGGATGCGTATCTCGGCGAGCAGTCAACGGTGAACCGT
Source organism: Verrucomicrobiales bacterium (assembly GCA_965224535.1). Classification (GTDB taxonomy): domain Bacteria; phylum Verrucomicrobiota; class Verrucomicrobiia; order Verrucomicrobiales; family DEV007; genus JBCDHN01. The sequence goes on from CBDCZR010000039.1 coordinate 344,569, forward strand.
GAACCATCGGGGGCTGATGCGAACGCGTTGATCGGGGCGCTGCCGCAGTTGGTGCTCTCGCGGTTGCCGGATGAGGTGATCGCAAATATCGCGGCGCAATCAGGGCAGCCCGCGGATTGGCGCAAGTGGCCCGCGGAATTGCAGCAGCACGTCGTCAAGGCGGTGATGGAGGCTCAGCAGGGTGGGGACTAGCTCTGTTTGTGCTTTGTGCTTTGTGCTTTGTGTTTCGAGTTTCGAGTTTCGGATTTCGAGTTTTCACCCATCCGATGGCCAAATTAGCGTAGCGGAGGCGAAAACGCAGCCGAGGTAGATGAATTGGGTTCGCTCCGCGGAATAATGACCGGGCAGGGGACCGCCACGCACCGCGCCAAAGAGGAATGGACCGGCGTTTTGCTTGCTTTGGAACGCTTTGGCGATGGCGCGATCAGTTAAATCCAGATTTTCATCCGATGGAAGGCTGTACATCCCCGGTTTTGGCGCGTTTTGCCGAATCACTTCCGCAACGGCGGCTTCGTCCGCATCATCGACCGCGCGACCGCCAAGGAGACGTTCTCGCGGAAATTCCCCGCGCCGCTGAGTTTTCAGGGTCTGGCGATCGAAGGCGGGAAGGTGTTCGCGACGTTCGAGGATGGGAAGCTGGTGTGTTTGGGCGAGTGAGGAGGGAGCCTTACGGCCGACGGAGAGCCCGGGAGCCCGGGCTCAGGCCTTGGAAGCGCGCCATCAGCAGATCATCGGTCAGGCGATCAAGGATCTGGAGGTGGTGGCGCAGTGCAGTTCGGTGGAAGAGTTCGTCAACAAGGTAGAATTCATTCCGTTGCGCTAACGGTCGCCCATTCGCCCTACCGGCGCTTGCGCGGCGGGGCGCTGGAGCGCCGGCCGGGTGATTTCGCGGTTTTGGGCGAATCCTGGGTTTTTGGCGCAAAGTCGCCTCCGGCGCGGGTTTCACCCTCCTCCTCGGCGATTGGTGCGGGTTCGACCTCGGCGATGACTTTTGCCGGTTCCCCTTCAACCTCCGCTGTCTCCGCATCAACCTCAGCTTCGGGCTCGCCGCCTTCATGATCGACTTCCTCCGTCATGCGCCGGAACGCCGATTTCATGCGCGAAAATCCTTCGCTGAGCGATCCCGTTCCGCTGCTGGCCTGAGTTTGGCCCGCCGGGCCGCCCACGCGGCGCGGACCGCGAGACCGGCGTGCGCGGTCGGGAGCATCCGGTTCCGGCAAGGCGTCCAGCTCAATTTCAACCTCGGGCTCGGCGTCCGGCATTTCCGGCTCAACCTCGATGGCCTCGCCGTCCTCGATGATTTCGTACTCGACGAACTCAAACCCTTCCTCGCCCGGTTCCACGTCGCCGTTTGTTTCGGCGGATTCGTCGTCTTCGTCGTCCTTTTTCCCCTTCTTTTTGCCCTTCAACTTGGATTTTTTCGGCTTCGGCGCGGCGGCGACCACGGCGTCCTCCCATTCGGGCGCATCGGGCACCTGCACGCCGGGATTGAACTCAAATTCGCCGAGGGAGCCGTCTTCGAAGAAGGTTTTGAGGGCGTCTTCCCACGCCTCTTTTTCGCCGGCGTTTTTCTCGAACTCAAACCAGGCGATGGCGCGCTGGAGGCGGTGGATTTCCTGGAGGTAGGTGTAGGTGGCCACGGCGGCTTGCTGGCGCTGGAGGAGCAGGGCGGACTGCGCGTCGAGCAGGTCCAGGATGCTGGCTGCGCCTTGCGAATATTTCTCCTGGACGGACTCGTAGGTCTTTTCCGCGGCTTCGAGCCCGCGCCGGCTAAGGCGAATGTTAGGGTGTGCGGCGGCCAGACCGTGGACGGCGGCCAGGGCGCGTTGCTCGATGAGTTCGAGCGCGTTTTCGCGTTGCGCGGCCAGTTGGCGAACCACGGCGCGTTGGCCGCTCCACCTCAGCGGTGCGGCGGCCGCC
>CBDCZR010000040.1:0-115279 GCA_965224535.1 Verrucomicrobiales bacterium
GCGACCACAAAGCCCATGTAGCCCTGGTCGTGAATTGGGTGGCGACAAGCTTCTCAAGTCGCTTAAATCGTGCGGCTTACGCCTCTTTGGTGTCGATATACCAAGCCCTGAGGTAGCCAAACACCTCAGCCGCCACCAAAACTTCAAAGTTCGTAAAACTTCCCGTTGATCCAAAGTTAGATCGTGCGAACTTCGGTAATGAAATCCGAACGAAACCTCGTGCGTTGCGCCATCTATAGCCGCGTCTCAACAGACGACCAAACCCGCGGAGAGTACAACTCACTTGAGAGCCAAAGAGACATCTGCGAACACGCAATTGCAGTTCATCAACACGAAGGATGGCTCAGTATGGGTTATTTTGAAGACCCTGGCTTTTCGGGTAAAAACATGGAGCGGCCTGGTATCAAACAGTTGGTGGCAGAAATTGAAGCAGGGCACGTCGATGTGGTAGTTGCCTACAAAATCGACCGTATCACCCGCCACATTGGAGACTTTTACCAATGGTGGCAGCTTTTAGAGCGAAAAAACGTCCATTTTGTCTCAGCCACTCAATCCTTCGATACCTCCACGCCAATTGGCATGCTCATGCTCAATATGCTGCTTTCTTTTGGCCAGTTTGAGCGCGAGCTAACAGCAGAACGCGTTACGCACAAGATCGCAGAGCGGGCCAAAAAGGGAAAATGGAACGGCGGCTGGGTGCCAACTGGATATTCTCGAGACAAAGAAACAAAGGCCCTCATTGTTGAGCCCGAGGAAGCGCCCCTAATCAAACGAATCTTTAAACTCGCCGCCGAGCTAAAAAGCCCAACCGAGGTGGCTAAAGTGATAAACCAGGAGGGCGTTCGATCCAAGAAACGCACGATAACAACTCGAGATGGGAAGGATAAAATTGTCGGAGGAAAGCGCTTTATTGGTGATCGCATAAAGCGAATCGTGAACAATCCAATCTATAAGGGCGTAATTGCCCACGATGGTAAAGAATACCCAGGTGAACACCGTGGTTTGGTCTCTGCAAAGCTCTGGGAGAGGGCCAATAAAGCCATAAATACAGAGGAGGGGAGAGAGCATTTAGCCTCTCAGGCAAGAAACAAACACGAGCAGATTTTAAAAGGGATTCTGCGCTGCGGTGAATGTGGAAATGGCCTAACGCCAAAGCCAAGCGGCAAAAAAGACAAAAACGGAAATCCCTATCTCTACTACACCTGTAATGAAGTCTCAAAAGACGGCAAAGCGTCCACTTGCTCTTTGAGAAACCTACCCGCGCGCCCATTTGAGAATTTCATTATCGATATTGTCGGTGAAATGGGCCGACACCCTGATGTCATCAAATCCGCCCTTGAGGCCTCAAACAAGGCCAAGAACAAATCTGTCAGAAAGCTAAAATCAAAAATTGCTGAGCTAAATCGAAAGCATCAATCTGTCTCCTCTGAACTCAAGGTCTGCATGCAAGCAGCCAAAAAGGGCGGTAGTGCTCATTTAAGCGACGAATTCTTGGCCGAGGCCGAAGAACTCGCCAAAACCAAGCACGAGCTCGAAACCGAGCGCGAAAAGCTAAAACTCGAGATTGGATTTCAGGAACGGGTTGTGACCGATGAAACCCTTATCGCAGAGGCCCTGCAAAGGTTCAGGGAAGTCTTCGACACGCTTACATTTGATGATCAAAAGGAGCTTCTTGAGCTCGTTATTCGCTCTATTTCCGTGCGTCGCTTTGACCCCGAAAAGGAAAAAATGCCAGATCCGAAAGAGGCGTTTGTTACCAAAATGCGAACTTCCTGGTATTTGGTCACGATTCAATTTTATGCAAGCGACTTAGTTTCAGGCGTTTACAAAAATGGTTCCAAAAGTTCGCAATTGGGCCAAGATGGCGGACAGGGTGGGATTCGAACCCACGGTACCGTTGCCGGCACACGCCCTTTCCAGGGGCGCCCATTCAACCACTCTGGCACCTGTCCTGATTTGATCTAAAGGCTGTAAATGCTTCCCCGAAGGGTCGCGACGCCAAAATGATTGCCCAAAAGCCGCGAAGCGCAACTTGAACCTGCATTCCCAGATGGCGGTGTGCCAGGCTGTCCGCGTCAATTTGTCGCAATTTGCTCCTGACTGTGCCACCACGACTCATTTTTCGCTGCCCGATTTACGAAATATCCGTCGCAACCCCCTCTGTTTAAGTCAGTTGAGTGAGTGGAGTCGCGATTTGGCACGCGACCTGCTTTCAATCAGCTAACGCATCATTCAGCCTTTCCCCAATCTCTAACCCTTTTTCATCATGAGCAAAATTCTTGGAATCGACCTTGGCACAACCAATTCCTGCATGGCGATCATGGAGGCGGGAGAGCCCGCGGTTTTGGAAAACTCAGAGGGAGCGCGGACCACGCCTTCAGTTGTCGCTTTTTCCAAAAGTGGCGAGCGTTTGGTGGGGCAAGCGGCCAAGCGTCAGGCGGTGACGAATCCGCAGAACACCATTTTCTCGGCAAAGCGCCTCATCGGTCGAAAATACTCCGAACTCACCGAAGGCGACAAGAAGTTGCCGTACAAATTGGTGGAGGCTTCAAACGGCGACGCCCACATTGAGGTGGAGGTGGAAGGGGAGAAGAAATCATTCAGCCCCCAGGAGATTTCGGCGATGGTGTTGAGCAAATTGAAGGCGGATGCAGAGGCGAAATTTGGCGAGACAATTACCCGCGCCGTGATTACGGTGCCGGCTTACTTTAACGACTCGCAGCGCAATGCAACGAAGGCGGCGGGGGAGATCGCGGGGTTGACGGTCGAGCGAATCATCAACGAGCCGACAGCGGCGTCGCTGGCTTATGGTCTGGACAAAAAGGCGGATGAAAACATCGCGGTTTACGATTTGGGCGGTGGAACGTTCGATATTTCGGTGCTGGAGATCGGCGATGGTGTGTTTGAGGTTTTGGCGACTGACGGTGACACCCATTTGGGCGGCGATGACTGGGATACCCAGATAATTGATTGGATTGTCGATGAGTTTAAGAATGATACCGGCATCGATTTAAACGGTCAGCCGGACGCGCTGCAACGGATCAAGGAGGAGGCGGAGAAGGCCAAAATTGCGCTGTCTTCTTCGCAGGAATACGAGATTAACCTGCCGTTCATCACGGCGGACCAAACCGGCCCCAAACACATCCAAAAGTCACTGAGCCGCTCCAAGCTGGAGCAACTGACCGATGACCTGTTTCAGCGAACGATTCAGCCGGTTCGCGATTGTTTGAAGGAAGCCGGGCTCGGTCCCAGTGAAATCAGCGAGTTGGTTTTGGTGGGTGGCATGACCCGGATGCCGAAGGTGCAAGAGATCGCTAAGGAACTGGCCGGCAAGGATCCTCACAAAGGCGTAAATCCCGATGAAGTGGTGGCAATTGGCGCGGCGATTCAGGGTGGCGTGTTGCAAGGCGATGTGAAGGACGTGCTGCTGTTGGATGTTACGCCGCTGACTCTGTCGATCGAGACGATGGGCGGGATTGCCACGCCGATGATCGATCGAAACACCACGATTCCGGTCAAAAAATCGCAGATTTTCTCGACCGCCGCGGATAGCCAGCCTTCGGTGGATATTGTGGTTACCCAGGGCGAACGCAAAATGTCGCGCGACAACAAATTGTTGGGCAACTTCCGGCTGGACGGCATCGAACCCGCACCACGCGGATTGCCGCAAATTGAGGTGACCTTCGATATCGACGCCAACGGCATTCTTCACGTTACCGCCGAAGATAAGAAGACCGGCAAAGAGCAAAAAATCTCGATCGAAGGCTCTAGCGGGCTCTCTGACGATGAAATCGAAAAGGCCAAGCGCGAAGCTGAGGCACACGCTGACGAGGATAAGAAGCGCAAGGAAGCAGCCGAGACGCGCAACCAGGCCGAGACGATGGCGTATCAAATCGAGAAGCAGTTGGACGACTTGGGCGACAAGATGACCGACGAGCAGAAAAAGCCGCTGACCGACGCCGTGGATAAGCTGAAAAAGGCGCTGGAAACCGACGACGCCGACCAGATCAAGTCGGCCTCTGATGAAGTGGAGAAACTGTTCGCCCAAGCCATGGCCGCGGCGCAAGCAGCCGGCGTAAATCCGGACGATTTTGTGGCGGAAGGCGAAGATTCACCCGCTGGCGAGACCGATGAGCCCAAGCAGGCCAAGGGATCGGTGGTAGATGCAGATTTTGAAGTTGTGGACGACAAGTAACCTGACAATTCAGACAAAACTAAGCGTCCGCTCCTTCTATCCCCGCTTGGTGGCGGGAACTTAAGAGCGATTCCCGGCTTCCTCCGCCGTTTAGCCAAAAAAGCGGCCGGAAGGCGGGGTAACCGGGAATCAACAAAAAACCAAACCAAAAACCGAAAACACACTAACCCAACCAAATTGGCGAATATGAAGATCCAACCTCTGGGCCAACGCGTCCTGGTGAAACGCCTCGAAGAGGCCGAACAAACCTCCGAAGGAGGAATTATCATCCCGGATGCGCACAAAGAAAAACCGCAAGAAGCTCAAATCGTTGCTTTAGGCGTTGGCAAGAACGATGAAGGCGAAGACGTTTCCTTCACCGTTAACGTCGGCGATAAAGTGCTGATCAGCAAATATGGCGGCACAGAAGTCAAGATAGATGGAACCGAACATCTTATCCTAAACGAGAGCGATATCCTGGGCATTATCAGCTAATTCCCGGAACACTAAACACACTAAGCATAACACAAAAATGGCTAAACAATTACAATTCGACGAAACCGCACGGCATAACTTGCTGGACGGTGTAACCAAACTGGCAGCCGCGGTCAAAGCGACCCTGGGACCTGCCGGCCGCAACGTCATTCTGGACAAGAAATTTGGCAGCCCCACCATCACCAAAGACGGTGTGACGGTTGCCAAGGAAATTGAGCTGGAAGATCCCTACGAAAATATGGGCGCGCAGCTCATTAAAGAGGTAAGCTCCAAAACCTCCGACGTTGCCGGTGACGGAACCACAACCGCCACGGTGTTGGCCGAGGCCATCTATCGTGAAGGCCTCCGCAACGTTACCGCGGGCGCTAATCCTATCAGCTTGCAGCGCGGCATCATGAAGGCCGCAGACGCGGTGGTTCAAGAGTTGCAAAACATCTCCCAACCGGTCAACAGCACCAAGGAAATCGCCCAAGTGGCCACCGTTTCCGCCAACTGGGACAAGGAGATCGGCAAAATCATTGCCGACGCCATGGACAAGGTTGGCAAGGACGGCACCATCACCGTGGAGGAAGCCAAGTCGATCGAAACCACCCTCGAAGTCGTCGAAGGGATGCAGTTCGACAAAGGCTATCTTTCGCCTTACTTCGTGACCGATGCGGAGAGCATGGAGGCCGTTCTTGAGAACGCCTACATCCTCATTCACGAGAAGAAGATCACCAGCCTTAAGGATATTATCCCCGTGCTGGAAAAAGTCGCCAAGAGCGGCCGTCCGCTTCTTATCATTGCTGAGGACGTGGAAGGCGAAGCGCTTGCCACCCTCGTGGTGAACAAGATTCGCGGTACCCTGAACGTGTGCGCCGTTAAGGCTCCCGGCTTTGGCGACCGCCGCAAGGCTATGTTGGAAGACATCGCCGTGCTTACCGGCGGCCGTGTCATTACCGAAGATCTTGGCATTAAGCTGGAAAACGTCGACACTCCCGACCTGGGCGGAGCGAAAAGCGTCCGCATCGACAAGGAGAGCACCGTTGTCATTGAAGGCGAAGGCAAGAGCAACGACATTAGCGGCCGGGTTAGCCAAATCCGCCGTCAGATTGAGGAAACCACCTCTGACTACGATCGCGAGAAGCTCCAGGAGCGCCTCGCCAAGCTGGCCGGTGGTGTTGCCGTTATCAACGTAGGCGCTGCCACTGAAACCGAGATGAAGGAGAAGAAAGCTCGCGTGGAAGACGCCCTTCACGCCACTCGCGCTGCGGTGGAAGAAGGCATCGTCGCCGGCGGCGGCACGGCTCTCATCCGCGCTCAGGCCAATGTTGGCAAGGTCAAAGGCGTCAGGGGAGACGAGGCTACCGGCGCGAAAATCGTCGAAAAAGCGATCGAGTTCCCGCTGCGTCAATTGGCTGAAAACGCCGGCGTAGAAGGCGCCCTGGTCGTTGAGAAGGTGAAAAGCACCTCCGGCGGCGAAGGTTACAATGTTGCCACCGGCAACTTTGAAAACCTCATTGAAGCCGGCGTGGTCGATCCCACCAAAGTGACGCGTAGCGCGTTACAAAACGCGGCTTCCATCGCTGGCCTGCTTCTCACCACGGAGTGCCTCATCAGCGACATTCCCGAGCCCCCGGCTCCCGAACCCGCCGGCCACGACCACGGCGGCATGGGCGGCATGATGTAACGCAGCTTAGTTTTTCAAGCAGCCAAATCCAAAACTCAGCCGGGTGGACCAATTTTTGTTGGTTCGCCCGGTTTTTTTGGTTCCCAAGGCAGCGGCAAGCGCCTCCGAGCGATCTCGAAAAGCTTGCAGCCGGCTGTGGAGGTGTAAGTAGTGGTTCGCACCGACATTCGACCATGAAAATCGCCCGCCTAACCGCCTTCCTCCTCGCTATCGGGACACAACTGACGCTTCTCGCCGCGGATCCCATCCTCATCGAGGCCGAATCCTTCGCCGAACACGGCGGCTGGAAGCTCGACACCCAGTTCATCGAGATCATGGGCTCGCCCTACCTCATTGCGCACGGTTTGGGCAAGCCGGTGGAGGATGCGGCGACGAAAATCGAACTTCTCGCAGCCGGAACGTGGCGTGTTTGGGTGCGAACCAAGGATTGGGTCGCGCCGTGGGAGGCTCCCGGCGCACCGGGCCGATTTCAGCTCGAAATTGGCGGAAAAACGCTGCCAACCGAGTTTGGAACCGAAGGCGCGGAGTGGCATTGGCAGGATGGCGGATCGGTTGAACTGAGCGCCGGCGAGGTGGAACTGCGTTTGCGTGATCTGACCGGATTTTGCGGGCGCTGCGATGCAATCGTGCTCAGTCAAAGCGACGAGCCGCCGGACAATACCAGCGAAATTTTGCCGGTTTGGCGGCGCAAAGCGTTAAATTTGCCCGAAGAACCGGAAAACGGGGGCGAGTTCGACATCGTCTTCATTGGCGGCGGTTACGCGGGAAGCTGCGGAGCCATTTCCGCAGCGCGCATGGGGCTGAAAGTGGCGTTGGTGCAAAATCGCGACGTGCTCGGCGGCAACGGCAGTTCCGAGGTCCGCGTTTGGGCCATGGGGAACACTCCCGGCGGCCTCTACCCGGTCGGCGACATCATCCGCGAGTTTGAGGATGACGCGAAATCTTCGCCCGGATTTTACGAAGAGTTCGGAGACGCCAAAAAGGAGAAAATCGCCCACGCGGAGAAGAATTTGTCGCTTTTTCTCGGCCATCACGCCTACGAGGTGCTGATGGACGGGACCAAAATCCAGGCCGTTCGCGCTTTGGAGACGCGCACCGGCCGGATTCGCGAATTTCGCGCTCCGTATTTTTGCGATTCCACCGGTCACGGCTACATCGGCCTGAAAGCCGGCGCGGACCGCACCATGATTCCCGAAGGCCGCATGGGCATGAGCAACATGTGGCGCTGGCAGGATACCGACTCGTCCAAGCCCTTCGCGAAAACGCCGTGGGCTCTTAACCTGGAGGAAGGCGAGTTTCCCTATCCCAAAAAGCATCACGCGCAATGGTTCTGGGAGAGCGGCTACAACAAGCACCCGCTGAATGATCTGGAGCTGATTCGCGATTGGAACCTGCGCGCCAACTTCGGCGCCTGGAACGCGATCAAAAACAACGGTGCCTACGCCCGCAGCGATGAAACCGGGAACAACCACGCCAACGCGGAGTTGCTCTGGATGGCCTACGTCGGTGGCCCGCGCGAAACGCAGCAACTGCTGGGCGACGTGATTTTGACCGAGGAAGATATCGTCTCCGGCCGGGAATTCGGCGACGGCTGCGTGTTGACGACGTGGTCGATCGACCTGCATTACCCCAAGGAGGATTACCTCGGCAAATACGCCGACAACCCGTTCATCAGCTACGCGGTGCACGGCAAAGGCGTGGATCGGCGCCGCGGATACGCCGTGCCCTACCGCTGCTTCTACAGCCGCAACATCGACAACCTCTTCATGGCTGGGCGCAATGTTAGTGTCACCCACAAGGCCCTGGGCACCGTGCGCGTCATGAAGACCTGCGGCATGATGGGCGTCGTTGTCGGCAAAGCAGCCGCCGTCGGCAAAAAGAACGGTTGCACCCCGCGCTACGTCTACCAGAGCTACCTGCCGCAGTTGGTCGAATTGCTCGAATTGCCCGGAAACATGCGCCGGGAAACGATCGGCGCGCCGTTTTTCGAAGATCCCGCCCTGCCAAAGTTCGAGCCCATGTCCTTGGCGGCTTCGGCCGGCGGCGTGGAACTGAAAAAGCTCGAAGGCCTCGTGATTGACGACGTGAAGGCAAAATTTACCGGAAACTGGGGTGGCGGCACGGGGCTCAAAGGCTTCGTCAACGAGGGCTACCGCTACCACGGCCCCAATGATTCGGCGCAAGCGCGCTTTGAATTCGAAATTCCCGAGGCCGGAACCTGGGACGTGCGGATTTGTTGGCAACCGCATCCGAATCGTTCGACGAAAACCGCGGTCAACCTGGAAATCGGCGGCCAAGTGGCGGCGGAAAAAGTGGTCGATCAGCGCCAAGCCGCCTTGCTCAAGCACGGCTTTCATTCGCTGGGGCGCCGGGAGTTTTCTGCCGGTCAAAAAGGCGCGGTCATCATCCTGGCAAAGGGCGCCGACGGCAACGTCCACGCCGATGCGGTGCAACTGTTGAAGGTGGATTGATTTGCGCCCGCGCTGCCATGGCTTGCCAAATTTCTCGCTCCCTCGCCGTTTGGTTCGTCCTCATCGCCGCGGCGTTGGCCGAGCCGCCGGAGCAGGCGCTGCGTTACCATGAGCTGCTGCTGAAGCGACCCGAGCCGGGGGCGGTTTTCGAGCGGTTTTGTCAGGCTTGGGCGGGTGAGGCGACTTTCGATGCGTTGACGGCTTTTTTGGAAAATCGCGCGAAATCCGGGAACGCGGCGGATGGGGTGATTTTGGGGCTTTTTTGGCTTCGTGAGGGTGAGGAGGCTCGGGCGTTGGCGGCGTTTGAGACGGTGACTATGCGGTTTCCGCAGGATCCGGACGGTTGGCTGGCGAAGGCGCGGTTGGAGACCCGAAGGGGAGAAAATGAGGCGGCCGTCGCCGCTTTGGAGGCTGCGTTAGGGACGAATTTGAGCGAAAAACAGCGCGAGGAGGCGCTTTTGGCGCTGGGGCGTCAGTTAGCTCGGTTGGGTAGGCGCGATGAGGCGTTGGCGCGGTGGCAGGAGCTGCTGGAGGCGAATCCGGGCGATGAGACGTTCGAGGATGTGGTCGATCTCCAGGTGGAGGAGGGGCTGACAGATGATGCCATCGCCACGGCCCTAACATGGATCGAAAAATTGGACGATCCCTACCGAAAAGCGCTGGCGCGGCTTAGGTTGGCGGAAATCCGGACGTTGCGCGATGAGCGTGCGGAGTCGCTCCAGGTGCTCGGCGAGGTGCTGGAACAGAGCGGGCAGGGAACGTGGCTGGAACGCGAAATTTTGGCGCGAATCGAGGCGCAATTCCGCCGCAGCGACGATTTGGACGGGTTGCAGGAGCACGTGGCGAAATTGGCGGAGGCGCATCCGAAGCGGATCGCGATTTTGCGGGCTCAGGCGATGCTTTTGGCCGAAAGCGGGGATAAATCCGGCGCTGACGAGGCGTTCGGAAAAATCCTGGATTTGACGCCGGGCGACCGCAAAACGCGGGAGGCGTATGTGGCTCTGTTAGACCGCCTGGAGTTGCACGAGAAGGCCGTGGCTCAGGCCGAGGCGTTAGGCGGCGATGGCGAGTGGAAGCTGCGAATCGCCGGGTTGCAGCATCGCGCGGGCAAAACGGCGGCGGCGCGCGAGAGTGTGGCGGCCTACCTCGAAAGCTCGGACAAATCGCAGTTTGCTTACCTCCGCGCGGCACGCGCTTTGGAGCAATTCGAGCAACACGAGGCCGCTGAGGAGACGTATCGCGCCATGCGCGAGGCCTTTCCGCAGAGCCTGGAACCGCGCGAGGCGTTGGCGGCGTTTTTGTTTCGGTTAGACCGGCGGGATGAGGCAATTGCCGAGTGGCGCGCGGCGGCGAAAGCGGGCGATGGACGCGATGCGGCGCGAATCGCGCGGGTGCTGAGTTCGCGCAATCAACCTGGCCCGGCCTACGATTTGCTCCACGAGCGCGTGGAGGAATTTGCGTCCGATCCGGGGTTTCTGGCCCAACTCTGCCAAGCCGCGATTCCGCTGGCGAAGACGCGCGAAGTCATCCCGCAAGCCCGCCGGCTCGTCATTTTGGCCGAGGGCGCGAATCAGCTTGGCGACGCGTTGAATCTGGCCGGCAAGGTCATCCTGCAGAGCGGCGATTTGCCGAAAGTTGTCGAGGAATTGCGCGCGATCGACAAGCCGGCGATCCAGCAGAGCTGCCTGCTCGCTGAGTTGCTCGACCTAGCCGGCAACCGGCCTGACGCCGAAGCTGTGCTCGCAAAAATCGACGGCACAGGAGCCGCGTTAGCCGCCGAGCAACGCATCCGCATGCACTCCCGCGCCAAGGACTACGCCGCCGCCGCGCAGGTGGCCGAGGCGGCGCTGGATTTGCCGGGAAACCGCACGCCGGGCAACCTGAAACGGCTTGTGGAAATCCACCAACGCGCGGGCGATTTCCAGGCTGCGGTCAGGTGGGTCGGCGAGTGGAAGCAGGTTCAATCCGGACGGCCGACGCCGTTTTTGAAGGAGGCGGATTTGCTCCAGCGCACCGGCCGCGAAACTGAGGCGCTGGCGGTTCTGGAACAGGCCGCGCGCAAGTTTCCGGACGAAAGCTACGTCCGCTCCAAGCTGGCGCAAACCTACGCCGACACCGGCCGCCAAACCCAGGCCGAGCGCGAATTTCGCCGGCTCTACGAAACCGAGGAGAGCGAGGCGACGCGCATCCGCTGGGCGCTAAAATGGGCCGACGCAGCATCGGCGTTAGGCCGTTTGCACCTGGTGACCGCCGAGTTTGAGGAGCGGCGCCGGCGCAGTGGCGGCAGCACGTTTCCGTTGCGCGTTTTGGCCGCGATTCACGCGCAAAACGGCGATCATGAGCGGGAAATCGAGCGGTTGCGCGAGGCGCTGGGGATCGAGCCGAAAAACCTGGATTTGCACCTGAAACTGGCAACCGCGCGGGAAAAAAGCGGCGATCCGGAGGCGGCGATTCGCACGTTGGAAGCCGCGCGTCAGCACGATCGCGGCGAGGTGATTTTGAAGCGCCTCGCCTCCACGCACATGCGCCTGGGCAACGAAAGCGAGGGGCTGCGGCTGCTCTTTTCCGCGGAGGGCGGGATGAGCCCGGACGACTTTGAGGCGGTGGCCCAGCGGCTGGCCGGCAGCGCGGGTTGGCTCACGTTGCATGAGCTGGCCGCGCCGATGTTGGCGGCGAATCCGCACGATTTTCGCTTGCATTACCTGGCGGCGATCGCGCGGGAGGAGGTGGGCGAATCGCAGGCCGCAATGGAGGGATTTTTGCGGATTTTGGAGATGGACCCTAACCTGGCCAAATCTCCTCGCCAAGCTAAGCCGGCTACCGACGAAACTAAGCCGGAAATTGACGCTTGGGACGGTTTTTCGCTACCCGCGGGAGCGGAGACTTTTTTCCGACAACGCAGGTTTCAGGCCTACAGCTATCGCAGCGAGAGCCACTGGATGATGACGGCGCGCGGCTGGGTGCAAAGCCAGGGTAACCGCGTTGCTCTGCCGGAAAATTTTGACGATGCGCGGACCCTGGCCCTGCGCCACTTGCGCGGCATCGTCTACGACGACGGATTGGAGCCGGAGAGCCTGGCCGAGCGGATTTCCGCAGCCGGCATTCCGCACGCGCCCGCGTTGCTGGATCTGCGCGAGCCGTCCGCGCGTTACTCCTACCAGCCGGTAACGCCGGTGCTGAGAAAACACCCGCAAAACCTGGCGTTGTGGGCCGATGCGGTGGTCAACCGGCGGTATCAAATGGCCGGCGAAGACTTCGTGGCGGCTTACGAGTTGTTTCGCCAGGATTACCCGGAATTGGCGCTCATCGCGGCGGTTTGGGGCATCGATTCCGATGAGGCGCAGGGCCTGATGGAGCGCGCCGCGGAGGAAACGTTGCCGCGGGTGGAGGCGCCCTCGGACCGCTTGCTGGAGTTGCTCGGCACCTCGCGAACCAGCCAGGACGCGGTCGTGGGGTTTTTGGGCGAAACCTACGTTCGCTGGTTCGAAAACGCGGACGATCCCGAAATTCGTGCGGCGCTGCTGGCGGGAGTCGCGGCCCTAACATTGAAGCAAGACGGCGTGGCGGCGTGGGTCGACCTGCTCCAGGCTGAGCTTGCGCGTTACCGCAAAAACCCGGATGAAACCCCGGACGACGGCCAGTTTCACCCCCGCGTCTACACTAGCCAGTCCTACCAGGCGCTCGTCCGGAGCATGGGCCGCGTTCCGCCGGGTTTGCCGGATTTTCCCGCGCCCGTGCTGGCTCAAGTTCGCCCCGCTGATGGAAACGGCCGCAACGCCAACCTGCGTTCTTGGACGAAACTCGACGCCGCCGAGCGCGAGCGCATCCTAACCGGTGTCCGAGACCGGACCCTGCGATTTTTGCTGATTTTCGGCACCGCCGATGCGGAAAAAATCGACGCCGCCATCGTGAAGCTGGAAGGCGATCCGCAAGCCACCGCGGGCGAGATTTTGACCGCCGCGGCCTGGCTTTCGTCCACGTTTCGCGCGCCGGCAGCCACGCCATTGTTCCTGCGCGCGCGCAAGCTCACCGGCGACGCCACGTGGCGAAAACGCATCGACGGCGCGCTGGCTTTCAACGCGCAAATGCCCGGCGCCGGCGATATCGACCGCGAAGCCGCGCGTGAGGCGTTGGTTAGGCTGGCTCCCGTCGCCAAGGGCCGCGATCAGCACCTCCACCTGCTGGACGAGGCTGAAAAACTGGGGATGAAGAAGCAGATGGTGGCTCGGTTAGGCTCCGCGCCGCCGCCCACCAACCAGCGCAACTCCTTCCCGGGATCCTCAGCCGGATCCGCGCTAACGCCGGAAATGCGCCTCAATCGCCTAACCGGCGCCGGAAAGACGAAGGAAGCCGCCACCGTCCTCTACAGCCTGCTGCGGCGCAGTGTCGGCGGATTTCTCACCCCGGGAGGCAGGTTCGACGGCGACATCGAGGACTGGAACCGTGCGGTGAAGGGGAACCGCGGCGCGGTGCAGCAGTTCGTCCTGGAGCGATTCGGCACGAATCGGCGCGAGAGCCTGGATGCTCTGGGTTTGGCTCGGTTAGGCGCGATTCGCGAGCTTTTGGCCTTCGACAGTTCGAATCGCGAGCGGCGCGCTGGGGCTGAAGCGCAGGCCGATTACCGCGCGGCGCTGAAGCTCGATCCCGGGTTGGCGGTGCCGCGATCGCAGCTCATTTTGGCAAACCTGGGTGATGAGAAAACGGCGGTGGAGCTGCTTTTGGCCGCGCCGCCGGACTCGATCTTCAACGTCATCTCCGTGCTGACCGAAAACTGGCGCAACACGGATTACAACATGGCCGACCGGCCGCCGTTGGCGCGAACCGTCGCCGCGGCGCTGCCCAAATTGGCGAAAATTGCGGAAAAATCCGGCGATTCGTTAGGCTGGACGGAGACGGTCCTCACGGGGATCACTCAGGCGGCAAATTTCGATGGCGAGGGCTACGTGCAGGTTCGCGGCAGCAACTACGGCTACGGCAGAACGATCGGGGGCAAGGAGTTGGCCGGGTATCGCGAAGCGGCGCGAAAGGCGGGCGAGGCGCTGATCGCGGCGATGGAAAGCGTGGAGATCGGCGACCTGCAACGGGCGGTGTTTCGGCATCGTTGCCTGATCGCGCAGACCGGCGAAGACGAGCCCGGCGCCCTAACCGCCGCTGCTGAGAAAGCGCTCGCCAGCGCGTTGGCGGGTGAGGAAAGCGTGCCAGATCTCGGCCGAACCCAGCGCGAACATGTGGGCGTGGACCTGCATCCGGCGGAGTATCTGTTGCGCGATGCCGGGCGCCGCGGTGAGCGAAATTCGGGCTCGGCGGTTATCGCGCAGGTTAGGAAGGCGGGCTGGGAAAAACTCGCGGCTCACCTTGAGCGTTATGCCGCGCTCTACGCCGGTGCGGACGAAGATTTCGCGGCCGCGGCGGATGCCTTCGTGGAATCGCCGGAAGCCGGGGCGGCGATCGAGCGCGTGATTTTGGCGTGGAAAGATCGCGGCGCGCCCGGCGACATTTCCGCGCTGGTTTTGGCGCGACTTTTGGAAAATCCCGCGCAGTACTACAACGCGCAGGGACAGCTTACGCGTTACCTTGAGGCGCTGGTGGAACTGGGCAAATGGCAGGCGGCAACCCAGGTTTGCGCGAAAATCGCCGACCGCTTCGCCGGCCCCAAGGAGCATCGCCAGGAGCTGTTGGGGCTCTACGCCTCGCAGCAGTATTGGCAGCGCACTCAGGGCTCGGCGACCGACTTGTTCGGCGATTTTCTCAGCATGATGTCCAGGCTCGCCAAGCAGCCGGAACTCTACGCCGTGGCCGTCACCGCCACGCGCGGGCTGGAGCAACAGACCGGGCGCTACAGCTATTTTCGCCTACCCAAGGCAAGTGAGCCGTACGACAGCGCGGCCGCCGCCATCGCCCTGCTGCACAACACGCCGTGCCTGGGCGAAGCGCACGAATTTCGTGCGATGCCGCTACCCAACGGCCTGGACCGCACGCTCTTCGGCCTGGTTTTGAGCCGGTTGGCGCGATCCGACGAAGCGGTGCGCAACGAGGTCGTGGCTTATCTGGATGGGTTACCTCGCAAGACCTTCGCGTCCACGTTTGCGCGGGCGTATTTGCGCGAAAATCCGGCAAACTGGCTCGGTTTCTGGATCAACGCGCGCAAGGCCGGATTGGAGCGGATGCGCGGGGACGAACGCGCCGCGCTGGCCGCGATCGCCGGCGACCGCATCAAGGGCAAAAAGATCACCGACGAGCAAAAATCGCGGCTGGCGAGACTTTTGGGCGAAAACCTGGAAGCTGCGCGCGGGCTGGCCGGGCGCATCTTGAGCGCGAAATCGCCAACCGAGCTCAACCTGGGTTCCACCCTAGCCAAGCTGCGAGGACAGATCGACGAGATGATCGTCGCCGATCCCGTTCAAGCGGCCGACGCGGTGGAAAAAGCCGCGCTGCTCACGCGGCAATGGCAGGCGGCCAAACCGGGCCAAAATCCGGTCAACAGCCTCTACCGCACGTTCGATTCCATCCTGCGCGAAGCCTGGGACGACGACCCGCCGCTGGAGGTTTTGCCGTTTTTCATGCGCGTGGCGAATTCGCCGATTTTAGGCCGGAATTTGGTGCTGCACGGCTACTGGATCGACGAAGCCGCCGACGTGTTGGATCGCGCGGTTGAAGCGGAAAAAGGCGGGACGGAGTCGGAGCGGATGATGCGCGTGTTCGGGCGGCTTGGGGAGCTTTGTCAGGGTCAGCGAGTCGATTTGATGGCTCGGTTAGGGTTCATGTACCTGCACGATTTACCCTTGCCTGAGCGGAAGCCGCTCTTCCGCAAACTGCAGGCCGCGGAGAAGCGCGGCGAGCACGCGGAGTTAGCCCGCGCCTTGCGCATGGGGCTGCGTCTGCACTGGCTAACGCACGAGTGGGAGCAGGGTCGCTATCCACCGGGCCGGCCCATGAACGAGGAGCAGCAGTTCTTCTTCGACCGGGTCCAGGATGAGTCGCTTTCGTTAGCCTGGCGCGGCAGTTTTGCCTGGCAACTGGCCAAGTGCAACGACGAGCAAGTGCTCTCGGCCGACGTCGCCTACGCCATCGCCGAATTTCTCGCCGAAGCCATGCAACAGGCCGATTTCGCCATCGACGACGACATCATCGGCGAGATTTGCCTCGCCTTCGACCACGCCGAACGCCGCGAAACCTGGCAAGCGCTCGCCGACCGCCTGGTCGCCGGTTGGCGGGCCGTTTTGCGCCGCGAAGCCAACCGGCAACAACCCACCGCCGACGCGTTTTCCGTTGGCTCGGTTCTCTCCGGCCGCATGCTGCGTTTCCTGGCCGGCGCCGGCGCCACCAGCGACCTGAACCGGCTGCTGCAACAGCACGGCGACAGTCTGCGCAAATACCCGGACACCGTCGTCCTGCTGGTCGAACGCGGCCAAACCGACGTCGCCGCCGGGCTCTTCCGCCAAACCTGGGCCACCCAGCAATGGCACTACAACAACGCCAAACACCTCGGCCCGCCACCCGCCGCGCTGGGCGAATTTCTCGCGAAAATTCCCGAGCCCGACCTCAAATTTTACGCGGAATTGCTCATCGCCCACACGCCGGACGGCAAGGTGAACCGCGGCGGGAAAATCGGGCCGCCGAAGCCGAATTTTCACGAACGCGTCGGCGCTTTGGCCAAGCGGTTTCGCGAAATCGAGTGGTCCAGCGAAAAGTTGCGGCACAAAGCGCTCTCCCGCCTGGCCGTTTCGCGAATCGCCGCGCGTGAGCTGTATCCTGAGCTAACCAAGGAGCTGGAAAACTTCAGCGCCGGCAAGATTCAGGAAGCCGGCAGCTCGCTGGAGGTTCGGGGTCAAATGTGGATGGCGCGCGGGGAGATCATGGGCGCGCTTTACCGTGGCGACGCCGGACCGTTGGCGCGTCATTTGGGCGAAGTCAACGACGCCGAGGAAGACAGCGGCCGGCGCTGGACGCAGTACGAAATCGTCGAAGATTTGGTGCCTGTGTTAGACCAGGTGTGGCGCAAAAACCCGGAAAAACTGGCCGAGCAACTCATCCCCGTCTGCCGGCACTACCTGGAAGCCGACGACCTCTACAACAGCGGCGCGACCAGCTTTTTGATGGGCGTCAACATCGTCAGCCACATCCTCCTCGGCCGGCTAAACGAGCACGAAACCTGGTGGGCCGCCTTGCCGGAAGCCAAGCGCAAAAAATGTCTCGACTGGGGCCGGCGCTACAGCCGGATTTTCCGCGTCATGCAGTGTCTCCACGATGCGAAGCGCGTTGGCGAAACACCCGTGGCCGATCGCGCGGCGCTCTTGCGCGAAATCTGGAAGACCGACTATTTGCGGCAAACCTTCGCCTTCAGAGCGCAGGTTTCGCGTCAGCTCGTGACGCAAAATTTGTTCACCGATGCGGAAATCGCGGAAAACCTGGCGGAGTTGGATGAAGCGCTGCCACGGGGAGGTTGGGCGGCTTACGAGCGGGCGCGGATTCTCAGTAACCTGGGCAGGCCGGACGATGCGCTGAACGTGCTGGAAGTGGCCTGGAAACTTGGCGAATCGACGAAGAAACAGCCCGCGTGGTTCGGCAAGCTAGTCTTGGCGCGGGCGCACATTTTTTTGGCTGAGGAGCGTTGGGAAGAGGCGCGAAAGGCGCTGGAAGCCGATTACCCCGACGGCGCGAAGGCTCCCCCGATGCTTCGCGAGCGCGCGGAGTTGCTGCGGCGGATCGAAGAGACGAGCAAGTGAAACGTGGTCTCCCCGCGGAGGCTTGGAGCTTTTTTGCGGTTGCGCGAACTTGCGTTCCAAAACGGCGGAAATTTTGGAATGGGGCGGACCGCAAACTCTGACAAGCCCACCGTCTCGCCAACATCATGACCGACACAGCCAAGACAATCGATTCCAACCCTCAAACCATCACCTCAAACCGCGGCGCCGGCGCCATGGCCATTTCTCCCCGGGAATACGGCTACATTCGCTTGCTGGCCGCGATTTCCCGCTATCCGGAGGAACTTTTGCTGGCGGATTACCTGGCCCGCAAAGCGGACCGGAACTGAAATGCCGGATTTTATCTGAAGTTACCCAAGTTACCCAAAAATCGCCCCGCCGGTTCACGCCGGAGGGGCGGTTTCTTTTTGGGGCAAACCCCTTGCCAACCAACGGCTTGAGGTGATTGAGTTTCGCCAGCCAAATGACGAGCGCCATGAATCGAAAAGCCCTCATTTCCCGCCGCGCCTTGCTCCACGGAGCCGGAGCCGCGATTTCGCTGCCTTACCTGGAGGCGATGATGCCTTCATCCGCGTTTGCGCTGCCAGAACCGGAGCGAACACCGCGGCTGGGGCTGTTTTACTTTGGGATGGGGATGAATGTTAGGGAGTTTTTTCCGCAAGATTTCGGTCCCGGCTTCAAAACGACCAAAATCCTCAAGCCGCTGGAGGAGCATCGCGGAAATTTCACGGTTTTGTCCGGGATGTATCTGCGCGAAGGTGGCGGGCACAAGGGGACCTACCCATTTGCCACCGGAATAGCGCGGGAAAAGAAGCAGGGCATTTCGTTCGACCAAATCGTGGCTGAGGCGATTGGGAAGGACACGCGTTTTCCCTCGCTGCAAATGTCGATCAAGCGCGGAACCGGGTTTGGCGGTCCGGATTTGGCGACGCTCTCGTGGAATCGCCAGGGAGTCCCGCTTCCGGCGCAAAACGACCCCAAGGCGTTGTTCGACCGTCTCTTTCGCCCGGCCACTGCGGCGGAAAAAGCCAACGAATCGACGGAATTTCGCCATCGCCAGAGCGTGTTGGATCTCGTGCGCGAAGACGCGGGCCGCTTGCGTCAAAAACTCGGCAAAACCGACCAACAACTGCTGGAGCAGTATTTCACGTCCGTACGCGAGTTGGAGAAAGAATTGGAGCGCCAGGTGCAGTGGGCTGCCAAGGCCAAGCCGAATCCGAAGCTGGACGGCATCGGCAATTACGGTTCCGCGATTCCACCTGGCGGCGATGGCGATTTTTCCTACGAAGCCTATTCCAAGCTGATGTACGACCTCATCGCCCTGGCGTTTCAAACCGATTCCACGCGCGTGGTGACCTACGTGGTGCGAACCGAGCTGAAGGGCGGCTCGTATCCGGAATGGGGCCTCTCGAAGGACTATCACTCCCTGACTCACCACGGCAACAACGCCGAAAACCTGGATGAATTGGCCCGCGCGGATACGATTTACATGCGGCACTGGTCGCGGTTCCTCAGCCGGTTGAAGTCGATTCCCGAGGGTTCGGGAAGCTTGTTAGACCACGCCGCGCTGGGTTTCAGCAGCGGGATGGGCATTGGCCACAGCCGCAATTTGTTGCCCACGATGCTAAGCGGCGGAGCGGGGCTGGGAATTCGGCATCAAGGCCACATCGGCCTGCCCGATAATACGCCGCTGGCGAATTTGTGGCTCACGATGACGGAGCGGATCGGCGTGCAAGTGCCGCAACCGTTTCACGACAGCACGGGAACGATCGACAAGTTGATGTGATGTTAGGACGTTGGACGTTGCTGGCGCTGCTTTTGCCTTTGGTGGCGGCGAATGCTGAGGAAAACTCGCTGGGCATGCGGATGATTCGCGTTGAGCCCGGCGAATACGTCCGTGGCTCGATCAAAGGCGATCATTTGCGCAAAAATCACCCGCTTTCGACCGGCGGCGTTGGTTACCACGATTCCCGGCCTCGGCATCGAGTCACACTAACCAAGCCGTTCGCGATTTCCGCGACGGAAGTGACGGTCGCGCAATTTCGTCGGTTTATCGAGGAAACCGGCTACCGCACCACCGCCGAGACCAATGGCGCGGGCGCTTTGGCGTTTTTGCCCGAGGTTGAGGAGGAAGGCGTGGAGCAATTTGGGACCAAGCCGGATTGCACCTGGAAAAACCCGGGTTTCGAGCAAGGGGACGACCATCCGGTGGTTTGCGTGAGTTGGAAGGACGCGGTGGCGTTTTGCGCCTGGCTTAGCAAAAAAGAAAACGCTGCTTACCGCCTGCCAACTGAGGCGGAGTGGGAATACGCGGCCCGCGCCGGCACAAAAACCAGCTACCTGGGCGGCGATTCCGCGGGTACGGTCTATGCCTACGGCAACGTGGCCGACGCCGCGCTGGAAGCGGCCCATCCGGGCCTAACATTGCGTCAACGCATCGCCGATCTGGAGCCCGGCAAGGGCGATGGCTACGCCTACACCGCGCCTGCCGGCAAACGTAAGCCAAACGCGTGGGGCCTCTTCGATACGCACGGCAACGTCTGGGAATGGTGCAGCGACAAATATGACGCCGAGCACTATCGCGAACTCACCGGCGGCCACATCAACCACGACGACCCTGACACGTTGCCGATCATCACCGATCCCAAGGGACCGGATGACTCGCCCAACCACAAATACGGCGATTGGCGCGTGATGCGCGGCGGATCGTGGGTAACCGCCCCCCTAAGCAGCCGATGCGCCTCCAAAAGCTACGGCGAAGCAGGCGACGCGTTTTGTTACGCCGGATTTCGCGTCGTTCGCGATGGAGGCTCCTAACATTGTGCCGAAAATCCGGTGTTGGCAGGCTACGGTTCGGCAGTTAGGCCGGCAGCCCACTGCGCATCGGATTCGTTGAACTGCGGATCGGGCGTGGCCGAGTAGTCGATCTCCAAATCGTAGGCGCCCTCCGCGTAGGCGGTATCGATAGCGGATTGCGTTTCTCCGGGATCAGCTACGAAGCCGGGTCCTGGTTCCAGCGCGGCTCGGTTGCGGAAAAAGGCGCCCCGTTGGACCTGGCATTCAAGCGGGCGGATAAGATCCTAACGTTGTGCGAATTCAAATTCGTGGACAAACTCGGCGTCGCCCGAATTCGGCAACGATTGAAGATCTGCTTGATCTCTTCAGTCGAATCACCTCAATTGACGCCGTAGGAATGGACTCGACACTCACCATCAATCCCACCCCGTGGACCGCGATTCGCCACGCCTTTACCAGAGAACCCGATCCCACCGGCAATCATCTCCGTGAGAAACTGGCGGAAAAATACCGCGAATTCGCCTTCAAAAGGCTCCGGCATCTGACCGATCGCGAAACCGCCGAAGACCTCGCCCAATCCTTTTTTCAGGAACGCTTTATGGCGGAAGACTGGCAGCTACCCAGAAACGCCGAGCCTGCCAAAGGAAAATTCCGCGCACTGCTGAGGGTCGCTCTGGGCCGGCATTGGCAGGATCACCTGGACCACATCAACGCCAAAAAACGGGGAGGGCAGTTTCCCCACGAGGAATTCGATTCGGTAAATGAGTCCGTATCAACAACCGACCCGAATTTCGAACGCGCCTGGATCAAAGAAGAAGTCGAAACAATCTGCAGAATCGTGAAAGAAGAAGAATGCCTGGAGGAGGATGGCGAACGCATTTTCGCGGCCTGCTTGAAAGTCCTCTCCAAGACTTCGACCTATCGGGAACAAAGCGAGCAACTTGGACTGCCGCAATCCACGTTTCAGGGGCACGTCAACCGAGTATTGCAGCGCCTACGCACGGTTGCCGAGACTGCCATCATAACCTCGCACTTGGACCCGACTGAGGAAAACTTTCACCAGGATTGGGGGACGATGCGGGAGGCTTGGGAAGAAAAAGCAAAAAATTCGCGTTTTTAACGTACAAACACTTTCCGTTTCCGAATTGGCAGGTGATGGCACCTGTCATGTCAGACACCCTCAACCCCTTCGATTTCCCGCCGCCCTTCCGCGAGGAATTATTCCCGACTCTCGAAGAGTTAAGCTCCGAGCTTGAGGAAGCTGGATATCGCCTGCTCGAACCCCTTGGCAAAGGCGGGAGCGGTCACGTATTCCTCGCCGAGGATCTCAACAACAACTCGCGCAAGGTCGCCATCAAGTTTCTCCGTCCCGAAGCCCTCCTCCAGGAAGGTTTCCTCAAACGATTCCAAGCCGAAGCGGCCATTCTCCGGCGTCTCAACCACGAGAACGTTGTTCGCGTGTTCGAAAACGCCATAACTGTTAGCGGACACCCGTATTTCGTCATGGAGTTTCATCATGGTGAAACGTTGGAGTCCTATCTTCGCAAATCCGGACGTCTGACCATCAACCGGATCCTGCGAATTATACGAGATATCGCCAACGGCATTCGTCACGCCCACAATCACAACATCCTTCATCGCGATATTAAACCCTCCAACATCATGGTGGCTAAAGGCGAGCGGACGATTGTTCTCGATTTCGGCATCGCCTTGGACCCCGATCCCTTTTCCACACAAACCACCGCGGATTCGAACTCCGGAACTCCTGGCTACATAGCTCCTGAACTTCTCTCCGGCGGCATGCCAACCGTGCAATCGGACATCTACTCGCTTGGCGTCATTCTGTGCGAGCTTCTTACCGGCAAGGCGCCACGGATTTCCGGCGATTTGCCCAGTGAATATGGCTTGAGCGCAGACTGGGATACGGTCTTGAAGAAGGCGCTCAATCAAAATCCGGACAATCGCCATGTAAACGTGGATGCGTTTCTGCGCGACCTCGAATCAACGCACAAGCAATCGCGAGCGAACCGCCGGTCCCTAACATTCCTTCCGTGGATCGTCGCCATCGCAGCCGTCTTGGCACTATGCGTCAGTCAATTCAACCCATTCGGTGCCCTTCCAACACACCAAGAGAACTACTTGGAACGCGCCCACAGCCTTTATGGAGGTTCCCACCTCCTCGCCAACGTAATCCAAACGGCTGAGTATCGAGATAGGGACTATGTGCTTTCCAATCTCAAAGATGCGAAAAGACGTCTCAAGTTGTCAGGGTGTTTTGAGGATCTCTCCACCATCTTTCCGCTCCCTCCCGCTCAATTGACTTTGTTAGATGGCGTGGAACTCAAGAACTACGCAAAACGCTGCCACCAGTCAGTTATGGAGGAATTGAGTTCGCCAGTCATGGAACGGTAAACCGTGCGCATTAGCCTCGTGCATACTTCCCCTTTCGTCCTATTTCCTTACCAACCGATCCAACAATCAACCAAATACAAAATACGTCAATGAAATCTCACCACGAACAAGTTGAAGAAACCGCAGCACGCGATCTTTACGAAAGAAACACGAAAACTGGTCCGTATGCAGAGCAAAATTCAAGGAGCGGGAACTGCTTCATTCTGCTTTCTGGTCTCATCCTCGGCGGGATAGGGAGCGTGGGTTTTCTCGTCAACGTTCTCAACTCATAACCGATTCCGCATCAGCCCTATAACGGTGATACTATAAGCTGGATTGAACGATGGTATCAAAATTCCAAATACGATGAATATAATGCTCGGCTCACGTCTTGTTCAAGTCACTGCGCTTTCAATTGCTGTAAGCTCATGCCACCATATAGTTGTAGATGAACCACCGCCACCTCCCATCTATGGCGAACATGTAAAAGCAATTTGGAACGCATACTTATCAAAAAGCCCGTTTGCATCAAATTTCCCTTCGCAACTGGAAGTGATTCTCGCAACATCGCAGGGATTGGAAAACGAGCCGTCGCGCCACATTCGGGAAACAGTTGATTGGATGCGTAGCTACGAGGCTGCGACCAAGATGTTTATTGTCGAAGCCTCAGAAATTAGCGGCCAGGAGGTCTTCCTCAAGGAAATCTACGGAGCCGGGGGACAACTGTTTTTCAAACTGTTTTTGCAATCTGAAGAGCACAATTTCTTCGATTCCCTTGCAAACGCGGCAAAAGGAGAACTGTTCAAAGCTTTTGCCCAAATGTGGGCTGAACAAACCATTCGAAACAGGATTAATGCCACCCAAAAGCGCATCTTCGCTCCAGTAAGAAAAGAAAAAGACCGCCTTGTCATACAAGAAGAGGACATCACCGTACAAATGGGGGAACGACCTACCCAAAAATTGGTCGAGGAAACAAGACCTGTTCATACTGCACGATATGCCCGGCAGCTTTCTGGAGTATGGAAACAAAGCGGATTGTTTCAGACGCTTATCCTCGAAATTTCAGAACAAGGTCGTGTGTTAGGGACCGTGGTCAATGCCGAAGGAGGAAAGGAGTTGTGGAATGGAAAATTGATTGCGAACCGAAGCAAAATTTTGATCCAATGGCGAAATGGAAAAGTGGATCAAATTGATTCCAACTCCTCAGGCCAGCTCATTTTGATCGGTAGAAGGGGCAAAACCAAAAAGTTCACAAGGGAAAACGAGAGCTACCGACATGTGGTCAATCGTGTTGTCAAAAACCGACGCACGAACCAAGTCTACATTAACATCAATTAGGCCAAACGACATTGAAAGCAACAAACCTTAACGACGCGTTCTGGGATTTGGGGGAAAATTTTGACGTTGCTCTCACTACCGAACAGGTGCGCACCCTGATGAGCGAGCGGCGAATTGGTTCGAGAACTCAAATACGGCTCTTGGGAACCAGACAATGGCGGATTCTTGGTGATCTTCCCCTTTTCAACACCCGCAAACCAAGATTTTCAAAGCGCTTGGCTCTTTGGTTCGTGCAATGCCTTAAACTTCTTCCGGCAGCGTTTATTTTCGTGCCGCTCTTAGCCTTAGCAATGTTAGTTCTTGGCAGCTATGACTATATCAAAACAGATCCCAAATCGCCCCCACCAGATTTTGGTAAGTCTCTCCAAACGGTTTTTACAAACAAAGATTTTATTGGGTTCCTTGGTGTTGCGTTTGTGGCAGGCATTGCGCTTCGCTGGACAATCCAGAAAGTCCGACGAACTCCCGAGTCGCTCACACAGCTTATCGTAAATGAACTAATTTTGGTTGCTTCGATAGGCTTCTTGGCATTATCGACCGCAGCTTACTTGAACGCGATGCTAGTCATGTCGCCGGCCATGGAGCCGGAAGTCATTTCCGATCCTGACAAAATGGACTTGGTCATTTCTCCAAGTTGGTGGAGAGATGTCATCTTGTTCAGCTGCTTAGGCCTGCTGTTTTGGGTGTGTTTTCGAGAAATGCATCAGCGGATACGCTTCAAGCATGATCCTCCAACTTGGTTGGAATTCCCTAATGCGAGGGTAAGGGAAAGTCTTTTCCGATCCCGTATCCTATCCCGCTTTTTGAAAAGTGCGCCTATTGTAGTGCTCTTTTTTTCACTCCCCGGAACCGTTTGCATTTTGCTACCTTTTCACGAAGCGATAGTTGACGAGGATTTGTCAATCATTTTCATATCTGGCATCTTGGCGGCCTGCGGTCTACTTTGGATTCAGATAAAGAGCGCAATCAAGAGAAGTGGGTCTCAATCTCCATTTTCAGTTCTGCGTTCTGATCCAAGACCTCCTGTTGTCCACCTCAGGAACTTTGGGACGGACAAGAAGAGCTTTGGCATTCTTGGAAAGATGCCAAACGAAATGGATCTCGATCAGGTTTTTTGGAACACAGTAGGTCCTGTAATTGCGATTGGTCGTCCGGGTGAGCGAGTACCCAGTTTGGGCGTGCCGCGAATGTACGTGGAATCGGATGATTGGGATGGCTGGAAAATCGTAGTCACAAGACTGATGCAGGAAGCGTGCCTGGTGGTATTCTCCGCCGACCTTGATGGAGCCAATCCACCAGATGGGCTGCGCTGGGAGATTGAAACAGCGTTGGATTCCGTGCCAGACAAGATTGTGCTTGCGGTAAGTTCGCGAAGCCACCACAGAGCCTACACAAATTTTAGACACGCCTTCAATGACCTGTTTTTGGCTCGGACTGGTAAAGATCTTCCCACAAAAGTCGCAAAAGGGAATTTCATTGGTGTAATGAATACTCCGCCGACGGTTTTTCGGGACCAATACAGTCTAATCAACCTGTTCGCCAATGTAGTCTGCCTTTCAAACAGTTCTGCAATCGTCGAAGATCAATTACACTCATATGCCAATCTTCGGATGTTCATTGCTGATGAATCCACTCAGAAAGAAAGAAATCCGGCCGCCATTGATACAGGAAATATATTCTTCTACGGGCCAATTTTCATCGCGGCTCTCTATCTTCTCGCAAACATTGCCGGAAACGCTCTAGTTATTTCGGGTTGTGGAATGGTATTGTTCGCATTCTGGGTTCTTCGCTTGAAACGCGTGGTAGATTCTTTCGGATTACCGTTTTGTCAATGGAGGCCGGTTAGCAGTCACGGTGTAGTCTGCGCAGCCCTTTATCACAGGGATCTGCTCTTCAGGAGAGCAACCATTGTGCTTGGAGGGCTGGCCTTAGCTTTAAGCCTATTTGTGAATTGGTATATCTATTTTTTTTCCGAAAAGCGACCTTTTTTGGGCGTAGGATTTGAAAAGAGAAATGACGGAGCCTTCATTACAAAATTGATCTCTAATTCTCCCGCTAGCGCGATCCCACTGTTTCCAGGTGATCGAATATTGGCCATAAATGGCACGATCGTACATAGCTCAAGCGATGCGATAGAGGCGATTGGCGCTCTTGAGGCCGGAGATAAGTGTTTACTTAGGATTTCTCGTAATGGCAAAATAATTGAAGCCAAAACTACACTTAGCATTTGGCCTGATGACTGACACCGTGAGAAATTGATTCTTTTGATCCAACACTGATTTGTCTACTTATTTATCTACAAATAATGAACCACCTAACCCTTAACATTGGACTAGTTTTCGGTATATCCATTGCGAGCTGTGACAAGAAGTCGACGCCCCCAAATCCGCCATCGTACGGCGACAGACGGCAACGTCTCTCGGAGGCGCGGCGCTTCGCACATAACCGAAAATTTACAAATTTAAGAAAGTGAGAAAATTTACATCCATCGCAATACTCGCAGTGCTAACGATCGCCTCAAATATCGAGGCCCGCGAACCCAATACCTCCGAAGAACGATTTGTTGGAGTATGGGGCTACAAATATGGCAACGCTTTGGCTGTCGTTCGATATAGCCACGATCTGCGCTGCGTGCAACTGACGAGTCAAAATGGCAAAACCTCGACCTGGCGCGGAAGATGGAAGATCAAGGATGGTGTATTGGCTTACCGTTTCCGCAATGCGTATAGCCTGACCTTTGAGACGGAGGACAAGGCAAAGTTGAAATTGATTCGGGGTAACTTGCCGTATAGGATGCGTAGCACAATCACGGGCTATCGAATTTCCAAGCGTAGCGACATGGACCTTCGAGAAGCCCTGGATTGGTTTTCGAAGACTTCCGTCCCGAAGCCGGAAACCCGGAGAGAGCTCGCCGCAGGCGTACGAAAAGACGCAAACACTCGCACCGTGTGGTCGGAATATATCCGGTTGGCACCACCCAATGTTTACAAGATGAATATTTTGACTTTTCCCGAGCCAGGTTGGGCGAGTACAGGAAGCGCGGGAAGCAAATACTTTGATGTAGTGCGCAGTAACCTAGCTGAAGTCG
The DNA here is from genome assembly GCA_965224535.1 of Verrucomicrobiales bacterium. GTDB lineage: Bacteria > Verrucomicrobiota > Verrucomicrobiia > Verrucomicrobiales > DEV007 > JBCDHN01. The sequence continues at coordinate 27,128 of CBDCZR010000040.1, forward strand.
AAAGATTCGATCTGAGAGGTGTAGATCCGGCTGTGGCCGCGCACATCAGGAAATCGACTCAATTCTGGCAAAAGATCTGCAAGATGCAGCCGGCCCTTGAGCTTGAGGTTTTGCGAAGGACTGCCGGGCTGGAGGCGGATGTGATACAAGAGATGAAAGAAAGGATTAGGGGTGAAGGCAACGAAGAGACCGACTTTTTCACACGCATAACGGAGGCTGGAGTCGTTGGAGGGTTTCAAATGATAAATGGTCTCAAAGGAGTCGAGAAACTCTTTGATTGGCACGTCCAGCAGCATGGATTAGAAGCATGGGAGGTTTTGAAGGGAGATATCCGGATTTCGACAGCACTGGGCGTCGATCCCAAAAACATCTCCAGCGATCAAGCCTATGGGCAACTCTATCGCGCTCTGATGGAACGCGGTCTGGTGCCGTAGCGACAGACCGGTTCGGACAAATCAAATCCGGATCCTCCATCAGATGGCAAACGTGGCAATCAGCAGACGACTTTTGCCCGCGGCCAGTTTGCGGCGATTCGCGAGCCGCGTTGATGGCGGTTCTTACCCGGTTCGCCGTGCCGCGATGATTCGAAAGCATTAGGTGCGCGTGAGATGATCGGTTTTGCGCCCTTGTCGAAAATACAGTTCGCGTTCAAGACTGGAGCACGATAAATCCCCGCCCTTCCGCCCGTGTTCAGACCACCATGCGGTCCGTCTGGCTCATCCCGGCCGCGCTGCTGATCGCTGGCTCGGTTTCGGCCGAATCCCAGCTTCCCCAGCAGCCGCTGTTCGAAAAACACATCCGCCCCATCCTCAAAACGCACTGCTTCCATTGCCACGGCGAGGAGGAGGAGCTGAAGGGTGGGCTGGACGTGCGTTTGCGGCGATTTTTGGCGAAGGGCGGCGATTCCGGTCCCGCGATCTTGCCGGGCGACGCGGCGCAGAGCCACCTGCTGGAAAAACTCAGATCCGGCGAGATGCCGAAGGGAAAATCGCCGCTGCCGGAGGCGGAAATCGCGCTGATCGAGGCGTGGATCGCACAGGGCGCGCCGACCGCACGGCCGGAGCCGGAGAAACTCGGGCCGGAGCACGTTTTCACCGAGGAAGAACGCAGCTGGTGGGCGTTTCAGCCGATCGAAAAGCCGCAAATCCCGGGCGAAGCCGCGAACCCCATCGACGCGTTCGTCGCCGCGCGTCTCCTAGCCGCAAACCTGGATTTTTCGCCCGAGGCCGACGCCATCACGCGGATTCGCCGCGCCACCTACGATTTGACCGGCCTGCCGCCGACGCCTAAGCAACTCGAAAAATCAGAAATCAGAAACCCGAAGTCCGAACCGGCAAATTCGGATTTCGAGCTTCGGTTTTCGGATTTCGTCGACGAGCTCCTAACAAGCCCACATTACGGCGAGCGCTGGGCGCGCCACTGGCTGGACGTGGCCGGTTACGCGGATTCCGACGGCTACACGGAGAAGGATCTGCCGCGCCAACACGCCTGGCGATATCGCGATTACGTCATCCGCGCGCTTAACGAAAACATGCCGTTCGACCAGTTCGTGCGCGAGCAATTGGCCGGGGACGAAATCGCGGCGAAAGCCGGCCTGCACGCGGATTCGCCCACGCCGGAGGAGCGCGACCGCCACCAGCAACTGCTGACCGCAACCGGCTTTCTGCGCATGGCCCCGGACGGCACCGGCGCGCTGAACAACATCACCTCGCGCAACGATTGCGTGGCCGATACGCTCGAGATCGTCAGCACCGCGCTCTACGGCATGACCGTCGGCTGCGCCCAGTGTCACGACCACCGTTACGACGCCATTTCCCAGGCGGATTACTACCGGCTGCGCGCCATTTTCGAGCCCGGCTTCGACGTTCCTGCGTGGCGAAATCCGACCGCGCGCGTGGTGGGAATCCAGACGAAAGCGGAAATCGCGGAGGCGGCGAAAATCGAGGCTGAGGCCAAAAAGTTAGACACCCGGCGCCTCGCCAAGCAGGAAGAATTCATCACCGAGGTGCTGGAAAAAGAGCTGGCCAAGGCCGAGGCGCCGGTTCGCGAAGACCTGCGCGCGGCCTACCGCACGGAGGCGAAAAAGCGCACGCCGGAGCAAACCGCGCTGCTGAAAAAGCACCCGAAAATCGACCGGCTCAGCGCGGGATCGCTCTACCTCTACGACCAGCAAAACAAGACCAAGCACGCCGCCACGCTGAAAAAAATGGTGGAGGAAGCCAAGGCGATTCGCGCCAAAAAACCGGCCGTTCGCCGCATCCACGCCTTCACCGAGCGGCCGAAAAAACCTGGCTCCGAGCCGAAAACCCACGTTTTCCACCGCGGCGATCCGGAATCGCCCAAGCAGCAGGTCCAGCCCTCGGATTTGTCGGTTTTGGCCGGCTGGCGCGAAGTTTCGATTCCACCAAACGCGGAGGATTCGCCGACCACCGGACGCCGGTTCGCCTTCGCCGCGGCCATCACCGACGGGCGTCATCCGCTGCTGGCGCGGGTTATGGTGAATCGCGTCTGGATGCATCATTTCGGCAAGGGAATCGTCGCCACCGCCGGCGACTTCGGCGTTTTGGGCGACGGCCCCAGCCATCCGGAATTGCTCGACTGGCTGGCGGCGGACTTCATGGAGCACGGCTGGAATTTGAAGCGCCTCCACCGCCAAATCCTAACCAGCCGCACCTGGCAGCAGGTCTCGCGGCGCGACCCTAACCGTGACCGAATCGACCCTGACAATCGTCTCCTCAGCCGCCAGAACGTGCGTCGTCTGGAGGCCGAAACCCTGCGCGACGCGCTTTTGGCCGTGTCAGGAAAGCTCAACGCCAAGCTCTTCGGCGAGCCCGTCCCCATCACGCCCAACACCGAGGGCCAAATCGTCGTCGGCGTGGACACCACCGATTCCGCCGGCCGTCAGACGGGCAAATTCGTCGATTTGAAGGGCGAAGAATTTCGTCGCAGCATCTACGTTACCGTGCGCCGCACGCGCCCCGTGGACCTGTTCGCCACGTTCGACGCACCCAGCATGATGGATCCCAACTGCGAGGTTAGGCCGGTAACCACGGTCAGCCCGCAGAGCCTGCTGTTGATGAACAACGTCGGCATGCGCGAATTCGCCCAGCATTTCGCCGAGCGGCTGCAAACCGAGCGCGACGGCGATTTGGCAGCGCAAATCCAGCTTGCCTGGCGGTTATGTTATGGTCGCGAACCGAACGCGGAAGATGCGGCGGCAGCGCGAGGATTCGTCCAGGCGCAAACGCAGTTCTACCGCGAAAATCCGGCGAAACTGGAACGGGTCATCGGCCCCGCGGAGAAGGAGAATGCGGAGCCGGAGTTGCTGGGATTGGCCGCATTGTGTCATGCGCTGATGAGCGCGAATGAGTTTTTGTACGTGGATTGAGGGTGAGCGTCCGGGTTGCGAGTTTCGAACTCTCCGGTTAACCTGACGACATGTCAGTTGCCATCAATTTGAATGATGAGCTTGCCGGGCTTCTTTCTGAAAAGGCGGAAGAGCAGAGGCAGAGCCTGGAGGAATTTGCCGTTGCACTGCTTCGGAATGCGGTGGAACAGACTACTGATGAAGCTGATTGGCCGGCGCGAAATCGACGTCGCTTGCAACTGATCCGCAACAGCGTGCATCATGGACTTTCCGTGGCCGAGCAAGACGAACTCGACGGTTTGCAGCAAGATTTCGACCGGCGGTTCGAATCCTTCGACCGTGGGTTGCAAGACACGATGGTGCAAATGAAGACCATGGCCGATGAGGCCCAATGACCGATTATGAAGAGATCGCGCCCTTCGCCTATCCGGGCGAACCACACGCGCGCCGGCATGGTCCCAGAGGCTATGCCGATGCCAAATCCTTCAAACCCTGGTTGCGTGATGAATTTGAATTTCGGTGCGTCTATTGCTTGGTGCGCGAGCGTTGGTGCCCGGAAGGTGAGGCGGCATTCAGCGTCGAACATTTGCAGCCGAGAGGGAAATTTCCCGAATTGATCGGGAGTTATGAGAACCTCGCCTACGCCTGTTGTCGCTGCAATGGGGCAAAGAGTGACGATGAAGACCTGATTGATCCCACGCGCGTTCCGCTGCGGGATCACCTTCTCATTCGGAGCGACGGCGTCATTGAATCACTTTCCAATGACGGGGAAGTGCTGATTCTCGCGTGTCAATTGAGCCGGCCCGTACTGGTGGAATTTCGCCGCGATCTCTTTCACGTTCTGAACGGTCTTGCGTCATTGCCCGAACAAACACGGATGATCGTTTTGCGGCGTTTTTTCGGGTATCCATCGAACCTTCCGCGCCTGGACAGCTTGCGACCGCCGAAGGGAAATCAGCGGAAAGGCGGAATTGGCAAAAGCTACTTTGTGAGGCGGCAGAACGAAGATTTGCCGGAGTTCTACTGAATGCGACAATCCACTCCGCGCCGAGCATGATGGATCCCAACTTCGAGGTTAGGCCGGTCACCACGGTCAGCCCGCAGAGCCTGCTGTTGATGAACAACGTCGGCATGCGCAAATTCGCCCAGCATTTCGCCGAGCGGCTGCAAACCGAGCGCGATGGCGATTTGGCCGCGCAAATCCAGCTTGCCTGGCGGTTGTGTTACGGCCGCGAACCGAACGCCGAAGATGCGGCGGCAGCGCGAGGATTCGTCCAGGCGCAGACGGAGTTTTATCGCGAAAATCCGGCGAAGCTGGAACGGGTCATCGGCCCCGCGGAGAAGGAGAATGCGGAGCCGGAGTTGCTGGGATTGGCCGCATTGTGTCATGCGCTTATGAGCGCGAATGAGTTTTTGTACGTGGATTGAGGGTGAATTTATGGTTAACCTGCCCAGGTAATCATATGAGTATCACCCTCGAACTTCCCACCGAACTGGAGCAAAAACTTCGCCTTGAAGCCAAGCGCGCGGGTGTTGGAGATTCTGAGTTTGCCGTACGTGCAATTGCCGAAGGCTTGGCGAACTCGGACACTCATCTTTCAGATGCAGAAAAGGCGTTGCTTCGCGAAATCGACCGCGGATTCTCCGATTCCTAGTGGGAACGATATAGCGCACTTGTGCGGAAACGAGAGGCCGAAACCATAAGCCGGGACGAACATCAGGAACTAAGCGTTCTAACCGACGCCCTTGAAGAATACAACGTCCGGAGGATGAATTGCGTCTCGGATGTCGCCAAGCGGCATGGAGTGGGGCTCCGGGAACTGATGGACGAGCTTGGGATCAAACCGCGGGAACTGGATTAAGTGGAATGTCGGTGAGCCGAAAGATGCGCGAAGAAGTCGCAGCGCGGGCCGGAAAGTGTTGCGAGTATTGCCAAAGCCAGGAAGAGTTTTCACCGGACCGGTTTCAGATCGACCGCATCCATCCAAGCAGCCGGGGCGGCTCTGATAGCATTGAGAATTTGGCGTTGTCCTGCGGAGGCTGTAACAACGCAAAGAGTGACTTTATTTTGGCGACCGACCCGGAATCCCGGGAAAAGGTGACGCTCTTCAACCCGCGCGACGATGCGTGGGAAATACATTTTCAGTGGAGAGAAAATTTCACGCGGATTGAGGGGATTACCGACATCGGAAGGGCAACCGAGGTGGCCCTGGCACTTAACCGACTAAACTTGATTCGACTTCGCGAAGTTCTGCGCAGAGCCGGTGCCCATCCGCCTGAACTGTGACGGGTTGACGCGGCGCTGGGATTCGTTCAGGCGCAAAACGCAATTTTACCGCCAAAACACCGCAAAGCCGGAGCGCTTCATGTCGTCGCGATCGACCAGCCAATGCGTGGCAAATTCGGCTTCGCACAAAATCCCGGATATCAGCGCGTCAGCATGTTGTCGCTGCGATTCTGCGTGGTCAAATCTGGCTCGCGCGCGAATTTCAGGGCGCTGCTAGGTGAATCCCGCTTTTCGGGTGAAGCTGGGCCGCCAACTTCTGTGCTCCGCCAGCGTCTCCCCTACCCTGGCGCAAACCCAGCAAACGCAGGCGAATCGCGTCGTCGCTCGGCGATTGCTCCAGGATTCGCTCGTAAATTCGCGCCGCACCGTCCGCGTCATCGGCAAACGCTTCGAGAAACGCGGCGTAACGCGCCAGTTCGTGGGTGTCGGCTGAATTCGCCTCGCTGCGCAGGTTTTCGGCTAACACGTTCCCAATTTCTCCGCGCAGGCGGATCCGCTCGCGCAGGGCGGGTTCGGCCGGGGTTTGGCAGCTTACGATGGCGCTGGCGTGGTCCAGCACAGCCCCGCGAATCACGCAAACGGCTCCCGGCAAATCGCCGCGGGCGCTGAGTTGATCCGCCTTGGCGAGAAGCACGTCGATGGGTCGGGGCCAGGGTTTGGATTTGGCCGCTGATAAAGGCGGGAGCGACTGCAATCGGGCGATTTCCGGGCCGAGACCGCCGAGACGATGCATGGCGTTGATCCAAAAATGGCGGGCAGATCCAAGCTTGCGCTCGCGATTGACGATTCGCTTGGCCGTAGAACGCAATCGGGCACGGTAGGCAGGCGGTATCGCGTCCAACTCGTAGTCGCCCAGGCGGACGAGCAGCAACTCGTAGAGCCGGCCCACCTGCGCGGGTTCGTCGGTGCTGTCGATCGCGGTAAGAAGCGAATTTATTCCATTGCGCGGGTCGAGGAGCTCTCCGGCCAGCGCTCTGCAAGCAAGGTCGGGGCGGGACTCCAGTTCCGGCAGCTTCGCGCGCCAAGGTTGAACGTCGGCCGTCTGCAAAATCGTGAATCTCAACGCGGGGTGCGCTGCGTTTCGAGCCAGGCGGTGGACGTGTTCGCGACATTGGCCGGCAAGCCAACTCGTTCTGGTCGGCGTGAAGAAACCGCTCGGCGGCCCGGGAATCGTTTTGGTCAAAAGTCGATGTGCTCCGGGTGCAAAACCCGGGGTCGCCAATTCGAGCCGCTCGCTGTCGAATGGCGGTTGGCTGGCTTCGCGCCAAATCTGGCCGGCGACTTCCATCGACCGGTTCAAAATCGCGGCGAGATCTTCCGGGCGGCCGTTTTCCATCAAGGCTCGTCCCGCCACGGGCAACAGCGCATCAAACGCGAGGACGTCGCGATTCGCGAGCTCGAGCATGCCGCGGCTTAGCTCGGAGAGCAGGGAGGCATCGGCCTTTTGGGCGGCCAAAACTCGCAAAACGCCGGGTTGGACGAAATCCGCGTTTTTGGCGAGATTTTCCAGGATTTCCGGATTTGGATCCGGCATGCTCAACGCGGCGGCGTAGGCGAAATCCGGAAAATCGGCCAGGACGGTGGTTAGGGCGTGTGCTTGCGGATTTGCGCCAGGTGCGATCTCTCCATCCGCGGCGAGCATGAGCCAAAACGCGGCCGCGTCCGGTTTTTCGAGGTTTTTGGCCAGGATTTGGCTGAGTTCCCGAGGTAGGCCGCGGGTGCGTTGGACGGCTTCTAGAATTTGCAGGCTCCATGCGCTGAATCCCGCGTTTTTCAGCCTAACGCGGATGCTTTGCGCGATTTTTCCGTCGGCACGGACGAGGAGGTTGGTTAGGTGCTCGATGCCCCAGATTCGGGCGCGATTTCGCGTATCCGGCAGCCAAAGCATCGATTTTTCGTCCGTTTTGCCGTGAAATTCCGCGATTTGGAACCCGCAACGAAACAGCCGGCCAAACGGCGCATCGCCGCGGTATTGCGTTGCCGCGGTTCGCGCCTTCCACCAGCGCGCCAACTCCGCGGCGCCCGGCGGAGCCAAACTCGTGAGCGCCTCCCACGTGGATTCGAAAGACTCGGTTTTGGCCTCAAAGTCGCCGCTCAGCAGTTTCCCAAACGCCTCCGCCGCACCCGCGAAATCGCCGGATTCGCGGGCGAACACGCCGGTTAGGTAGACCTGCCGAAAGTCGTCCGGCGCCCGGCGAGAGATGGCGTTGATGAAGCGCGCCGCCTGCGGAATCGTCACTTGACGGAACAGTTTCGCGGCAAGGTCGCGAGCTTCATCGGCGTCAATTTTTCCGGCGTCGGCCAGCCACAGCAGCTCCTCCAGCGCTTGGCGGCCCTGACCGGCTTCCAGCAACACGCGCGGGATTTGGCGGCGCACCTGGCCGGATGGATCGTGGGACATGGCGCGCTCTAACATGGCCACAGCGCCTTCCCAATCCGCCTCAGCCGCTAGCAACTCGGAAACGCGCAGCGCGATGCGGACATTCCCCGGTTCCAACTGCGCGGCGCGCTGCAACGCGGCCCTTTCCTCCGCCTCGTTTCCTTCCTGCCGATAAAACTCGGCCAAAATCAGCAACGGCGCGATGGAGCCGCGATTTTGCTGGTGGCGCTGGCGCATTTTGGCGAGCACGCGCGTTACCCGGCCTGCGCCTTGTTCCTTGGCCGCGGCGTAAAGCCGGCTGGCCCAGGTTCGCTTGGCGGTGTCGGCTTCGGCGCGTTCGTAGAGCCGCCAGTAGAGTTGCTCGGCGTCGGCCCACATGGTGTCGGCTTCAAACCATTTTGCTAAGCGCGCGGCGAAGCGTTCGTCGTCGGGAAACCGGCCGATGGCTTGGCGGAACAGCGCGATCGCCTCGGTTTTGCGCTCCAGGCGATGGAGCATGAGCCCTTCGTCGAGCCAGGTCTTAGGATTGGCGGGTAGGCGGGATTTGAGCCGTTGGCGCCAGGTTAGGGCCTTGGCGAGGTTTCCAGTTTTCGCGTGCAAATCCGCGAGGCGTTGGAGGTTGCTCGGCTGATTTCCGCCGGGGACCTGGATGAGGCACTCCAACGCGGCGATCGCGCCTTCGAAATCGCGCATTTGCTGTCGCAGCAGGGCCAACTGGCTCAGCGCGAGCAAGGTTCCGCCGTCGTCATCCCGGGCCGCGCGCCCGACCAAAATTTGCAACGCGCGGTGAGGCTGGTTCATCTCCTGAAGCAGCACGGCGGCGAGGCAATCGTCCTGTGTGGTCGTGTTAGGATCGGCGAGCAACGTTTCGGCCAGGCGTGCCGTCGATCGATCGACGCGGCTGAAGCTGAGCGCAAAACCGGTCGCGGTTTCCAGCTCGCGAGGCGTGCGGCAGAGGTTCACCCACGGGCGAAGCCACGCTTCCACGCGCCGCGTTTCGCCGCATGCCAGGCCCGCGCGCACGTAGAGTTCCAACAGCCCACGATCGCCCTGAAATTGCGCCTCGCGCTCGGCCAGACGATCCACGACGAATCTGGCGTGGCCGCGTTTCAGCGCCAAATTTCCGACGCGCAGGATCACGTTTCGGTCGCCGGTTCGCAGCAAGTCCGACCAGATTTCCAGCGTCAGGTTTCGCTGAAAATGACGGTAAAAAAACTCCGCGGCGGCGAATTTGGCCGTGGAACTGCCGGGAAACGCGGCCAGACTCTCCCGCACTAATTTTTCGGCTTCCTCGGGGTTGCGGAAATCCTCCAGCAAGCTGATGGCGCGGGCGTAGCGGTGTTCCAGCGGCTCGCCGGCGGCGAGAAATCGGCGGACGGTTTCGGCGGCCTTTTTGTCGGCCTGGCTTCGATGATAAGCCTGCGCCAGAAGCACGAGCAACTCCGCGTCGGCCGGGTGTTGAGCCGCGAGACGCTCCAATTCGGCCACGGCGCGCTGGTGCTCGCCCAACTCGGTCAACAGCGCCACGAATCCTTCGCGAATGGCTCGATCTCCGGGCGAAATCGCGAGCAAAGCGCGGTATTCGGCGATGGCCTCGTCCTTGTTCGGTTGGCGCGCATGGGCCAGGGCCAGTTCGCGCCGCACAGCCGATCGGTTAGGCGCGGAGTCGCGAATTTCGGTCAAAAACTCGACGTAAGCCCGCGTTCCGCCCGCGCGGCGAAGCAGCGTCCCGATCCGGGCCAGCGATTCGGCCTCAAGCCAGGTTTTTTGGCCGGAATCCAGGAGCAACGCGCGATAAATCCGCAGCGCCGCCTCGGGCTCGCCGGCCTCCTCGTGCAATTGCGCCAGGCGGAGTTGGCGATTGGCGCGTTGGTGGGGATCGCGAGATTTTTGCGCAAAGTCGCGCGCCACGCGGACGGCCTCGGCCAGCAACCTCTCACGCGCCAGCCATTCGACGGCGTCTTCGCGCAAATCGGCGTCGTCCGGTCTCGCAGCGAGCATTTCGCGCCAAAGCTGGATGGCCCGCTCCGTTTCACCCTGACGCAGCCACAATTCTCCGCGCAATTCCGCGGCGCGCCGGACCAAATCCGCGTTCGAACCCTGGTTTTTGAGCGAATCCAGGATTGCACCGGCTTCGGCGAAATGTTGGTTTCGGGCCAAAAGTGTCGCCAGCCGAAATCCGGGTTCGGCTGCGTTGGGATCGCGTTTCCGCGCCTGCCGAAGCGCCAAAATCGCCTCTTCGTCGCGGCCCAACTCTTCGTGCAGCGCGGCGCGGACGATCCACGTTGCGGCCCGGGAATCATCCTGCGTTTCCAGAAAATTCGCCAATTCCGCCACGGTGCCCTGCTCCAGCCAGGAACGAAAAAATCGCTCGAAAAGTTGCGGCGACGCCGGACGATCGAGGAGGCTGCGATAGATTCGAGCGCTGTGTTCGGGAGGTTCGCTTGCGGTCGCGTTCCAGCACAACATCAGCGCCCATCCGCTTGAGGCCAACGTTGCGAGAAGCTTCGAATTTCGTCCTCGCATCACGGTTTCTGTGTTTTTGTGAGGCTGGAAGCATGACTTGTCCGCGCAGCGGCGTCAAGGTTTTGGAGGTAACGCGAGCAAAACGCGCAAAACGCTTTTCATTTGCCGGAATTCATCTACCATCGGCAAAAATTCCGTCACGCCGCCCCATGAAGCGACTAACCATCCTTTTCTTTCCGCTCGCTGTGTTAGCCACCCTAGCCTTGCTCGAAAGCTGCGCCAGCGTATCCAGCCGCGCCTTGGCCTGGGAGGCAAAATTGGGCCCCGTCCCCGATACGCCGATTTCTCCGGACGCCCTCTACCGCGAGGCCAACGTGAGCGTGGATCTCATCCCCAAGGGCGCCTACGGCCGGCGAAATCCGCTTCGGCTCAAGCCGCGCTACATCACGATCCACAGCACGCAAAACTATTCCGGCGACGCCTACGCTCACGCCAAAGCCTTGAAGCGCGGGAAACTGCGCGGCGGACGGCGCAGCGGCTATCTTTTTTGGCATTACACCGTGCAAGAGGACGTGGCCATCCAGCACCTGCCCACCAACGAGGCCGGCGAACATGCCGACCTGGATGGTCCCGGCAACCACACCTCCATCGGCATCGAAATGGCCGAACATCGTGGCAACGACATCGCCCGAACCATCGACCGGACGGCGAAGCTGACGGCTTGGCTGGCCTACACCAACCGCATTTCCGTCAGCAAGGTCGTGCCTCACTATCATTGGCCGCGGGAGGGCTACAATCCGGCCCACAAAAACTGCCCGCACTTCCTGTTGGACCGCGGGAAGCCGCGCGGGACGTGGAAATGGTTCCAAAACCGGGTTCGCGCCCATCACAACCGGATTCGGCGGCCCAGAAACTGAGTCTTCAGGCGGGCTCGCGGCATGGTTTCACGAACAACGCCGGATCGTTGCGTGAAGCGGCGAATTTTTCCCAAACGGCCATTTCGTCTTCCTTGGGCGGCGTTAGCGCGGTTTCTTCGCGCGGCAAGCCCAGGATGAAGCAATCGACGGGCGTGGCCGGTCCCGCGATTTGGCGAAGTTGATCCAAAAAATCGCCCAAATCCTTCGGCGCCAGCGACCAGGCTTCCACCACGATGACCACTCGCAAGGCGCCCTTTTTCAGGCGCCGTTGCACGGCTTGCAACGCGGCCTCGTCGTCGCAAATTTCGGCTCCACCCGCCGGCAGCATCTCCGCGAGATTCACCCGAAGCTGTTGCAAGCCGGCCACGCGCAGTTGCTCCTCATCCGGACTCACGCCGCCCCACAGCAGCGCGATTGCGTCGTCAGCGGGACCATCCGTGGTCACCTCGATTGGGACGTCGGTCAGGTTTCGCCACCACTGCCGATGCACGCGCTCGGCGAAGGGTTGGTTGCGAAGCGCCGAGCGGCGCCGCAGATCGAACAGCGCAAAAAGCAACAGCCGCGGCAGCAGCCCCCAAACCAGAATCGTCCCGAGGACGAAGGGATACCAGGCGGCGGCCGACTCCTCGGGCAGCATGGACTCGCCGCCGGAATCCCAGCGAATTCGGGTAGCCTCGATTTCGGCGCGATCCGGCGCCCATTCCGGGTCGATCCACGCCCAGGGCGCGGCCAAAATCCGGGTGCTCTGGTGCAGCGCACTGGTCATGGTAGTCTCCGCAGTCGTTTCCCAGCCAAAACGCACGGTATCAAAGAGAACGCTGCCGATTAGCGCCGCCAGGACACCCAAGTTAAACGCGATGCCGGCGGCTTGGGCCAATTGCAGCGCGGGCAGGGTAAACAAGCCGCGGGTTTTGGCTGTTTCCTCCCACCATTGGCCGGCTTCCTCGCTCATCGTCCGCCGGGCCAATTTGTCGATCAGCGCCTGAAAACCCCGGTGGGTGAAGCTGACAAAGGCGTGCTCGCGCCAGATGCTCCAAACCAGGAACCCCAGCAAGCCCAGCACCAGGATCAACCACTGAATCCCAACCGTTATGCCCAGGAGCAGGAGCACGTTGTAGGTGCGCTCGTCCTCGCGATCCGAGGTGCCCAAGACCGCTCCCGCGCCTAGCAACAGCATCAGCAGAGCGCTAACGGCGCCAACCGTGCCAAAGGCGCCGGAAATGGCTTTTCCCGGCAAATTCGCGGCATCCACGCGATTTTTCGCCAATTGCAGCCACCGCCAAAACGCCCGGCTCAGGGTCTGCGCGTCCGGCCGGTCGATTTTTCCCGGCTCGATCCACGGTTCCACTTCTTCGGCGAAAAACTCCGCGTTTGGATCGGGATCGCTCTTTTCCCGGCGCAGCAAAAATTCCAGGTCGATCGAATCGGCGATCGACCAGCGCGGTTTGGGAGATTGAGAGGGATCGGGCACGGCAGCGGCTACGGTGTAGCACGTTTGACGGAATTTCGCGAACAAACGGTGCCTGCAAGGACCGAAGGCGGGCATTTGACGCGCGAATCGCGCTTGATAGGCTGCACGGCATGAACGCGCTCCGCTTCTGCCTCATCCTGCTTTTCGCCGCCGCTCCGGCGCTAGTCGCTCAAAAGCAATCCCGTGCCAAAAAAAGGGCGCCCAAGCCTTTTCGCTGGGTAGATCCGCTACCGGACACAGCGGCCAAAAAGCTACCGTCCGGGGTAAAGCACGCTACGTTTCGCAGCCCGTCCATGGGGATCGACGTTGGCTACTATATTTACCTGCCGCCGTCTTATGATAAGGAACCGGAGAAGCGATTTCCGGTCGTTTATCACCTGCACGGCGGGCGGCCGGGATCGGAAGCCAAATCCGTTAGCTTGGCGCACTATGTCGACAAATCCATCGCGGACGGCAATATCCAGCCTACTATCTACGTTTATCCGAACGGCGGACCCATGAGCTGGTACAATTTTCCGCAAAAAGAGAATGGCCTTGGCGAAGACGTCTTCGTGAAGGAATTGCTTCCTCACATCGATAAAACCTACCGAACCCGCGGCGAAGCAGCCGGCCGAGGCTTGCAAGGCTTCTCCCAAGGCGGCCGCGGCACCACCCGCATCATGTTCAAACATCCGGAGTTGTGGAACACTGCCGCGCCCGGTGGCTCCGGATACGAACCGGAGCAACGCATCCAGCAAAACGACGGCTGGGAGAGCGAAAATCTCCGTTTTCTTCCGATTGGCTACAACGCTTGGGATCTAGCCAAGGTCTATGCTGATAAACCGGGCAAGACGCCGCTCAAAATCCTCTTTTGGGTGGGAACCAAGGGGTTCAACTATGAGTACAACCTCAAGTTCATGAAATACATGGACGAACTGGGTGTCCCCTACGAAAAACTCATCGTTCCAGACGTGGCGCACTCCGCCAGAGGCATCTACGAGGACCGGGGTCTGGAACTGATGAAATTTCACGACCGCCACTTTGCCGAGTAATCGACGTTAGGTCAGCGGCGATCCGTTTCGCGAACGCCCGCGGCTTACGCAGCTCCGCGTTCGGCAACTCCGGCGCCCATGGAGGCGACCAAATCGCGAATTCCGGCCTCAAACCTCACCTCGGGGTCGAATCCCAGGTAAACGCGGGCCTTGTCACAGCTTCCCTGCGAATGCATGATGTCGCCTTCGCGTTCTTCGCCAAAATTGACGGGCAACGCGGTTGGCATGGCCTTGGCCAGGGCATCCACCAGGTCCAGCAGGCTCTTGCGCTTGCCGCTGCACAAATTGTAGGCGCCGCTGGGCACGTCGCGCCTGGTGGCGGCCAACACGTTGCCGCGCGCCACGTCGTAAACGCTCACGAAATCGCGGCTTTGCTGACCGTCGCCAAAAATCGTGGCAACCCGGCCGCTGGCGAAACGCTCGGCGAAAATCGAGATGACCCCGCTGTAGGGCGAATGCGGATCTTGCCGCGGGCCGAACACGTTGAAAAACCGGTTGGAGATGCAGGTCATGCCGTAGCTTTTGGCGTAGCTTTGCAGCAGCATCTCGCTCATCAGCTTGGCCGTGCCGTAGTTGCTCTTGGGGTCCTTGGGATCGTCTTCGCGGATCGGCAACTCCTCCAAATCACCGTAGACCGCGGCTGACGAGGCGAAAACGACGCGCTTGCACCCGCTTTTTCGCGCGGCTTCGGCCACCAGCTTGGTGCTTTCCAGGTTGAGGCGGAAATTGCGCTCCGGCTGCTCCTGGCCCAGGGTCACGCTGACCAAGCCAGCCAAGTGGATGATGGCGTCGGGCAAAAATTCGCTGACCAGGCGGTCCATCAGCCCGTCTTCGAGCATGTCGCACTGTTCCAGGTGAAAACGGCCGGTGGCCATGGCGCTGCGCACGTTGTCCAAGTGGCCGGTGGAGAGATCGTCCACGCCAACCACGCTGCGGCCTTCGTTGAGGAGAAGATCGACGGTGTGGCTGCCGATGAAACCGGCGGCGCCGGTGACGAGGATTTTTTGGGGGACTGAGCTGAGAGTGTTCATGGGACGCGTTGAGTTTTCAGGTTTGAGATAATTACCACAACCGAGACGCAACTCAACGGTTTTTGCCAAATTTTATGGAAAATCTGCATTTTGGTCGCAATTCCGCGAAATGCGACCCAATTGCCTCAGTTTCGGGAGCCATCACGCCGATTGGGTTGCCCGAATTTCGATTTTTTCGGGTTTTCTTCCCCGTTTTCCGCTTTATCTGGTGCCTGCATGAAAGCGTTGCTTTGCACCCTCTGCGTCGTCCTCCAAGGCCTCAGCGCCATCGCGCTAGCGTTGCCGGAACGCCCCAACATCGTCTGGATCGTGGTGGAAGACATGTCCGACCACTTCAGTTGCTACGGCGAGGACACCATCACCACCCCCACCGTGGACAAATTGGCCGCGGAAGGCGCGCTGTTTGAGAACGCGTTCGTGACTTGCCCGGTGTGTTCGCCCAGCCGCTCGGCGATGATCACGGGGATGTATCAAACCACCATCGGCGCGCATCAGCATCGCAGCGGTCGGGGCGAATTGCGCATCCATTTGCCCGGCCACATTTCGACGCTGCCGGACTTGTTCCGCGCTGCCGGCTACTACGTGACCAATTCGCCGAAATCCATCAATCCCAAGCGTCCGGATGCGATCGGCAAGACGGATTACAACTTTAAGACGCCGGACGATCTCTACGACGGCAACGACTGGACGCAGCGGGAGGAAGGGCAGCCGTTTTTTGCGCAATATCAACTGAGCGGCGGCAAAAATCGTGCAGTGCGCTCCCGCGAATTACTGCCCGCGGACCAGTTGCCAACCGCGGAGAAGGTGAACTTGCCGCCGTATTATCCCGACGATCCGGTGATTCGCGAGGATTGGGCCGATTACCTGGCCAGCGTGCTGAATGTCGACCAGGAAGTGGGCGGAATTCTCCAAAAATTGCAGGATGAAGGCGTTGCGGACCAAACTGCGGTCATTTTTCTGACCGATCACGGCATCAGTCACGCCCGGGGCAAGCAATTTCTCTACGAGGAGGGGATCAAGGTGCCGCTCATCATTCGCGCGCCCGGTGCGGTGGAGCCGGGAACGCGGCGCAAGGACTTGGTGGCGCACATCGACATCGCGGCAACGTCCCTGGCCTTCGCGGGCATCGAAATTCCCGAATCCATGGAAGCCCGCCCGCTTTTCGGCGACCAAGCCAAGCCGCGCGACTTCGTCATCTCCGCCCGCGACCGTTGCGACGAAACCATGGACCGGATTCGCTCGGTGCGCACGGAGCGGTTCAAATACATCCGCAATTTTCACCCCAACCGGCCCCATCTTCAACCCAACGCCTACAAGGACAACAAGCCGATTGTGGCGCGAATTCGCGAGTTACACGCCGAAAAAAAGCTGGATGCGCTGCAGACGACTCTCCTGGCTCCGAAGCGGCCGCTGGAGGAGTTTTACGATTTGCAGGCCGATCCGTGGGAAACCGACAATTTGGCCAAGAATCCCAAATTTCGCGCCGAACTGCGCCGGCATCGCCAGATTTTGGAAAACTGGATCGTGCAAACCCGCGACGCCGGGCAAACGCCGGAGGACATGAAGGCTTACAACAGCGACATGGCCGAATATTTGAAAGGTTTGCGCGCGAAACGGCCCGAACGCGTCGCCGAAATCAAGCGCAACATCCGGCAGCAAAAACAGTGGCTGGCGGAGGGAAAGTAAATTTGCGAACGGGCGTCACTTTGGCAGTTTTTTCGATTCTCCCTAACCGTTCAACGCGCGTCGCACGTCCTCCGATTCAGTTTATGCTCCAGCTTCGGCGTTGCCGGCCTGATCTTTGGAAACCCACTTCCGAAGATCCTCAACCGACTCAAAATCGAGCACTGCTTCAGCTAACAACTCCAGGCGCTGGCAGTCCAGGTTTTTGATGATCGGCAGGCTTTCCTCAGGCGCGATTCCAAGCTTTTTCATCAGCAATCTAACGACAATTCTGGAGGCTCCTTCAATTCGATAGCTTTGACGAATCGCCTCTCGCTCGCTAGCTTCCTTTTTGTAGTCTTCGACGGTGTAAGGCATGTTGAGTCCTTCCAGGTTCGTGATTTCGTGAATTTCGTTGAGTATAGTGCTGAGGTCAGACTGCTTCAAACCATAATGACGCATGCCAAAGGCCACCTTGTCCTGATCACCGCTGAAGAGCAGCCATAGCGAATTGCGCTCAACCACTTCTACCCGGCGGCAGACGATGATGTCGATGGTCCGGGTTCCCCAATCCATTTGGTAGACTCCCAAAGTTCCGGTTTCTCGCCAACGTTCGCCCAATTCCGCCGCCAGAGCTTCCGGGTAACGTGCGGTGACGGCGATCGCGCGGATCTGATCGTTTGGGAGAAGTTTGGGTTCTTTTTTTGCCGCGTCCGGATCCAGTTCGGCCCGTTTTTCCGCCTGAGCCTGATAGCGGTAGTCGGAGAGGCAGGCAATCAGGTGCTCGACCGCGGCGGAATTGAGCAAATCCTGGTGCGACTTGAAACTGATCAAATTGTGAGGCCGAATATTCGCAGGTTCCAGCCCAACCGGGCAGGTTTCCGCAGCCCAAGGAATTTGCCCGGCAAGCAAGAGCAGGATATCGAGGAATTTTTGGCGTTGGGAGAGGTCTTTCTCCAAAATGACTTCTACCGGGCCATCGGAATAGTAGTCTCCGAGGACGATTCCCAGATAGCGATGCCACAGATGCATGGTGCAGTGAAAAATTTGACTGGTGGGAAGTCAAAAGCTTATTCCACCGACTGCGATTCCCTGAGACGCCAAGGATTCGCCTGCATGGGCATGTCAGTCACGCGTCGCAAACCGCCGTCCACAGCTCCGCGCCGAATTCCGCGCGCAAATCGGCCTCCAACTCCGAATTTTCGCCTTCACCGCGCAAAATCGCGAACGTCGTTGAGCCCGAGCCTGACATCAGCGCGGCTTCCACCTCGGGCCGGGCCAAAAGCCAGGATTTGAGATCGGCGAGAAGCGGGAATTTGGCGAAAACGGGGCGTTCCAAGCTGTTTTCCAGGTTTCCCCAGGTTTGCGGCTGCGATTTGTAGGTTGCGCCGGGAATTTCACAGGAATCTCGCCAATTTTGGTAAGCCCACAGGGTGGAAACGCCGAATCCCGGTTTCACCAGCAACAGGCGCAAACGATGCGGAAACGGCACGGGTTCGACGATTTCGCCCCGCCCGCGGCAATCGCAAACGCCGCCGTGAAGGAAGAACGGGACGTCGGAACCCAGTTGGGCGGCGATTTCGCGAATTTCACCGGTTTCCAGCCCCAATTCGCAAATCTGGTTGACCCCGCGCAAGGTCGAAGCGGCGTCGCTGCTGCCTCCCGCCAGTCCTGCGCCGAGCGGGATGCGTTTAGTCAGGTGAATGGCAAGGTTGAGTTGCCGCCCCGCGCGTTTTTCCAGGGCGCGAACGGCGCGAACGACCAAATTCGACTCATCGGCGGGCAAATCCGGGTTCGAGCAGGAAAACTGCAACCCGCCGGATTCGCGCATCTCCAGGCTCAGCTCATCGCAGAGGCTCAACGGAGCCATCCGGGTCTCGATTTCGTGAAATCCGTCGTCGCGACGCCGAATTACGCGCAGGAAGAGGTTTACCTTGGCCGGCGCGGTGATTTTCATGGGGTGGTTGAATCGGATTCCCAGCCTAACAGGGCCAACATGCGCCCGGTGTGGCCTTTTTCCATCCGGTAGGAGTAAAATCGGGTGAGATCGGTGGACGTGCAGACGCCGGAATCGTGAAATTGCGATTCCGGCACGCCCGCTTCGAGAATTTGGGCGCGAATTTCAGCCGCGAACGCCACCTCGTAGGCGGGGGGACGAATACAGGGGCTCAGCGCGACAATCAGCCGTTCCGGCGACGAATCGTAGCGTTCGGCGAGGATTTGAATGGCGCGGGCAGCGATTTTGAGCTGCGTACCGTTTTTGCCCGAATGAACCAGGCCGATCGCCCGAATCTCCGGATCCACGATCCAAACCGCCCCGCAATCGGCCACATGCACGCCCAAAGCCACGCCAGGCAGGTTGGTGACCAGGCCGTCGGCGTCCGGGATCGGCCCAACAGCGCTGATTTCCAGGTTCTCGCGGGTTACGGCGTGAATTTCGGCGCCGTGCACCTGATCGGAGGTGACGAGCGGCCAATCGCCCATCCCGATTTCGGCTCGCGCGGCCTCATGGCTGGGTTTGAGCCGCTCCAGCACCGCCGCTTTGTCCGGCGAATCAACGTCGATTCCCGGCGTGCGCAGGACGAATCCGTGGTGAAGGCCCGGAATTCGGCTCAGCGTAGGAATGGTCTCGATCGGGGCGGCGGTCGCCATACCCTAACTTGCTGAGAAATTGCAAATTCCAAGCGCCAAATTCCAATTTCGGGTCGGCGAGCCTGGTTTTCGCCCGCTACCGCACCGCTAACTCCACCAGCATCTGACGCGCCATCACCAGCGGATTATCCTCGACGTATTCGCCGGTTTCCAGGTCGATGTAGGCGCCGGGGTAGAGCTGGTTCATCGCCTGAATCGCCGCATCGGCGTATTTGATCGCCTTTTGGTTGCCGTCGCGCTTGGCAATGGCGAAAACGACGTATTGATGGGCCTCGCTCCAGTGCTGGCCGATGCGATTGGCGTCATACATGCGGTGGGGATTCTCCTTGTTGTACTCAAAGCAGGCAAACGCGGCTTTTTGCACGTCGATCATCCCCTTCATGACCGCACCGTAGTCGCCGCGCTTGAAGGCTTCCAGTTGCAGCAAACTCACGGCGCGCACGTCTTCGGGATACTGCTGAACGTTGTTCGTCAGCAGCTTGTCCACGTCGCTCCAAAGATACGAACGCTGTTGGCAGGCGACGACGAATCCGGTCAGAACCACCGCGGCGGCGGCGATGCCGTAAACCTGCTTTTTCGCCCAAATCCAAGTCAAACCCAGGCCCATGAGCAGGGCGATCCAGGGCAAGGCCGGATAGACGCGGTATTCCACCATCAGCTCGCCCACCACATAACCAAAACGCATTGCCAGCGGGGCCAACGCCAGCGCCAGCAACATGCCGATCAGCCGGTGGCGCGTGAAAATCGTCAGCCACGCTGAAGCCGCGAAAACCGCGAACGTGGCGATGGAACCCAGGATCGCCGCCGGGTCGCTGGCCCGGAGCGTCCAGGGCACCCAGTGATCGGCGGCCTGATTCACCGGAATGACGATGCGCGCCACGTATTCCCAGAACAAGCGGCCTTGCGTCAGCGCGTGAAAACCGAAATTTTTCGGGAAGTGGAACAGGCCGAAGTGTTTGTCCCAAAACAGCGCGAACGCCAGGGCCAGGATCGCCAAAACTCCGGTGCAACCGGCGAAATAAAGCTGGGTTCGCGGCTCCAACTCGCGCAGCCGCAGATTCCGCAGCTTGACGAAGGAAACCGTGGCCAGGCCGACGATGACGACGTTTGCCGCCGCGTGAATGATTCCCGGGCTCTTGGAAATGGCCGCGCCCGCCAGCGCCCCGGTCGTTACCAGCGCCCAGCGGATCCCCGGCTCCTTGACGAAGCGGAACATGCCCCAGGCCGTGACCACGCTGAAGAGCGTCACTAGGTCGATCATGAGGCAGCGCGCGTAGTGAACCGGCTCCGATCCGATGGGATGGCAGGCGAAAATCAGCGCCCCGAGCAAAGCCGCGATCTTGCGTTGGCGGGAATCTGCCAAAAACCCGCTGCGCTCGAAAATGTCGCGTCCCACGAAGAAAACCAGGCACCCGACGCCAAAATGCACCGCCAAATTCAGCGCGTGAAACAGCGCGGAGTAGGCTTCCAGGTCCAGCGGATGATCGGCGGGGTGAATGGCCTGGATGAAGCCGTAGAGCATCGACCAAAGCAGGTAAGGCAGCCAGCGCCACTCCGGCACGTGCCAATCGCCCTCGGTGACGTAGGGCGATTTGAGGATGTGCCCGCCGTCGTCCATGAAAAACTCCGCTTTTAGCGCGAACGGATGGGCCAATAGCGGCGACGATGATGATGAGGGCGTAGGGAAACCAGGCTGAACGAGAAATTTCGCGAAACTTGGCCGGCAGATCGGAGAATTGGGCGGCGGTCATGAAAAAACGGAGCAAAGAGGGGTGAATTTATTCTAATTTCCATAATTTCACAATGTTTTAAAGATTCCGGCCCGCTGATTGATTCCGCTTCACCGGCCGGGGATGATTTTTCCCCGACGTATTCTCGGTGGGCAACGCCTCACGTCCCCGTCGCCCTTTTTCGCCTTCAGTCCAAAGTTGCCGTTTCGCTCTCTTCGTCCGACACACTTTCCGGATCGGGACCGGCGATGCGCTGGGGCAACTCGACGGTGAACGTGGAGCCGTCGCCCGGCATGCTGCGCTCCAGGAAGACGCGTCCGCCCATCAGCTTGCACAAACCCTCACAAATCACCAAACCCAGCCCCGTGCCGCCTGCATTTTGCTTTTTGGTGGTGTAAAAGCGCGTGAAAAGCATTTTCTGCTCCTCCTTGTTCATGCCCCGGCCGGTGTCGCTGACTCGAAAACGGATCCAGGCGCGTTTTCCGCGTTTGAAGGTGTCCGCCTCGATGCTGACGACGCCGTTGCGGGTGAATTTGCAGCCGTTGGTCACCAGATTGGTCAAAACCTGACGCAACCGCTGCCGGTCGGTGTGAACCATGCCGACTCGCCGCGTCCAGGTGAACTCAAGCTGGTTGTTGTTCTTTTTGGCCTGAAATTGCAGAGCATCGCTCAACTCGCTCAGCACTTTGCCGGCATCAAAGTCGGTCGGATCCAGCGTGATGCCGCCCATGATGATTTTTTGGAAATCCAGGATGTCGTCGATCAATGTTTCCAGGTGCGCGGAGGCACTCAACGCCTTGCCCACGTAGTTTTTCTCTTTCTCGCCCAAGGTTTTTTTGCGGCCTAACAGTTGCAAAAAACCGGAAACCGCGGTGAGCGGCGTTCGCAGCTCATGACTCACGTTAGCCAGGAAAGCGTCTTTTTCCTTGGCCAAGCCTTCCAGTTTTTCGTTGGCGCGCTCCAATTCGCGCGTTCGCTCGCGCACGCGTTCTTCCAGTTGCTCGTGGCTGATAACCACCTCCTGAAACAGACGCTCGGATGCCTGGGCAATGTCGCCCACCTCATCATTGCGGCCGATTGGCAGGGTTGGGAGCAATTCCGCGATTTTGTCGTGAAGCCGGCCTTCTTCCTTGACGATATTTTGCGCCGTGGCCGTCATTTGGCGCAATGGCTGGACGAAAAACACCGCCACGGCAAAAGCCACCGCCAATGCCGCCAACCCAAATGCGATGACGTACCAGAGCAGCTTGGATTGGATTTCGTGGCGAATGGCGCCCACAAATTCCTCCTGAAACGCCGCATACATCATCAAATATTGCCGCGGACCCTCCACGGTATCCACATTGAGCGTCAGGCAGGATATGTGGCAATGCCGGCACGGGAGCAGATCCTTCCAGTGGAAGCCTTTATCGCGGGGGGCAATGCTGGCGTACTCTTTCATCGCTGCTTCCACGCTTTGGATGTAGTTCGGCGCGCGCTCTCCGCGGTAGTTCGGGTCCAAATCAGTCGGATCGCGCGCCAGCAGCCGGATGTCTTTTACCCGCACACTCAGCCCGCCCAGTTTTCTTCCCATCGACTCGAATTCCGCGCTCAAACCATCGAAAAACAGTTCGAAATCCTCGGGTGAGTTCTTGCGTTTGTCCTTCAGCACCTTTGCCAGCGCCTTACTGGGCGTGCCCTCGCGGAAGTAGAAGGTGAAGTCCTCTTTGAGCGGCTCGCCGAGCAACAAGGCGATGCGCTCGATCCTGGCATAGCGGTTGGAGACCGACGCGTCGCGCTTTTCGTTCAGCTCCTTGCGCAAGTTCACCTCAAACATGCCGTCCTCCCCTAGCCCACTCTCAGTCGACATGTCCGGATGGATGAGAAACGGCATTTTTTCATCGCCGGCATCCACGAGGAAGAGCAAGTGCCGCGGCGAAGAAAACTGTTCCAGCGGCAAGGTCATGCAAATGTAGCGCACCGGCCCATCCCAACCCTCCGGCGGCACGACTCGCGCGCATCCCCAGCAAAACGACACCCAGCGCGAAACCCAGGTTAGACCGGGTTGCCCCCCGGAACCCGGTGCCAGCACCTCCGCCTGCACCTTGGAATGCTTCGAGACCAGCGGGATGGCGCGCTCTTCACATTCGGCAGCCTCCACCAACTTGGAACGCTCTTCGACCGGGATGCCGCGCATGCGTTCCACCACGTCGATCGGGTCGTCGTCGCGAATCGCATCGACCACCTGCACGTTCGTGTAAAGCGGCCACTGCCGGCACACGTTAAAGCCGCGTTCCTGGATGGGATCGGTCTCGCCCTTGTAGACGGCCAGGCGCACGGCCTCATCGCTGGCCAGCAGGCCCAGTTCCGCGCGAAAACTGTTGACCTGGTCGATAATGGACCACGCTCTGAGGTTGGATTCGTCGTCCAAGTCCACCAACTCGTGCTCCTCCACCATTCGCGCGCTGATGCGCTGCAACACCAGCGATGTTCCCACCGCCACCACAACCGCCACCGCCATAACCAGCAGCGCGGTTTTCTCCTGAATGCCGAATCGTAGGTGCATGGGTGGACAAAGGTATCGTTAGGGGCGCAACCTTCAGGTTGCAACCGCGGTGATGCGGTGAAAACGGCCGTTGCGCACGAGAAATGGACGCAGGACCGATTTGACCCTTGCGATCGGCCCAAATTGTTGGGTCGCCGACCCGAAATTCGCCTGTACGAACGCAAAAAACCGCGAAGGACCCAAACTTAGAACGGAATCCGCACCCCGAGCCGGGCGATGGTGAAGTTGTTGTCGCCCTCCACCCAGTTGTAGACGCCATCGGCAAAAACGCCCATGTTTCCCAGGTTTTGGAACCGAACGTCCAAACCGCCTCCCAAGCGATAGAGGCCATCAGTCGAGCCGTTGGTGATCAATCCGCCTCCCATCAGCACGTAGGGAGAAATGCAGTTCGCCGGCGCGCGAAGCGCCAAATCCGCGGTGACGGAATGAACCTCGCTATCATACGGAAAAACCGCGTAACTCAGGTCTACCCCGATGTTTTTGGTAAAAAAGTAGGCTAGGCTAATGCCTCCGCCCAACTCATCGTCCGCTACGGAATCTGCGGGCAGAGCCCCGGCCGCATAGGCGCCGAATTCGAAGCCTGGCGCGAAACAGGCAGGATCTTGAGGTGCGATCATGACGGGTGATTTACCCACCGGATCTCCGGCGAGAACCAGTCCCATCAAGAAGGCGAAGAGTGTGAGCGCGGCCGAGACCTTCTTCATAACACGTTAGCTTTAAAATCAGACGGCGAAAGGTCAAGAAAAATTGAGGGAATAGTCCCTGACAAATCACGATTATTTCAGCCGTTCTAGTTCCTCAGACAATTGCTCCAATTTTTTCTTCAATTTGTTGATCTGCGTTTCCCGCCTCGCCGCTTCGGCCAAATTTTCATCTTCATGGGTTAGCAACTCGTGAAGGCTGCGGTCGGCAATTTCCCGCTGCGCCTCGTCCATGCCGTTGATAATCACTCCAATCACCAGGTTTAGCATAATCATCGTCCCAATGAGCACGAAACTGACAAAATAAGCCGCTCCGATCAACGGCATGGCCTGGGAAACCCGGGGTGGCGAGTCCTGGTTGTATCCGTCGTACTGGTCTGACCCAAAAATCTGCAAATACATCACGTCCGTCCAGTCCTCCAGCGTCACCACCCGAAACAACGAGAGCAGCGAGACCCAGAGATTGCCGAAATGGACGGGATCGTTCTCGCGAAACAACATCACCCCCACCACGGCGTAGATGTAGAACAGCAGCAGCAACAAAACGCTCACGTAACCCATCGACGGCAGGCTTTTGAGCATGGCGGTGACCAACAGTTGGAGCCGCGGAATCGCCGTGATGAGCCGCAAAACCCGCAGCAGGCGAAAAAGCCGCAAAACGGCGACGTAGCTGCCCCCAAACGGCAAGAAGCAGACCACCACGATCACGAAATCGAACACGTTCCAGCCATCGCGGAAGAAATCGAGCGGCCGAGGCCAAAGGGCGATCATTTTCAAGGCAATCTCCACCGTAAAAATCGCCAGAACCACGCCATCCAGCGCCTCGATCAGCTTCCCATGACGCTCGGAGATCTCCGGAAACGTTGTCAGGCCGACCAGGACGCCTGCCATGACGATAACCCAGATGATGAAGGTGTTGAAAAGCGGCGAACTAACGATTCGCTCCGACCTCTGTTGCATGGCGCAAGGTGCTAGCCTGGATTATTCATGATCCTTCGGCGAAAACGCGTGAAACAGCATCCATAGCCGCGTCAAACTTGATTTTGCCGGACTCAACGTATGTCTAGGCCAGAAGCGCGCAAAATTCCAGCATTTTTGATCTGCCAGATCCCGTAGATCCCGCAAAAAATGGGTTGCTAACGCCGCGTTGAGCGATAAAGCTTAGGCATCTACCTCATGCGGGGTGGAGCAGTCCGGTAGCTCGTCAGGCTCATAACCTGAAGGTCGTCAGTTCAAATCTGGCCCCCGCGTCTAACTTTAAGCCCTGTAACTTGCGAGTTACGGGGTTTTTTTGGTTTTGGGGCCTGTTAGAGAATTGATTTTCATAAATGTTGGGCTTTTAAGGCTCGCCGTAGAGGCGCTAGGACTATCCTTGCCCCGCCCGCTCGAACGCTCGCATTTCCGGGCCTTGGGGAGGCACTAGTAGTTCGATTCATTAAAAGATCGACAAATAGTCAAGCGCAACTGCTCAGTCCAAATCGAAGGCCCGCCATTTGTGAACAACCGGTTGCTGGTTGATCTCGTTGATGCCAAGGAGGATGCGATCCTTGAGTTCCTCTTTGCTATCAACACGGATTTTTCGAAGAAACGTACGCGCCATCTTACTGAAAACCGTTTCGATGATGTTTAGCCACGAAGCGTGCTTCGGTGTATGCACGTATTCAAATCTTCCCGGCCGGGTCTCAAGCCATGCCATCGTTTCCTTCGAGATGTGGGCGCTATGATTGTCTAGAATGATGCGAATGCGGCAATCCGCAGGGTAATAATCGTCGAGGCTGCGCAACAGTTCAATGAACTCGCAGCTCCGGTGGCGCTCCTCCACATTGGCGTGAATGTAACCGGAGTGAAGATCGATCCCCGCCAAGATCGACAGTGTCCCGAGCCGCTCGTATTCATAGTCACGCCCGATACCGGGATGCTTGTCAGGAACCGGTGGCAGCTCGGGAGCGATGGGCTTGATGGCCTGCACGCCGGGTTTTTCATCGGCCGACACCGTCACCACACCCGGCTCCACAAAGGGATCGAAGCCCCGGGCGTTGGCGATGGCGACTTCTTGGTAGGCGACGAGCACCTCGGCCTGTTTGCGCTCAAACTCCGGATCTTTGCGTTCGAGATAATATTGCACCTTGTATGGTTTGACTTCGCGCTGGTTGAGAATTCTCCAGACGGTCGCCTTTGCCGCTTTGTCGAGGCATTGATGGCCCAGCTTTGGGCCGCGGATGCGTACGTGTTCGGCTAACGCCTTCATCGTCCAGAGTTCCGCGGCATATCCCAGGTCTTTGGGTTTAGTGCAGGCCAATTCGATGACCCAGCTCTTGGCTGCAAGTGTGATTTTGGGATCGTGGGGCCGATGATATTTGTCATCCAGCGCGGCGATGGGTCCGAGAGCGAGCGCCCGGTCAATCCACTTGTAAACCACGTCACGCGAAACTCCCACCTCTTTGGCGACCTCGGAAATGGTAGCGCCGGAGGAGTAGGACAAGAGCACCTTGGATCGCCGAATCCGCCGCAGTGATTCAGTTTGTGAATTCGCTATGCGCTTGAGAGTTTGTTGGTCGTCTTGTGAAAGTGTTAGAGGTGCTCTGGTAGTTTTTCTGGCCATCCAAATATCTAACACAGATTAAATATTTATCGATCTTTTAATGAAACGGACTACTAGATCGCAAGTGGTTGAACGTAGTGGCACCTGAAAATGGGCCCGTGCAATCTTACTTGGTGAAGCGCCTGAACGACTACGCGAAGAATGTCAATCGCAAAGAGTCAACTCCAAGGCGAGGAGGAAAAACAACAACGCTTTCGCTGGAACAAGTTGCCGAAGGACTCTCTACCGAAGTAATCAGCTATCGGGACGATCCTTCGCGAATGCTGGACCGGAAAGAGGCGCTCACATTGCTTGCTGAAGCCCTCCGCGATCTAAAGATAGAGGTGGCAATGGCTGGCGAGCCCCAGGAAAACAGCTGCTGGCAATGGGCCTACACGATCGCAGTGAACTCATCTCCGCCGATCCGGCAAACGCGGAGCTGGGCACGTTTGCCTACCAATACAACGGCCTCGGCAACCGCGAAACCGCTACTGAAGGCAACAAGACGACCGCCTACCAAACCAACGCGCTCAATCAATACACTCAAACCCAAATCAGCGCAGATCAGCGTCCCTTGGCGGTTACCTCGCCGCAGTATGACTTGGACGGAGACCTGATCAGCGACGACAAGGCTGCCTACACCTGGAACGCCCGGGGCGGCTAGCTTCGCACACCCATCCGTCGCGTGACAGATGCTCAATACCCGGAACTACGCCAGTTCGCCGATCAATCCGGCGAAGGTTCGGGAGTGGCGCGCGCATGAGAGGGTTTGACAGATCTTGCCAAAAGCTTAAGTTATCCTAACAAAATGACACCGCGCACCCACTTCATCCTGTTCACCCTATTCACAACCGCCGTTTTGGCGGAAGCCGGAGATCCGCCAGAGGTCGTCACTCCGCCGCACCCGCTGGATTGGCTCACCGACGCCAAGCCGACCGTCAATTTGCGCCCGCGCTACGAATTCGGCGATCAGGAGGGTCTCCGCAGCTCTCACGCGGGCACGTTGCGGAGCCGGCTCGGCATTTTGAGCGGAACTTATGCCGGAATTCAGGCATTTGCGGAATACGAGGGCACGATCACCGCGGACAGGGAGAGCTATCAAGCTGCCAGCGTCCATGGTTTGGGCCAAAACCGGACGATCATCGCCGATCCGGAATCGCACGAACTGAACCAGCTTTGGTTGAGTTTTGACGGCTGGATTCCGGCAAGCATGGTCAAGGTTGGACGGCAGGGGATCAATCTCGACAATCAGCGCTACGTCGGCACGGTTGCCTGGCGCCAAAACATGCAAACGTTCGACGCGGTGACGGTGGAGGCCAAGCCCATGGATGAACTGACGATGATTTACGGCTACGTCAACCACGTCGAGCGCATTTTCGGTTCCGGAGACATCGCCAACCCCGCGCACACGGACTTCGACGGCCATTCGCACCTCATCAACGTTGCTTGCGGCAAGCTAGTGTTGTTTGCTTACTTTTTTGACCTGGAAAACGACGCCGGAGCCGCGAACAGCAACCAAAGTTTCGGCGCACATCTCACCCAGCCGTTGTTCGACGAATTTCTCACGCTTTATGGCGAATACGGCTACCAAACCGACGCGTTCGACAGTCCGCTGGACTACGGCGCCAACTATTTCCACGCCACCGCGTCTTTCGATACCAAGCCGGTTGGATTGCTCTTCGGCTATGAATATTTGGGCAGCGACAATGGCGTGGGTTACAAATTTCCGCTCGGGACTAACCACGCGTTTAACGGCTATGCGGACAAGTTTTTGAGCACACCGGCTCAGGGGCTCCAAGACGCCTACGTTAGCGGAAGCGCGGAACTGCCTTTTGATCTAACCGGCAAGTTATACTACCACAAATTCCATGCCGTTAGCGGCGGGGCCAACTTTGGTGACGAGGTGGATCTGGTTTTGATCAAAAAACTCAACGACAACCTCACAATTCTCGGCAAATACGCCTATTTCTGGTCTGACGGAGATTTTGCGGACATTCAGCGCTCCAGCATTCAGTTAGACTACAAATTTTAGCCGTTTGCCTGATTCGTTTCCTCAATTCGCCGAGATATGGGGTAGCTGACCTTTGTCCGCCTTGCCGCGTTAGCGCGCCTCGGTGAAAAAGGAGCGCAAAATCGCGGCGCACTCTTCTTCCAGCACGCCGGCGGCAATTTCGCTGCGGTGATTGAGCGTGGGCTGCTGGAGCAGGTTCATGAGTCCTCCCGCCGCGCCGCCCTTGGGATCGGGACACCCGAAAATCACGCGACGCACGCGGCAGAGCACGATCGCACCGGCGCACATGGGGCAGGGTTCCTTGGTGACGTAGAGATCGCACTCGCTGAGCCGCCAATCTTCCTGGTGCGCCTCCTTGAGCAGCTCCACCTGGTTGTAGGCACGGGCAATGACGCGGCCATCGTGAACCACTACCGCGCCGATCGGCACTTCCGTGGCCCGATAGGCCAGTTGCGCTTTGCGCCGCCGAGCATGGTTTTAACGTGGCCAAAATTGCCGGCAGCCGCGCGGAAACGGCAAGGGTCTTCGAACATCGGTAGTTACCCGCGATGGTCAACCTGAGGAGGAAACCGACTCTGCCAACATTGCGAGCCTGGTTCGCTGAGTTGAACCCAAACTGGTGGCAAGCGCCTTTCCGTAGACCAATTCCTTCCAGGCTCAAGCTGCCTCTTCCTGATCATCATTGTCGACATTCTCAGCAGCCGGCTGCGCGCTCTCAATCGGCGTTACCTTGGGATCTTCAGACTCGGGCGTCTCCGCATCCGTCACCGCGGCCTCCTCAGATTGGGATTTGGAACGCCGGCTCCGGGCGCGCAAGAAATGATGCGGAAACAGCCGCAACAGCTCCTCCTTCTCCTCATCGCTCGCCTTCTGCCCGTCCTGGGCCACGATCAAGAGATTATCCATCAGCCGTTGCTCCAAAGTCACCCGCGTCTCGCTCACCGTCGCCTTGGCCTCACTCGCCGCAGCCTTCGCGGCCAACTGAGCGTCGCGCGCCTCGCGAAACCGGAGAATCACACCCTTCTTGGGCTTGGCCTCCGTGCCGGGATGAAAAAAGTCAGCCACCACATCGGGATCCAGCTTGGCGCCGACCACGTCCAGGCCCTCTTCAAATCGCTTCATCTTGCTCTCCACATCGCCCAGATTCGCCTTGCTGTAATCGGTCACCCCACTGGGATAAAAGCGCAGGTAATTATAGAAATAGCAGAAATTAGATAAATACGTGGCGTACGCATAGGTTCGCTGCTCGCAAAAGGACCGGAAAACTCAAGAAGCCGCGGTCGCTGCGATATGCCCGGCAAAGGTCGTCACGAACGTCTTGAGACTGGTCATATCGTCAAACGACTCGTATTTCCCGTTCTTGATCGCGGTGCGCGGCGAGGCAATCACAGTGGCTGCGGTATAGAGCTGTTCTTGAATCAGCTTCTTGCATAGCAAATGGTAGCGCTCGATATAAGAAGATTGATTGAACTCGGGAAACACGGGGAAATGCGGAGTGGCGTCTCGAACTGGTGATCGGGACTTCTCGGTATCCTCAACGAGTATGATCCAGCCGAGAAACGGTCGCCGTACGTCGCCGAAGGCGTTTTCGCGATAAGCCGTCCAAAAATCGTGCGACGAGCCGATCGCTTCCTCCGCCCGATTGTTGAAGTTGTTACCAAAGGACGGGCCAACTTGAGATTTAAACTCCAACGCAGCCACCAAATCGCCATCGTTCATGATCAGCATATCCCAAAGCTTGGTGGGACGAAAAAAGCCGGGAAGTGTCAGTACCTTCTTCTGCAAATGGATCTCAGCTTCTTTCAGTCCGTTGCGCTTCACCAAATCACTGACCAGCGTCAGAAATCCATCCATGTTCTTCCCACTAGTCACGGCGCCTCGCTCCCCTTGGTCAGCCTTCCCGGATTTGGTCTGCTTGGTCGCGGCGGATTCACGCCCCTGCCAGAAGATCTTCACCGCGGTTTTGGTTTTCGCTTTGTAATTGGCGAGATTGAGGCCCATGGCTAGCTCTTCAAGTCCAGGTGTTGCATATCATCCTTGGATAGACCGTAGATGCGCCCAACCACGGACAAGATTGCTTTCGATTTTGAAGCCAACGATGGATCATTCAACTTCCGCCGATCCGCGGCCGATACATCGCTCCAGCGTGGTAACCTGATGCGGCGAAGATATTGCGCTTGAAAGCGCAGGCAACCGCCATGCATCTTCGTGGAATAGGCCCGCACAAAGAGATGAGCTATCCCGCTCATCAGAACTGCCTGCAACGGCTCAAGCGGCCACTCCTGCGAAACGATATAATAGAGGTTGTGATGCGGATAGAGCTGACCTTCTTCGTAGACAACTGACGCCCCGCCTTTGATATCCGGAATCAGGAGCTTGGGAGTTGTAGCCAGTTCGGGCGTAATCCGGTCGATCGTGCGATACCAAAAGTCCGCGCGCCGTTTGGCGCAATGCCGCGCCTTCAACCGATTGCCATGCTTATGGATATACTTGGCAAACCGTGGATACCGTGACAGGTCCGCCGCCGAACCGTCCTCTTCAAAGGGATTGACCACGCCCAAACCACGCCAGCACACCTCCCCTTCCAGAAGATCCCGAGTCATTGCCAACGGCAGCTTTCGTTCCTCCTCCACATCCAGTTCCTCCATCGGTCCGATGAACACTTTATCAGCCCCGGTCGCCACACCAATTCCCACACGACACCCCGCTTCCTCCAGCGTGGGAAACTCCGCTTCGAGCCGCCTCACCAAGGCGAGGGAGGGTTGGGCATCCGCCTCCAAAAGCCAGGGATCGCCCCCCTGCGCCACATTCGGCATTTCCTGCACGGTTTCGGCATTCACCTTTCCCTTTGCGGTAAGTTCCTGGCACAACCTGGCCAACCCCTCCGTGGAAACTTCCGGGCGATGCGCCATCCGCACCGGCCCCTTCGCGCCTCGCTGGATCACGGTGATGGCCGGATAGGCGATCACCTCGCTTTGAAACGCGGCCGTGTCCACCATGTCCACATAATACTTGAGGGTAAAACCATCCGACACCATTTCCCGCAGCGGCCCGCCGTAGCGATTCTTCATCCAACGGTCGGAGCAGATGAAAGCCAGCACACTGCGTTTGCCCAAAAGTTGCAGCGAGCGTTCGATAAACGGCACGTAAAGATCCGCCCGGTCGTAGAGCGTCGCGAACCTGTTCCGGTATTCCGCCAAGAGCGGGGCCGGGATCGACTCCTGGCGCACATATGGGGGATTGCCCACCACGAAATCGAACGCCCGGTCGAATGGTTCGAGCAAGAAGTCAGCATTCACCAGCCAGCGTTCCGTCAATCGGCCGATCTCCGCTTTGCTGAACCCAGCCTTTTCGAGTTGCGAATGAATCCGTTCACGGGTTGCCTCGAAGCTATCACGGTGAAGCTCCACCGCGTGAATCGCATCCATGAGTTGCTCGCTCGTTTTCCCATCGCGCTGGGCGGATGCGATGAGGCGCTCGATGGCGGGAAGAAGGAAATCGCCGGAACCGAACGAGGGCTCAAGTAGCGTGGATTTCCAGAGCGGCTTGTCGGGCGTGTAGCCGGCCAAATCGAGGATGAAATGCACCACCTCCGGACGCGTGTAAACTTGGCCTCGTTCTTCGTCGTGAGCCGATTTCATGCGCTCGATCTCGGCGCCGAGAAAGACCTGTGGAGCGAAGAGTTCTGGGGTGTGGTTGGGCATTCCTTACTTCTGCGCAGACTTGGAAGGGAAAATGGGGATTTTGCGAGGGCGGTCAATCAGGAGAATGAAGATTGATCGTGCAGGGCTGATTTGATTTTACACAACCACCGGAAATATCCAGATTTTCCACTCCTATTCTGGTGCCTGTCCCTTGGCAATGCTTGTCCCTTGGCAATGCTCCTGTCCCTTGGCAATGCTCCTTGGCAATGCTTGGAGAATCACACCCTTCTCGGGCTTGGCCTCCGTACCGGGATGCAAAAAGTCGGCCACCACATCGGGATCCAGCTTGGGCGAGGAAAGCTCCTTCGGCGAGCTTGATGGAGTGAATCTGAAAGCCGGGCCTCCGTTTGAGGTTGACGACAGCTAGCACAAGGTCGAAACGACGTCATGCCAGCCAACTCAACCCCGTGGCAAGACGATTTTGACACGCCTTGGAAGGGGCTCCTCGAATGCTTCCCCGAAGAGTCCGTCACCCTGTTCTACCCGGAACTGGCTGCTGAGTTCGACTGGACCATTTCGCCCACCAACCTCCAGCAGGAACTCGACAGCTTCGATTTCGCCAAAAAGCAGCGCGGTATCGTCGATGCCCTCATGCAACTGCGCCTCAAATCCGGTGAGCCGCGGACCCTGCTCTGCCACTTGGAACTCCACAACCGATCCATGGGTTTCGAAGCCCGGAGCGAGCGGATGCTGGACTACTGGATGCCGATTTTTCGAAAGAAGCGCGAGCCGATTGTCTCCCTGCTGCTTTTCACCCATCGCAGTGGCCCGAAACAGGTTTCCGAGCCTATCCCCGGCGAGGCCAAGACGCTGCAAAAGTATTCCATCCGGGAATTGGGCAGTGGGGTGGATTTCTACTACCACGCCGAATGGATCAGGAACATTCTGGATCGCTGCGGCGAGGATTTTTTCGAAACCAGCACCGATCCTGCCGCGATCTTCATCCACGCGCATCTCAAGACGCTGGAAACGCAGAAGCAATTCGAGCACCGCGCCGAAGAGAAGTTCAAGCTCTTCGAGCGAGTCGGCCAGTTGGGAATGGGCCGCGACCAGGCCGAAAAGCTGTTTGGGCTGATCGGCAGGCTTTTAAAGCTCCCTGACGAACTGGAATTGCAGGTCGATCAGAAGGTGATAGAGTCATTCAACAAGAAAGAAAATATGGAAGTCACCGTCGATCTCCCAGAGTCCTCTTATCAGAGAGCGCTGAAGCATTTGGGGCGAATTGAAATTCTGAGAACTCAGCTACAGTCAAAATTCGGATTGAGTCCAACCGAGAGCAAAGCCCTTCTCGATCCTCTGGAATTCCAATCTGGCTTGGTGGATGCACTCGCAGCCGACCTGCTCGATATGGAGACCATCGAGGACTTCAAGAAGTGGTTCGCTGACAAAAAGGCAAAGGCTTGAGATTTTGGGATTTGGGGCTTGGAATTTGGAATTCTACGCGAATGGAAGTCACCGTCGATCTCCCGGAGTCCTCTTATCAAAGAGCGCTGAAGCATTTGGGGCGAATTGAACTTTTGAGAACCCTACTTCAGTCAAAATTCGGATTGAGCCCAACCGAGAGCAAAGCTCTCCTCGATCCGCTGAGCTATGAGATGATCGAAGCACTGATGGCGGACATTCTTGGAGTGGAAACCATCGAGGACGTCAAAAAGTGGGTTGCCAAACATCAGCAGGAGTCGTGAGAACTGAGTTCTGCCCACGAGTGACCGTCTCACCCGCCTACCTGATCTGGGAATACTAGCGTCGGACAAAGGCCGAATCTTCGCTGCCATCGGCAAGTCCACCAGCCAGATTTCCCCCGGATTATTTTCCGCGTCTTCACAATTTCCCTCGGCTTGGTAATTCCGGCGCGTAGCGTCCAAAAACGTGAATAGCCGTGGTTGAGCGAAGCGAGGCCACGGTATGAAAACGAATTCCCTCAGACAATCCGTGGCCTTGCCTCGCTCGAAGCTCGGCTGCGACTACGGCTATCCATGTTTGAGCGCTACGCGCCAAGGGATAACTGTAATGACGCGAAGCATAGGGTTGCTTCGGCATCCTGCCGCTCGAGTTCGTCCAACATCTGGAAGGCTTCATCGGCCGACTGCGTCAACTCGTCGTAAACATCGGCTTCCGGTTCCATGCCTAAAATGTCGTTGAGAATCTCCCACCGCTCATTGCGGGAAGCCTGGTAACTTCCTGGACGATCTCGGATTTTGTCATGGCTGACACGGCACTGCTTTCGTCGCTTCGCAATGCCCGCGAACCAAGGACCAGTAACCGCGCTCGCGGGTTGGGGAAGAAGCGGAAGGTTTGAAAACGGTGGGGTTGTCTATCGGTATCGCGTTTGCGGATTGGATTCAGCCTCGCCCAAACCAATGCTACCTCCGTTTCGGGTGATGACACGGTTTCGAATGGGATGGCGTCACCGGGGAGGATTCGCTTCCAAGCCATCCCAGTTCCGAATCGTGAGAAAATGCACCTGACCATCCCAGCAGCCGCAGACGACCCGGCCACTTTTGAAATGAACATCCATTGACGTTATGGCTGCTCCTACTTGGTAGACAAAAAGGCACGTTCCACTTGGTATGTTCCAGATACGCAACGTCTTGTCGTTGGATCCTGACAGCGCCCAATTTGCGTCAGGACTCAATGCTACAACGCCAATCTCGTCAGTGTGCCCTTCAAGAGTGGCAAGACACGCGCCGGTTTCAATACTCCAGAACCGAAGGCTACAGTCGATGGAACTGGATAAGACATGGGTTTTATTGGCACACATTGCTGCCGCACAAATCCTATTCGGGCCATACGTTTTGCCAACGCGTTCGCCAGAGTTCAGTTTGGCGTAGTGCCCCCCCAGTTGTGCCACACACGTAGCTCCGATCGAAAAGGGCCACCTTCTTCGTTTTCGCCCAGCATCCCATATCCGAAGAGCATCATTAGATGCAGATAGAGCGAGTGCTCCATCAGGAGTCAATGCCACAGCAGTTACGTCATCGCCATGTCCACCAAAGCGGGCTACGCAGTCCCCAGTTTCGGTATCCCAAACTCGCATCGTTTCATCGTTTCCACCTGAGGCCGCCCATCTCCCATCACAACTGAAGGCTACAGAATCGACATACCCAGAGTGTCCTTTGAGTTCTTTTACGCATTGCTCATCGTGAATTCCCCAGAGCTTAAGGGTGTTGTCCCGAAAACCAAAGATGCCAATATCCCTTTCGGCGCTAATCCCCACATTTCCAACCCAGCCCGTGGGTCCTTGTTTGGAGGAAAGTACAGTGCCGTTGTCTGTATCCCAATAATGAATAGAATTGTCGCTTGAGTGGGATACTACTCTGCTCCCGTCGCTGGAGAAGTTTAACGCCTTTACTATGTCATAGTGTCGATCATGGGACTTAAGGTACTGCCCCTTTTTTAGGTCCCAGAGTCGCAAAGCGTGGTCAAATGAGCCCGACAGGGCCTGACTTCCGTCGGAACTCCAGGCCACAGATGTGAGAGTGTCACCATGGCCATGGACTGTAGCAAGGCATTGTCCACTTTGGGCACACCAGACACGTAGTGTGCCGTCCATAGATCCAGAGAGCAAGCGTGAGCCGTCGGCACTCCAAGCAACCGCCCATACCGCTCCACTGTGACCGGTGAGCGTTCCAAGACATTTACCCGTTTCAGCTTCCCAGACTCGGACAATTTGGTCACGCCCCCCTGAAACGACACGCATCCCATCGGGACTGAGGTCTACTGAGGTTATCGAGCTACCGAGGGACCTTTGGGCCGGCGATGCCGAGTTCGAGAGCCCACCTAACGTGCTAATGCACTGACCTGAAATTGTGTCCCAGTATCTTAAACAGTCGCTCTGTGAGGAAGTGATTGCGCGAGTGGCATCTGCGCTCAAAGCCAGGTTCAGGACGGGACCACAATGCCTGAGAGTCCTTATGCAGTTTCCGTTCTTCATATCCCAGATGCGCAATGTTTCATCGTAGGCACCTGAAACGGCGTAAGCGCCGTCCGCGCTGAGGACTGCAGCGTTAATCGAGCTGGAGTGGCCCTCCAAGACCAATAGACACTGCCCAGTTTGGGAATTCCACAATCGCAGAGTCTGATCCATCGAAGCAGAAAGAGCCCTACTTCCATCCCAATTGAATCCGACTGAGGTTACTGCGCTTTCATGCCCTTTCAAAATCGCAAGGCACTGACCAGATCGTATATGCCATATCCGCGCTGTAGCGTCAAATGAACCAGAGATTGCATGGCATCCATCAGCGCTTAATGATGCTGCGCCAATTCTTCCGGAATGGCCCTCAAAGACGGATACACACGCGGGATAGAGCAAGGGAATCCTTAATCGGCCAGCTCTTGCCAACCAGAGACGAGTACACTGGCGAAGCAGCAAATCTGCCTGTTCGCTGACTTCACCCGTAGCAGCTTGGTTGTAAGCCTGACCCAACGTTGATTTCGAATCCTCTAGCAAAATAGTTCGATTGGTAGAGTAGAAACTTCCAAAGTACTGCAGGCGTTCAGCGCGTGTAAGATCTTTGATCGGTTTTGCATCTATTTTTGTATCATCGCAGAGCTCGTTTGACAGAGGCACCCTAGCAGGCGGCTCTGGCAATGACGGACTTTCTCCGACTCGGCGTCTATGCCCATACTCAGCAATGGTTTGCGCGTACCTCCGACACTGTTCCCTCCTGGATTCATCTTCCTCCCGTTCTCCAGCCAACTCCGGCAACTTCGTCAGTGCCGCATGATAATCGTCCGATAGCCCATATCCCAGTCCTGCTTCGCATTTAGCTTGAACAAAACGTAAATCCGTCAGCGGGCCAGGGGTTTCCACGGTTCCCACCAAGTCATCCCACCGCTCCGCCTTAATCTGCTGCGGAACCAACTCGCTCAGCTTCCGCAAATTGGGTTCCGATGCCGTTTCCGCGTCATCGCCATCGAGATAGAGCGTCTGATTGCCAAAGTAATCCGCAAGCTGCTCGTGAAAAGGACGCCCGGGGATGTTCGTGCCGATCCATTCGGCGATGACGCGGTGGTAGATGGTGTGGAGCATCGCGCCGTCGGCTTGGCGCTCGGTGAGATAGGTGGCGAGGCCGGCGTGAAGGCGAGCCCAGAGAACGGCGGGGATGCGGCGTTGGTTCGGCGTGTGGTGAGCTTTGTCGGTAAAGTGACCCCAAAATTCGTCGTCCCGCGCCAGGACTTCGAGCAGTTCGTTGGTCGAGAGGCCGGTTACCGCGGCCTTGAGGAAACCGAGCATCTTATCGACCAGCAGCCGGCCGTGGTTTTTCTCCTGGCGAAGCTCCTCCATCCGGGCCGAGATGAGGTTGGGGATGTCTTCGGGCAGGGGTTGCGATTGCGGTATCGGATCGAAGGAACGCCAACGCTTGGCCTGGTCGATCGCGAGGCGAAGCCAGAGGGGCAGGCCGTGAACCTGGAACGCGGTGAGGACGGTCGATTTTTGGGCCTCCGTCAGGCGGCGATTCTCGGCAGCGAGCCAGTCCCTGAGCAGTTCTTGTGCGTTTTGAGGGGGAAGCTTCGGAAGATCGAGGTGCGTGGCGTTCGGGAAACGTTGCCGGGCGGATTCGGAGGCTTGGCCGGGGTGAAAAGATGGGCTCGCATGCGGAGATGCATCGTTACTTGGCCGGTGCAGCGCGGAAACGATGAGGCGGACGCCGGGCGGAAGTTGGCGCGGCAGCCAGGCGAGGGTGTGCGCTGAGGCGGATCCTACCGCATTGAGCTGGTCGATGGCGTCGATGAAGAGGACGAGCCGGTTTCCCGCCGGCTTCTGCTGGAGCAAC
This sequence comes from Verrucomicrobiales bacterium, assembly GCA_965224535.1. Lineage (GTDB taxonomy): Bacteria > Verrucomicrobiota > Verrucomicrobiia > Verrucomicrobiales > DEV007 > JBCDHN01. The sequence goes on from CBDCZR010000040.1 coordinate 65,441, forward strand.
GCCTCGAATCGGCGGGTCAGGCGATTGAGGTTGGCGCCGGGTGATTGGTTAGACGGGGTAGCGGCGCTTTCCGGCTCGGCGTCTTCCTCCAGCGGACCGACAACCGGTTCGAGTTGCTCGCAGAGATCGGTGAGGAGGTTTTCCAGGTTTCCCGACTTCGGCGTCGCGCCGATGAAGCGCGCCAGAATCGTGGTGGACGGCGTCGACACGGCCTGTTGCCACGCTTTCGCCAGCAACGCGGTTTTTCCAGAACCGGACACGCCGTGGACAAAGAACGGGTGAGGCGAATCCGACGCGATCGAATCCGCGATGACCTCGAGTGCGTCCTCCCGGCCGACAAAGTGGCGGGCGCGTTCTTGGGCGAACGCGCGGTGCAGCGCGTTCTCGGTTTCGTGCTCGGAGGCGGATTCGTACCGGTCGATTTCCTCGTCGATGACGCGTTTGAGGTGATTTTGCACGACGTCAATCCACGATTCGCCGGATTGGCCGGAGGTGAAAACGTGCTCCTCCGGCAAGTAGGCGGCGATTTGCGCTTTGAGATTCCGCATCGCCTCGCGGTCTTCTTCGGAGGACTCGGCGGCGTCATCTTCCTTGAGGTAGGCGAAGACGTGATCCCGCGCATCGAGGCGGCGAAAGAGGCCGCGCTCGATTTCGCGGTGCGTGGCCGAATGAAAATATTTGGCGCGTTCCCTGGCGGCGGGATTGGGAAACTCTTTGGCGGCGGCAGAACGCAGAACCCGGTGCAGAGCAGCTTCTTCCCGCGCCCAGCGCTCCCGGTTCGCGAACTCTGAATTCGCTTCCCGCGGTAAAAGGACGTAAGCCGGCGGAACCGCGTTCTCGTCGCACCGATACCAGCCGTTACCCTCGCCCTGCGAAACATCGGGCCGGGTTTCATCAAACCTCAGTCGCGCCCGCTCTTCCGGCGTAGTGTGCGCCATGAGCCGCTCAAATTCGTCCGCGTCGATCTGGGCCGGCAGAGGCCGCCAGCCGTAGCGACTGCCGGCGAGGATGATGAAGTTGAGCCGGGGCGAAATCCTTTGGCAGTTTTCCAACTCACCGAGGCAAATGCGCATGGTTTGCTGATCGAGCCCGGCTTCTTCATTGATGCCCCAACGCAGGTCGATCGGCTCGAAGCGAAAGCCGCACGATTCGCAATAGGTCCGCAGGCGGGGAAAGACTTCTTCTTGAAGGGTGTTTCGCTCCGATTCGAAGTCGGCGAAGGTGGAACTGACAAAGACGCGGAAGGTCTGGCTCTGCATGATCCCATTTCATACGCCGAAACGGTGGTATTGCATCCGTTTCGCAATACCTCGGTCCAATTGTCGGGATGGCCGGGCTTTGAACCGTTAGTGTTCCAAGCGGCTTGTCAGTCCGCGTGACAGACACCCATCCAACTCTTCGCACCCCCATCTGTCGTGTGACAGATGCCCATTCAACTCTTCGCACCCCCACCTGTCGGGTGACGGAAGCCCGTTCGACTCTTCACACACCCGCCTGTCGCGTGACAGATGCCCATGCAACTCTTCGCACACCCACCTGTCACGTGACAGAAGCCAGTTCAACGCTTCGCACCCCCACCTGTCACGTGACAGAAGCCAGTTCAACGCTTCGCACCCCCACCTGTCGCGTGACAAATGCCCGTTCGACTCATCGCACACCCGCCTGTCGCGTGGCAGATGGCCGTAAACGACCGGAACAATGCCCCATTGTGAATCAACCCGGCGAAAAAGGGAGGGAGTTTTCAGTCAAAAGTTTTCAGTTTTCAGCCCTTTCCGAATCACAAATCAGGTGGGCCGGCAGTCGCTGATCCACTTTTTGAGATCATCGACGCTGACCTTTGTCCGCCTTGTCGCGTTCACGCGCCTCGGTGAAAAAGGAGCGCAAAATCGCGGCGCACTCTTCTTCCAGCACGCCGGCGGCAATTTCGCTGCGGTGATTGAGCGTGGGCTGCTGGAGCAGGTTGATGAATCCTCCCGCCGCGCCGCCTTTGGGATCGGGACAGCCGAAAATCACGCGCCGCACGCGGCAAAGCACGATTGCGCCGGCGCACATGGGGCAGGGCTCCTTGGTGACGTAGAGATCGCACTCGCTCAGCCGCCAATCTTCCTTGTGCGCCTCCGCGGAGGTCAGCGCGAGCATTTCCGCGTGGGCGGTGGCGTCCTTGAGCAGCTCCACCTGGTTGTAGGCGCGGGCGATGACCCGGCCATCGCGAACCACCACCGCGCCGATCGGCACTTCCGTGGCCCGGTAGGCCAGTTGCGCCTGGCGCAGGGCTTCGCGCATGAAGTGTTCGTCGCTTTTCAGCTCGGCGAGCGGGTCGGCGGGATCGATTGGGTCGAGCATGGGGTTTGTTGATTCTCCGCCGGACGGAAAGTGGCGCAAGGGCGGAATTTCGGTCGCTTCCACGCCGAAACCGCTTGTCCCGCAAAGTGCGAAATCAGCCACGGCCCTCAAGCCGACGCCAGAGCGAAGCACAGCCGTAGCATCCGACGAATTCAAATTCGTCTGGGCTTAGCCCATCCAAGACGCCTTGGGCAACGCCATACTCCGGCTCGGTGTCGCGAATGTTGCGCTTGTCCTGATAGTCGTGGAAAAGGGCGAAGCCTTCTGGCGAAATGATCTCGCCCAAGATCCTGGCAACTCCCAGGACAGCCTCGTAGGCATGTGAGTGATCGACGAATACGAAACCAAATTTGAAGCCAGCCTCGCGCATCGACTCGGCAAACGTAACCGCATTGCCATGGATAAAGCCGACGTCTATGCTAAGCCCGGCGTCCGTTAAATTCGCCTGGCTCCTGCGGCAAGCCTCGGCGGAAAGGTCGATTGTCCAAATTGGCTGGTTCTTGCCGGACTGTTTCGTGGCCTTTGACATGATGGAAGTGGATAAACCGCGAAACGTGCCTAGTTCCAGGATCGGCCCATCGCAGAAATAGGCCATTTCATAAATCTTTAATGCGTCGGCAGGGCGCAACGATCCTTCGATTGGCGCGTCGATTTGAACACCATTGAGCGGTAAGCTAGCGTAGAATGCGTGCGCCTGGTCGATGAACTCTGACTCGAAGGGAAGCGTTTTCGCGTAGGGAAATCGCTCGCCGCAACTTCGGCCAAGTTCATCGAACGGTATCAATGTCTCCGGGTGATAGTGTAGCGTGCCGGTCGAGTCGTCCTGGCTTGAGAACCTGCGTTGCAGCGCGTCGTATCTCTCTGTGTCCGTTTTCATGCAAAATTGGGAGGCTTGAAGCGTTGGAGGATTTCGGCCTTTGCCCGCCCGGCGTCAAATGTCGAGCATGGCGGTTGTTGATTCTCCGCCGGACGGAAAGTGGCGCAAGGGCGGATTTTGGCCGCTTCCATGCCGAAACCGCTTGTCCCCGCGGCAATCCCGCGACACTTTTCCGCATGTCATCCGCAGGATTTTCACAGCGGCCAGAATTGAAGCAGACGCAGAAGCTGGCGCCGCAAATGCAGCAGAGTTTGCAGATTTTGCAGGCGCCGACTGTCGAGTTGCGCACGCTGGTTCAGCAGGAGTTGGCGGAAAATCCCGTTTTGGAGGACGAAACGGCCGACATTTCGCTGGAGGATCAAAAATTGGGCGATGAGGACGACGGTTTTGACGAGGAATTTTCCCAGCTCTCGCAAATGGACGAGGAGTGGCGCGAATATCTGGCTCAAACGCGAAAATCCAGCCAACGCAGCGGCGCCGACGAGGAAAAGCGGCAGTTCATGTTCGATTCCCTGGTTCGGCCGGTCACGCTTCAGGAACACCTGCTGGAGCAATTGAGCGCCGAAGGCGTGGAGGAGCCGATTCGCGGCTACGCGGAGATGTTGATCGGCAATTTGGACGAAAACGGTTTCCTGCAGGTGGGCGTGGAAGATTTGAGCCTGAACAACCAAATTCCGCTGGAAGACTTGGTTCAGGCAAAATGCGTCATCCAGGCTTTCGAACCGGCGGGCGTGGGCGCCGAAACGCTGGGCGAATGCCTCATCGCGCAGTTGGAACGCGCCGGAAAGCCGTTCGGCCTGGAATTTCGCATCATTTCCGAGCATTTAGATGATTTGGCGAAGCGGCGTTTCCCGCAAATCGCGAGAAAACTCGACGTTACGCCGGAGGAAGTCAGCCAGGCCGCGGACGTTATCGGCCGGCTGGATCCCAAGCCCGGGCGCATGTTTGAGAGCGGCGACAACCGCTACATTACCCCGGACGTTTACGTGGAAATTGACGAGGACGGCAACTACCAGGTGCGCCTCAACAACGAGCAAATCCCGCGCCTGCGCATCAGCAACACTTACAAGGACATGATGGCGGAAAAAGGCGACCGGCGCGACGTGCGCAGCTACATCAAGGACAAAATCCGTAGCGGCCGCAACCTCATCCAGAGCATCCAGCAGCGCCAGGACACCATCCGCCGCATTGCCGAGGAAATCATCGACCGGCAGACGGATTTTTTCGACAAAGGCCGCGCCCATCTTCACCCCATGAACATGGCCCAGGTGGCGGAGGCCGTGGGCGTGCATGAAACCACGGTGAGCCGCGCAATTGCCGGGAAATTCATCTCCACGCCGCAAGGGGTGCTGGACATGAAATTCTTCTTCACCACCGGCTACCAAACGGAGAGCGGTGAGAGCATCGCCAACACCTGCGTGAAGGACGCGATCGCGGAGATTGTGGCCGCGGAGGACCCGAAAAAGCCGCTCAGCGATCAGGCGATCGTCAGGGCGTTGGACGAACGCGGGTTGAAGATCGCCCGCCGCACCGTGGCGAAATACCGCGAAGAACTCGACATTTTGCCCAGCCACATGCGCAAAAGCTACGCCTGAGCGAAATCAGCGCCTCGGGGATAGCAACCCCACCACGATTTTGGGCAGCGTGGAGAACCCCGCGGAGAGAAATCCCGCCGCAACCGCGAATCCGGTGAGAATCAGCGTGGAAATAGTGACGACCAACACGCCGACGTGGGACAAAAACGTGGGTTTGTCGAATTGGGTGTCGACCTGCTGCAAAGCCGGGTCCCAGGGATTGTAGACGATGCCCTGGTTGAGCGCGGTGAAGAGCACGATCGCCGCCAAAAACACGAAATGGCCCCAGCCCTTGGCCGCGTGCCATTCGTTCAGGATCAGGTGGATCGTCCCGGCGACGAAAGCGATGGCAAACGCGCCGATGATCGCCACGAACGTCCGCTCCCAGTGGATCGACTCCGCGTAGCGCGAATTCGTGAGGCCCAGCAGGTAAAATCCGCCCGCAAACAGCCCAAACAGCAGGATGAACGCCGCGTAGCGCAGCACGGTGATGCGCCGCTGCCTGGAGCGCCGCGCTTTCAGGTTTTTCGCCGCGGATTGCTGGTTTTCGCCCACGGAAGCCTGGGCGAGTTGGCCGCCGACCTCCGGGTAGCGGGTGATGATCAGCAACCGCTCCTTGGCATACTCCTCCTCGCCGATTTCTCCGGATTGATGGGCGCGTTCCAGCTTTTCGAGCTTGTACGCCATGTATTCGCCCAATTCCGGGGTGTAGGGATGGGACGATTCGCCGGATTCTGGAGGTTCGTTCGCGATTTTTCGAGAATCTACGATTTGCGCGGACGCGGCAAGAGGATTCGTCGATGGGATTGGCCGAACAGATCAAACCCTCGCCGGTCGAAGCGAAAACGGAGCCACCACGCCACGCCCTGCGCAAGCAGACACATGGTGGCTACGGTCGCCAACCCGGTGATCCAATTGTGGCAAAGCAAGCCAACAACAGCCCCGCCAACGCACACAGAGGTCAATCCCAGGATAACCCAGAAAATCCAGGCCCAAATCGTGCCCAGGCCGATCGGCAATTGCCGGCCATAGCGCATCGCCAGGAAAATGGGCTGCATGGCCACCCACGCCGCCGCAGACATCAACGTGATGCGGATACCGTCGCCCGGCGGATGACCGAACTTCCAAGCCGTGAACAGGCCGATGGCGAACATCGCGGGTAGGGCGAAAAAACTGCGCAACGCGTGAAATCGCCAGCTCATGCGTTGCAGTTGGTACAGTTGGGTGGAGTAAACCACCGTGCCACCGCCATCGCGAGCCCGGCGCGCCTCCACGCGAAACTGCTCCAGGCCGTGGGCGTCCATCCCGGAGGCAAACGGCTCATCCAGCAGCCAAACCGGCGGATCGACCGCGCACAACGCCACCAGTCCGCACTTGTAGATCTGCCCGCGCGAAAGCTCCTCCGGCCAGGCATCGATTCGCTCCAACAGATCGAAGGCTTCGAACAACTGTGCGACGCGCTCAGCCATGCCTTCGGTCTTTTCGCGCCGGTGTTGCCGCAGGTAGACGCCCACGTTTCGCAGCACATCCATGTGCCAGAACATCGCCGGACGATCCGGCAGAAAAAACAGGTTACGGCGCATTTCCAGGTTCTCGCGCCGAAACGGCTCGCCATCGAAGAGGAGTTCGCCCCGATTCAACGTCAGCATCCCGGCCAGCGCGCGCAACAGGGTCGATTTTCCCGCGCCGTTGAGCCCTAACACGGCCACCAACTCGCCCGGCTGGATTTGCACGGTTGCCGAGTCCAGCGCCTTGGTTGAGCCATATTTTTTGGTCGCGTCGAGAAGTTCCAGTCGCATGGCGCCGTTGAATCCAAGCATGGGATGGCGAAAGTGTCACGGCAAACGATGGGATTGTGGGTTTGGCCGCGCATTGCCGGTCAGTCAGAACAGCTTTGCCTACCAGGGCTGAGCGTGGCATGGTGAGGCATGACTTTGGAACTACCCCAAGAATTGGCCGAAGCCGCTTCCATCGCCGCCGCGAGAGAAGGGCGAACCGTCGCCGATTGGATCGCAGCGTTGGTGCGTGAGAAGACGCAGTCAGGCGTCGAACGAGAAGATTCCGATGCAGTTAGCGAAGCTTGGGCCAAGCACGAGGAAATTCGCCAGCATAACGAAGAACTTCGCCAACGGATGGCGAATCTCGACCCCAACCGCAAGGTCTCCCCTCAAGAGCACGCTGCCAGGATGAAGCTTTTTGGAGCTTTTGGAAAATCAGATGAGGACCGCGAAGATGGCCGCAAAATCATGGAAAGGATCGACGCCGAATTCGGAAAAATTGATCCGCTGGAGTAATGATCCTGGACACCAACGCTCTTTCGGCCTACGCCGACAACGATCGGAAAATCATGCCTGCAATGCGGTGTGACCGTCTTTGGTTCCTTCCCGTAATCGTGCTGGGCGAATACAAATTTGGGCTACTTGGCTCTGATTTGCGTGTGGAACGGGAGAAATGGCTGGATTCATTGATCGCAGCGATTGAAGTCCTCGTGGTAGATGAAGACACAACGGATCACTACGCACTGGTGCGTAACGCTCTGGCCAAACAGAACCGGAAAATACCGCCAAACGATGCCTGGATCGCCGCTCTAGCATTGCAACACAAGCTGCCGATTCTCAGTCAAGACAAACACTTCGACCACATCCCTGACATCACCCGAATCACTTGGTGAACCGTGCAAACCCGCCGCCACTTTCTCACCCAAGCCGCAACCGCCACCTTCGGCGGTTTGGCCCTAACCGATCTCCTCGCCAAGGACGGCGCCGTCACCGCGTTGCATCATCCCGCCCGCGCAAAACGCGTCGTCCAGCTCTTCATGGCCGGCGCGGCGAGCCACGTGGATTTGTTCGATTACAAGCCGCGGCTGGAAAAAGAGCAGGGCAAACAGTGGGACCCCGGGGAGAAGGTGGAGTTGTTCCAAAGTTCGCCCGGCGTAAGCCAGCAGGCCTACTGGAAATTCCAGCGCTACGGCGAGTGCGGCAAACCACTCAGCGAGCCGGTTTCGCCGCTGGGCAAGCACGTGGATGACATCGCTTTCGTCCACAACCTGGTCGGCCAAACCGGCGTCCACAGCCAGGGAACGCTGCTACAAACTACCGGGTTCAATCGGCCGGGATTCCCCAGCGCGGGTTCCTGGGTGAGCTATGCGTTAGGCTCGGAAAACGACAATTTGCCCAGCTTCGTGGTTCTGCCGGATCACCGCGGTTTTGCCTCCAACGGCGTGAAAAACTGGTCGTCGATGTTTCTCCCGGCCGACCACCAGGGCACGGTGATTCGTCCCGGAGACGAAACGCCGATCGACGACCTCCATCGCCCTGACACCATCACCAAATCCGCAGACGCCGATGCTCGCAACGCCCTTCGCACCCTCAACCAGCGTCACGCCGCCTCCCGCCCGGGCGATAGCCGGCTCACGGCGCGGATTCGCAGCTACGAACTGGCCGCGCAGATGCAATTGAGCGCCACCGAAGCGCTCGATGTGTCCAAGGAGCCGCAGTTCATCAAGGATCTCTACGGCCTAGCGCCCGAAGGCCCGGGCGTGGATGATTCAACGATCAACCTCAAGGCCGAATCGGAATTTTTCGGCCGCAAATGCCTCATCGCCCGCCGCTTGCTCGAACGCGGGGTGCGTTTCGTGCAGATTTTCAGCGGTAACGAAAACGGTTTCCCCCGGCGCAACTGGGATTCCCACGAAGACGTGAAGCGCGACCACGGCCCGCTGGCCGGCGGGATGGCGATTGGCGCCGCGGCGTTGATCGAGGATCTGAAACAGCGCGGGATGCTGGAGGACACCATCATTCTGTGGACGACGGAATTCGGCCGCATGCCCTGCGCCCAAGGCGGGAAAGGCCGCGATCACAACCCGTTCGTCTTCACCAATTGGCTCTGTGGCGGCGGGATCAAGGGCGGAACCTACGGCGAAAGCGACCAATGGGGCTACAAACCGCTCGACCCGAATCATCCGACCCAGGTTTACGACATCCACGCCACGATTTTGCACGTGTTAGGCCTCAACCACGAACGGCTCACCGTGCGGCACAATTCCATCGACCGGCGCCTGACCGATGTGCACGGGCATGTCATTCGGGAGATGATCGGCTGATGGAAAATCGCATCCCGGCGGTCTCCAGGTTTGTCCTGCGCCTCCCCTTGCGAACCCGGATTGCACCGGAAAAACGGGCCCGGACGGCGCGTCACGGCCCATCGTGCAACTTTTTTGGTGAAAAGCGCGCGTTTCTGCGTTGGTTGATGCGCAATGACTGATGCCCTGCCCAGCGCCTACGCAAAACTGGCCAAAATGGCCGATGAATCCTACCTGCTGGATTGCACGGCGAGCCTGGTTAACTGGGATCAGGAAACTTACATGCCCAAGGCGGGGGTGGAGTTTCGCGCGAAACAGGCGGCTTACCTGAAAGGCAAGGCGCATCAGTTGCTCACCTCCAAACGGGTGGGAGACTGGATCGCCGAGTGCGAGGCAGCGGGTTTGCCGCGAACCAGCGACGAGGGCACGAACGTTCGCGAATGGCGCTACCATTTCGACCGCGAAGCCAAGTTGCCCAAAAAACTGGTCGAAGAGCTGGAGGAAACCTGCGCGCTGGCCCACGCGGCCTGGGTTGAGTCGCGGGAAAAGGCGGATTTTGCCGAGTTTCAGCCGCATTTGCAGAAAGTGCTGAATTTGCGCCTGCAACAGGCCAAGTGCTGGGGTTACGACGACGAGCCCTACGACGCATTGCTGGAAAATTACGAGCGCGGGGCCCGAACCCGGCAAATCGCCCGGCTTTTCGACGAATTGCAGCCGGAGTTGGTGGGCCTGGTGGACGAGGCGACCTCAGCCAACACCCGCGTGCCGAAAAATCTGCTGGCTGGCCGGTATTCGGAGGCCAAGCAACGCGATTTCAACCGGAAGGTGGCCGAGGACATTGGGTTCGACTTCGGTGCCGGGCGGATCGACACAGCGGTCCACCCGTTTTGCACCACGTTAGGCCCGCGCGACGTTCGCCTGACGACGCGTTACGACGAAAAGGACTTCACCAGCTCGCTTTACGGCGTGTTGCACGAAGCCGGGCACGGCACTTACGAGCAAGGGCTTCCCGGCAATGGCCGGCCGGCGCTTCCCTTGGCGCGGGCGGTGTCGCTCGGCATCCATGAGTCGCAGTCGCGGCTTTGGGAGAACCACGTGGGCCGTAGCTACGCGTTTTGGAAGAAGTGGCTACCAGCGGCCAAAAAGTCCTTCCCCAAGCTGGAGAAGGTGACGCCCAAAAAGATGAGCCTGGCGGTGAATCGCGCCCAAAAGTCGTTCATCCGCGTGGAGGCCGACGAGGTGACCTACGATTTGCACATTTTGCTGCGATTTCGCCTGGAACGCGCCCTGGCGAGCGGCGATTTGGCGGTTGCCGACGTCCCCGGCGTTTGGAACGAGACGTTCGCCGAGCTTTTCGGGATGGAGGTCCCGGACGACGCGCAAGGCTGCCTGCAAGACGTGCACTGGAGCTTCGGGCTCATCGGCTATTTTCCCACCTACAGCCTGGGCAACATCAACGCGGCGCAACTTTTCCGGCGGGCGATGATCGACGCCACGATTGCCGAGGACGTGGAAAAAGGCGAGTTTGGCAGCTTGTTGGAGTGGCTGCGCAGCAAGGTTCACAGCCAGGGCACGCGCCACTTGCCGCCGGATTTGATCAAAAACGCCACGGGCGAAAAACCGCAGGCGCACTACCTGCTGGAGCATTTGCGCGACCGGTATTTGTAGGATCCCGGAAAAATTCGGAGCGCGCCGGCTATTCCGGCTGTTCGGCGTCCCCAAACTCCCAGAATCCCTTGCCCTGGCCGACGACTTTTCGGCTCAAATAGTCCCGCTCTCCTTCGCCGGGCGCGATTCCCTTGAAAACCAGGTTCATGTCGCGCAACAAGGCGCCGTGCTCGCCGAAATACTCGTGGTGCAGGTAGTCGGTCGCGGCTGTGGTGGAGTCTACGGCTTCGATTCCCGGGATTCCGGCCAATTCCGCGGCGTTTTGGCCCAAACGCAGGTTGTTCCAAACTTTTTGCGCGGCTTGCAGGGCTTTGTCCTCGCGCGAAGTGTAGACGGTCACGGGAAGGCCGGCCGCTGCCAATTTGGGCGCGATTTCGCGCTTGAAAACACCCGCATCAATGTCCGGCGCGGCCAGGATGACCGATTTGAACCGGGCGCGGTGTTCCGGCTCCAGCGCCGCGTTCACTTCGGCCAGAACCGAGGCCGTCACCAGGTTGCCCATGCTGTGAGCGATCGTGTAGATCTCCTCCGCCTGGCTTTCACGGGCCACGAACATCAAAAACTCCCCCAAATCCGTCTGCGCCCACTCGGCGTCGTCGCGATCCTCGAAATAGCTCGCCAACTCGCCGCGCGAGGGCCAACTGAAGAAAATCGGCGCGCCGGCAAACTGCAAATCGTGCGCCAATTGCGCGGTGCGGCGGGCGGCGTCCTTGAATTTGGTGTTGTAGCCGTGAATGAAGACGAAAGCACGCTTTTTGGCGGATTTGCCGGTTTCCTTGCGCAGCAGGGCGATGAAATCGGCTGGCGTTTCCGGCCTGACGGCGAGCAAAACCACGTGCTTGGTGGGATCCTCCCGAAATTCGAGCCGCAGCCAGTTTGGGCTCTCCAACTCGCCCGCCTCGTGCTCGTAAGGGATGCTGACGTAGCAGGAGCCGACCTGCAAATTCCCGCGTTCGGCGCCGTAAAACGCGTTCGCATCCAAATCCCCCGTCGGGCTGCGATTGGTTCCAAACAACACCCGTTTGACGATGTAGCCTTCCTCCGGCGGCCCGCCACCGCCGCCGGCCCTCGGGGGCATGGCGCCGACCGGGGGCGGAGATGAGCCATCGCCGGGGGGACTTGCGTCCGGTGGGGGCGCGGCTTGTTCGGGCAGGTCTTCTTCTTGACGGCCGCAGCCTGCCAACGCCAGGAACGCCGCGAGCGCGAAAACGGGGGAAAATCCGCGGGAAATTCGGTGTCGGGGCATTTGTCAGGGTAAAACGCCGGCGAATGGCGCGCCAGGACTTTTTTCCCATCGAGATTCCTGCTCCGTTGTTGATTTTCAGGTTTCCTTCGCGCCGAAGCCGTCTATCATCCCGCTCTTCTCCCAAACAACCCCGACTCCCAATCTGGCCTGCCGAAGCTACCTGACCGCTTACTGCTCGCTCGCCGCCTTTGTGGCGGTGATTGGCGTGTTGTCGGCGGCCGGTCCCCCGCCCGACCCGGAGTTGTTGCGCGTGAAAATCGGCGAAACGGAGCCCGTCACCCAGTACGATGCTCCCGTCCAGGTACCGGTCACGATCGAAAACCTGGCTGACGTTGCCGTAACCGGCGAAGTAACCGTGGGAGGGCCGACCGGCGGGATTTATCCGCTGGCCGAGCCGGTGCAGCGCTTTGAGCTGGAGGCCAAGGGATCGGTCACCACCACGTTTCCCGTGGCTTTCGACCGAACCTGCCTGAGCGGCTGGTATCCCATCCACGCGTTCGTCTCGCTGACCGAGGGACGCGAGGAACGCCGGCAAACCGTGGGCATGTTGGAGACGAAATTCCACGATGCCGAGCCCTGGGGAGGCGAGGAACCCGCCGTGGCCGACTTTGCGCCAAAATTCCAGGATGACGAGATGCTGGCGGCGTTTCGCGCCGAGCGAACCCGCGTGCTGAGCGATTTTGTCCGCAAAACCGAGCAACTCAGGGCCGACCGCGCTTTTCGCCTGGGTTCGGGCCCGGATTCGTTCGTCTTCGTGGCCCTGCCGGGGCGCCGGGGCCTGTTGGACGGCGATTTTTCGCTCATCGGCCCCAATTCCGAGCTGCACTTCCGCGGGCTGAATTTGCGCCTGGAAACGCCGGCGAGCATGGAAGACGGCGAACCGCTCGCGGTGGAGTTTTTCGAGGTGAAGGCGGTGGAAGGCGGGATTGACGCCCTGCACCGGGTTGGGATCGGCGACGACTTTCGCACGGAAATCGTCGTGCAGATTCGCCGGCTTGAGGGCGGGTTAAAGCTGCGCGCCACCTCACCGGACCCGATCGTGAGCTTCAGCCTGGGAGACGCCGGCGCGAAGCCGGTGGCCCTAACCGGCGGGCTGGGATTCCGCTTCGAAGATCCGGGCGACTGGACGTTGCCCGCCGATTCGCCTCTGCTTTGCGCCAGTCACGTGGGATTCGACTTCGAAGGCGGCGTGAGCCTGGTGCAGGCCTGCAAACGGCCGCTGCTGGGCGTGGAAATCTCTCCCAGCCGCCGCGTGGCTCGCGCGATCGCCCCCGGCGCCGGCTGGCTCTACCTTGCGCCGAGCGAAAAGAGCGTGTTTGACGCTGCGTTGACCTATCGCGGCCTGGGTGAGTGGAAATCCGGCCCCGGCGTCCGCAACCTGGCCGGCCGGCTCTGGATCGATGCCCCCAACGCGCACTTTTCCGACCTGGTGGAGCGCGTGGCTGAGCTGCGGCGTTATGGCGCGACCAAATCCGCCCTGGTGGTCCGCAATTGGCAGCAGCACGGGCCAAAATCGCAGGCGCCCGATGTCTGGCCGCCCAACAAGCAACTCGGCCGGCTCATGGACCTGCAAATCGTGGCCAAAATCTGCCGCGAAACGCAGATAATGTGGGGGCTGGAAGATCGCTACGGCGCCATCGACGCCCGCGCCACGCGGTTCGACTACGAGGCGGTGGCGTTTGGCGCTGATGGCGCGCCCTGCACCTATCCTGGTCCGGATCTAGAATCGTCCGACGCCGGCGACCTGATTTTCCGCTTGCGGCCCGATCGCGTGGAGCCCTACCTGGCGCACAATCTCAAGCACATCCGCTACTACCTCACGCCCAACTTGTTTGCCGTTGGCGGCGTGGATTCGGGGCACCGGCCGTTCTACGACCGCGACGGCAATCGCCACTCCGCCACGCAAACCCGGGATGCCTGGCGCAAGACCATGAACTACGCGCAGGGCTACCTGGGGCCGAATTCCGCCGCCGTGGCCCGGGGAGGTGGCGACTGGTTGGTCGGCGCTGCCGATGGCGCGGGCTACGAGCATCACTCCGCGGATTTGCACGGCCCGGCGCGGCGCGTGCCCTGGTTTGCGCTCGTGCATCACGGCCGGTTCCCGGTTTACGAGCTGCCGGCGCCCGGCGGCGATCCCGGCGCTCCAGAGGTGTTGCTGGCCGAGGTCATGGAAGGGCGTTTGCCGGTATCGAACGACCAAAATTGGGGCCACGGCCTCATCCGCAAGGCCTGGCTTATGCAACCGCTGGCTGATGAGTTGGCGGACAAAGCGATCGAAGGCGTCTCCATGCCGGAGGGCTCTCCGGAGCGGCTGCACTGTCGCTGGGGGGAGGATGGCGAGGTGTGGATCAACGGCGGCGCCGACATCTGGACGGTGGACGAACGCGAAATCGCGCCTGGCGGTTTTTTGGCTCGCAGCGGCGGCGTGGAAACCGCCGTTGAGCGGCGCGGCGGCGTGATTTGCGAGCAAACGGTGAGTCCCGCGGGATGGTACGCCAACGCCAGGCCCCGGCATTGGTCCACGTTGCGCGTTAGGCCACGATTGGGCGCGGTGCGCGTGGATAGCGGCAGCATCGCCATGATGGGGGTGCGTTTCGCATCAGAGGAAGCTTTTCCCGTGGAAGCCAGGCTCTTTCTCATGCTCTGCGAGCCGGGAAAACCGGACCGCGTTTGGCTGGAGCAGGAGATCGATCCCAAAGAACCGACCTCAACCTGGAGCGGCGAGCGACTCTTGGCCCCGGTCCTGGATTTGAGCGGATTGCCGTGGCCGCAAGCCGAGGTTTACCTCATTGCCCGCGCGCCAAACGGGCGGCCCCTGCGTTTGCTGGCAGAAACGGCGGATTCCGGGCGTTACGCCGGCTTCGCCGCCAGGTTAGGCTCCATTTCGCCGAGTTTTGCCGAGGATGGCGCGTTAACCGCGGTGGAAGTAAGCGCAACCAAGCCGGTGGAGTTGGAAACACTGGCCCAGATCAATCCAACCCGCGAAATCGTGGATTTTGGCTGGGTGCGGACGAACGGCGCCTTTCGCCTAACCCGGACGGGCAACAGCCTGGTGATGATGCCGCTGCCCGACACCCCGGCCTTTGAAGCCACGCTGGATCTCGCCGCCTTGAAGCTGACGCCGGCTCAGGTTCTCGGCATCCTCAGCCGCGACGCCTTCAGCGCGGATTGGAAGCTGACGTCGCCGCAGATCGCCGACGGCCGCCTGACCATCCACCACGACCCGCGGCATTTTTCCTACACCCTGCTGCTGGGCGAGGGGTCCTAAAACCGTCCCAGCACGAAGTTTCCCAGCGCCTCCAACCCATCGTCCGGAAAGCCGCGATCCCTCGTTTCCCCGATTGATGCCCGCGAAGCGCGATACTCCGCCATGGCCGTGATTTCACCGGATTTCCAAACCCACGCATCGTGGCGGTAAGGGCCCACCTTCAGCGGATCCGTCCAGGTGTGGAGCGACACGAGATTCGGCGTGACGGCTGCGGCCAGGTGCATGGGGCCGCTGTCCACGCTAACCACCCAACTGGCCCGCCGCAGCAGCCAAATCAGCTCCGCCAGGGTCGTCCGGTTCAGCAGGTTGACGCAGTTTTCCGGCAAACGCAGCTCCGGCGTATCGGCCTTGCCAGCCAGGATCACGGGGACCTCGCCCCAACGCTCGCAAAGCGCCTCCACTTGCCCAAAACCGAGCGATTTCCCCTGCCCGCGCGAAAACGGGTGCAACAACACGAATCGGCCCGGCAACTCGTCCGCCCCAGCCGGCCGATCCCCTTCCGGCAAGGGAAATTCCGCCGTTTCCGGCAGTTCCAAGCCCAAATTGGTGAAAAACGAGAGGTAGCGGTCGACCGCATGCGGCGAGCGTTTTTGGGCCACGTCAGCCGCGGCGTCGTAGAACCAGTGAGCCCCCTCGCGAGCATCGGAATAGCCCACGAACTTCCTCGGTTTGCAGCCCCGGCCAAGGATCGCGCTGCGCAACAACCCCTGCACGTCCAGCGCCAATTCCGGCCGGTGTCCGCCGAGCCGGCGAGCCCAACCCGCCAGTCTCAGCATCCCGGGCAGGCCGCGGAACTGGTTGCGCGGAAACTCGATCAACCCATCCAGAAGCGGGTGTCCAACCAGGATCGGCGCCCACGCGTGATTGACCAGCCAGTCGATCCGCGCCCGGGGCGCATACCGCCGCAACAAGGCCAAAACCGGCAGCGTGTGGACGATGTCACCCAACGAACTGGGTTTGACGATGAGGATGGATTTGAGCGAGCCGAGTTGGAGGGAATCGAGCTGCATGTGGGTGCATTTTCGCCCTACCAAAAGGCTGCGCAACGCGAATCCATGGCTCAGGGCGCGCCCAAAATCACTTCCCAAAGATGTCCGGGCTGGGCCAGCGATCGTCGAAACCGCGGATCAGTTCTTCCACGGGTGGTTTGATGTTGGGCCAGGTGTGAGGGCGAATGCGAACCGTGCGGCCCGGGCGAAAGCCTTCCAGAACGATCTCGACCTGAAACTGAACTTGAATTCCGCTGCTGCCGAATGGTGGCGCGGTTTGGGATCGCGTGACGGCGAGAATCTTGCCGTCCATACCATCGTGATTCGGCCACCAGGTGCGAAGCGTATCCGCCGCGGCGGCCATTTTTGCACCGATGTTTGGTTTGAAGTCGGAGTAGAGCGATTCGGCCATCCCGCCAAACAAGGTGGCCGTGACCGTGGCTTGACCGAATTCACCGTGATCGACCGCATCGACCCTGGCCGGCATCCAGCGCATCCGGATGTGACGGACGTGCTTTCCCTGCTGGCGCTCGGTCGCGACCTTCATCGCGGCGTCATCCAGCCAGATGTCGGCTACGTGAAACTCTTGGTAGAGGTAACGCGGATGCCAGGTTAGGCCCAGCTGAACGGCTTGCCTCTCGAAACTTTTTTTCCCGGATTTGGGCCAGGTTCCATCTGCGATCAGATCGTTGATTCCAAGCAACTCGCGGCCCCGCCAGATGCGCGTGGACTCGTCGATCGTCAGTTTGTGTTGGCCGCCAAGCCCTTCGCCGCCGTCCTCCCGATCCAGACTGGCGACCAGGTTGCCACGGGTTCCACTGATTTCCACTTCCTGAAGCTGCCACGATTTTCCTTCGCGCAAACAGAGGCTCGGACCGTCTTCCAGCAAAATGGCGTGATTCTCAGGAGGCGTCGTCACGTCCTTTCGCTTCACGTTCGGGACGGCGGAGGTTTCCGGATTCGGCGGCAGGTAAAAACGGCCAGACAGCACCGTGCCCAGCGGAATATCCCGCAACTCGGCCGGCGCGCCGCGATAGCGAATCACGCCGTAGGGCAGCATGGCGAAGTGGTGCAACCGACCCTCGTGATAGTGGCCATCGACGTGTAGGCGCAGACTACCGCGCCGGTTGATGTGATCGACGAAGACGAGCTCCCCACGGTAGGATTTCGCTTTGTCGATCGGCGGGAATTTGCCCGGCTCCGGACGAAATGGCTCTTCATCCTGGGCTACGCAGGTTCCCAGTAAAATGAGCAACTTCAGGCTCCAACGAACGAAAAATCGGTTCATCCCAGATCCAGTTCCTGGTTGCTGTCGCCAAACTGATCCGTCTCCACGCCCATTCGCTGCGCCATGCTCAGCAGGAGGTTGCTCATGTGTGCGTCGCTGTTCGCGGGACGGCCGCAGAGGCGATAGTGCTCGCCCGGACTGTCGAGTTTGTAGCCATCAAAGTGGCCCTGGTTGAAATCGAGGTGTTGGCCGTGCCGAATGCCAAGGCTGCTTCCGCCACCCAGCACGAGCGGCAAATTCGCGTTGCCGTGGCTGTGCCCATAGGCCATCCCGCTGCCGAACAACGCCATCGTGGTATCGAGCAATGGTGTGCCGTCGAGATCCTTAGTTTCGGCGAGACGGCTGAGGAAGTAGGCGAATTGCTCGACCGCGAAGGTGTCGCTTTGGGTCAGCGCTTCCATGTGGTTAGGATCGCCGTTATGGTGGCTGAGTTGGTGGCGCGATTGCGAGATTCCCAGTTCCGGGATCGGCAAACCCTGACCTTCCAAACCGCTGCTGAACGTGGCGACCCGCGTCGCGTCGGTTTGGAACGCGAGGACGATCAAATCGTAAATCGTCCGGAAATAATCGCCGGCCTGGGTTTGGGGAATGTCGCGATTCGTCCGCTTGCGATCGGCTTCGGCAATTTCCGGGCGGGGAATGTCCAGCCAGGCATCGGCGCGTTCGGTGCGGATCTCCGTTTCGCGCACAGCGGTTAGATACTGTTCCAGCCGTCCTTTGTCTTCCTTGCCGATGGATTTCTCGAGCCGGCGGACTTCTGCCAGGTTGGAATCCAGAACGCTGCCTTTTCGGCGTAGCGCACGACGCTGGGCATCGGTGCCATTCGGCGGCTCCTCGAAGAGATAGGCGAAAATCTCCCGGCAGCGGCCCATCGCGGGAAGCCGGATGCCGTCCGCGGTCCAAGCCAGCGCCTCGCCCTTGTTCGCGATCTCCAACGAATGAAACCGAGTGTGCGGCGACGTCACTTCCGCCATTTGTTGATCGACGGAAATGGTGTTGCGATCCGTCGGGCCGAGTTTCCCGCCCGTCAGCCAGATTTTTTGGCAATTGTGATGGTGCCCGAGGCCGCCCGGGTGATGCAGGCCGCTGATCGGCGTCACGACTTGGCGGAGTTTTTCCAGCGGTTTCAGCGATCGCGAAAACTCAAAGTCGTCGCCTGGCTTCGTAATCTGATAGTCCAGCGTGTTGACGCCGTTCGGAATGTAAATGAACGCGCTGCGCTTCGGCTTCGAAGGCTCCGCGGCCCTTGCCGGATTCATGCAATCGAGCAACGGCAGGGCGATGAAGCTGCCGAGCCCGCGAAGAGCATGGCGGCGGTCGATCAACCAGGATTGGGTCTGAATATGGCTCATAAAGTCAGTTTTAGTCACGGAATTGCGACTCGCCACCTTTCCGGACATTTGGGCAGCCTGCTTGGTTCGAAGAGACTCGCTCACTTTTTGATCGCAGTTGCCAAACCGCTCCCCGGAGGAAACCGTTGCCCGGTGAAAAAGCAGCCGGACAAACCCGCGCAAACGCCCAACGCCCGATTCTTTCGCGGGTTCATGGGTATCCCGAAAAACGCGCGCAAATTTCTGCGTTGGCGACTTCCCGCAGCGTTGATAAAACCGCTGAACTGGCGCACGATGAAGGTGAGATCGAGCACTTTTGTAGACGAACGGCTCCGATTGCTGGAATCGGATTTGCTGGTCGAATTCAGGACCAAGGGCGACAAACCGGTGCTGGTTTACATCCTCTGGGAGCACCAAATGCGGGTGGATTTGATGATGGCGTGGCGCATTTTGTGTTACCGCGTGGAGGTGCTGCACACTTGGCTGGCGGAGAATCCGGGCGCGAGCAAATTCCCCTTCGTCTATGCGATTGTGCTGCATCAGGCCGAGGAAAATTGGACTGCGAAGCTGGATTTCGCCGATCTGATCGATGCCGGGGATTTGCCGCTCGACCAGAGTGATGAACTCGACCAACAACAGTTGCGCAGCACGTATGAAGTCGTCTCCGTGAGCAAGATGCCCAAGCTGGGCTGGCCGCCGGATCCGACGTTGAAGCTGGGTTTGAGCTTGATGAATTCGGTTAGCCGGGAAGTGCAGTCCGACTGGGTGCGCGAACACGGTGATGCGATGAACCGGCTCTTGAGCGAGTCAGGTGGTGATGCTATATCGCCTTGATCGTCCACTACGTTCTGGCGACCGACGAACCCGAGCGCGTCACCAAAGCGCTGGCCGAAACTCCACCCAAAGTTTACAAAACCATGATCACTGCAAAAGAAGCTTGGCTGAAAGAAGGTCGCGAGGAGGGTCGAGAAGAAGGTCACCGCATGTTGGTCGAGCACATGCTTGGGAAAGGCCTTACTTTCAAAGAGATTGCGGATTTGACGGGTCTGAAAGTGGCTACCGTGAGGGCACTCGCCAAAAAAATCGGGAGGGAAGAGGCAGAGCGGTAATTTTGCTAGCGTTTCCGCAGCAACTCCGATAACGCCACCGCACGAACGATATCCTTCAATCGATACCCCTGCCGTTTTGCCTCTTCGACGATGGCGTGCATGTCCTCGCGATCGTCCACCGTCATGACCCGGCGCAGCGCGTAGGTGCAGAGATGCTCGACGAAGGCTTCGACAAAGCGATCGCGGTCATCCTGGAGCAACTGCTTGAACTCCGCGGCATCGGCAAACCCGCGGCCGTCCGGCATTTCGCCGCTGGCATCAACCGGCGGATCATCGCCTGTTCCGTGCTCGACGAACTCGTGGGTTCGCCATTGGCCAATCGCGTCGAATTGATCAAACGCCAGCCCCAGCGGATCGATCGTGCTGTGGCAGGCGGCGCAATTCGGGTCCTGGGTGTGCGCCTCCAGTTTTTGCCGAATCGTGGCCCTTGGACTGTCGGGCGGATTCGGCTCAATCGGATCGACATTCGCTGGCGGCGGTGGCGGCGTTTTGCCGAAAATCGCTTCGCTGACCCAAACTCCGCGATGAACCGGACGATGCCGCGTTCCGTCGGACGTCAGCCCTAAAATCGCACCCATCGTGAGCAATCCGCCGCGATTGTTTTCCGGTCGTAACGCCACCCGCTGAAATCCGGACGAATCCGGCTCGGGCAGACCGTAAAACTCGGTGAGGCGCGGATTCGCCACCGTCCAATCGGAATGAAGAAACGCGCCGATCGGCAGATTGTTCGCAAAAACCTCGCGGAAATACTGCACCACCTCTTCGCGCATACTCGCCTCCAGCCACACGTCGTAATCTGGGTAGAGCTTGCGATCCGGCGGAAACATTCCCAAACGATGCAGTTGGAGCCACTGACGCGGGAAATCGTCGATAAACCGGCTGATTTTCGGATCCGCCAGCATGCGATTCACCTGCGCGGCCAAGTTTTCGCCCTTCAGCTTGCCCGACCGAGCTGCATCGCGTAGCTCGGCATCCGGCATCGAACTCCAAAGCAGGTACGAAAGCCGGGAAGCCAGCTCGAAATCGTTCAACTGCTTCCGAGGCTCGGGATCGCCCTCGACCAAATACGTGAAATTCCGCGAAGTCAGCACCCCGAGCAGCGCCACTTGGTAAGCCGATTCCACGTCTTCGCCAAACTTGCGCTCCGATTCGTAGGATTGCAGGTAGGGCCTGATTTCTTCCACCGAAACCGGCCGCCGCCAGGCACGCTCCGCAAAACGCTGCAAATGGCTCGCCACCGCGTCGATGGTCGCCTCTTCCGGCGGCACGACGCCTTCGCGCGTGTTTCGCTCGTCGGAAGATTCAATCGGCCCTTCCCACTCGATCCAATCGAGCAACACCGCGGAATAAATCCCGTTCCCGTCTTCATCGAACATCTTCGGCGCAACCGGATTCAGCAGGCTCGTTTCGCTGCTGTGAGTGAAAATGTAGTTGGGGCTGGAGAGCGCGTTGCGATAATGCCCGCCCTTGCGCCGATCGATGATGTCCGTGGCCACCACGTTGAAGTGGATCTGCGTCGGCATCTCCAGAAACACCTCAAATTCGTAGATTTCCGGCTCGTCTTCCGGCGCCAGGATGTCCAGCTCGATCAGTCCCTCGTTCGTGTCCTCCGTCGTTCGCGCGCCGATCCGCAAATGCGCCGTTTGCCCGCCGGGAGGTCGAATTCCGCTCGCTTTCAATTTCGCGCGGTAAAGACCGCTGTGCTCCGGCCCGGTTTTCCCGAACCAATTCGAGGAAAGCGCCGAAATCTGCCGTCCCGGGAAGAGTAGAGCGCGCAAAGGCCGCTTGATCCCGAATCGCTCCAAATATTCCTGCTGCGCCTTGCCGCCCCGATAGCGCAAATCCGCCGCCGTTTTGCGAATTTTTCGCGTTTCGATCGGTTTTTCCGGAAACGCGCGCGCCAACACCGTCTCCGCCGCCTTGTAATAGCGCTCCACGTGTGATGGTGACAGCGAGAGCTCCGACCCAATCCGCTCAAACCCATGCCACAGCGTATCCGCGTTCAACTCGCCGGGTCTCGCAGAATCGTAACGCACGCCCAGCAAATCGTAGACCGTGTTTTGATATTCCTTCCGGCTCAGCCGATAATGCGCCACTGGCGGTCGCGCCGCCATTCGAGCCTCCCGGCCCTCGCGAATCTTCGTATCGAGATAGCCGATCACCTGCGCGATCTCCGCCTCAGTCGGCCGCGGCTCATCCTCCGGCGGCATTTCTCCCGCATTGATCCGCTCCACCACCTCCGCCCAAAGGTGAGCATCGAGGCCCGTTGCGAAATCGCGGGAAAGCTCGTCGATCCGCAAATCGCCCTTTTCTTTGTCCGGTCCGTGACAACTAACGCAGTGCGTCTCCAGAAACGTTTCGAACGGTTCCGAGGCCCAAAGGACCACCGCTGAGGCAAAATACGTCGAGAAAATGAGCGAAAATCGAATCATAAGAAATCTGTGGAGAAAACCACGGGCTAACCAAATCCGAAACTTTCATGCATGTCGTGCGACGCACTGGTGATTTTTTCCTGAGTGCTGAAGCTATTTTCAAAGGCCAAATTTTCAATTAATCCTAAATAATCCTTGCTTTCCGCTATTTTCCTGACAATCAAGGGAGAGTGGAATTGGCTTCACTAACCATCGAATGTGCGGATCGGGAAGAAAAACGCTTCACGCTCCAGAAGGAACGTACTTCGCTAGGCCGGCATCTGGACAACGACATCGTGATCGATGACGAATATCTATCCAGGTTCCACGCGGAAATCCGCGCCACGCCCGATGGAAGGATGGAACTCGCCGATCTGGAGTCGCACAACGGAACCAAGATCAACGGAAAACGGATCAAGAGGCCGGTGATCCTGAAAAATGGGGATATCCTGCGATTCGGGCTGATCCAAGGACGCTATGAAAAGCTCCACTTTTTGGAAACGGCGTTTCTTCCGCGCTCAGGCCAGGTCGATTCATCTCCACCCAACCGCAATATGTCAACCAACGAGCTGTCCGGGGTGGTTCTGAGCTTCGAAGAATTTGATTCCCCTCCCATGGATAGTTCATCGAGTCAGGCAACTTCCCGAGCCGCCGCCCCCTCCCCTGTCCTGGATTCCTAGC
The DNA here is from genome assembly GCA_965224535.1 of Verrucomicrobiales bacterium. Lineage (GTDB taxonomy): Bacteria > Verrucomicrobiota > Verrucomicrobiia > Verrucomicrobiales > DEV007 > JBCDHN01. The sequence continues at coordinate 88,307 of CBDCZR010000040.1, forward strand.
CAGCTATCCAGAATCGACGGATACCTTACTTGGGCCGCCAGCACCGCCTTTCGCAAGTGGTAGGACGCTTTAAAATGTAACCCTGGACCAAGGCGGCGGAGTTGAATTACCGATCATGAAGCTCGCAATATTTGCTCTTGTCTTGGCCCACGCAGCGATCGTCTCCCTGCCCGCTGCCGAGCGCCCTAACATTGTCCTCATCCTGTCGGACGATCTCTCCTACCGCGACCTCAGCATCAAGAAGGACATCGAATGCCTCAACGACCTGGCCGACGATCATCCGGAGATCGTGGCGCGGGTTCGCCAGATCTTCGCCGAAGCGCACGAAGACAGCGAGTGGTTCCGCAATCCCGGCGACAGCGACGAATTCTTTGCCGCCAAGACCGCCAAAGCCCGCGCCGAGGGCAGTTTGCAGGTGCCGACGCCGCCCAATGGGATGGAGTTGAGCGAGAAGTGGAAGAAAACAATCGCGGGGTCGCGATAGGGCCAGAAGTGAGGAGTGTCAGTGTTAGCCCACCGCCGCTTCCTCCGGCAACTGCTGGCAAAATTCGTTCAGTGATTTGGCTTGGATGGAAAGCGAGAAAAGCTCGTCGAGTTGTTCCTCGTCGAGTAGTTCGATTCGCTTCGCGACATCGTCTTTCAACGGGCCAAAGCGGACTTTCAAGTTTTGCAGCAAGAATCCACGTTTTCCCTTTTCGATTCCCTTTTCGATTCCAATTCGTTCGGCGCTGGTAATGTAAGGCATGGTTTGGTCGGATTCGTAAGTTTCAATATCGGCCAGGAGCCGGCTTTCTTCAAGGTCCGGCAAGGTGATCATCCAGTCGATCAATTCGTAAATCGCCTGGATATCTTCCTTGCTGTGGCCCGCGATGTAAAGCTGCTTGATGAGCCCAAATTTGCGCTGGCGCAGCTCCGCAGGTTTGCGCCGAAACTTCAGTTCGTCTAGCTGAGCCAAAATCAGCAGCCCGGCTGCTTCGGCCTTTTGCAGCAACTGCGCGCGTTGCGATTCAAAATCGAGCAGCTTCTGCGAACCGAATACAAATTCCAGCCGATTGTTCAACACGCTGCGCGCGTAGCGGTCCGGCCGCCATTTGGGATCGCCATCGGCCAAAATCACCAAACTCACGACTTCTTGGCCGACGTAGTCCTCCAACCGGTAATTGTAACCGTAGACTCGGCGCGGTAGATGCTTGTCAGGCTCGTTTTGCACCTCCACGTGCAGGTAGAGCAACTGCGTTTCACCTGTTTTCAAGCTCACTTGCACAAAGACGTCGGCGTGGCGCTTGCCCAGCTTGGCTTTTCGCGCCACAGCGCGCAGTTCTTTGTCGAGAAAGACGACCGGCTGAGTCCAGTCGATCGCGTCGTGGACGCTGGGGAAGAGGATGAAGAGAAACTGGCGCAGATGACGGCGCAGAGCCTCTTTCCAGGCTCCATCTCGATCGGCGCGGCGCTTTTGGGCTTCTTGCGATGGGTGGCGGCCTTTTTCGCTGGCTTTTTCGGCATCGCCCAGCTTTGCAGTCATCCCAAGGCGGTGTCGAGACGAATTGATCGACGCATGCCCCCGCCGATGCGAAGCTACCCGATGCCTGCCAAATCAGCCAACATGGGAGTTGGCAAGTGATGGCGCCTACATCGGCGCAATGCGGCGCGATCCCACGTCGGTGGTTAGCAAAACGTGCTGGTCGAAGCTTTCGGCGATCAATTCGGCTTTCAGTTCGGAAAATTCGGGATCGTCCCAGAGATTTCGGTGCTCCCACGGGTCGGAGTCCAGGTCGTAGAGTTCTCCCAGGCCGAATCCGTGATAAACCGTCAATTTGTAGGCTCCGCGGCGATGCATCGTGGCGAATGCGCCGGGACCGCCGGTGAAAAACGCGTCCAGCGAGTCGAAATACTCGCAGCGCACGGATTCGCGGATTTTGTCGCCAGGTTGCGAGCCGTCGAGAATTGGCCGCAACGAGCGTCCCTGAAAGTAGTCCGGCAGCGGAATTTGCGCCGCATCCAGCACCGTGGCGGACAAATCCAGCAATTCCACCAGCCCATCGGCGATTTGCCCGGCTTTGGCGACGCCCGGCCAGCGAAAAATGAGCGGCACCCTCACCAAGCCCTCGTAAAAGCGGCAGCCTTTGAACATCAAGCCGTGATCGCCGAGCGTCTCGCCGTGATCGCTGGTGAAGCCGACCAACGTGTTCTCCGCTTGGCCGGTTTCCTCAAGCTTTGCCAGCAATTCGGCCAGTTTGTCGTCGATTAGCGCGATCATGGCGTAGTAGCGGGCCTGAGCTTCTTTTGCGCCGTGATCATCCGGGCGGCGGATTTCGTCCTGAAAGTCGATTTTCGCCAGTTTTTGCTGCGTTTCCAGGTCGGATTCCTCAAAATGCGGTCCCGGCATGTCCTCAGCCGCGAATTGGTCGGCGTAGCTTTTTGGCGGGATAAACGGCGGGTGTGGATCGTAGACGTTGACGGTCAAAAACCACGGTGAATCGCGTTTTTCGCTCACGAACGCCGCGGCTTGCTCGCAAGCCCAGGTGGTTTGGTGAAACTCCGCTGGCACGCGATCCGGACTTTCGCGCATGTCGTCCAAATCGCCGCCTTTTTCGCGAACCCAGTCGGCGTAGTCGTGCCCGTCTTCCCAGTCATCGCGCGGTGCATGGCTAAACTTCCAAAACCGGTAGCCGTCGTCCAAACGCGGCTCGGTTCGCCGACCGGAGCTGGTGAGATGAAATTTGCCGATGTTTCCGCAATCGTAGCCGGAATCGGCCAACAGTTTGGAAATCAGCGGCGGCGCATCGGCGGGGAACGATTCGTTGCCGTTGCGGGTGTTGTGGAGCCGGCTGGGGTAAAGGCCGGTCATAAAACTGGAGCGACTGGGGGTGCAGATGGGGCTCTGACAGTAACAATGGGTGAACGCGGTTCCTTCGGCCACGAGCTGGTCGATGGTTGGCGTGCGAACGTGGGGATTGCCCAGCGCGCCGATGGTGTCGAAGCGTTGCTGGTCGGTGCAGAACCACAAAATGTTGGGGCGTGAGGACATGTAGGTGCGAGTTAAAACAGGACAGGCGGGCAATTTCCCGAAGGAGGAAAATCCTCTCCGATCCGGGTCGAAAGTCGAAATTAAGGGGCCTTGAGAGCCAACTTGTCGATATTCTCTGCCAAGTCGAAATCCAGGTTTGTGAGGCCGCCGGCGGAGTGTGTCGTCAGCGTCAAATACACCTCGCGCCAGCGTATGTCGATGTCCGGATGATGATTTGCGGCTTCGGCCAAATCCGCGACTTTGCGGACGAATTCAATGCCGTCCAAATACGCTTCGAATTTCACCGATCGACGAATTCCGTCCCCTTCCAGCTTCCACTCGGGAATCGCGGAAAACCGGGATCGGATGGTGGGTTTGTCGAGCAATTCAGCCATGCGCCAGCCAAATCCGTAAATTCGCTACGCGCAACTTCCAAAACCAAATCCACCGGCATGAAATCGCGTTTTACGACGTCTTCATCAGCCATTCCAGCAAGGACAAAGCCGGCCTCGTCCGCGAGTTGGCCACCTTGTTGCAGGAAACCTACGGCCTGGCGGTTTGGCTGGACGAACGCAAGCTGAAGGTGGCCGACAAACTGCGACGCGCGATCGACGAGGCGCTGGTCCAGTCGCGTTTCGGCGTGGTGGTGCTCAGCCCGGCTTCGGCGCAGTCGCCCTGGGTGAGCCGGGAGATCGATTCCATGGTCGAGCGCGACAATCGCGGTCAAATGCGGATCGTCCCAGTTTACCACGAGTTGACGGTGGAGGAGGCGCACCAAACCTGGCCGTTGCTTTCCGGTCACGTGGGTTCTTCCAGCGAATTTGGCGTCGAGCGCGTGGCTGAGGAGATCGCCGAAGCCGTGGCCGCGGACTCGGAAAGCTCGGGCAACGACGTGCGGGCACCGTTTTCCGTGCCGGGCGAGTTGTTGCCGTTTTTGGTGGATCGCGAGGAGCAGGATTTCACGGTGGAGCAGGCTATCGCAACCCGCCCCAACACGTCACGCCGGCCCACGGTTTGCGTGGTGCATGGCGACGAGGCGGATTGCGCGGACATGTATCTGGAGCGCTTGGCGAAGCATTCGTTGGGGCTGATCGCGCCGGGTTTTTGCAACGCGCCGATCAAGAAATACCCGGTGATTTGGCCGGAGCGCCTTCCAGACCTGGCCGAGTTGCCCGCCTGGCTAAGTCGGGAGTTGCAAATCGAGCTGAATCGCGGCCGGGCCGGGCATTCCACGCGAAACCAAGCCCCAAACCCCGGCGCATCGAGCGATCCCGCGGCCCCTACGCCGATCCGTGTGGGGATTGGCAATTCGACTGACTGGAACCGCCGAGTAAGGACCCGCACGTCCGGTGGTGTGGGGGACCGGGGTTCAAACCCCGCTCCTACCCGATTCGCCTAGTTTCGTGGCCATTCGCAGATAAACCCGTGCGTATCACCGGTCTCTTCGACGAGGTAACCGAACCACCCAGCCCCGGAGGAGACTTGGGCTCCTAACGGGCCGTTCTTTCTGGGAGAGGGCTGACCATCAGCCCAAGCTGAAAACTCAAGTGGTGTGTGATCGACCCATTTCATAGGTGTGTCTGCTCCACCCTCCCGTGCCAGACCGATCCAGAATCGTTTTCCCTTCGCGACATCTGAGCGGTATTCGAGAACTTCTTCCCATTCCCGCTCATCACTAATCGAAACAAGGTTTCCGCCCAATCGCCGACATTCTTCCTGAGCCTGTTTCCACGTAGTTTGTTGGTCAATCCAAAGGTAAAAGCTCTTCCGTCCCCGGTGCGCATCTTTTGGAATTTCCGGCTCTGGAGTTGTAACCACGGGCTCCGACTTTACGGGCGAGAGACGCTTGATTTCCTTTTTTATGGCGAGCGCTCCGTCTAAGTCTCCCGCTTTCGTTGTGGCTTCGAGTTGGCGTTGCAGAATGGCAACTACCTCTTGCCTTTTCTTTTGAAGTTCAGTTTGTAACTCCGCTTGCTTCTCCAACTCCCATTCGTTGAGCTTTTGGATTAGCGTTGCTGACTCCTCAGGTAGTTCAGCTAATGCGACGAGCGAAAACAAAAAAAGTGGGGCGACTATGAGATACTTCATCAGTTAAGTGGTCGATTGAGGCGAGACCTTATGGCTGCCCGATCTGGTCGCGCAAGCCGTTCCTGAATTGAAAGTGAAGAGGCATGATGCGCCGGTTGGTCCAACCATATCGCGGGTTGCCCGTCCGCACGGACGCACAGAGCCGCATTTTCAGAACCTCCTCACGGTGAGGAGGCCACAGTGAAAACGAACACAAACCAAAACGCATCATGCCAAAAATGAAAAACACCCTCTACATTGGACTCGACGCCCACAAAGAGTCAATCACAATCGCCCTGGCCGAAGCCGGCAAACGTGGCGAGGTCCGCCTCTATGGATCCATCACCAACAGCCAGCACGCCATCGAAAGGTTCCTCACCAAGATGCGCAAAGCCCATCCGAACACCCTCTTGAGCTTCGTCTACGAAGCCGGCCCCACCGGCTTCGTCCTCTACCGCCACCTCACCCGCAAAGGCTATGAGTGCATCGTCACCGCCCCATCGCTCATCCCCACCAAGAGTGGCGACAAGCTTAAGACCGACAAACGCGACGCCAAAAAACTGGCCCGCCTGCACCGCGCCGGCGAACTTACCGCCATCCACGTGCCCGAGGCCAAGGACGAAGCCATTCGCGACCTCTGCCGGGCCCGAACCGATGCGGTGCGCGACCAACGCAGCGCCCGCCAGCAACTCGGCGCCTTCCTGCTTCGCAATGGGTATAACTACAAAGGTAAGACCAAGTGGACCGAAGCTCACATGCGCTACTTGCGCGAACTAACCCTGCCGCACCCGGCCCAGAAAGTGATCTTAGAAGAATACCTTATGGCAATAAGCGCGGCCGGCGAACGCATCACCCGCATCGAAATGCAGATGGAAAAGCTCTACCGCGATTGGAGCTTCAAACCGGTGGTCGATGCTCTCATGGCCTTCCGCGGATTCCAACTGGTAGGGGCAATGATCGTGGTTAGCGAGTTAGGCCACGTGGGCCGCTTCACCCACCCGCGCCAGCTCATGGCCTATCTGGGCCTGGTGCCCAGCGAGAACTCCACCGGCACGCGCCGCCGCCAGGGAGCCATCACCAAATGCGGCAACAGCCACGCCCGCTGGATACTAATTGAAGCCGCCCAACATTACCGGCTCGAACCCAAGGTCAGCGCGCCCTTGAGCAAACGCCAACAAGGCCAGAGCAGCGAAGTGAAGAACCTGAGCTGGAAAACCCAGAACCGGCTGCACGAACGCTACTGGCTACTGGCCGCGCGCGGCCTGCATCGAAACATCGTCATCGTATCGGTGGCGCGCGAACTGTGCGGCTTTATATGGGCGCTATACCAACAAGTGGCCAAGGAAGGCGCGCCCTGCCAGGCTCAATCCACCCCGTAAGCGTTCGGACTTCCCCATTTCCCATTTCCACCCACAATGGCTTCCTTCTTCAACCATCAAGAACATGCCGCCGAAGTGCTGGCGCGGGCAAGTGCTGTCCTCGCAAAAGCCCCCATCTACCCCGGCTTTTGGCTGCGGGATCACTTGCCCGCGCCAGCACTTCGCAGACCGGTGGGCGGTGGTTGGATTTGGAAGAAAAGAAACCCCTTCCCCTTCTCCGTATCTAGAAAAACCTTCAACCCGACAACTCATGACCGCCTAGAAGCGATCAACGTCCAGCTTCAGGCGCGCGGGCGCAAGACGTAAATTTGTGGAGCGGCGTCAATCCCGCGTCGCCTGCAAGCTTTTGTGTGTGCCCAGCATGCGCGTTGTTTTAACGGGGTGCAAGTTCCCGGTGTGAGAATCGATGCTGAAATGATGAAAATCAGAGTAACCGGAAACACTAGCAGAAGCCAACTGCGGCTGAGCAATCAGCCGTGGGAAGGAAGGCTATGCGAAAGCCACGAGCCGATACCTGACCAGGGAGTCAGCCGAGGTCATAGTAGTCGTGGAAAACGAGCCGGGGGCATTGAGTTGCCCGAATAAACAAAGAAACCGGAGGCCTCACCAAATGGCGGAAACGAACTGGACGGCGCTTGCGCCCAACGGAGGAGCCGCCCGATGAAGGGCCGAACCAGTCGGATGAACCGACCTAACCACCCACTCAAGGCGTTGAACCCTAATTTTGGCGGAATGACGCACAACGCGTGGGGCTTGCTGGCGGCGGCCAGCCATTTGGTTGCTCCGCCGCTTGTTTTGCCGCATGGAGAACGAGACATGACCATACTCGACTGGATAACCGCACTTGCTTCCACGGCGACGGCGATTGGCGTGCTGATTGCCGTGTTTCAACTCTGGCACGCCGAAAAACTGGCCTCGACGGAATTTGAGGACCAGTTGCGCCGCGATTATCGCGATATTTGCGCCGCTTTGCCGGTCAAAACGTTCATGGGCCAACCGTTGAGCGAAAAGGAGTTGCAAGAGGCGCTGGGACAATTTCACCAGTATTTTCACCTCTGCAATTCCCAGCTCTTTTTGCGCTCCCAGGGGCGAATTTCACTCGCGACGTGGGAAATGTGGTCGCGTGGGATGATCGCCAATTTTGAGCTGGACGCCTTCCAACAGGCCTGGGAGTTCATCCACACGGAGGCGACGCAACATCGGTTGGAATACCTCAGCCGCTTTTTGGAACATGGCCGGGAGGATCCGAAGCTTTTGGGGCGGATTTGTTGAGCTGCCGCAGGGATCTGGCAACGCCGTACTGTTGCCTGGCCGGGGACCGATGGAGGAGCCTCCGCTACCGGATTTTTGAAGCTGGACATTGGAGGTGGCGCGCCTTCCAGCGTGCCGGATGGCGGCTCAACCCTTGTCGTGCTGGCTTTGGGAATACTCGCATCGATCCCGTTGGCCTCACGGCGGATTCTTCGTTCTTCGCTCTCGTAGGTTTGCCCATCCGGGGTAACTATTCTTGCTCCCCCAATTTCCAGGGGAGCCTTCGCTTTGGCATCAAATCCCGCTGGAAATTGAGGGCAAATGGTGATGGCATTCAGAAAAGTTCCGAAGTTTCCGGGCAACTTTCTGAGCGCCAACGAAGCTACGCGCTCGCGCTTGGCGATTCGGCGTCGTCTTCTTCTTCGGATCTGGCCATTTCCGCGGTTTCCACCGGTTCCAATCCCACCCCGGCCTTGTGGAGCTTCGCGGCTTGCTCCTGCCAGCGGTCGCGGGTCATCCGATTGCGGAAATTCGGCAGTTTCTCCCCAAATTTATCCATCACCTCAGGCGTCCACAGCGCGATTTGTTGGAAGCGGTAGATGCCGAATTCGTGCAAGGCATGCTCAAGCTTCGGGCCGACGCCTTTGATCCGTTTCAAGTTGTCGATGGCGCCCGGTTCGCGGTCGAAAACGGCGCCCAACTCGTTGTCCCAACGGGCTCCGGCGCTGAGCAAATCGCGCGCGGCGAGGGCCAAATCGGCGAGTTTCGGGCGATTCGTGGCGTCGCAATCCATGGCCGCGGCTTTTCGGCTCCAACCGAGCTGATAAATGCCGTCCGGGCTCATTTTCAGCCGGTCGGCGATCACTTCCACGGTGGCCGCCGGCCAATGCGCAATTTGCCGGAAACACCAGATTCCGACCGAATTGAGCGAAAATTGCTGGTGCGCGTCCAGGTCCAGCCGCGAGAGGTCGTCCGCATGGCCGGGACGGCTGGGATAGACGATTCCCAGGTCTTCATCGGCCACCACGTCTTCGTCCGCGAAGGAGCCGGCGATGACTTGCTCGATTTCCGATTGCGAGGGACGCCCGTGCGCCCACGGAAAGTTTGGCGCGTAGGTTTCCCGATCGAGAAGCGCGGCTTGCGGCTGCCATTTTTCGCGTTCGAGCCGCTCTCGGTCCACTTCGATCGCGGAGGCGATTCGGCCGGCGTTGGCTTGCGACCAATTCGCCAGTTGCCGGTAGCGATACACGCCCAATTCGTTGAGCGCGGCGGCGATTTTCGGGTCAATTCCGTCGATTTTCGTCAGTTTATCGACGATTTCAGGCTGAAAGTCGAAAATCAGCCCCAGCTCCTTATCGACTCGCAATCCCGCCTGGCCCGCAAATTGCCGGTCGGCCACTTTCGCGTGATCGACGCCATCTGGAGCGACAAATTTTTCCGCGCGCAATCCATCGCACCAGATGGCCAGCGTTTTGGCTTGTCCGCCCCAATCCTCGGCTTCAATAACGCCGGCCGGCAGATCGAGGCGAGATTCGAAAAAAGCCGCGTTTCCCTCGTTCCAGTCGGCGATTTGCCGGAAGCGATAAATCCCTAGCTCATTCAAATGCCGGGCGAGCGAGCGTCCGATTCCGTCGAGCATCGTCAATCGGTCAACGCTGTTCGGTTCATCGCGATAAATCGGGCCCAAATCTTCGTCGCGAACCAATCCAGGCTCCGAATCCGTGACGCGCGGCGAGGATTCGCCGGGAGGCTGGGATGCCGATTTCTCGTCCCACGACCAACGCCAGTCGCGCAGCCGAAATTTCGCGATGCCGAAGGTGAGCCGGAAACGCTCCAGCTCCAATTCGTCCAAACCATCCAGTTCGGCGAGTTGATCGAAGTTTCGAATGCCAGCCTGGTGCATTTTGGCGCAGGAAATGGCGTCGATGCCGGGCAAAACGGTGAAATCGGCAAAATCGGGATCGAACTCGCGGTCGGCCGCCGAGGGATCATCTCCGTGTTCCTCGCGAACCTGGTCGCGCAAGAGGCCAACGGCCAGTTGGAGGCGTTTTCGCTCCTGTGCCAGGCCGTCCATCCGCTCTTGCGGCACGAACCAGGAGACGTAGCCATACCAATACCCCAGAGCGGCGAAAATCAGCAGCGCGCACCAAATGAGCGGCGACTGGCCCCACAAAAATCCGGTCGTCTCCAGCAGGGCCAGGGTCATCCTTTCATCGGCGGTTCGCGCAGGAGCGCCCGGAGCCGGTTTCGCTCGTTTTTGAAACGCTGCATTTCAGATTCCAACTCGTCGGCCTTTCGCCACAGCCCGCGCCAGCGAAACCGTGCCGCCAGGAGCCCGATTCCGCCAAAAATCAGCCCCCAAAGCGCCCAAGCGGCCAACAGGCTGGGCCAGTAGTGGAAGAAGGAAATGGCGTCAGCAAGAGTGGCGGCGTGAGGCATGGCAGTTGGTTAGGGAACGATGACGAATTCAACCCGGCGGTCCAGATCCGGAGTGCCGCTGGATTCCACGATTTTCACGCCGGTGATGGCGATCGCTGCCGAGGGAACGCCCTCATCCACCAACGCCTGGCGCACCACTTGGGCCCGCCGATTGCCCAGCGAAAGGTTCTGCTCCCGCAAGCCGGAACGATCCGCGAAGGCCTGGATCAACATCACCGCTTGAGGGCCGGCATCGCGGAATTTGAGGCTGGCGTAGTCGATTTTTCCCCGTTCGTCGCTCGAAATTCGACTGGAACCGGAGGCGAAGTAAATCGTGCTCCACGGCCGAGCTTTGGGCTCGAACTCGCTGGATTTCGGGGGCGTCGTCTCGTTGCTGCAAACAAAGTCGCTGCCCAGCATTTGGCGGATTTTCAGCTCCAACGCATGGTGAGAGGCGCGACTCCGGGTGTTGCCGGTCAATTTCAGGCTGCGATCGGCAATTTGCAGGCTCCCGGCCCCTGCCAGGTGATCGTTGAGCCGGCCGGTCAGGTCCAGCAGCGCCTCCAGCCAAACCGGCTCCGGAACGCGAGAATCCAGCTTGAAATCGGCCTTCGCCAGCTCCGCTTCGGGCAAAGTTCGCCGAAATCCGCCGATGATCCGGTCGCGAATTTCCGCGTTCGGCACAATTCCCGTCAAACTCAGTTTCTCCGCGGAAAATCGCGCCTCCAACTCCAAATGCGCCGGCGCGGGGCGCAACTCCGGTTCCACGACCAGCGAGCTTTCCACGACGTAGCCGATTCCGAAGGCGTTGCCGGCAACTTCCAGGATTCGCTCGACCTCCTCCGGCGTGGCCAATTTCCCCGCGATGCGAACCTCCGTCCCCTCCACCGCCAGCAACTGCCCGGAGCCATCGTCGAACAACACCGGCAAAACGTGGGACAACGCCGGCAACCACTCGGGCGTGCGCGTTTGGCGGTCCATGCGCAGCTCATTGCGCACGTTTTGCCCCAGCGCCTGGGTGACCGAGCGGGCAATGAACGCACGGTGCGCCTCACCCGGAACCACGCCGGAAATGACGATCGCGTCCCCGTTTTTCGCGATTTCCAGCCGCCCGGGCCGGTCCGGCGGCCGAATCGACAGTTCGTCGATCAGCTTGACGCCCACCGGGAGCACGGCGATCGCCAATTCGCGGATTTCCCGGGTCATTTGCGGCGTCTCCGCCTGGCGCTGCAACCGCCATTGCGTGGGCGTGAGGTGCAGCGTGCCGAAATCGGCGTCCTCGAAAAATCGCGCCAAAAGTCCGCTCGCCCCGGTGGCCCACGGAGGCGCGGTGACGTTCTCCGCCGGGGTCAAACCGTGGGTCAGCACGGACACGCCCAGGCCCTTGCCCGCCGCCTCCAATTCGCGAACCAACTCCTCCGACGGCACCCGCCCTTCCAGCCGCAAAATCCCCTGATCCAGCCGCGCAATCAGCTCCGCATCCACCATCGGCTCGATTTCCAGCTTCGAGCGAACGCGCCCGGCTGGCAGAGCCTTGCGAATTTGGCCGATCAACTCCCGGCGAGCCGCATCGCTGGAAACCTGCCCCGTCAGCACCACATCCAGGTGCCTCACGTCAAAGCGCACGCGGGCCAGTTCGTTTTGGCCGGAAAGCTGGCCTTGCACCGTGCGTTCCAAATTGCGCTGAAGTCTGCCCTGCGAGCAACTATGGCTCAAAAAGGCGAAACCTAGCACGTTGGCGGCAAAAAAGATGAGGATCAGCCGTTTCAAAACATCGACTCCTAACAGAGCCAAAAATGCTAGCCGTGCAAGAAATTAACCTGCCTAAATTTTAAGGGTGAATTTACGGACCCAACGATCTTGGGGCATCGCGTAACGCTGAACGGCCGGATTTCAGCGACGACGACGCGATGACCGCCGTTTCCATCGCTTGCAAATGCGTGGAAAGCTGATCGTCACGCGCCGCATTGAAAGCCGATCGGCCTGATGGGAACACCTGATTCATCTCTGGCGATGGATCGTTAAACGCCCCCAATACCGCCCCGTAAATCGTAAATCGGCCGAATGCGCTCCGCCAACTCCGCGCGAAAGTTGTCTTTGGCCAATTTCACCCCCTTGCGGATACCCAACTGAATTTGGTCGCCGGCCGCGCTATCCATTAACCCCGCCAGTGCCGTCGGCGTCGCTGAAATCCGTCGTTCAGCGTTCCCGAGCTGTTATTTGCCGTCATCCGTTCGATATGATCGGTCGTAAACGCCGTCAATTCCGCCAAACTAACCTCCAGAGCGTCAAACGGGTTATCCAAAAAATCGATGCAACTGTCTCATGGTTAGGAGCCTGCCACACATCTCGGAAATTGGCAACCACGAACGCAACAGCTCGATTTACCGTATTTTCCCGTAATTCTCTGATTGCCTTTTCGGAAAAAATTGCGCACCTCGATAAATCGCCCCGCAGCCGGTCCAGATGCCGGGTTTGAGGAACAAAATGGATCATTCGCTCATCGCGCGCGAATTCCGGCAATCGCTGGCAAAATTCCCCGAAATCACCGCCGCATTGGGATTGGATAATCTCTCTCTGGACGGCGTCGATCTTGTTGACGGGCCCATCCTTTACGATCCACGCCCACGCACTAACGACGCGGCTCATGGGATCGCGCACGCAGGTCAATACCCGGCCCCGGATTTCCAACGGCGCAAGGCTGCCATGCCCAATTCCCTTCAACCGTTCGCAATGCGATAAAATATAGCTGCCAGCAGTCTTTGGAATGTGTAGAAACCACGAAACGAGCGGCTTTTGCCCGATTCCCTGGCCCATATTCGCATCCTGAAAATCCGATGCATCATAGGCAAGCCCTACTTCCTTGGCCAACGCCGCATAACCCTTTGGCGCAGCCGAGTCGTGCCAAATGTGGCTGGGTTGCGGCGTACAGCGATCCGTCCCCATCTCCGGCCAAAGGGCATAGGCGTCCTTGCCACCGTCGAGCGCCTGCCGTGCGTCAACAGCCTCGGTTTCCGGGCATCCGGCGCGTTCGTAAAGCGCGCGGGCCTGGTTGTGGAGATAGCCCTCCACAAAAACTCCCTGCTCGGCTTCGATGCGCAGCGCCAACTCGCGCATGAACTCCGGCTGATCCCAAACCCTGGTGGAATACCCGATACGGCTGCGTGCAGCTTCCATGAGAAGATATGTCAAAAGCCAAAAAATTCATATTTGGTCGATTCAGTTCGGCATGTGCCGGGGCAAGTCCCCTTCCGATCGGGCCACTGGGCGATCAGCTGGCGGCTACCGCGGGCGTAGAGGGAGAGGTCGATGTGGTAGCCGGGAAGTGGTGAGGTGGGGAGCATCCCGAGTTCAGCGATGTCGATCTCGTAGACTAGACTAGCCTAGTTTTCGGCCTGCTCGCCGGCCTCACGGTAAAACAACACGCCCACGGCATACAACGCGAACGGCTCCGATTCTTCCGAGGTGTGCCGCGTGCTGTCTGCCGCGAGGGAAGCCGGGCGCCATCCTTCGCCGATGAGGCGCTCGCACTCGGCCCGCAGTTCGTCCATGTCGAACTCCATCACCGCGCAGGTGTCGTAGGGAACCTCCCGGGAAAAGTTGGCGGCGACTACCTGGCAAGGAGGCGGGTTTTCGCTGGATTTGATGGGCTCGACCGATAGATCCAGCGCGATGGATTTTGGGCCCTTGTTGAGGTTTGCGACGACATCCGCCGTGGCGCCCCGATCGGCGAAAAACGTGTCTTCCCGCTCAAAATCGCGATCCCACACCGTTTGCGCCGCCAAGAGCGTGGAGCAAAGCGGCGCGCCGGCGCTGTGTTGACGCAAAAACGGAGAAAACCGGGGATCGAAATTCCAGTCGAGCTTCTTGCCGCTGGCGTGAGATCTCCGTTGCCCGCTGCTTTGCAGCACGAAAGGATGATCGCGCGTCCAGATGGCGCAAAAAAGGTTGCTGATGGTGGGAGGCGAAAAATCGCTCAAAACCCAGCCCGGTTCGTCTTCGGGAATCGGCAACGCCTGGGGCGGTAATTCGAGGACGTCGCGCTCGCCGAGCACCTGCAACCGCCAGGAGCGCCCATCCGCGATCCACAGGCCGGCAACGCGAATTTCGCCAGGTTCGATTTCGTAAGCCCGGAGGCGTTCCGGCCGATAGCGCGATTTTGCCGGTGGCAGGTGGCGGAGGTAGGATTTAGGCTCGACGTTGAAGGCCAGCGCAAAATCCGAACCCAACATGCCGCCGTTTTCCCGAATAAACCGCTCAAAATGGCCGTCAGCGCGGTTTTCACTGACCAAAAAACCGCTTGGCGGCGCGGAAACCAAGCCAAATTGAGCCGGACCGTCGCCCGGCCTGGTTCCGAGCCAAAAAACGGCAATCGCGCCTAACAAACCAACAATCGCGGCCGCCATAGCCAGCCTCGACACGCGATCGACCTGCGCGAGTTTCTCCCAAAAATCGTCTGCGGACTGAAAGCGCTCGTCCGGGTCGTGGCGCGTGGCTCGGGAAACAACGCGAGCCAGCCGGCGGGCGGTTCTGCGTCGTTTGGGAACACCCAACACCTCGCGGGCCAGAATTCCCAGCGTGTAGATGTCGCTGCGATGGTCCACGGTATCGGCGCGGCGCTGTTCGGGCGCCATGTAGGCCTCGGTGCCAACCGTTGTTCCGGAATACGTGAGCTGGATCTTATCCGCGGGATCCGCCTGCTTCACCAGGCCAAAATCGGTAAGCTTCGCCATCCCTGTTTCACGCTCGATCAGGATGTTGGAGGGCTTGATATCGCGGTGGACGAGACCGGCCTCGTGCAAATGTTGAACCGCCGTCGCCACCTGGCGCAACAACGGCAGCCCACGGTCCAACGGCAACGTCCGGCCGTCCAAAAGGACGCCCAAATCCGGCCCATCCACCATCTCCATGACGATGCAAGGCTCACCATCGTCCGTTTTCTCGGTTTGGAAGACGGTGACAATGTTAGGGTGCACCAGCGAGCCCATCGCCTCCGCCTCCTGGTCGAATCGCCTGGCCAGGGAATTGTCCGGATCCGCGCCCAGCGACATAACCTTCAGCGCCACCTCGCGCTTCAGCGATTCCTGGTAGGCGCAATAAACCGCTCCCATCCCGCCCTCGCCGATTTTCTTGCGCACAGTGATACCCTCGATCACCGGAAACGCCTTAAGCGAGGCTTCATCGTCCTCGCGAGGTTGGGTTGCGACAATCAGGAGCCCTGCCGGGTCCAGATCTTTCAGTTCGTTGGTCACTATTCGGACAATGTGGGGAGAATTTGAGTGTGACAGGCTTTGCCGGAAACTCAAGGTTTGGTTACTTTTTGGGTCTGTCAGGCATATATTTCACTTACGTTTTTAGGTCGAGTTGTAGTGCGGTATGCCGACGATGAAAACGGCGTGCGGCTTATCTTGCGCGACAGCCAAACCGGCGCAGACAACGCCGAATGCGAGAAACAGAGGCTTCATGGCACAAACGGAGCGCGGCAGGCAAAAAGCGCGAGCGTTTGTGTAAGGCGGGGGCGCCGGTTTGCCGTCAAAAACCGATGTTTCCAGGATCCGACATCGTGGCGGACGCCAGGGCAAGAACGAATGATTCGCGAAAAAAATCAGTCGAAAAAAATGAGCGATCTCGGTGTGCGCGCGGCGGCTTCGCAAGCGGATAATTTTATGAAAAAACGAAAAATAGCTCCCAAGCCCCCAGTTTTGGGAGAAATTTTGCCAAATTGCCAAAAAAATCGGTTGAACCAGCAATGTTCCTTTTGAAGTATAAACAGAATCGGATTTCGTTTTGGATGTGGCTGATAAACGATTTTTTTTGGTTGCGTTAGTTAATTTTCTAAGAATGTTAGGTAAACCGCGAGGCGGGGCCCAACTCTCAAAATCATGGACCTCTACCCCAAGCCGATTCCAGAGCGCATCGACCGGCGAACACGCATCGACATGGTGTGTTTCTACTTCTCCCAGGGACGCCCGATCTCATCTGTCGTCGATATTTTAAGACGTGAGCACGGAATTACCGGCCTAAGCCGCGATACGCCCTATCACGACCTAGCCATGGCTACCAGCTGGGGGTGGCTAAGCTACAACCCGTCCACCGAACTTCGCCTAGCCAGCAAACTGCGCGAAAATTTCCCCCTTTCGGAGGTCATCGTCCCCAGCGCCGGCGAACGGATGACCACGGTCACCGAAGCCGCGGAATTGGTGGTGAGACTCACCGAGAGCGTCGCCCGAAGGCGGGTGCGCGAAATGGCGGAGAAGTTTAAATTTATCGATGACAACCTGGACGAAGCGGCATCCCAAAAAAGCAAAAGTAAGCGCAAATCCGCTCAAAAGTGGAACCCGGACGATCCCGAGCCACGCCCCATGGAAGTGAACGTCACCATCGGATTTAGCGGCGGCCGCACCATGGAAAATCTCTCAACCGAGCTTGGGATCCGCCTCTCGCGCGAAATCGAAGACCTGGAGCGATTACTCAAAGAGGACGCCTGGATCGCCCTGAACGAAGCCGGCCGTGACGAAGAACTCAAGGGTGTGCCCAAACTGGCTAAGCGAAGATTTCGCGTTCGTTTCAAGCTCACCCTCATCAACCTGGTGGCGGGTTTCGACACCAAACCGGAGACCAACCCCATCTCCTTCCTCACATTGATGCGGCGCGAGGAACCCCTGGCTTCCTGCACCCAATTCAAGTGCTTCAACTCGGCTCCCTGGGTCGAAATCGATCACCGCAAGCAAGCCTTGGAACCGGTGGCCGAATTGAGAGATTTCTGCAAAGACGTGGGCTTCGACATCATCCTGACCGGAGCAGGCAGCATCGACGATCCTCACTCCACTTTTAGCCGCTACTATACCGACAAAAACAGACGAAAAATCCTGCAAGCCAAAGGCGTCAAAGGCGATTTTTTATGGCTACCGGTCACCAGCAACGAGCCGTTTGAATTTGAAAAGGATCTCACCAAAGCAGACAAAGCGAATTTGAGATATCGGCCCATCACGTTGATCGATTTGCGCGAATTGGCCGAGCAAATCGAGAGAAACTGCAAGGTGGTGCTCGTGTTAGGGCCATGCGGCAGATGTCACACCGAAAAGTCGCAAGTTTTGCGCGCGGTTTTAGGGCAGGAGAAACCGATTTTGACCCACCTGGTCGCCGACCGTCACACGGCAAGAGCCACGCTGGAAGAAGAGGGCCTCCTTGAAGGCGACGCGGATTAAGGTGCGTCTTGAATAACACCGCGGGAGGGAAATCGTGGCCATCTCCCCCCAAAATCCGAGGGCCTTGGGGGCGTTTTGAGCGAGGAAGTGAGAAATGGTGGACGGACTGGGGCTCGAACCCAGGACCAACCGGTTAAAAGCCGGTTGCTCTACCAACTGAGCTATCCGTCCGGAAAAACGGGTGAGGCGAGAAGGTCCCGCCGAGCGGAGGCGTATTTACGGCGAATTTTTGCACAATGCAAGCAGGAAAACACCGTTCGGTCCCGGTCAGCCTCCGATCGGCGAATCAGCGATTTTTTCGCGCGTTGCTGGCCGACTGTGGTGCTGATGGCGCGTTCGCGGACACCAGGCTTTTGTCTGGTGGGGCGTGGCTTTTTCGACTTCACCCAAAATCCAACCAATCCGGCGCCCGGCCGTTCCACCACTTGCGCACTCTGGTGAGCCAGGGCTCGCGTCTCTCGACGTGCAAGATGTGGGTATCGGGGTCGAGGGTCAGGTGCATTCCCGCGTCTGCCCGTGTGACAGATTCGAGGAGTCCTCGGGGAGTGATCCACTGGTTGTTCCCAGGTGGCAATACGATCCACAGCTCATTTATCCCGGAATTAAAGATCGAGGAGAATTGGGGAACCGTTTCCGTGGCCTCGCAAACAACCTCTAGAAGACTGGAAAGATGGACCGCCAATACAAAGCGCGAACCACCCTTCATCGACGGATTCCAACCATTTCCAAATTCGGACGGCTCCTGGGCCGACACCGGGATTTCCACGTCAAATAGGTTGGTTAGGCTTTCGCGGGGATTCGGCATGCCGGGGATGCGGTCGAGCCTAAACCATGCCCTCGCGTGAATTGGGTGGGTTTCCAGTGCAAACTCGGTTGGCGCGGACGTAGAGGTGGTTGGGCATCGCAACAAGTTTAGCCTCTTCGACACATCCAGGCGAAACCGATAGGAATCGCCGTTGTCAAATCTAACCGAAGCCAGGGTTTGGCCGGCCAATGCCTTTGGTTCAAATTGCAGGGCGAACCAATGCGGGGAACGGTTTTCCGCGGGGTAGAATCGGTAGGTCTCGCTGCCCTTAACGAGGACTGGGAATTCATCCAAGGTCCCGTGCCCCATGGCATGCAACATGGCGAATTGGCCGTGTGCGGTTGATTTTGCGCCGTTTCGAAGATCCAGTGGAGTTTTCCGTGGACTACCGGCGGGGAGTTGCACGGCGATTTCCAGCGGAGCATCGTGCCAGATGCCTAACATAGCATCAATTAACGCCCATTCTCCTTGATTCGAGATGCTCGTGGTTTGCGAAACGGATGCGCCGGTCTTTGCATCGTAAACAAGCGCCCCTGGCCGTGAAAAAGGTGCGGTCGATCCTTTTCGGCGCAGCAACATTCGCAAAACAGGCCGACGCTTCCAATTTTCATTCTTCTGGAGGAGCCATTCTGAATCCAGGCCCAGATCCAACAACGCGTCCATTGTCAGCCTTTGGTGGTCACTGGGTTGGTAGTAGGTCATCTTGCCTTGAGACGATTCGTCTGGAATCGACAATCCGTAGGCGACCCATTCCAGCCTACCTCCCGGGAGATTGACTTGCCCGCCCTCACCTGCTTGGTAATTTTCCCCACGCAGCGTCCACGGCATCGCACTTCCGGTGAGCCGGAGTCGTTTGCTTTCTTCCGGCCAGACTTTCAACCACTTCTCTTCAACCGTGGCTTTGCGATAGGGGACGCGAATCAGTTTTTCCTTCCGCTCCCAGGAGGAAAGGACGTCCGTGAGCGTGCGGTAGCGTCCAGACGGATACAAAGCATGTGAAAAGTATTCATATCTGGTCCCTTTCCACTTGGCCATGTCGCGTGGCGCTGAAGGCGAGCTGAAATATTCTGGATAAGGGCGAAGGAAAAATGCAGCGGCGGCGACGGCCAGCATCCCCACGAGCGCGCCAACACGCCGAAAACTGAGAATCCTCAGCCGCATCACCGCGCCCCGCTGACTCCCAGTTCCATCCCGTAAAATCCCGTCCGCGCGGTAACGAACAACGTCCGGTTGCCCACGCCGCCAAAGGTGACATTGGCTAGTTTTTCGGGACACTCGATTTCCGCGATCAACTCTCCGCCGGGCGAAATGACCTTCACCGTGCCGGAGGTGAGGTAGACGTTGCCGCGCTCGTCCACGGTCATCCCGTCACTGCCGCTGGCGAAAAATTCGCGCTTGTTGGCCAGCTTTCCTTCGCCTGCGACTTCGAAGGCGAAAATCTTCTGCCCCTCGGTGTCGGCGACGTAAAGCGTGGCGTAGTCCGGGCTGAAGATGATGCCGTTTGGCTTGGTCACGTCATCGGTCGCCAGGCTGATTTCATCGCGCCGATTTACGTAGTAGACGCTCATTTTTTCCAACTCGCGGCCGTCGTTGGGGCCGTAGCGCGGGTCGGTGAAAAAGAAGCCGCCGATCCAGTCCAGGGCCAGGTCATTGGGGCTGTTGAGCTTCTTTCCACCGACGGAATCGACGATGGTGGTGACTTCATGCCGAAATTCGCGCGTGCCCCGCCGGGAGCCGCCTTCGCAGGCCAAAAGCCGGCCGCCCGGGGTCCACCAAAGCCCGTTGTCATCAACGATAAACGCCATTTTTCGAACCCCTTGCTTTGCGTCGCTCGCGCTTTGTGCAGTTGCGCAAAGCGCCAACAAGATTGAACCGCCTTATTCCGTCAGCAAATTCGTTATCTGCCAGGGTACTTGCTTGAGAAAGCGCGTCGGATATTGGAGAGTAATTTGAGCGCACGACTTTTGGGTCCTTTTGGCCGCTTGGTGGACTGTCTGTTTTCTTTCGTTTTTTCACACTAACAGCATAAACCAAGCGGTCATATGTGCATCCGTTTTAACGTAAAATACAAAGCTCGATCCCGTGATTTGGTGGCTGACCAAGCGCCCGATCGAGATCGCAACGGCCGCGGTTATCGCCGGAATGTGAGTAATTAAATTCGGTTTCCGTATCAAAAAATTTGGTGCTAAATCGAAATGGGATTTGCGCTACTAAATCGCCCTCATTGCTGATCAACTGTAATTCGTGGTTTGCGGCGGATTGGGGTTGGATTCATAGGTGTAGGAATAGGTTTCGCGGCCGCCGCGGATCGTTTCCTCAGCCACGCGCTGGTTGGCGTCGTATTTGAAGGCCAGCATGCTGGAAGCGGCGATTTCCGCGTTGCTGGCCGTGAGCGGATCGATACCGCGCTTTAGCAATTGCGCGTAGCCCTCAGAGCCGACGACATAGCGTAGCGCGTGAGCGAAGCCATTCGCCTGGCCCTCCCGGTAATAGCGGTAGTAGTTTTGGCGCAGCAACCGCCAGCTAGCGGCCTCGGCATCATAAGCGCCGATGGATACGCGTTTCAGGTCGCCCAAACTGCCAAACGGCAACCCGTTGCCGTAATACTCGTAGTCCGCGCGGCGCACATCGACGCCATGGACGCGCAAGGTGACTGATTTGAGCCGTCCGGCCAAATTGCCGCCGAAATAGGTGTAGTGATAGCCGCTGGTCAGTTCGCCGTCTTCACTGACGAATTCCATCCGTTCCAGCTCAAAGTTTCCGTTGTAGACGGCCGAGGTAATATGCCCGAAGCGGTCGATCATTTGTTTGAGCCGGCCCCGCAATTCTTCGGGCAAGGAATCATCGTTATCAGAAAACACCCAGCGCGTCCCGTCTTTGCGCAATAGCTCGAATTCTATGGGTTGCTGGTTTTACCCCGGCGCTCGAATCACATCGTTGCGCAGATCGCGCATCGAGCACAGCTCGCCCCAATCGCCAAAACGCATGGTTCGCGCTCCGCTTTTGCGATTGGAACTGAAAAAATCGCGCCGCGCCTCGAACACGCCGTTCACAAAACCTCGCGATCCGATGGCGACGCCCTTGGTGAGATAACGCACCCGGCAATGAAGCAACTCGCGCCGGCTCAATTTGCCGCCCTGGCTCCAAACGGCTTCCACCTGCTCGCGGCTTACCCCACGCCGGGTAGTTTTACCGGATTCATCGAATTGCTCTTCTCCACGTCCAAACAACCACGTGCGATAAAGCGCAATCGCCTCCTTCCATTGGACGATGCCGCCATCTAGACCCAACTCATCACCCACCGCTGTCCGGATCGCGCTTTTCGCCCGCTTTTTCCCAGCTAACGCCTCAGCATATCCGCACCAGCGATAATCCTTGGGATCATCCACCAATCCGGCACGCACCGGGTTAAGATCAATATAAGTCGCCATGGTCATCAACGCGTCGCGCTGGCCCTCCACCAAGACGCTTCCGTAACGCGATTCCCAAAGCGTGCCGCGCCTATTATGCTTCTTATTGTACCAGGCCGAGAACCGGCGCTTGAGCATGTGCATGAACTTGGAGATGTCGAACATCTGTCCCTTGATGCGCTCGATAATGTCGGTAGCTCCGGCTTCATTGCTTTGGGAACGAAAGTGATTCACCCGCCAGCGGACTTCCTGGATATATTGCTCGCTAAAGGCGATTTTCATCCGCGAGAAAAGCGCTTCCTCGCTAATTTCATCGCGCATTTGCTGGGCATAATCGCCGTTTGGCGTGGTAAGGAGAATGTGGAAGTGATTCGACAAGCAACACCAAGCCAACGCCTCCAACCCGCAAAAGCTGAGCAACTGCTCCATGATTCGGCGAAAATGCTCCTTCTCCTCATTATGTAGGAGAAACTCGCCACCTACTATTCTGGAGTAAACGTGATAGCAGGCCAAATCCTGCTGCTCGGCAGCCAAGATGCGTGTGTTCATGGGAGATTTCTGGTTCGCCGATCATCTAGAGCAGTGCTTTTTAATGTAAATTTTTAATGTAAATTTTTTAATGTAAATTTTGCAGTGGCTTTTTACGGAGTTGCCCGGCGCGACGAATCAGCAAATCGCGCAAATGACGCCCCGCGCTTATGCCGAGGCGACGGCCGCTCAACAGCGGCTCGTGTCATAAACGTCGTAGCTTCTGACTACGACGTTTATGATTCGGCGGCATCGAAACTGGCAAATCGCAAGGGGTGCGTTGCGTGACGCTTACGAACAACCGCTCCCGCGCAACAATGTTTTTCGCATATGGACCCCCGTGCTCAATAAAACCGCCTGTCTGAGAATTTCGGCTAAAACAAAAGGAAAGTGATGATTAAAGCGAAAGAACCAGCGATTAGGAGAATTTCGGGGTCCCCGGCGGTAGTTAACCTTACCAATGATACTATACATCTAAAAAAGGAATGGTCCTCACGGAAAAAATAGGTAATAAAACATAATAGTGACAGGTAAAGGGGGGTTGCTAACATAATAAATCTCTGCAAAACAGAGGCGATTCCTGATACAGTGCATAGCAAAGAGATTCCAACGAGAGCGGCTCCAACTAACAATGCAAGCCATGCCAAAATTCGAGCAATAACAACTTTACGAATCATGTTTAGGTGAGGCTCATTTTGGTGACGCTCCAGTTTCCAGACGCAACATAAAACCCCAAACCAAGCCCAAACCAACCAGTTTGGCTTTCTTTGAAATAGTCCGTCATTATTTCGATTTTGTTATAGCCTCCAATCAGCGAGGCACTAACGCCACGCACCAATCCAAACATTCCATTGAAGGACTCACCGCGCATACACAAAGTTGTGAATGTATTAATCCGAAAATTAAATAGCCGACACCTAATGATGTGGTATTGTTAGGGATGAAGAGAGACGCCAGAAAGCTTTCGCCTGACCAGCAAGAGCACCTCCGAATGACTGCGGTGCGTATGGTTGTTGAAGAAGGCTACACCCAACGGGAAACAGCTCGTGCGCTTGGAGTAAGTCGGCAAGAAGTAAACCGGTGGTGTCGTAAGTATGAAAAGAGAGGGTGGGACGCACTCCGAGCAGTGAAGCGGGGTCGTAAGGTCGGCGAAAAACGGTTACTATTGCCTTGGCAGTGCGCCACGATTGTTAATCTGATCACCGATAATATGCCCGATCAATTGAAATTGCCATTTGTCCTTTGGACGAGGGCTGCGGTTAGAGATTTGATCGAAGAAAAATTTGGGATCACCTTGAGTCTAATTACAATGGGAAACTATTTAAAGCGCTGGGGTATGACTCCTCAAGTTCCAATTCGCAAGGCCTACCAACAGAATAGCGAGTCTGTCCGGCGCTGGCGTGAGGAGGAGTATCCAGCTATTGAAAAGCGAGCCAAGGAAGAGGGCGCAACCATATTTTGGGGCGATGAAGGCAAAACCACTAACGAAGTTCACGCTGGACGAAGTTATTCGAAGAAGGGCAAGACTCCCGAAGTTCGCGAGAGCGGCAAAAAGCTGAAGCTCAACCACATTTCGGCTGTCACCAACAAGGGAGAAATGCGATTCATGACCTACACAGCTCGAATGACCCAACTCAAGTACATCCTCTTTCTGGGTAGATTGATTCAGAGCCACGATCGAAAAGTGTTCTTTATTGCAGACAATCTTTCTGTGCATCATGGCAAAAAAGTCAAAGCGTGGGCCAAGGCGAACGAGTCCGAGATAGAGCTCTTCTACATTCCCGCGTACTCCCCTGAACTCAATCCAGATGAATATCTGAATCGCGATATCAAGAAGAACGTCCACGGGAAGAAGGCGCCAAGGACCCTCGCTGAATTGAAGGCTAATGTCATAAGCTTCCTGAGAATGCTTCAGAAATCCCCAAGCAGAGTAATCCAGTATTTCAACAGCCCAAAAGTAAAATTCTGTGCCGCGTGAAGTGTCGGCTATTTAATTTTCGGATTAATAAAATCGGAGATTTTGTGCGCACCAAATGGAGCAACATCGGCCTCAAGCATAGGCCCCCCTTTGAATATCAAATTGAACCACACATAATCAGGGTTACCGCTTTCGTCTTGGAAACAACAATGTTCATCAGGAACAAGAGTGCCCCTAAGATCCAGCCAACCAGCCCAAAAAGCCAAGCTTACACCTGACAACCTTTTGACGTGCCATTTATAGCATTGGTTAACCGGGCAGGGCGATAGCCCCTGATTATCTATAAAATTTGAAGGGGAATTATTAACAAACCGGTACAGGTTAGTTCCGCCTTCTTCCTGAATTGGATCTCTATTGATCCACCGTCCCAGGCAGGCGGAGTAGTTCCTATACCCATAATCATAGTATCCAGCTTCCTCATTAAGAAACTGTCCCTGGAAGCCAAAGCGCCACTCAAAGCTACTCGTTGTACGGCCTGAAAAATCCGGTGCCATAATTCGCCTTACTCCAAACGCACTATAGCCATAGCGTTCCTGAACAACGCCTCCAAGATCGAGAATCGCCGTCGGGTTGAAGTAATCATGGGACACAAAAAAGCGTTCGTCGAGCGTTCCGGAGCCATTTGTATCACCGTCTCGCAGGGCCAGGTCATCACGGTAACGGTTGCCCCAGAGATACTGCCGGTCGGCATTACTGCTAGCATCCGTCCGCTCCTCTACCGACCGCCACTCATCGTTATAGTAAAAATGCGTCGTGGTTCCTGATACCGCCTTCGTGGTGCGCCGCGTCGTCCCGTCATAGGCGTAGGTTGCCACCAGCGCATTGTTCTGGTTTCGCACCTCAACGAGCCGATTCCACCCATCCCACTTCAACCGATAAAACTTGCTCCAATCCCCATCTTTATCTGGCGGCGTCTGGGTGGCGTTGCCGGCCCGGTCGTAGAGGATGCCAGTGTTTGAGCCGCCGATTTGGGTAATTTGGTTGTCCTGATTGTGGAGGCGGGTTTGGTTGAGGGTTTCCGCGCCGTCATCGGCGGTGGTGTAGCGATCCCAGTTTCCGGTTGGATCGTAGGTCCAGGTCTGCTCGTTGGCTGGAATTGCGCCAATGGCGGTGTGGTTGATGTTTAAGGTGCCGCGCGCGAAATCGGTGACCTGATAGAGCGTGTCGTACTCGTATTTTTCGTCCTGACCGCCGCTTGTAGCTGCGAGATTCGCTTTCCATGTGCGGTTTCCAGCCCGATCGTAGCCCCACTGGAATCGGTCGCGGATTGCGCCATTTGCCGTTGTGGACCAGCGCATGTCCACGGTCCGGCCAAACCGGTCGAAGCCGGTGTATTGGTCTCCGGCATCACCAAACGGTTGGCTGGCTGTTTTGATGTAGGTGAGGTTCACCGCAGGTTCAGGATAGAGCACTTTCACCGGCCAGTCCAACCCAACATAGGTGTAATCGACGGCATTTTGCGCTTCGCCCTGGATTTTGAGCGAGGCGACTTGGCCCAGGCGATCGCTGTCGCTGCCGGCGGCGCCGTAGCCGATTTCGACGACTCGGCCGTTCGGATAAATAACGGAGGTTCTGCGCGTGGTGTTGCCTGTGGAGCCGTCTTCGTAGGTATAGCTGACGGCGGGGGTGGAGGCGCCGACCGAGCCGCTGTGAGCCTGGCTGTCCTTGATGAGTTGGCCGAAGTCATCGTAGTTGTAGCCGATTTCATTCACCACATTGCCGCTGCCGACGGTTGCGTCATCAAAGCTGGTTACTTTGGCGACCATGCCGCGCACTTCGTATTCGGTGGCGATGCGTTTGATCGCTTGATCAATGTCGTTGCCGAAGGCGGTAATGCGATCCTGGGTTTGGCGGCCGAGCAGGTCGAAATCGAAGGCGTGGATGGTTTCGTTAGGATCTTTGGTGGTGATGATGTTGCCCTGGATGTTGTAGGTGTGTTCAATGCGGTTGTAGATTCCATCCAGACCGTCACCGAGTGGCTCGGTTTCGTCGTCGCTTTCCGGGTAGATTTTGGCGCGGAGCAAATCAGAGCGCGCGATCAGGGAATCATCCAACGTTGTGCCGTAGACCCATCTTGTGACCTGATTGCCGGTTTCGTCATTGATCAATATTAGGCGCGTCATTTGGCCGTCGGGGCCGTAGGCGAACTCTGTGATTCTTGGCGCTTCGGCGCATGGGTCTACTCCGGCGCCGTTTGATGGGGGCGACGTTTGACAAACGCCGCTACAACGAATGCCCTCCAAGAGGCGGATTCTTCTTCCGGTTGCGTCGTTCTTCCACCGGGTTTCGATGCCGTTGGGATCGATGGTGGCGTTGCCTTGGCCGTCTCTACCGTAGCGGGAGCTGGTGACAAGAATGACGTCCGAGCGCTCCGGAATCGAGTCCGGGCGCGTCAGCGCTGCCCCTCCATTCGTGCCGAAATCGGCGGTGGCAAGGCTTCGCCCGATGGGATCGAAATAATTGGCTGTATAACTACGCCGCGCTTTGGGTTGCGTGTCGTTGGGGCCGTTGAGCGGGCCGAAACCGGTGGCGTCGTGAAAGCGTTTGAAAGTCGCCGTCAAAATCACCTCCCTGGCTTCGTTGTAACCGGTCGTGGTCTGCTCGTAAATTGTGTCGCCGCTTGTTTGATTGGCGGGGTTGCGCGTTACAGGAATATTCCCAAAACCCGTAGCCGAGCCGTCATCCGAATAATAGGCGCAATCATAAAACGTGGTCGCCGGTTGGTTGATCTCCGGATAAACCGTGTTGCTGGCAAAGGGATGGATGCTGACGCCGTTTACGGTGTGGGTGCGATAGGTTGCGCTACGCATCGGCAGCAACGCGCCTTGGTTGCCTTGCTTGACGGAGAGCTTTTTCTGATAGGTGGCTACATGGCCCTGAGCCGGGTCGGTGGCTGCATAGTACTCGTTGAGATAAACCAGG
>CBDCZR010000041.1:0-50092 GCA_965224535.1 Verrucomicrobiales bacterium
TCGACGCGCACAAAATGGAGCAAGTTCTCATCAACCTGATCACCAACGCGGCCCACGCCACCGAATCCGGCGGAACCCTGACGCTGCGCACGTTTTCGACCCGGCTCGGCGAAGTTGTCCGCGATCAGGGACTGCGCCGATTCGAGCGCTTGCGGGCTAACGACCGCGTCGTCGTGCTGGAAGTTCGCGACACCGGCCCCGGCATTCCCGAGGAGAACCTGCGCAAGCTCTTCGACCCGTTTTTCACCACCAAACCCACCGGTGAAGGCACGGGCCTGGGCTTGAGCGTGTCCAAAACCATCGTCGATCTGCACTACGGCAACATCGAGATCGAAAACGTGGACGATCCCACTGGCGCGCGGGCGAGAATTTACCTGAAAATCCCGGCCAAAGAGGCCGGCGAGCCGCTTGACGAACCAAACCTGCCAACCTAAGCAGTATCCCATGGACGAAAAGAAACGTGTGTTGTTGGTCGACGACGAAAAGTCGATCACGGTAGGAGTGGGCCTCAACCTGAAGGCCACCGGCAACTACGAGGTGGAAACGGCAAACGATCCCCGCGAAGCCTTGCGCTTGGCTCGGGAATTTCGGCCGGACATCCTCCTGCTGGACGTGGTTATGCCCGGCATGGACGGCGGCGAATTGCGCGACCGGATTCGCCAAATTCCCGGTCTGGAAAACGTCCCCACCATCATGATCACCGCCCTGGTGTCCAACAACGAGGTGAGCGAAGACGGCGTCATCGAGAGCGGCGACAACCTCATGCTCCCCAAGCCCGTGAAGTTGGAGCGGCTGTTGGCGGCGATCGAGCAAATGCTGGATGGGACGCTGAGTTAGTTCGGGAACGTACATCCTGCCGGCGGCGCGCGCCCCGAAATGGCGCTAACTTAGGCGCCCCGGCAAGCTTGCCTTGCCGGACGCGGAGATTAACGGCAAGTACCAAACCACAATAACCATCACTGCATTGGCCGGCTCAACGGCAGCCCGAAATTGCGCCGCACCGGCACGTGCGTTTTCTCGGAGAAAGGCCAAATCGCATCCGCCGCCAACTGAATGTCCCGGCGATCGCCGTTGATCGGACTCACAGCATCCTCGAACTCCTGCACTAACTCCGACTGCTTGCGGACCGCCACATCCTGCACGTCATCCGCCTTCTTCCAGTCCGCCAAACTCTGGCGCGCCTCGGCGATTTTCTCCGGCGTTGCACCCGGCAAAGCATCCTCCTCCGCCAAATCGATCACCACCTTCGCATCCTGCTCGAATTCCACCCGATTCGCCCCAAAACTCGCCTTCCCAATCCGGTAAGCCGCCAGCCTCTCCTTGTTCCCGCGAAATTTCCGCTTCGCCCGATTCTGAAACTTCCGCAACACCGCGAACAACTTATCCTTCGCCTCATTCTCCTTCCGCGTCGCCCTTTTCTTCGCCGCCTTGCTCGCCACCACCTGGTGACCCAACTCCCGCGAACTCTCCGTCGCCGTCTCCAACCTCGTCAGCAACTCTTGATCGATCCCCTCATCCGCAAGCAGCGTCACATATTCGTCTTCCTCCAACGCCGCCGCCAGCACATCCTCCGCCTCAGCAATGTCAGCCAGGAACTTCGTGTTGATGTCGCTGCGGGACGAAGATGAGGAATTGGCCTCCAAAGTCGTTTCCTCGCCCGCCGTCTCCGCCGACTCGATCGAGTCAATCGTCGCCGTCGAGTTGGCATCGGTTTCCGGTGACGCGGTGTCGCTGAGAGATGGTGAATCAGTGGAATCGCTCATGGCTCGAGTGGATTGAAAGGTGCTACTTGAAACAAGTATGTTTAATTTTTCCTTAATTTCAACCCGCAAAGACCAACTTTTTCGCCAAACCGGCAATCACGGCCTGGACTCATCGGTTTCAAACCCAGCGGCGAACCGCCGGAGCATCATCCCGTCGACCAGATTTGGCTCGGCACCGCCTTGGCGCCGAAGATGGAGGGATCGTTGATCCAGCGACGCCGGAATCTAACCGGAGATGGAACGGATCACGATCCGGCTTGGATCGAGCTGGACCTGTGAAGGCGAGAAGTTGCGCAGGGTCGAGAACAGATTCAATTTGGAGGTGTGTATTGTATACTTCATGGGGTTTTCGGGTAGGTTCAGATTCTTTAATTTCTAATGAATCTTTCTTGGCTGGCAACTAATTACATACCAATTTCAAGGCGTGAATGAAATCTGTTAAGTTCGAACCTTTGGCCCGACACAGTTGCGTGGGGCGGTAAGCAAGACCGAAATCGAACATTTTCCCCTTCGTAGCGCGTTTGAAGGCACGGGCTATTTCCGCCTAAAACACTAACTTTCCTTTACCTTTGTCCAATCCGTACAAACAAAGACTTTATTGGCAGTCATACAATTCGATCCCTAAGAGATGCAAATCTCAAAACTTGATAGGCAATGTACCATCAACTGCTCAAATTTTTGAATTTTAAACTGGACACCTGCTCCAAAATTCCCTAACTCGACACTGTGAAGCAAATTACGAGGTTGATTCTGGGTGCACATTGCATCTGTTTAGCTGGTTGTCACACCTACGGAAGATATTCTCCGGATATCCAACGAGTAGCCGTCACTGACATCCGACGGAACGAATATGGTTCCAAGGTCGAATACGAATCCAATAGCGACTTAGTTGTGCTCAAAGATGCGTTCCGACGGGGTGAGGTTATAAACAAACTCCCTGCCACCGCCTCAGAAAAACAACTTCTGGCTGCTGTTGCTAAAGCAATGTACGGCAAGTGGCTTATCGAAGAGAAAAAACGACTTCGGCAGACTCCAAAATTCCGTGCTCAAATTGATAGAATCAATCAAAAGACAAGCAGTCGGATCGTTAAGGCACACAAAGATTTGGGATTGGAACCCCCGAAAGAGCCGCTAGAGACCATTTCAACAACGCCTCCGACTCCCAAGGTTGGTGAAAAAAAGGCAGCGGGACTGACACCCGAGCAAAAACTCGCCAATACTCTGGAAAAAGAAAAGCAAATACACACAGAATTGTTGAATGGAGTTGAAAGACAAATCGATACTCAGGCACGCAAGAATCTTGTTTCAAGAACCAAAATCGAGGTAGACGACAACGGAAAAATACTCGAAGCAGAAATCGACATTAGCCAAGTTGGCCCAACTCTGCGGAATTCGTACAAGTTAGGAGAACCATCCCCGGAAAGAGGCAAGATCGATGTGGTCACCATTGACGGAAAGCCACTCAAAGTGATGGCAACCAATTCAGATTTTTAGCAATCCAAAACACTAGCAAGCTACATGAAACGCACATCAACACAAACACAAGTTCACCTTTTGTTCACTATCGCATCACTATTGTTCGCGTCCACAGTTGCACATTCTCAGCAACTTCCCAGCGACTCCACCCTTATCGATGATGCTGTACGGCAATTTAAAGAAACCCAGTATCTTCGTCAGAATCGACTAGATTTGCAAAAAGAGGTCGCCAACTACATCCCGTTCACCGCAGAAGTAACCACATATCTCCGCAATGATACCAATGGAATCCTGACCCGCTCTACTGATTCTGGTGGTTTCACCAGAATCGACGACTTTCATTCGGAGAATTTCATCGATACCCGCGTTGATGTCGGCTACCGACCGCGTATAGGTTGGCTTGGGGGCGGTGTTCATGGTCGAGTGACAGCCCTGGCTTACCACCATGAACTTGTAGGAAGTAACTTCTCCGAGTTTGACAACTTAGATACCTCAGGTCTAATTCTAAATTTTGGTGGCACTTATCATCTCGGTCATCAATTTGACGGGAATTCGATTTTTTCCCAGATTGTTGAAGATTTATACCTTGAAGGAGGAATTACCTACAATGTCCGTTATAACGGTTTTTTCGATGACTTCGTGTACAGTTCATGGGACCCTTACGGCGGTCTAGCGAAATATTTCGTCGTTAGCGATCGAATGACCGCATATGCGGGCTATCGCTATTACTATTCGCAAGGCATCTCTCCTTCCAAGTTCCTAAAATGGGGGCGGCATGAGGGCCGAGCCGGATTGAGTTATAGTATTATAGAGGATAAACTTCGGACAACCTTGGCCTATGACTACCGCTTCTACGATCCACGCCTGCGATCATCACATGAATGGCAGGCCCTGAATCTCAATACAAGATTTCATATCAACAAATGGCTCTTCCTCGATGCAAATGTCCGCCGAGATTGGCGCGAAGACAATTTCTTTTTCTCCAGCGAGCGAACCAG
The DNA here is from genome assembly GCA_965224535.1 of Verrucomicrobiales bacterium. Taxonomy (GTDB): domain Bacteria; phylum Verrucomicrobiota; class Verrucomicrobiia; order Verrucomicrobiales; family DEV007; genus JBCDHN01. The sequence continues at coordinate 4,238 of CBDCZR010000041.1, forward strand.
CTTTGATGGATGGGAATTCCGCGTCGGACCAGGCGCCTATTTTAGATGGTAACCTCAAAAATGAAACCCGTTGCATTTCTACCATTAACAGCTGTGCTCCTCTTTGCCTGTGAGAGTAATTCACCAGATTTTTCCTCTAGCGACGGAACCCAAGAGCATATTCGCTTTGATGGGCGAGAGGGTGTGATTGTTCCACCGAATGGTCGTACGAGCAAAGTGGGTATGCCTGGATTCCCAAAAGAATACCGGGAGATAGACAAAGCTACTAAATTCAAACCACTGCCGCGGACCATGCCAACTGACGGCTATCACACGGACTAGGCGAAACTCCAGATCCGATTTCTGGGAGCTTTGCGAACGCACAGCTCCCAGTTCTCTATTTGAATTAACCATCATGAGCGATGAAGCAGCAAGAATTGTAATGGGGAAAATTGAAGCACTACGCCTTGAGCTTGCTGCGGAGCATCGCCCGTCTGAGATTGCCTACCTACGGCACCAGATCGAGAAAGAGATGGAATCGTTAAACTACCTCCAATCGCCGAATTCCGCTTCTACGCTTGTCGAAGAACCGCTTCCATCCACGGCAGCCCCAGCACCAGGGGCCAACCTAACCCAAACCACTGTTAACGTCGCCCATTCTTCACCGCCCTCCACAGACGGTGAAGTCTCTCAAACTCACCTAGTCATTTTGCTGCATGGGATACGAACACGCGGGGAATGGCAAAGTAATCTTCAATTTTACCTCAAAGATGAAATTGATAACTGCTTAGTCAAGCCGCTAGGATATGGGTACCGTAATATATTTCAATTTCTCAACCCATGGGCGAGATCACAGCCTATAAAGCAAATTCATTCCGAAATTAGGTACATTTTGAAGAGACATCAACAAAGCACTACCACAACAACAGTGATTGCGCACAGTTTTGGCACATATGTCATTGCCAAGATTATCGAGGAGAATCCGGAGATTCATATTAACAAACTAATTCTATGCGGTTCAGTGTTGTGGCGCGATTTCAATTGGGGCGAACTTAAAAACTGCCCAGCCACCCTAATCAATGAGGTCGGAAGGAGAGATATTTGGCCTGTTTTGGCGAAGCAGGTGACATTTGGATTCGGTAATGTTGGCACATTTGGCTTTCAAAGCGGTGCGGTGGATGACCGATGGCATGATGCAACACATAGCAGCTACTTCTCAAAGGCATTCTACGAAAGATATTGGTTGCCACTAATTCAAAAGAATGAAAGAAATAGAACACCTTACGAAATGAATTGCAACCGCCCTCAGACGCCCGTTCTAATTAATTTGCTTAGTGCGCTGCCGATTAAGCTGTTCATTCTCGCCTTCCTTGTGGCGGCTACTATCGGTCTACTCGTAATAGGCCTTGGGAAGTAATGAAAAAAACATCAATTCCTACCTCAACCAATTCGGATGGGGAGATTCAGGGGCAAATCGAGAAACACAGGCGCTTATTAAATGAGGCAGGTAAAGATTTGGCCGCCGCGACCGGGACTATGGAGAGGGAGAAGGCTAAGCGGGATATTGAAAATATTAGCGGCAATATTATATTCCTACAGGGTCAGTTGGCTGATAGACGAGAAGGAGGAATTTCGAAGGCTGAATTATTGCGTGAAAAAGAAGAGCTGGAACGGATGGTTGAGACTCAAAAAAACGAACTCCAACAGGAACGCGACCTTGCTGATAACTATAAAAAGGAACTCAAAAAGACTCAAGCCACGTTAGAAGAGAAACTAAGAAACCTATTTCAGCAGGAGGAGGAATTTCGCTCCAAGGAAGAACAATTTCAAAAAAAAATTACAGAAGAGCGCAAGGAGCTTGAGGACCAGCTCGAGAAAAGTCAAAGGGATTCAGAACGCCGAGAAGCTCAGCTCCGGAAAGAGTTCCAAAAGCAGGACCAATTGCTTCAAGAACGCGAAAACGAATTTCGGCGCAGTGAGCAATCGGTAGTAGAACATAAAACACAGATCGAGGAGTTAAAGAGGGAGAGATACGCCTTAGAACAAGACAACCTTCGGCAAACTCGCGAATTGGAGAAAAAGTTTGCTCAAGAGCGTAAAAGACTTACCAAAAATCTACGCGAATTGGAGGGGCGGGACGCCAGCAAAAGCACTGAACTAGTTCAACTTTCGGATGTAATTTCGGTACTAAAGCAGGAGATTTCGGAACTCGAAGAAGAGCATAGCGCAAAATCACAAGAACTTCAAAGTACTGAATCTGACGCTTCACATACGAAACTTCTTTTTGATTTAGCAGTTGAAAACCTCAATGGTCGAGAAGTGGAACTCTTGGAGTTGGAAGCAAAACTACGCCGTCGGAAGCGGCACAACAGGTTTGCCACCATATTATTGAGTTTATTCGCGGGAACGGTCGCGTTTGGTTACCTAGAAGGCCCGGAAATCGTTAACGACTTCCCAAAAGTGGTTTGGTTTAAGTACGAGCAGCAATTGGACAAAGCAACTACCCAAGAAGACTGGGAGTCTGTCATTCGTCTTGCTACCGAAATCCACAGTCGCTTTAAGAATCCAGAGAATTTTGTGGATCCGGAAACGCAAATTCTTGATGGAACAAGGGCCTCCAAGTTTTCTCGTTTCTACGCAACTAAACGACCCACGCTTTTGGAGCGGTCCAACACGGCATTGACCGAGATCGCAAATATGATTGAGCAAGGTGAAGGATCTTTTGGTAATGAGGAAGAATTAATGCTCAATTTGGCAAAGATGCAGGAATGGAACCTCGGGGCACAACGTAATGTTGTTATTACCTCTATACTGCTCCCCCATTACCTTCGAAATTCCGACTACGAATTGGGAATCAGAACTCTAGTAAACTACACTAATGATAATCAAGGCGTAAAATTTGAGTTCACGGCTATTAATGATTGGGCGCAAACTCTATTTGAGGAAATTCGTAGCGAGATATTGAGGAACAGCGCCATCGATCAGCCCTCTGAGATTTTGGAAGCCGTGGTGAGAGTTGATGGCAAGGAATTCGAGTGTGAACAAGTTGTGATTGACGTAATTTCGTTGTTGCGAATCTTGAAGAGTAGCGGGAGTGCTCGGCTGCATTTAGTTGTGGAGTTTGTCAAGGAGAATGAGAATTTGGAAGGAGTTGAGGGATTCGCGAATAGAGAACTAAGTTCTTCAGCTTCCCTGCCAACTAACGAATTGATCGCAATCGCAAAAGAGTTGGCCAAGACGATCGACCTCCACCACTCCAGCCTCGACTATCTAGTTCCAACTCTGGGCGACTTGCTTGGTACCCTTAATCGAGATCTTTCACCTATTGAGTACATTGGAACTGTCAACGAATTGCTCCAAAAGCACCCTATTTTTCGAAGGTACTTTCGCCAATCGATAGACGATAATGTTGCCAAAGTCACCCGCGAGGTCCTGAAAGAGAATTTCTCCTACTTCCTTGGCCTTGGAGAAAGATGGAATTCTGCAACAACTTTTCGATGCTTAGCCTCCAAGGTTTCGCTACCAAATAAGCAGAAAATGGAGCTTTACTGCAAAGCTGCAGAACTAGGCGACACCCATTCCGAAGCCCATTGCTTATATTATCGAGTTGCAAATGATCCCCAGGACCTGAAATCTTATGAAAAGCTGTTGAAACTAAGGGAAGAAGGCGAGCAACTCGCTGCGTTTTTTCTTTCCTGCCATGAATATTTTCAAATACAATCCACCTTAAATCAATTCCTCCAGACAGGTGCGGCCAGCGATACTGCAGTGAGACGTTTAGTAACCGCACTTGAGGAAGCGATCCGAATTGCGAAAGAATCGACGCGCGACGTTCCAGAAGCAAACCTCCATGTTGCGCAGTGCCTCTATGAAAAAGGTAATCTTTTGAAGCCAATAGATGTTGCCGAAGCCCAACTCGCTTTTAATGAATCGCTAAAATACGCAAAGGCCTACGAACAACTGCCCGAAAAAATGGAAATTCTTAGGGTCTCCAATGAGGTCTATTGGTTCCAATACAAGTTGCACAAAGAGCAAAGTAATTCCCATGAGAGTATTCAGGCATTGAAATCCGGTGCGGATGCAAACAACCCATATTGCTTGTGGTATCTTGGACTGCTTCAATTTGCAGAGAGTTCCGAGTTGCCCGTTGAATTGCGCGGTCAAGCTGTGGGGAAAGCCAATCTACTTGATGCTGCAAAAATGGGGCTGGAGGAAGCGAAGGTGACACTTCGGAAGGTAGAAAGTGAATTACATCGAACAGATCCTCGCTGGTTCAGAGAAAATCGTAAACATTGGGTTCGGTAAGAGGACGGGAAATTGGAGGAAATTGGGGACCGGGAGGAAATCGCAAACTCGAAATTGGAGGCTGGATGCCTAAATTTCGGCGGTTGCGATGCGCATTCCAATGTTCGAGGCTCAAATTTCGAGGTTCGAGATGGATCACTGGAGTGTCGAGATTCGAATCTTGGCGTCCGAGATCCATTTTTCGATGTTCGAGATTCCGGATTTAACGGTCGAAACTAAAATTTCGGCCTCCGAGAAAAAAATTCCAATGTTCTAAACTGAATTTTAGGCAGCCGTGCTGTAAATGATGGAATTTCCGCAAAATTATGGGGTGATTTTGCGAATTTTTTGAAAACGGCGCGTTTTTCACAGATTTTAGAGGGCTTTTGCGGATGACGCAGATTTCTTCCGAAAATGCCATAGGCCGATGTCAATACAGCCGCACGGACCACCTTGCGGGCTTGCGGTTGCGCAGTTCCATGGTCACCAGGGAACGGGGGTCGGTTGGCGACATTGCGGGGGCGTTGAGGACCCAGGTGCTGGCGTCGGGATAACCGAAGTCGCCGCTCATGGGGTTGGCGCTGAGCAGCTTCAGGTTTGCCGAGAGGCCGATTTCGCAGCCGGGGCTGCCCAGCATCCAATCGTGCAGGTAGAGGTAGCTGCGGGGGATGGTGATTTGGAGGGTGTGGTCGCTGCCGTTGCCGGTCAGGGCTGCGCCGATGAATTTGGAGTCGGTCCGCTTGCTGTAGCCGCTGCCAAATGCGGCAACCGGCGGGGTGAGAACTTCGCCGTCGCGTTTTCCGGCGCGGAAGCGGATTTCCAGGGGTTGGATGTAGCCGAGGGAGTGTTGCTGGTCTTTTGCCCGCGCGTCGAGGCCCAGCTCCAGGACGGCGGAGGCGAGTTTTTCGTGCTGTTCCAGCCGTGCGCCGCTGATTTTTGCGGTGATTTTCAGGCTTTCGGCGTCGGCATTGGCGGTGAGCGTCGCGTTTGCGCCTTGGGCACGCTGGGGACCGGGACGTCTCGGCTGATAGTTGTCCCGCCGGCTTAGCGTCACCGGTTCGGCCAGGGCCAAATCGCGGGTCGCTTCCAGTTCGCGCTCGAACACGAAGGAATGGCGGCCGGACTTGATTTGCAGCACGACCGGTTCGCGGGTTCGCAGAGTTGCCGGGTCTTTCGGCAGCCCGCATTGGGCGGAAAAGTCTTTGGCGGCTTTGGGGCCGAGTTCGAAGGTGCCGCGGGCCCGTTGTTTGGCGTAGGTTAGCTCGTAAGAGCCGGAAACGGGCTGGTTTTTGGGGTTTTGGATGGTGAATTGGAGGGGGAAGGTGCCTCCTTGCGCGCGGCGCGGTTCCAGGTCCCAAATCACGGAAACCGGCTCCAGCGGCGCGTTGACTTCGAGCATCTCGCTCTGGTCGAGGTCGCTCAACAAGAACGACGCGGCCAGGTTGGGACTGTTGGTGTGGTGGGGGGCGAAAACCGTCCGGCCGTCGATGACTTGCTTCACTTGGCGCTCGTAGGTGAGGGAAAATTCCTGCTCCGCGCCGGGGGCGACGTTTAGGGCGTGGTAGCGCTCGACCGGTTGCCAGTCTGCGCCAATCACCAGCGGGGTTAGCGCGCCCAGCTTGGTTTCCTGGCCGTGGTTGGCGATTTTCAGGTTCAGCCGCAACACGTTCGGTTCAGCGTAAACGGCGGTGGCGCCGGCAGCGTATTCTGAAGGCGGCGGCCCGTTTAAAAACTGCTGAAACATGCCGCGGCCAGCTTTGGCGTGGGACTCGGAATTCATGAAGATGCCTTCCTGAATGTCCGGGCCGTAGTCGAACAACTCCATGGCCAGGTTGGAGGAGACAAACAGCGCGCTTTCCTCCGGATTCTCCTTGTCAGGCGCGGAACGGGTGGCCGCCAGCGCCAAACCGGGGTCGACGTAAATGACGTGGTTTTCCCGGGCCACTTCGCGCGCTGCATTGGCGTAGAGCCGGGTTGCGCCCCAGCCGGCGGGTTCCAGGGAGGCGCGAATCAGCGTGGGGCCGGCCAGCACCACTTCAGCCCCGTTTTGGCGGCACAAGGCAATGGCGCGGGTCAAAACGCGCTGGTAGGTGTCAACCTGCACGCCAAAGCGGAAATCGTTCGCGCCCAGGTGAATGAGCACCAAATCCGGCTGGTGGACGAAGGCGTTGGTGCTCAGCCATTGCAGCGCGTTCAACGAGGTGGCGCGGTGGTAGGTAAATTGCTCGAAGGTGATTTCCTCGCCCTGGTGATCCTTCAGTTTTTGCGGATGGCCGCCCAGCGGATTGATGAGGCGAATGCCGCCAGTGTAGTAAAATTCGCTTTCCAGCCCGCGCATAAAGTGGCCGTGCAGCGACAGGAGCACGTTTTGGCGATTGTCGTCGTAGGTGATGGCGCTGCTGATGCCGTCGCCCAACATGACGACGTGCACGGGCATTTTGCGCTGGAGCTTGGCCAGGGTTTGGGGGATGTAGTCCTGGAGCCGCTTGACCTGAGCGTCCGTTAGGGGATAGGCCGGGGCGGATGGCGGCGCCGTTAGGAAAAGAAGGAGTGGCAGGATGAGAAGTACGTGACGCACCGTTGGTGAGGTTGGCAGGAGGTTTGAGGGGAGGAGTATGTGGCTACAGCGCTGTTTTCACTTACAACAACGGGAGTCCGCGTGTCAAAGGCAGAATTCCCCGCCGGCCGGGGAAATTCCGCTGTTTACGACGCGGTTTGTTAGGCTAGTGTTCGAACTGAAATGGCCAACGAATCGGGACGCCTCAAGGTGCTGAAAACCTACAAACTCTTCATCGGGGGCAAGTTCCCGCGCACCGAGAGCGGGCGCTACCTGGTGGCCACCAAGCAAAACGGCAAATCCCCACCCAAGCACGTGGCCAACTACTGCCAAGCCTCACGAAAAGACCTGCGCGACGCCGTGCGAGCCGCGCGCAACGCCCAAACCGGCTGGGCCGGCGCAACCGCCTACCTGAAGGGCCAAATTCTCTACCGCATGGCCGAAATGCTGGAGAGCCGCACCGAGACGTTTCGCGAGGAATTGCGCGATTTGGGCCAAACCCGCGAAAAAGCCGCCCGTGAGGTCACCGCAAGCATCGACCGGCTGGTTTACTACGCGGGGTGGAGCGACAAGCTAACCAGCGTGTTCGGCTCCGTGAATCCCGTGGCCTCGCCGCACTGGAACGTGACCAGCATCGAGCCAACGGGCGTGGTGGGGCTGATTTGCCCGGACGAGCCGGCGCTGCTGGGGCTGGTTACCGGCGTTGCCGCGTCCATCGTCAGCGGAAACAGCGTCGTGGCCATCGCCTCGGAGAAAATGCCGCTCCCGGCCATTTCCTTCGCCGAAGTGCTGGCCACCAGCGATTTGCCGGCAGGCGTGGTGGACATTCTCACGGGAAAACGCGCTGAATTGGCGCCGGTTTTGGCCGGGCACATGGACGTGAACGCCATCGTTGATGCGTCCGCCGACGCTGAAATTGCCAAAATCGTGGCCGAAGGAGCCGGGATCAACGTCAAGCGCGTCCAAGCCTGGAATTTGACGCTCAAAGACTGGTTCCAAGCCCCTGCGGAGGATCCCTACCGCATTTTGGACACCGTCGAGTTCAAAACCGCCTGGCATCCCGCGGCCTACTGATCTGATCGGGGAAAACTCGCTGTTTTTTTGGTTGGGCCAGTCACAGGGAAAAAAGTTCATTTTTGAATACCATGTGTACACAAATTTGTTACTATGGCTTCAAAATGAACCGCCAGGAACCAGTCATCCATGCGCGCGAACGAGGCTTCAGCCTCATTGAGATGCTGGTGGTCATCAGTGCTATTTTGCTCATGTTTATGGCTTTGGGGACGGTTTCTTCGCGAGTGCTGGGCTCGCAGACGCTGAATTCCGGCGTGCGGGAGTTGGCCAACTACGTGATGATGGCCCGCGCTGAGGCCGTGCGGCACCAAACCATTACCCAACTGCGATTCGTGACGGCCGAAGGGGGCCAGCCCAATGAAAACGCCTACCGCTCGCTCGCCATCTGGATGTTGGCCGATCCCGACGAACAGGCTTACGAGGCGCTCACGGGTTGGCATACGATCTCCGAAGGGCTGATTTTGGAGCCGGAATTTCCTGACTACGTCAAAACCGCCCCTTACGCCAAAAACGACGGCACCATCATTCGCGGCGACTATGCCCTGGCGCGAAAAGACAAGCCGGAAAGGGTGGAAATTGCCCGGCGAGAGACTTCCTACCGCTACATCGAGTTTTTGCCCTCCGGCGCGGCTCGCCTGCCCAAAGGAGAGACGAACACGACGATTCTGGTGGTGGTGGAAGGCCATGCCGAACCCGCGGGATCGGCCAAAATCATGCGGACGGCGCCCCGGGCCAAAGGCGATGACGCGAAAAAAGTCGCGAATTGGGCCCAAATCAATGTCACCAACCTAACGGGCAACGTGAGAATCTACCGGCCATGAAGCAGCGCAATTCCGCCTTCTCGCTCATTGAGCTGACCATCGCGATCGCCTTGGTGAGCACCATTGTGCTGGGATTTATCGGCGTCATGGCAATGGGGGTGAAAGCGGCCAGCGACTCGACCCGGCGAACGGTTTTAGGCGCGATCGTGGCCGACGTTCATCATCGCATGGAAGGAGCCCGCATGCGGGAGGGCGACCTGGATGGTTCGCCGTTTTATTACGATGGCGAGGGACGCTTCATTCCGCCCGAAACGGAGGAAAAAGCCGACGAAACCGAGGGCGAGGAACGTTACAAAAGCTATCGCGTGGATGTTCGCCTAGCTGCGCCGCATCAGAGTCAGGTGGCCGACCGCTATGGTGATAAGCTGCCCATTTCAAAGCACGCTAAGGGCTTGATGGCGGCGGTAATCGAAGTGCACTGGCCGCTGGACGAAAATGGCGAGGTTGGCGACGACACCCACAACACCGAGAGCATGACTTACTTTGTCAACACCCTGACCGGGCCGAGCTGGGAAGCTGTTGATTCCCAATTTGAGCCGGAAATTGAGTTTTAACCCTATACACCGTCAAAGTTATGAAACGTAAAACAAGCAGCGGACACACTCTCATCGAGATTTTGGTGTCGATAGCAATCCTTAGCGGCCTGGCGCTCATGCTCGCCGGCATATTAGGCACAGCCAGCAACAACTGGGTCAAAGGCGAGGAAATGGTGGAGGCCAGCCAGGCGGGACGAACGGCGCTGGAGCTGATCGGCCGCGAAATTACCGGACCGGTCGTCGGTCCCCAACAGCAGTTCATCGTTTTGAACGGCGCCACGCTGCGGGGCACGGCGCCGGCAAAATTACCCCAGGTTCCGTCCGATTCCATGAGCGCGTTTTGGCTCGCACCGCTGGGATCCGACGGTCAACTGCGGCGCGTCGGCTATTATCTTGAGCGCGTGGAGGAACGCGGGTTTTATCGGCTTAAACGCCTGCTAACTTCGCCAAACGATCCGCAATATTCGACGCCGGCGCAGAGTTCGGCCAGTCAATGTCCGGCTAGCACGCAAACCAGTTCGACCAGCGGCGGTGCGCTCCTATCCGACCTGGATGATCCCGCGTTTGATGATAACGATCCCAACAACGATGACGCCGTGGTGTCCACCGTGGTGGATGGTGTGATAGGCCTCTGGTTTCAAAGCTTTGATTCCGTGGGGAACGAGATTCCATGGGTGTCCGCGTCCGAAGTCCACCCGGTTTGCGAAAGCGGCGAAGGTGGTGAGACCGGCGTAGCCTTTAACTCCGCGTCTTATTTTATGATGACCACGGCTTCAGAGATGGATGCGACGGACACCACGTTTGAGTATTATCGCGAAACGGAAAGCGCGACGAAAGGAGATCGTTTGCCCGCGGCAGTGGAGATTACCTTGCTAACGATCGATCCGATTTCCATCGATCAAGCCAAACTGCGACATTCTGGAGCCACGTTGCCGGAAATGACGACGATTCTGGATGACGATGGCGTTCTGGATGTGGAGGCCAGCGTCCGGGATCTTAAGCTGCGCCTTGAGGATTTGGGGATCACCAAGGCTCGCACCTTCTCTACGCGGGTGAAATTGGCCAACGGGAGCTAAGATATGCAGCTAACCCGACAACGCCGCGAAAGTGGAGTCGCCATTTTGATGGTATTAATTGCCGTGGCGCTGCTGGCCGTTCTCGTGCTGGGTTTTGCCTCGAATATGTCGACGGAATTGCGGATTTCTGACGCGGTTGAGAAGACCTACCGGGCTCAATTGCTTGCTGACGGAGCGCTTTCGCACGCCATCGACGTTTTACGCACAAATATCCCGGATCCCGTGCCGCTCGATGAGATTGGAAAGGCCTCTCCGCCGAATTGGGTCACGAATCCGGGCCGCTTGACGCTGATCGACGCTGCCGGCGGCCAATTGACCCACGTTCCTCTTCACAGCGGTGCTGCGCCGGGAAATGACGACGAGCGTTCCGTGGACTTGAATCGTCCCGTCCCGGGGCATTCCCATGGCCCCATCGCCAATGATCCCGACAGCGAAAACCGTCCTGAAATGCGCGTAGCCTGGATTCCCGTCCTCAAAGATCCGGGCAAACCTGTCGGACCGGACAATCGCATGGTGGGCCGCTACGCGTTTTGGATCGACGATGAGTCCACGAAGATTAATTTCAGCACGGCAATTGGCAAACCCATGCCTCAAGGCTCGGATAATTGGCGGGTGAAGATGAACGAGGGCGCTATGACCCCGCGTGTGACGTTGGAGGAAGAGGAATGGGAGCTGGGAGAGGTCAAATATTCGCTGGGGCACCCGATAACGGTAAACCTGGATATTTTGTTCGACGATCCGGAGATGCTGGACGTCAGCGGGCTGATGCGGCATTCGCGGTATCGCGGTTTTCACCGTTATCCGGACTCGCTCATGCGCTACGTTGAGTTTGAGGAAGAGGAGGACTCGCTGGAATGGTACCGCGACCAGCAATGGAACCTGACGTTTTACAGCCGGTCGCCGGAATTCAACGTTTTTGGCGAACCCAGGCTCTTCCCGGTTTTCTTGCTTGATTCGCTGGAAATCGGCCCCGCCTACCAGATGCCGTTTTATTATAACGGCAAGCCCCGTTTGCAGACCATCACCGGCGAAGCAGGGATGATTTTTACGAAAGAGACGGAAGGGAACTATATTGTCGTAAGCCACGATGAGGAGGCCGAGAAGAAGCGGAAGAAAACGGAGGCGAAAGACGCGAACAACGCGAAATTGGCCGCGGCGAAGGTCATTTACGACTATCTGCGGCGACCCTGGCCGAGTTCCAGCAATCTCAGCAATATGTCCAACGGAAGCTCCTTCGTGGAGGCGATTGCCGCAGCCAACGCCGAAAACAAGGAAAAACGCAACCCGCGGCCATCGGAAATTTCGGAGCAAACGCTGGCAAAGCGGGAAGCCAAGCAGTTGGCGCTAAATATCGTTACCATGGCTCGCCTGGGCACCGCTCCCGTCAGCACGGGGTCGGGATTTCCATGGGAATATCGAAAATTCGCCACCAGCATGAATCGGCACAGTTTTGAGGTCGCGGATTTGTATGCAAACGTGGAAGAGCCCAGCGAAATCGCGACCATTCCTCCGGACGAACAACTCCAGGTGCCGGAATTGGACCTTTGGTATCTGGACGACAAGTTTCGCATCATTCAAAACCCCGGAAAGGACGATATTCCGCTATTGCCCCAGACTCCCGGCCCATATATCAGCGAAATCAAGGCGGTTGTCACTCCCGTGCCGGTGATTGACGAAGATGGCGAAAAGCGCGCCTTCGTGCTTGGCTTGGAGACGGAGCTGTTCATGAATCCGAATGGGATGACGCTGCAAAAGAACCCGTTCGCGGTCCAGGTTGATTCGATTAGCTTCGGCATCGGCACGGCCAAGCAACCGGATAAAGATCGCAGCCAAAAATTGGATCAACCTAGCTGGGACGACCAGAATTTGGCGAAATTGCGCGCGGGAACGGCCGGCTCAATCGGCCCGGAAGAAGAACAAAACTACAAGGTCGCCGCGTCGATGCCTGTTTATCTTACCAACCTGGATTCTGAGCTAAAAACGGTGAATGAACTCAACCCGCAGGACGAAAACGATCGCGAGCAACTGGTGTTGGTGGACAAGAGCGAGAGCAACCTCAAATTCTTCGTTAAACTGCGCTTGGGCTTGGGTTACGGCTTTGGGCCGCGGGTCAAGCAACTGGTGCCGATGCCCAGGTTTGAAGAGCACGAAGAGAACTATCTTTCCGCGGAGATCGATCTGGAAAGTCTGGACGAAGAATACGTCCTCAGTTGGGAAGTCGCCGATCCGCGAGTTAGCGCCTGGAAACAGGATTGGGTCCTGCTTGATGACGGTGAGGATTCCATGGGAGAGAAGAACACGATTTACGCGCCGGACGCCGATCAGGAGAGCATGTTTCGCTACCTCGAATTCGACATCGCGTCATCGGATTCAAAGCTGGATCCGGAAGAAGGACGCAACCTTTTCGTCCACGATTGGGAGCATTCGCGCCTGCCGTCGGTTGGCTATTTTTCGTTGCTTCACACGGGGATACAATCCGGCGCGCCCTGGCGAAATTTGTCTCTTTCAAGTGATGGCTCGGGATTCGCGCAGGCGGTGCTTCTGGATTTGTTCGGTATCAATTACCGCCGGGAGCGTCAGTCGTGGTGGGACGGAAGAAATTTGCCGAATGAATGGGGCTCGGTCGTTTTCATGAACTCCACCGCGGGGCAGGTAAACCTGAATTGCCGCGTTTATCCGGAAAGCAACTACTTCGACGCTCCGCAGCGCACCAAGCCGTTGGCAGCCGTGTTTCGTTATCTCATGGATGAGGGTGAGGAAGAGGATTTAGCGCGAAAAATCCTGGAATACCAGGATAAGGATCAGGTTTTCGAGTACGTCGCCGAATTATCGAAAATTTGGGATAAAGGCGATACCGCTTGGGAGCGCGAAAAGCTGCTGCGCAATATGTCTAGCACGCTCACCACGCGCACGAACACGTTTGGAGTCTGGGGCGTAGCGCAAGTGGTGCAAAAGGCGCCCGGACATATTTTGCGCGACCTTTTTTCCAAGCCCAAGTACGATGAGTTTCAAAGTGACGACAACGTGATGGGCGAGCGCCGGTTTTATGCTTTGGTGGAGCGATATATCTGGCAGGGCAACGATGGGATGGTTGGGAACGGTAATTTGGATAGCTATGCAACTTGGGATCGAATCGCCGATCCGCCGGGAGGTCTGAAGAGCCGCGGAATGCCCGGTGCGGCGCCAATGCTGACCCCCACGGTTGAAGAGGGTGAGACGGGCGAGTTTGCCGAAATAGACGGCCCCTCTTCCGTTACCATGGAACATGATTCCGCGCTGGCGGATTTGCCGTATCGCAAATGCTCGCTGGAAGAAGCCAATAACCCCGCCGATCCCGTGATCAAATACCGCGTGGTTTTCTTCCGTTATCTGGATAGCTAACATCTCGTTCGCATGCCGTTGTATATCACCATTTTTTTCTGTTTAGCGGCCACCGGTTTGGCGCAAGACACCGTGAAAATTCGCCATTTACCCGCGCAACCGCGGATTTTGCTGGATATGTTGCCGGATGCGCCCAAAGGCTGGGAACTCACCCGTTCCGAAGCCTCGCATCAGTTCACCGGCATCCTCAATTCGCGGGCGGTGCGGGAATATTCCGAGGTTTTGAGCGCGGTGCTGCGCGGCTCGGTGGAACCGATGAAAGTGCGGGTGGAAATCCGCGATACTTGCTACAATCCCAACGAAGTGCTGCCCTTTACCATGAAGGCCGAAGACGCGCGCTCCAAGGAATTGCGGCCCGGTCACTGGAAGAGTAATCCGGCCATTTTGGTGGACGAAAAAGACGGGGTGCGCGAAACCGTGCGGGTGCTGTTTGAGAAGCGTTTTCTGGTTAAAGTCACCTACGTGGGCAAGGACTATCGCGCCGCCAAACAGTGGTTGCAGGCGCTGAACGTCGATGCTCTGAAACGCTACCAACCGTTCGTTTTTCGCAAGCCGCCGGTCTCCTTCGAGATGGAAAAAATTGACGAATTGCGAAAAAGCCGCTCGCGCAGCTATCGGATGACCTTGCCCGGTCAAAAACCGCCGGAGCGGCCGGTTCCACCGGAAAAATTCGCCATTCCCGGCGGGAAAAAGTGACGTTTGGCCTGAGTAGGTGGCCGAAATTTCGTCTGGCCAAGCTTGCGAAACTGGCCAACCATCCCCGCCATGGACTCACAATGGTCAGATTCCGAAGCCGCCTCATTCGCGGGCGATTTGGGCCTTCGCGTCTACACGTCCCGCCTGTTGGGCCGCGAAGATCAACTGGTGCTGCACGGCGGCGGCAACACTTCGGTCAAAACTCGCGAAAAAGACTTCTTCGGCCAGGGAATCGACGTGGTTCACGTCAAGGGTAGCGGTTGGGACCTGGCCACCATCGAAGAAGCGGGTTTTGCGCCGGTCAGGATGGATGCGCTGCTGAAAATGGCCGAGCTGGATCATCTCAGCGACGCGGAAATGGTTCGCCAGCAGCGCGCGGCCATGCTCGATCCCGATGCGCCCAACCCGTCGATCGAAGCGATTCTGCACGCCATCATCCCGTTCAAATTCGTCGATCACACCCATTCCAACGCCATCATCGCCGCGACCAATCACAACGACGGCGAAGGGCGAATTGGCGAGATTTTCGGCGATCGTGTCCTCATCGTGCCCTACGTCATGCCGGGGTTCGATTTGGCCAAAACCGTCCACGACCTCATCAAAAACCGCGATTTAAAGGGGGAGGGCGTGCAAGGGCTGGTTCTCATGAATCACGGCATTTTCACCTTCCACGATGACGCCCGCAAGAGCTACGAGCGCATGATCGAGCTGGTTTCCCTGGCGGAGGACTACCTGGTGGCCGACGCCGGCCGGGATCCGCGCGCCACGGTGGAAACCAAGCCGGAATTGCTGAAATTGGCCGAAATTCGCAAAAAAGTTAGCGATTTGCGAGGCGCGGCCACCATCGCCAACTTGGATCACGGCGAATTTGCCGCCGGTTACGCCAGCCGGGCCGACGTGGCGAAAATTGCCACGCGCGGGCCGGTCACACCCGATCACAGCATTCGCACCAAGCGGATTCCCGCCGTGGTCGGCGACGATTTTGGGGACGAACTGGAAAGCTACGCCAAGGAGTACGCGGCGTATTTCGAGCGCAATCAGGACGGCCAAACCATGCTCGATCCATCTCCGCGCGTCGTGATTTGGAAGGGCCGCGGCGTCATCGCTTTTGGCCGGAACGCAAAGGAAGCGGGAATCGTGCGAGACATCGCCCAATCCACCTGGGAGACGGTTCAGTTGGGGGAAGCGACCGGCGGTTGGCAGGCGCTGAGCGAGCAAGCCATTTTTGAGGTGGAATACTGGGATCTGGAGCAAGCCAAGCTTCAGAAATCCGGCCCGGATCCGGTTCACAAGGGCAAGGTGGCGCTCGTCACCGGCGCTGCCGCGGGAATCGGTTATGCCTGTGCCGAGGCTTTGGCGGAGGGCGGCGCGGAAGTCGTCGGGCTGGACCTGAACCCGGAAATCGAGGAAGGCATGGCCAAACTGGGCGGCACGGGAAAAATCGTGAATCTGACCGAAGACCAGCAAGTCATCGCCGCGATCGAAGAAGTGGTTGCCCGCTTCGGCGGACTGGACATCGTCGTCAGCAACGCCGGCATTTTCACCGCCGGTCAGTACCTCGATGCGCTGGAGCCGGACAACTGGGACAAATCGTTGGCCGTGAACCTCACCAGCCACCAAAAACTGCTCAAACACACCATCCCCTACCTCAAACACGGCATCGGCGGCGCCATCATCATCGTCGGTTCGCGCAATGTCATGGCCCCCGGCCCCGGCGCCGCCAGCTATTCCTGCGCCAAGGCCGGCTTGACCCAACTTTGCCGCGTGGCGGCGCTGGAATTGGGCCCGGAAGGGGTCCGTTGCAACATCATCCACCCTGACGCGGTGTTCGACACAAAGCTGTGGACGCCTGAAAAGCTGCAACGCTCCGCGGAACGCTACGGGCTGAGCGTGGAGGAGTACAAGCGGCGCAATTTGATGAAAACGGAGATCAAATCCCGGGAAGTCGGGGCGATGGTCTCGGCGATGGCCGGACCGCTCTTCGCACGGACCACCGGAGCGCAAATTCCGGTGGATGGCGGCAACGACCGCGTTATTTGAGCCAATTTTGCGGTTACGCCGGTTTTACGGCAAAAGATGGGCAAGTTGAGGGTTGAGCCCCGCCTCACAGTGCGATACCCTGCGGCATGTTCCAGCAACAAGAAGCCCGCCCCGCACCGGCCAGCACCGCCTCCTCATCCACTGAAAATCGGCACGTGAAGGTAGAGCTTCAAAACCGCACAAAATGCGGATTTAGGGTGGTGAAATCCCTCGTGACCCAAGGCCCCTGGTCCGGGCGCCCGGCCATGAAGCAAGCCCCGGAACGCGGCCATGTTTCCTCGCCCAACACCAAGCTGGAGTGGAGCATGGAAGGGGCCCCCGTCGGCAAGACGGCGATCGGGAAAACGGAGATGATCTCCGATCTGGGCTACGTTTCCATCGTGTGGCGCTGGCGGTCGAACGGAATCTTCGACCACGACGTGCGTACCTCCGGGCAACTCAGCGCCAGCGCCAACGTCGAGGGCGCCTGGTCCAAGGAGCCGGTTTTGTGCGTTGAAGTCTCCGCGGCGGCGTAGGGCCGCAAAAAGGGTAGGATTTCTGGAAAAAATGGAGTAGGTATGACCACCGCTGACAAATGGATCGTGGTTAAGACGGCTTGATATTCCACCAAAAGGAAATATTTTGCTCTTAAGTTAGGACCCGCTTTCAACTGTTTCAGCACACCTACCCAACATGCCAGATTTAGAGAGATTCGGTCGCTATGAAATCTCCCAAGGTTCCGGCGGCAAGCCCATCGAGCTTTACCGGGCCCGCGGGGAGACCATTTGCCTGGCATTCGACACCGCGCGGCGCTGTCTGGTAGAGCTGCACCTGTTGCCGCAATCCACCGGATTTTCCGCGGAAGAACGCCATAGCTTCTTCGAGCGGCTGAAACTGGCGCGAACGCTGCGGGGAAATCGCGGATTTTCGACCGTCCTGCGAGGCGACACCGTCAACGGGACCATGTTTTACACCGCCAACATCAACGACGGCGAGCCGGTTTACGAATACGTGCGGCGCATGGGGCCAATTCCCGCGGAGACGGCCCTGGGCCTGGCGGTGGAGCTGAGCGAAAAACTGTGCCGGCTGCGCGGGTATCAGCGATTTTTCGCCACCATGAGCCTCACCAACGCCATGTTGACGGTGGGCGACGGCGGCAATTTGGGGCTGCGGGCCGTGGATTTCGGCCTGGGACGCCGCGAACCGCGTGCGGAGGTCTACAGCGACGCCGCCCTGGTGCGAGAATTCGCCTGGTTGCTGCTCGACATGATGACCGGCCAGGAACGGCCGCCGGATGGGGAAAAAGGGCCGCGAATCAAGCTGGGCGGCCTGCCGATCACCCTGCGCCGGCTGCTGAAGGGCTTGCTCACCAACTCCGTTACCGCACCGGTTAAACTGCAGGGGCTGCACGATGCGCTGGAGGAGGCGCTTAAATCCGTGCAACGCAGCTTTTTGGCCCGCAATCAGCGCCGGCACCTCATCGTATCCAGCCGATTTTACCCGAAAACCACGCTGGAACGCCACCTCATCCCCACACCTGCCCTACCGCGTCAGCTAAGCGACCGCTACCATGCCGACGAGCGCGCTTTCGGCCCCAAGGACCCCTTTCGCCTCCACCTGGTGGATGCGGAAAACAGCGACCGCACCGGCATGCAGATTTTGCCGCCCTTTCGCATCATTTCCCAGCGCAACTACACCCCGGTGCCCGAGCAACTGGATGAGGCGGACATGTCCCGCTTTCCCCACGTGATGGACGTGTTTGAGGGCTGGGAATCCGATGACGCCATCTACCTGGCGGAGGAAAACTGGCCGGGATTTCCGCTCCCCTACCTGCAACGGATCAAGGGCCGCTTCAAGGTGCGCGAGACCGTGGTGCTGCTGCGCCACGTGGTCCACGCGCTAGATCAAGCGGCTGAGTGCGGGATTGAGGTTCGGCAACTGCGGCCGCGCGATTTTCAGGTTTGTTTCCCCGCCCGCACCACCCAGGCGGATTTGCGCGCATTGGTCGAGCGGCGCATCGATGTGTGGCCGCAGTTTGTGATGAAAATCCGCACCCACGCCGCCATTCGCGCGTTGATCCAGCCCGAATCGGAGATCGAGTCCGCCATCGTCGATTTGAAGCAGCGGCAGCCGGAATTGCTCAAGCAGCGATTCCTGGCCCTGGCGATCGAATTTCTCACCGGCAGCACCGGCGAATTGCCGCGGCAAAATTTGCCCGCGGGCTTGTTCGCGTTGTTTGAGCGCTGCGGCGGCGATATTCGCGACGGCGCCCCGCTTCCGGAGCCTGCCGATTTTGTGGCCCAATTCGCGGAAATTTTGAAAAATCCGCCGGAAGAACCCGCGTTTTCGACCTACCTCTGGGCCGGCGCGCCCAATGGGAAGGTGGTGGAGGTGGAACGGCCGCAATTTCCGGAAGCTCCCCGCCCCGTCGGTCCCGAACCTGTCGCCATCGGCATCAAGCATCGCGCGTTCTACAAATCCGAGCTGCGAGACGAGGAAAGCGGCGAAATCCTTCCCGTGCCGGCCTTGGAAGAGCAACCAGCCATTTTGTGGGACGAAGGGCAGTTGGAAGCCCGCTACGACCGTCCCTTGGGCCTGGGAGAAGCGATGATGGCGGCGATGAAAGCCAAGGACAACGGCCAAAGCGACGAAGATGCGCCCGCTGCCACACCCGAATCGGCCGGCGACGAAGCCTGGCCGGACGAAAACCTGGCGCCGCCGCAATTTGACGTTCACGTGGACGATGACAACGCCCGACGCAAGCCGCGCACGACCATCGAGCTTAGAGGCACGCTGAAGAAAGTGCCCAAACGTCGCTCATTGAAGGAGCGCGTCGCCAGTTTCGCGTTTCACCTGGTGCAAGTCGCCATCATCCTGGCAGTGCCGCTCTTCCTGTTCGTCGGCATCCCCAACATCAAGACGACGGAAGCCAGCGAGCCGGCCGAGACCACGCAACCGCAATCGCCATCGGGGCAGGAGATGCATCAATCCGTGGGGCGGCGGGAAACCGCGCGAGTTGCGGAAAAGACGTGAGGCTCCGGACCACGGGGGTCTCCGCGATAGCTGCAACGGCGGCGCGGCCATGGCGGACACTATCATGCACAGATTGACTATTTCATCGAGAAATGCGGCGGCTGGCGTTTGCCGGTTCCGCGGTGAATGACTAAGCTCCACGACCGAAACCATGCACCACGACGTCATCATCCTTGGCACGGGCGGAATCGGAAGCGCCGCCGCCTATCACCTGGCCAAACGCGGCCTGCGCGTCCTTGGGCTCGACCAGTTTCCGCACGGTCACGACCGCGGCAGCTCCCATGGCGAAACGCGCGTCATCCGCAAAGCCTACTTCGAGCACCCAAACTACGTGCCGCTGCTCGATCGGGCCTATGATTTGTGGCGCGATCTGGAATCCGAGGCCGGCGAGCAGCTTTACCACGAGGTGGGACTGATTCAGGTTGGCCCGCCGGATGGGGCCATCATCCCCGGCGTGCTAAAAGCGGCCAAACTCCACGATTTGCCGGTGCAAACTCTCACCGCGCGCGAATTTTCGCGCCGTTTCCCGGCGTTGCGGCTGCCCGATGGCCACAGCGCCGTTTTCGAGCGCGAAGCTGGTTTTTTGCAGGTGGAGCGCTGTGTTTTGGCCCACATTTCCGCCGCCCAACGCCATGGCGCGAGTTTCCGGCAAGAACGCGTCACCGCATGGAAAGCGACAGCGTCTGGCGTCGTCGTTGAGACCGAAACCGGCGCCTACGAAGCCGGCGCATTGGCCATTGCCGCGGGAGCGTGGTCCGGCGGTTTGCTGGCCGAATTGGGAATGCCGCTTCGCGTCCTGCGCAAGCACCTGCATTGGTTCGAAAGCGGGGAAGAAACGGCGGCTGCGGCCGGATTTCCCTGTTTTTTCTACGAGACCGGCGGTGGCTACTTCTACGGCTTCCCTAAGCTCGACGAATTGGGCCTGAAAATCGCCGAACACAGCGGTGGAACCGAACTTTCCGCGCCCACACCCAGCGACGAGCCGGATTCGCAGGACCGGGCCCGGGTCGAAGCGTTTTTGCGCCAACACATCCCGGGCGCCTCGAATCATGAGACCCGCCACGCCACCTGTTTTTACACGGTCACGCCCGACGAGCACTTCATCGTCGATCGCCACCCGCAATACGCCAACGTCAGCTTTGTGGCCGGCCTTTCGGGGCACGGATTCAAGTTCGCGTCCGTTTTGGGCGAGGCGCTGGCGGGCTTGGCGGCGGGAGAGACGCTAGGCGCGGAATTCGGCTTTATCGGGCTGCGGGCTTGGAGCTGGGAGGCTTGAGGCGCAAGCGGGTCTTACACGCTGAGCATCCGCCGCCTGACGCTAAGCCAGACAAATGCGATGCCTGAGACGGCGATTCCCGCCAAAACCAGCGAATCCAGCATCACCGTGCGAATTTTGAGCCCCGTTTGGCCGCCGTTTTCAGCGTTGCCCCACCAGGCCAGGCGATATTCGCGTTGCGCGCCGAAAAACACGTTGGGCGGGTATTTTCGCCGGTAATCCGTCCGCTCCATTTCCGCCCGGGTGAACAAATCCTGGATTTCCTCGTTCAGGTAGAGTTCTTCGGCCGTAACCCAGGTTTCGTCGCCATTTTGAGCGGAAATATCAAAGTCAGCGGGGTTCAGCGTTCCGGATCGGGAGGCTTTTCGCAGCTTTCGCAGTTTTTGGCGTAGTTTGCGGGAATTTTCGGCTCGCAGGCCGGCCAGGATCGCGAGCGCCTCTTTCGCGTTGTCGAATTTTTGCTCTTCTTCGGCGCTTAGCTCAGAAACTTGGGCAAGGCTCTCGATCGTCCCCTCCAACTCGTTTTGAAACGCGCTCATCGGGTTCTGCTCCGCGTGACTGATCACCAAACCTTCGTAGGACCAGCGCAACGGCATCAACTGACAAATTCCGGGCACCTCCAGCTTGCTGGCTTCGCGCCGTTCGTCCGCTGGTCTGAACCAACCCCGGGCGGCGTTGATGAGATCGATGCCGCGGTTCATTTCTTCGTATTTAATCAGCGCGCCGCCCAGGATGATTTGGGGGATGAGGATGAGCGGTATGATATTAAGCGCCGTCATGATATTGGGGACGATGCTGGAGATAAAAAGGCCGATAATTACGCCAATAATCGCCGTGCTGCCCATCCAGAGCAATTCCAGCCAAAACAAGCCGTGAATGGAGAGAATTAGCCCACCAATTAGCAGGTAGAAAACGCATTGCACCAACGCGAAAATGGAAAGCGAAACGATTTTTGTGATGACGTAGCAAGAGGCCCGGAGCCGGTGGTTTCGTTCTCGCTGTAATAATACGCGATCCCGGAGAATATCTTCCGCGCTGTTCATCAAACCGAGAAATAAGCCGACTAACAACGTTAAAAACAGGTAGGTTGGGATGTGCGCGGCGGTGGATAGATTGTAGTTTCCTTCCTCGCTGTATCGTAGGACTGAAGCGATTAAGATCGCCAAAACCGGAGCCAGGAGCAAGGTGGTCGCCAGGTTGCCGCGATTGCGTAGTTTGCTCAAAAACGAGCGCTTGAACAGGGTGGAAATTTGCACCACTTCATCGCTTAGCGAGCGCGATGCAAACGGCGGGGGTTTGACGGGATTTGGATCGCTTTCCGGTTCGTCCAGCAGCACCTCCGCCATGAGGTGATGGGTTTGGAAGCGGTCGCGCCAGAAATCCGGGCTAAAACGGCGCGCCGCGGTTAAATGTCCCCGGCGATCCTCTTCGTAGACCACGTCGCCGCTCAAATCACGCAGGGGCGTCTCTAACACGTCAAAAATCAGGTCGGGCTGCAAGGTTGGCCTGGTCGATCCTGACGGCAGGTCCGGGCGCATGCCCTCTTCAATCTCCACCTTGTGAAAATACTCCAGCATCTGCTGCGGCGTGCCAAAAAACGCCAGTTTCCCGCCGTGATCCAACAAAATGGCCTTGTGGAACATGTGAAACAACCGGCTGCTAGGCTGGTGGATGCTGACCAAAACCACCTTGTTATGCGCCAAGCCGCGAATGATCTCCAAGACGTGCTCGCTATCCTTGGACGACAACCCGGAGGTTGGCTCATCAAACAGATAAACGTCGCAAATTCCCACCATATCCAGCCCTACGTTCAATCGCTTGCGTTGCCCGCCGCTAAGCGTCTTGTTTTCTGAGTCGTCTCCAGCCCACCGATGCCGCATTTCGCTCAAACCCAGGTCCAGCAGCTTGGTGTCTACCCGGCGCTTACGATCGGCGTCCTTGAGGTGGGGTGCGCGAATTGCCGCGGCGAAGTCCAGGTTTTCTTCTACGCTTAGCAGCGGATCGGTCGCTTCCTCATGTGGGATGAAAGCCAGGTATGGCGTAACGCGCTTTTTTTTGCGTCGCGATTGATAGAGATCCACGCCGTTGAAACGAATTTTGCCTTTGTCCGGCTCCAATTGGCCTGCTAGCGTTCGCAGCAACGTGCTTTTGCCACAACCGCTGGGCCCCATGACGCAAACCATTTCGCCACGTTGTACGCTAAAGCTGACGGAGTCGAGCGCCAGGTGTTTTTTGGCATACGACAGGCGCACTTCTTCAACCTGTAAGCGGCTAACGACGTTCTTTTCTTCTTCAATGATGCCCTCGGAAAAATGGCAACGCAAAAACTGACCGTCGCCGATGGTGATGGTGTCGCCGTCCTTGAGTGCAGCGCGCGTTTTGACCGGGAAATGGTCGATCAGGATGGGTCTATCGCTCTTCACGACCTCTAACTGGCCGGTCTTCTGTTCGTAGTCGCAGGAGATATGCAGGAGCAATTCGCCGGTTGTTTCCGCCGATAGCAAAATATCGCCTTCGCGCAACAACGTCGGGTTGTTGGAGATACGATAGTCCGAGCGGGTGGGATTTAGATCGAACCGGCTTCCCAGCACGCGCGCGCGTCTTCGCAGATCGCTGATGTAGATCTCCCGCCGGTCGTCGAACACGATTTTATCGCGCAAGGTCACGTTGAGGCTGGTTTTTGCTTCCAAGCGTTGTCCGTTGATTTCGCCCGGGGTTTGGCGCAAGACGTTTACCGTAATTCCCAGCCCGAACTCCAGTTCCAGGTGACTTTGCTTGGATTTGGCTTTTTCCAAGAAAAGATCGCCGTTTCCGCCAAATGATACAAAAAGCCGCGTTTCGGAGACCTCTTTCTTTGCGTTGAAATAGAAGACCAGGTCCTGATAGTCCAAGACCATCTCGCCCAGCAAAATACGTTGAGCCTCAAACAGCCGAATAAACTCGCCTTGCAGGATTTGGCGTCCCCGCATAATAACCGGCTCTGCTCCTATATTTTTAACGAGGATCAATTCCTGGTAGCGAAAGGCGACCACGCGATGTTGGGGGCTTAATCCTGGCAAAACGACATCCGCGGGTTGTTCGCGGGCAATTTGCAACGTTTCCAGCGGATGAACCTGGGGTTCGCCGCCTTGCTCCACCGGTTGGGGCGAAGCGGACTCCAAATCGCTGGTGTTGAGCTGATAAACAATGTCGATCGCCTCCGATGCTATGCCCAGGTTGGTCATAAAGAGGTAAAAGGCGATGAGGTTGTCTTTGTGAAGGTCGGCGCGCGAAATCAGCGCATAAAGTTGTACGCCCAGCAGAATTTTGTCCTCCGTCGCGAGTTTTCCCGCCAGATCCTTCGCCATTTCGTTAAGATCCTGCGGCTGGCGCAGCGCTTCGCGATATAGCTCGCGCAATTCGGAGTAAACCTGCTCCGGGAAATCATAACGCAAAAAACCGAGCGCCTGATCGATCTCGCGTTCCTCAATCTCGCCGTCCACCTTCGTAAATCCCGCAAAAACCTGGATCAAGACCGGCAGATTGGTGAGGCGCGTTCGGTGGCGCCGCGATCGGATCCAACGCCGCTGCCACCGCCTCCATTTTGGCTCCCGGCCGCGCGCGGGATGATTTGCCGGCGATTTGGCAACCGGATTGGCCGAGGGCGCGGCCGGGCTTTCGGTCTCGTGCATGAAAAAACAGGCTTGGCTGGCCATCAACCCAACACCAGCATCGCAATCGCGGCAACCGGGATGATGTTAGCAGGCAACCCGACACCAAGTGACGCCGCAGGCGGCTTACTTCTTCAAAAAACCGGCCGAGCGTCCTCCGAATTCAACGGCCCGCGGGAATCTGGATCACGCCCGCTGGTAGTGCTGCATGTAGACGTTGTTGTTGAGCCGCAGTTTGTCCTGAATTTTGGCGATCGCCGCGGGTGGAGCCTCAAAATGATAGTTTACGAAAAATCCGCTGGCTTGTTTTCGGGCGTTGTAGGCAAAATCGCGCTTACCCAGCTTGTCAATGCGGTCCATTTTTGCACCTTCTCCGGTCATTTCCTTTTCGATGGATTTCGCCATTTTGTCGGCGCCGTCTTCGCCTTGCACGTTCAGCACGACAACGGCCTCGTATCTTCGATTTTCGTCACTCATCGCAGTTGGTTGGTTTCGGTGAGGATGGAGCCGCATCGGCATCGGCTGCGGTTTCCTCCCCGGCGTTTGGTTGTTGGATTTTCTTGGGTTTGGGTGGTTTGCGGTTGAACTGATTCATCGCGGCGTCGAGACCGCGTTGAAGGGCGCATTCTAGGGCGCTGACGGCTTCTTGCAGCGTTTTTTCCAGTTTTTCCGCTTCGTCAGGGTCAAATTTGCCCAGCACATGGCCGATCGTCGCCTTGCTCCCCTCATTCCGCCCGATTCCCACCTTTAACCGCGGAAAATTTTGCGTGCCCAGGTGGCTGATGATCGATTTGAGCCCGTTATGGCCGCCCGCGGAGCCGTCGGCGCGAAATCGCAGCCGGCCGAGCGGCAAATCCACGTCGTCGTGCACGATGAGCACCTGCTCGGCGGAAATCCGGTAGAACTTGGAAACCGCGGCCACGGCTCGTCCGCTCTCGTTCATGTACGTCTGCGGTTTGAGGTAGGTCACCTGGCCGGAACGCAAAATTTGCGCATCCCACTTTTTTTCCACGCTCCAGGTTTCGGCCAGCGGCTGCACCAGGCGGTCGAGCGCCATGAAGCCGACATTGTGGCGGGTATCGAGGTATTTGCGGCCGGGATTGCCCAGCCCGGCAACGAGCCGAATCGACGCCGCATCTGCCGTTTCGTCACTCACCGCCTTCTGCCGGCTCAGCATCAGCAGCCTGCTCCTCGTCCGAGATGGCGGCGTCTTCATCCTCGACGTCTCCCGCCTTGGCGGCGCGCGATTCGGTAACCAGCGCGATGACGACTTGCTCGCCAACGGTGGGTTTGACGCCATCGGGAAAAGTCACGTCGCCAATGTGAAGCGCCTGACCCATCTCCAGATGCTCGACGTCAAAATCCAGGGTTTCCGGCAAATCCTTGGGCAGGCAGGTCACCTCCACATCGTGAACCTGGTGCTCCAGCAAGCCGCCCATTTTCACGCCGGCGGCCTCGCCATGCAAATGGATCGGCAGCAACGCGCGAATTTCTTCGTCCTCCTTCACGGCCTGGAAGTCCACGTGAGTGACCGCGCCGGAAAGCACGTTGTGCTGCACGTCCTGGATCAGCACCAGCTTTTTCTCTTCCTTGGCGCCCTGCACCACCAGGTCCACCAGCACGTTTTCACTGGCGGCGCCGTGCAGGAGATCCGTGATTTCCTTTTCCTTAACCTGCACCGGGTAGGTGCGCTGGCCGCCGCCGTAAATCACGCCGGGCACGATGCCTTGGCGGCGGAGTTTTTTGGCGACGCCAGTTCCCGTGCTCTCGCGCATCTCCGTTTGAAGCTGAAATTTTTGTGCCATGATAGGTTCGGGTAAAAAAGTAGGCCCCGGGGCGAGACCCTTGCAGTTTTGCCCGGTTGCAAAATCGATCTCCACCGGGCGAAGGGCGCGCACTTTAGCGCCGGTCTCTCAAATGTCAAAAAGAGAACTGACCGAGCGGTTATCGTGAATGCGCCCGATGCCTTCGCCCAGCAATCCGGCCACGCTCACAACGGTCACTTTGTCCCCATGGGCCGAGGGCGTGCTGTCGGTGCAAATTAGCTCCTCCACCTGCGAATTGAGCAGTCGTTCGCGGCCCAAATCGTTCAAAACCGCGTGCGAAACGGCTGCGCGAACGGTCTTGGCGCCGTTTTGGATCAGCAGCTTCGCGGCTTCGTCGATAGTGCCGAACGTTTCCGTCAAATCGTCGATAATCAGCGCGTGTTTGCCTTCCACCTCGCCGATTAAATCCACCGCTTCCACTTCCGTGGCGCTAACCCGGCGTTTGCCCACGATCGCCATGGGAACCTCCAGCGCGCGGGAATAAGCCTGGGTCATCTTCATATTCCCCACGTCGGGCGACACGATGACCGAGTTGTTCGAGCCAACCCCCGATTTTTTGAAGTGCTTCACCAGCGTGGGCATGGCGTAGAGATGATCGACGGGAATATCGAAAAAGCCCTGAATTTGACCCGCGTGCAGGTCCATGGTCAACACCCGGTTAACCCCGGCGGCCACCAGCAAATTGGCGACCAGCTTAGCCGTGATCGGCACCCGGGGCTGGTCCTTGCGATCCTGACGCGCGTAGCCGAAAAACGGGATGACCGCGGTAATCCGCTCCGCGCTGGCCCGCCGCGCGGCGTCCACCATGATGAACAGCTCCATCAGGTGGTGGTTGGACGGCGGGCACGTCGGCTGAAAAATGAAAACGTCCAGGCCGCGGATGTTTTCGTTAATTTTCACGAACGTCTCTCCATCCGGAAAGGTGGTGACCAAGGCGTCGGTTCGCGTTATCCCCAGGTGTTTGCAAACGTTATCGCAAAGAGCGGGGTGGGAAGAGCCGCTCAGGATTGTGAGGGAAGAACGATCGGGGTCCATCGGGGGGCAGCCGTTTTCGTGCTGTTTGTGGGACCGTTAGTGCGGATGCCCCGGGATGCAAGGGAAAGGTGCGCTGGAATTTTTTTGGCTCGAACCCTAACAAAGTCACCAATTTTCAGTTGCCCCGTTCGCCTAACCAGCGCATGGTTCGGCCTGGGTGCAGAATGCCACTCCCTCCGAATTTTTTCGCAAATTTCCGTCCAATTTAGACGAAAAACCGCCTTTTTGGCGATTTTCTCCCGAATCCTCCCTTCCTCCCCCCCAAAATTAAAAACACTGCCCCCCTTGCTGGACTATGAAAGGACTGATCTTCCTGGTTCTTCTTGCCCTCGTCGTCGTTCACGCCATTGGCCTGCAGAATTGCACGCGCCCGGACACCCAAGCAGAGCTGGCCAACGTTGCCAAAGACCAACTCGCAGCCGATGAGGAATTCGCCGACGCCAAAGCCGGCGTTGAGCGCTACGACATAACCCTGAGCGGCACGGTTCCTAACCAAGCCGCCAAGAATCGCGCCGAAACCAGCGTGCGCGACGCCATCCCCGCCGGCCGTGGCCGCGTTCGCAACGAGCTGACCGTCGAGCCCTGGCCCGAGGCCCATTTCACCGCGATTCACGACGGGGCGAAGCTGACCCTGAGCGGATTAGCGGCCAACGACGAAATTCGCGATGCCCTGACCGGAGCCGCCGCTGCCATCCCGGGCGTCGAGAGCGTGGAGGCCGATGAGTTGACCGTGGCGACGAAACTTCGCGACGCCGGTTGGTCGGCCGCCTTGCCCGGTTTCCTGCCCGGATTTTTCCGCGATTGCGAGGGCGGTCAGATCGAGGCTAACGGCGATGCTGTGACCCTGCGAGGCACGTTTTTCTCAACCCAACAGCGCGATTCCGCGCTGCAGGTCGCTCGCGAGCTGGTGTCCGCGCCCGACCGGATTACCGACGAAACAAAGCTGGCGCAGATGAAGCCGCCGCAGTTTGAGATCGCTCGCGAAAACGGGCGCTTCACCGTCTCCGGAGTGCTGCCGGACACCGAAAACGGCCGCGCCTTGCGCAACGCCATGCTCGACACCGATCCCGACGCCGAGGTGGAGTTGCGCCGCGATGTGACCGATGCGCCCTGGCTGGAAAACGTCGCCGAGGCCAGCCAGGACTTCTTTGCCCAGATCACCGCCGATGGCTCGCTGAGCGCGGGTGAGGCGGGTTTGGGCCTGGAGGGCGTGGCGAAATCCGAGCGGGCCCGCGACGCCGCGTTGGCCTCGGTTTCCGGCGGCTTATGGGAGGGCGTTAGCGTCGAAAACGGGCTCAAACTGCCCGATCCCAAGGACATGGATCTCACCCTGCGCGTGATGGGCGACGAGGTGGCCGCCGTGGGTCAGGTGGGCACGGATGAGGATCGCGCCGCGCTCCTGGCCGCCCTGCGCCGAGCCGCTCCCGGCAAGAAAATCACCGATGCGCTGGAGGTCGTGCCCGGCGTCAAGCTGCCGAATTGGTGGCTGAAATTTCCCAACATTTTTGGCGCGTTTCAGGCCGATGCGGAGGATGCGGAAATGAGCGTGGATGGCGAAAAAATCACCTTTTCCGGCGAAATGGCGACGGCCGGCGGTGAGGACGGTTTGTTAGCCAAACTGGGCGAAATTTCCGGGCTGTCGTCGCCGGAAATGAAGCTGAAATGGCCGGAATTCCGCCTGCCCAAATTTTCGCTGAAACGCGGCGACGACGGCAAGGCGATCCTAACCGGTGAGGTGGCCAACGAAGAGCTTCACGGCCAAATTCTGGGTGCAATTCGCGAAACGGACCCTAACGTGGATGCGACTGGATTCACGGTCGGCCGCAACCTGAAAACACCGGATTGGCTCGCGAATTTCGGCAACTGGTGGCCCAAACTGCGCGGCGCCTCGCCGGATGCCACGTTCGACTCCGCGGACGGCAAACTGACGGTCGATGGCGAATTTGCCGATCCGGCGAAAACGCGCGAATTGGCGGGGATTTTTGGCGGTTTCGAAGGATTCGACTTCACGCTGCCTAACATGCCCACCATGCCCGCCATGCCGAAGGTTGGGAAGCTGCGTTGGCCGAAATTTTCGCTCAAACGCGGCGATGGCGGAAAGCTGGTTTTGAACGGAGAAGCGCCTAACGCCGAGGCTCACCAAAAAGTCGTCGACTCGGTCAAAGCGACCGACCCGGAAGCCGACGTGTCCGGCTTCAAAATCGGCCCGCCGGATCTTGCGATGCCCGACTGGCTCACGAAATTCCCCGACTGGTGGCCCAAGCTGAAAACCAAGGCTCCCAAGGCCGAATTCGAGGCCGGCGACGGCGAAATCGCGGTAACCGGCGAAGGCGCGGAAACGGCGGCCAAGGACCTGTTCGCGTCGATTCAAGGCTTCGAGATGCCGAAATTCAGCCTTCCCAAGTCTAACATGCCCACCATGCCGAAGGTCGGGAAGCTGCGTTGGCCGAAATTCTCGCTGAAACGCGGCGACGGCGGAAAACTCGTCCTCAACGGCGAAGCGCCTAACGCCGAGGCTCACCAAAAAGTCATCGACTCGGTCAAAGCCACCGACCCCGAAGCCGACGTGTCCGGCTTCAAAATCGGCCCGCCGGATCTCGCGATGCCCGATTGGCTCACGAAGTTCCCCGACTGGTGGCCCAAGCTGAAAACCAAGGCTCCCAAGGCCGAATTCGAGGCCGGAGATGCCGGCGAAATCGCGGTGACCGGCGAAGGCGCGGAAACGGCGGCCAAGGACCTGTTCGCGTCGATCCAAGGCTTCGAGATGCCGAAATTCCGCCTGCCCAAGCCTAACATGCCCACCATGCCGAAGGTCGGGAAGCTGCGATGGCCGAAATTCTCGCTAAAACGCGGTGACGGTGGAAAACTCGTCCTCAACGGCGAAGCGCCTAACGCCGAGGCTCACCAAAAAGTCGTCGACTCGGTCAAAGCGACCGACCCGGAAGCCGACGTGTCCGGCTTCAAAATCGGCCCGCCGAATTTGGCGATGCCCGATTGGCTCACGAAGTTCCCCGATTGGTGGCCAAAGCTGAAAACCAAGGCTCCCGAGGCTGAATTCGAGGCTGGTGACGGCGAAATCGCGGTGACCGGCGAAGGCGCGGAAACGGCGGCCAAGGACCTGTTCGCGTCGATCCAAGGCTTCGAGATGCCGAAGTTCAGCCTGCCGAAGCCTAACATGCCCACCATGCCGAACGTCGAAATGCTGCGTTGGCCGAAATTCTCGCTGAAACGCGGCGACGGCGGAAAACTCGTCCTCAACGGCGAAGCGCCAAATGCCGAGGTTCATCAAAAAGTCATCGACTCGGTCAAGGCGACCGATCCCGAGGCCGACGTGTCAGGATTCAAAATCGGCCTGCCGGATCTCGCGATGCCCGACTGGCTGACGAAATTTCCCGCTTGGTGGCCTAAGCTGAAGGAAAAATCGCCAGACGCCGAATTTGAGGCCGGTGACGGCGAAATCGCGGTAACCGGAGAAGGCGCGGAAACGGCGGCCAAGGACCTCTTCGCGTCCATCCAGGGCTTCGAGATGCCGAAATTCGGCCTGCCGAAGCCTAACATGCCCACCATGCCGAAGGTTGGGAAGCTGCGTTGGCCGAAATTCTCGCTGAAACGCGGCGACGGCAGGAAGCTGGTTTTGAACGGCGAAGCACCGAACGCCGATGTTCACCAAAAAGTCGTCGATTCGGTCAAAGCGACCGATCCGGAAGCAGACGTGTCCGGTTTCAAAATCGGCCCGCCGGACCTTGCGATGCCCGACTGGCTGACGAAATTCCCCGACTGGTGGCCTAAGCTGAAAACGCGCGTCCCCAACGTCTCCTTCGACATCGCCGACGGCGAAATGACCCTGGAAGGCGAGGCCAAGGATGCCGCCAGCGCCGAACAAGTTGCCGGATTGTTCGGCGATTTCGACGGTTTCACCCTAACCAAGCCAAAATTAACCATGCCCAAGCTGCGTTGGCCGTGGCTGAGGATACAGGGTAACAAAACCCGGCTCAAGGTCGAAGGCGAGGTCGCCACCGGCCGGGAAAAGGACCAACTCATCGCCGGCCTGAGCAAGGGCCCGGCAAAAATCGACGCCGCCGGGCTCAAAACCACGCCCGATGTCCGCCCCGCGCCGTGGGCGCCGAAAGCCGGCCAGGTAGCCGCGGATTTGGCCGCCGCAGCCAAAGGCGGCGCCAAGCTGGAGATCGAGGAAGGCGACGTGCGCGTAGCCGCGACCGTGGACAAGGGCGAGGATCGTGCCAAGTTCGCCGAATCGCTGAAAGTGGCCTTCGGCGAAGACGCGGAGATCGAAAACAAGCTGGATGTCGCCACGACGGTCGCGGCCAAGCCGATGGAAGCGGTTGAGGCGCCGGAAATCGAGGTCGTCCTGCCGCAGGAATCGGTCTACTTCAACAAAAACGACTCTTACCTCCACCCCGGCGCCGAGCGTGACAAGCTGATGGAATTGGTCGATAAGGTGGACAAATTGAAGCGCGACGACCTGACCATTTTGATCGTCGGCCGCGCCGATTCCCGCGGCAACGCCGACTACAACGCCTGGCTAAGCCAACGCCGCGCCAACAACGTGCTGGCCTACCTAAATAGCCTGGGAATCAAGGGCAAGGTTCTGAACGTTAAAGGGTTGGGCGAAGCGGAATCCGCGCCAGAAGACGCTGGCGAAGGCGCCTGGCAAAAAGACCGCCGGGTGGACATCATGATCGGCCGCGAAAAGTGATCCGAACCCTAACCGACAACCCAAACCTGGAATTTTCACGACGATGAACATTGAAAGCGCAGGACTCTACGATTTGGCGATCAGCCTGTTGGGCTCGGCCCTCGGCGCGGCGCTGATTTTTGTGCTCGGCCTGGCGATTGGTTGGATTGTGTGGTCGCGCGAATGCTGTCGGCGCAAAGAGAGCGTGGCTGCCGCGGGGACAGTTGCAGCGGGTGCGGGCGCTGCGGCAGCGGGGGTTGCGTTGGCCAAAGAACCTAAGCCAGGTGCGCCGGAGTCGGAAGCTGCGCAGCCGGAAACGGCCTCACCTCCGCAGGTTGCCGATGATGAGCCCGAGGCTGCGGGTGAATCTCGTCCGTCCGCCGCTGACGAAGACGTACCGGCCGTGAGCGAAGGATCATCGGTCGCCCAAACCCCTGCACCGGACGTGGACGACCCTCCGCCTGTTGCCAGCGAACCCGCGCCACCTGCAAACGAAACTTCGCCGGACGCTGAAGAGCCTGTGCCGCCTGAGAGCGACTCTCCGCCGGTTGCCGACGAACCCGCGCCGGTTGAGAGCGAATCTCCGGCGGTTACCGACGAACCCGCATTGACGGAGGACGAAACCTCGCCGGTCGAAGACAAACCCGCACCGACTGAGAACGAAACCTCGCCGGTCGAAGACAAACCCGCACCGACTGAGAGCGAATCTCCGCCGGTCGAAGACAAACCCGCACCGACTGAGAGCGAATCTCCGCCGGTCGAAGACAAACCCGCACCGACTGAGAACGAATCTCCGCCGGTCGAAGACAAACCCGCACCGACTGAGAACGAATCCCCGACTGCTGACGAATCCCGTCCGATTGAGCAGGAAACCCCGCCGGTCGAAGACAAACCCTTGCCGCCAGTGAAAGAAACCCCGCTCGACGACGAACCTGCGCCGCCTGCGGTCGATCGACCTCCCGCGGCAGAGGATTCCCCGTCCGCCGGCGCCCCTAACAGACCAACCAAATCCTAACCATGTTTCACGACCTCGTCTACAACCTCATCAACTGCGAGCGCACGGACTGCTTCGTGTGGCACGGCTCCTTCGCTTTGGCGGTGTTTTTGTTAGGCCTGGGCCTGGCTCGCCACCTTTGGCACAAGCCTTGGCGGAAAATTGCCGAGCAGCCCAAGCAAAGCGACCAACAATCGTAGAACGCGCATTCGGCGAGGGGCGTTTATGGCAAAATTACTTCCTCCCGCCCGTCCATCGACTGGCTGGGCTTGTAAAGCGTGTAAATCCCGGGTACGCCGCGCCGGGGCTTGCGGTATTCGATGTTAAAAACCGGTTTTCCGATGCCGCGATAGACATCCAGCTCGTTATATTGGATGCCTTGCTCGTTCTGAAAGAAATCGACCTGGTGTTTTAGCTTAGGAACCAGTTCCAAGGCGTTTTTCAGCGAATAACGCAAGCCGTTCCGATGCGCCTCCGCGGCTAGGAAACGAATATATTCAGCCGCCTTGGCTTGGGAATTGTCAAAACCGGTGTTGAAGTGATAAAAATCGACGTTATCGACATCCACACCGTAAAACCCACGCTGTTTGGCCAGCCGCATCCGCTCTCGCATAATTTGCCGGACCGCTGTTGAGTTCGGATTCACCCAGCGCTCCCCGGGCCAATTATCCAGGTTCTTTCCAAGGTCTTTTGCCGGGAATTTTCCCGCGTCAGAACGCCATTTTTCGTATTGCGAACTGAAATAGGCGATGGGGCGGGTTCCGTCAGCTTTTAGCGCTCTAAGGTCGGCTGCTGACACGTCAAAAAGGTCCACCACATGGTAGTCCTTTTTGCGGCGCTGAATGGCTCCTTGATACTGGATCGACCAGGCCGGAACGTCAGAACGAGCGCCGTTTCCATATTCTTGGGGAGGCGAATCGGGGCTATCATCGTCCCGCGCGCAGGCCACAAGAAGAACGGCGCATAGGGTTAGCAGTGGAAATTTCATTTTGCGATACTCACGGTGGATTGAAATGCTTGGAGAGCCTTGGCATAGGCTTCACGCGCCTCATCTGTCCTTCCCAGTTTGCGATTCAGTTCCCCGGCAAACGACCAGGCGTGATGGTCTAGCTGGCTGACCATACCCATATACTGCTGAAACGAGTTCCAGGCCAGTTTGTAGTCTCCGTTTCGATAGGCGATCCTTGCTCGTATTCGTGTCGCGGTAGCCTCTCCTCCCGGGGTTGTCTGACAGATTTTGAAAGCCAACGCTTCCTGCCG
Source organism: Verrucomicrobiales bacterium (assembly GCA_965224535.1). Lineage (GTDB taxonomy): Bacteria > Verrucomicrobiota > Verrucomicrobiia > Verrucomicrobiales > DEV007 > JBCDHN01. The sequence goes on from CBDCZR010000041.1 coordinate 38,431, forward strand.
ATTAACTTCGTACAATTGTGCCAACAACAACCTCTCTGAAGGCGACCACGAAGCAGCCAAAGGATCCGTCAACTTCAAGGCGGCCAAGGCTCTCCCCGCCTCGCCAGTCTGGAGGGTCAAATTGAGGAGACGATTCACGAATCTCATGTCGTTAGGCACGAAGCCAGCCACCAATTCGTCCATAGCTTGGGCATATTGCCTTTGCCGCATAAGTGTCTCAACGATGGCCAACCGAACTGCGTGACTATTTGGGAATGCTTGCCGGCCTTCCCTTAAAATCGAAAGTGCACGATCCAATTCGTTGGCATTTGTCCAAGCGGTAGCCATGTCGGTGTAATTAGCCGGTTTGACGTGATTTTTGTGGAGAAACGTCATGATTTGGATGCTCCGGCAGAAATTCTCCGGATCGGCCATGGAATCCGCCAACGCCCCGTAATCCTCGGCTGATTTCAGCGTGTGAAATTCCTGCGGCACCCGGGAGTAAACCTGCAACGCTTCTGCATATTGACCCAGGATGACGTGAATTCGGGCCATGAATATGCCTATTTCTCCGATATATTCGGAATCAACTTCAACCGCCTTCTTGTAGGCCTCCAAGGCCGCGGAATAGCGCGCTTGCTCGTGCCTAACATGACCAATTTCGACCCATAAAGCCGCTTTGTCTCCGCCATCTTCCGCGACAAGGCTTTGAAAAATCTCTTCCGCGGATTCCAACCGTCCCCGCTCCGCTTCCAGCTTCGCCAACAGAATTTGGTAGTCGGGCCTGTCATTCACCGTGCCCAACTCCCGAAGCAACTCAGCGAGATCGTTCTGCTTATTGATCCAGGGATAAATCACCACACAGCGGTCCAGTGCCTCCAAGTCGCCCATAACCGCCATTTTCCGGTAGAGAACAAATGCTTCCTCGCTCCTGACATTCCACTCGTAGAAGGCCGCTAATTGCTTCGCGCATTCGAAGAATTTTTCATCGCTGGAATGCGGGCGATGGCGTTTTTGGATTTCCTTCCACGTAAGACTACCTGCCCGCGTTTCTTGAATTTGTTGCTCCAAGATAGGAATCGAATCCATCATTCGATTGGATTGCGAGGCGGTGGTTGTCAGCAGATCAAAGATTTTCTGTCTTTCCGTCTCGGTGGAACGAATGGAAAACTCCTGGTTCAATAAATCGAACGCTTCGCTACCCATATTCAGCTCCCGGTAGAGAGAGATCATCTGCATGCGAAGATCGGCAGGCATTTCCGCGTAGGTAAGGCTATTTGCCGTCAAATACTCGCTCAAATGCCCAACGGCGCGCAAGGGATTGCTGGAAAAGCGGCACGCCGCGACGGCTCCGCGAAGCTCGGCTTCATTAAGCACTGAGGTGGCGGAGATGCGCTGATAGACCTTGCTGGCGATCTCCGGCTCCTCAATTTCCATGGCTCTATCTGCGACCTGCAACCAAATCTCCCTGGCCGTGGCTTGGGGCACAACACCAGGGTTCTGGTCTAGCAAAGCTAACACCTCTTCCGGATTATCGGATAACTTGATCAGAACCTGAAGCTCTTGGAGGGTCTTTTTATCCAATTGGCGCTCTTCTGCGGCTAAAACCTCGCCCAGGAGGGCCGTTGGCGAGTCATGCGTGCTTTCAAGCAACTGAAGAGCCCGTTCGTAAGCGCCATCTGCAATTAGCCGATCCACAACTTCAGTCTGTCGCGGGATCAACAGCGATGCTATGCCGATGGCAACACAGATCAACACGACGACCAGCCGTAGCTTGAAGACTGGAGCGGAATTAGAGGAATTGCCGTGCGACCTCATTGTGCGGTAATTCTGAGATTCGAGTTCTTGGGAAGCTGGATCGATAATTTCCCGTTTTTGATGATTCTGCGGTTGATGGTCTCGCCATTGAGCCGGATAGAGAGAGTCTTAGGTTGCGGTATATTCGCCATTTTGATGGTTGCAGCCCGGTCAATTGTTTTCACGTCGATTTCTTTTTGGCCGAGCGCGCTAAATTCAACCGGCGCAGTGCTGGAAACGAGGTAGGGATGGGCATCCGGCGAATCGGCCAGTTGAATTTCGACCCTCTTGGAGCCGTTGGTGTGTACGTAGGTGAATTGGGCCTCTCTTTTATATCCCGTTACGCCCTTGGAGCTTGAGATTTGCGGGTATCCCGCCGAATTCGAAAAACGAAAGGTCTTTTGCTTTCCGTTGCCAAGAATTGCCCATCGATTGGGCCCGATGGCAAAAATTCTGGCGCTATGTGAATCCTGGACCATTTCCGCGTATTCATAGGCGGTCAGCGAGTGAAGGTCTTGCTCCCCGCACCATCGATAGATTTCTTTGAGTGCTGCCAGCGCATCATGATACTCCGCGCTGTAGAAGTGATAGTAGACGTTGACCGGTTTTAGGCGGCGCGGTTTTTCCGTTTGTTCGAAGGTCTCGATGACTTGACGGAATCCACCGCGGTAGGGGCCAACCCAGCCGTCGGTGTAGTAGAATTCGTTTTGGTTGGAGGCGTGGATTTGGAGCAGCCCTTCGTAGGAGATCAACTTCGGCGCAATACCTGCAATTCCGGGAAACCGGCTGCTAATGATCGTATTACCCCCGTTCATGTTCGCATAACCGGCATCGCTGAGTATTTGCAAAGCACGCGAAGACGGCTTGCAATTGCCCGACCACAAGAAAATCTTCGGAACCTTGCCTGGTAGACAAAGCGTTTCGCGAATGTAGTCCATGGAACCGACGATTTCGCGGTTTAGATCGATTTTGGGATAATCGATATTAAGTTTGAGTTTGAGATTCAGGCGGTCGTAGTGTCGTGCCGCGTTTTTATCCTCAAAATTCCAGACATAGGGGTGAGAATAAGAGTGGGAAGCCACCTCAACATGCGGCAACGCGAAAATCTTCCTTGCCATCTCTTCGTATCGTTCACGTTGCTCGGATTTGAGCACCTGCATGTGCGCCCGCACTTCTGCTTCCACAATTGAGACGGTGATTGGCTTCGGAAAATCTCGCAAAACCTCGTCGTAGAGCACTTCTCCGCAAATTTTGCCGCTTTGGACGCGGGATGCGGAAACAAACCCGTCACCGTCGATGTGCGTGTAGAAAATGCGCAATCCATCCTTGGTGGTTACGTCTGGGGCTGGAAAATCGCCGGAATTCCAGATCAAAGGCAGGAATTTGAAGGGATTAACATAACAGCGCATGATCTCCAGCGAAGCATTGAAGGCGAGGTACGGGGAAAGAATCGCGCCTCCCCAATCGGCAGCGTAAATTGCGTCAAATCGAGCATTGTCGCCGGCTGGTGTTACCGCTGGCTTTAGAGACAGAGCGATTCGCGCGTCGTCGGGTGCCTGTACGTTGATAAACAACGAGCGTCGGGAAGGAGGATCGATCTCAAAACCGGCGAGTTCCTTGTCAAACCGCTCGATCGTTGTTTTAACCGGCATACCGGCGTAATCGATGCCTTTTCTGAGACCCAATTGGTTGTAAAGACGGCGGGCGGCTGTTTCATCACTAAACGGATAGTTTCCGAGAAAAAGGAGCTTTTGTCCTTCGCTAACGCATTTGCTCAACCAGGTGGCAAGATTTGCCTCGGTAGCATACGGAAAGGTCAGTCCTTCGTCTAAAATGACGCCAGCGTATCGGTTGGCCTCGTCCACTGAGGGGATACCGTTGTCAACATGGTGGTATTCGAGCTCGTAGCCCATCCATTCCATCGTGGATTGAATCAGGCGATAGGCGGTGGTTTCTTCCGGCCAAATTTTCTCGTTTTCCGCCAGGCTGGTATCTTGGCCAAACAAGACGATAACGCGGCGGGCCACTTGGCCTTGCGGACCGAGAACGTCGCCTTGAAGATCGGGCGTTGTGAGAAAAGGGACAGCGCCCAGGCCGCGGATTTTCTTGGCGGTTTCAGCAATCGCCGTTGTATCTTCCGGGTTCACGTAGTCGACTACATAAACGTCCAAACCCATTTTTTTCGCTTGAATCGCCTGGTTCGCCAAAAGTTTGGAAAAGTCTTCTGAGACAGGTTGATAACGTTGCTTTTCAAAGTCGAACGTTTGAAAAACCGACTCAACGAGCAGCCCATTTAGGTCTGCTTGGAGCGCGGGAATAAGACCGAAACCGCGATTCTGGATAATTTCGGCTTTTGGAAAATTTTGCCGCAGTTCTTTGACTAGTTTGATGAGGCTCTGGCGAAATTTCGCGCTTTTATCGGGATATTTGCGGGCCAGGATTTCTACGCTGTCAACGGTATCGAGAAAAAAGCCATCAAAGCCCCGTTCGATCGCCGGCCGGGCGAGACGATCGATGACAAACTGGCGCCAGGCGGGATCGGAGATGTCCATGAGGTCCCCTCCCCAAGTTTCATTTTTGTGCAGTTTTTCGATCCCGGACAGCTCCGAGCGATACGGCGCGTCGGGAGCCACTTCAACAATGCTCAGGTATGCTAGATAGCGGTTTCCGGCTTGGTGTCCCGGCTCCAGATCAACCTTGGAATTTGGGCTTAAAATGCTCAGTTCATAGGCCAATAAGTGCTCCGGATTCGGCTCGGTTGAATAATCGATGTAAACCGAATCCGCCCCTGGCAATATACGAAGAGACACGGCGAAAAAAAGAATGGCGAAGTGCTTGGCTGGTTTCATGACACCTCGAAAATTGGGCGCGAATCGGCGAATTCGTCGGCTCGTTTTTGCTCTGTTTTGTTGATCATCACATTCATCAGGGGACGCAACGCTTTCCTTTGGGAAGCGGGGGTTGATGAGTGAATTTCAGCCAATTTTTCGAGCGCGGGGGGACACCCGATTCGTTGGCTACGCGTGAGTTGAGTTCCTGAAAAGGATCGACCGAAGATCGACGCGGTATGGATACGATTACTGAACGCAGAGTCAATGATATTTTTGGAAATTCTAAGACGCGTTTGCGCGATTTTTCGCAAATTTTCCAAAAACCCGGGCCAAACTAGGTTTCTCCGCCTCATTTATCCGCAATCGGGCAAAATGCCGCCAAAATTCAGCGCAGCCGGCAAATCGGGCGAAATTCGCGCCGAAAACTCCGTTTGTCGTGCTTGACGACGCCGAGATCGGTCAAAAGGTGGCTTTATGAAAAAAGCCGCCTTCCTGCTTCCAATTTTGCTAGCCACAACTTGGGGACTCGCCGCCGAGCGAAACATCATCTTCTTCATCACCGACGATGAAAGCCCAACTTTGGGGTGCTACGGTGATCCCGTGGCCGTTACCCCTAACATTGACGCCATTGCCGCCGATGGAACTGTGTTTCTCAACGCATTTGCAACTACGGCCAGTTGTTCGGCAAGCCGCTCGGTAGTTATGTCCGGCCTTCACAATCATGCCAACGGACAATACGGCCACCAGCACTCTTATCACAAATTCGGCAGCTTCCACAATGTGGTTAGCTTGGCCATGCCGCGAGTTTTAGCCAATGCTGGATATCGCACGGGCCACATTGGCAAATACCACGTAGCTCCGGAAGAGGTCTACCACTTTGAGAGTTATTTGAAGGGCAATGGCCGCAACGCCGTGCAAATGGCGGAAACTGCAAAAGAGTTCATCACCGCCAACGACGAAAAACCGTTTTTTCTCTATTTTGGGACGAGCGACCCCCACCGAGGCGGCGGGAAAGATCAAACCTATGCAGGTAAGCACAAACCCGATCTCTTTGGCAATAAACCCGACAAGGGCGCTCATCCGGGCGTAGACGAAGTATTTTACGACGCAAAAGACGTTGTCGTTCCACCTTTTTTGCCTGATACGCCGGAATCGCGAAGCGAGCTAGCGCACTACTATCAGAGTTGCTCGCGAATCGACCAAGGGGTAGGACGTTTGGTGAAAATTTTGAAGGAAGCGGGGCTTTATGATAAAACGCTGTTTGTCTTTACTTCCGACCACGGGATGGCGTTTCCGGGGGGTAAAACCACGGTTTTTGAGGGAGGCTTGAGAGTGCCCTTCGTGGTGCGCAATCCCTATGAGCCCAAACGCGGCGTCAAGTCGCAAGCGATGATCAGTCACATCGACATCACGCCTTCTCTGCTGGATTTTGCGGGTGGCTTGGATGCCGCTAAAAACCGGCCGAAAAACTGGGTCGACGCCAATCAATTCTGGAAGGACAAACCCTATGCAGCCAAGGAAAACAGGGGCCCGCGCAAGGGGTTGAGCAGCTACCACGGGAAATCGTGGATTCCCATCCTGGCTAAGCCGGACGCGACGCATTGGGAGACGATTTTTGCCTCCCACACCTTTCACGAGATCCAGATGTATTATCCTATGCGGGTGGTTCGCGATAAAGACTACAAGCTCATCTGGAATATCGCGCACGGGCTCCCCTACCCGTTTGCTTCCGATCTTTGGGCCGCCTCAACGTGGCAAGCGCAGTGGGAGAAAGGGATGAACGCAAATTACGGCAACCGCACGGTTAGCGAATATGTGAACCGGCCCGCCTTCGAGCTTTATAACATTGCCAAAGATCCCAACGAAACGACGAATTTGGCCGAGAATCCGGAATTCGCGGAGGTGCTGAAGGAGTATCAACAACGGCTGAAGACATTCCAGAAAGAGATGAACGATCCCTGGATCATGAAGTGGGATTACGAGTAAAAGCCGGCAAGACGCCAAGAGCCGCGAAAAACCCTTGAATCCCGCGATGTTTTGCGGGATGATCGCCTAACCTCGCTCGAAAAATTCCAATTATTTGTGAGCGATCCATGCCGGTGTGGCGGAATTGGTAGACGCGCGCGATTCAAAATCGCGTTCCTTCGGGAGTGTGGGTTCGAGTCCCACCGCCGGTAGATTTTTCGCTCTTTTCGGCCACGATGCATCGCCTCTTCGTCTACGGCAGCTTGAAACGCGGGTTTTCCAACCACCATTTCCTGCAGGGCCAAACATTTCTGGGTGAAGCGAGGACGCTGCCGGTTTACCGCATGTTCGACTACGGCGGATTTCCGGCTCTCGTGAGCGCCACGGCGGATGGAATGGCGATCGAAGGAGAAATCTGGCAGATCGACGGGGCTTGCCTGGCGAAAATCGATGAGCTTGAGTGCGTGGACCACGGATTGTACGAACGGACGACCGCAAAATTGGCGCCGCCGCACCACAAATTGGAGGGCGCGATCCTCTACCGCTATCTGCGCGACGTAAGCCGGCTTCCCGACGCCGGCGTGGTTTGGGAACCGACTCGCGAGCTGAAGAATCCCGGTTGAGCCGGCCGACAAACCGGATAGCTTGGCTGCCGGATGACCGATACGCCCGAAATTCCCGTCGTCGATACACAGGGCCAATTGCCGCGGTTCTGGAGCGACGACGTCATCTTCTTCGCGAACCTGCTCGAGCTGTTTTTTGGCAACGAAAAGGAGACGCGGGAGTTGGAGGAAACCGTGGGCGAGGTAGATTCCTACGGCGGGCGGCTCATCCCGATTTTGAACCTGGTTTTCCGCGGCGGACGCAATACCCTGGTGCTGGAACGCCATTCTGCGGGCGCATTGTGCCGATACTTCGAGCAGCGCCTGATGCTGAGCCTGCCGGAGATGAAAATCATGGCTCCGGGCGACTACCGGCGCTTGCGAGGCCTCATCGGCGAAGGGAACAACGGAGCGCTGGGGGAGAATTTGGCCGCCTACCGCAATCACTCGGCCAGTTGCGTGGATGGCTACGTGACCGACGACATTTTGGTGGGAATCGCCGACCAACTTGGCAAACGCACGATCACGACGACGGACGGTTGCCGGCGGGGGAACAACAAGTTTCTCCTGCACCAGTACCTGGAAAAAACCGGGTTGCCCACGATTTCGACCCGAACGGCGAGATCGCGGGATGAAGTGAACGCAGCGCTGGCGAATTTGGCCGCGGAAGGTTTTGACGATGCGGTGCTGAAGTCGCAAATCGGCGCATCGGGCATCGGAATCCAGCGCGTTCGCGAAATCGCGGATTTCGGCCGGCAACGGCGCCAGGAAATCCCGGAACACCTCTTTTTCGAAGGGCCGGTCATGGTGCAGGGTTGGCTAAAACCCGGCCACGGCGGGGTAACCAACATCCACAGCCCCAGCGTGCAGATGTTTCTGGACGCAGAGCGGGTTTGGCTGTTTGACCTGACCGAACAAATCTTGAGCCACGACAGCATTCACGAAGGAAACATCTCTCCGCCGCCGTATTTGGCCGGCACGCCGGGATTGCGCCAGGAATTGTTGCGCCAAGCCGGAATCGCGGGCCGCTGGTTGCATGCGCAGGGTTATCGCGGCACGGCCAGCACGGATTTTTTGCTGGTGGAGCGCGACGGCGACTCGGAGCCCAAAGCCTACGTTTGCGAAATCAACGCCCGGGTGACCGGAGCCACTTATCCAAGCGTGCTGGCCCGGCATTTCACGCCAAACGGCGCCTGGCTCATGCGCAACCTGCGGCTGCAAACCGCACTGAGCGAACGCGAGTTGCTGGAGATGCTGGAGCAGTCCGGCCAGCTCTTCGCGCCGGGCATGACGAAGGGCATTTTGCCGATCAACTTCAATTTCGGCAGCGAAGATTTGGTGCACAAGGGCCAGTTTTTGTATCTGGCGCCGACCACCGACGAATGCTGGCAGGAATTGGAGCTGGCCGAAACTCAACTGCCCGTGGAATGGCATGCCGATCGAGATTGACCGATGATGAACTCCGACGACGAACAACTGGCGGCCAGCCTCACGGCCCTGACGCGTGATTTGATGCTGATTCGCAGCACCGAGGCTCATCCCAACGAACGCGAACGCTGCTTTCAGTTCATCGAGAACCATCTCGAAGCCATTTCCGGCGTCCGCATTGAAACCTACGAAAGCAATGGTTTCGGCTCGCTGGTGGCGTTGCCGGAGGACGTGAAAGAGCCGGAAATCCTGTTGTGCGGGCACATCGACGTCATCGAGCACTCCGACGTGGAGCGGTATCTCGGCACGGTGAAAAACGGGCGAATTTACGGGCCGGGAGCCGGCGACATGAAGGGTGCGGACGCGATCATGCTCGAGCTGTTTCGCAAAATTCAGCACGATAGCCCGGGAACGCCGATCGGCATCGCCCTGACCTCCGATGAAGAGCGCGGCGGTGAAAACGGGGTGCGCTACCTGTTTCAAGACGTGGGTTTGCGCTGCAAGCGGGCCATCATCCCGGACGGCGGCTCGCTGAATCGGGTCACCATCGAGGAAAAGGGCATCATCCACCTGATCGCGCGGCGCTACGGACGCGCCGGGCACGCAGCCAGACCTTGGTCGGCCGACAACGCCTTGCAGGGCTTAATCGACCGGTTAGCCGTGCTCAACGCCCATTTTCGCCCGCTGCAACCCACCGACCCCATGGACACCTGGCACCCTACCTGCACGCTGACCATGGTGGGGACGCCTAACGAGACGATTAACCGCGTCCCCGCCGAAGCGCACGCGCTTCTGGACGTGCGTTTCCCGCCTCCCGACACGGTGAAGGGCATGCTGGCAAAAATCGGCGAATTTCTCGGCCCCGACATCGAATTGGAGCCGATCGTGTGCGCGGAACCGACGCATTTGGCCCCGGATCCGCTGTTTTGCCAAATCATCGAGGAAATTACCAGCGAACCGGCGCAATTGGTGCGCGTTTCCGGCGGAAGCGACGCCCGCTTCATCTGCGCCGGGGGCACGCCGGTCATGCTCTCGCGCCCTGAGGTGGGAAATCTCCACGCCGCGGATGAGTGGATCGACATCCAGTCGATGGTCACCTACTACCGCATCTGCGAGCGCTACATTCGGCAAAGCGTGCCAGGTTGAGAGGAAGCGCCAGAAATCCCTCTTCCGCAAAAATCGCCGCTTGGCTTCACGAACAAGGCAGGCTAGGCGTGAGGGATGGAATTTGTCTCGATTCGCGAATTGCGACGCTTGGCGACGGAAATTGCCCAACCGTTCGAGATTCACGCCCAGGTTGAGTCGCTCGTTTCCAAGACCTCGCGTGGCGGAAAGCCGTTTTTCGAGCTAAAACTGGCCGACGCCGAAGATTCGCTGAAAATTCGGCTTTGGGACGATTCCGCCCTTTTTCAGCAGATCGACAACATTCGGGCCGGCGCCTTCATCGGCGTGGAGAGCGAATGGTTTCGCAACGACCCGTTCGGCATCGAACCGCGCGGAGGAACGTTCAAAGCGCTGGGCGAGGAGCAAATCGCGGCGTTGCTGGAAGGCTCGGCGGATTTGCGCGCCAAGCAGGAGGCCGACTTCAGCGAGATCGAGCAAATGGTCGCCGAAATTCGCGATCCGCGGCTGAGGGCGCTCTGCCTGGCCTACCTGCGACAATTTGGCGACCGTTTTCGCCGAACCGCCGCCGCGCGCAACTACCATCACGCCCGTCGCGGCGGATTGGTGGAGCACATGGCGCAAATGATGCGCTCTACCCGCGCGATTTGCGGCGTTTACCGCGAGCTGAACGAGGACCTTATCTTGGCGGGCGTTTTGTTTCACGATTGCGGCAAACTTTGGGAAAACGCCTACGCGGAGAACAGCTTCACCATGCCGCACACCAACGTCGGCGAGCTGCTCGGCCACATTCCCATGGGCATGGAGGTGGTGAACAAGCTGTGGCGCGATCTGCAGGAAACGGAGCAGGCTCAGGGCTGGGAGGAATTGGAGCCGAGCAACGACCAGGTGCGGCTGCATTTGCTCCACCTCATCGGCTCGCACCACGGCGAATACGCGTTCGGCGCTCCGGTTTTGCCGAAAACTCCCGAAGCCGCGGCCTTGCACTACATCGACAACCTGGACGCCAAGCTGGAGATGTTTGCCGAAGGCTATCCCAAAGCCGCGCAGCTCAGCCGCAACGTTTTCGAGCGCGTGAGGCCGTTGCCGGGGAATCTGGTGCGGCCGTTGCCGAGATTTGAGGGATTTGAGGGGGAACCGGGGGCCGGGGAGTGACGTTCGATCACGGATTCCCATCGTAGGGAAAATCTGGTGGGTGTACGCCGTTTTGTGGCCAGAACCTTCCGGAGATTGACCAATTCCTCCCGATTCAATGCGGCACCGGGTCGTTAGAGGACATCCGGTGGTTCGATTCCGAGTTGCTCCATCACCGTTGATAGGTCCACTCCTCGCAATTCCGCCAATTCGCTCAGTGCGCTGGCTCGTTTTGCGTTTAAGCGCTCCAATTCGCGGGTTGTGCTTTGCAGTTCCGCCAACTCTTCCTCGGAAATGGCCTCATCGTGCCGTTTCTCCACCAAGTTAACGTAGCGCTCCATTTCGGCTTGCGAAAACCCGGTATCGACCTCTTGAAGTAGCTCAGCTTCGCGATTGGTGAGCGAAGGAGCTTCAGTTTCCGACCGCAACCGGCTGCCGAGCAGATTTTGGATGAATCCAGCCGGATCGACGCCGTTTTTTTCCGCTTCGGCTGCCAGAGGACCTTCAATTTCGGAAGGAATCTGAATTGTCATTTCCATGGCGTCAACAAACCACGATTCCGCCCGCTGTCTACCGGCCGCGGGAATTTGCGCTAACCCTCCACCGCAGCGTTCATTGTCGCGATCCGACTGCGCAACGCCGACAAAATGCCGTAAATTTGAGCGATGTCGTCGGAGGCGGCGTCGAAGGCGCGGCTCAGGCCGTAGACCGGCTCCTTTCCGTGCAGGGCCATGAAAAACCACAGCCGGCCCAAAACGTAGGCGCCGAACACGGTGTCCTGGTGCTCGTTGAGCGTGCGCGCGG
>CBDCZR010000042.1:0-20746 GCA_965224535.1 Verrucomicrobiales bacterium
AAGAGCACCGGCTCGCGAACCAGCTCTTCCAGCGATTTTCCGCGGTTGAGGCGGCGCCGGTCCCACAATCGCGCGAGGGTTTGGTCCAGCAATTCGCGGCTGTAGAGGTCCGAGGTCCAAACTTCCGGCCCCGTCACGCAACGCACCCGCGAAATCCCGGTTTCTCCGCCCAAACGGCGCTCGGCCAGGCATTGCATCGCCTCCAGAGCGTGAAATCCGTAAGCGTCCAGCCGGCCGTAGGAAACCGCGACGATTTCCTCCAACTTTTTCCCCCGCTGCAGGTCGGTCGGCGGGTAGCGCCACACCACCGGCAGCGACGAGCCCGCCATCAGCGGAATTTCGCGCTCTTTCGCCGTATCGTAGATCCACTTCGCGTCCTCCCAGTTGTCGGCCAGGTGTTTGTCGCTGAAAACGGGAACAACTCGCTTGCTGCGATCGAAAACCTCGACAATTTCGCCAAAAAGCCGGCGTTTGGGAAACTCGAACTGCCCGGTGTCGGATTCTGGGTATTTGCCGTGCTCGGCCACCAGCATGACTCCGTCGGCCGTGAGCCGTTTCCCCGTTCCGTTGGTTAGGGCGTGGTCCACCGTCTCGTAAATCTTGATCTTGTGTTTCTCCGCCAACTCGCGGCTGATGTCGCGCTCGGTGACTTGGTCGGTGTAGATGGCGGTTAGGCTCAACGGCCGTCGGTGACCTTCGCCATCCAGCGTGTCCGTCTCGATCAAACGGCCGAAAAGCATCTCAGCATGCGAGTTATGGTGGTAAACCGTGGTGATGCCCGCAATCCGCGGAATTCGCCCCGCGGGCTTGGGCGCCAGCTTGATGCGCGCCACGCTGTAGACGCGAAAAACCGGCATCGCGAACTGAATCCGATCGCGCGCCTCGTTGAGCTGAAAACGCACCGTTTGCGGCTCGGCCTGCTCGGGCTCGATGACCTCGACCGCGAGAATCTTCGTCTCCTTGGGAATCGGGAAATCGACCTGAATTCCGCCAACCGGGATGGGATTTTCGTCCGCTGCGCCCCTGCCGGGGTTCGGCCGGCCATTTTTGGCGGGCGGAAGTTCCACGCGATTGTAGTTCACGAAGTGCAGGTCGATTTCGCCGCCGCCCGCGGGTTTGTTCGCCGCCACGCGCACGGTCGCCGGCGCCTCGATCCGCGTCATTTCCGCGTTGTTGAACTCTTCCTCGCCCTGGCGGACCACGTGGCCGTATTTCGCGCTGATCTCCGGCGTCAGCAGGTCGTCGGCAACCACGTCAAAGAGAACGTGCTCGTCCAGCAGCCGCTTGCCTTGTTGGCGAAACCACTCCAACGGCTCTAAATCGCCCTCGTGGATCGCCAGACGCGGGAAAACGAGCAAAATCTCCGCGTGCGATTGGTTGGCATGATAGAGGTGGCGGTAACGATCCAAAAAGCCGTAGTATTTGGCGAAAATCTCCCGCGCCTCGGCATCTTTCGTCCGCGCGTAGAACCCCATCGGCGATCCGCCGTTGGCCGCCATCTCAGAAATGGCCGTGCGGATCCGCACGCCCTCGTATTTGCCGAGCGTGAACGGCTTATCCTCGAACGCGCCGCGAATGTAGCGCGCCTGCAAGGTTCCATCCGCCAACACGCCGTTTTTGAGGTCGGTGTAGACGCCGCTGGCGCCCATGGAATACCACAGGTAGCTCTCGTCCTTGCCCCAAAACTCCTTGGGCAGCAGACAACGCTCGTCGCCGCGAATCGCGCTGAAATTGCTGAGGTGATTCCACTGCGCGGTGATGAGGTCGTGCTTCAATTTTCGGCCGTGTTTGTGGAAAACGGCGTCGAAAACGCGCTTGTTGGAGATTTGCGACCAACGCAGCATCTCGCGCCGCAACGGGGTCGATTCCTCCGGCTTGTGCCAGCAGACGATCTCGTCGAAAACGTGATTTTCCAGGTCGCCGATGCCGAATTTCGCCTTCAATTCGGCCTTGGAATGGCGTCCGCCCAGGTAATCGCGAAAACCACCCTGACAGTGCTCGCAAACGCAGTCGTGGCGATAGAAATAGTTGGCGATGTAGCCGTCGATGCCACGATCGATCCCCGCCTTGACCCACGCCTTCAGCACGCTTTGCCAATGCGGGTTGCGCAAGCAGGCCCAATACTCCTTCATCCCGCCGATGCTGTAGCTGCTGGTGAATCTGGGCGTGCCGTCGGCATTGCGCTCCATGAAATCCAGCGGGTCTTCAACCGGCGGTTTCGGCCCCAACTGCTCCTCGTCCCACAAATCGCGATACCACTTGAAAAATCCCCGCGGACCCTCCGGGCCATCGGGATCGCCGACCAGGAATTCGACGTTAAAGTGGCCCACGACCAGGACTTTGCGTTTTTTGAGTTCGGCGATGGTTTTCTCGAACCAATCCGCGGTTTCATCCAGCCCCTGGACCGGAAAATGCGCCGGATACCCGCCAAACTGAGGCGTATGCGCCAGGCTGTAGAAATGCCCGCCAAAAAACCCAAACTGCGCCAAATCCGGGTTGGCGGCATCGATGAATTCCAGATACTCCGGCCCATCGTATTCCGACCAATGCGCGACCATTCGGGTAAATTCCAGCCGCGGCCAGTTATCGGCGGCAAAACCCGGGAAATTCGCCGAAACCAGCAAAATCGCGGCAAAAACAGCGTATCGTCGTGGAGGAACGGTTTTCTTCATGGGCCGCCACTCAACCCGCCGCCAACTCCTCCGTCAACTCGGGTGTGATCAAAGCTTCGGCCTGTTAATAGCGGGTCCAGAGCGCCTTGGAAAAGAGGGCGACGACCACGTAGACTTCCAATCGCCCCAAGAGCATGAGCAGGCTGAGAAAGAGAAGAGTGCCGGAGTTAAGATCCGCAAAATTATCCGTGGGGCCTACAGCGCCAAAACCGGGACCAATGTTCAAAAACGTGGCTAACACGGCACCCATCGCAGTGTGAAGATCGGTAAGTTGGGGCTCCAGTATGCTTACCAGCAGCGTGGAAAATAGAATGATCCCGCCGACAAATACAAGATAAGCCATGACCTGCGCCAGCGCGTGGCGATCGATCTGATGGCCGTCGAGCGAAACGGAGAAAACCTGCCGGGGACGAAAAAAGTGCTGAATTTCGTGGGTTACTTGCCGAATGGCGAGCAGTGCGCGGCTTACCTTGATACCGCCGGCAGTGGAGCCGCTGCAACCACCGATGGTGAGCAAGACCATCAACACAATGCGCGAACAAAGCGGCCATTGGTCGTAGTCGGCCGTTCCAAAGCCGGTTGTTGTGCTAAGTGCAATGACAGGAAAGAGGGCTTCTCGAAAAGCGGCGCCGCCACTCGCGTAGCCGGTGTGCCAGAAATTGATCAAGACGATCATTAGACCAATCCCAACGATAACAGCGAACATTTTGGCTTCTGTCTTACCCACGGGCGACTTAAAATTTCCGCTCACGAAGTGGATGAGCATCACCATGTTGAGGCTGCTGATGATCATGAAGATAACCAGGAATCCTTCAATTGCCGCGCTATCAAAGTGGGCCACGCTGTTATTATGCGGAGCGAATCCCGCGGTAGATACTACCGTGAGGCTGTAGAGCACCGCCTCAAACAGGCTAACGCTCACTCCATCCAACACCCAACCCAATGCCAGCAAACCCAGGCAACTTAATACCGTTAGCCCAACGTAAATTTCCCAAAGACGAAACGTTAGATCCTTAACGCGCGCGGTTGAGGCCGTGCCCAGATTGAGGGAAGATTCGTGTCCAAGGAGCGATTTGCCGCTAATGCCAATCATCGATAACAACGCGACGAATAGCGCGAGAATTCCCAATCCGCCAATCCACTGGGTGAGGCTGCGCCAAAGCAGGATGCTGTTCGGATACGGCTCAAGATCGCGAATAACCGTCGATCCGGTGGTGGTGATGCCTGACATCGACTCAAAAAATGCTTGAGCCACGCTTAGCCCGCCTTCCCGGAACAGGAGAAAGGGAAAACTGCCGAAAACCGCCGCTACCATCCAACCCAGGCCGACAATGGCCACGGCTTCCTTGCGTAAAAGGTTCGTGGCATCCGCCTTGCGGCTCAAAAAGAAGAACAACCCGCCTACGCCGCCGGTGATCAGGCAGGAGAACCCCATGGCGGAGACCGCGTGGTTTTCAACTCCGCGCGTAGCTTCCACCGCCGCCAAAGCCAAACTGATCAGCATGGCCGCAGCCAACAGCAAGAGAATGAGACCGAGAAAGCGGAACAGGATAGACAAATTCATGGCAGGGCCAAATGATGAACGCAGATGAGAACATCCGAAACCTCGAAATTCGAGTCCGAAACTCTCACATTTTCGCCAAACGGCGCGCTCAGGCCACGTTTTGGGTAGATTCGCCGGTTTGCGCATCCAATGCCCAAACGCGATCCAGCGCTTCCTTTAATTCGGCGATTTCGAACGGTTTGGAGATGAACTCATCCATTCCCGCCGCCAGGCATCGTGCCCGATCGTCGCTGTGGGCGTGGCCCGTCATGGCAATGATGCGGGCGTGGGAGGAAGGGGCGTCGAGACTGCGAATTTGGCGGGTTGCCTCAAGTCCATCGATGTCCGGCATGGTGACATCCATGCAAATCACGTCGTAGGGGCTCGTCCGGGCGGCCTCGATGGCGTGGTTGCCGTCTTCCGCGATATCTACGGTGTATCCAAGGCGCTCCAAGCTCATTTTGCCGACGAGTTGGTTAACTTCGTTGTCTTCAGCCAATAGAGCGCGCAAATTCTTGGTTGCCGGTGCTTCATGGGTTATTGCATGCCGCGGAAGAATGGTTACCAGCTCGGAGTCGCATTCGTCATTTGCGGATGCCGTGTCGGCTGTCTGCATAATAACCTTGAACTGAAATGAGGTGCCGTTCCCCTCTTCACTTTCCACGTCGATCGTTCCGCCCATGCGCTTGACCAGGTTCTTGCAGATCAACAATCCTAGCCCGCTTCCGCCGAATTTGCGAACGGTGGATGCCTCCGCTTGTGCGAATGGTTGAAAGAGCCGGCGTTGTTGTTCTTCGGTAATACCAATTCCGGTGTCCAGGATTTCAAATTGAAGCTCCAATTGACCGTTACCCAGATTTTCGCTGGTTAAGAAGATGCCAACCCGGCCGTCTTCGGTGAACTTGATGGCGTTGTTCAATAAGTTGGAAAGAACCTGCCTGAGCCGTGTTTCATCGCCAATCGCAACATCAGGAACGTGCTCGGAAATCATGGAAAGCAAGGAAATGCCTTTGGCCCTGGCGTTACTGTTATAAGTGTCGATCATATCATCGACAACCTTGATTGGAGAGAACCTGCGGGACTCCAATTTTAGCTCATAAGCGCAGAGTTGTGTAAAATCCAGGATATCGTTCAAAAGGCGCTTCAGAGTATGAGAAGAGCGCCTCATGGTCGTAAGCGAGGAGCGCACGGAATCGGAGAGATCGTTCTCATCCAGCAGCAGCTCCAAAATCCCCACGATTCCGTTCATTTGCGTGCGAATTTCGTGACAAATTCCGGCGAGAAAGAGGTCTTTGCTCTTGGCGGCCTCTTCAGCTCTTTTGTGCGCTGCCTTGGATTGCTCGGCTTCGTGTTTGAAGGTCGTCAGCAAGTGATCGATTCGGCCGATTAGTTCGGCCGCCTCCAAATCTCCCTCGAGTTGATCCGGAAAGTGTTTTCGCAAGAGAGCCTTCAGTTTGTCTTCAACCGTTGGCTGAACGCCGCGATTTACGGTCGAATTTGCACGATGAAGGGCGTGTCTCATTTCTTCTTCCGGGAAATCGGAAAAGCAGGTTGGAAAGCTTGAGGGAAGAGGGGGCGGAGAAGCAGCCATGGTGAGAATGCGTTGTAACTACGGAATTTTTTGAAGCATACGTATTTTAGATATCTTAATCAAGAGGAAAAGAATCGAAAATTCCAATCATTCTTGATTCAATTGCTGCAAAGTGAAGGTCGCCGCTCCTGTTTCAGTTGGGCGCGCCTCTTAAATTTGAGATGCAACCCCCGGCGGCTGAGCGGCAAATGTGCAAATCGCGTGAAGTGTCGCACTCTGCGCTTGCATCGCGCCGTGCATTTCGCATGTTCGCGAATCATGCTTCGGAACCTCGTTCAATCATTGCTCAGGCAAAAGAACCCTTGGGCAAAAATCGGCGCTATTGCTCTTTTGATATTGGCGGCCGCGCTCGGCCTCAACCTTGATGGGTTGGGAGACGGCAGCAAGCGCGAGGAGAAATCCAACGTTGAGAAGATAAGAACACCGGGAAATCCCTCAAAACAGGAGCGAAAGAACGGGTACGAGGTTCTCTCCGGCGTCGCTCTTGTCGATCACCGCAACAACGACGGCGATAGCTTCTTTGTTCGCCACGAAGGCCGGGAATTTGAGCTGAGGCTCTACTATGTCGATACGCCGGAAAAATATCTAAGCCGCGAACATGCCGACCAGAGAGAACGGGTTCGGGAGCAAGGAGAATATTTTGAGTTAAGCACGGATCAAGCGGTTACGTTGGGTAAGGCGGCCAAGGCGTACGTGTTGGAGTTATTGGGCCGAAAAGGGTTTACCGTTTATACTAAATGGGATCGTGTTTATGGAGGAGAACGTTTTCACGGTTTTGTTGAGATAACGGGGCCAAATGACAACGAACAGGTGTATCTCTCCGAACTTTTGGTGCGCAAGGGGTTGGCGCGGATTCACACACATGGCGAGCCCACGCCTGACGGGAGACATTGGCGCAGCTACAAGGATTATCTTCGCAGTTTGGAGGCACAGGCTAAAAAAGGCGGCCAAGGCGGTTGGGGGCTCTGATTCCCCCCCTTACGCCCCCCGTTTTACATTCCGGACAATCGTGCTTGGTTGCGCGATGTTCAAATCGCTCCCGATTGCTCTCCTATCGATCGCTTGCGCCACCTTGTGGGCGCAGGAATCGCTTCCCAGCCACTACACCAAAAAAACAGCCAGCCGCGATGGCATTGGCAAGGTTTACATGGGCCGGGAAATTTCCCACGTGGTCGGTCATGGCGCGATTCGCTGGCTGGAACGCCCGGAACGCGAGACCGAGGAATTGCCGGACAAAGTGGTGGAAAACCTGGAGTTGAAGCCAACTGACGTGGTGGCGGATATTGGCGCCGGGAGTGGCTATTTTTCGCTGCGAATGGCTGCAAAAGTGCCCCAAGGCAAGGTGCTGGCGGTCGATATCCAGCAGGAGATGCTCAATTTCATCAAACTCAGGGCCCAAGCTAAAAACCTGACCAACGTCGTCCCGCATCGCGGAGAAATCCAGGATACCAAGCTGCCCGAAGCCGAAGTGGACTTGGTGTTGATGGTGGATGCCTACCACGAGTTTTCTCACCCGCGGGAGATGATGGAATCCATCGCAAAAGGCCTGAAACCCGGTGGGCGGGTGGTTTTGCTGGAATATCGCGGTGAGGACCCGTCCGTCCCCATCAAACCGCTCCACAAAATGACCGAATGGCAGGCAAAACGCGAAATGGAGGCGGTAGGGCTGAAATGGAAAGAAACGCGGAAATTTCTCCCCAGCCAACACTTCATGGTGTTCGTGAAACCCGAGGCGTGAACCGAAATTACCGGGATTTGGCGGGCTTGAGCACCTCCAGCATACCCAAGATGTTCTCCCACCGCCGAATGGCGACATCGCACAGCAGCACGGCCAAAAATGCGGCCATCAGGTAGGGCCAAAGCTCCACGTGGCGCGAAACGTCGGTGCCGGTGAGCTTCAGCCGCTCGTCCGCGCTTTCCAGCAACTGACCGCCAGTCGTTTCCACCGCGGCCCGGAGTAATTCGCGATTCACCTGCCCGGTCGCCACCTCCCCGGACGGATTGTGGACGTGCCCGGCCGAGACCATTTGGGCCCCGGCGCGCGCACGCACCAGGTAGACGCCGGCATCCGTCGGCCGCAAGCGCGTGGAATACAATCCCGGGCCCTCTTGCTCCAGCCGGTTCGTCGCGACCGGTTCCATGCTCGAGCCCAGCGCGTTGGCGGGCACAAAAAAGATGTCCGCCTCCACCTCGGCGTTGTTTCGCCGCGTGCCGGCGTCCTCTAACAAGTCGACAATTGCCACCGTTTCCTCGCCATCACCTTCCAAGCGCAAATCCATGTTCCTGCCTTGCGGCGGGCGAGCCGTTTCGCGCAAAATCTGGCTCCACAGCTTGCTGTAGCCGTCCCAACCGCCGATCCAAAGGGCCGCCCAGCGCGATTTGCAGTCGCTGGTGAAGGCGGTGACTTTGCCCAGCCCGAATCGCCAATGCGCCAGGAGCGGATCGCCGCTTTCCGTCACCAACGGCACCTGGGACGTGGCCTTGCGGTTGGTTTTCACGAAACCCAACAGCGGCGGCGGCGCGGATGCCTCCCAGTTGCGCAGCATGGGGTGCTCTTCCACCAATTCCGGCTGAAACGGCTCCTCGCGCACCAGTCGGCCGGTGTGCATCATCGTGTCTTGGGTGAAAATTCGCGTGATGGCGGTGGGATCCATGGTCACGTAGCTTTTTCCGCCGCCAGCCGCGGCAATGGCTTGCAGGAGGCCGATTTGCGCGCCCGAACCCACGGCCACCGTCGAAATGGTGATCCCTTCGCTCTGACACTGCGCCGCCAGCGCCTGGTAGCCTGCGCCGGAGGTTTGTCCGTCGGTTAGGACGATCATGTGCTTGATCTTGGCCCTCACCTTGGCCAGCTCCGCCTTGGCGGTGGTCATGCCGGGATGGATGTTCGTTCCGCCGCCGGAGCTAAGCATGGAGATCTGGTTGCCGATCGAGTTGGTGGACCCCACGCGAGTCATCGGCACGACGGTGTGGACGCTGGAATCAAACGCGTAGACGCCGATGTGGTCCTTGTCGTCGAGCAATTCCGCCGTGGCAATGGAGGCGGATTTGCAGATTTCAATTTTTTGCCCGGACATCGAGCCGGAGCGGTCGATCACCAGCGCCAGGGCCGAGGATTGATGCTCTTCGTGGTCGGGACCGCGCAGTTTGACCGGCAGCACCTCCTCAATTGGCGTGCGATAGTAACCGCCCACGCCAAAGGAATTCGGCCCGCCGATCATCACGAAGCCGCCGCCCAATTTGTCCACGTAATCGCGAATCGCGACCATGCGCGCCTCGCCGATCTCATGCGCGGCGATGTCGGAAAAAACGATCGCGTCGTAACCGGCCAACTCGCGCAGTTGGTTGGGAATGCCGTTGGGGCCGCGCACGTCCAGACGAATGCCCTCGCGCGCCATAGCCTGCACGAGATACTTCGCCT
The DNA here is from genome assembly GCA_965224535.1 of Verrucomicrobiales bacterium. Lineage (GTDB taxonomy): Bacteria > Verrucomicrobiota > Verrucomicrobiia > Verrucomicrobiales > DEV007 > JBCDHN01. Next base: position 9,228 of record CBDCZR010000042.1, read on the forward strand.
CGCCCTCCTCACCCTCCACGTAAAGCAGCAGCGGCTTGCCGCGCACGTCCACGATCGCCAGCGCCTCGTTGTTGTCGGGAATCGCGTCCTGCTCCTCAAATCCCTCGATCGCCGCGCGGTAGTTGTAAATATTGCGCTTGTCCGGGGAGCGCCGGAAGCTCAGCGTCTCGGTTTGGCCGGCTTCCAGGCGAATTTCCCGGCTATCGACCTCCAAACCGTTCTCAAACAGCCGAACGCGGCCGGAGCCGGCGATGGACGCCTCAATCGTCGCCGTCAAATCAACCGTCGCGCCTTCGTTGATGCGGCTTTGCGAGCTAACCAACCGCGTAACCCGAACATCCGGGCGTTGTTCGCCGGTTACCGGCAACGCGTGGATTTTGATGCCGCTTACCGCCGCGGCCCTGGCTTGGCGCTCCAAGCTGCCGGTCGTCTCGTTGCCGTCGGTGATCAATACGATGTGCCGCGAGGTGCCCGCCGGAAACACCGCGGAAGCCAACGTCACCGCTTTGGACAAATTCGTCGCCGCTCCGTCGCGCTCCATCACTGCGGCCGCGTTTTCCAGATTTGGCGGAGATTGACCCGGATACGCCAAAACCTCGCCCTCACGCCCGGCCGAGACGACGCCAACGTTGACGCCGGAGCCGATTTTGGCGCGCAAACCGGCAAATGCCGCCATGGCGCGTTGCAACCCCTTTTCCCCCAGGCTTTGCGAGTGATCCAGCACGAAGACGACGGCCTGCTCGCGGCTGCGGACGATCCAAGCCGGGTTGGCCAGCGAAATTAGCGTCAATATCACCAGCAATGCCCGTGCGATCAACAACAGCCGATGCCGCAGCGGCGACATGGGATGCGAGGAGCGCGCATCGACCAAAATCAACCAGCCAAGAGCGATGGGGATGAGGACGAGGAGGTAGGGATTTTGCCAGGACATGGGCGGTTGCGGCGATACATCGCGGAGAAATCCGCGTTCGTCCAGCACCGCTTCCGGGCTTGCCCGGCGGGCGTCAGATGCGCCGGCAAAGTGGGAAATTTCGCAAACCATTTTGCTCCCCGGGTCTACCCGGCAGCTAACTGCCAAGTACATACCCTCCCTCCCCAAAATACGACCCCCCCTCCTCCACAGAGACCTATGAATACCCCCAAAACCCTCCCCTCCGCCCTCATCGCAATGGCTACCCTGGCAGTTGGCGCCAACGCCATGGCTTTCGACTACCCTGGCCGCTTTTTGCACCAAACCCGCTATCTCGAGCGATCGGCCGCGATTCTTCACGACGGATTCGTCGCCGATCTCAAACAATCCCGCCGCTGGCCGGCAAAAGGCTGCGACCGGGACTTTTTGAAGGTGGCCTGCCAGTTGCGCGACGACAGCGCGGCCTTGGCCAACGACATCCGCTACGGCAAAGACCCGTGCGACATCAAAACCCGCGTCCTGGAGATCGACCGTTGCCTGGACTTGGTCGAAAAGCGCTCCAAGCACGCCAACCTGGGTTGCGACGTAAAAATCATGCTGCGAGACGCCTTCACCGCGTTTTCCAGCTTTGACCGCAGCTACCAGTACATCGCCGGCCGCGCCGGGCACACCACTCCGCCAAATCGCGGCGGCTACGCACACGGCCGGGACCGCAACCACCATCCCGCCCGCAACACGCGCGAAATCCACCGCGCCCGCCCCGTTTCCCGCGAAGACTTCTGGAAAGCGCTCTATGGGCGAAGCCGCTGAAATTGCGCCCGTTTTCCCTTCATCATCAACGACAAAACACCACCACCTACTTCCCTCCGTTGCCCGCGAGCGCCCGTAGCGTTCGCGGGCGCGCTTGATGGCCGGCCCACAGATGGGCCGGTCATCGTTTTTGAAGGGACCCAAAGGACCTCAGGGACCTCAGGGACCTCAGGGACCTCAGGGACGAAACCGGCGGGGAATTAGCGCAAAATCTCCAATTTCACTGGAACCACGCCTTCTTCCAGCATGCCGATGCGGCGGGCCGCGCCCTTGCTGAGATCGATGATTCGCCCTTGGACGTAGGGACCCCGGTCGTTGATGCGCACCTTGACCGATTTTCCGGTTCGCAGGTTGGTGACCCGCACTTCGGTATCGAACGGGAGGGTGCGATGCGCCGCTGTGTTCGCCATTTGGCGGAAACGCTCGCCGCTGGCGGTTTGCCGTCCGTGGTTGGTTTTGACCGAGTAGTAGCTGGCCAACCCGGTCTGGACCTGAGGGCTGGCGCAACCGGCTAACAACAGTGCTGTGACGCAGAAAAAACGGGCCAAGTATTTCATGAGCACGCTAACAGTACCACCAACAGCGCACGATTTCCACCTTGGGTTGGAATTTGCGCCGGAAGGGTCCAGATTTTCGCCAATATGCCCAAACTCACCCATCTTGACGAAAACGGCGCCGCGGCCATGGTCGATGTTTCCGCTAAACCCGTGTCCAAACGCGAGGCGATCGCCACCGGATTCATTCGGCTGCAATCGGACACCCTTGCCGCGATCACCGAAGACCGAATCGCGAAGGGAAACGTGCTGGCGGTGGCGCGAATCGCGGGAATTCAGGCGGCGAAGCTAACCTGGCAGCTAATCCCGCTTTGCCACCAGTTGCCGCTTTCCCACGTGGAGGTGAATTTCGAGATTCGCGGCGGCGGCGTGCAAATTCAGGCCACGGCCCGCACGCAAGCCCAAACCGGCGTGGAAATGGAGGCGCTGACGGCGGTAAACATTGCCGCGCTGACGATTTACGACATGTGCAAGGCGATCGACAAATCGATGGAGATCGGTCCCGTGCGACTCTTGCGAAAAACGAAGTCGGATTGAGTTTTCGACCTTGCCAAACCCGATTTCCCGCCGAACCAGGTCACCGTGTCCCCAAATGCGCTGATTTTCGACTTCGACGGCCTGATTCTCGATACCGAGACGCCGATTTTTCAGGCGTGGCGTGAGTGTTATCGCGATCACGGCCACGATTTGGCGCTGAAAACCTACGCCCGCTGCGTGGGGACGGATTTTGCGGACTACAACCCCGCCACGGAGTTGGAAAAGCTGGTTGGCCGGGCGTTGCCGTGGGAGGAATTGAACCAACGGCGCCGAGACCGGGTTGACGAGGTGTTGCAGACGGAAAAACCGATGCCGGGCGTGGCCGACCTGCTGGAGCAGGCCCGCCAGCACGCTGTTCCCTGCGCCGTGGCCTCCAGTTCCAGCCGCGCGTGGGTGGAGGGCTGGTTGGGGCGGTTGGGATTGCTCGCCCACTTTCAGGCGGTCATCACGTTGGATGACGTTGAGCGGCCCAAACCCTCGCCGGAGTTGTTTCAGTTGGCCCTTCGCAAATTGGCGGTGCCGCCGGATTGCGCGGTCGTGTTCGAGGATTCGCTCAACGGGTTGCGGGCGGCGCGGGCGGCGGAAATTCCCTGCGCCATTGTGCCCAACCGCATCACCGCGCACCTGAATTTTGAGGATGCGACGCTAAAAGTGGCCTCGTTGGAGGCGATTTCCGTTCCCGAGGTTTTCAGGCAAGCCCGGTGTGCTTGATGTACATCACCATCCCGGCCACTGACACCACAATCAGCGCTACCAGGCCAATCAGCATCTGCATGCCGACCTCCATTCGCTCGACCGTGGTCTGCACGCCGATTTCCACTGAGGGCAGGCTGTTGGTGCCGTTTTCGCCCATCGTAAAGAGCCGCATCAGGTAAAATCCATCCGGTTGCAAGCCGGTCACCTCGGCGGCGACAAAAGTTTCGTGCTCGAAGAATTTGACCTTTTCGTAGGGGATCCAAATGGCCTCAAACCGCTTTTTTTCCTGGTTGTATCGCGTGGTGCGCAACTCAAGGGCGTAATCTGTTTGGCGCCCCCGCGGCCGCGAAAACATGAGGCTCACCTTTTTCGGTTCGGCGGCGGAAACCTCAAATTTGGCGATGCGAGGCAGCGTGGCGTCGGTTTTGAGTTTGAAGGGGCTTATGGCGAGCAATCCATCGCGAGCCAGGGTCTTGGGGAGGGGAATTTGACCCGTCACCCCGCGAATGACGGGTTTGATTTCCTTGAGAATCAATGTGCGGCGCTTCAGTTCGGCTTCCGAGAGGTTGCGCGAGGCTGCTGCATCGCGATTGCGGCCCTTCGCCATTTCTGCGTAAGGGTTGGCGCGCGATCCGCCGGCATTGGGGCCATGCCCATCGCGGGAGCCGGTTGCAGCGGAATTGGGCCGGTAGGTTCCGCCGCCGGATGAGCCTCGGTTTGCCGGGCTCGCGGCGGCGTAGTGGCCCGTTGAGCCGAACGTGCCTTTGTCGCTGCCTCGCAGGTCGGCAAATTCCGCCATTTGATCGGAAGTTAGCCCTTCGCCCTCAAAAATCAGCAACACGGATTGCTCGCCGGCGTCCAAGTTAAACGTGCGTTGGTAGGAGCCGGGTTTTGGCGGCCGAAACGCGAATTCCAGCTCCAACGTGGTGTTGGCCGGCACGGGAATGGGTGTGCCCTCCGCAAAGTCGCCCACCAGGTGGTAAGGCGCCATCACCGGGCAAACAATCGATCCATCAGCCCCTCCCCAGTTGCTGATTTCCACGATTTTGCGGATTTCTCCTCCAGCCTCGATTTTGCCGAAATCGATGACCGGGTGACCGTTGTGAATGATGTAAGCTGGGCTGGGATCGGCCCAAATTCGCACTTTGCGCTCGTAGCCACCGGTATTGACCACCACCTCGTTCTCAAACGCCGCGGTATCGCCGGAATTCAGCTGCATGACCACGTTGATGAGGTCGCGGCCCTCCAACCAGAATTTTTGTCCGGCCCAAAGGTAAAGCCGGTCGTCAACGTCATCGACAAACAGCGGCACGCCTGAGGATTTATTGGCTCGCACGGAGAGAACGCCGCGCCGGCTCCGCGTGCTGGGATCGTAGGTTAGTTTCACCTCCGGACCGCTTAGCGTGAAGGGGACGTAGCCCTCGCCGGTGAAGCGGATGGAGCCTTCTTCGCTGGCGGGAAAGGGCATCCGGTGGATGCGCATGCCCTGGTGCGTTGGCTTGAAGCGAAACGTCAGGGTTTGGGTTTCTCCGGGATCGATGCGCACTTTTCGCGGCTCGCCGGGCTTGCGAACGTGAGCGAAGGGCTCGCTGAGGTTGAACGCGCCCTCAAAGTAAGAATTGCCCTCATTTTCGATGCTGACCTCCAGCGTCGTCTCCACGCCCATCATCGTCCGCCCGAAATCGACGCTGGACGGCGCCACCAGGGCCGGAGCGGGTTGAATGATCTCAATGTTGACCCGTTGCGGCGCGGAAACCCGCCCGTTTGGATACTGCGCGGAGAACGTGAACCGATCGTTGGGTGCGATGGAGTCAGCGTCCGCGGTGTAATCGACCTCAGCGCGAGAGCGTGCCGTATCCAGAAAACGAACCTTGGAGAGTTTCCCGGCCAGAGGTTCCTCCTTGATGATGAAGTGAATCGCTTGCGCTGCGGCGTCGCCCAGCGTTTTGAGCTCGATGGTGATGGTCTCCCCCCGATCCACCTTGTATTCCTCTCCAACCGGGGTCGGGATGCGGTTTTCGTCGCTGGCGCCGCCTTCCATTTGTTCGATTCGGCGTCTTCCTTCCCGGTCGCTTTCCGCGCGATCTCGCTCCCGCACCGAAGATTGCGAAGGGGTAACGACATCCGCCTGGAGCGGCATCCAAATGAGAATAACAGAGAGGATGATCGCCCGGAGGATGGTGGTGAGATGTTTGGGACCGCCACTCATGGCAACTGGTTTTGAAGGATAACGATTGCGGGATGCGGTGTCAAAGTCAGACATCGGTTCAAGGCCGGAGATTCGCCCGAAAACGCGCTTTGAAGGGAATTTTTTGGGTTTGGGGAAGGAAAAAGATTGACGGTTGGGGGAAAATACGCTGAAACAATGAAGAAGTCCTTAGTTTGAGCCAAAAAGGCTTGACTTGTGTATTTACAATGTGATTTCTTCGTCATTATGAAAACCAAGCTGCTTCCCGTCCTCGCCCTTCTCCTTTTTTCCCCCTCAGCCTTCGCCATTGTAGGCGGTCCATGGGACCATTTGTTTTCGGAACGGTTTTCCAAAGACAACACGGATGGAACCTACGAAGCGTCCGTAACGTTGAAAAACGGCTCCGGCTTTTTGCGGTTTGGCACCACCAGAGAGCGTGAGAAACTCTCAGATGCGCAAACTGAAGGGGACACCTTCAACTTTGTTGACAACGGCAACACGGGTTCAATTTCCCAACTTTCAACCGTCAACTCATTGGCCTCCTCATCCAATTCGGTGGTTTTTTATGAGGGGGAAGCCTACTACGGCAACACATTTGGGTATGTTGACGGCGGTGGCGGAGTTAGCGGAGTTCTTTCCGGCCAAGCAGCTCGGGTGGACCAAATTGAAAGCAAATTGGCCGACCAAACCGCGGCCACCTCCTCATCCTTTGTCTCCGTCCAGGGAATGAACAGTTCCATGGGCATGCACTTCACAGGCAAGATTTTTGACAACAAACCCTCGGTGCGTTTTCGAGCAACCGGAACAGCCACCTTTTTCATCGACCCGCCCGCCTCCATTGAATTGGTGGGAATTGAAAAACTGCTTGCTTCGGGTCTTTTTGAAGAGGTCCTAAATATCAACCAGGCAACGCTGGATCAGGTTTTGGGTGCAGAACTCGACGTCCAATCCAAGGTAGGGGCGCTGAACATTGCTACCCAGAAGCAAGCGATCGATCTAAACATTGCAGGCGCTGAATCAGCCATTGCAGGCACCATTCGGGGCGCCGAGGCGGTAGGCCGGGCAAATATCAATTGGCTCAATGCGTATTCGGCCTCCGGAGTCGGTGCGTTCGATCCTGCGGGCACGGCACTTTTGGCTGGCATTATCACACCACCATCAATTAACCCCTTCCAGGTTAGCATTCCCACATTCCAGCCATCGCTTGTCTCGGATTTTTTACTGGTTGAAGTTGAAAGCCTCATGGATTCGGTCGGCACGCTTACGGAATTGCGGGTGGATGGTTCTCAGCAGCAAAGCGTGGAAAGAGATGTAAAAGTGTTCGGCCGCCGCATTAGTTTGCAAGTTGTACGGCCTGAAGATCCGACTGCTGCCGGCAACAACAACGGTGGGTAGAGACTATAATTCCGTGAGCCCTGCGCCCATTTTGGGGCGACTTCCTCGCCTCACCGCTAAGACGACGAAAGCATTCAGCTTGGTAGAGTTAATGGTTTCCCTGGCGATCATGGCCGTGCTGGCTGGAATCGCGATCATGTCCTTCGCGATCGTGAAGGAAAAGGCCAACCGGGTGGCTTGCACGGGAAACCTCAAGGCACTTCATGCCTGTTTCACCAACTACGTTCAAGACAAGGGTCATTGGCCTCAAGCTCCTGCAAAATTGTTCGAGCAATCGTCTGAAGATGTAGAGTTTTACAGTTGGATCATTTCCGAACTTCTCCCCTATGATGGGGAGCGATACTTGTGGATGTGCCCGGCTGAAGAGCGAAAGCGCATGCTAAACATCGCCAGCGACGATTTTGTCGGCTCCTACGTGCCAACAACGTTTGACGCCAAGCAAGACCGGCCGTGGGAGTGGGCCAAGCAACCATGGTTGATCGAGCGCGCCAACAATCATCGGGATGGCGCACTTTTGGTGTTGCCAGACGGTTCGGTGCATACCGTCAACGAGTCGGTTTTGCTTCACTAGCAGAGGTGTAGGGCCCTCGTCAGAAGGGGCGTGACCGGAGCCAAATGTCGCGTAGCGACAAGATATGTTAGCCGTGGGTTTCAACCCACGGATGCGACGTACCACTGCTTATCCGTCGCGTAGCGACCGGTTACGCGGGGAAAATTGGACAGACCTTAAGCGGTCGCGGGCCGGATGATGCGTCGCGTCGCCTTTCCGTGGGTTGAAACCCACGGCTAACATATTTTGTCGCTATGCGACATTCAGCTTCGGTCACACCCGTCAGAAGCGTCTGGATCAACCCTGGAAGGCGCAACCCGTCGTAGCCAGCTTTTCACAACTGCCAGTGGATGATGCCGCGTTGTTCGGTTTCTGCGGGGTTAAAGAGCCACTTGATGTCGATCACCACCGGCTGACCGCGCGATAGCTTCTCAACCTCGCCGAGGCCGAGTTTTTCGCGAAATTCATCGTGTTTCACCGCGACGATAAGCGCGTCAAACGGAGCGCCGGCGTCGATTTTCGGCGAAAGCTGCACGCCGTATTCTGCCTGCGCCTCTTCGGCCGATGCGTGCGGATCGTGGATGGTGACGTCCACTTGATAGTCTTCCAGCTCCCTAACGATGTCGATAACCCGCGTGTTCCGCAAATCCGGGACGTTTTCTTTGAAGGTGAGGCCCAGGACCAGGACTTTGCTGCCGCGGATGGCTTTGCCGGCCTCGATCAACCGCTTCACGGTCTGCTCGGCGACGAATTTGCCCATGCCGTCGTTGATGCGCCGGCCGGCCAGGATCACCTCCGGGTGGTAACCGACGCTTTCGGCCTTGTGGGTGAGGTAAAACGGATCGACGCCGATGCAGTGCCCGCCGACTAAACCGGGCGTGAACGGCAAAAAATTCCACTTGGTGCCCGCGGCTCGCAAAACGGCGTCGGTGTTGATGCCCAGCTTGTTGAAAATGAGCGCTAACTCGTTCATCAGCGCAATGTTGAGGTCCCGCTGGGTGTTTTCGATAACTTTGGCGGCTTCGGCGACTTGGATCGACTCCGCCACGTGGATGCCGGCTGGAATGACGGCGCCGTAGATTTGTTCCAGCAACGCGGCGGATTCCGGAGAATCGCCGGCCACGACTTTGGTGATTTTGTCGACGGTGTGGACTTTGTCGCCGGGGTTGATGCGTTCCGGCGAGTAACCGACGGCGAAATCGGCCTTCCACCTCAAACCGCTCTCCTCGGCCAAAATGGGCACGCACTCTTCCTCGGTGACACCAGGATAAACGGTGGATTCGTAGACGACAACCGCCCCCTTCGCCAGGTTTTTACCGACAGTTCGCGAAGCCCCCAAAATCGGCCGTAAATCCGGACGATTGTTCGCATCGATCGGCGTCGGCACGGTCACGATGATGGTGTGGGCGGTGGAAATCGCGGCAGGATCGGCGGTGAACTCGACGTTTGCCGATTTGAGGGCCGCAGCCTCGATTTCGCCGGTATGATCGTGCGCCGCCTTCAATTCCGCGACGCGATTCTCATCGATATCGAAGCCGGTGACGTCGAATTTCGAGGCCAAGCGAACGGCCAACGGCAAGCCCACGTATCCTAAGCCGACCACGCAGATTTTCCGCTGGCGAGATTCAAATTCGCTAAATTCCGGCAAGTTCACTTGTTTGTGTCAGCGGCTAGGCTCGGCGTAAAACCGTTCGTATTCAGCCGATGACCATTTCAAGCGCAAATTCGCGCTCGATTCGGGTCCGGCAGGCTTCACGCATCGCCAGCCTTCGTCGTTGCCGAGTTTGGCGATGGTTTCGTTCAGCGCGGCGACCAAGGCGGAAACGTCACGCGGCGGGACGGCGATCCCAGTCTCGCCCGCAACGTCAGCCGCATCGCCCACGCGTGTCACCACGCAGGGCACTCCGCAGCTCATGGCTTCTCCCACCACGTTTGGGAAACCCTCGACGGCTTGCGAACAGAGGCAAAACAGGTCGAGCGCCGGGTAGAGACGCTCAACGTTCGGTTGTTGGTCCAGGAGCCTAACACGCGCGCCAACGCCGAGTTGAGCCGCCAAATCGGCTAACTCTTCGGACTCAGCCACACCGCGCCCGGCGATAAGCCCCCAACAGTTTTCCGGCAATTGCGCCACCGCACGAAGCAGTTGGCCCTGATCCTTCATTGGGTGAAACCGCGCCACGTTGCCGATGAGAACAGCATCGGCGGGAATGCCGTGAATTTGGCGAAATTCGGCCCGCGCCTGGCCGTCAGGCCGGAAAACATCGGTGCGAAAACCGTTCGGGATGATGCGGCGCGTTTCGGCGGGATAACCGATCGCCTCGTGGTCTTTTGCGCCAGCCATGGAGTTGTGGACGATCGCGTCCGCGCGCCGAGACAAACGCGCGGAAAGCCGGATTAGTGCGCGTGTCCGGGCTTTTTCGTTGGAGAGATCGTCCAAAGTGTGGCGGCAATTCCAGGCGATCACCGCTTTTTGCGCGAATTTGGCCGAAACCAGGCTGGCAAGGTTGCCGTGGACCATCCAACCCTGAACCCAATCGGGCTGAAACTGGCGGGAAACGCGGATGATCGCGCCAAACCCGCCATGCACGGAAATCCCGGCTTCAGCGAGCGGTTTTTCCAGCGGGCCATCCCCTAACAAGCTGACAACCTGGTTTTCGAATCGTTGCCGGTTCATTCCGGTCACCAGTTTGACGAGCATCGATTCTGCCCCGCCCACCTGAAGGTTGCTGATGATGTGGAGGATGCGGGTCACGCCTTCAGCCCGTCGTAACAGAACGCCCATCACTTTTCGCCCGTGGTCAATTTCTCCATTTCGGCCCGAAGGCGCTCCAATTCCATGTCTTTGGCGGCCAACTCTTGCTCTTTTTCCCGCAACGCTTGGTCTCTCTCCTCCAGGGCCTGGTTCGATTCCTCCAAAGCCTGACTTTTCTCGTCCAGCGCTTGGTTCGACTCTTCCAGCGCTTGATTCGACTTCTCCAGCGCCCGATTCTTGTCCTCGACTTCCTGCTGGATCCGCCGGCTTTCGGCCTCCAGCTCCTGGACCAGCCGCTTGTAGGCGTCCACATCGCGCAATGGCCGCAGCGTCTCCCAATCGTGAAAGGCAATTTTTGAAGCGGTCGGGCGCACCTTCAGCCGCAATTCCGGCAAGAGCTAAAAATCCGTCGGCGTCCGGGCCTTGCTCCGTTACCATTGCGCCAAACGCGCATAGTCACTTTTTTCTTGATGTTGCCGTCATCATCCAAGGCGTCGATCAAGAGGTAGGTCCGCACGCCGAGCTTGGTCCAAAACTTCATTTTGTCGGATTTATCCGACTCACGGCTGGAAGGAGAGGTGATTTCGCCGACGAACTCCGGCACGGGCTGTTTGTCCAAATCATAGGCGTTCAGCGCGGGATCACGGTACTCGGTCAACAGCAAATCCGGGCTCTTGCGGTCTTTGATCCCCTTTTTGTTGCGGAAGAGCAAAAAGACGTCGAAAAGCAGCATCAGGCCCTTTGGTTTCAGGTGAGAGCGCAGCAATTCGCCGACATAGCTCATGAAAACTCCGTGGGGTCCACCTGCGGGCATAAGTTCCTCCTCTGTTTGGTAGGCATAGGGATCCGGATCCCAGTTTTCCCGGATGTGATCGGGAATCCAGGCGGGACGGTCCAGAACTGAGACATCGCTCATGCGCGCAGCCTAGCACGCAATCGCCGGTTTCGGCAATCCGGCGAGCCGCCAGACCACCCGGCACCTGACACGAGATTCCAACTTTCGATCCGGGCGTTTTCAGGTTAGCCGTAGACCTCATGATCTGGCGTTGCCGCGACCAAACCATCGACCTGAAAGAGCGGGGGCTCATCATGGGCATCCTTAACGTTACGCCCGATTCATTCTCCGA
>CBDCZR010000043.1:0-136474 GCA_965224535.1 Verrucomicrobiales bacterium
CAGCGCGAATTACCTCGGTTCCCGGGCCGGTGTGATTTTCCAAGACGCGCGGTGAAAAGAGGTGCGGCCCGGGCTCGCGCTGGTAGATGCGTAATTCGCCACTGCGTGCGTTCCGGGCTGCGGGGCCGGTTGGGAAGGTAATACGCAGGCTTCCCGTTCCCTCGGTAGCCCCGCACAAATCGCAGGCACACGGTTGGCAATCGCCTTCGATTTCGAGTCGCTGGTAGGTCCAGTTGAACGGATTGCCGTTGGATGAAATCCATTGCATAGGCCTGATCCACAGATTCGGCAGTTTCGGTCGAATCGGGCTCAGACCCCTTGGAGGAGCGCAATACGGCTGTGATATCAACTTTTCGTTCGCTTTCGGTATCGGTGTTGCTCGAATCGTCAACCAACGTGCATTTGTAGTGCGCGGTAAAAGTCTCGGCCTCGTAAATATAGTAGCCGCTAAACTGCGAAGCGGTGTGTTTTCATCGCATGGTCCGCCGTCAAACGTGCAGCGGGTTGCCGTTTGGTCCGAGTAGTTGACGGCATAGTAACCTTCGCCGCCGTCTTGAGTAGAAACGCGGCCGCTGGCGCCAAAGATTTCTTCCGCCAAGGCCAATGCGCCGTGCTCCAGGCTAATGGAGGCAAACAGATCGCTGGGGTTGGGACCAACTGTCGACGTGCTTTCTTCTGAGTGTTGGAAGACGGTTTCGTGCCCTTCCGCGCGATACTCACGCAGGCCGGTTGTGATGGTTTCGTGGCAATCGTAGACCGAGGAATTTGAGGCATCGTTGAAATGAATGAAGGAGGTTCCCGAAATCGTAACCGCCCTTTGCTCTTCCCAGGTGTAAATGACTTCTTGCGTGTATTCGTCAATTTCGGCCATTTCCACCATTTCAATGGTCTGCATTTCAACTCCGCTAACGCCAATGTCGGGACGAGTTTCCGCATTGGGAAAATCTTGCAAAATCTGCATCATGAGGTCTCCCTCGGAGTCGGCCTCGTAATAATGTCCGTCGTTGGTCGATACGGAATAAACCTGGCGGACGTTTCCGGTCTCGACAAAGGACGTTTGGGCCAAACTGACACCAACGGACGCTATTGCTAAAACAAAAAGGGATAGGAACGTTGAATGGATGATGGGGGTGGGTGGTTTCATGTTCATTTTTTGTGCTTTGTTCCTTGTGCTTTGTGCCTTGTGCCTTGTGCCTTGTTCCAAATTGTGCTTTGTTGGGCTTATGATTCTTCGTTCTGTTGGGGTGAGGGAGAAGTTTGGGTTTTGGCTTGTTGCTCGGCGATTTTTTGCCGCGCGGTCAATTCGCCGCCCGGGGTGAGGATATAGCCAAAATGTTCGGAACGCGTCGTCAGCAGATTGGTGATGGTTTCGGTGGCGCGACGGTTTGTGTCGTCATAACTGAGGCGGCGCTCGGAAATGCCGGATTTGCCATCCGGCGCCCAGATTTTTTCGTAAACCAGCCGCCCGTTATCATCATAGCGCCGTTCTGTGCGCCGGCCATCCGCGGCAGAGCGTTCCAAGACGTTTCCGTTGCTATCCAACTCCTCGCGCAAGAGCAGCGTTCTCTCGGATTTTGACAATTCCCGGGATGGCGAACCTTCGCCCGCCAAAAGCCAAACTTCCCGAACTCGCGGATCCTTGCCGTCACCCGATTTCGAGTTTCCATTTTCCAGTTTCTCTTCTCCATTTTCCAATTTCAAATTTCCAACGCTCACCTTCTCCTCAAACCGCCCTTTTACCCATCGGCGCGTGACATTTCCCTTTGCATCATGCTCCGTTTTTACCACTTCCTCATCGCCCACGCGGATGGAGCGCAATAGCCCCAAGCCTGAGTAGGCAAATTGGATCTCCACCGGCTTTTTTTCGCGCAATCGATCGATAGTTACGGTAGGGCGGGAGGGCTCGAAGGATTTTTGCGGGTTGAAGGCGGCGTCATAGCGGCCGCCGGCGTAACCCTTCAGCATAAAAGGCGAGCCGAGCCAGGTTCGCTTGCTGACTCTTCCAATTGAGTCAAAATGATTGCGCAAGAGCGTGAATTTCTCCTCCCCGGCAAGATAATCGACGCGTCCAATCGCGCCAAACATGCTTCCAAGCCGGGTAATGCGATAAATGATCATTTCGTGACCATCGGCGTAACGAATGCGGGTGCGGCCGCTTTGGCTATCGACGGAACGCCCGATGGTTTCGCCTCGGGAGTCGATCATGAGGAGGAGTTTTGGGTTTGTTGTGCTTGGTTCCTTGTTCTTTGTGCCTTGTTCTTTGTTTTTTGTGCTTGATTGCTCCAGTTTGTAGGTGTGGAGGCCATCGGCGGTGAGGCGCTTGGTTTCGGCGTCCCAGGTGAATTGAAGCGGACGCAGGGCGTCGCGCTGCACCCGAAGGGAATTTGCGGATTGCACGAAACTATATTGTGCTTGGGCGGCGGATGAGCGGGGCCACTGGATTTGGGAGAGGAAACCGCCGTCCTCTTCCTTACCGTCTTCGTTCGCGTAGGTAAACGTATAGCGCCGTTCCACGGTTTGAATGGCGGCGATGCGGCCGTCCTTCCATTCAATCTTTGCCGGGACGGCTTCCGAACCTTTTTCACGAATGGCAAACAGTTTGCCGTTTTGGCGCACCCAGGCAAACTCCCCGCCAGCATCCGTGCGAAGACTGACGATGTCGCCATCCACAAAGCGCAACTGCCAGCTATCGACGCGCTCCACCAAAATAACGTTGCCGGTGATGGTGGCGATCCAACTGCCGTCCTGGCTGACATAACGGGCGGCATTTTTTGGATCGCGCTTCATATATAACTGCTTGGCGCAAAGCAAGGTCACGCGCAGATACTCCTTGCCGCCATAAAACTCCGCGCGCGCCTGCAACGCGCCGCAGAACCAGCCATCCCAACCCGCGGGCGACTTTTCTTCCCCGGCGCGGGCGCTGGAAAAATCCATCCGCAACGGCAACGCGCCCCCATCCGAGAAATAGATCGAACCCAGGTTAATGACATAGCGCAACTGGCCGCGTTCGTCAGCATGACCCAACATCGTCGCCGGCGGACTTAAATCGACCGGGGCCGCCAAACCGACAATTGCGGTAGCGGCAAAGCTGATGATGCAGGTGATGAGGCGCATGTTTTGTCCTGTTCCTTGTTCCTTGTTCCTTGTTCCTTGTGTTTTGTTCCTTGTGTTTTGTTCCTTGTGTTTTGTTCCTTGTGCGGACCGGGAACTTAAAACTTAACCCTTAAAACTGAAAACTTGTCTATGCCGGACACCTTGGAGCAGGCACGGTGCTGTTGGGGTCGTTCGGGTCCGTGCCGTTGGCGATTTCGGTCGCATTGTCGATGCCGTCTCCATCGCTATCCAACGGCGCTTCCGCCACATTGGTTCCGTCGCTGCCGCCTCCTCCACCACCACCGCCGCTTCCCCCTTCGGAAGGCGGCGAGATTCCTTGTTGATCGGCCAATTCCTGCGCCTGGGTGTCATCCAGCGGATCGTTCAAAGGATCGGTGCCGACCAAGTCCTCGATACCATCCAAAACACCCCCGCCATCGGTATCGGCCACATCCCACAACGTGCCTAATTGATACTCGCGCCCGTTGCTGGCCAAGTCGTTATCATTATCGGCATCGCCATCAGCGGAATCTGTGGGATCAAAATTCTCCAGCTCGTCGATTTCCACGTTGTCCGGCAACAGATCGCCATCGGTATCCGCCAAAAGCGGATCGGTAAAATACGTTTCGATTTGCTCGACGGTGTCGCCGGTGGTCTCATCCACCACAAAGATGGTTTTTTCGATTCCATACCATTCCTCGCTATCGCTATAAGAATCGCCATCGGTATCGCCAAGCAACTTATCCGTGCCGATCAGATCCTCGGCCCAGTTTGGCAACTCATCGTCATCGGAATTTAACGCAGCGTCGTTGGGATCGTTCGGATCCAGACCGAGAAGCGCCTCCCATAAGTCCGGAATTCCGTCGGTATCGGTATCCAACTCCCAATCGTCGGTCTCTTCCTCGGTGGTTGTATCCGAGGGGGTGTCCGTGTCCGAAGTCGTTGTATCGGTAGAATCGCCGTCAGGATTGGTTCCATCGCCGGGATCGGTTGTCGCATCGCCGTCGCCGCTGCCGGAGCCATCGCTCGACGCCGAACCGTCGTCCTCCGTGGTCGAGGAATCGTCCGTGGTGGTGTCAGCAGGCACATCATTCGGATCGTGGGCACTAGAATTACCAAAAAATTTCATTGTGATCGAGGTGACCATCGCCGTCAGAATCGTACGGATATTCGGTACCGGCCCAATATTCCAAGAGAAAGCTGAGGCCGGTGGTGGGAGAAGGATATTCGGCATCGGCAGGATCCTCTGGGTTTGTGCCGTAATCGCGCTCGAATCCATCGGGGAGTTGGTCGCCGTCGCTGTCCGGATTTGTCGGGTCCAGCGTCGTGGTATAAGTTGCGGTGGACCAATACATGTAGACGTTTTCCTCGGTGATGTTGCCAAACCCATCGTCTACCCAGTCCGTATGTTGATAAACTTCATAAACTTCAACGCCGCCAATTTCCTCCGAATCAGTTAGCCCGTCGAAATCGCTGTCAGGAAGGAGCGGATTGGTCCCGTAGATGAACTCCTCATCGTCGTTGGGAATACCGTCGCCATCATCATCCGCGTAGGGATCGCTCCAATCATCGCCGGTGCCGGATGCAGGGTCGGAGTAAGGATCGGAAGAATAGGGGTCGGAATAGTAGGAATCGTCCTGCGCGTGAAGGGAAGGAGCGGTATTAATCCGAAAATTAAATAGCCGACACCTAATGATGTGGTATTGTTAGGGATGAAGAGAGACGCCAGAAAGCTTTCGCCTGACCAGCAAGAGCACCTCCGAATGACTGCGGTGCGAGGAAGAGGAAAATGGCGAAACTACCACCAACAACACCGATATTGAGATTGAGATTGCGATGAAACAAACCTGGCAACGTTTTCATGACCTACCAATTTTTCTGGCTATTACTATTTTGGGGGGGAACGCAGCGCGGAGGGAGATCTGCGCCCCGAAACTCCGCAACAACATGGAGTTGTTAGAGTTTTTAGGGGAAGTTGGCCGATTTGGCAAGAACTTTTTTCAGGTTGTTGGCGGAATTTCGCCGAATTCCGGCATGCAGCGCTGTGTTGGGCGCTTATTGCCAGGGAATTGCGAAGGATGGGAGGTAGGCGATTTTGTCCACCATTTCCGGGGATAGGTTCCGGTCTCGTCGCATAGCGACCGTTTCCGTTTATGCTGAGGCGATGTCGTGTCCGGAAAACCGGTCGCTGACGCGACGGGGGCTGTCTTGCCTGCTTTACCGGGGGCTAAAGCGCCCCGGCTACATTCATCATCGGTCCCTACGGGACGGAGAATTTATCGCCGGAATGTGAGAATTAAGAATCTCTCACGGATCGCTAGCAGAATAGCTTGGATTTTGAAACTACGCAGCTTCCGCCGCGCTACTGGGAATGGATGCCGTGGCCTCATCGGCGTCTTCCGGCTGCGATGAAGGAGCTGACACATCCGGATTTGTGTCGGCGCCCGAGTCAGATCCGCTGCTGTCGCCATTGCGAGGCGCGGAGAAGCCGGTGCGCTTGCCGATGCGGCGGGAGCGCTTGTATTCGGCGAAAAAGTCGGGATGATCTTCGCGAAAGAGAAGCATCATTTGATCCAGGATGTCTTCGAGAAATTGGGTGATGGAGCGGAATTCTTCGTCGAGCAAGCGGGTGAGGCGGCTGGTGCGGTTGCGGGCTCCGCGAGGGGCAACGACGACGGCGTCATAGGCTTTTTCGCGAGTTTCCAGCAGGTTAATGTGCTCTTGGGTCAGGCCGTATTTGCCCGCCGCTTCGAGATGCTGGGTGGCGAGTTTGCGGGTTTCGGCGCTCTTGCCGGGAAGCTTGGCGTCGGGCAGTTTGGCGAGGTCGGAGGGTGTGGTTTTGACCTGGTGGCGCAGTTCGTGATCAAAATCAGCCTCCAACACCACCAACTAACACGCGGGAGGCCCCGAAGACGACGTTGATGGCGCTGAAGCCGAGACTAATGACAAAACCAGCCTAGATGGCCAAGTTGAAAAAAATACGAAGCCACGACCGGCGCCACCGTGATTTCTTGGATGAGCGCTGGAGCGAGACCGACCTAACCAGGTCACAAGCCGAACAAATCATCAAACGTATCGATTCGATTCTCGAACTATTGCCCCAGGCCTTGCGCCAAGCGTGCGAACGCATCATCGGTGGCCGCCTAGTCCCTAGCAAAGACAAAATCCTTTTGCTCTACGAGCCCGACATCAACCGGGGTGCGGGGCAAAGCCGACGCGGAGGTGGAATTTGGAAACACCTTGTGGTTAACCGAACAGCGCGAGGGGCCGATCATAGATTGGAAGCTGTCCAAAGATCCAGTGGCCGACAACGCAGCAGATCTTTTGCACACGACAGTTCCAGCATGTCCCCACAAATGCACAGCGCGATCTCATCGGTAAATGTGATCGGGAGTCGGCGCGACTGGTTGAGGGCTCTGCAGGGCGGCAGGATTGCTTGCCGCACGACGCCCGATCTCGGATATTTGGTCCAGTAACGATGTGCAGGCCCTCGAGCCGGGCCGATAGTCCGCCGGCCAGATGTCGTCCACGCGTTCCTGATCGAGCAGCAACTTGGCCTGTTGCTGGTCGCGTGGAGATTCCGGCTGGAAAACTCCGAATGTCTTGCCTCCGTTCTGCTTGATTACGGAAAGTGATGGAATGTCGCTGGGGCCATCGGCGATGTAGATCATGTTTTCAAACGGGATCCGCCGTCGCGATTTCGGAATGCGCGAATTCACATCGATTCCCAGGTTTTCGCGCACGCCTTTGTTGATCTCGAACAGCGCGCGCGTTTTGGTCGTGTGGTCGATCACGTAGCCGATTTCGCAAATCACGCGCTCGCGGTTTTCCTCGACGGCGCCGTCGAGAAAGCCCGGAGGCGCCTGTCGTTCGAGAAACTCGCAGCCCCAAACGTGGCGCATGTATGGCGCCACCGGGCTTCCCAGAACGATTTGGCGTAGCCCCGTGCTGATGATGTAGTGCTCGATGTGAACATCTGCGTTTCGAAAAAGCTCGTCGTTGGCGACGAACGCGGCGATGTGCTCGAAGATTTCGGGCACGCCCGGCGCCAGGTTTTGCTTGGCGCCGAAGCTGCGCAGCATTTCATTGTTGAGCCTGGGAAGCGCCCCTCGGCGCACGTAGGTGAGGATGTGGTTGAGGTAGAGGAATTCCGAGGCGAGCAGATCGGTCCCTTCGCGGGCATGGAATTCCGGCAGTGCGTTGACCTCGTCCCAGAATCGCAGGGCGTCGATGCCATAGTGCTCGAAGAGCGGCGTCTGCATGTAGTCGGTAATCAGAGTCTTGTCGAAATCCCATAAAACGGCGATGATTCTGGACATGGGCTAGCGTATTGCCAGGCAGCGAGCTTGCCAAGTTGAAACGCCCCGATCTGCTAACCTGGGAAAGTTTATCTCCGGAGAGATCTATGGTTGCCAACACCCAAATCATCCTTTACATCCAGTTCTGACGTGTGTGGAGCGTCTCTATTGTGCCCATTCAGTCGCGAGGACTCAGCTTGGAACCAGTAGTGCCTCTTGGGCAAAGAGGCCGATAACAGAGAGAACGATGCAGTACGTATTTATTAGTCATGCCAATCGGGATAAAACGCAAAACAGAGAGCACCTTCGGGCGATTGTCGATGCGCTCACCCAATCGGGCGTCACGGTCTGGATCGACAATCCGGTCAATCTCGGTTATTCGCCGGACGAAGCCGGGTTTCTGCGCATCCACGCGGGGCGCCCTTATCAGGATGAAATCGACGAGGCGCACGAAGGGGCTGATGCCGTATTAGCGGTGTGGTCGGCCAATGTCGTCGCCAGATTTCCATCCGGCGCCCCACACGAAGGACATGTGTTGCGCGATGAAATCGTCAAGGCGCGCGAGCAGGGCAAGCTGATCTGCTGCTGTATCGACGGCACCGATCCGACGACCTACCCGCCACCGTTTGATAAGGAGGAGATCCCGGACGTGCGTTCTTCCCAAGCGCTCAATGGGCTGGTCGATGACGTTCTAGGAAAGCAGCGCCCTCCCTTCTTCCGAAATTTTCGGGAAGACCGCATTAAAGAGTGGTCGGCTCCCGGCTGTGGCGCGAACGACCAATTGTTCACGAAGCTAGCGCTATTGCTCGATCGCGGATCCGAGCATGACGAACGATGGGAACCGCAAAAGAAGGACTATGAAACGCTGAAGGCCGTGCTGGACGAGGAACAAAATCAAAAGTATCCCGCCTTCGTGCTGCTGGGTAGTCCGGGATCGGGCAAAAGCACCCTGCTCCGCCACTTCGATCTTCAGGAAGCCCGCCACGCGCGGGAGCAGGATCCCACTGGCGAATTGGCATCGCCATTCAGCTACTTTGTTTCACTCCGGGACTATGAGAACGAAGACCGCAGTTCCCCTGACGCTCCCCTGGATTGGCTGAACGAGCGTTGGGACCGGCATTGGCGCAAAGGGAACCTACAGATACAGCCTTTGGAGGAACTGCTTCAGCGACCGGACTCTTATTTGTTGTTGGATGCGCTCAACGAAATGCCGCGTGGCGGGAAAAAGCATGAAAAAAGCTACGAAGATTTGGTCGCGGATTGGAAGGCCTTCATCGCTGAGGTGCGTGACCGCGACTGGAAGTGCCGCATCATCATCTCCTGCCGCTCCCTACTTTACAGCAGCAGTCTATCGGCGGCGGGCGAGGAGATGGTGCCGCACATCAGGATCGAACGGCTGGATCCACCAACCATCGAAAAATTCCTCGACCACTATGCAGGAGACAAAGCCACGGAGTTGTATGCCCGCATTGAGGATCAGCTCGACCTCTACCAAACGGCCTACTTCTTGCGCATGCTGGTCGATGTTTTCAAACGGACTGGGCAGGTGCCGCGCGACCGGGCCGCTCTGTTAACGGCGTTTATGCGCATGCTGCTAGCGCGAGAATACAATAATGACAATCAAACCATCAGACAGCCCGGCCCGCTCTCAAAGGACGATGTCAGCCGTCTTGACGGTGGCTTGGCTCGTTCCAATGACGGATGGCGCACCCCTTACGAATTGCTGGAGCGTGGGCCGTTGTTCAGGCAACTGGGGAAACTTGCTCTTAGTATGCAGAACAAAGGTGGCAAAATCACGACTGGAGAGCGCTTGCAGCTTAAACTCGACCACGAGGTGGCGCTCGAGGAGTTGGCGCCGGAGCTTGGCGTCGAGGAAGATGCCCGCGTCATATTGCGGGCAGCATGCGAACTCTCAATCCTCGAACACAACCGAAGTGCATCCACAGTGGAATTCGCCCACCAGTTAATCCAGGAATTCTTTGCTGGCCGCCGGCTAGCCGAGACATTTGACGCGCGGCTAGTGCGGGTTGGCTGGCGGAACTCAGATGTCGACGAACTCGTGCCGGTAAACACCAGCGATCCACTCCCGCCAGCCGACACTACGGGATGGGAGGAGAGCACCCTGTTCGCAGTGCAGATGGCTGAAGATCGCGAGAGGTTTATCCGAGATTTGATGGAGGCGAACTTGCCGCTCGCAGGCCGCGCCGCCGCAGAGGTGCGCGTAGCGGATTTCCAGAGCCGTGATAGTGGCGAACCCACCGGAAGGCAGCCACTGACTGATGTGCTGATGGAGGAACTACGCGACAAACTACGATCTCGGATGAACGACTGCCGCGGCGTCCTGCGAGCCCGAATCTCTGCCGGAAAAGCGCTGGGCGACCTGGGCGATTCCCGTTTCACTGAGCGGCCCTGCACAGGCGGCTTCAAAGTACTAACGCCGCCTCTTTTGCGGGTGGACCAAGGAACCTATCGCATCGGGCAGAATGATTCCCAACACCGATTCGAGAAACCACGCCACTCTGTCCATCTCAAGGCGTTCAACATTTCACAATTCCCAGTCACCAATGCGGAGTGGAAACGCTTCATGCAGGATGGTGGATACGAGGATGAACAATGGTGGCAGACCAAAGCATCCAAATTGTGGTGGAGCGGTGAAACCACCCACGCTGCGCGCACGGTGCAGTGGTATGCGTTTCGCTTCATGCTGCTTGAGAACCGTGATTATATCGACTCCAAGCTCGAGATTCGCGACATTAGCGAAAAAATAGCCGAAGATCAGCGCAAGGCGCGTGACAAAACCCATGACGAATTTGCAGCCTCTGTGAAAACGGATTTTGCAGGAGGGCGTCACGTCGAGCCACGCCGCTGGCGAGATCAAAACTTCGACAATCCTCTGCAGCCAGTCGTCGGTATCAGCTGGTACGAAGCGAGCGCTTATTGCGCCTGGCTTTCCGCCCGTACTGGGGAGAGCTGGCGCTTGCCAACCGAGGCGGAATGGGAGGCGGCCGCACGCCTCGGAAGATCTGGGAGAGCCATATATCCTTGGGGCTGTGACTTCGATCAGACACGCTGCAACACGTTTCGAAGTCACGTCCGTGCGACCACCCCGGTAGGCCTCTACCTGGACGCGCCAGAGGGGCGTCTCGCCGTACTCGCCAAGTTATTTCGCAAGAAACCTTCACTCGAACTTGCCGACATTAGCGGCAACGCCTTTGAATGGACTTCCTCGTGCTACGACAAAGACCGCTTTCGCTATCCCTACCGTCCCGATGATGGACGCGAGAACGCGGAGGATGAGCCTGGACGCGATGACGAAGCCAGCAAGGCCATGGTGAAGGAGCTTCGGAAGCGTGCGCAGGATGAGAATTGGAACGAAGCAAGGTTGAATCAGTCCATTGAAGTGGCCCGTTACTTCCCGCGCGTGCTGCGCGGGGGCTCGTTCTACTACTGGCCTGACGAGGCGCGCATGTCGTTTCGCCTGCGCTTTCACCCTGGCTATCACAATCAATCGACCGGTTTCCGCCTCGTGCGGGAGGTGTGACAATCAACTCCCCTCCTTGTCGTCCCGCGCGGACCCAATCTGCACGGCGCCGCGGGCGACCATCTCGGCTTCGGTGAGCAGGAGAAACTGGCGCAGGTCGCGGATGTCGTCGAGAATTGGCTCGGCGCGGCGGTCGGCGGCGATGTGTTCGAGGATGTTGTCTCGCGATGCTTTCATTGGGCCGCTGGCCTTGTCCAAATCCGGTAGGTCGAGGTCGATTTGCTGCTCCTGAGGCGGTGCAACTTCGGTGGTGACGCGCTGTTTGATGCGGTCCCATTTGCGGGCGAAAATCATGAAGGCGCCGATCCCGCCGTTTCGCCGCCAACTGTCTCCGTAGTCCGTTTCCTTCTCTTCAATGGCACGGACGTCATCGTCGGCGATCGGCTGGAGTTGGTCGAGGAAGCCACGGTCGCTGTCGGCGCCACCGGTGAGTTCGCGGGCGCGCACTTCGGCTTCGCCGAGCATGAGGTAGCGGCGTAAATCCCGGATGTCGTCGATGATTCCGTGGACCGCCGAATCGGCGGCGATGTGCTCGAAGATATCGTAGGGACTGGCGCCCGCTTGGCCGAATTGCGCGGGGATGTCTTCAGCCGCGCGTTTCTCGACGCGCTCCCACTTGCGCAGCAGCATGTGAAAGGTGTCGACGCCACCGCGCAGTTTCCAACTGATGCCGTAAGACTTCTCGGCGTTGATCAGCCCTTGCACGTCGCTGGCGGCGACCTCCCTGAGATAGCGCAGATAGCCGCTGGAGCCAGGTTTCTGACGCGCTGTATGGATGCGGTCGGCGAGCGCGATGAAGCCTTCCAGCATTTCGTCGTCGCAGTCCGCGAGCCGGTCGAGCAAGGTCTTGCTGGCATCTTCACTCACCACTTCTTGCGCCGTTGCAGCCACTCGCGCCCGGCACGCTGCCAATCGGTTGCTTCGCAGCGGTCTAGCCATTGATTGGCTTCGTCTCGATTTTTGCGCTCTTTGTAGGCAAAGATCGCTTGATACATGGGCGTGGCGACATCGTGGAAGAACGGATTGCGCCAAGCGGCCCCCGGCGCTTCATCCCAGTCTTGCGGCGTCAACGCATCGGGCGGGTTATCAAACCAGCGCTGAAGCTCGGAGTCGAATGCCTCCGGCACGGCGACTAGCGGAAAGACACGAACCTCATCTTTCGCGTAGGGATCACCCTCGTAGCGTTCGCCGAGATCGGCCACTTTGCCCCAGGTGGTGTCGTAGGCATGGAAGCTATCGCTCATTTGGCGATAGGCGCCCACGGCGACGCCGATGCGCGCGGCCATGTATTCCTGCAACACGGAGAAGTGCACCGCGTTGGCGCCATAGCAGCCCCACACCATGTCGTTGGAGCGATTGGTAACGAGCATGTTGAGCCGGCCATCGCGAACTTTGAACATCGCTTGGGTATTGCAGGCCAGGTCGTTGCTTTTTACGGCGAGATCGGCCCGGGCGTCCCAAATCTGCAGCAAAGCCCGGCGGCTGTCGGGATCGGCTTTCAGGAGATCGGCGATCGCGGTCAGTTGGTCGGTCGATGAGGCGTCGTCGGGTGTCTTCAGCTCGAACTGATTGCGCCAACGATAGCCGTAGGCCGCGTTAAAGATGACGCCATCGTCGGAAAACTCAGCCATACGCGGCAGGATGCGCTTCAACCAGGCAACGTCGCGTCGCCCCGCCAACATCCACAACGATTCGAGCAGATGGAAGAAGGGATTGGCGTCGCGCACCTTGTCGAAGAGGACACGCTCGGTGGGGCGCTCGTAGATGGTGCATACCGGTTCGGGATGCTCGAGTGTGTTCCCATTGCGGCTAGCTTGCTGGATAGCATCGGCATGCATGAGCGCGACGCCCTTGACCAGGGCATCGTTGACGTTTCGGGCGCGGATAACTTGCATCAGGCGGCTTTGCCCCCTCCTCCGGCAGGGTCGAAAAGGGGCAACTGGGCTGGATCGGGTTGTTTGCGTGGCCTTCCACGCCCCTTCTTCTTGGGTTTGGCTAGCGTCGCTTCCGGGTTTGCACCCCGGTATTTCGAGCGGAGCCGGCCCTGGCCCTGCTTGACACGGAGCCATTTGTCCGTTTCGCACAAAGAGTGCTCGATTTCGCGTAACTCAAGTGGCGGGACGAAATCCGGCAGGTTGCTCTTCGATAGATCCAGCAGCTCGCGCATCTCCACGCAGGCCTGCTCTTGAGACATGCTGCGCTTGTAGGGGCGGCCATGTAAACGGTTGAGTCCGCGAATGGCCCCGGGGCCGGCGACAGCCCAAGTGTTGATGTCAGGCGCTTCGCGCAGGTAGCGGGTGTGGCGCAAATCCG
Source organism: Verrucomicrobiales bacterium (assembly GCA_965224535.1). Classification (GTDB taxonomy): domain Bacteria; phylum Verrucomicrobiota; class Verrucomicrobiia; order Verrucomicrobiales; family DEV007; genus JBCDHN01. The sequence goes on from CBDCZR010000043.1 coordinate 13,246, forward strand.
TGACCACCTCGTAGGCCATAAAATCGCCCCAGCCCCGGAATTGCTTCAGCCAGGCGTGTATGGCTTGCAGCGTGGGTTGCTCGTTGCTTCGCACGAAACGGTCGTAGAAGTCCTCGCGCTTACGCCAAACATGGCCCACGACGATTTGGGCGGTGTATTCGGGCTTCGCCATCCCTTTGTAATCTCCTGAGGGAGCGCTAATCATGTATGCCCCGGTGTAGACCTTTTCAGGCTTTCCGTTGGATCCATTACGGGCCTGGCGGGTTTCGAGCGCGGTTTGAATGGCGTCAGCGTCGTAGGTCTCCTCAGGGAAACCGATCTCCGCCAATGTATCGGGCCAATTAACCTGCCGTGCGAGGCACATCGCAATCCAGAGATTCTCATTGTCCGCATAGGGCTCACGCCAGTTCTCGCGAATCCAAACCGTGACTTTGTCGATCTCACGGAAGACATTGCAGAACGAGTATTCGCGAAGCACGGGGTCGTCGGTCCAAGGCGGCGGCTCGCCAGCCGCCTTCTTGAGATAAATGCTATGGCGTTCTGTTATCCAGTCCCAGAGAGGAGTCGCATCGATGGGCATAATGTTAGTATACCTTCAGTCGCCCGCGCGTCCATGAAAGAATTTGCTCGGCAAGATCTCACCGCTTCATGGGCATGCGGCCCACGGGCTGGAGCGGCCGAATACGGCTCCAAGTTCGCGGTGACGTATTCGACGAACACTTGTCCGCCGGACTCCAGTTTGCGTGCGGCGGTTTGGACAATTTCAAGTTCGCTAGTCACGATCACGGCACTCAGGGCATTGTCCCTCGCAGAGCCATAGCGGCAAAATTGTCGCGCTATTGCACGAACAAAAACTGCTGGGTGTTGAGCAAGGCCCACACCAGCCCTTCGTAGGCTGAGGGTCCAGATTTCTCGATTTCCGCCTGTGCCAGCTTCAGTTCCTGGGCTGTCGGCTCGCGGGTGAGCATGGCCTGGAAGATCATGCGGATCTTCTCCTCGGGGTTGCCGGCTGAGTGAATGCGCTTGCCGAAAACGGCGAATTCGTTGGTCAACGCTTCGACGATCGAACCGTTCAGCAAGTTCAGCGCCTGTGGCACGGAGGCGTGGTGGGAGGCGTTTTCGATGACTTCGCGGTCTGATTGGCCGAATTCGCGCAAAAAATGGCCCCGGCGTGCCGGAGACTCCAATTCCGAGGCGCGCGCCATTTGGGCAACCAGCCTGGAGTAGGTGGTGTAGTCCGCCTTCTTGGCTTTGAGCCAGTTTTGCTGCTTTTTGCGATCCAAATCCGCCGGTGGCTTGGGAAATTTCGGCTTGGGCAGGCGGGTCAACACTGCTGTGCCGCCGGATTGCGCGCCCGCAGCCATCGATGGCTGGGAATCCGCGCTTTTCATGGTCATTTCGCTCATGCCTAGCGCGGCCAACAAGTCTTCGCCTTTCACCGCTTGATGCAGTTTTTTGAAGCCGATTTTCGAGACTACGCGGTTCATTTCGCTCTGCAATTCGCGGTATTCCTGGCGTTTCTTGCCGTAAAGGTCCATGTCGTCGGCTTCGCGAGCTTTCAGCACCTCTTCGCGGATGGCGTTGATCTTCGGGGTGATGGTGCTGATGGCATCTCCGATTTCCCGGGTCATGGCGATGTATTCGTCGATCGGAATCTCCGCTAGGCTGGCGTACATGAGCCGCAGGTTTTCGATGCTGGTGAGCTGCGTTTTAAGGCGCGGCCGATAGCTGTCGGCCTCCGGCAAGGCCAAGCCCACGATGGAATCCCAGATTTGTTCCGCGCTCATGCGGCGCAAAACCGGGCCCTGGAAGTAGTAGGGCGCGCCCATCTGGATTTCGCCGGTATCCGCCGTGCGCTGGTAGGTTTGGGTGTTGTAGAGCACCTTCAGGTAAGCCTTCATGTCGTAGCCCAATTCGCGCACCAGGTCCTCCAGGTAGGTCATCAGTTCCGGGTTGGAAATTTTGGTCATTTCCGTCAATTCATCCACCGGCTCGAAGAGGCCAACGCCGAAAACTTGCTTCCAAAGACGGTTGGCGATGACTTTGGTGAAGGTGGGGTTGTCCTTGGAGGTCAGCCACTCCGCGTAAGCGTCGATGGTGCTGTCGGTGATGTTCTCCAGGTCGATGTCGTAGCCAAACATGGTGTCCGCCGTCACGACTTCGAACGGCTTGGCGTCGCTGTACTGATAGTCGTGGGGAAGCTTCAATTGCCGTTCCTGCTCGCTGGTGGTGGTGTAGCGCACGCGGCGATAGAGTTCCTGCTCCGCGGCGCGAATGGAGCGATAGTCCTCCTCAACGCCGCCAAGCGCCTTTTGGCCGTGCTCGACCAAGGCGTAGAACCGCTTTTCCGTCACGCCAAGCTTGGCCAGCGTTTTGTCCCAGTATTTGCGAGATTTGGCGCGGTCCACGTAGCGCTTGATGTCGCGTTCGCGATAAATCACGGGAAACGACTTTGCCACGTCCTTGCCCGCCTTCTTTTCGATGGCCTTGCGAAACACCTCCGTGCGTTTGGTGCCGAAGTGGCGGTTCATGGCGGTGCGATTTTCAACGCCGTAGCCATTGGCGCTCATTCCGAAGCTAAACGCGGCCATTTTGTAGTAATCCATCTGCGTCCACTTATCGAACGGGTGGTTGTGGCATTGGGCGCACTCCAGCCGCGTGCCCAGGAAGATGCGCACGGTGTTGGACATGTTGTCCAGCGGCATTCCGCGGTCGCGCTGATAGTAGCCGGCGGCGCCGTTATCCCAAATGTGCCCGCGGCCGCGCACCAACTCATAAGCCATCTTGTCGTAGGGCATGTTTTCGCGCAGCGCCCGCTTGACCCACAATTGATAGGCTGCCTCAGCTTGTGGACCGCTGCTTCCCAGCCGCTGGTTGATGCGCAGGACGTCAGCCCAGAAATTGTACTGATGGGAGACGTATCCCTCGCTTTCCAGCAGCTTCTCGATGAGCCGCTCGCGCTTGTTTTCGTATTTTTCAGCGTGAAACGCTTCGGCCTCCTCAATCGTGGGAATCCGGCCGGCGATCGCCAGGAATATCCGGCGCACGAACGTTGCATCGTCGATGCTGGCGTTTGCCGAGATTTTTTGCTCGTTCAGCTTGGTTTCGACCAGGTAGTCGATGCGCTGTTCCGGGGTCATTTTGGCCAATTTCTTGGCGTTCAGCGAGCCGGCGGCGTTGCTGACAGCCGGATCGGCCCCGGCCAGCACGAAACTGAAAAGGAGGGCGGAGAGGACGAAAGACGTGGTTTTCATGAGTTGAAAAAAGGCGCTTCTGCGCGTCTTCTAGCACCGAATTCCGTGCGCAGAATTCTATCAAGGACCTGCCGCGGCTTTTTTTCGCGAATTTTTCGGTTTTTTGACCGCCGCACGCGTTTCGCCCGGGGCGCCCTGGCATGACACCGCTCAATCCCGCTCCGCTAACTGCGCGCGAAGCGATTGAATCTCGGCCTGAAGATCGCCCACCACTTCGCGCAACTCGGCCACCTCGCGTTTCAGATTTCCCGCGTGATGTTCCCTCAGTTTGCGCTCCAATTCCTCCGCTCGTTGGCGAACGTGGTGCGCTTCATCGGCAAATCCGGCAGCCTGCAGGTGATCGGCGGCCTGGGACAAGTGGTGGAGGCGGCGTTCGGCGTTTTCCGCCTCATCCCGGCCGTGTCGCGCGTGTTCGATTCGCTCCATCTGCTCGCGAATTTCGTCTGCGGCGCGTTCGTTGCCCTCCTCCTTGGCTCGCCCTAACGCGGCACGAAGTTTTTCGAGCTGAGCGGCGATTTCCCGCTGTTCGTGGTCGCGCTTGTGGTGGTGGTAGCGTTCGGCCAACTCCGGTTTCCGGCGCATCAATTCGTGAAGTTCGCGTTCGTGCGCCCGGGCTTGGTCGTGCTTGCCGGCTTCGGCCAGCTCGTGGATTTCGCGTCGAATCGCGTGCACGCGCTCGGAAAATTCGCGCAACTCAGGCGGGGCCTCCTGAGCGATGGCCGAGCTGAGTTGAACCAACAACGCGGCGGCGGCCGCTAAGATCGGGGCTGGTTTTTTCATGAGGCACCAAAGCCTGGAAGAGGAACGAACGCAACCGGCTGCGTTTGAAGGAAAAAATCGCCTCACGTACCCTGGCCAAGCCATAATTCCGGGCACATGTTAGGGCGCAGGGAATATTTTGCTTGTAATTCGTGGTGATTTTGTTATGCCTCGCCAATCGACCGATGGTCGCGGGGTAAGAGCAAACAAAAATCGCCAACGCACAAATGAAAACGACACCAACCAAAACTTGGGGGAGTTGGGCGGGCTTGGGGCTCGTCCTCCTGGCCCTGACCGCTTGCGAACGGATCGCCGACGCACCCGGCGGATTCCAGACCGGGGGAATCGTCGGAGACATCCCGCGAGGGAGAATCGACCGTCAATCCGCCTGATTACCGCGATGCGGGGGCCGCGTCGGAGAGCGCCGATGCAGGTGGAAGGAATCTGAGCCCTAACGAGCTGTCCCAACAGGTGGACCTCATCGATCCGGAGGACCGAGCGCTCGAAGGCACGGAAGTGCAAGGCGCCGACGACACGCCTCAGGAGTGGGCCGCGACCACGAATTTGCAAGGATTGCCGGCGGAGTGGTTCGCGCCGGATAGCGACCCGGAACGTCCGCCCAGCTCTTCGGCCATGGTCATCCCGGCCGAACCGTTTAACTTTGAGGACGACCTGTTCCCGCTCATCGCGATCATCAGGGGGAGGGTCAAATTTCCCCAACCGGCGCCGGACAGCAAGGAGGCGCGGGAATCGGGCACGCGGGAGATTCGGACGCCGAGCCGGAGGGGTTATTGGCGCACGATCAAGCTGGGGCAACCGTTGTTCGTGCCCAAAGGACAGCGGCTGGACGGAATCAAGGTCTCGAACGGAAAATACACCCGCTACGTGGGAATTGCCTCGAAAATGGGCGATGGCGGCCAGAGCGAGAACCAGAAGCCGCTGATCGTGGTGGAGGGCGGCGCGCGGGTGAAGAATTTGATCGTCGATAAACCCGCTGCTGACGGGATTCGGGTGGTTTTGCGAGGAAATCAGCCGACCACGACTTACATCGAAAATGTGGACTTTCGCGACGTGGGAGAGGATGCGATCACCGTCAAATACGGCAACAGCAGCTCCAAGGTTTTCATCAAAAACTGCCTGTTTTACAAGGCGGCGGACAAATGCATCCAAATCAACTCCACGGCGCGGGTTTACATCAAAAACTGCCATTTTGAGGGCTTTCAGCGTGGGGTCCGGGCCTGTGGGACGTGCGGAAACAAGAGCTACCGCGTCTACGTTCAGGATTGCACCGCCTACAAGGGAACGGCGTTGCTGAAGATGACCAACTCCAAGGCGCGGGGCGAGGTTACCGGCTCAAAAGTCGAAAACGTCCGTTACGTCGCGCAAATCGACGGCGGCGCCAAAGTCAAGACGCGCGGCAACCAAAGCTACCGATAGCGCGCTTCGGATTTCGAGTTTCGAATTTCGTATTTTCTCGGATTTCGAGTTTCGAGTTTTTTCAAGCCACCCGGTTGGGAATCTGCGCCCCGGCTTGAAACGCGCGAATATTCTCGCAAACGGCCTCCAAAAGCCGGCTGCGCGACTCCAATGACGCCCAGGCGCTGTGCGGGGTGACGATGAGGTTGGGAACGTCCCGGCCAAGCAGCGGATGGTCGGCCGGAGGCGGTTCCACGCTCAAAACGTCCAACCCCGCTCCGCCCAGATGGCCCTCGCGCAGGCTCTCGGCCAGTGCGGCTTCGTCGATGAGCGGTCCGCGGCCGGTGTTCACGAGAAAAGCGCCGGGTTTCATCAATTTCAGCACCTCCGCGTTGATGAATCGCTCGTTTTCCGGGGTAAGCGGGCAATGCAGCGAAATCGCGTCGCACTCGCGGAAAAACGCCTCGTTTTCCAGCCTGGGAACCGGTCCGGAAGTGGATTTCGAGCCCTCGCGGGCCAAAGCCACAACCTTCATCCCAAATGCGGAGGCTAATTCGGCAACGCGCGCGCCGATCGTGCCCAATCCCACGATTCCCAGCGTTTTTCCAGCAAGCTCGAACACGGGGTAGTCCAACCGGGTGAACATGGGCGACTGCGGCCACTTTTCGGGCTCGGCCGCGTAACGATGAACGTTGGTGGCCAGGTTGAGGAGCAACGCCAGGGTGTGCTGGGCCACGCTTTCCGTGGAGTAGCCGCTCACGTTGCTGACGGGGATTCCCAACTCGTCGGCAGCCGCCAAATCCACGTTATTGGTGCCCGTCGCCGTCACCACCACGTAGCGCAGTGCCTCTTGAGCGGCGGTCAGGGTTTCGCGATCCAGGACGACCTTGTTCACCAAAACCACCTCGCAAGCCAGGCAGCGTTCCACCCGTTGTTCCGGAGCGGTGAAGCGGTGAAGCGTTAGTTCGCCCAAAGCCTCAAGCGGGGCGAAATTGATGTCGCCGGCATCGAGCGTGGCGGCGTCCAGGTAAGCAATGGGGGTGGATTTCATGTTGAGGGCCGAAACTTTCGCCGGGAGGGTGGCTACATCATGAACTACACCCGCATTTCCGCAATCCTGGCCTTTCTGGGAGTTGCGCTAGGCGCTTTTGGCGCACATGGGCTGGAAAGCCGGCTGGAGGCGGCCGGCCGCGTCGAAACTTGGGAAACTGCCACGTTTTATCACCTCCTTCACGCCGTGGCGCTGTTCGCGATTTCCTGGCGCGCGGATGGCGTGCCCAAAGGGCCCTGGCTTTGCCTCGCGATCGGGATTTTTGTCTTCAGCGGCAGTCTTTACGCGCTTTGCCTCAGCGGGGTGACGATGCTGGGCGCCATTACGCCGATTGGCGGGTTGGCGTTCCTGACCGGCTGGCTTTGGCTGGCAATTCAGCCGCAAAATCGTTGAGCCATCACTTGGGCAGCAAGCCGATGACGGTGGCGGTCAGGTCATCCGCGCCGGGGGAATCCAGCAACTGGAAGGTACCGTCCGGCGTTCGGGCGGAACTGTCCAGCACCAGCGCGTATTTGCCGCCGTTGGCTTTTTTGACCAATCCAGCGACCTCTTCCACCACTTTTTTCAGGCCCTCAACGCGCTGTTGGGTCAGTTTTATCTGCGTGCGTTGCTGCACGTCCATCATGCTGCGCTGAATTTCGATCGCCTTACCTTGCATGTCGCGCAGCATGTTAATGGAGTCTTGGGTCAGCTTTCCATCGGCGCCTTTTTTTTCCTGGAGCATTGCGGCGTCTTTCCGCAGCTTTTCCAGCTCCTCTTCCTTGGTTTTGATGACGGTGGTGGCGTTCTCGCCCTCCTGTTTCAGGGCCGCTTCCAGTTTCTTGGCTTCGGGGTGGGCGAGAATGACCTTTTTGAAATCGACAACGGCGACTTTGAAATCCTGGGCGGTGGCCTGACCTAACGTGGCAGCCAGGACGAGAGGTGCGAGAATGGTTGAGAGCTTCATTTCTCTAACCTCATCGCCACAAATTCGCGCGGGTCAAGTCTTCGTGAAATTCATTGACGGTTAGGGCGTGGTGATGTTCTCTCCCGACCGCTTTTGGCAACCTAAGCATGAAAAAAGCACTCATCACCGGAATCACGGGCCAGGACGGCTCTTATTTGGCCGAACTGTTGCTCGAAAAGGGCTACGAGGTTCACGGAATCATCCGACGCAGCTCGTCGTTCAATACTGAGCGCATCGATCACATCTACCAGGACCCCCACAGCGCCAATCCGCGTCTCCAACTGCATTTCGGCGATTTGAGCGATTCATCCGCCCTGGCCAAGCTGCTCTACCAGCTTCAGCCGGACGAAATCTACAACCTCGGCGCCCAGAGCCACGTCCGCGTCTCCTTCGACGTGCCGGAATCGACTGGCGACATCGTGGGATTGGGCACGCAACGCATTCTGGAAGCCATCCGAGAGGTTGATTTGATTGGCAAAATCCGCTTTTACCAAGCCTCCTCGTCGGAAATGTTCGGCAAGGTGCAGGAGACCCCGCAAACGGAAACCACGCCGTTTTGGCCGCGCTCGCCCTACGGCTGCGCCAAGGTTTACGCCTACTGGCTCACGGTGAACTACCGCGAAAGCTACGGCCTGCACGCCAGCAACGGCATCCTCTTCAACCACGAAAGCCCGCGCCGCGGCGAAACGTTCGTGACGCGAAAAATCAGCCGCGCCGCCGCACGGATCAAGGTTGGGCTGCAAGAGAAGCTTTACCTCGGTAACCTGGATGCTAAGCGCGATTGGGGCTACGCCAAGGAATACGTCGAGATGATGTGGATGATGCTCCAGCAGGACCAACCGGACGACTACGTCGTGGCCACGGGGGAGACCCACAGCGTGCAAGAATTCTGCGAAGAAGCCTTCGGCCACCTGGGCCTGGACTACCGCGAATACGTCGAAACTGACGAGCGCTACCTGCGCCCGGCGGAGGTTGATTTGCTCGTCGGCGATCCTGCCAAAGCCAAACAACAGCTCGGTTGGGAGCCCAAGGTCAAGTTCAAGGAGTTGGTGCAAATCATGACCGATGCCGACCTGCAACTGGCCAAGGAAGAAAAGGCCTACCAGGACGCAAAGGCCTCGGTGGCAGGTTGAGGCAGATACTTCGCTGGGCACATGGCCGCAACAGGCAAGCACTTCGACACCACTCAATGGAGCCTGCTGCATCGGGTTCGATCCAACGACAGCCGCGTTGCCGGCCAGGCATTGGAGCAAATTTGTCAGGGCTACTGGCTGCCCCTCTTTGCTTGGCTCCGGAGCAGCGGAAACCCGCCAGAAGCCGCCGAAGACATGACGCAGGGTTTCTTCGCCCACGCCATCAAAAGCGAGCTTTTCACCAAGGCGGATCCCGGCAAAGGGCGCCTGCGCAGCTTCCTGCTTGCCGCGCTCAAGCGCTACCTCGCTAACCGCCAAGATTACCAAAATGCCCAAAAACGCGGTGGCGGGCGGGCTCCGCTTTCGCTGGATTTCATTGACTCCGGGCTGGCTGAGCGTCAACTGGCCGAAGCCTTGCAAGCACCCGTTGAGGATTCAGCCCTTTTTTACGACAGGAGTTGGGGGCGGACGCTCGTTCAGCGGGCCATGCGGCGATTGGGTCAGGAACACGCCAACAAGGAAAAAACGGATCTGTTCGAAACGCTCGGTCCGCTGCTCTCTCATCACCAACCCGGCAAATCCTACGCCGAGGCTGCGGCTCGATTGAACCTGAGCGAAGAAACTGTGCGGGTTGCCTTCCATCGCTTCAAGAATCGCTTCGGGCAGATTGTCCGCGAGGAATTGGCCCAAACTTTGCTTCCGGGCGACGATTTGGAGGAGGAACTGGCCTACCTGACGAAAGTTCTGTCGCAGTAGGTCGAATTCTCGGCTGCCGGTGAAAAATTTCAGAAAATTGGTAACAGCCCCATCTGCTTTCCGTTAGGAACCGGCGCACCGACAAAACTCTCGCTATGCCTAACGACGAAATTCCTCCGAATCCAGATTCATCCTCGCCGCTTGAGCCCGATTTGGAAGGCCGCGATCCCGGCCAAATGCTTCGAGCCATCGCCGCGGAAACGCCGCCGCCATCGCCCGGAGCCTGGGTCCCGCCTTTGCCGGAAGAGTTGGCCCCACTCATGCCCGGCTACGAAATTACCAGTGTGCTGGGCCGCGGCGGCATGGGCGCGGTCTACCGTGCTTGGCAAACCGGCTTGGAGCGCGAAGTCGCCATCAAGCTGCTGCCGCCCGAACTCGGCGCGGACCCGGAGTTTGAGGCCCGATTCAAGCGCGAAGCCAAGTCCATGGCCAAGCTCAATCACCCTAACCCGAAGTTGGAGGCAATAATCCGGGCAACTTGCTTATTATAAGCGACTTATGAATTTTCATGGCAAAATATGTGCCCATGTAAATGATATTTTGTATTAATTTTTGTTGATATTTAATACTATTCGCGCAATATAGCGCACCCATGTATATTGAATCGGTTCCCAACCGCAACTCCCCACCCTGCATCCTCCTGCGCGAATCCATCCGCGAAGGCAAAAAGACCCGCAAGCGCACCATCGCCAACCTCACCTCCTGGCCCAAAGAAGTCGTCGAAAACCTCCGCATCCTGCTCAAAGGCGGCCGCGCCACCGAGACCTCCCTCCAAGACAGCTTTGACGTCGTGCGATCCCGATCCCACGGCCACGCCCACGCCGTGGTTGCTCTCATCAAGAAACTCGGCCTGCCCGCCATTATCGAGCGCAGCGACTCTCCGCAACGCCGGCTCGTTCTGGCCACCATCGCCGGACGCATCCTCTTCCCCGGCTCCAAACTCGCCTTGGCGCGCGAGCTTTCCCCCGACACCGCCAGCTCCACTCTAGGCGAACTCTGCGGGCTCGATCCTAACACAGCCGTCAACGTCAAAGAGATCTATTCAGCCATGCACTGGTTGTTCGAAAAACAGCCTAACATTGAGACAAAATTGGCCAAAGCCCACCTCAAAAATGGCACGCTCGTCCTCTACGACCTGACCAGCACCTGGTATGAAGGCGAGACCTGTCCGCTGGCCGAGCGCGGCTACAATCGTGATGGCAAAGCCGGCAAAAAACAGATCAACATCGGCCTGCTCTGTGATGAACGCGGCTGCCCGATTGCCTGTGAAGCCTTCAAAGGCTCCACCGCCGATCCTAACACCGTCGCCACCCAGATCACCAAACTGCGCGAACGTTTCGGGCTAAGCAAAGTCATCCTCGTCGGTGACCGCGGCATGATCACCAGCGCTCGTATCGACGAAGAATTTCGCGGCGTAGAGGGCCTGGGCTGGATCAGTGCGCTGCGCAATGACGCGATTCAAAAGCTCGCCAAAAAGCAGGCGTTGCAGCCCGAACTCTTCGACGAATACGGCTTGGCCGAGATCAGTTGCGAAGAGCTTTATCCCGGCGAGCGCCTCGTCGTTTGCCGCAATCCGCGCCTGGCCAAAGAGCGTACCGAGAGGCGAGAAGCGCTGCTTGAAGCCACCGAACAAGCTCTGCAAAAAGTCAAAGCCGCCGTGGGCCGGGCGCGACATCCTTACCGTGGAAAGGACCGCATCGCGCGCCGCATCGAGCGCGATATCGCCAAATACAAGATGCTCAAGCACTTCGAGTTGAACATCGGCGAAGACAGTTTGGATTGGACGCGCAAGGAGGATTCGATTCAACGCGAATCGCGCCTCGACGGGCTCTACGTGGTGCGAGCCGGCCGGGTTGGCGCCGAGGAGATGGATAGCGAGGGGTTGGTGCGTAGTTATAAAAGCCTGGCTAATGTGGAAAAAGCTTTTCGCAATCTCAAGACGGTCGATTTGCAGGTACGCCCCATTTTTCACAACGACGAGGAAATGGTGCGCGCACACATTTTTATCTGCATGTTAGGCTATTATGTAGACTGGCATATGCGCGAGGCCTTGGCTCCGATGCTCTTTGCCGAGGAGGATCGCGAGGCGGCCGCGGCCAAGCGCAAGAACATCGTCGCACCAGCGGAGCGTTCCGATACAACGCTTTCGAAGGTGTCGAGCAAGGTTGATGAGGAGGGGCGGCCGGTGCATAGTTTGCGCACATTGCTGGGTAATCTTTCGAGCATCGTGTCATCGACATTTCGGCCGAAGCTTGAGGGTGCCCCAACGTTTGAGAAGCTCACTCAGCCCACGGCCGATCAGGCGCGGGCCTTTGAGCTGTTGGGAGTGCGCTCGCCGGGTTAGGCCGAAGTTGGGGAGGGGGTTTACTGGTTTGCTGCAGGTTGGGCAGATTGTGCCCAGTAGCGTGCAAAATGAATCATCTGTAACTCGCTTACGGTCAATGGGAAGTCGCGGATTGGGCGGGTTAACTTCGGCCTAACATCGTGCAAATCTACGATTTTGGCCAAACCACCGCCGGGCACCACTTCTTCGTCATGGAATTCATCGACGGCACGGATTTGCACCAGTTCATCCGCTCCGGCGAACTGGATGCCGAGGGCGCGCTCAACGCCGTGAGCCAAATCTGCGACGCCCTGGAATACGCCCACAGCGAGGGCTACGTGCACCGCGATATCAAGCCGGCGAACATCTTCATCAACAGCAAAGGCGTTCTCAAGGTCGGCGACTTCGGCCTGGCAAAACTCGTCGATGCCGAAGGCCAAATCTCTCCCGAGCAAATGGGTGGCCTGACCATGACCGGTGTGGGCATGGGCACACCGCACTACGCCGCGCCAGAGCAAATGACAGGCAAGGGCCAAATCGACCATCGCGCAGACATCTTCAGCCTCGGCATCATGTTCTACGAGATGCTCACCGGCGATATTCCGCGCGGCGCAGTCAAGGCTCCCAGCCAACGCATGCCCGCCAAGCAATTGGACGTGCGCATTGACGGCGTGGTCTTCAAGGCGATGGAGCAGGATCCCGATGAGCGCTACCAAACGGCAACCGACTTGCGCAGCGATGTGGACGAGATTCGCACGACCGATCCGCCTGCGGCGGAAAAATCCGAAACTCGAAGTCCGAAATCCGAAATTGCTCCTAAGAAGAAGGGGATGGGGCCGTTGGCTTGGGCCGCGTTGGTTGGGCTGCTGGTGTTGGTGGCAGGTGGAGCGGTGTGGTTTTTGCAGCAGAAGACTGGGGAATCGTCGCAAATCGTGGCGGATTCGACCGATGAGTCCGATCACCCAGTCATGGAAACCTCCTCCACGATACCCGATTCCCACTTCACCCAAGCCGTCCGCCCCGGCAAACTCCGCGCGATTGGAAGCCCGATCGACCTCTCCGCCGCAGAGCCCTTCGACGACTTCATCCAGGTGGAACTCTGCGGCATCGAAGACGGCAAATGGATCGCGCTGCGCCAAAACGGGCAAATCGTCGCCTCCCAGGCAGGGATGTATCCCAGCGGACTGCGCGATGTCGCCAAAATGCGCCGCGTCCGCACCACTCACACCGGTTTCCGCTTTTTCTTCGTCCTGCGCGATGGCTCCATCCGAGGCAGCGAACCGAAACTCGACAACCAGCTGCCTGCGAGTCTCAAACCCGCGGCAGACATCGCCACTGCCTACGTTCACGGTGGCGACGCCTATCATCACGGACTCGCGCTGCACCCGGACGGGAGCGTCTCGACCTGGGGCACCCACTACGAGGATAAAACCTGGAAACGCCCTCCTGCCGAGGCGTTGCGCGATATCGTGGCTGTTGCCGCGGCCCACGAAACGGCCGCAACCATCGGCAAGGATGGCCGGATGCACTTCTTCGGCGCGGAAGAGCACCGCGTTTTCCAGCCGGAAGACGGAGGCCGCGCCTTTGCTGCGCTCGGGGACTACTCCAACCCCGGTCAGTTCTTGATCGCGACCGATCGGCCGGGTGGATTGTTTCTGCGCGACCCGGCGGGTGAGATCAAGCCCATCGGCATCACGCGCTTCGACAGCCAGTCCACGGTGGATCGCCTTTCTGACCCGATTTGGTGTTTTCGCACCTCGGAGGGCTGGGCTGCCCCCTCCAATTATACCCAAAGGGCTGAGGTGGATGCGTTGTTGGCGCAAATCCCGTCTGGAGTGGAAGTTGCTCGCATGTTCCGCACCCCGCCACAGCGGTTTGCGGCCGGAACAGGGGTGAGTTTTGCGCTGTGGATCGAGCCAAATGCCGAAACCGCGCCTACCGCGCCGGATTTCGATTTCACTCAAATCGAATGGGATGAGGGCGAGGATTTGTTGGCGCTGGCAGACCCAGCCAAAGCTGGCAAACCGAATGTTTGGTCCAGGTTGAAAACTGGTGCCCTCTTAGCCGACGGAACTCAGTTTCAAGCATCGAAGGGAAATCGTGGGATCAACTACGCCGGCACGTGGGCGAGCGGAATACTGCCCATCGAAGCGCCGGTGTCCGAACTCCCTTACCGGGTAGAAATAGATTTGGTGCGAGTCGGCCCTGATTATGAAAGCGCGAACATTTTCCTGCCGATTGGCACGCAATTTGTCCTGTTTCACCTAGACGCGAATGGCGAACGCTTCGAAGGACCAGTTTCAGACTGGCTTAAAATTGAGCGCCAGTTTTCTCTGGGGCGCGAACGGCAGATCGCTTTTGAGGTTTCCAAAACAAACGATCCTGAGCGGATCCGCTTTCGAGTCGAGATTGACGGAAAAACCTATGCCGAAAAAGGAGTCGCTCCAAAGGAGGTGAAATATTTCCACGAGAAGTTTCCGTTTCAGGGAATCGGGCTTTCCCTGTTTCCGGGAGCCAAGTGGCGTTACGAGCGGATTACGCTTTTTCGGCTGAAAAACGCGGATCTATCCAACCAAGAACTAAGTACGAAGAACCAAGAACAAAATCGACTCATCTCCGAAATCCTCCTCGCCGCGACGAAGGACAACCCCGCCGTAAACTCCCTCGGGATGAAATTCGTCCCCGTCCCCATCATCGGCGGGCCGACCGATGGGCAGCCGGTGTTGTTTTCAGTCTATGAGATTCTCACCAGACAATGTCGTGAATTTGGGGAGCAGACTGGTGTTCGTGTTCCCCAAAACGCGTTTGGAAATCTTCCCTGTGCCCTGAACCATACGGAGGCTGTTCAATTTGCCGAATGGTTAACTAAACAGGAGCGTGAGCGCAATCTCATTCCTCAAGGTTGGAGGTATCGGCTTCCCACTGACCACGAATGGTCTTGCGGCGCACAAATTGGTCACCTTGAGAACTTCAGCCAGTCTCCCGACGAAAAGAACGGTAAACTAGGGGAAACTCACCAGTGGAAAGGTGGATCTGGGAATTTTGAGAATGGGGACGGCCACACTGACCCGCATGAAGGGAAAGCAGGTATCGGAGAATACGCACCAAACACATTCGGGCTCTACGACTTCGGTGGGAACGCGTGGGAATGGATCAGCGATTCAACTTCAAATGGTGAAGAAAGCTGGATGCGAGGGGGCGGAGCGAATGATCCAAGTCGCAACAAAGATATTCGGCTAAAACGCCCGGTGTCCCATCGCTCGCCTTGGGCTTCGGTCGGCTTCCGCCTGGTCCTCGCCCCGGCAGAGGGAGTCACCGTTACCCCACTCGCGCACTCGCCTGAGCCGCCAAAAGTCGCCGAGCTCACCCAATTGCTCGAACGCACCGCCACCTACCGCGAGAAGGAGATCGAAGCGCCGTTTCGCGCGGATTTGGACAAACTCGCCACCGGTTATCTCGGCGGATTGGAGCGCGCCATCGGCAAAGCGGCGGATTCCGGCGATCTCACCGCGGTCAACGCCCTGCGTGCCGAGAAAACCGCGGTCGAGGCGTTTCAAACCCAACTTGGCGAAGCAAAAGACGCCGTGCCGAACCTCGCCGCGCTCCCGGAATCCGCGCCCGATTCGCTAAAAACGCTGCGCGACACCTGGTCCAAAGCACGTCAAGGCCACGAAACGAAGCGAAACGCGGATTTGGCAAAGTTCGAGGCGGACGTCGAGACGTCGCTGCGCAATTTGGAGGCGGAATTGACCAAACAACGCCGGTTCGACGACGCCAAGGCGGTGAAAGCGTATCGCGAGGGGCGTAGCCGGAACACTGAGTCGGCGGCTACCGGTTCTGTGCCCGCAGCCAGCGCGAAAGCTCCCCTCAAACTCGACCGTTGGCTGGAGGACCAGTTGGAGGACGGCGGGAAGCTCCGCTTTTTGCTGCGGCAGGGGAATCGCGAGTTCCACACCCGCTCGATTCAGGCCGACATGCGTGGCGAGGATTGGGTGGAAGTTCGCACGCATGGAAACAACATTTTCGCTCGGAAAAGGCGCGGCCAAGCCTACCGCTTTCAGTGCAACATGAACACTGGTGAGTGGAGCAGTTTTGAGCTGGAGGACTTTGGTCGTTTTGGCAACCAGAGCCTGTGGGTCGACCGTCGCGGCGTGGTCCGCGAGTCGAACGGCACGGAGATGGGCGATTTCAAAAGGCTCCCGCGGCTATTTTACAGCAATTTCCTGATGTATTTGGCGGTTCACGAAGATGAAACGGTGCGTGTGATCCCGATTCGTGATGAAGCCAAGGGATTTCGCTTACCGCCCAAGGAGTGGTATCGCGAAAGTGCGCAGGTGATGTTCCGTGGCGGTTCAGCGGCCGGACGGCACCTGGTTTGCGTGGGCTGAGTCTCCGGATTCCGCTCAAATCATTTCGGGAATCGGCCCCACTTGGGACATGGACTACTCCGCCCGAGGTGCTTTCGAAACCGGTGGCCACCTGAATTTGGCCTGGATCGAGCCGGATTTGGAGAAAAAGCCGCGGTAGCCATTCGTGGCGGCGGCCGGGCTCAGTCCGTGGCGGTTCATCACTCGGATGGCGCCTGGACAGCTTGGGGAACGCAGGCTGACGTGAACCAGAAGGTGACGGTGATTGGCGTGGCGCTGGATTTGGACGTTTGGAGCGATGCCGACGGCCAGCGCACACGATGGTGTGGGTTGAGCCGTAAATGGGAGCAGCGGTTTAGCCGACATTACAATTGGTCAAGGAAGAAAACCCCAGGATGCGAAGGCCACCACGACCGGTTGACGCCGCCGAGTCCGAACGCTAACCTGTCGCCGTGATTCCACCCGTAGAAGCGCCAATCCAATCCACACCTCCCATTTCTGAGGAAGAGGTGGATTGGGAAAACATCGCCACCGAGGACGACGAGCCCGTGGACAACATCCTATCAAGCCACCACATGCGTTGCTGGCACGAGCCGTTGCGGGACTCGTGGAAACCCGGACGCAAATTCATCTGCAACGCCAACGTCGGCGTGTTTCCTCATCCCATGGGGCAACCGCTGGTGCCGGATTTTTTCCTGAGCATGGACGTGGAGACCCCCGCGGACCTGGAATTGAAGGCCAACGACAAGCGCAACCGCTCCTACTTCATCAGCGAATACGGCAAACCACCGGATTTGACCATCGAACTGGTCTCGAACAAAAAAGGCGGCGAATTGACCCAGAAAATCATCGATTACGCGGCGATGGGCGTGCGCTATTACGTCGTCTACGACCCCGGCCAATTCATCCAAAAGCAAATCGTGGCTTCCTACGAATTGGTCGGTGGGATTTACCAACTCATGCCGGCCCCTAACTTTCCCGCTCTTGGTTTGCGACTGGTGGAATGGGAGGGCGAATTCGAAAATTGTTGGCGGAAATGGCTGCGCTGGGCGGACATGGGCGGAAATTTCATCCCTTTCAGCAAAGAGAGCGCTAGTGTCGAAAAACAGCGTGCGGAAGTTGAAAAGCAGCGGGCGGAATCGGCCGAAAGGCAGTTGGAAGAGCTTGCGGCGAAATTGAAGGCCAAGGGCATCGATCCTGATCAGCTCTAATCCGTGGCCACGATTTTCGACCGAACAGACGGTGCTGGGCCGGGCAATTGCGCGCGCCTTGGGAAAGCCAGCGCTGGAGACTTCCTCAGGGCCTCTTGGCGCGAAGTCGATTTGACCGAATCGCGTGACTGGTTTGCCCGCCGACATTACAACGGTCAAGGAAGGAAACCCACCGGGATGCGAAGCCTCCGCCCACCGGTTGACGCCGCCCCATCCGAACGCTAACCTGTCAGCGTGATTCCACCTGTAGAAGCGCCAATCCAATCCACACCTCCCATTTCTGAGGACGAGGTGGATTGGGAAAACATCGTCACCGAGGACGACGAGCCCGTGGACAACATCCTATCAAGCCACCACATGCGTTGCTGGCACGAGCCATTGCGGGACTCGTGGAAACCCGGACGCAAATTCATCTGCAACGCCAACGTCGGCGTGTTTCCTCATCCCATGGGGCAGCCGCTGGTTCCGGATTTTTTCCTGAGCATGGACGTGGAGACCCCCGCGGACCTGGAATTGAAGGCCAACGACAAGCGAAACCGCTCCTATTTTATCAGCGAATACGGCAAACCACCGGATTTGACGATTGAGTTGGTCTCGAACAAAAAAGGCGGCGAATTGACCCAGAAAATCAGCGATTACGCGGCCATGGGCGTGCGTTACTACGTCGTCTACGACCCCGGCCAATTCATCCAAAAGCAAATTGTCGTTTCTTACGAACTGGTCGGCGGGATTTACCAACTCATGCCTGGCCCGGATTTTCCCGCTCTTGGTTTGCGATTGGTGGAATGGGAGGGCGAATTCGAAAATTGTTGGCGGAAATGGCTGCGCTGGGCGGACATGGGCGGAAATTTCATCCCCTTCAGCAAAGAGAGTGTCAGCGTCGAGAAACAGCGGGCAGAAGAGGAAAAACAGCGGGCGGAAGAAGAAAAGCAACGGGCGGAGGAAGAAAAACAACGTGCGGAAGAGGAAAAACAACGCGCGGAAGAGGAAAAGCAGCGCGCGGAATCCGCCGAACAGCAGTTGGAAAAACTTGCAGCGAAATTGAAGGCTAAGGGCATCGATCCCGATCAACTCTGATCCGTGGCCACGATTCTCGACCGAACAAACGGTGCTGGACCGGCCAATTGTGTGCGCCTTGGAAAAGCCAGCGCCGTTCGCGACTTTTTGCGCGAAACCCAACCTTGCGCCACAGAACGTTCACCCGTCGCGGCGCAGTTGGCGCGATGATTCCGACGACGGAGGTGATGCAAGTGAGAATTCCGATGATCACGCGATATTGGTCAATCCTCTTCGGTCTTGCCTTGGCCGGTTGCGGAGCGGATTCGCCGAATTACCAACGCGACGCCGCTAACCCGCTTCATGCGCAACTTTCGGGAGAAAACGCGTTCGTTCACGTCAAGGCTATGGTCGAAATGGGGCCTCGCCCCGCGGCGAGCCGGGCATTGGAAAAAAACCGGGTTTACCTGGAAAAACAGCTAGCCGCGCTGGGTTGGGACTCGCAACGCCAGGATTTTGAGGCGGAAACACCTATCGGGCCGGTGAAATTCAGCAACCTCCGGGCGCGATTCGCGGGTAGCGGCGAAAAACCGGCAAATTCCGCGATTTGGCAGCGTCGCGCCTGGATTTTGGTCGGCTCGCACTACGATACCAAGCGCTTCACCGGCATCCGTTTCGTCGGCGCCAACGATGGGGCTTCGAGCACCGGATTGCTTCTGGAAATGGCGCGCGTCGCCGCGACGCGTCCGGAATTTGCCCGGCATCTGGAACTCGTCTTTTTCGATGGAGAGGAGGCATTCGAGCGATTCGACGAGAAAGACGGCCTCTACGGCAGCCGGCACTATGCGCGAAAGCTCGTCCGCCGGCTCGACGACCAAAAGCGGCCCCGATACGTCGTAATTTTGGACATGGTCGGCGAAAAAAAGCTCTCCATCACCATCCCGGCGGATACGCCCAAGCACCTGGCCAACACGCTGCGTGAAGCCGCCGACGAACTCGGCACGCGGCAATATTTCGGCGTCTGGACCACGACAATCACCGACGACCACATCCCCTTTCGCGACGAAGGCATCGATGCCATCGACATCATCGACTTCGACTACCGGCCCTGGCACACCGCCAAAGACACGCTCGACCAAATTAGCCCGCGCAGCCTGGAAATCGTGGGCCAGACGACGATCGTGTTTCTGGAAAAACTGCTTTCAAAGCGGGGGGAATGACCCCGCGCCTCATTTTCGCGGCGTACGATTCGTTTCCGCAAGGTAACCGTCCAACATCTCCGTTAGCCGCTCTACCGCCGCTTTGGATTCCTCCCGCTCGGCGATGTTGGTGTTCTCGTTAGGATCGGCCGCCCGGTCGAAGAGCACCCGCGCGTATTGCTTGACCCGGCCGGTGGTGCGAAATCGGCGCACGTCCGTCCATTGCGTGAGACGGTGCGTGGCGGTGGTGACGCTGTCACCGTCGTACATGCGCGAAAACGCGGCGTCTTTGGCTGGGAGCGCGGGATTCGCCAAATTCGCGGCAAAACTGGCGCCATCCAGGTTTTCCGGCTTAGGAAGCTCGGCAGCCTCGCAAAGCGTCGGAAACAGGTCGATCAACTCCACCAAACCCGCGCATCGGCCGCCTTTGGCCACGTTTGGCCCGTGCACGATCAACGGCACACGCAGGCATTGCTCGTGCAGCAGCTTTTTGCCCCAAAGCCCGTGCTCGCCCAGCATCCAGCCGTGATCCGACCACAGCACGACGATCGTGTTTTGCGCCAAACCCAGCTCATCCAGCCGCCCTAACAGTTTACCCACCTGCGCGTCGATGTAGCTGATGCAGGCCAGGTAAGCGTGGTGCAAATCGCGCGCCAAATCCGCCGGCAGCGGCCCCTCCTGCGGCACCAGGGAGTAGTGGCGCAGCTCCTTCTCCGTCTCCGTCCACACCGGCCAGGCCGCATTCGGCATGCCGGGAGAGCGGCTGGGATTCGTGGGCATGGGAATCGTGTCAGGGTCGTAGCGCGCCCAGTACTGGCCCGGCGCGGTGAAGGGCAAATGCGGCTTCCAAAAGCCGACGGCGAGGAAAAACGGCTGCTCTTGCCGGCTAAGCCGCTCTAGGTCGGCCAAGGCGCGATCGCACAGTTCGCCATCCGGGTAGGCGTCGTCCGGAAGCTCGTGGCCGCGGCCTTCAAACGGCGGTCCGCGCTCCCGCCACGGCGTTCCTGCGCCGCGCCGCGTCATTTGTCGGCTCTCGTCCAAAACGAAGCGTTTCACGTTGCTCGCCGCCGCCGGCCAGGGTGCTTCGCTCCAACTCTCGACGGCATCGCGCGTATCGTGAAACAGCTTGCCGCGGCCGACGGTGTGGTAGCCGTTTTGCTTGAAATGTGCGGGCAATGTTAGGGCGCCGGGCAGGTCGTGGCGAATCTCCGAGAACCAGTTGGCGAACCGTTCGCGCGTCGGCCGGCGCCCGCTCATCAGGCTGGATCGCGAGGCTCCGCAAACGGGAGACTGGCAGTAGGCGCGCTCGAACAAAACTCCGCCCGCGGCCAGTCCGTCGATATTCGGCGAACTCACGTGCGCCGCGCCGTAGCAACCCAGTTCCGTGCGCAAATCGTCGATGCCGACGAACAAAATGTTAGGGCGGCCGGCGGCGGGTTTGGCGGCGATTTTCGGCATCACCGCGGGTGCCCGCTCTTCGTAAAGCTTCGGCTGGAACCGGTCCGCGTAACGTCCGGTCGCCTGGCTCAAATCCAGATCCACCGCCAGCAACTTCTCCTCGCCGCGCGGCACGAATTCGACCAAATCGCCGTTGGGATCGACCACGCTGGAAGCGGAATTTTGCCGCTGCATCGCCCGGTTCACGCTCACGAAGTAAACTGAGTTCTCCTCCGCGCGGCACACCATCGCCTTTTCGTAAAACGACTCGCCCCAGGCTTGCGGCGGCCTCGGTTCGAGGTGATCGCCACCGGTCACTTGCGGCTGAAAAACGATCTGCGCACCGCGCACCGCCGCCCAACGCACGGTTTCCGGGTAGCGCCAGCCTTCGTGGCAAACCGAGATGCCGAATTTCACGCCGCCAACGTCGAAAATTTGGCGCGTCCCGTCCGGCACGTAGTTTTCCGACTCGCCGCCGGGGGTGATCTGGTTTTTGGTCTGGTAACCAAGAACCTCACCGGAGGACGAAACGACCACCGCGCGATTTTCCAGGCCCAACGCGCTTTTCCACTCGATTCCCAGGATCGCGGTTACCCGATTCTTCGCGCAGCCCTTCGCAATTCGCTCCAGCGCGCGTTCCATCGCGGGTTGATCGATCGGAGGCAGGTTACGATCGGCGCCGCGCAGCCCCGGGAGGTAAGTTTCCGGGAAACAGACGATCTCGATTCCGCGTTTTGGGCATTCGGTTAGGGTGGCGAGCACCTTTTCCACGCCGGCCTCCAAATTCTCCGCCAATCGCAACGAAGCCAGACCAACGCGGACGGTTTGCGGCGATTTTTGGGTTTCAGCAGGCGCCGCCGATGCAATCGTTAAAAGCAACAAGCCGGCCGCAAAGTGGTGGATGGGTGGATTGATCATGTCAGTTTGCGCGAATGGTAAGTTTCATCAGAACGGATTGAAAACGTTCACTTTCCATCCACCGCGATCAAAGTCTCGTAGTTTCGGAAAAACAGCTTGCCGTTCGCGATTGCCGGAGTGGCGTGATAGGTCGCAGAGCCGGGAAGTTGGTTTTCCGATACCTTGGTGAAGGTATCGCCGCATTCGATGACCGTGGTGATTCCGCGCACGTTATGACAGTAAATGTTTCCGCCGCCGGCGATCGGCGAAGCGTAGTTTTTTCCGCCGGCCAGCCGGGCTTCCCAGAGTGTTTTTCCGGTCTGTAGATCCTTACAAAAGGCCATCGCTGAATCACGAACGAAGTAGACCCTGCCACCAACACAAACGGGCGTGGGACGATCCGGACTGCGGCCTCTCACCGTCCAAATTCGACCGTCCTCACCAATTTCGCCGGCGGCGTCTTTTTCGATCCTGTAGGCGATTGCCCGTCCGTTGGATTGCGGATTGCCCGAGCACTGAATCACCCAACCATTTTCAGCAACCGCGGGGGATGGAATGATGCGGCCGGTCTTTGAGTTGATCTTCAATCCGTCGGCGACCCAGACCTGCTTGCCATCGCGCAAATCGTATCCGGCGAGGCGATCGGCGCCGGCGACGAGAAGACGGGGCGTTCCGGATTGGTCATTTGGCTTCCAAATCGCGGGTGTGGCGTAAGAATCGTTGCCGTCGACGAAGGTCTCGAAATTGCGGTCGATTTTCCAGAGCGTTTTGCCGCTGCCGGCATCGATGGCGACGACATAGGCCGGGCCCTTGCTGAGGCAGGAAAGGTAGAGCGTCCCCTGCCAAAGCCGGGGTGAAAAGGAGACGCCGAAATTGATGTCGAGCGCACCGTAGTCGTCGTTCAAATTCCGCGACCAAAGCTTGTTTCCGCTACGATCGTAACAGACCAGGTCCGCCGTGCCGAACAACGCGCAAACCAGCGAATCGTTCGCGGCCACGGTCGGTGAAGCGGCATCGTGATCGCGATGGTAGAGGCCGAATTTCGCCTTGGCGGGAAGCTTCCCTTCGCCGGTGTTTCGTTCCCAACGCAGGGCGCCGGATGCTTCGTCAAAAGCATGCAACCACAGAGAAGTGTCCTTGCGTTGAGCCGTGACATAGACCGTGCCGCCGGCCACGACGGGCGAAGAATTTCCCCGCCCCTGGAGTTCGGCCTGCCACGCGATGCCTTCCTCGGCGCTCCATTTGGTGGGTAAGTTAGTTTCCGGCGATCTTCCGTCGCCGGTTGCGCCACGGAAGCCTGGCCAGTCTTCGGCTTGGCAAATCGACGCAGCCAGGAGCACGGAAACGGCAAAAATGGTGGTGGTGTTAGGAATCTTCATCATTTTTTTCGGTGAAAGGTGGAAACGGGGCAGGGGCGCAAGGTGGACCGGCGAAATGAGGCGGTCAGTCACATTGCAGCACGATCGCGACGCGGAATTGATCCTGTCTGATTCGCGAAAAAACAATCGCGCCGGGCAAATTTGGACCATCGCGGCGGCCGCGGTCGCAACCATTTCCTTGGCCCGTCATTTTTCGCTCTCCGCGCCAAAGGCGAACAAATCCGCATCGCGCAGAAAAATCTCCAGCCGAATCGTCTGACCAGCAAGCTCAGCCAACGATTTTTCGCCCCAAGTCACCAGGCGCCGCGTTTCATCCTCGCTGGAAATCGTGCAACCCGCGTGATCGTAGCCCTCGCGCGGTTTTCGCCGCCGATCGCTGATGCGCACCGACGCAACGGCGTCTTCCCCGTCAAAACCCAGGTTCAGCCACAAATTCCCGCCCGGCCAGACCATCGTGCGCGTGCACACCACACCGCCGCCGGCCGGCCCGCGCCGTGAAAAGAGCCGCTCCCGCTTGCAGGTCGCCAATCCCACGGTTCCATCGCGCTCCGGCGTGCCGTGCGGGCCATCCCAGCCGGTGTAGTAGAACCGCCACTCATCGCCCACCTCAACCCAGGCCGGCGAGGCGAAAATCATGGTGTCGTCCCAGGTGCCGTCCTCGCCGTAGGCGATCATTTTGGGTCTGTTAGGCAGCCGTTGCCAGTGAATCGCGTCGCGGCTGGTGATCAGCTCGGTGTGGATGAAGTCGTTGAGCCGAAACACCTCCAGCGCGCCCCAAAACAGCCCGTGGCGATGGACTGTGGGCATGCCGTAGAAAAAATGATGGTGCGTCTGGCCATCGCGCTCGTCGGGAACCAGCAACGTGCGCGGCTCGTCGTGTTGCAGCCAGTCGGTCCACAATTCCGGGCTGCGCATGCTCGCCATGCGCCGGGACGCGCCAGTGTCGTTCGGCTCATCGCCAAAGGCGCGGTACATCTGTTTGGCGCGGCAAAACATGACGTAGGTGTTCGTGTTAGGGTCGTGGCTGATGGTGTTGGGGCAGTCGCTGTGCAGGTGGGCGATGTGCATGCTTTCGCCCATGTCGAACCGGACGCCGTCCTTGGTTCCCGCCAGGTGAATGCCGGAGACATCACCGGCGCCGCGGCCTTTCACGCGGTACATGAGCACATGCCGGTAACCGCGGCGGGCATCCTCGGGCAAGCCTTCCAAAACCGCCGGCGCGCAGGTTTCCAATTCCGGACGGTCCGGGATGCCGATGACGATATTGTTAGGCTGGGCGTGGGTTTTTCCGGGAAAGAGATCGAGCGCCGGTTTTGTCCATGTTAGGCCGTCTGGCGACTCCGCGTAAGCCACGTCCGTGCGAAATTTGCGACCCTGTTCGTGGGAATCGCGCACCTGGCGGTTGGCCTGGTAGTACATGCGAAAAAGCGCATCGCCGGTTTCGGCATTGTCGCGAATCACCCAGATGTAGCTCGGCTTATCATTGGCGAAAACCTGGAACGGGCTCTGAGGATGCTTGGCCGGCGGATGAAACACGCGAACCACAGACTGCCGCTTGGATCGGGTGGCCCAGTGATTATCGACCACGTAGGAATCGTGGACGAATTGAGGCACGCCACGCGGGATTTGCAGGGGTTCGGCCGGAAGCTGGGCTATGGCGAACGCAGGAAGCAGGACGAGGGGGACGGCGATGGCGAGAAACTTGGCCACGATGGGCTTCGGCGATTTTGGGGCCATTGAAGGTAAATTTGAGGCTACCGGTGCAATACGACGCGATCGTCCTCGGGGCGGATCCGCAGCCTATGGCAGCGGCGCGGAATCCAGGATTTTCAGCAGGGGACGGTAGCCGTATTTGTTGAGCACGGCGATGACTCCGCGATCGCTGTTGTCTCGCGCCACGTCGGCGTAGATGCCGAGGGCGTTGTGCATGGCCTCGACCGAAAGCTCCAGGTTTTCCAGCTGAGCATCCGCGTTAGCCTGCGATTTCGCGATTGCCGCGGCGCGCGCCGTTTCCACCGCGGTGAGGTAGTGCAGGCCAAAGGTGAAACGCTTGGCGTGGTGCAGGGTGAACTCCCGGGCGCCGCCTCTCGCGCGGGTGTTGGCGCGATACATCTCGTTCACCGCGGTGACGAAGTGGCCTTTGACCTTGGCCCACCACTCGGGCGTGGCTTTGTTGGTTTGGTAATGCTTGAGGAACATGTCAGGAGCCGGAACGGCGAAATCGGGATCGTTTTTCGCGATCGACGCGGAGGCTTGTTCGAGCGCCTCGAAGGCTAACGCAACCCGGTCAGCCACGCCTTCGCCGCAAATCGGCGTGACGAGGTCGTCGAGCGCGGCTCGCGGGGTGATTTCGGCGTTGAAGGAGGCTTGCGAGAGGAAGTGGACGCCGTGGTTGTGATCGCCGGGAATCGCGCAATCGACCAGGAAGCCTTCGCTGTACTCGCGGACGCTGGCGAGCCGCTTGGGAAGGGCGCCGGTGGCTAACAACGGAAGCAAGCCGCCATTTTTCTGGCCGAGGGCGATGGGCATGAGTTGGTAGGCGGTCCAATCCGCGTTTTCGTAGGCTTTTTTGGCGGCTTCGGCGTGTTTTTGGTCGATTTCGATCCTCGCCTTCATTCCCAGCGCGTGCGCGGTTGTGATGATGCCGTTGGCGAACTCGTTGCCGGCTGCGAGCCGCTCGATGTAGGTCGTTTTGCCGGCAAAATCGGGATTTTCGAAGACCTTGGAGCGCCCGAACGCCGGCCGGCCCGCGGTATCGCCGTCCACGCGGAATTCCTCGCCGTTCCAGAGCACGCCGCGCTTTTCATCCGTGTCCGAATCGAGGAACGGCTGGTCGGGATGAATCGCCAGGATCACCTGGTTGAACTTCAGCTTCGCCAGTTGCCGCAGCAGATTTTGTAGCTCTGTCAGGCCCCAGGATTCCTGGCTGGCAGGACCGCGGCCGATCGTCTTCCAGGCGCGAATTTTCACGTTCGGCGCGAACCTCGCGTCAAGGCCGTCGAGCGAGAATTTCGGCGTTTCTTTCGGCGGAAAATCGCCGTGAAGCAGGTAGCGGTAGCCGAAGTGGCGTCCCAGCTCGCACGCGGCCCAGTAACCCGCCGCAGGGTCGTCGCCGCCCACGATGAGCTTGCCATCGGCGCTCTTCAAAAAGTGCTCCTGTGGGCTTAGTTTCTCCGGCCAGGCCGATTTCGGAATCGCGGGATTCGTCTCCGGCGTGCCTAACAAAACCACGTTTTCCGCGTTTTGCGGCAAACCCGGTGAAACCTGGACTTCGGCCTCAAAAAGCCGCTGAAACTGGCTGGAAAGTTGCTCGGCGGAGAGCGTCACCAATTCGTGCGGATCGTCGCCGGTGACGATGGAAATTTTGGGCCCCGCGATGAGGCTGCTAGCGGCCCAAAACGCGGCAAACGTGGAAAAAAGCGCGGTTTTCATGCTTACTTGGCTTCGTTAGAGATGCAAATCACGCTTTCGCGCGTTCGAAAAAACAGCCGCCCGTTCGAGATCGACGGCGTTGCCAGGATTTCCTCGCCCAGGTCGTTTTTCGCGAGAATTTTCAGCTCCGGCGAATCTTCGGCCACGACGACAAATCCGTTGCGCCCAGCAAAGAAAATCTTGCCGTCACCGGCGACCGGCGAGGCGTAGTAGTCGCCAAAATTGCGCAACCGCGTCCGTCCCCAGACCTCCTCGCCGTTGCTCGCGTCGAAGCAGCTCGAAATCCCGCCCGACTTCACGACGTGCAGCCGGTTGCTGACCACCAGCGGCGAGGCCAGGTTCGACGGCGACTTGTTGTCGATGTTCCAGAGCAGGTGCGTCGCGGTCACGTCGCCGTTTCCGCCGCCGCGCACGGCCTGGATGGTGTTGCCGCCCCCAACCAGGTTATCGGGATGCTGGAAGGCGGTTTCGATCTCCTCGGCGTCGATTTTCGCGTCCTTGTTTTTGTCGGAAAGGTCGAAGCGCGCGTGAAATTCAGGCGGCGCTTCGGTTCGCTCCAGCTTGCCGTCCTGGTTCGTGTCCAGCCACTCCATCAGCGCGTATTTGAGCGTGCGCGAGGCATCTCCGTAACTTTGCACCGCCACGAAAATTTTGTCTTCCACTACCACCGGCGAGGTCATGATGGTGCGCAGCAGGGTGTTGCACGTCCAGCGTTCGGCGCCGGTTGCGGGGTCGTAGCCCTTGAGTTTTCCGGAACCGGCGATGACCAGATCGGTCCGGCCATTCGCCTTGCAAAACACCGGCAGCGCGTAGCCGGCCAACATCTCGGGACGCGCCGTGCGCCAGATTTCCTCGCCGCTCTTGACGTCCAGCGCCATGACGAAGGGGTTCAAATCGTCGTCCTGACAGAAAAACACGCGCCCCTCGCGAACCACCGGCGATGCGCCCGGCCCCCAATCCATGAGGTAAGCCGGCGCCGGGACTTTGTGCCGCCAAACTTCGTCGCCGCTAGCTGCATCAAAGGCGATGATGCCGAGCGTGCTGAAGTAGGCGTAGACGTTTTGGCCGTCCGCCGCGGGTGTGGACGAAGCGTGGCTATTGGGCGGGGTGATGCGTGGAAGCGGCCCGGTTTCCAGGTCTTTGCGCCAGATTTGCTCGCCGCTGGCCGCGTTGTGGCAGAAGACGCTGAAGGTCTCTTCGCCGGTCATCCCGGTGTTGAAGACGCGGTCGCCAACGACGATGGCCGAGCCGATTCCATCGCCCAGTTCGGCGCGCCAGAGCAGCTTGTTTTCGTAGGAAAACTCGGTCGGCAGCGGCTTGGTTTCGGAGGAAACGCTGCTGCCGTTGATTCCGCGGAACTGCGGCCAGTCTGCCGAAAACGCGTTGCCTGGCGCAAGCAAAAGCGCCAAGGCAGCCGCAGGGAGAAAACGTGGGTTTTTCATGATCGGGTGCGAAAGCTTGGCGGTTGGTCGCGAAGGTGGCAACCGCGGATTTGGTCATTCCGCGATCCAAATCGCCACCACCGCGATGATGGCCAAAACGCAGGCCCAACCCGCGGCAAATCCCAGGATCGCGCGCCGGCCGGGGATGGGAATCTCGAAATCTGAGTTTGGAAAGAAAACCCGGCGCTCGCCTGGTTGCGCGCCGTCCGGCAATTTGCAGGGTTCGGTCAAGACTTCGCCAGGGGTAACCGGGGTCCTAAGCAGCTCGTAAAACCGGTCCAACCGCTGAGAGTCGATCGGTTTGGTCGCCAGGCTAACCGCGATGCCCGCCGCGAAACCGACGACGATGTAGGCGACCATTTGCCAAGGCAGGTAGACCGTCCAGGCGCCATCGGCCTCGCGAACGATGCCGGCGGCTTCCAACGCGGAAATTCGCCCTAACATGGCCGCAAACCACGGCTGGCTGGTGAGGAACCAGGTTAGCACGGCGCCGACGATCGCGGCCCAGGCGCCCGGCACGGTGGTACGCCGCCAAAACAGCCCTAACCAAAACGCCATGGCCGTCATCGTATTGATTTTCCACATGCTCTCCAACAGCGCGATCACCCCTTGCGCCCAGTAGGCCAGCGCCACACCGCCGGCTACGGCCACCAGCCCGGAAATTCGGGCCACGCGCAGGTAATGGGCGTCATCGCGGCCGCGGACCAGCGGCTTGTAGAGGTTCTGCGTCACCAGGCCGGATGCGGCGATCATGAACGAATCGCACGAACCCATGACCGTGGCGAGCAGGGCCGCCAGAAACAGGCCGAGCAACCCGGGCAGGATTCCCGGCAAGAATTCGCGCGCCATGTTGCCGTAAACCAGGTCCGGCTCGTCGATTTGACCGCCGTAGTAAGCGATCGCCGCCAATCCGGTGAGCGACCACGCCACGGTGCAAACGCGCTTGATCATGGTGCCGCCCATGAAGCCAACCGCGCCCTCGATTTCCGTTTTCCCGGCCGAGGTGGCGGCCATGTTGTGCGGCTGAACCACGACGCCCAGCAAGTTGTTGAGCGCGATCATGAAGATGAAAAACACCGTGATGCTGCCGGTGGTGAGCGAGAGCATGTTTTCGCCGGGACGCAGCGTCGCCAACGCGTCGCTCATGCCTTCCAGCCCGCCCACGGCGTTCAAAACCAGCGGCAGCAGCATGAAGGAAAAGAGCAATGTCAGGATGCCCTGGATGAAATCGGTGACGATGGCCGCGCCGAGGCCCCCAAGGATGCCGTAGGCGACAAAAAGCCCCGTCATCGCAAAAATCACGACGTTCGCGGGGATTTGTCCATCGGTTAGGGCGTGGACGATGGCGGCCGAGCCCTTGAGCATGAGCCCGATGGTGACCATGAACTTGCCAAGCCCCAAAAATGCGTAAAGCCCGGCCACGCCGGGATCGAACCGCGCGCGAAAGACATCGCCGGTGGTGAGAGCGCGAAAGCGGCGCATCATCGGCGCGATGAGCCAGAAAAACGGCGTGGCGAAGAGCCACATCCACTGGTACCAAATGCCCGCCAACCCGCTGGTCGACGATTTGGAGGCGACGCTCACGGCTTGGTCGGAATGGGTGGCCGTACCGAAGGCGTGCATCATCATCATGACCTTGCCAAAGCGGCGCGGGAGGAGGAAATCCGCCGTGTTTTTGACCCCGCGTGCGGCCCGGACGCCGATGTAGATGAGGCAGGCGAAGTAGAGCAGGACGACGGCGACGTCCACGATGGATAGGCCGAAAATCACGGCGCCTACCCAGCCACAAATCGGCCACGGCGTCGAGGTGGATCTTGACGGCGTTGGATCGTCCTTCGCCGCAAAATCAGGACGCGTTGAGGTAGGCGTCCTGAATCGCGGCGAGAAATTCGTCCTGATCTCGCGCCCACCAGCGGTCGGAAAACACCTCCACCTCATGAAACCCGGTGAAGCCCGCATTTTCGACCCAACCGCGAATTTTGCGCACGTCGATGCAGCCTTCGCCCATCAACCCGCGATCGTTCAAAAAATCGGTGGTTGGCGTCATCCAATCGCAGATGTGGAAGGCGAAGAGGCGCTGTTTTTCGGCGGTCAGGCGAATTTGCGCCTCCAGGTCCGGATCCCACCAAATGTGGTAGACGTCGGCGGCGATTCCCACGAGCGGATGGCCGATTTGGTCGCAAACCTGGTTGGCGCTGGCCAAGGTATTGATCGCGCTCCGGTCCCCGGCGTACATGGGGTGAAGCGGCTCGATTGCGAGGCGAATTCCGCGTTTTTCGGCGGCGGGGAGCACCGCCGCGATGCCGTCGGCAATCTGTTGGCGGCTGATTTCGAGCAGTTGGCCGGGATCCGCGCCGCAAACGAGCACGATGAGTGGCGCGCCCAGTTCCGCGGCTTCGTCGATGGCGCGCAGGTTGTCGTCGATGGCCGATTGCCGATGGGAAGCGTCGCTGGCAGGGAAAAATCCGCCCCGGCAGAGGGAGACGATCTCCAGGTTCCGCGCGCGCAATTCGTCGCCGATTTTTGAGGGGTCATGGCCTTCCAGCCACTGGCGCCAAACGGTGATTCCGCCAAATTCAGCATCGGCGAACTTGTCCATCGCCACCTCAATGGGCCAAGGCTTGGTGGTGATGGTGTGGACGCAGAGCCGGTCGAATGAAGATAGGCGATTGATGATTTTTGGGGCTGAGGTGTCGAGATTACCTCATCAATCGACACTCCTCACTCGTCAAACGTCAATCATCAATCCGAAAGCCGGGAATCACATGAACTTGTTGAAGAGGCCCTTGGGTTCCTCGCGCGGTTGCTCCGGCTGAGGCTCGGATTGCACCGTGGTGATGGTTTCGAGCGGCGCAGCTTCCGCGGGTTCGGTTGTGAGCGGAGCAGAGTCGGCTTGGGTGCCCAAATCGGTGCTCGAGACCTCGGGAAGGGGCGTTTCCGGCTCCAGCGGCGTGGATTTCGCGCTAAACGACTCCGAAGAGCCGGCAGAGGCAGAGGCCGCAGGGGCGGCGGGTGCGTCTCCGCTGGCGAAGGCCTTCAACTCTTCGACCGAGTTCCACGACGGAATTTCGCCGCTGCCGGAGGCTTCCTGGTGGATTTCTTCGATGAGGGTGAAGGCCTCGGTGGCCGGTTTCAGAACTCCGAGCACGGCGACGTCTTTGGAGGCCCGGCGCATGTCGTCAACCCGCGCCTGGAGTTCGTCGCAATAGGCTTGGAGGGATTCAATTTTGTTCATCAGCGCAGAGCTACCAGCCGCGGCGACTTCTGGCAAGACATCTGTTCCAGCTTCTCGATCCAGCGCGACGGAAACGGGCTCTTCCGCGGAAATTGGCTCAGGTTCGGCGGCAAAATCGTTCGGAACGGGGTCGAAATCGTCCTCCAACGCGGAATCGTCTTCATCCTTGCCCAACAACGCCGCTCCAGCCGCTCCGGCGGCGGCTCCAAGGCCTCCCAAACCGAGGCCGGAGAGGAACGATCCCGAATTTTCGCCGTTTGCAGGTTCGCTGGTCTCCGCCGGGGTTTCCGCGACTTCAGCCGCCGGCTCGTCTTCCTCGGCCGGAGGCTCGGCGCCGGCCAACTCGACCAGCTTGTGATCCAGCCAATGCGCGTTGAGCACGGCGCAGGCCAGCTCATACTGCGGGTGATTGGAAAGCGACTCCGGCGCGTTGTTGTCCTTCACCACTTCAATCACGGTGTTGGGCGGATTTGGCGCTAGACGCCCTTTTTCCTGGCGCACCCATTCCACGATGTTTTGCAGCAGCTCCGCATTGCCCTGGGCCAGGTATTTGGTGATGGTGTCGCGCATCAAGCCCTGGTTGGCAAGCAGGGAGGAATCCAGTTTGTCGCGCACGGTCGGCAATTGGCGCTCGGCGATCATTTCGCGGCGCAAATCGCCGTGCAGCAGGCCGGACTCGCTCAGCCAGTTTTCGAAATTGTCGTCCGTGAAGCGATGGCGGGCGGTGAATCGCATGATTTTCGCCTTTTCGCCTTCGGCAAGTTCCTGGTAGGCGGAACGGACGTCGTCAAGTCCGCTGGGAGCGGGGGAAGTTGTTGTGTCACTCATTCGGGGGAGACTGGTTTTAGGTTTCGACGCAAAAGATCGTTCACGACGTGAAATTTTCAGCATGAATTTACAAAATTTTCGCCATTTTTTCTCGTTCACGGCAAGGTTGCGCCGACCGAAGGGTGGCTCCATGTTGCCGCCCAATGAAACGCCGTCACTTCCTCCAAACCTCCGCCCTGACAGCCGCGGGATCGCAAGCCGCGCTGGGAAATCAACCGGCCGCCAATTCGCTGCATGCCCGCGGAAAAGCCGAGCACTGCATCATGATTTGGCTGGGGGGCGGGATGGCTCAAATCGACACGTTTGATCCAAAAAAATGGGCGACGCCAAGGCGCGCAAGCCGGGCTCCTACTACCCGGCTATCGATACCGCGGTGCCCGGTGTCCAGGTTTGCGAACATTTGGCCAAAACAGCCGACGTGATGGACCGCGTGACCGCGCTGCGGACGACCACTCACGAGGTGATTGACGAGCACGCCGCGGCGACCAATCGCATGCACACCGGCCGCCCGACCAGCGGCACCATCGTCTATCCCTCGCTGGGATCGATCGTCGCCCACGAACTGGGACCGGCCAACGACGCTGTGCCGGCCTACCTCCTCATCGGTTACCCGAATTTGACCCGTGGACCGGGATTTTTGGGGCAAAAAGCCGGTTTCGTCTACCTCACCGACATTGAGGCGGGTCCGGCGGGTTTGGCCCGGCCGGGATTTGTGAGCGCGGAGCGGCAAAATCGGCGTGAGGATCTGCTCCAGGCCGTCAGGCATGCTGGGAAGGAGCGTTTCGGCGATGACCGGCTGTTTGCGAACTACGACACCGCGATTGGCGAGAGCCTGCGCCTCTCCGGGCCCGATTTCATGCGCACCTTTGATTTGAGCGACGAATCCGCCAACCTGCGCAATGCCTACGGCAGCGAATTCGGCCAGCGTTGTCTGCTGGCCCGGCGGTTGACTGAAGCCGGCGTGCGTTTCATCGAGGTCTCCCACAACATGAATTTCCGCAACGGCACGGGTTGGGACACGCACAACGCGGGGCAACTGAACCAGCACCTGCTGATCCGCGAACTCGACCAAGCGTTGAGCGCGCTGATCCAGGATTTGGAGCAACGGGGCCGGCTCGACCAGACGCTCATCATCATCAACACGGAATTTGGCCGGCCGGCGCAATTTGACTCCGGCGGCGGGCGCGGCCACCACTCCAAGTGCATGTCCGTGGTGCTGGCCGGTGGCGGTTTGAGCCACTGCGGCGCCTACGGAACGAGCAATGAACTGGCCATGGAAATCGAAGAATCACCCGTCACCGTGCCTGACTTTTTTGCCACGGCATTGGCGGCTTTGCGGATCGATCCGGCCAAGAATCTCTACGACGGCGACCGGCCCGTGCCGATTACCGACATGGGGCGGCCAATTGAGGCGTTGCTCGGGTGAGGGACCCAAGGAGACGAAAAGGATTCAGGGGAGAGTTGCCGCGAAAATTTGTTGGTTTGGTGCTTTCAGTCCTTTGAGGCCCCTTTTCCGGCTGGAATCACCACAACCAGCCGATTTTCCTCCAATTTTACCGCCGAAATCCGCTTCAACACCGCTTGCAGCCGCTTTTGCGAATCATCGAAGCGGAACATGTGGAGGTTGCGGAACATTTCCACGAAATCAGCCGGGACCTCGTTTCCGGCCGACTCGATGCCGGCGAGCATCAGTTGCCACTCGTTGGTCTCCGATTCCCGCGGCACGAACGTGAACCGGCCGTTCAAAAAACGCCGCCCGCCGCCTAATTTTCGCATTTCCTGGCTCTTGAGCGCCACGATCCCGGTTGGACCGATGGATTCGACCGCGGTGTTGCCCCGAAAGCTCTCCAGCACCGGCTGGCTGGCGATGAGCACGTTCAAATCTTCGGCGCTGAAACTGATTTCCACCGCGGCGCCGGATTTGGCGGCGTCTTCCAGCAAATCCAGCTTGGCCTGCACCAATTCCATCTGGCCGGGTTTCGGCGCAGCGGACTCGATTTTCATCGGTTTGCTCTCGGTAAAATCGCCGATGCGGCGGTTTTGCACGAAACCCGTCACCGCCACGCAGGTGCCGAAACCGAGCAAAACGGTGATCGCGACAATCGGGATCAAGCAACCGATCCAGGACGGTTCGGAAGGGTTTTGCGGCTCGGCGGGAGGGCTCACGCTGTGCGGTAAACAGGTTGGGAAGGCGCAGCAAGCAGATCTTGCGTGCAAGAAACAGAGAATTCGCGATTTTGATTGGTAATGGTGAAAATTACGATTATTTTAGCCGGATTCCGATTGACCTTCGAATCGGCTCTCTGGTAAGGCTAGCATGTTGTTGCTGAACCACCTAGATCCCAAAAAATCCTGGAGGAAACATGAAATCCAACCCCAACAAACTATCCGTCGTGTCCGCGGTTTTCGCCGGACTTTTCACCCTCACCGCCCAAGCCGATGACTTGGGAACCGACTATTTGCTGGATTTGGAGGCCAAATCCATCCTGCAAACGCCCAAACCCGCCGAATCGCGCCGATTGCCTGCTTTTACGCGAATTTCGCGCGGGTTGGCGGTTCATCGCCGCGAAGGCAGCGGTGTGATGCATCGCCGCGATGAAATGACCTCCAACGTGATGGCGCTTCACGTCATCTGCGCCCCCGGCGGCAAACTCCGCGCCGGCCACGGGCTTGCGCCGAATTTGCACCGCATTACGCGCCGTTAGTCAGCCGCTCTTTCGCCTCATCCAGCAGGTAGGCGCCCGCGGCTTTCACCAGCGCATGGTAGTAGGCCGCGGCGAAGCCCATGGTGCGCTCGTCAAAGTCGAACAAGCTGGAATGGGCCGGATGCGGCTCCTGACCTTCGCCAACCGAACCGAACCGGACGTAGCAACCGGGCCGCTGCTCCATGTAGTAGCCAAAATCCTCGCCGCCCATGTTGGCGACCGCCATTTCGCGCACGTTTTCCGCTCCCACGGCGGTTTCCGCGGCGTGGCGGCTGATCGCGGCGATTTCCGGCGGATTGATGACCGGAGGGGTGCGTTTTTCGATGTCGATCTCCACTTCCGCGCCGTGTAGCTGGCCCACCGATGCGGCGATGCGCTGGAGTGCGCCGTGGAGAAATTCGCGAACCTCCGGATCTTGCGCGCGAATCGTCCCGGAGAGCGTTGCGCGGTCGGCGATGACGTTTCCAGCCGTGCCGGCCTCAAATTGGCCGACGGTGACGACGGAGGGGTGATCCGGGTTGACCTCGCGGGAGACAATCGTCTGGATGGCCGTGACCAGCAGCGAGCCGACCACGACTGCATCGACCGTTTCGTGCGGACGCGCGCCATGACCGCCTTTTCCGCGAATTTCGATGCGAAAAGCGTCGGAAGACGCGTTCACCGCGCCATCGTGAACCACGATGGTTCTCAGCGGGTAGTGGCGGTCGATGTGGCCGCCGAAAATCAGGGCAACATCATCCAGGACGCCCGCTTCGATCATCGCCTTGGCGCCCTGACCGATCTCCTCGGCGGGCTGGAAGATGAGCTTAACCGGGACGGGCAGCTTTTCTTTCGCCAAAAGTGAGGCTGCGGCGAGGAGGATGCTGGTGTGACCGTCGTGACCGCAGGCATGCATCACGCCATCGACCTTGGACGCGAAAGGCAAGCCGGTTTTTTCGTGGATCGGCAAGGCATCGGTATCGGCGCGCAGGGCGATGCAGCCCTTGGAGTCATCCTCGCCCGGCAAACGGCCGATGACTCCGTGCTCGACCGCGGTTTTTTCCGTCGGGACGCCGATTTCCTCCAGAAACGCCCGAATTTTGCCCGCCGCGCGTTTTTCGTGGCCGGAAAGCTCCGGATTTTGGTGCATATCGCGGCGAAAGGCCACGATTTTGCGCTGTAATTCGGCGGGTAGGGGAGAAGTCAAGGTGCCGTCCGGCATGTCGCGAGTTCAAGGTAGAAGGCTTGGGCTACAACGGCACTTTCCTGGCAATCTGTCGGGTGTGCCATCGCATTTTTCCGCTTTCAGGGTGGACGGAATTGTTGGGGGACGATGACCGGCCTAGCCCGACTTTCACGATTCGTCGCGCTTGGACTTAAGCCGCGCCGCCCGGCCTTGAGACACCGATCCATCGCAACATCGCCTCCTCAACCTCCGTAAGTTGCTCCGCGTTGAGCTTTCCCATTCTTCGTTGAAATGCGACGGGCGGCACGGGGCGGAATCCCTGAGCATCGAAAGCTCCTGCCTTTAGCCACGGAACCTTCACCTCCGCCTCAAACCGCGTTCCCCACGGATTCGTGGTGTGCGGAACGATTCCGTAGAGGTGCCGCTCGTCATCGAGGACGGCAACACTGAGAATCAGCGCGGGGCGAACCTTCGCGGCCATGCCAAGGTCCACCATCCAAACCTCACCCCGCTTTAGCTTCTGCTTCATCGTAAGCCAGGAACGCGGCGTCTGCCTCAGCGAGAAGTTGGGAATCGCTCATCGAGCCATAGTTGTCGTCATAGATCAAACCGACCCCGCGATCGCGAAGGATCTGGTGCAAGCGCCGATCGAGCTTCAAGACATCCTCATCGGTCAACGATTCAGCAGCCGAGGCGATTTGGTTGAGTGACATGACCCCATTTTAGGCCTGATCTCCCTTCGATCAAGGCTTCAACATTGGATCCCTCGACGTCTGAACGGCCGTAGCCTAACCCCCGCAGGCAATTATTTGCGCAAGATGGTCTGGGCGCGATCAGGCCCTACGCCGATGGTGGTCACTGGCACGCCCAAAATCTCTTCCAGCCGCCCCAAAAAGCTCTTCGCGCCTTCTGGCAGCGAGCCCCAATCCCGCGCGTTGGAGATATCCGTGCGCCAGCCCGGCATTTCCGCGTAAACCGGCTTTCCGCGCTCAAAGGTGTCGAGATTCGCCGGCGGCAAATCGACGCATTGGCCGTCGATTTCGTAGTGCGAGCAGATTCTGACGCTTTCCAGCCGATCCAGCCCGTCGAGGTTGGTCACAGCCAATTCGTCGATGCCGTTGACGATGACGGATTGGCGCAGCAAAACGGCGTCCAGCCAGCCACAACGCCGTTCCCGGCCGGTGGTTGCGCCGAATTCGCGGCCCAAGCCGTGGAGATAGTCGCCAAACGCGTCGTCCTCGGTCGGAAACGGTCCCGCGCCGACCCGGGTGGTGTAGGCCTTGCAAACTCCCACCACTTTATCGATGCGATTCGGTGCAACGCCGGATCCCGTGCAAGCGCCGCCGGCGGTGGTGTTGGAAGAGGTGACGAAGGGGTAGGTGCCGTGGTCGATGTCCAGGTAGGTGCCTTGGGCGCCTTCAAACAGGAGATTTTTGCCCTGTTTCATGGCCTCGTGCAGGTAGGCCATCGTGTTGGTGGCGAATGGGCGCAAGCGCTCGATCGCGCCGAGCGTTTCGCGGCCGATTTGCTCGGCGTCCATCGGTTCGCGGTCCGCCGCCGCCAGCAAATCGTTGCATTCGGCGACTTTGGCGCGAAAACGCTCCGCGAAGCCGGCGATGTCGTCGGTATCGCACATGCGCAGGCCGATTCGGCTGGCTTTGTCGGCGTAGGTGGGGCCAATCCCGCGTTTTGTCGTGCCCAGCTTGGCGTCGCCCAAGTTTGCCTCGCGCAGGGCGTCGATTTCGCGGTGATAGGGCAGGGTCAGGTGGGCGCGGTCGCTGATTCGCAGATTTTCCGGCGTCACCGCGATTTTTTGCTCCGTTAGCGTGTCGATCTCCTGCAACAGGCCGATGGGATCCAACGCGACCCCGTTGCCGATGACGCAGGTCTTGCCGGGCCACAAAATTCCCGATGGCATGAGGTGGAGGACATATTTGGTCCCGTTGTTGATGACGGTGTGCCCGGCGTTGTTGCCGCCCTGGGCCCTAACCACGACGTCGGCGGTTTCGGTCAGGTAATCGACGATTTTTCCCTTTCCCTCATCGCCCCACTGGGCTCCCACGATGATGACGTTCGGCATGGTCGAAGTTTTGGAGTCTTCAGCGACAAGTTTTCAGAAAAAACTCAATCTTTTGGGTAAACGCCGGGTTACTTCAGGAACAGGAACGTCGCTCCCACCAGGCCCAGCGCGCACAGAATCGCCACCAGCC
Organism: Verrucomicrobiales bacterium; assembly: GCA_965224535.1. Classification (GTDB taxonomy): domain Bacteria; phylum Verrucomicrobiota; class Verrucomicrobiia; order Verrucomicrobiales; family DEV007; genus JBCDHN01. Next base: position 51,387 of record CBDCZR010000043.1, read on the forward strand.
CCAGGGTTTTCACCGCGCCGGCGACCGGGTCCTTTTTCTTCACGTTTTTCGGGAAGGGCGAGACGCTGTGAAAGTTTGCCGGCCTCCCCGCGCTGGCCAGAGGCGTTGAGGCGTAGTTGCCCACGGCGTCACCCGCGCTGACGGGAGCTTCGACCGCGGAATAGCCCATGACATCGGGTTGCTGAAAACGCGCCGGCACCTGGCCAAAGAGAATCTCCGCATCGTGGTCGAGCTGAACTTCGTGAACCTGCTGGCCGTTGACGAAGGTGCCGTTGGTCGATTGATTGTCGGAAAGCACGTAGGTGCCGTCGGCATTGCGCACAAATTGGGCGTGGGTGCCGGAAAGCGAGCCGTGATCGATGATGACTTGGTTGTCCTCGCCCCGGCCGATGGTCACGTGAGGGTCTTCAAACTCGTAGGTTGCTTCTTCCCCGTCGGGAATTTGGACGATGAGCGTTGCCATAGGTTGGGTATCTTAGGGAGCAGGCGGATGGAGGGCAAGCCAGGAATTTCGCCCTTTCGCCGATTCTGACGCGGAGCTTGGCGCTCATATTCGCCTGCGCATCCGCGGTTTTCGTGGAACGGTAGGCCAAACGCCGCAAAATCCGTGCTTTCATGACCCATCGTTTCGTCCACACCCGCCGCGTGGAATTCGCCGACACCGATTTGGCGGGAATCATGCATTTTTCCAACTTTTTCCGCTTCATGGAGGTCGCCGAGCACGCCTTTTACCGCTCGCTGGGGTTTAGCGTGCACGATTTTCGCCCGGAACCCGGCGGATCCAAAATCGGCTGGCCCCGCGTCCACGCCTCGGCGGATTTTCGGCTTCCGGTGCGTTTCGAGGAGGAAATCGAGATCGAGCTGCTCATCGAGCGCATCGGCAACAAATCGATCGGCTACCTGTTTCACTGCCGCAACGCCGGGGGGCAACTTGCCGCGGTGGGGCGATTTACCGTGGCCTGCGTGCAATTTGACGAAAACACGGGCAAAATGACGGCCGTGCCGATTCCGGGGCCCGTTCGGGCGAAAATCGAACTCGCGCCGCGCGAAATTTTGGAAGCGGAAGCGGAGGCGCCAAATCGGGCTAAATCGGGCTAAATCGTGTTTCCGGGGCCGGATTGGCGGGATCGGACCAATCACGGAAGTCGTTGACGAATCCTAACCTTATGCAACGATGAAGCACCTCCTCTCCTCCCCGCCGAAGAAGCTTGAATGACCGCCGCCATCGCCCCAACTGATACCAAGGACGCAGCGACGGATGCGGTGAGGCGGGCGGTGGATTTGCTGCAAGCGGGCGAAATCGTGGCGCTGCCGACGGAGACGGTCTACGGGCTGGGCGCCGATGCGTTCAACGAGAGCGCCGTGGCGAAAATTTTCGAGGTCAAGGAGCGGCCAAAGTTCGATCCGCTCATCGTGCACCTGCCGGAGAGCGGCCGGCTCGATGAAGTCGCGAAATTGCCCGAGGAGACCGAAAAACACGTGCGGCGGTTGACGCAGGAGTTCTGGCCGGGGCCGCTGACGCTGATTTTGCCGAAAACCGAGGCCGTGCCGGATCTGGTGACCGCCGGGCTCCCCACCGTGGCTGTGCGGGTGAGCGAGCATTCCATTTTTCGCCGGGTGGCGCGGGGTTTGGACCGGCCTATCGCGGCGCCGAGCGCAAACCGGTTCGGACGCATTAGCCCCACTTCAGCGAGCGCGGTTGCCGAGGAGTTGGGCGAGTTGATTCCGCTGATCGTTGATGGCGGAGCTTGCTCGCGCGGGCTGGAATCGACCATCGTGCGCGTCCTTCCGCCGGAGAAAACCAAGCCGGTGTTCGAGATTTTGCGACCCGGGCCGATTACACCGGAGACGTTGCGGAAATTCGGCCAAATCAAGCGGCGAAAGCCCGGTGACACGTCGATTGACGCGCCCGGCCAGACACTCAGCCACTACGCGCCGAAAACTCCGCTTTTCCTCCTGGAAAATCCCGGCGAATTCTCGCCCGAACCCGGAAAATCCTACGCGTTGCTCAGTTATCGCGGTGAAGCCAAGGACGGCTACGTCAATCTCCACGATTGGGCGCAAATCGCGACGCTGAGCCCCGGTTCCGGCAAATTGGCGGAGGCAGCGGTGCGTTTTTTCTTCCTGCTGCGCCAACTGGACAGCGCGGGGGTGGACGAGATCATTGCCGAGCCGATTTCCGAGGTTGGGCTGGGAATCGCGATGATGGAGCGGCTGCGGCGAGCGAGTTGGGATATTTCCTGAAACAATGCCGGAACGCGATCCAGACGAAATGCCGAAAGGCAAGGCCGGCATCGTCTCCGTGGCCATCATGTGCAGCCGGTTGCTGGGTTTGGTGCGCGAAATCGTGCTCGGCGGACTTTTTGGCGGCAGCCGCTGGATGGACTCGTTCATGATCGCCTTCCGCACGCCCAACATGCTGCGCGATCTCTTTGCCGAGGGGGCTCTTTCCACGGCGTTCGTGACGACGTTTTCCAAGAAAATCAAGGGCGAGGGCGACGAATCGGCCTGGGATTTGGCGCGAAAGATGGTTACCCTGGTAGCCGTTTTTATGGCCGGTTTAACCGTGCTGGGCGTGCTGTTGGCGCCGATTTTTGTGCGACTCATGGCCTGGGGCTGGACGGATAGCCCGGAGCAAATCCAGTTCACCGTCGTCCTGGCCCGGATTATCTACGGCTTCATTGGGCTCATCTCGTTGGCGGCGCTGGTCATGGGCATGCTCAACTCCAAGGGCGTCTTTTTCATCCCGGCGCTGGCTTCCAGCTTCTTCAACCTTGGCTCGATCGTCAGCGGCGCGTTGATCGGGCATTGGATCGATCCCTGCTGGGGCCGCTGGGCGTTGGTCGGCTTCTCCATCGGCGTGCTGGTCGGCGGTTTGTGCCAGTTGATGGTTCAGTTGCCGTCCCTGCGCGGGGTTGGCTTCCGATTTCGGCCGGATTTCGGCTGGAAAGATCCCGCGGTGAAAAAAGTGCTCTCGCTCATGGCGCCGGCGATCATCGCGGGCAGCGCCGTGCAAGTTGGCGTGGCGCTGAACACGTTTTTTGCCTCGTTTCTCGATCGCGAAGGCTCGGTGAGCTTCCTGCAATGGGCCTTCCGGCTCATGCAATTGCCCATCGGCGTTTTTGGCGTCGCCGTGGCCACAGTTACCCTTCCCGCGATCTCCCGCGCGGCGACTGAGGGAGTCAGCGATGATTTCCGGGATATCCTCGCCCGCGGTTTGCGCCTCGTCTTCCTGCTGACCATTCCTTCCGCGCTGGGGCTCTATTTTCTGGCTGAGCCGGTTATCTCCGTAATCTTCCAACGCGGCCGTTTTACCGCGGAAGACACCATGGCAACTGCCGCGGCTTTGCGGATGTACGCCATGGGCCTCGTCTTCTATGCAGGGATCAAGGTGGTGCAACCCGCGTTCTATGCGATCGACAAAAAATGGATACCCATGATCGTTAGCTTTATCGCTATAGGCGTGAACGCCGTGTTGAACTATCTTTGGATCTTTGTTTTTGATAAAACGCACGAATATCTGGCGCTCTCCACGGCTATTGGATCGATGCTGAACTTTACGGTGCTTTATATCATGATGCGCCTCTTTGCGGGGCACTTTCACACCGGCAAACTCATCTCCACCGTGCTGCGCATCGGCATGGCCGGTGTTGCGCTTGGCGCAATCGCATTGCTTGGCCAATCGACGGTTTTAGCCGAATGGGAAACGCAGGCGTTCGTGCCGAAAGTCATCGCTTTGTCGATAACCATCGTCCTCGCCGCCGCGGCCTATTTTGCGGTCGCCAAGTTGCTGCGGATCGAGGAGTTGGACGAGTTTTTGGCCATGGTGAAGCGCCGCCGCCGCAACCAAGGCTAACGTTATCCTGCCGCCGTGGTATTTAGCTCCCACATTTTCCTTTTTTACTTCCTGCCGCTCGCCTTGCTGGTTTATTACGCCAGCCCGCGGATTCTCAAGCACATGTCGCTCACCCTGATGAGCTACATTTTCTACGGGTGGTGGAATCCGTGGCTCATTTTCCTGATTTTCGGCTCGACGGTCATCGACTACTTCTGCGGCATCGCCATCACGCGGAAAAACGCGAGCGCGCGACAGCGAAAAACCGGATTGCTCGTCTCCATCGTCGCGAATCTCACCATTCTCGCGTTTTTCAAATATGCCGGGTTTTTCGCCGGAACTGTCAGCGCCGCGGCGGGCGATTCCACCCTTTTTCCGGCTTGGCTCTACGCCATCCCGCTCCCGGTCGGCATCTCGTTCTACACCTTCCAGTCGATGAGCTACAGCATCGACCTCTACCGCGGTCACGCACGGCCTTGCCGCTCGTTCATCGACTTTATGTGCTACGTCTCCATGTTTCCGCAGCTCGTTGCGGGCCCCATCGTGCGCTACGGCTCGGTGGCGGAGCAATTGCGCCAGCGCGAGCACACCATCGAGGGCTTCGTCCACGGGTTTACGCGGTTCAACTTCGGTTTTGCCAAGAAAATTCTCCTCGCCAACCCCATGGGCCAAATCGCCGACGCCTGCTTCGGGGCCGGGGAGGGAGCGATGGGACCCTTGGCGGCGTGGTTGGGCGTTTCCGCCTACGCCTTCCAGATTTACTTCGATTTTTCCGGCTATTCGGACATGGCGCTGGGCTTGGGGCGAATGTTTGGGTTCCGCTTCCCGGAGAACTTCAACGCGCCCTACAAATCGCACAGCATCACCGATTTTTGGCGCCGCTGGCACATCTCGCTGTCCAGTTTCCTGCGCGATTATCTCTACATCCCGCTGGGCGGCAATCGGCTCGGCGAAGGACGCACTTACTGCAATCTGGCCATCGTCATGCTCATTGGCGGGCTCTGGCATGGCGCGCAATGGACCTTTGTCGTGTGGGGCGCGATCCACGGCGGCATGCTCGCGCTGGAACGCTGGCAGGGCAAGGATTCGCCCTATCGCCGCTTGCCCAATCCGCTGCGAATCGCCATCACCTTCGGCGTCGTCCTCATCACCTGGGTGTTTTTCCGCGCGGAAAACTTTGAGGTCGCCGGCCGCTACGTTTCCGCCATGTTCGGCGTGGGCGATTTTCACGATTCGGCGGATTTGTTGCGCAGCTACGTTTTCCGGCCGGGCAACGTGGTGATGTTCTTGGTGGCGTCGGCCATTGTTTGGGGCAGTCCGCGGGTTTGCGAGATTTTGCAGGAACTGACCTCGTGGAAGGTCGTGGCGGGCCTGGTTTTGCTGGTTTTGGCCGTGATCATGATGTTTACCCAGGGCTTCAACCCATTTCTTTACTTTCAGTTTTGACTTGAAAAACCTGTTTTCGTGCCCGGCGCGGTTATGGTAAATTTGCGCCCCTCCCTCCCGTCTCCCTTGCCAAAATGAAGCCCCCGCTTTCGCCACCGGATTCCCGGCTGGACCGCCGACTTTTTTTGCGGCAATCCGGTCACGGTTTGGGTTGTGCGGCGCTCTCAGCGCTGCTTAGCGGGGAGGGAAAGGCGGCTGGGCAACATTTCGCGCCCAAAGCCAAGCGGGTCATCTGGCTGTTCATGCATGGCGGGCCCAGTCACCTGGATTTGTGGGACCCGAAAGTCGGGCTTTACCGCTACGAAGGCCAGCCACTGCCGGCAAGTTACGGCCCGGTGGAAACGCGGCGAAAAGTGGCCAAAAACGCGCTCATGCCGCCGGTCAAACCGTTCAAATCGCACGGCGAAAGCGGCTTGCGAATCAGCGAATTTCTCCCCGCCATGGGCGAGGTGGCCGACCAGCTGTGCGTGGTGAAAAGTTGCCACGGAAATAGCGTGAATCACCCCCAAGCCGTTTACCAGGTCAACACCGGTTCCATGCTCATGGGCAAGCCCAGCATGGGCAGTTGGATCAGCTACGGGCTGGGTTCGGAAAACGAAAACATGCCGGCTTTTGTGGTCATGCCGGATCCCGGCGCGGGGCCAAAAGGGGGGCCACCGGCCTGGGGCAACGGTTTTTTGCCCGCTACCTACCAGGGGGTGACGATGCGCGCGGGGGAAAACCCCATTTTGCACCTGCGTGAGCCGGGTGAGCCCGAAAAGTCAGGTGAAACGCAAAAAGTGGCAAACGCGCGGGTTGAGCCCTCTCTCCTGGCCCGGCGCGCCACGCTCAACCTCGTCCAGCAGCTCAATCTCGCCCATTTGGACCAAAGCGGGGGAATTGACGACGTTTTGATCGCGCGGATTCGGGCTTACGAGATGGCTTTCCGCATGCAGAGTGCCGCGCCGGATCTTGTGGACCTTTCCGGCGAGAGCGAGGGGACCAAGCAGGCTTACGGCATCGATTTGCCCTGGTCGAAGGAGTTTGGCACGCGCTGTCTGCTGGCTCGGCGCATGCTGGAGCGCGGCGCGCGCTTCGTGCAGCTTTATTCCGGCGATACGGTTGGCTGGGACGCCCATTCCGACCTGAAAAAGAACCACAGCCGCATGTGTCGCGCGACCGACCGGCCCGTTTCCGCGCTCATCCAGGATTTGCGCCAACGCGGCTTGCTGGAGGACACGCTGGTGATTTGGGGCGGCGAGTTCGGCCGCATGCCGATGAGCGAAAAAGGCACCGGCCGCGATCACAATCCCTGGGGCTACACCACGGTTTTGGCCGGCGCGGGCGTCAAACCCGGTTTTTCGTATGGCGAGACCGACGAATTTGGGCTGAAAGCGGAGGAAAACCCGGTTCACGTGCACGATTTGCACGCCACGATTTTGCATCTGTTAGGGCTCGATCACGAAAAACTGTCCGTCGTCCACAACGGCAAAAAAGAGCGATTGACCGACGTCTTTGGCGAGGTGGTGACCGGAATTCTGGCATGAAATCCGAAATTCGAAATTCGAAACTCGAAGGGCTGCTGGAAGTGGCGATTTTTGCGATTTGCCTCGCTTTTTCCCAAGCGGCGCCGCCACCGGAATCCACCGTTACCCCGGCCGATTTGGAGCATTGGTCGTTTCGCCCGCTCAACCGGCCCGAACCGCCAAAAATCAGCCAACCCGGGCTCGCTCGCAATGCGATCGACCACTTCATCATCGCCAAATTAGAGGCAAACGGGCTCTCGCTATCGCCGCCGGCTGATGGCGCAACTTTGATCCGGAGGCTGTCCTACGATCTGACGGGTCTCCCGCCAAACCCGAAGGATCTCGCCGCGTTTTTGGAGTCGCCAAGCGACGAGCTTTACCTCAGCTACGTGGAATCCCTGCTCGCCTCACCGGCTTACGGCGAGCGTTGGGCGCAACACTGGCTCGACCTCGTCCGCTTTGCCGAAACCGACGGATTCGAGCACGACGCGACCCGCGAGAACGCGTGGAAATTTCGCGATTGGGTGATCGAGGCGCTAAACCGCGATTTGCCGCTCGATGAGTTTGTCTCGCTGCAACTTGCCGGCGACGAACTGTGCGATGGCGACGAATGGAAGCGGCTCGGCACGGGATTTCTCGTTTCCGGCCCGGACATGCCGGACCTCAACTCGCAGGACGAGCGCCGGCACATCGTGCTCAACGATCTCACCTCCACCATCGGCTCGGCGTTCCTGGGATTGACGATGAATTGCGCCCAATGCCACGATCATCCCTACGATCCCATCAACCAGGCCGCGTTTTACCGGTTGCGCGCATTTTTCGACCACGCCATCTACCCTGAGGGCGGAAAATCGTTGCCGCACGTGGTGGCGGAGCCCGGAAACCGGCCCCCGCGCAGCTTCGTCTTCAATCGCGGGGATTACCGGGACGCCGGCGCGGAAGTGGCTCCCTGGTTTCCGCGAATCGCCAACCCCGCCCGGCATCGTCCCCCGCCGTTGCTCGAAACGATGCAGGCCAACTCCACCGGCCGGCGCACGGCGTTCGCGGCTTGGCTTACCGCGGAGGACAATCCGCTGTTTTTGCGCTCGCTGGCCAACCGCATCTGGCAGCATCACTTCCACAAACCGCTGGCGGGGACGCCGAACGACCTTGGTAAGCAGGGAATCGCGCCAACGCACCCGGAATTGCTCGATTGGCTGGCGCTGGAGCTGCCCAAACGCGGCTGGAGCCTCAAGGACATGCACAGGCTCATCGTCACCAGCAACGCCTACCGCCAGGCCGGCCGTCCCGCGGACGAAACCTGGGAAGCCAGGATCGCCAAAGACCCCCAAAATCGGCTTTTTTCGCGCTACCCGCGTTGGCAACTCAGCGGCGAGGCCATTCGCGATTCCATGCTGGCGGTGAGCGGCAAATTGAACCCGAAAATGGGCGGTCCGGGCGTTCACCTGCCGTTGCCGAAGGAGGTGGAGGTGACCCTGCTCAAAAAACACGTGCAAAAGCCCTCCGCGGCCGAGGAACAAAATCGCCGCAGCATTTACGTCTTTGCACGGCGCAATCTGGGATACCCCATGTTCGACGTCTACGGCCGCCCCGACCGCCAAACCAGTTGCGCGCAACGTTCGCAGGCGACCACCCCAACCCAGGCGCTGACTCAAATGAACTCCGCGTTTGCGCGGCATTGCGCCCGTGACGTGGCCGAGGCCCTTGCCGCTAAAAACCCGGCCGATCGCGTCGAACGAGCCCGCCAAAGCTTCAACCGCATCCTCTCGCGCCAACCGACCGAACGCGAGTTTGCCGCGGGATTGAGCTTCCTAACCACGCAAACCAAGCGAACGGGGAGCAACGAAGCTGCGTTTCGCGATTTTTGCCTGGCGTTGTTCAACTCCAACGCGTTTTTGTACGTGGAATAGGCTGAGATTTCAAGGGCAGCATCGCGTTGAAGCCAAGCGCCGTTGTGCTATCAGTAGGACGATGCCCGTAGCTTCCGCACCCCATTTCAAACCGCCCGAAACGGTCCCGCCGTTGCGCGAAGGCGACCGACTCGACCGCGCGGAATTTCGCAGGCGCTACGAGGCGATGCCCGAAGTCCGGGCCGAACTCATCGACGGAATTGTTTGCATGGCCTCACCAGTTCGCTTCAAGAAACACTCCAAGCCGCATCGGAAACTCAGCTACTGGCTGGAACGGTACGAGGAGTCCACTCCGGGTACCGATGGCGGTCTGGACCCAACCGTGGAGTTGGGAATCAAGGACGAGTATCAGCCCGACGCGATTCAGCGCATTTTGCCGGAATGCGGCGGCCAAACCTGGGACACGGACGATGGATACATTGGCGGCGCGCCGGAATTGTGCGCGGAAATCTCGGCCAGCAGTGCTTCCCGCGATTCCGGCAAGAAAAAGAACAAATATCGCGATTTCGGCGTTCCGGAGGTGCTGATTTGGCTCGTGGAGAAGGAAAAAATCGAATGGTGGCGTCTCGAGGGCGGCGAATACGTGGCGATCGAGCCGGATGCGGATGGAATCCTAAAAAGCCGCGTTTTTCCAGGTTTGTGGCTCGATCCCGCGGCGATGTTGGCAATGAATTCCAAACGCGTGCGCGAGATTTTGGAACGCGGGTTGAATTCGCCGGAACATGCGGGTTTTGTGGAAAAACTCGCCCACAGCGCGTGATCTAACTTACACCCCAAGCCCACACTTCTATGCTCGAACGAGAAGGCTCCTACTACCGCGAATCCGGCGCCGTACCGGTCGTTTCCGTCGTCAAATTGCTGATCTACGGGTTGCTGGCCGCCGCGATCCTCGCCACGATTTACGCCTACCTCATCCACTGGAACCCGTTCATCTACATCAACTTTTTGGGGACGCTTTTCTTTGGCGCCGTGGTGGGGGCGATTGCCGGGACGGGAGGAAAATCGGGCAAACTCAGGAACACGGCCGTTCGTGGGGTGTTAGGATTCGTGGTTGGACTTTTTGCGCTCTATTTCGCCTGGTTCGTGTGGCTGGGGGCGACGGGTGTGGGCTGGGATCCGAATCCGTCGGTCATGTGGACCAAAATCAAGACGATCAACATGATCGGCGCTTGGAGCATTCGTGATTTGGTCGCAAAAGGCGGCTTTCTCTGGTCCGTTTGGGGCGCGGAGGCGTTGCTGATCCTTGGGATTACCGCCTTCGTTACTTGTCTGACCGGAAAAGAGGTGTTTTGCGAAAAATGCCAGCAATGGGTGGAGGAAACGGACACTTTTGGCCCGTTTTCCGCCCTGGACGATCCCAAGGCATTCAAGCAAGCGCTGGAGCGAGGCGATTTTGCTCAGGTTGAGGCGCTGGCTGGCGTTGCGGACCCTGGCAACCTGCAAGACGAGACATTGGTTTCCCTGCGCTGTTGTCCGGGGTGTCAGGATTTGGCGGTGATGGATGTGGAGACCATCACGGTGACGGAAAAAAAGGGGAAAACGGAGACCGACAGCGACGATTTGATCGAACGGATGCTGATCGCGCCGGAGCGATTCCGAACGCTCAGCGCGAAGTGGGAAAACCTGCACCGCTCTTCCGATGACGATGACGATGACGAAGAGAGCGAAGAGGCCGAGGATTGATGAGCCGCAGCAGCGATTGGAGCTTCGATCCCGCCCGTTACCCCTCCGAGCCGTTCGTGCTGGATTGGTTGCGCTGCGCGGTGGCTGAGGGCTGCGTTCCGAGCCGGTTGGCCGAGTTTTTTCCGCAATTTCGGGCAGTCCAGCTCGATCGCGGGGAGGAATTGCGGCTGGAAATTCACGATTCCGGCGTGGGGTTGGTTCCCGTGCTGCGCACTCCGCATCGCGGCGATTTTGAGCGGCTCGTCCAGGCCCTGTTTCATCGCGGGGAGCCAAAACCCGTGCCGGAGGCGATTTCGGCGATGATGATCGGGGGATTGCGAAACGCCGCGCGGGCGGATTCGACCGATTTGGCGAAAAATCGTGGGATTCTCGTGCAACGCGGAAAATTCGCCTCGCTGGCGCACGATCGCGTCATTCTGATCCAGGATCGGCGGGCCTACAGCGGCGTTGCGGCCGCGGATTTGGGCTTCCAGGCGGAATTTTGGCTCGAACGATCGTCGATCGTCCGGTTGGAGCACGAGCTGTGTCACTACGTGGTGCGCCGCTTGTTTCCGAAGCACAAATTCGGCGTTTTTGACGAGTTGGTGGCCGATTTTGCGGGAATTTTCGAGGTTTTCGGGAAATTTGAGGCGGATTTGTTCCTGCGGTTGATTGGGCTGGAGGATTACCCGAAATATCGCCAAGGTGCCAGATTGGAGGTCTACATCGGCGAGGAGGACGATTTTGACGCGGTGGCGCGTTCGTTGGTTGAGGCGGCGCGTAAGCTGGAGGCCGTGAGCCCGGATTGGAAGGCGGATTGGCCGGAAAACCGGGTTCCGATCGTTCGTGAGCTGACGTTGGAGTTGGGCTGAAAAGGGACGGAAGGGACCTGAGGGACTGAAGGGACGGCGTTTTTGCGCCAATCGACGTTTTGGTCAATTTTTGTCCTTTTGGCCGCTTTTGAACGCGTAAATCCCGCCATCCTGGCCGCAAATGACCAGGTAGCCGCTTGCTATCGCCGGCGAAGAGTTCATCCGCGCGCCGATGTCGTAGGTCCAAAGCTGCGAGCCGTCCGCGGGATCCAGCGCATAGAGCCGCCCATCGTCCGAGCCGATGAAAATCGCCTCGGGCGTGACCACGGGCGAGCTGTCGATGGCCCGCCGCGCGGTGAAATCCCAGACCAACTCACCGGTGGCGCGATCCAGGCAACGCAATTTTTTGTCGCGGCCGCCGATGATGACGTGCTCCTCCGTAACCGCCGGCGAACCGATAAATTCCGTGCCGCCGGTGTCGTGAGCCCAGGCGCGCTGGCCGCTTTTCAGGTCGATCGCCAAAATTTCGCCCGCGTAGTGGGCCACGTAGGCGATTTGGTCGCGAACGGAGCAGGAATTGGCCATGTAGGCGCCGATTTCAATCTCCTTGACCGCCGTACCCACGTTAGCGTCGATCAACCGCAAAATCTCGTCGCACCCGCCCATGATCACCACCCCGGTTTCCGCATCCACGCTCGGCGCACCGCGGATGTAGTTGCCGGTTTCCACCGTCCAGGCTTGTTCGCCGGTTTTTGCGTCGATGCCGTGGAGGTAAAAATCGTCGCTGCCGACCAAGATGAGCGTTTTGCCCTCCTTGGTGACGTAAAAGTTCAATCCGCCGACGATTGCGTCCTCCGTTTGGTAGAGCCAAACCTCCTCGCCGGTGTCGCGCTTGAGGCCGAAGACGAAGCCATCGGAATCGCCGAAACAGACGAGATCGCCGGTGATGCAGGCCGGTCCTTCCACGCCGAGCTTGGTTTCGAACTTCCAGATCACCTCGCCGGTCTTCAAATCCAGGCAGTAGAAAAATTTGTCGAACGAACCCACGAAAACCCGGTCATCGGCGATGACGGCGGTGGCGGGAACGGGCGCATCGCAGGTGAAATCCCAGGCCAGCTTGAGGGGGAGCATCAGGGTCTCGCTGCTGATCCCCAGCATGTTGGGATCGCCCCGGAAAAGCGGCCACGTAGATTCAGCGCGCATCGTGGAGGCGGTTAGCATCAGGCTGGTGGCGACTAACAGACGAACGGGCGATTTCATGGAAAAATTTGGGTGTTTAGCGGCTTTTACCTCTATTTTGATGGGTTTCACGCGCATTTGGACAACCAACATGGGGTGGATGCAAGTTCGGGCTTTTGGTTGGACGTCAGATGTGTATCATGATCCCCATAAACCCTGCGTATGAACGACGACGGCCAACACGAACTGCCACCCATCCCAAAGGAGTTGTTTTCCGAGTATGAGGAACGCCCGTTTCGGTGTTGCACGCGTTGTGGAGAGACGCTGCCGGACTTTGAGGAAGGCTATCGCATCTCAAAAGTCGTGAAGCGCGGCGAGGTCATTTTTGAGTACGCGCTGTGTTTTTACTGCTTGGAGCGGATGATGGAGGAAAGCAGCGAGGAATCCCAAAAACGGCTCATGGACTTCCAAAACGAGCGAATGCGCGAGGAAATTACCGGGCTGGATCAATGCGTGTTGTGCGAGCGAACGCGGGAATCGCTGTTTCCGCCGGAATTCGCCCTCGTTGCCGGTTGCGTGGGCAACGGGTTGCTCGATTCGCACCTCATCTGCATCCATTGCATGGAGGACATGAGCGCGTTGGTTAGTGAAAAAACGCGAAGTGGCTGGAATCGCTTCGTGGAGGAGAATTTTCCCGGAATTCCGTCCGATTTTCTCCCAACGCCGAGCGAAGGCACGCCTGCGCCGGTGCTGATTTGAGCGGGAAAACTACCCCCACCGGTTGATCCTCGGCAAGGTGCGGTAGACGACGCGGTGGAACAGTTGGCGGGGCAAAAATCGGCGCATGAGCGCGAAAACATGCGCATCCAGCGTGGCCGGAACCCTGAGCGGCGGGTTGGGGTGACGCATGAGGCGGTGAATCCGGCGAGCCACGCTCTCCGGGGTCGCCAGGGCCCTGTTCATGAAGCGGGCGATGAGGCGATCCATGCTCAGGTAGTGCGCGTGGTAGGGATCGTCGCCGGAATCGAACGCTGCGCGGCCGGCGTCGGTGAGCCGGGTGTTCTGAAACGAGTCAGAATTGATGAAACCGGGCTGCACCAGGCTCACGCGGATGTTCCAGGGCCGCACCTCGTACCAAAGGGCCTCGGTGACCCCTTCCAGCGCCCATTTTGAGGCGCAATACGGCGCCATGGTCGGCATGCCCAGCATTCCGCTGACGCTGGAGACGTTGATGACCCTCCCGCCGCCGTGTTCGCGCATTTTCGGCAAAATCAGCCGAATCAGCTGAAATGGCGCCTCAAAGTTGATCTCCATCTGACGCTCGATTTCGCGGTGCTCCAGGTGCTCGACCACCGAGCGATAGGCGACGCCGGCATTGTTGACCAAATATCGACCCCGCCCCAACGCGACTCCACCTCGCCGATGACCTCGCGGCGTTCCTCATCGGTGTTGACCCGGAGCGGGCGAATGATGACGCGGCGGGTCTCTTTCAGCCCCTCGGCGTCAAATCGCGCCAACGAGGAATCGCGGGCGGTGAGGACCAGGCGATATTCCGGGCATGGGATGAGCCGGCGCGCCAACGCCAAGCCCAGGCCCGTGCTCGCCCCGGTAATCAGGACCGTCTTCAAATGCTTGTCAGCCATGTATTCTTCCAAAAAAATGCGGCGGGTAAGCGGGCAAACGGGTTAGACAGCCTCCAGGGCCAAGTTGAGCAAAAAAACTTCCCAAACGCCCATTGTGTGTATGTTAGCAGCATCATGAACAAGGGAGATAAAGTTGTCTGCATTAACGATAAATGGGAGCCCTGGGTGTTCGACACCTACAACCAGCTCCCGGAAAAAGGCGAGGTCTACACCATCCGCGCCGTTCGCCCCGGCCGGCCGGATTTATCCGGTGGCGCGGCCGTCTTGACCCTGCTGCTGGAGGAACTGCAAAACGACATCGACTTCACCCACATCGGCGGCGATGAATTGGGCTTCAAGGCCAACCGTTTCGCGCCCATGAACTCGATTGCCGCGGAAAAGGCCGCCGAAGACGCGCTGACCATCGAGCTGTAGCCGGGGTTGAAGCCATGGCCGATTTGTGATGAAGTGGGGGAGCGATGCCCGCCTTCACCTACACCGCGCTCGATGGCTCCGGCAAAACGGTCACGGGAAACCTGGCCGGGCGCAACAAGCTGGAGGTGTATCGCGAGTTGGAGCGTCAAGCGCTCCATCCGGTGAGCGTGCGCGAGGAGGCGGGGGACGCAAAATCGGGAAATCGCGCTGAAACGCGGGATTCCGCCTCCGGACCGGTGAAATTGAAGCGCGCTCAGGTGATTTTGTTCACCGAGGAGTTGGCCGACATGTTGGACGCCGGTTTGCAACTGGAACAAGCCCTGCGCGTCCTCCACGACCGCCAGGAGGACGCCGCCATCCAGCAAATCAGCGCCACGTTGCGCGATGACATTCGCGAGGGCGCCAAATTTTCCGCCGCGCTGAAAAAAGCCTCGCCCAGCTTTGACGAGCTTTACGTCAACCTGGTCGCGGCAGGGGAGGCGAGCGGCTCGCTGGCGGAAATTTTGCGGCGGCTGGCCTGGAACCTCCAGGTGATGAACGATCTGCAAAACCGCGTCATCAGCGCGCTGGTTTATCCCGCGTTTTTGATCGGCGCTTGCGCGTTGCTCCTCTTCGTTTTCGGCACGGTGCTGATGCCGCAGCTCACCGACCTCATCACCTCCTCCAACCAGCAGCTCCCGCTCCTGACGCGCCTGCTCGTCGCCTTCAGCGACTTCCTCGCGGCTTGGTGGTGGGCGATTTTGGCCGCGCTCGTCGCCGCGTTCCTGACTTTTCGCGGTGTCATCGCCACCAAAGGCGGGCGCGCCTGGTGGGACCGCTATCAACTCACCATCCCGCTGATTGGCCCGGTGCTGAACGCCAAATTTTACGCGCAATTTTGCCAAGCGCTCGGAAATCTGGTCAACAACGGCGTGCCGCTGCTCAACGGGCTGAAATTGATGGGCCGGGCCACGTCCAACGTCTTTTTGCGCGAAAAATTGAGCCAGGTCGTCGTTTTTGTGGCCGAAGGCGCCGCCGTTTCCGGCGCCATGCGCAAAGTCGGCGGATTTCCCAGCCTCATGATCGATATGCTCGGCGTGGGCGAACAGACTGGCCAACTCGGAAAAAGCCTGCAAAAGTCCGCAACGCGCTATGATAAGGAACTGACCACGCGCATCGACCGGCTTACCAAAATGATCTCACCCATCGTCCTCATTTTCATGGCAATAATCGTCGGCGTGGTCGCCTACGCGATCATTTCGACCCTGTTCCAAAGCGCCATGGGCATTCGCGGACGCGCGTAACGCCTCAACCGCTTCACCCAACCAATCATGACTGCATCCAGACTCCAGAAAAACTCGAAATCCGAACTCCGAAACCCGAATTTTGACGTTCGAGTTTCCTCCGGTTTCACCCTTGTTGAGATCGTCATCGTCCTCACCATCATCGCCGTCCTCGCCGGGGGGAGCATCTACATGCTGAAGGGGCTGATTGGCGATGCGCAAGGGCAACGGATCCAATCGGACATCCAGACGATCAAGGTCGCCCTGGGCGCCTACGAGCGGAAAAACTTTTTCAAGCCGCCAACCGAGGAACAGGGGCTCGCCGCGCTGGTGGAAAAGCCGGCCTCCGATCCTCAGCCGGAAAAATGGACCCAGTACATGGACGAAATTCCGAAGGATCCGTGGGGAAACGAGTATCAGTACCGCTTTCCGGCAAAACGCAGCAAAACCGACAAATACGACCTGTTTTCCCTCAACGAAGACGGCGTTGAGAACGAGGACGACATCGGCAATTGGTGATCCAGCCCCAACCTAACGCTAACATTCTCCCACCACGCTGACGGAAATCCGTCTGTTGTGCGGCGCCCGGCGATGTTCGAAGAGAAAGAGCCCCTGCCAGGTCCCCAGCGTCAAATTTCCCTCCATCACCGGAATGACCTCAGAACACCCCGTCAGCACCATGCGAATGTGGGAGGGCATGTCGTCGGGACCTTCGCAGGTGTGGATGAAGTAGGGCTCGTCTTCCGGCGCCAGGCGGTCGAAGTAGTTGTGCAGGTCCGTGCGGGCGGAGGGATCGGCGTTTTCCATGATGCAGAGGCTGCAACTGGTGTGCTGGACGAAAATCGTGGCCGTGCCGGTTCGAACGCCGCTTTCAGCGACGATTCGGCAAACCTCGCCCGTGATTTCGTAGGTTTTCTTGCCGTTGGTGCGAACGGCGAACGTTTGAGCGTGGGCTGCCATGACAACATCACAACGTGGGCCACAAATCCTTCAAATCCGGGTCTTGTTTGGCCATTTTCGCGAATTTTTCGTCCATTTTCATGGCTTTGCGCAACAATTCGTCCGCTTTCTCGATTTGGCCGAGTTTGGCTTGGTAGCAGCTCATGTTGTAGAAATAAACGGGCTCTTCCTCCAAGGTGCGCGGGCCGGTGAGCAGGATATCCAGGGCTTCCTGCGTTTGGCCCAACTCGTGCATGCAAAAGGCGGTGTGGATGTAGCCGCTGGGTTGTTTGGGCGCGCGCCGGCACATGCGCCGAGCCACCGCCAACGCATCCTCGTAGCGCGCTTCGCCGATCAGGAGCATCGCCTCGATGTTCAGCGCCTGAAATGTCCCCCGGCAGCGCGAACTGAGCGAAAGCAACTCCTTCCACGCATCCTCCACCATCCCCAGGTCGTGGTAGCCCTGGGCGACTTCCAGCGTTTTTTCCTCCTGCGGCGTCATGCTTCGGCCAGTTCAGGCTCGGGCTCGGGCTCGATTTCCTCGATCGTGGCTTTCGCCTTTAATTCTTCCAACAACTCGTTGATTTTCGATTCGCGGTGCTCGGTCAGGAAGCGCTCCGCCACCTGCTCCTTCACGTCTTTGAACGGGATCGGTTTCGGCTCCTTGCGATCCATGAGCTTGAAAATGTGGTAGCCGAAGTGGGTTGCCACAACCGGGCTGATTTCCCCCACATTCATGGAAAAGGTGATGATCTCCACTTCCTGCATCAATCCGCCGCGTTTGAAGAAACCCAGGTCCATGTGGTGGTCTTCGCGGCACATTTCCTTGGCTTTTTGCTCGAAATCCGCGCCGTCGAGCAATTCCTGGCGCACTTCGCGCAATTTCGCGTAAAACTCGTTGGCTTCCTCGGGACCTTGCGGCTCCAGGTAGATGTGCCAGGCTTGAACCTCCTCCTCGGTCATGTAGTCGGCCTGGTGCTCCTTGTAAAATTTGCGCAGCTTGGCGTCCGTCGGCTCCGGTTCGGGGCCCAGGTGATCCTCCAAAATCTTGTCCACACTCATGGTCACGGCCACTTTTGCGTGGATTTCGTCGGTTTGATCCGGGCTGATGCCCACGTTTTCGTAAAATTGCTCCTCACCGCCGTGTTGCTGCTTCAACTGCACGATCGTTTTGTCGATTTCCTCCGCTGTCGGCTTGCCGAAGCGCTCGACTGACGCCTGACGCAAGAGGGTGCGGTTGATGACGTTTTCGACCGCGTAGCCGCGAAATTCGTCGTCGCGGTCGCAACAAACCACCTCGCCGAGGCGTTCGTGATGCTCTTTGATGGCATCGAACTCTTCCTCGATGGTCATTTCGCCGATTTCTTCGCCATTGATGATAAAGGCCATGGTTGAAGACAATGGGGCGGGGCCGGAAGGTGTCAAGATTTCGCGATTCGAGTTTCAAAATTCGAATTTCAGGTTTGACAGGCGCGGCGCATTTTTGATAATCGCGCCAACATGAAACATTGGATCGCTACCCTTTCCGCAACCCTCGCCCTGGTTTTTTGCTCCACGCCGCTTCACGCCGGAGAGGTGAAAAAAGAGCCCTTGAGCCTGGATGAAATCACCGAACTGGCGGTGGAAGAACAGGCGGACAAGCCCCAACTGCAAGACACCGAGGGTGGAATGAAGAGTGGCAGCGGATTGCTGATTCTTGGCGCGATCGCTCTGGTAATCGTGGTTGCCAGCTAGCCATTGGGGTCGTCCAACAGGTCCTGAAGCCTCTCGCGAAGAGATTCCGGAACCCGTTCGAGCCACGATTCGTCGATTTGGCCGATTTCCAGCATGTCGCGCAGGTGAACGCGGTCCTTGTCGCGAAACGAGGTCAATTTCATGCGCACCAAGGCTTCCAAGGCGACGAGCCGAAACTCGCCCGGTTGCTGATCTACTTCGTCAATCGACGGTGAAGGTTCCAACGCCTCGTCATCGACTTTTTCATCGGCAAAAATGATGTGAACCCCCTCGCTGGCCTTCGCGCCCGGGCCGTCCAGAAACATCTCGATGCGCCCTTTTCCACCAACGGAGCGATGTTGGAATCCGGCCTTTTCCATCGCAGCCTTTGCCGCCTCCAAATCCTCGCGGCGCAGCAAAATATCCACATCCCTGGTGTTTCTGACCACCGAATCATCAACGCGAGAGACCCAGGCGGCCACCGCGTTGCCGCCAATCACCGCGTAGGGGACACCGGCCGCTTCCAAGGCTTTCGTGGCGCGGATGAGACGGCGCCGGACTTTCTCAACACCGTTGGCCATGTTTTCCCAGGAAACGGGTCCCCACTTTGGGTTCGGAGCAACCGTCGTCATCTCGCAACGTTGCCCAAAAACAGCCGCTAAGCAATCACCTCCGGAATCGTCTTCGCGCCTTCCACGCCGACGAGCTTGTGATCCAGGCCGCCGTGGAAAAACGTGAGATGTTCGGGATCCAGGCCTAACAACGTCAAAATCGTCGCGTGAAGATTTTTCACGTGATAGCGGTTTTCGACCGCCATGCTGCCAAGATCGTCGGTTTGGCCGACGCTAACGCCTCCTTTCACCCCTCCACCCGCCATCCACATGGTGAAGCCGTAGCTGTTGTGGTCGCGGCCCGTTCCCTTGGCGTATTCCGCGGTCGGTTGGCGGCCGAATTCTCCGCCCCACACGATGAGGGTGTCTTCCAACATGCCCCGCCGCTTCAAATCGCGGATCAAGCCGGCAATCGGCCGGTCCGTGGCGCCGGCGTGGTGGTTGTGATTTTTCTCCAGGTCGCCGTGTGCATCCCAGTTATGGTCGTTATGCGCGCCACCGGAGTAAACCTGGATGAATCGCACGCCGCGCTCGACCAAGCGTCGCGCCATGAGGCATTTGCGCGCAAAATCCTGGGTTTGCGGGTTATCGAGGCCGTAGAGACGCTTGGTTTCGTCGCTTTCGCTGTCCAGATCGATCGCTTCCGGGGCGGTTGCCTGCATTTTGTAAGCCAACTCGTAGCTGGAGATGCGGGCGGCCAGGTTGGTGTTGTCGTAGCGTTTTTGCAGGTGATCAGAATTGAGCTGGTTGAGCGAATCGATGAGGATGCGTTGCTCGTTTGGCGTGATGCCATCGACGTTTTTGAGGTTCAAAATCGGGTCGCCCTGGCTACGAAACACCGTGCCCTGGTAGGTGGCGGGCATGAATCCGCTCGTCCAGTTTTTGGCGCCGGAGATGGGGCCGCCGGATTGGTCGAGCATGACCACGTAGCCCGGCAGATTCTCGTTTACGCTGCCCAGGCCGTAGTTGACCCAGCTTCCCAGCGAAGGCTTGCCGCTGATGATCGAGCCGCAGTTCATCATCAACAACGCGCTGCCGTGGATCGGTGAATCCGCGGTCATGGAGTGCAAGAAGGCGATGTCATCGACACAGCCGCCAAGGTTTGGAAACAAATCGCTGACCCACTTCCCGCTCTGGCCGTATTGCTTGAATTTCCACTTCGGTTCGACAATGCGCCCCTGGTTTTTGCGGCCGCCGCGCCCAAAGGTCTTCACATCCACCGTCTTGCCGTCCATGCCATACATTGAGGGCTTGTAGTCGAAGGTGTCGATGTGGCTGGGGCCGCCGTACATGAAGAGAAAAATGACCGACTTCGCTTTCCCGAGTCGTTGCGGAGATTTGACCGCGAGGGGATTGGCCGTGGCTGCGTTGGCGGATTGGAAGAAACCGTCGCCGGCCAGCATTCCGGTTAGCGCAGTGGCCGTGAACCCTCCGCCCACGGTGTGGAGAAAATCGCGCCGCGTGCGGCCGCAGAACGTGTTTTGGGGCTTGTCGGGAATTTTCATGATGATTTCGGACGTTTCGCGGGTTGTTCCGCTCAATCTTGGCCTAAACCGAAGAATTTTGGGCGAAAAGCGACAATTTCAAGCGATTGCGCGGAATCCTGGAAACCGCGGGATTTGGTTGCGAATTCGCCGCTCCAGTCCTATGAATTTCGAAAACCTTGGCCGACATGAACCTGAAACAGCGCACAATCCGGATTGCCCTAGTTATGGCCGCAATCCTCACACCTTTCTCCCAAGCAGGACCCACGGGTTACGGAACAGATCGCCACGCAGAAGAGTTTTCGGACTTTTTCGGCGCCTTGCTCTACGGCCCCAGGATCGACCCGCTTTGGGACGCGAGAACCGACACGCCCAATCTCCAGGAAATGGACCGGCGCATCCACGTCGTGCAAACGTTTTTGGGGCCGGCAGGCGCGGATTTGGTGGATTTGCGCGAACAATTGGCCCTGGGGATGACGCGCCGGGAATACGAGTTGTCGGCGTTTTTCACAGTCAAGGAAATCAGCAAATACGTGACGGAATTCGAGCATCCGCCTCGGTTTTACGGGGGTTACATTGGCGGGGACCAAGTGAAATACGCCTTGCGTTGGCTCGACTC
The DNA here is from genome assembly GCA_965224535.1 of Verrucomicrobiales bacterium. Classification (GTDB taxonomy): domain Bacteria; phylum Verrucomicrobiota; class Verrucomicrobiia; order Verrucomicrobiales; family DEV007; genus JBCDHN01. Next base: position 72,421 of record CBDCZR010000043.1, read on the forward strand.
GAAAGCCGTTATCGGCCTCTACTATTTTGCGCCTCCCAACGGTCAAGGGGTGGATCACTACGCCATGTTGGAGGGGCACAATGCGCGTAGTGGCCGGCTCTATTTTGAGGAATATGATGGCGCGACAATGAGTGGAGAAATTTTCCTGCGCAAGCGCCTAACCAACGACACCATCAATTGGGAAGGCGAACGCCGGGGGAGCGACGCGCGACGCGCCAGCGCAATGATGTGGCGCCGGCGAAGCGCCTACGGAGAGTAAGGCCGTTACTTGGTGTTCAGGTGTCCGCCGGCGTTGCAAAGCCTCGCAGCAACTGATAGGCTGAGGCAATGTCCTCTTCAACTCTGCCAATCGCCATCGGCCAAGACAACTTTCGTTGGTTGCGGGAGAATGGAGGCTACTTTGTCGATAAATCGCGGCTCATTGCCGAGGTGGTCGAATCAAAAGCCGCTGTGACGTTGGTCACCCGCCCGCGCCGCATGGGGAAGTCGTTGAATCTCTCGATGCTGCGTTACTTCTTCAGTAGCACGGAAGAAAACACCGCGCCGTTGTTTGAAGGGCTGGAAATTGCCGACAATCCCGAGTTGATGGCCTTGCAGGGGCAATTTCCCGTGATCTATGTTTCGCTCAAGGGTATTCGCGCGCTAGATTGGGAAGGTGCGAGTGTACAGCTCTTTGACGATATTCGAAGGCTTTGCCGCGGTTTTGAATACTTGATGGAATCGGAGAAGGTGAGTTCTTCTCTCAAGAGCGAGCTTAGCTCCATCTTGTCTGGGACCAAAGATCACTGCCGCCATGAAAGCACGCTTTCGGCCTTGGTTGAAGCCTTGCACGCCCACCACGAAAAACCGGCCATTCTTTTGATCGACGAATACGATGCTCCGCTGCAGCGCGCTTATCAAAACGGCTTCTACAAGGAAATGGTGGCTTTTATGCAGCGCTTTCTGGATGTGCTGAAGAGTTCCGATCACCTCCATAAGGCGTTCCTTACCGGTTGTCTGCGTATTGCCAAGGAGTCGCTTTTTTCCACGTTGAACAACTTTGTGGTCCACACCGTGCAGGATCATTCGCCCTACGACCGCTACTTTGGCTTCACGCCGCGAGAAGTGGAAAAAATTCTCGCGGATGCGAACATGAGCGAACACTGGGATATCGTAGAACAGTGGTATGATGGCTATCAGTTTGGCGATACCCGAATCTACAATCCGTGGTCGGTGCTGAACTATATAGCGGAAGGCGGCAGGGAGCCTAAGCCGTATTGGCGAAACACTTCCGAAGATGTGTTGCTCCATCAGCGCCTGGAACAAGCACAGCTAGGGCTGCATTCGGATTTGGAGACGCTGCTGGAAGGAAAACCAATCGAACGCGAGGTGCGGGACAGCATCACTTTCCGGGAATTGGGCCAAATGAAGGAAGATGTTTGGTCGCTCTTGGTGCATACCGGTTATTTGAACGCCGAAGCGCTAAACGCGACCGAATTCGGCCACTACTGCCGCTTGCGATTGCCGAACTACGAGGTGGGTGGCGCGTTTGCGGGGTTTATTCGTTACCTGGTGCCGGAATTCGACTATGTAGCCCAGAGAACCATCTTCCACGCGCTCAGGGACGGCGATGTGGAGAAGTTAGGGGCGGCGTTGACGGAAATGGTGCAGTTTCTCAGCTACCACGACAAAGTCGCCAAGCAACCGGAAGCGGCATTTCACGCCTTTGTCCTGGGTTTGATCGCTTTTGGGAGGAGCAACTACGAAATTAGCTCCAACCCGGAGAGCGGAATCGGGAGAACGGATGTGTTGTTACGTCCGCGGCGTCCGGGACCCGATTTTCCAGGAATCGTGATCGAATTCAAGTCGCTGAAATCTGAGGAGGATGTGGATCCGGCATTGGACAAGGCCTTGGAGCAAATCCAGGAGCGAAACTACGCACAGGCGTTAGAGAAAGCCGGAGTGGAACAGATCAAGCGTTATGCCATCGTGTTGCGGGACAAGCAGGTTACGGCGCGGCTGGGTTAGATTCGATCCGGTTGAAAACTCCGTGCTTCGCCGGGGGTGCAATCTTAAGACTACTTCAACTCCTACCGCGCTTCAGATGCCCAATTCCCGTTCATTGATCCTAACCCTGTTCCTTGCCAGTACTGCTTTTGTCGCCGCTCAAGAAGTGAGCTTCACCGAACCGCCCACGGCGCAGGGTAACCAAATTAGTTTCGCAGTCTCCGCGGCAACGGATGCCGAAGTGTCGATTCTCGACGCAAAGGGCGAAGTGGTGCGCCATCTGGCGGCCGGGCGCCTGGGAGAAAACGCTCCGGCTCCTTTGCTGCCCGGTTCGCTGAAACAGACGCTGACCTGGGATGGCGCGGACGATCGGGGAGAAGCCCCCGGAAAAGAACGCGGACCGTTTCAAGCGCGGGTTCGGCTGGGTTTGCGCCCGGCGTTGGACGAGTTTCTGGGCGACAATCCGGCGGCGCTGGGCTCAGTTCGCGCGTTAGCCACGAGCCCTTCCGGCGAGCTGTTTGTGTTCCACGTTTTCGGCGAAGTTCACCCTTTCGATGGCTCGCCGACGTGCACGGTGTTCGATTCCGACGGCAACTATTTGCGCACCATTCTGCCGTTCGCGGAGAGCGCGGATTCGGGCCTGAAACGTCTGACCCTTGAGGATGGCTCCCAAGTTCCGTTTCTCTACCAGGCGGAAACGCGTTCGCTGCTGCCGGGAGCGGGAGATTTGCCCGCGCAACGTCCGGTGGCGACCAGCGATGGCCGGTTGGCGTTCGTCGCCATCCGCGAAGGACCGAAGCGTTACGCCCAGGCCGGCGCAAATCAGGTGCTGGTGCTGCAAACCGCCGACGGTGAGCCTGCCAAACCCTTCGCCGGCCCGGTTTTGACGACAAATTCGTCCACGGCGGCTTGTTTGGCGCTTTCTCCGGACGAACGCACGATTTTCGCCACCGGCTTGCGCGACGGCCCCTACAGAAAGAAGAAGCCGCACCACGTGGTTTACCAATTCGGCTGGGATGCGGAAAAACCGCGGATTTTCGCCGGTGAGCTGAATTCGTCAGGCTCGGACGAGGGGCATCTCGACGATCCGCGCAGCGTCGCGGTTGATGGCGCCGGAAACGTCTACGTCGCCGACCTTGGCAACGACCGGATCGCGATTTTTGCGCCGGACGGCAGTTGGTTAGGGTCGATTCCGGTGGATTCGCCGGTGCGCGTCGAGGTTCACGCCAAAACGGGCGCGATTTACGTGGTTGGCGGCGAAAAAACGGATCAACTGACGAAATTCGCCGCGCTGGACCAACCCAAACCGGTGGCGACCCTAACATTGCCCTCGTTCAAGCACGATTTCTACACCGTGGTGATGGCGTTGGATCAATCCGCGAAAACGCCGGTGTTGTGGCTCGGTTCGCCGCGTGGCCGCTACGCCAAGTTCGATCTGCTGCGCATCGAGGACCGTGGCGACACCTTTGCCGAGCCGGTGGACGTCGGCCGCAAAAATCGGGAGGCGAAGCCCTACGCCGGCCCGGTTTTGGGCTTGGCGCTGGATCGGCGCGGCAATCGCCTGCTGGTCAATTCGCAGGTCTACGATTTGGCGGAAAAAACCTGGAAACGCGGGATCCGCGAAGCCGGAGGCAAGTCGATCGGCGGCTTGGGCGTGGGTTCGTTTGGGCTCGACGGCCACTTTTACTCGCAAATCTACCCAAATTTCGTGCGCCGCCTCGGCCCGGACCTCAAACCCGCGCCGTTTGCGGAAAACGCCTCGCGGCGCGGAGATTTGCTCAGTCCGATCGAAGGAACGATGCGCGCCCGAGGCCGCGGCGTAACTGCGGATGCCGCCGGCAACGTCTACGTCCTGTGGGAGGACACGGAGAATTTCACCCGCGGTCAGGCCTACAACCACCTCTACGTCTACGGCCCTAACGGAGCCCTCAAAACCGCCAAACTGATCGAATCGCGCATTCGCAGCCTCAACTCCGTGCGTCTGGACCCGGCGGGAAATATTTACCTGGCGTTGGGTTTGCGCCCGGGCGAATCCACCTTGCCGCCGGGGCTCGAGGGCCAGGTCCCCGCTGGGCGAGAAGACCCGGATGCGGTCGGCGAAATCAACGCTTATCCGATGATGTACGGCAGCATCGTCAAGTTTGGTCCGGAGGGTGGCGCGATCGTCGAAGACGCCGGTCCGGAGGCCCTAACCTGCAACTTCGCCTTCGGGTCGCCGATGCAAATTCGCGGCGCGCAGTGGATTTTTTCCGGCGCCAGCCCTGTGGTCTCCTGGCGCACGCCCGGCACGCCAGACATCTGCAACTGCGAGTCGCCGCGCTTCGATGTCGATGCCTACGGACGCGTGTTTTTCCCGGATGCGGCGCGATTTCGCGTGGGAATCCTCGATACCGGCGGAAATCTGCTGGGTTGGTTCGGCGCCTACGGAAACGTGGATTCGGACGCCGAATTTCCGTTTTACTGGCCGTATTCGGTCAGCGCCGATGCGGATGGCCACGTTTACGTCGGCGATCGTCTCAACCGGCGGGTGGCGTCTGTGCGGTTGGAATTCGCGCAAACGGCGGTTTGTGACTTGTGAGCGGGAAATGATTCGCTCACACAACCATCCGCGAAGCTGAAAGCGCCACCTTGGGTGCGGAAACCGGCAAACGCAGCCTCAATTCCTCCAAAACGGCGGGAATCTCGTTTTCCGCCATTTCGTGAATCTCGATGGCGCTGCCAATTCCGGTGACCATGGTGATCGTGAGGCGGCCGCCGAGATGCTCGCGAAATTCTTCCAGACCGCGCAGAATGGCCAAGCGATCCCCGTCGGCGGCTTCCAGATCGCGGTCGTAAAGCGCGAAACCGACCTGTTCCAGCAGGGTCAAAATGCGCGAGCAATCGGCATCGCCAAGCAAGTCGGCGCGGCGTGCGTAGATGAGGTCGATGGCCATGCCGATGGCGACCGCCTGGCCGTGGCCGACGCGAAAATTCGAGATTTGCTCCAGCTTGTGGGCGCTCCAGTGGCCGAAATCCAACGGCCGGGACGAACCCAACTCAAACGGGTCGCCGCCGTGGGCGATGTGGTTCATGTGCAGCTCCGCGCTGCGGCGAATCACGTTTTCCAGCGCGTCTTCGTCCAGGTTGGCCAGGGCATCGGCGTTCGCCTCGATGGATGAGAAAAAGTCGCCGTCGCGGATGAGAGCCACCTTGATGGCCTCGATGATTCCAGCGCGGCGTTCGGGCTCGGGGAGCGACTGGAGAAAGGTGACGTCGTTGATGATGGCGAAGGGCACGGCAAACGAGCCGACCCAATTTTTTTTGCCGAACACGTTGACCCCGTTCTTCACTCCCACTCCGCCGTCGCCCTGGCTGAGCGTGGTGGTGGGGATGCGAATGTGACGCACGCCGCGATGGGCTGTGGCCGCGGCGAATCCCACCAAATCCAGAATCGCCCCGCCGCCAACGGCGATGACGTAGGAATGGCGGCAGATTTTGCCTTCGTGGATCGCTTGCCAGATTTGCTCCACCAGCCGCCACTGATTTTTGCAGGATTCGCCGCCGGGCAGGACGATCGGCGCCGCCACGAGTTCGAGCACGCCGTCGTGATGCTGGAAATAGCGCGTGATGCGCGAAACGAGCCCGTCGTTGGCCCGCAACAGTCCGTCATCTACGAAGACGAGCACCTTGGCCCGCGTTTGGCCGGGTTCCAGGGCGGCCGCGATCATCCCGCTCAGGGTCTCGTTGCCCGCGTCGAACACTTCGCGCGTGAAAATGGCGCGGTGCTCCAGGTTCAGGGTGATGGTGCGGGAAATCATGCGCAGGGGAAGGGGCGCAATGTTCGAGACGCTGGACGGCGCGTCAAGCTTTCGTGTTCGCGTGGCGCAGGCGCCGGCTTGCGCTGCGGAGCTAACAAACCCGCTTGGCGACGGTGATTCGGGAAACGCCGCCGTTTTCGCCCCGTTCGTAGCGAACCTCGTCAAAAACCTGGCGAATCACGCCAACACCCATGCCCCCGGCTTTTGGTTCATCCGCGGTGGTTGGAGGTTCGGGAAGCTCTTCGCCGGCAACGCCCTTTCCTTCGTGCTCCACGCGAAATTCCAGCGAATCCAACGTTGCCGCGGCATAGACCCGCACGGGACCGCCGCCCACCTCACAGTAGGCGTGCTTGCAGATGTTGGTGAGGATCTCATCGCAGCCCAGGACGACAAAACCCGCCGTTTCGTCGTCAAATCCGCAGAATTTGGCCCAGTTTTCGACAAATTCCCGGCCACCGGCGATGGAATCCGCCGAGCAGGTGAATTCGTAGGTTTCGGCCGGGCGAGTCCGGCGATCTTCAAACACCAGCACGGTGGAGTCGTCCTGATAGGCGGTTTTTTTCGCAAAATCACGCCACGCGCTGGAAATGGCGCCCAGGACGTTGGTTTGGCCCTTGGCGGAGGCGGCGGAGGAGGCCAGCGCGGCATCGAACGCCCCATCCTCAAAATATTCGCCAGCGTCGTTTTGCGTCTCCAAAATGCCGTCGCTCAGGACCATCCACGCGGAGCCGGCGGCGAGCGAGTATGTCTCCGCGCGAAAGTTGAGGGCGCTGCTGATGCCCAACGGCGGGTTGGGAGCCACGGGCAGGTCCTCCCAGCCGCCGGGGCGCAGAATTTTTGGGGGAAGCGCGCCGCAAAGGCAAACGCTGACCCGGCGGGGGAGGGGATCGATCAGCAGAAACGCCGCGGCGATGAAACGACCGTTGCGCATCACTTCGCAAAGCCGTCCGTTCACCTGACCAACCCACTCGTGCAGCGGAAACTGCGCGGCGCGTTGCGACAAACTGGCGATGAGCGTGGAGCCGCGCGCCATGTCCAACGCCGCGGGGAAGCCCTTGCCGCAAACGTCGCCGATTCCCAGCAAAATCTGGCCGTCTTCCAGCTCGTGCCAGAAAAAAAAGTCGCCCCCGGTTTCCGCCGCCGGCTCGTAAAGCGCGCTGATCTCGATTTCGCCAACCGTGGCTTCCGCCGGCGGAAGAAAGGTCGCCTGGATCTCGTGCGCCAGTTGAAGCTGCTGGCGAACCTCCGCCTCGCGGATCGCGTTTTGGTGCGCCTCCAGCCGAATCAGCGTGACGGCGATGAGCGCGCCAAAAGTCTCGAAAATCTCCTCGTCGGCGGCGTTGAACGTTTCGCGGTTCAGCGAGTTGACGGCCTGCATCACGCCCAGGCAGCGGTCGCCGTCCAACAGTGGGATGGTGAGCAAATTTCGCGTGCTCAGGCCGCTTTTTGAGGCTGCGTCCGGAAAATGGCGCGGGTCGCTCTTCGCATCGGCCACGTTGACGAGTTCCTTGGCGTCGTAGACGTAGCCGGCGATTCCTTTGCCCTTGGGAACGCGGATCGGCTCCTCGCCCGGGTCCTCGATCGTCGAGCGAATGAGTAGGTCGCCGGTTGCGGGTTCCGGCAGCAAAATGGAGCAGACCTCGCAATCCATGACCTCGCGCGAGCATTCCAGGATTTGGTCCAATAGTTGCTCGACGTTCTCCGTCCGGCTCAAGTCCCGCGCCACGGTCATGAGCATTTGCTGCCGTTTTTCGGTGGAGACCGGTTGCATGGTCAGGATAGCGCGGCGATGGCCTCGTCGGCGTTTGGATAGGACCTGATGAATTCGCCTAACTGAACGACGTCGAAGGACGCCGCGGCCCGCCCTTGCAAGCCGCAAACCGCGAATCCCGCGGTGGAATTCGTCGTGTGCTGGTAGTAGCGCACCACCTCGGCCCAGATGGGCGTGTTGACGAACGTGGTTTCTCTGAAATCGATGACCAAAAACGGCGCCTTCGCCTCGATGACGGCTCCAACCGCCTCGTGAACCGCCGGCGCAGCCGCCAGATCCGCCTCGCCCGCCAATTCAATGACGACGCCGCCGTTTTCGAGCTGGCGTTGGGTTAGTTCCATGGTTGGGCGCAACTTTAGGGCCAACGCCGGGCGCGGCAAGCGAATTAGCCAGTCTCCTGGTTAGTGTAGGGCGTCGGCTCGTCCTTCCCGGCGCGGATCGGCCACAGCCTCAAAATCGCCGTTTGGGAGGCGCCGGATGGCCTGGCTGGTGCCCGTTCCGCCGGTTTTGACCTCGTGCCCGCGTTCGCGGAGAGCCTCGGTCACGTCCACGGCGAATCCGTCTTCAATCCCGACATGGGGCGGCGACCATTGCTGGTGAACGCGCGGGTTGCCGAGGCAAGCTTCCAGCGGCAGATCCAGGTCGATGAAGCGGTGAATCGCCTGGACCACCTGGGTGATGATGGTCGGCCCGCCAGCCGCGCCTAACGTCAGCACAGGTTCGCCGTTCTTGAGCACGATCGTGGGGCTCATGCTCGAAAGCGGCCGTTTTCCCGGCTCGATGGTGTTGGCCTCTGCGCCAACGAGGCCGAAAGCGTTGGGGACTCCCGGTTGGATCGAAAAATCGTCCATCTGGTTGTTCAAAATGACGCCGGTGCCGGGAATCACGACTTTGGAGCCAAATGACGTGTTCACCGTTGCCGTGCAAGCCACCCACCAGCCTTCGGAATCGGCCACGGTGAAGTGGGTGGTGTGTTTTTCCGGTGGGAGTTTTAAGTTTTCAGTTTTCAGTCTTAAGTCGCCTCCCTTTGGTCCCTGGCGTCCCTTCGGTCCCTCAAAAACCAGATCCACGCCCGGCGGAGTGGAATAACCGGGGACCTCAGCCGCGAGGCTTAGGTTGATGCGTTGGGCCAGCTCCGCCGCGTAATCTGCGCTGGCGAGGCTCTTGGGAACCCGCGCAAAATCGGCGTCGCCCAGCCAATGGGCGCGGTCGGCAAAGGCCAGTTTCATCGCCTCGATGAGGAGGTGGGCGCGGTCGGTTTCATCCATGCCGGCGACGTCGAAGTTACCCAGAATGTTGAGAATTTGCGCGACGTGAACTCCGCCGGAACTCGGCGGAGGCATGCCCACGATCTCGTAGCCTCGGTAGGTGGATCGAACCGGCTCGCGCTGGCGCAGCTTGTAGTTCGCGAAGTCTTGGACGGTGATGATTCCGCCGTTTTCGGACATCCAGGCGGCGGTTTTTTCGGCGAACGGGCCTCCGTAAAAATGGGAAATACCGTCGCGCGCGATTGCCCGGTAGGTCGCGGCCAAATCCGGTTGTCGCAGCACCTCACCAGCCTCCAGCGGCTCTCCATGCGGCAGGAAAACTCTCGCAGCCTCGCCAAATTTTTCGAAATGCGCGCGATTGCCGCTCGCCCTGCGTTCCCAAGCGGAATCGACCGGAAAACCGCGCTCGGCGATGGCGATTCCCGCCTCCAGGCACTCTGCAAGGCTGAGCCTGCCGAATTCGCGCAAAACGTGGTCGTAGACCGCCAGCGAACCGGGAATTCCCGACGCCAGCGGACCGGTTTTGCTAGCCTGCGCGTCCGCCTTGCCGTCATCGCCCACAAACATATCGCGCGTCGCCGCGGCAGGCGCCATTTCCCGGCCATCGAAGGCGAAAATCTCGCCTTCCGGGTTGCGCGCCAACATGAAGCAACCGCCGCCGATGCCGCTGTTGTGACCATCGACGACGCCGAGGGTCAAACCCGCCGCGACGGCGGCATCGACCGCGTTTCCGTTGCGTCGCAGCACGTCCAAAGCCGCTTGCGTTGCCAGCGGATGACCGGTTGCGGCTCCGGCCCGCGAACCGGCGGCGTGATTGGCGCTTGGTGGAGGTGTTAGGGCTCCATCGGCACGAATCGGACGAATTTGGGTGAGGCGCTCGCCTAACAAAGTTGCCAAATCCGGCAAGTCGTAGTGTGGCAGGGCGCCGTAGACCAAACCTGCCTGTTGCAGGCGCGTAACGGGCGTGCTAAGCACATCGCGCCAGCTTTGCAGCGTCTCGGTAACCGACACCTTGCCGAACATTTCCGGCTCCAGCGCGGCGGCGTGAAGCGCCGGAATGCCCGCCTCTCCCACAGCGATCAAATCCGGCCGCAAATCGGGTTTTCCGGTGATCTCGCGCAACTTCAAGACGCAGCGCCAAAGGTCCTCGGTTCGCATGCCGACGTAGGTTTTGCCCAGCAGGCTGGCCATCGTCGTCTGCCGCCAATCCGGACCGACGAGATCGTCGAAATGGCGGCCCGTGGATTTTGGGCGAGTTTTCCCGAAGCCGCGCAGTTCCACCAACATCACCTGCACGCCACGTTTCGCGAACCGGCTCAGCTTTTTGGCGGCTTCCGGATTTCCGCCGCCGTGGGCGTAGATGGCGAATTTGGGCTCGCCGGCGCCTTTGGGCGGACCGGGTAGAATGACGCTCAAGCCGGTGAAATCCGGGGAAAGTTGGCCGGGTTTTCGCGCTCCAATGAGCTGGCGCACTTTGGCCAAATCCACCGCGGCCCGAGATTTCGCAGGAGGCGCGCTTTCAGCTCGAACCTCGAAAATCGACCGTGCGCCGGGCAAATCCAGCACCCGGCCGGTTGGCGTCGCGTTCAGCTCCTCCTCCGGCAAGGTTGTGACTTCCGGCATCGCCATCGGCTCGTCGATTCCGAGCAACGCCCGCCGAAAAAAGTTGGCCGCGGCGAGCTGCATTTCCGGTGGAAAGCCGTGTTTCCCCTCGATTTCCGCGATTTCGACGCAATCCGGCGATCCCAGCTTCTCGGCAAAGGACCGCGCCTGCCGGTAAACGTCCCTCGCGCCGTCGATGGCGAAGTAATCCTCCGTCGCGGCCATGATCAGCGTCGGTTTCGGCAGCCGCATGACGACGTAGTCCGCGTGATCCATGCCGAAGGCGAGTTGGCCGTGGATGTTTTGCTCGGCGTCTTGCACGCCGATGGTTTCGAGCAGGCTTCGGAATCCGGTTAGGTAGCAGCCCGGCGCAGCGGCGACAATTCGCTCGTCCAGGGCCATGAGGTAGCTGGTGTTGGTCCCGCCGCCGGAAATTCCGGTGCAGCCGATTTTTTCCGCGATAATGTCCGGCCGGCTTTGCAGGTAATCGATGGCGCGCATCCCGTCCCAAATCATCGTCTGCGCAGTGTTCGAGCCGAGCAGCACAGCCCCCTGGTTGATGAGCATGTGCTCCTGCGTGGTCGCGAACGGCGTGCCGTCGGCCTTGAAGACCTGGCGGCGCTCGCCCTGGCCGATGGGATCGTAGCAAAGCACCGCGCAGCCGCCCTTGGCGATGACGATGGAGGCGCTTTGGTAGAGGTCGCGGTTCTTGGCGCTGGCGCTGTGGCCGGTGGGGTGCAAGACGGCGGGAAACGGACCTTTGCCGGCGGGCAGATACAGCGTGGCGGTGACGTGCAGGCCAGGTTGCGACTCGAAGTAAAGCTTCTCGATCCGGTAGTCGCCGAAATTGCGTGTGCCGGTGATTTTGGCGTTGAGGGCGGTTTTTTGCGGAAAACCGCCAATGGCTCGGATGAAGGCTGCCTTGCGCTCATTTTGCCAATTTTGGAGCGATTTTGCATCGGTTAGGGCCTCAAACTCGGCCTGACGCCGGTCCAAAGCTTCGAACGCCTGTTTTTTCAGCCAAGCATCCATCATCTCGTGCATGGGCGCCCGGGCCAGAGAGCTAACGGTCAAAGTAAGCCAAAAAATCGCGAGGGTCTTCATGCTCCCAGGTTAGCCCCGATCCACCTCAAAATCTCACTCCTTTGCCATAAATCCTCTACCGCGATTTTGACCAACTCAAGCCGTCCAAATCAGCACGACAAAGAGCACCAGAAACAATGCCGCGGTGGCGAATTTGACCAGGGCCGTGCGGTTTTTCTGGAACTCAATCAACGCCTCGCTGCGTAGGCCGAACATGGCGAGGATGAAGATGATGCCGAGCGGTAGGACGAAGGCGATGTTGTAGAGCAGCAGGTACCACACCGCCAATCCACTGCCTGCCTGCACCATGTAGTAAATGGTGGGGGCGTATACCTGGCCGGTGCAAGCCAGTTCCAGCACGGAAATGATGACGCCGCTGACAAAGGCGGCGATGACAAAACGGCGGTGGCGCGCGCCGGTGCGCACGATTTCGCGGACGCGATCTTTGATGATGCCGGGGAGCTGGAGGGTGGTTTCCTGCAGGCGGCCTTGCAGGCACAAAATGCCGTCGCGCAGGTTCAGCACCATGATGACCAGGACGAAGGCGGCGAGCATCCAGGTTAGGACGGTGCTGAAGGTTTGCAGCACCTGAAGGCGGGTTACCGCCTCCACTAAGCCGAGCCCGAGCAGAAAGTAGGTGACGAAGACGCCGAGGATAAACGCCAAACCGACGACGAGCATTTCCCGCTTTCCGCGACGCGCGATTTGTAGGTAGGAGAGAAAGAGGATGATGGTGGCGAAGGCGCACGGGTTTACGCCGTCGATCAAGCCTGCGCCGGCGATGACGCCGAGGTTGACCGACGCAAAGCGCTGGCTGATGGCTGCGCCGGCGGTGGCCAGTTCCGCGGCGTCCAGTTTGGCCCAGGAATCGTCGCCCCGGGAGGAAGCGGCGCGTTGGAGCAATTCGCCCAGCCGGATGATGTCGATCTCCTCCTTGATGAGGTAGCCGGCGCGGGTGAAGATGGCGGGTGTGACCAGGCGCTGTTTTTCCGGCACGCCGAAGCGCTCGGCCAGGGCTTCGCTAAGCTGGGCGGAGTGGGATTTGCGGATGTTTTGGGCGTCGATTTGCAGGCGCGGGAACGAGGAGCGGATGTCGTCCAGCAGGTCCTCAACGCGCTCGCATTCCCCGCAGCCGGGATTGGAGAAAAAGAGCAATTTCACCATGCTGGCCGCCGGCGGGGCGATTTTTGGCAGGGCGGCGGCGTTGCTGGGCGGGGATGCGGCCGCGGGCGCGCCATTTCGGCTCAGGAAGGCCAGTTCCGCTCCTTTTTTTGGCGACAGGTTCAATTTTTTGCGGATTTCCTGAAGCGTGTGGGAGGAGATTCGCCGCTCGTCCACGTAGTCTAACAAAAACGCCAACGACTCGTCCAGGCTGTTGGAGTTGCTCTCCAGGTAGGAGCGGATGCGGTAACCCAGGCTGGAGCGATCCGGAATTTGGCGCAGAGTCTCCCGCAGGCTCCCGGGATCGACCTTTTCCCCGCGTTCCAGCAGCACGAAGGATGCATCCAGCCGCACGGCGGGCGCGGTGTCGTCCGCCAGGAGCCGGAGTGCGTCCAACGTTTCCTCGCGAAGTCCGGTCGGAGGGGTGCGCCGAACGGAAGAGCGCTGGAAATGCTCCGAGTCAAAGTAGTGGTACCACGTTCCTCCCTGCCCGGCCACCGCCGGCAAAACGGCGCGCACTTTGTCTGCCGGATCGCCGGCCACGTTGCGGGCGAAATCCTGGAATTTGCCCCAATTGCTGACGCCCAGCGCGTAAAACGCGGCGCGCCGGTGATTGGCGTCCGGCGAATCCAGGAACGGCTCCACCAGCTCAAAAATCTCGCTCGGCTTGGCATGGGCAGCCAAAACCAGGCCCAGCGTTTGCAGCGCCGGTTGGGCCCGCTCGGTGAGTTTGCGGCTCCAACTCTCCAGGGCGGCTTTGGCTTTGGATTGGCTAACCAAGCCGTTGATTTCATAGTCGGCTAGCTCCCACGGCTTCAACGTGGCGTTGATGCGGAACACTTCGCCCATCACCGTCTCCAGCATTTCCACCCGCTCGGTGTCCAGCGCGGTTTCCGCTGCTTCAGCTCGAACCTGGCTGCTGGGATCGCGAAGCAATCGCTCGACCAGCGGCAACACGTCTGTTCCCGAGGCCCTGGACGCCGCGTAGATGAGCGACATGCGTTGGTCGACGGTGAAGGTGTCCATCTCATCCATCAAAAACGGCAACACCGAGCCGTTTCCGCCTTTCACCAAGCTGACGGCGGCGTGGAAGCGGATGACCGGCGAGTCTTGGGACCGGTCGAACACGCGTTTGACCCGTTTCATCAGGTCGCCCAGCACGACAACGGGATCCTCGGTGTTTTCACCCAAAAACGCCTGAAACACCCGTTCCAGGCGCGAAACCGACGCCGCCGGATAGCGGTTTCCGGCTTGAGCGCGGACCCGCTGGGCGCGAAGCAGATTGCGGTCGAGCTGGAAGTTTTCCAAAATCGCCGCGTGTTTGGCGGGCTCAGCCGTATCCAGCGCTGCCATGACGATTTTCTGATTTTCGACCACTCCCAAGCCGGCTTTGGCAATGATTCCGAGAGCGGCGCAAGCGATGTCCAAATCCGCGTGAACGGCGAAACGGCGCGCCAGTTCCAATTCGCCCTGCCCCGCGCTATCGGCCATGGCCCCTAACACTGACAAAACGACGTCGGGATCGGCTTCCTTCAGCTCGTCCATCATCGCCTTGGAAACCGGTGCGTTCATTCGATACAACGCGCCGACGACCGGCCCTTTCAGGTCGTCGTGATCCATGAAAAGCTGCTCCAGGTCCTTTGCGATGCTCCGGTCGCCGAGCCGCGCGATGGCCTTGATCGCGGCAAAGCGGACGAAGTCGTCCTCATCGCGAGTCAGCGGCACGAGGTGCTTGCTGTAGCTCTGGTCGCGGATTTTTTCGATGGCGTCGAGCGCCCCGGCCCGCACCCGCCAGCGCTCGTCTTTCAAGCACTCCAGGATGGCCTTTTGCACGTTGGCGCCCCTAGCTTTGGCTTCACCCAGGCTGATCAGCGTGCCAATGACGAGGTTCTCGCTCTCGTGGCCAAGGAAGGCAATGAGTTGTTCGGTGGCCTTTGCGTCGCCGTTTTTGCCAAAGCCACGAATTGCCGCGTGGATCACGTCTCGATCGGTCTCGGTTTGCAAGTGCTCGATGACTAACGGCGTTGCTGAGCTGCCGGCCGCCACGAACAGGCTCTCAATGGCCGTTTCGCGCAAAAGCGTCTCCTCGTTCCGCAAAAAATCGAGGTAAACCGGGATTGCCTTGCGCCCCGTGCTCTGCAGCTCGCGCAACGTCTCCAGACGCGCGTCCAAATTGCCGAAAACAAGCCGCCGGGCGAGGGTATCCGGCGCTTGGTTGCCCACCAGCGGCAGCGTCATGCCGTAGAGGATCTCCTGCATGCGGCGGCGGGCCGCGTTCGGCAAATCCGCGTTTTCGTCCAAAAATTTGCGAAGCGAGTTGGCGGCGTTTTCCCCGCCATGGCGGATCATCCGCGCGGCCCGGTTGGCCCGCTCGCGGTTGTCGGAGACCAAATCGCGCAAGTAGCCGGAAATCTGAGCTTCATCCAAGACCGCGAAGACCGATTCGACCTTTTCGCCCTCCGCGTCGGCCCAATCGCGCCATCTGTTGATCGCCTCGAGGTTTTGGAGCTTAGCTTGCTCGTTAGCCGCCCAAACGTCGAGCCCAAAGTTGTCGCCGGTGAGTTCCTCCAAGATCTCCAGCGCACCCAGGCGCACCGGCAGCCGCGCGTGGGTTAGCAACCCGGTGACGGCCTTGCGCGGAAAGGGATCCAGCCGAATGATCCGGTCGCGCACTTCTTTGCGCTTGGCGGCGTCACCCAGCGCCAGCATCACCTCCGGCCACTTCTCCGGCTCCAGCTTGCCGCCGTCGATCGCCGCGAGGAGTTCGCGAAACGGCAGGTCCTGCTGCTTGAGAAATTCCGCGCTCAGGGCTCCCCGCAGCAGCTGCAACATCTGGGGAGCGCCGACGAATCCGTCCGCGCCGTCGCGCACGTCGCCGCCGGCCGATAAAATGCGAAAAGCGGGCACGCCGCGGACCATGTAGCGCTGCGCGGTGGCCTGGTTGCGGTCGATGTCGATCTCCACGCGCACGAAGTGCTGCAGTTGCTCCATCACCGCGGTGTCGGTCAGCACCTCGCTTCTCGTGCGGCGGCACCAGGCACACCACTCGGCGTCGAAGAACACGACGACTGGCTTGTAAGTCGCGCTGGCTTCAGCCAGGGCCTGCTCCAGGTCCACCCGCCAATCCAGCGCATCCGGAAACAGCGTCTGCCCGGCGGCGGCTTCCGGCTTGATGTCGCCGGGTTTGACCGGGCTGGTCGCCTTTGGCGCGGCTTGCAAAATCGCCGCCGACGCTAACAGAAGCAAAATCGCCGCCTGCCTAGTAAAGTAGCGCATAGGCCAGGATGTTGACGTTCATCTCCAGCGAATTTTTGATCTCGTTGCCGCCGCAACAGCAACAACCGTGGGCGTTTTTGGAGTCATTGAGCCCCTCTTCGGAAAAAACGACGACCATCTTGCCGTTGACCTCCGCACCCTCCAATTTCGCGAAGCCGCTGCTCTTCGACAACGCCAGTTTTTCGACCGTGTAAACCGTGCGGAACATCGGGTGCTCGAAATCGATGTTTTTCAGGCCGTCCTCGCCAAAAATCTTGCGCAT
Organism: Verrucomicrobiales bacterium; assembly: GCA_965224535.1. Lineage (GTDB taxonomy): Bacteria > Verrucomicrobiota > Verrucomicrobiia > Verrucomicrobiales > DEV007 > JBCDHN01. The sequence continues at coordinate 88,627 of CBDCZR010000043.1, forward strand.
TTCGCTCCGGAACGAACGGCTCCACTCCTTGTTCGAGCAACTGGCCGACGCGAGGAGAAAACCGCCGTTTTCCAGGTAACGCTTCAAATTCTCCCGTTCCTTGGTCGAGAGGAAAAACGCCGCCTCGCCGGTCATGATGACGAACGGGAAGGAAAACAGGTCGTCGGAGCCTAACTTCACCGTTTTGAAGCGGCGTTCGGTGGGAATCGTCGTTTTTTGCTGCATCGCGCTCAAAAACTGATCGCTGAAGCAGTTGGAGGTGCGCGTGCCGGCGTAAATGAGGTTGCCGCACTGGATCACGGCGTCTTTGGCGGGGCAAATTCCGATGCCCAGGCACCAGGCTCCTAACAGACAGAGAATTAAGGGACGAAAAGGACTGAAGGGACGAAAGGGACGATTCTTCGAAGACCGGTCGTTTCGGTCCCTTCTGTCCTTTTGGTCCCTTTTCGCGGCTTGTGTGTGATTTGGAGTTTTCATCGGTCGGAGTCGTCGAAGCTGCTGAAGTAACGTTTCACCGCGTCGCGGTATTTTCCGGGAACCAGTTCCATTTGGCCCAAGCTCTCGGTTCGAGTGGTTTGCTGATTTTCGGGGTTAATTCGATCGGTTTGCTGGGCGGCGGTTTGGGCCCGGTTCCCGCCTCCGCCGCTACCTTGGCCGCCTCGCGCGGAATTCGCCCGCGGGTTCAGTTCCATGCGGTCGGGGCCTAACACGGGCACATTCAGCTGGCTGTAGCCGCTCATCGCGTAGCCGCTGTCAAGGTCTCCGCCAGCGCCAATTCCGCCTCCGCTGCGGCTCATGCCGGGTTTATTGCCGGGCTGGCCGCGGCCGCGATTTCCCGCGCGTCCGGCGATGCCCATCAACAGCTGCTCCAGCGTCTGTTTCAGGCCCGGGGGCATCCCAAATTCGTTGCGGCCCTGACAGAGCGACCCGAATTTCGCGACGTCCTCCGAGTTGCCCTCGCCGGAAACCAGGCTCTCCAGCTTTTCCAGCGCCAGTTGGGTGAATTGGTGTGCGGAGGGGCCGTTTTGGTTGTTGGCGTCTTGCGCGCTGCGTTCCATGTCGTTGGCGGCGCGGGTCCGGCGCAGGGCTTGAAGGAAGGCGCTACCGGCCTGCTTCAGTTCATCCTGCGCGGCGGGCAACCCTTCCAGCGCTTCGCTCAAGTATTCCTCGAATTCGCCCAGTTTTTCGCGAATTTTCTGCTGAACGCGGCCCAGCGCCTGGAGTTGGTTTGCCCGTCCGCCGCCGTTTTCCTGGAATTTGCGCAAGCGCCGTTCGAAGGCGATTTGCTCGCGCAAAACCTGCGAAAATCTGGCCGCAGCCTCCATGACCCGGCCGATTGACGCGGCGTCCTCGGCTTGGCCGACTTGTTGCTCGAATTCATCGCGAGAGAGCCCCAGCGCTTCCAGCATGTCCGCAATTTCCTCGCGCAATTGTGCTTCGCTCTCGAATTCCTCGCCCAGCCGTTCGGCGATTTTCGCAACGTCTTCGCCGGTTTGCCGCGATTGCTCGATGAGTTGCTTTTCCAGGTCGTAAACCGCGAAATCCTTCGCCAATTTTTTCAAAAATCCGGCCGCATCGTTGGCGGCGGCCTTGGCTTGGGCGCGTTTTTCCGCGTTGCCGGGATCCTCGCGCAGCGCTTCGAGCCGTTGCTGCAAATCGCGCAATTTTTCCTGCACCACGTAGTATCGCTCCAAAAAGCCGTCCACGGTCGTTCGAGCGCGGATCATGGCGGCGTAATCCTCCTCGGAAATGACTTGAACCCGCGCAACTTCGGACGCGGCCATACCCAACAAGCTGGGGTTCGTGTCGCTGGCTTCCAGGTAAAGCTCCAAAACGTCGCCGGGGGCCACGCCGAGGCTGGCCAGATCCAAATCCTCGCGGTAGCCGAAACTGCGCCGCTGCGTCTCCGGTACCAAATTTTTCATCCGGTCGCGATAACCCACCACGTTGCGCACCAGTTCCACCCGGCTCAATCCCAGGTCGTCCGACGCCTTGCCGGAGATTGGCACCTGAATGCCCGGCGTGGCCAGCACGAAGGCCGGCGGATTCGCCATTTCCACCTCCGGCGGAGTATCCGGCACGAGTTGTTGGCGAATTTGGAAGGGCTCGTCGTTTCGCACGCCGCGCACGTCCCAAATTTCGATTTCCAGGTCCGCCTCGCGGTCGAGTTTCCAGGCGAAGCTGAGGCTGTGCGGTCCGGATTGGGTGGCCTCAATGGCGCGCTCTTCGGTGGGGTTGTTGGCATCGCGCACCAGCAGTTTGCCGCCGGAAAGCGGGCGGTTGCTGGTGACGGCAAGCTGCAATTCCGTGCCCCGCAGCCCTTCCAAAGCCTCCGCTCCGGCGATGAACGAGCGCTCCGGCAAGTTGGCGTATTCCGGCGGATTCAAGGTGACGCTGGCCAACGCGATTTTCGGCTGAAGCAGCAATTCAATGGGTTGCCATTTGCTGCGTCCCTTGCCGGCGGCGAAGGCGAATTCGAGCGGTTGGGTCACTTTTTCCAGGCGCTGGGCAAAACGGCTCGGGCCCTCCTGAAAACACGCGGTTCGGAAGATTTCGCCGCTGCTCGGGTTGCGTGTCAGGAACCAAACCTGGGACTTAACAGGCGCCCCCGAAATTTCCACGGCGACTTCTGCGTTTTGGCCGTAAATCACTTTTGGGACGCTGGGCTCGATGGCGAACTGGTACGGGCTGTAGGGCGGCAAATCGCGCCACGGCATTGCCAACCGCGGAACCACGACGCAGGCCACGGCCCAAAACGCGCCGGCAATCCCCGCGACGAGCAACGCCTGCAAAGCAAAGCGCCGCAAATCGCGCCGCACCTGCTGGTTTGGGAACGCGCTCAGCAGGGACATCCCCTCGAGCTGGGTACCGGCTTCGCGGACGCTTTCTTCGACCAGGTAACGCTCGAATTCCGTGCCGGCAGCGGCTTCGCGGCCCAATTCCAGCGCGGTGAGGGCCGGTTGGCGCCGATTTTCCAGAATGGCGTCGGCGCGTCGCGCCATGTCGGCATCGGTTAACGACCAAGCTCGGACCAAGCGAAGGATCAGCCAGGCCGCGGCCAAACCTAACAAAGTCACCCCGGCCACCGTCCTGACACGTTCGTCAAAGGCCAGGAAAACGTCCAACAAACCGTAGACTAACAAAGCCACCAACAACCAGCCGGCCACCTCGTAAATCGCCGCCAGGGTCAATCCCTGCTGCCACACCTTCCGAAGTCGGCGCAACCGGTTGAGAAACGCCTCCATCAGCCGCCCCCCTTCCTGGCCAGCAACTTTTTCGCGAACGCCGCGTGCTCCGGACTCGCGAGCCCTCGCTGCAAAACCTCCATCACCCGCGCGCCGTCCTCCGCGACCATCGCGCCCGGGTCCAGCCAAAGGCCCGGAAAAACCTCGCTGCGCAAAATTCCGTCCTCATCGGGCTCAATTTCGACAAATTCGCCGTTTTCAAGCTTCCACCAGTCGATTTTGCCGGAACGTGTCCTCCAGAGCACGTACTCGCGCATCCCGGAGTCGAGGTAGCTGTCTTTTTTCGCGTTGGCGTCGATGGAAGCTGAGCTTGCGGCGACCTCGAAGCCGAGTTCCGGCGCGCCATCAACAATTTCGTCCGTTACCTGCGATTGCCCACCAAATTCGGCCAAAATGCGGAGAAGCCCGTCAGGCTGAGGGACATCTTTGTCCCCGAGTTTGGTCGATGAGTTTGCGGCTGCCTCGGTGCCGGGAGTTGAGATGGAGTAGGTCCAAAGCCAACCCTGGGCGAAGTTGTCCGGCTTGCCGTGCTTTTTGATGTGGACGGGGGATGCCATGATGTGAACGGTTCCTTGGATCAACTCGGCCTTTTTCAGGTCCGGCATCGCATCGTAGCGGCGCAAAAATTCGTCCGCATCGAGGCGGTCGCCGTCCTTCAGCGGCGCGATGCGTTCTCGGGTAATTTTTGGAGGTTGGGTGTCGAGCGTGACCATCAAATTTCGAGTTGGTTAGGTTGAGGCCCGTTTTGCGAGAGTTTTCACGAACGCCGTGTGTTCCGGACTAGCGAGCCCTTGCTGCAAAACCTCCATCACCCGTGCGCCGTTCTCCTCGACCATCGCGGCCGGGTCCAGCCAAAGCCCCGGAAAAACCTCACTGCGCAAAATCCCGTCCTCACCAGGCTCAATTTCGGTGAATTCGCCGTTTTCCAGCTTCCACCAGTCGATTTTGCCGGAACGCGTCCGCCAGAGCACGTACTCGCGCATCCCGGAATCGAGGTAGCTGTCTTTTTTCGCGTTGGCGTCGATGGAAGCTGAGCTTGCGGCGACTTCGAAGCCGAGTTCCGGCGCGCCAACTAGGAGGTTTTTTTCAACGCGAGTCTGTCCGCCAAATTCCGGCAAAATGCGGAGCAATCCATCGGGTTGAGGGACGTCCTTCGGACCCAATTTCGTGGTGGCGTTAACCGCGGACTTTGTGCCGGGCGTTGCGATTGCGTAGCTGAAGAGCCAACCCTGCACAAAACTGTCCGGCTCTCCATGTTGTTCGATGTATACGGGGGATGCCATGATGTGAACGGTTCCTTGGATCAACTCCGCCTTTTTCAGGTCCGGCATCGCATCGTAGCGGCGCAGAAATTCGTCCGCATCCAGGCGATCGCCGTCCTTCAGCGGCGGCGGGACGCCTTCTCGCGTGATTTTTGGGGGCTGGGTGTCGAGCGTAACCATCAAATCGAGTGGATCTAGGTTGAGTTGCGTTTTGCGAGGACTTTCACGAACGCCGCGTGTTCCGGACTGGCTAGTCCCCGCTGCAAGGCCTCCATCACTCGCGCCCCGTTCTCCTCGATCATCGCGCCCGGGTCCAGCCAAAGGCCCGGAAAAACCTCGCTGCGCAAAATTCCGTCCTCACCGGGCTCAATTTCGACGAATTCGCCGTTTTCCAGCTTCCACCAGTTAATTTCGCCGGAAATCGTCCGCCAGAGCACATATTCGCGCATCCCGGAGTCGAGGTAGCTGTCCTTTTTCGCGTTGGCGTCAATGGAAGCCGAACTTGCGGCAACTTCGAAGCCGAGTTCCGGCGCGCCATCGACAATTTCGTCGGTCACTTGCGATTGACCGCCAAATTCGGACAGGATTCGGAGCAAACCATCCGGCTGAGGAACATCACTCTCCCCAAGTTTGGTGGATGAGTTTGCGGCTGCCTCGGTGCCGGGTGTTGAGATGGAGTAGGTCCAGAGCCAACCTTGTGCGAAGTTATCCGGTTTGCCGTGATTTTTGATGTGGACGGGCGATGCCATGATGTGAACGGTTCCTTGGATCAGCTCGGCCTTTTTCAGCTCCGGCATGGCATCGTAGCGGCGCAAAAATTCGTCCGCATCCAGCCGGTCGCCGTCCTTCAGCGGCGCGATGCGTTCTCGCGTGATTTTTGGCGACTGGGTGTCGAGCGTGACCATCAAAATTCGATTTTTAGGTTGAGCTACGTTTTGCGAGGTTTTTCACGAATGCTGCGTGTTCCGGACTGGCGAGCCCGTGTTGCAAAACCTCCATCATTTGCGAGCCGTCCTCCTTCAACATCGCCGCTGGGTCGAGCCAAAGCCCCGGAAAAACCTCGCTGCGCAAAATTCCGTCCTCACCGGGCTCAATTTCGACAAATTCGCCGTTTTCCAGCTTCCACCAGTCGATTTTGCCGGAAATCGTCCGCCAGAGGACGTATTCGCGCATCCCGGAATCGAGGTAGCTGTCCTTCTTCGCGTTGGCATCGATGGAAGCTGAGCTTGCGGCGACTTCGAAACCGAGTTCCGGCGCGCCAACGAGGATTTTTTTCTCAACCCGGGTTTGTCCGCCAAATCCCGGCAAAATGCGAAGCAATCCATCTGGCTGAGGGACGTCCTTCGCACCCAATTTCGTGGTTGCGTTGACCGCGGATTTTGTGCCGGGCGTAGCGATCGCGTAATTGAAGAGCCAACCCTGCGCAAAACTATCCGGCTCGCTGTGTTGTTCGATGTGGACGGGGGATGCCATGATGTGAACGGTTCCTTGGATCAGCTCGGCCTTTTTCAGCTCCGGCATGGCATCGTAGCGGCGCAAAAATTCGTCCGCATCCAGCCGGTCGCCGTTTTTCAACCGTGGCACGGTGATCGGTGGTGGTTTTTGAGGTTTGCTGTCCAGCGTGACCATCAACGCCAAGGCTAGTCGGTTTGGGAGGATTTGGCAAGGTTCACATCAGCCCGCTTCGCCGGCGCACGAACCATTCCAACGCGGGAAAAAAGAGCAACAGCGCCAGGTTCCAGCCGTGGTCCCAGAGTGGCTGCCATTCGGCCTGGTTGAGATCCACCACCGAGCCCTTGTTTTCCAGGTGAGCGACGATTTCCGGAATTTCCGACGCGTCGATGGCGCGCCCGCCCGAGGCTTCGGCGAATTCGCGCAAAAACTCCGGGTCGGCGCTGAGTTGATCGCGCTCGCCGGGCGGCGCAAGGATGGTAACCGGCATGCTAACCCCAGTTTCTGCCGAATCCGCCGCATCGCCGCAATGCACGCGGTAATTTCCCGGTTCAGCCAAATTCAGCGTGGCTTCCCACGAACGGCCGGGATCGCCTACCAGCTGGAGCGATCTAATTCGCTCGCTGCCGCGATACACCTCCAAATCCGGCTCCGCCGCGCTTTCGCCGCCTCCGCGATGGGTCACCGTGGCGCGAATTGGCGTGTTGGGGTAGGCGATCGTTTCGCTGAGCCGCAACGCCCAATTTTGTCCCGGCAAAAACTCGGAGTAGGTCACCGCCCACTGGATAAGCTGGCTCCAAAACGTCTCGTACTGCGCATCGACCGACTCTTCACCGGGGAAAAAATCCCACTTCCACAGGCCGTCGGCGTTGAGCAGCAAAATCATCCCCTTGCCGTAGCGGCGGCTAACCAAAACCGGGAGGCTCCGGTCCAGACCGGCGACTTGGTGGCGGCCTTCCAGCAGCACCTGGGTGAAAGGTTTGAGGCTCAAGGTGGCGTGGGCGTCGCGAAGAGCCGGGAGTTTTTGCCAGAGGGGATCATCCCGGCCCGGAAGCAGCCCGCCGAACAATCCCGAAGCCGCGCCGGGGTCGGTGGGTTGCAAGCGGAAGGGGGCTCCAACGCGCTCGCCCCAGCGCACGGGCTCCAGAAAGGTTAACTCGTCAAACTCACCGGAATACGGCTTGCCGCGAGTGAAAAGCAGCGCCCCGCCGCGTTCGCGGACGAATTCATCGACCAACGCAATTCGCTCCGGGTTGAGGAAGTATTCCGCGCCCTTACCCATGACAACGAGGTCGAATTCGGCTAACTCTTCGCGCGAAGCCGGGAAGATGTTGTCGGTTGCTTCCGACGGCCGTTCGTCGCCGGTTTCCACGCGAAAGAAACGGTCGGCGGAGAGCCGGTAAACGGAGCTAACCAACATGTTTTCCTGCTGCCGGATCATTTGCGCGAGAAACTTGGAATCCCAGTACGGCGCGCCCTCGGCCATGAAAATGCGGATTTTCCCATCCAGAACGGTTAGGCTGAATCCCGCCCGATTGTTGGCCGCGATGCGTTCGCCTTCCCAGTCCGGAACGCGGAAGCGGTAGAGGTGAACGCCGGGTTCGGGAGCATCGATGGCGAAGCGAACGTCGGTCTCCGCGCCGTTGCCGAGATTGACGGTCTGGCGGGCGATTTCCCGGCCTTCCGCCGTTTCCAGGATGACGTCGGTGCGAATTGCGCCCAACCCGTGTGCCGTCACCTTGGCGACCAGCGGGCTTTCCTGACCTTTGAACGCGATGAATTGACGCCGCTTGGCTTCGACGATCAAATCCTTCGGTTCCACCTCGCCGCCTAACACCACGGCAAACAACTCGCTGCCTTGGGCGCGGGCTCGCAGCGCGGTTTTGCGGCTTTGCTGACGCCAACGCGCGGTTTCGGGCGCGGTTTGCCGGCCGTCGCTGAAAACCAGCACTCCCGTTAGGCGGCCGGGCTTTCCGCGGGATTGGGTAACCAAGCTGCTAACCGCATTCGGCAAATCGGAGGTTTCGCCATCGGGTGAGTCCGCCAAATCCGCCGTTGCGTCGAAATCCGCTGAAAACGTGGAAGTGGCGACTTTTCCCGCTTCCTGCGAGGTGGATTTCGCCGATTGCGCCAGATTCAACGCGGCTTCCCAGCGCGATTGTCCGTCCGCATCGCCCGTGGCCATGCTGAGGCTACGATCGACCAAAATCGACCAATAATGTTCCTGAGTTTCGCGCTGATCGACCCATTTCCCGGGATTGAGCGCCAAAATCGCCAACCCCGCGATGAGCAACACTCGGCAGGCTACGATCAGAAGCCGAGCCGGCAATCCGCATCGCGCCGAAGTTCGCCAAGCCAGCCACGCACCCACCACGAGCAACACCGCGAAAAGCGCGATGAGGTGGTTGGTGGAAAAGAGCGGGTTGGTGGTCATTGGGTTAGGCGACATGCGGCCGCCAGGGAATGGCGACCACCGTTACGTTCACTCCATCGGTGGATTCGACGCCGGAGATTTTCCGGGCCACCTCCTCGTCCACATCGGGGACGAACAAGGCTACGGTAACCTCGTCCAACCCCAGCATTTTCGCGTAACCCGCGGCTTGCACCCGTGCCTGGCGCACTTGCGCGAGATTGAGGAAGCTTTTGACCTCGATGATGCCCCGTTTTTCGCCCCATTTGAGGTGCAGGTCCACTTTGCCGTTGCCGGTGGGAAATTCCGGGCTAATCACCACGCCGTAGCCGATGAGAGCTGTCTGAATCCAGGCGTAGAGGTGAAAATGGCCCACAGCCTCGGTGTAACGCAGGTCCGAGCGTGTGGGTTGGTCTTTCCAGGGATGGATGCCCTTGGCGCGAAGCCGGGTGAGATAGGATTTGTAGCGATCCAACAACGCGGCGGGATTCAATTCGCCTTCCGCGAACACGTCCGCCAAGTCATCGAGGGGCTCCAGCGGCAAAATCGGCATTTCGTCGCCGATCAACTCGTAGGTTAGTGCGTTGTAGAGCCGTTCCTGGACAAAAGGCGAGGAAAAGCGGCAGACTAAGGTTTTTTCGCCCGATTCCCCGGTGGCGGGGGCCGATGCGATGATTCCGTTCATGTAGAGAAAATTGCACCAGTCCGCATCGAGGCTGAATTCGATGTCCGCCCTGCCAAACAGCCGCATGACATGGCCCTGATAGTCGCCCTTAGATTTCTTGACGAGGTTGAGCACGGTGTTGTTGAACTCGGCGCGCATCGCGTTGAGATAAGCCGTTTCCCACACCTCAAGGTCGATGGGTTTGTCTTTGCCAGGGTTGTATTTCTCGGCTTCGGTGAGCAATTCGCCGAACCAGCAAACTAAGCCGGGTTGGCCGACTGTGACGTTGTGAACCTCGTTGATGACCTCCACTTCTACGACTTGGCCGCTTTCCTCGTGATACTGGCCGAAGAGTTCGGCGGTCTCTTTGGGGGTGAAATTCGGCACGTGGACCGAGCGCTGAACGTTGAACGGCGAGCCACGCTGGCTTTCGATCCCCAAAACCGCGCGCACGCCGATCAGCGCCAGACCTTCGAGGTGATAGCGGTCGTAGCTCAGGTACATTTGGCGAAAATGCCGCACGAGTTCGTCGATGACGCCCCGCGGGAGAGTGTCGAATTCGTCGATGAACAGGTAGACGGGCTTGTCGAACAACCCGGCATCCACCGTAAACATTCCAGCAAACGCACTCCAGCTTTCGGGAGGATCGAGATCCTTGAACCCAAATGTCTCCAACATCAAAAGCGGAACCCGGCTGAGAAATGCTTCCGCCGGATCCTCCGGTTTCATGGCAGTGGCCTGCATGGACATCGCCGCCACGATCGCCTCGTCGCCCTTGAGTTGGCGGATTTCCTCGATGGCCTGGCGCATGAGCCAGGTTTTGCCGCTCTGGCGCGGGGCCCAAATGGTGAAAAAGTGGCCATGCTCCTCGCCTTCGTGCCCCAGCATGTGTTCCACGCAAGAATCAATCAAATCGCGGCGCTCCACGCAGAAGTGGGCCTTCGCGTTAACCGGACCGTAGGAACTAAAGCGGCGCATGCCCTAACTTGCCTGCGCGAACGAGACAATTCAACCGGGGACTTGCGGCCGCCAGGGAATGGCAACCACGGTCACATTCACTCCATCCGTGGTTTCGGAGCTGGAGATCTTCTGCGCCACGTCCTCATCCACGTCGGGCACGAACAAAGCCACGGTCACCTCGTCCAAACCCAGCTTTTTCGCGTAACCGGCGGCTTGCACGCGCGCTTGGCGCACTTGCGCGAGATTGACGAAGCTTTTGACCTCGATGATGCCGCGTTTTTCGCCCCATCTCAGGTGCAGGTCTACTTTGCCGTTGCCGGTGGGAAATTCCGGGCTAATCACCACGCCGTAGCCGATGAGAGCTGTCTGAATCCAGGCGTAGAGGTGAAAATGGCCCACTGCCTCGGTGTAACGAAGATCCGAGCGGGTTGGCTGGTCTTTCCAGGGATGGATGCCTTTGGCGCGAAGCCGCGTGAGATAAGATTTGTAGCGTTCCAGCAGTGCGGCGGGGTTCAATTCGCCGTCCGCGAACACGTCCGCTAGGTCATCGAGCGGATCTAGCGGCAGAATCGGCATTTCGTCGCCAATCAGCTCGTATGTCAACGCGTTGTAGAGCCGCTCCTGGACGAACGGCGAGGAAAAGCGGCAGACCTCTTGCGGCCGGCCGTCTTTGTCCGGTTGGGTCGTTGCGTCGATCACACCGTTCATGTGCAAATAGCTGCACCAGTCCGCGTCCAGCGAAAAGGGGATGTCGGAACGGCTAAACAGCTTCAACACGTGCTCCTGGTAGGCTCCCTTGGCCTTTTTCACGAGGTTGAGCACGGTGTTGTTGAATTCCACGAACAAGGCCTTGCGGTAAGCCGTCTCCCACACCTCAAGGTCGATGGGTTTGTCTTTGCCGGGGTTGTATTTCTCGGTTTCGGTGAGCAATTCGCCGAACCAACAAACTAAGCCGGGTTGGCCGACTGTGACGTTGTGAACCTCGTTGATGACCTCCACTTCTACGACTTGGCCGCTTTCCTCGTGATACTGGCCGAAGAGTTCGGCGGTCTCTTTGGGGGTGAAATTCGGCACGTGGACCGAGCGCTGAACGTTGAACGGCGAGCCACGTTGGCTTTCGATCCCCAAAACCGCGCGCACACCGATCAGCGCCAGGCCTTCGAGGTGATAGCGGTCGTAGCTGAGGTACATTTGGCGAAAATGCCGCACGAGTTCGTCGATGACGCCCCGCGGGAGAGTGTCGAATTCGTCGATGAACAGGTAGACGGGCTTGTCGAACAACCCGGCATCCGCCGTAAACATTCCAGCAAACGCACTCCAGCTTTCGGGAGGATCGAGATCCTTGAACCCAAAAGTCTCCAACATCAAAAGCGGCACCCGGCTGAGAAATGCTTCCGGCGGGTCGTCCGGTTTCATGGCAGTGGCCTGCATGGACATCGCCGCCACGATCGCCTCGTCGCCCTTGAGTTGGCGGATTTCCTCGATGGCCTGGCGCATGAGCCAGGTTTTGCCGCTCTGGCGCGGGGCCCAAATCGTGAAAAAGTGGCCATGCTCCTCGCCTTCGTGCCCCAGCATGTGTTCCACGCAAGAATCAATCAAATCGCGGCGCTCCACGCAGAAGTGGGCCTTCGCGTTGACCGGACCGTAGGAACTAAAGCGGCGCATGCCCTAACTTGCCTGCGCGAACCGGACAATTCAACCGGGGACTTGCGGCCTCGCTCCGGTCAGGGCGTCCTGCTGGTCCAAACGAGCACGCCGGCTTCCAAAAACAGGCACGCGATCCCCAGCGCCAGGAGCAGGGGCCACAGTTTCATGCCGTCGCGCAAAAATCGCACGTCCGCTCCTCCCCGAACCGTGGCGGCGCCCTGTGCTTGGACGTCCTGAAGCGCCATGGAGCCCAAATCCGATTCTTCCGCCGGAAAATTGACGGCGCTGAGGTGAACCGGCGCTCCGCGCAGATTCCAGGCATACAGCCCCGGCGCGGGAACCGGCGCCGAGAAAAATTCGCGCCCTCCGCGTGATTCAACCGCCACGGGAGCGTCGTTGGTGCGAGACAATTCCAGTTCACCGGCGTCAATGTTTTCTTCCGGAGTCCAAACCAGCACCTCGCCGGGTTCGTAGTCCAACAGCGCCAAGCCGCCGCTTCGTCCGTGGAGGAGCAATTCGCCAAAAAACGGCAAAAACTCGACCCGTCCCGCCCAGTGCCCGGATTTTGCGGCAAGCGGCAAGTTCCAGAGGTAACGGCCCTCGGCCACGCGGACCAAACCAGGGACGCCGTCGCCAAATTCGAGCAATCGCGTGCCGGGCAGCGCATCAGCGGGAATTTCCAACCGCTCGTCCACGGTGCCCGCGGTCAGGTCGCCGTGCGCGCCTTGGGCGAAGAGGGCGAAAATCGGGTCATTTTCGGCCGCAAGGCGCAGGGAACGGATCGATTTGAGCTGCGGAAGCGACAAATCGCGCTTGGCGAGGGCTTGGGAGGTCGCTTCGACCCCTAGCAAAGCCGCTACGTCCGCCAGATCCGCTCCCGCACCGGGGAGGACGATGAGTTTGGCGCCGGGCGCGACTTTTCCGAGCGATTCGCCATTCCAGCCGGCCAGCAAAATTGCGTCGAATTGCTCCAAATCACCGCTCAGTTCGTCGGCGTTCAGCTCCGAAGCCCAGGCCCATTCCAGGGCATCGGCCGCGCCTCGCCAAATTTGCGCCGTCTCCAGTTCCCGCCCCGAAAAAACGCCCACGCTGAGGAAGTTGCGCGCCGGAATCGCCTGAAACCGCGAGTCGTCGTCCGGAAACGCGTCCTCGGCCACCGACAACGTCACCGGAATCGCCCCAGCCTCGGTCACGCGATGCCGAAAGACGACGTTTGCCGTTTCCCCGGCGACGATTGGCAAATTGCGCGATTGCCGGTTTTCGCCCGCGCTGCAAAACACGGTCGTGGTCTGGTCCTCCCGCGAAAAATTGCGAATTTCGCCCAACATCGTGACCTCTTCGCCGACGATCGGCGCTTCCGGTTCCCAAGCCAAACCGGTGACCGCCAGATTCGGCAAATCGTCCCGACCGACCTTCAAAAACACCAAATCCACGGTGTCGGGAACGATCGGTTCAAACTCGCGCCAGCCGGTGGTTTGGAAGTCGGACACCACGCAAATTTCGCGCTTGCCGTCGGTTTGCTCCAGCAACTGGAGGGCGAGTTGAAACGCCTTGCCGGCGGCGCCGCGTTCGGAGGTCACCCGCGCCCGGCGCAGCGAATCCTTCAAAAACCCGAAATTCACGCCCAATTCGCCAAAAACCGCGTCCGGCTCGGCATCGATCCAGATCAAATCAGCCCGGTCGCGCGCCGTCAGCCCGCTGAGCACCTCGCTGGCCTCCGCACAGGCGCTGGCGAAGCGGGTTTGGGCTCCTTCCACCGCCGCCATCGACGCCGACGCATCCACTAACACGACCACATTTTTCTGCTCCAGCAAGCCGGTCAGCTTTTGCTGCGAAAACAGCAGCGGGCGCAAAAAAACGCCAATCAGCGCGAGAAAAAGCAACGTCCGCAGCGCCAGCAAAATGGCGTCCTGCGGTTTTTTCAACCGCATGGTCTTGCGCACGATTTTTCGCAAAAATTCCACCGAGCTGAACTCGTAAACCGGCGGCCGCGTTCGCGCGAAGAGGTGCAAAAGCAGCGGAACCAGCGCTAACGCGGCCAATCCCAGCAAACCCGCGTTCAGAAACTCGATCCTCATTGCGTCAGCCGGTCGAAGAGTTGGAAATAGTGCGTTTCGGTGCTGGTGAGTTGGTAGTCGACTCCGCGCCGGTTGGCGAGATTGCGCAAACCGGTCACGTGCTGGTCGATCGCGGTTTGGTAGCGCTGCTTGAGGCTGGCGGGATGCGCGATGAGCCGCCGGCCGTCCTCCAGATCGACAAACGTGGTCAACGCGCGCTCCTCCAGCTCCAATTCGGCGGGTGTGAGGATGTGGAAGAGGTGGATGCGGAAACCGAGGTGGAGGTAAGGATTGAGCGCGGTGAAAATTGCCGCCGGGTCATCGAAAAAGTCCGACAGCACCACCAGCGTGCCCCGCCGTTTCAGCAGGGGGAACGATTTTTCCAGCGCCGCGGCCAGGGACGTCTCGCTGCCCGGTTCGTTGCGCTCCAGCGCGTTGAGCAGGAGGTGCAGATGCTCGCGAGTGCTGCCGGGCGGGAAGAAATCGCGGATCTCGCGGTCGAAAATTTGCAGCGATACCCGGTCGCCGTTCGAGATGACCAGGTAACTGAGCGCCGCCGCGAAAAACGAGGCGTAATCCAGTTTGGAAAGCTCCGATTGCCGCTCGAACCCCATCGACGCGCTGGAATCCAGGAAGATGTGGCACTCCATGTTCGTCTCCTGCTCGAAGGTGCGGAGATAATGGCGGTCGGTTCGGGCAAAAACGCGCCAATCCACCAATTTCAGGTCATCGCCGGGGGTGTACTGGCGGTAATCGTGAAATTCGATCGACGACCCGCGCGAACGCGACCGGTGCCGCCCTGCCAGATATCCCTCGACCAGCGCCCGCGGTGCAAACTCGAAGCTGGCGAGCTTGCGGACGTCTTCGGGCTTGAGGTATTTGTAGCCGGCGGGCATTTGCGGTGTGGGTACGGCTCTTCAGGGCTTCGGAATCCCCAATTGGTTGCAGATGGTTGCAGCCATCCGGTTGCTGGTTTCCTTGTGACGCGGAACACCCGACTGTGTATCGTTGTCATCATGTACCCAGATGTCATGCTTGGCCCCATGACGCAGAAAACGGCAGCCGTGCTTTCGGAGGTGTTTAAGCAATTGCTGCGTCTTCATGCCCCCTAAGCCAACTGCTCAACGAAAGTTCCCTCCGGCAAATTAGCGACCGCTTTATCGCGGAGGTGATCCAAAATCATGTCGGCAACCTCCTCCAAATTTTCGAGACACTCCTCCTTGGTTTCCCCTTGGGCACAGGCCCCAGGAATCTCAGGGCACCTGCCGACCCACCACTTGCCGTCTTGTTCTAAAATTGCTGTGAATTGGTGATTCATGGAGTCATTTTAGTTCATGCCGTCACCTTCTCCAACAAATGATCGATGATCTGCTCCACGGTCACGCCCTCGCCCGTCGCGTTGTAGTTCGGGATGACCCGGTGCCGCAGAACGGGTTTGGCTAAATCGCGAATTTCCTCGGCTGAAGCCGCATTTCGGCCGCGAAGCAGGACCAACGCCCGGGCGGCGCGAGTCAGGGTTTGTGAGGCGCGTGGGCCGGCGCCCCAGGAGACGTAGTTTTTGATGAAATCGTCCGCGTGCTCGGAATCCGGCCGCGAAGCGTGGGTCAGCTTCAAAATAAACTTCAGCACGTGATCGGGAACCGGCACATCCAGCGTGGCATCCTGCAGTTTGACGACCTGCGCGGGATCGAGCAGCGCCTTGGGCTCGGCTTCCTCCCGCGCGGTGGTTAGGCGCACGATTTTTTCCTCCTCCTCAAAGCTGGGGTAGCCGATGTTGAGGCAGAAGAAAAAGCGGTCCAACTGAGCCTCGGGTAGGGGATAGGTGCCTTCGTGCTCGATGGGGTTCTGCGTGGCGTAGACGATGAACGGCTCGTCGAGTTTTCGGCTCTTTCCGGTCACGGTCACCTGCTTTTCCTGCATGGCCTCGAGCAAGGCGGCCTGTGTTTTGGGCGGGGTTCGGTTAATTTCGTCCGCCAGGATCAAATTCGCGAAAATCGGGCCCGCAACGAACTCGAATTCGCGCTTGCCGTCGGCTGAATCCTGCAAAATCTCGCTGCCCACGATGTCGGTGGGCATCAGGTCCGGAGTGAACTGGATGCGGTTGAAATCCAGCCCCAAAATGCGCCCTAACGTGCTGACGAGCAGCGTTTTGGCCAAGCCGGGCACACCGATGATGAGGCAATGCCCACGGCAAAGCAGGGCCACCAGCATTTGCTCCACCACGTGGTCCTGGCCGACAATGACGCGGGCGGTTTCTTCCCGCAATTGGGCCACTCTTTCGCGCACTTCCTGCCAGTGCTTCTGTTCGGGTTCGCTCATGGTTCGTCTTGTTGGGTTTGAGTTTCGCGGTCCGTTCGACCGTCTCGAAATCGTGAGTAAAAGTCGCAGAATTGCGCTTCGTTGAGATCAATTCGCTGATTGGTCCGTGTAACAGTTGATCACCAATCAAATAACCGCAATGAAACTCTACCATCTCGCCCTCTTTTTGCTGTTCCACACCTTGGTCGCCATCGCGCAGACCGAAAACTTCGAATCTTTCGACGACGGACACTCCATCCTAAAAACGGAGGGTTGGGCCGGCTTTCAAGGGTTTCGCGGGGAAAAACCGCCTAGCGTCACCGTGGTCGCCGGCAAAGGCGTGGATGGATCCAAAGCGGTCGCCATTTCGAGTGCGGAACCGTTTCGCGGGGATAATTTCGGCCTGAGATACGCCTTGCCGGAAAGCTGCGAAAATGGGGTCGTCTGGCTTCAATGCCAGTTTAAACCGCCCACCAATTGGACCGCGGGTCTGTTTTTCGACGCTCGCGGGCCGAAAAACGAGAGACTCGGGCGAATTTCGGCGGCTCCTCGCAAAGACCCGGCCACGCAGGAAGATCAGCTGCGTTGGCACTGTAGTTGGCGCGTGCCGCACTATCGGCTCTACACTTCCTCGGAAATGGACCCGAATCGTTGGTACACGGCGACGGCACGGTTCGATCTGGATAAGAAAATGTACGCCGCCTGGGTTGATGATCAGCCGCTCGGGGAGGAGGCGCCGATGACGGGCAAGGCTGCGTTATCGCAAATTCACCTATCTATCTCCGGCAGCCCGGAAACGCCTGCGTTTGTCGATAATTTGGTTGTCAGCCGCGAAACGCCGAAGGGGTTTCAGGCCCCGGAGTTATTGCCTGAACCGGAGGAAGGAATGTTGTTCCGGTTTGCCGGATTGGGCGATCCGCAGCTCGGTTTTGGTGGCTATGACGCTGACAAAGTGCGTTTCAGTTTGGCGATCGATCAAATCAATCGCACTGGATCGGAATTGTCGGTGATTCTTGGAGATATGGTGCACTTCAACGACAACATTCAAGCCTTCGAGGACATGGTGAAGCTTGCCGAAGACTTCGAGTCGCCTCACTATTATGTGCGCGGGAACCATGAAAAATTGGAGTTGTTCCAAAAATATTTCCACAAGGAAATCAACTATTCGATCGTTCATAAAGGTGTCCGCTTTGTCATGATTGACGCGATTGGGAATCACGCAGGGCTTGGTGAGGAGCAGTTAGGGTGGATCGAATCGGAGTTTTCCGCCGCCAGCAAAGCCAATGAGGAGATCGTGATTTCGTTGCACGTTTCACCTTGGCAAAACAACAAAAAGGGGATCGGCCAATACAACCAAATCGGCCCTGGCAGAGGTGAGCTTCGCGCGTTGATGAAGGAGCACAAGGTGTTGTTGTGTTTGAGCGGGCACTATCACACCGGGCTGTTGCACGGACTGGAGGAGGAAACGCACTATCTCGTGCTTGGCGGCACCGCGCTAGTGAAAGCCGGGACCTTCGCCTGGTGTTTGTTCGAGGTATATCCGGATCGCATCGTGATGTATCAAAAGCCGCTGTTTTTTGGATACGAAAAACCCGGCGTGGCCCAAGTTCATGGTCTGCAAGGCTGGATTCCCTACGAAAAGCTCCGGGAAGTGCGCCCGTCCACCCAGCAAGGGCCGTTGACCATGAAAAGGCATCGTCCGGCGCGGTAAGCTAATTCGCAAGAATCCATCATCACCTTCGTGCTTACACCATGAACAACCATCGCCTTTGTTCTCGATTCTTCACTGCCGTTTGCGCCTGGGTTTTCCTCGTTTCGGCTCAGTTTCTTCACGCCGATTGGCGGCAAAACTTTGATTCGCTCAAAAACGGCGCTTCCATCCTGGATAGCGAAGGCTGGAGCGGTTACCGCGGCCTCAAAGGCGGCCTGCCCGCGACCACCATCGCCGACGGCAAATTAACCATTTCCCGCGCGGAGGGCTTTCGCGCGGATAACTACGGGCTCTTCGCGGATTTGCCCGAATCCTACGCCGATGGCGTGGTTTGGGTGCAGGCGCGGCTGAAACAACCCGCCACCTGGATCGCTCCGCTTTTTATCGACGCTTATGGCCCGGAAAGTGGCCAGGTTTTGGCGCGCACCTCGGCTGTGCCCCATGAAAATGCGGAAACGAAGTCCAAGATCCTGCGTTGGCGCGTCTCGTGGGTGAAGTATTATTGGCGGCGATATATCGAGTCCGATCTGCAAACGAACTCCTGGCAAACAGTCACAATGCGCCTGGATTTGGACGCGAAAACCTACGCTGCGTGGCTGGATGACATGCCGCTGGGCGAGGATCTCCCGCTTAACTCCGGAGCGCCGTTTACCCGCCTGCGAATCAGCGTGTGTGGATCGCCGGAAAGCCCGGCATGGGTGGATGATCTCTACGTCGGCCGCGAAACGCCGGATGGCGCGCAGGCTCCCCGGTTTTTTCCCGAGACGGAGGACGATTTGGTGTTCCGTTTCGCGGCGATCGGCGATCCGCGCCTTGGTCATGGCGGCTACGAAACCGACGTCGAGCGTTTTAAGATGGCGGTAGGCCAGGTGAATCGCTCCGGGGCCGAATTCTCGCTGATTCTGGGAAACAAGGCGAAAGAAAGCAAGAACGCGGAAGCCTATCAAGAGCTGGCCGGCTTGGCCGAGGGACTGCAGGCGCCGCACTACTATATTCGCGGCAATCAGGATGATTTGGGCTTGTTCCAACAATACCTGCACGAAAAGTCGGAATATGCCTTCGTACATAAGGGCGTCCGCTTTGTGATGTTAGATACCTTGGGCAATTATGAAGGGCTTAACGACCAGCAACTGGAATTCGCGGAAGAGGAGTTTTCCGCGGCAACGAAGGCCGGCGAGGATATTATCTTATCGCTCCATGTTACGCCCTGGCAAACGCATGCGAAAGCCCGCGTTGAGGAGAACCTGATCGGGCTCGGCCGGGATCGGCTGCGTGCATTGATGAAGCAGCATCACGTGGCGCTTTGTTTGAGCGCAGGCTTTCATACCGCAACTTGGGGCGCAAGAGAAGAGGGAACGCAATATCTGGTGTTGCCCGGCACGTCTGTAGCGAGAGGCGGGACGGTTGGATGGTCCGTGATCGATGTTTATCCGGACCGCATCGTCACCCATCATAAACCGCTGTTTTTTGGCTACGAAGAAGAAGGCGTGGAGGGCTATCATACCAGTGAAAACTGGGTAAGCTATGAAGCGGTCAGAAAAACGTATCCCTACGTCGTGCAGGGGCCAAAGACGATTCCGCGACGCAACCAAGGCCAACTTGCCAAAGCCAAACCGAAGAAGCCGCCTGTCGATTTAAAGGCCGCCAGCGCAAAAATCGACGATTTGATCGCCAAAAACCTGAAAAAGCACGGAATTGCGCCCAACGCGCTGACTTCCGACGACGAATTCCTGCGCCGCGCCTATCTAACCATCGGGGGCCGAATTCCCACCCTCGCCGAAGGACGCGCGTTTCACGAATCTGGCGAAAAGGACAAACGCGGCCAATTGATCGACGAATTGCTGCATAGCGAAGCCTACGTTTCACACTATTATAACTATTGGGCTGATTTATTGCGCATCAATGGCGGCCTTGGCAAGGGAAGGCCCGCATCGGAGGACGCCTATCAACTTTGGGTGAAACAGGCGCTGCGCGATAACATGCCTTACGATGAGTTTGTACACAGTCTCATCACCGCCTCCGAGCCCTGGTGGGAAAACGGTGCCGTGGGCTACTTTATTCGCGATCGCGGCATGCCGCTGGATGCGATGTCGAACACCGTGCGCACCTTTCTCGGCACGCGCATCGAATGCGCGCAGTGCCACGATCATCCGTTCGATAAATGGACCCAAATGGATTTCTACAAGATGTCCGCGTTTACCTTTGGCATCGACTCCGCGCTGCCTATCAGCCACCGGGAGAATTATCGCTACTTCTTCGAGTGGACCCGCGAATTGCAGGCCAAGGAATACGATGACGCGACCGGCAATGTGAAATTTCCGCAAATCAAGAGCGAAGCTCACCTCGCAAGCTTTATCAAGGGAGCGAACTATCCTAAAGCGCTGAGGCGCCTGGGAATGAACGAGGAAGAATTCCGCGCCACGGCGCAACGCGGCATCAAATCCTGGGAGGCCGGAACTGTGCGCTATTGGCGCTACCGGCCGGTTTTGGACGGGCTCTACAAAATGGTGCTGTATACTGCCGCGGCCGAGGTGAAAAAGGACCTGAAGCTGCCACACGACTATCAGTATAGCGACGCCAAGCCGTTCGATGTTATCCAGCCGGAACCGATGTTTGGTCCGGAGGTAGACATGGAATATGGCGATAGCCGCATAGGTGTCTTCGCGAATTGGCTGACTTCGGAGGAAAACCCGGCTTTCACACGGGTGATCGTCAATCGGCTCTGGAAAGAAGCCTTCGGCTACGGGATTTTCGAGCCGGTCGATGAGTTGATGGATAATACCCAGGTCTCCAACCCGGAATTGCTGGCCTATCTCCAGAAACTCATGATCGACCTGGATTATGATATGAAAGGCTTCCTGCGCGTGGTTTTCAGCACCCAAAGCTGGCAGCGTGCGGTGCAAGTAGAACCTGTCACCCCCGGCTCGCTCTATCACTTCCCTGGCCCGGTCATGCGGCGGATGAGCGCGGAGCAGGTCTGGGATTCGGTCGTCGGTCTAACCATCGCCGAGGCGGACCAAGTGCGTCCGCGCCTAACCGGTCAATTGGGCCGTCTGGAATTTCAGCGAAACATCCTGAGTCACCTGGAATCATTCTCCCACGACGAGTTTATCGCCAAAATGAAGAGGCTGGCCGTGGCGTTTGAAGAAAACGACGCCAAGCGGGAGAAATATCGCGAGCAAAGGTTCGCCGCGCGCAAGGCCGGCGATCTAGCCACCTACGCCAAGCTTGGCGTAGATGACTACCGGGCCCGGCGCATGCGCGGACACATTTTGTGGGACATCGGCTTTGGCTACGAAGGGGCGATTGAGGCGGAAAAAGCGCGAAAAACGCCAACCAAAGCCTCGCAATCGGTAAAAGTGGAATTTCCCCCCGAGATGGGTTTTCGCGAACGCCCCGTGCCGCCGCGCCCACCGCAGGCTCGCGATCAAAACGCCGCCGAATACAAGGCGGAAGTGCGCGCGCCGCACGTTCGCTATGTTACGCTCTCGCGCTATCTGGCCAGAGCCTCAGAACTGTCCTCGCCCGCGCCGCGAGGCCATTTTTTGCGCGATTTCGGCCAATCAGACCGTGAGGAGATCGAAAATGCGGCCGATGGCGCTTCCATCCCGCAGGCGTTGAATCTGCTCAACGGCGAGTTGTTCGAGGGGCTCGCGAACCGGTTTTCCGTGCTCGGTCAGGAAGTCCACGGCGCGCCAACCAACGCGGAGAAGATCCAGCTGATCTTTCAAGGCATGCTCACGCGCGAGCCCAGTTCCATGGAAAGCCGCATTGCCGCGGAAGAATTCGAGCGCTTCGGCCCGCAAGCAGGCGATGGGCTGATTTGGGCGCTGCTGAACTCGCAGCAGTTCTTATTCGTGCGGTGAAGTTGGCGTGTCTCGGCCCTTCGGGATTGTAATCATAGATGCAAGCGCCTACCCAGATAGACGAAAATCCGAAAAATGCGGCAACCAAAACCCTCAGGGCGAATGCACAGATTTGCCAAGGGTGCTAAGCTCACAATGGTGGCCAACTCACATTGCCGCGCGGCGCGACTTTTTATGATAATCGCGGGTTACATTGTTGCGTAGCGCGACTTTTGACTCTTTATGTTGGCCGCGGTTTACGTTGTCGCGTAGCGACTTTTTATGATAGCCGTGGTTTGAACTCACGGAATTGCGCGAAACCGCAGGTCCCGTGGCGTAGCGACCGGTTTGCGCATTGCAGTTCGATGATCCATGCCTAAGCAGCCGCTACGCGACGGCCGAACTCTCGCGATCGTCGGTCCCGTGGGTGAAACCCACGGCTATCATATGCTGTCGCTAACGCGACGCTCGGTGTCGGTTCGAACCGACACCCGACGCTCACTCCTCAACCCGCCTCACCCGTCACTCCTCATTTTCCGATTCCAGCGATTCCAAGTAATTGTTCGCCGATTCCGAGTCGGTGACGAACATCGTAACCTTTAGCGGCTGAAACAATCCCCTCGCCGGTTGCAGCGCCATTTCCGTTTGCTCGAAAAATTGCTCGCGGTAACGTTCCAAAAATCCCCCGCGCCCCAATCCCATCAGCTCCGCTTCCTCCGAGGGATTCTCGCGATCCCGGTCGTCGAGCCAAACCGCCATACCGTGGCCCAAATTCGCCACCACCATGCTGACCGGAGCCGTCACTTGGCCCGTCACCCACGGCAACATCCGCTTTTCGGTGTCGCCCAGGCCCTCAAAGTCGAATTCGCGCGTCCGAAGAACAAACCCGCCAAGCCCAGCCTCGCGCTCCAACTCCAAAATCCCGGTTTCGCCGTTTTTTCCGCGTTCGCGGGCGATTTCCGCGATTTTTTCCAAAATTTCACGATTCATCGGTTGGCCCGCAAAATCCGCCAACGACGCCCACGCGCCCTCTTCCACGGCATCGACCCGAAACAGCCGCGGCGCCAAAGTTTCCGCCACTTCCCTGGGCTCAACCAACTCACGAACCGCGAGTTTTTCCGCCAAACCCAGATTTTTCCAGGTTTGCGCCAGTTCATCCACATTTTTCAGCGCGTTGGCCAATTCTTCGCGCCGCGCCTCGGCCACGGTGTCCGCGCTGGGCAGGGCTTCCGGCGTTTTCCCCGCCAGGCGGGTTTCCGCGCGTTGGTGCAGCAATTTCACAATTTCGCTGCTGCCAAACACCGACCAAAGCTCCATCAGCTCCTGGCTTTGCTGCGGCTCATACACGACGGCAAAGTTCCAAGCCGCCGAAGCTCCGTCGATAAATCCACCGTCCGCTGCGCGATCGTCCGCCAGCAACCGACGCCACGTCGCATCGGGCGCTGTCAATTCCGCCCCGTCAAACGAGAGTTCCTGCAGCAGCGCCAGCAGATGGCGCCGCACATCCGCTTCCTCGGCGCCGTTGGCCGCGCTCAGCACAACATCCAGCGCGCGTTGCGGCTCCTCCCGATTCAGCCGATCGGTCAACACGGCGCGTTTCGCGTGAAACTGCTCCAAAGAAACCGCCGCTTCAGCCATCAACTCCTCCACACTCTGGTCGGACACGAACGCTGCCATCGCATCCAAATTTTCGCGAATTCGCGCCGCTTGAGCCTCATCCATGCCCGCAATTTCCGATTCAACCCGCGCGCGATACGCCTCAAAGAACGCTTTGCCGGCCACGCCGCGCTCAGCCAGATACTGGTTCGCCAGCCACCACTGATCCGCCGGCAATTCCAGCAGATGCCGCTCCGCCTCGGCAAAATCCGCCGCGCTCCCTTCCTTCGCAATCGTTTGCAAGGCAGCCAATTGCGACTCGTAACTGCCGGATGTAAAGAACGCCAGCGCCAGCTTCACTCCAGACTGGCCGCGGTGCTCCAGGTACCATTCCCGCGCGTGCGCCACCACCTCCTCCGGCTCCAGGTAGTCGTCGTTGGGCGCCACTTGCTCCATCAGCATCCTCGCAATGTCGGAGACCATCTTGGGCCGCTTCATCTGGTCGTACTGTTGGTTCAGCCAATACCCGTTAACATCCGCAACTGCCAGCGGCTGGGATAAAGCGTTGTCTCCAAAACTCGTCCGACCGGAAAGGGCCGAAGGATCCACCCGCAAAAACCGCGAATCCTCCGCCATGGTCAGCAGTAGCGGAATCGAATCGACGCCCTTCGCCAAAAAATCGCCCAATAAACCGGCATCCGGCATATCCTCGCCCCCAGCGCGATCGCCGCCGGCAAACAGCCAACTGGGATCCGAAAAACGCTGCTGAAACGCCGTGAGATTCAAATCCTCGGCACTCGCCGCCAGCAATCGCTCCACCAGCGCCTCATCCGCCGGCCCAATCTCGAACCCCTCCGCCGGGTGGGGCAAACCGCTCAACTCAGCCTGCGCCTCTAACTTCTCCGCCAGGAGCAGCACCACCGGGCCCCCGGCCCAAACCGCCCCAAAGCGCTGCTCTAAGCTCCGCAACTCCCGCGCAAAACCCGGCCAATCGCCGCGTTTCGTCCACTCCTCGGCAATGCGGTTATATTCGCCCGCCGCCACCGCGCAAATGGCGTAGGCAATGGGCAAACGCGGATTACTGGTGCTCGCCAACGCATGGGCCACCATCAGGTTCGCCTCTTTGCCGAACCCATGAGCCTGGCAGCGCGTCGCAAATATAACCAACGCCCCGCACCCATCATCACGGCGATTCAGCGCCTCATAACCGGCCTCCGCTTGCGCCTCCAGCCACTTCAGCACTTTCTCCACATCCTTCTTTAAAGCCACCTTCTTCCACTGCACCTCACCGCCCCATTGCGCTTGCGAAAAATCCGCCTCGCGGCTCGCGCCATTCAGCGTCGTCACCGTCCACACGTTCTTACTCTGCCCCTCGGACTTCGCCCGCCACAAATTGCCGGCCAACTCCAAATCATACAACCCGGGAAACGTCGTCCCGTTGGGTGCCAACCCATAATCATCCACCCGGCCATAAGTCGCCCCCTTGGTCGATTCCAACCCCAATTCCTCCAGCATGGCAAAGGCCGAGCTGTAATCGCGGGTAAATTCCCGGTAATCGCCCCCACGTACGCCCACGCTGCCGGCGGCAAGCATAAAAGCCGCCGCGGCCATCTTCAGCGTTCGCAGAGATCGATCGATCTTCCCGCTCTACCAAAAGACCCGACCCATGGCAAGCAATAACCGCCTCTGCCGAAAAATATCGTCCCTTCAGAACTGCAATGCGCAAAACCGGTTGCTACGCGGCGGGATCTGCGGTTTCGCGAAATTCCGTGGGTTGAATCCCGCTGTTGGCTATCATAAAAAGTCGCTACGCGACAACGTAAGCCGCAACCAACGTCAAAAAGTCAAAATCGGGTAGGGCAGGGGCCTTGCGGCCCCATTGCCCCCTCAGCACAGGACAAGTAAGTTTCCAAACTAACGGCGCAAGTTTTTCAAAGGCTCGGATGCAACTCCTCACCCGGCGTTCCAACATAGGAATATCGCTCGGTAGCGACGCCGTTCCTGTGATAGTTCGCGAGAGCCCCGAATCATCGGTTAAGCCGGTCGATCAAGGCGCCCAAGTTGTTCCCGCGGCCTTGCTTGGTGGCTACTCTCACCTTATATATATAAGAACGCTTTTACGTTCTTTTTCGATGGAGACCAAGAGTTTGCCGCGTGCGTATTTGCGAATGGACTGCCCCAGGAAGTCGAAGCCCTGGTGTATGTGTCGGATCTGGGTTTTTTCTGCGGAGAGGGCGAGCCCTCGTAGCGTAAGAAAATCCCGAATCACCACCATCCCGGAAATCAGGAAACAAGGGTGGTGATCGAAATTCCCCATGAATCCGCTTCAATCTGCAAATTCCCCTGCGCCCTCACCAAGGCGAGGAAATTTTCTTGGCCTGGCCGAATTCGTTCTCTGTGATATTTTGACAGCCTTGCAGGGATAATTTTCCGCCGCCTCTCCCCGCAAAGCCCGAAATTTAAGCACAATGCACAGAAAACAAATGCGCCGCGTGCGCCGCCGAACGGTTAACAACGCCCCTGGGGAGCTTGGCGATCTGAACGACGATCAAGTTGTGTTTGAAGATCCATTAAAACGCCCGTTTCCAAAGTTCCATGAACTCGATGAGCTGCTTCCGAGAATCTCGGAGTTTGTGAGAGAAAATGATCCAAAATACTGGGCCGAAATGCAGGACCACGCCGACAGCTCAAACGAGGCCTAACCCCAAAAGATAGCTAACGCAGTGTGACCGACCCGCGCCCCGCTCCGTAGTTGACTTCTCAGGGCAATCCGATAGTTTCCAATTTCAAGCCACCTGCGCTCTCGGGCGAGGGCGGCACTGCAAACGTTATGGCTAGAAAACTAAATGACCACGTCTGAAGCCATTCAGTTCCTCGTGGATCATCCGCAACTAGGTAAGGATTCTCCTCTGGCTGTGATAGAGCGCCTGGAGGACGTGCGCCAACAACTGTGTGCGGGTCCGGATGAGAGTTGTATCGCTCCACTGTTGGACATGTTCGGAGATCACATGGGGTGGGGCGTATTCTAAAGATTCGATTCAGTTCTCAGTAATTTCACACTGGAGCAGTGCGTCCCTCATCTCAGGAGTCGGCTTCTCGCGGCGTCGAAAGGAACGGTTTGGTGGGCCGCGCATTGGGCTCCCGATTTCCCGCATCCTGATTTGGTTTCTCCGCTATCGACGGTTCTCGACAATCCCAACCACGATGATGCTCACTACTTTTGCATCGCTGCACTTGAACAAATTCACGAACGTTTTCCCAGTGCCAGTATCCGTGAGATTATCCGGAGGCGCTTCGGAACTGATGCCGACGAGAACGAAGGGAGCTTCTTCAAGAAGTTATTGATGGTTTCGAGGCAACCGAGTAGTCTACGCTGAAGAACGCACGGCCATAACAAGACGCTGCTATCAACCGGCTGCCGCTCTGGACTTAAATCGGCATGGATGCTCTAACCTTTAACTCTGATCGACGCTCGCCGCCAGCTGCCGGTGACAGAGTTTGAGCGTTGGCCTAGGAAAAAGGTTCTCTCCCTCCAACCCAATTTCTCTTTGCGTTCTGCTGTTTTTGTCTCGACACTGTCTCAAATTAACATCATTAAAAACATGAAAGCGGTCATAGTCCTCTTCCTCCTCTTCCCCATCGTTTCGATCATAATGCCAGTG
This sequence comes from Verrucomicrobiales bacterium, assembly GCA_965224535.1. Lineage (GTDB taxonomy): Bacteria > Verrucomicrobiota > Verrucomicrobiia > Verrucomicrobiales > DEV007 > JBCDHN01. The sequence continues at coordinate 115,436 of CBDCZR010000043.1, forward strand.
GGCTTCGCCCAGGCGCAGGAAAACGAGAAACGGCCCCTAAAATTAGAAGTCCTGATTCAAAGTTACGAAAGAGAAAAAGAGCGAGTTCTGAAGCCCGTTGAGCGAAAATATGATTCCACGCTCAAGGAGCTTCAAATGGAATTCAGAAAAGCAGGTCGCCTCGAAGATGTGTTGGCGGTGCAAAAAGTGATCGATTCACGTATTCCTAAAGAAGAGACTCTCCAATGGTCTGATACAAAGTGGAAGTGGGGATCGGGTGGGGTGCTTCACCTCAAAGCGGATGGCTCGGCGATGCATACTAAATGGAGTAAACCTGGCACTTGGAAGGAGATGAGAGATGGAACGATTACGCTTATTTCGGAGTTCAGTGTATCTACGATCAGGTTTACCGATAAGAAAACGGGAACAGTGAGTGCAGCAGAGGGAAGATCTACGACGCTGACCTTAATCGAATAGCTCGACAGTTGGATCGGCGAGAGCGGGCGCGGCGTCATCCGCTCCGATGCCGAAACTGGAGTTCGGAACAGTTTGACTGGAGGAAAATGCCCCCGTTATCCTTCGACGAAACGAAGGTTGAGGAGGAGCCAGATGAGGATTACCAATGCGAGCGCGCTTACCAAATTCCCGGCAATCGCGTGCGGGACGATGCCGGTGCTGCTTTTGAAGTCTCGCCATGCGTTGATGGAACAAACCAGCCCGATCAAGACGAGAATCACTGGGCCAAACGCGATCGCGGCGACGACCAGGACGGGAAGAGCAGGGGAATTGTTCCACAGCCAAAGACCGGCGAAGGAGATTACCACCCCGATGATAGGATACAGCCATCCCTTTCGGGCTTCGGCGATTAAATCCGGGTCTCGAATTTTTCCTGGTTTGGCAGGTTGGTCGTTTGGCTCTGGAATTGGCATTTTCTTGGATTACGGGACGTATTGGGATGGGTCCACATTTTTTCGGGCGAGCGGTAAATTTCCAGCCATCGTAGGTAGGTGGGGCGCGCTCCGGGATAGGTTAGGCCTATTTCCTCCCGGCTCCCCGTCGGCATTCAGTCCTTCTCGCAAATTCGCGAGGAAGATATGGCCTACGTCGATGCAATCGGCGTCGGTTCGATGTGGAAACGCGTAATCTATCTGGGTGGAAAATGGAAGAGTTGACTTCGTAGCATATATCGCGATCCACCACACCAGGATGGACCCGAAAGACGCCGGCCCAAAACGATCGTAACCCTGGAATGTTGCGTCTTTTGAAGCTGCTGCTTGCCGTCGTCACGGGCGGAATCGCGCTCATTCTTACCACCTTCGTCTGGACGACCGCCGGCCAGGTGATTTCGCCGCCAAAACGCGCGTTGCAGGCCTATCACCACGAATGGTTGAGCCAACCCGAAGCGCACGGAATCATCATCGAGCCAATCTCGTGCCTGGACGAAAAAGCGCCGGTGTTGATCCTGGAACACGCCCCCTCGGCGGGCCCCGGCGAGCGCGGATGGATCGTTCGGCGGCAGTTGGCCGAGCGCGGGCGCAAACTCCGCCCATACGGCGAAATTTCTGGCAATTTTGTCCTGCTTCAAGGCCGAAAGGGGCGCAAAGAGGACCTGCTGCCGGTTGCCGAGTGGTTTTGCGCCGCGGGGTTTCGCTGCATCTTGCTCGATCTCCCGGCTCACGGCGAGAGCCCTCTGTCCGCGGCGAAATTTGGTTCGACCGAATTTGAGGCGGCGATTCCGCAAAACGTGCTCTTTTCCCCGGATGTGTGCGTTTAGTTGCGGAATTCTTCCCACGGTTGCGGCCGGCGCGGGGGGAAGGCCAGGCCGCATTCTTCGCTTTCCAACGTCAAATTCGGGTTGTAGCACGGGTCGTTGCGGATCAAATCGCCCCATTTCCGATTTAGCGCGCGAATTTCCGCTTTCACGGCTTCTTTGCGCTCGGAGGTCGCTTCGGCCTCGCCGCGGCTGGCGCTTTCGTGGTGGAAAAGGCGGGCAAACGGGGTGTAGAGCGTGCGATAACCGGCTTTGGCGAGTTTCAGGCAGAGATCCACGTCGTTGTAGGCCACGGCAAAGTCGCCTTCGTCCAATCCGCCGGCTTCGAGGTATTTTTTGCGCTCCACCACCAGGCAGGCTCCGGTGACCGCGGAGAGGTTTTGCACCATGTTGGCGCGATTTGCGTGACCGTAGAAGCTCCAGGGCAATCCGCGGAAAAAATGGCCCGCGGCGTCGAGGTAACCCAGAAAAATGCCGGCGTGCTGGAGGAGACCTTCGCGAAAATGGAGCTTGGCGCCCACGGCCCCGATGTCCGGCCGCACGGCTTGCGCCACCATGTTGCCCAGCCACTCGGGGTGGTTCGCCTCGATGTCGTTGTTGACCAAACCAATGAGCTGGGAATCGCAACGCTCCACGGCCAGGTTGTTGAGGCGCGAGAAGTTGAACGGGCCGGAAACGCGCATGACCTCCGCGTCGTCGCGTGCGTCCAGTTCGGCCAGAAATTCGAGCGTCTCGGGATCGTCGGATTCGTTGTCGACGACGAGGATGCGGTAGTTTGGGTAGTCGGTGAGTTTGGCGATGCTTTCCACGCACGGGCGCAGCAATTCCACCCGGTTGCGGGTCGGGATGATGAGCATCACCGAGGGCGGGGGCTCCGGCGTGGCCCGGCGCAACCAGTGGGTGTTTTCCTTGGTCACCTCAATCTTGTCTTGCGTGCGGCCGATGCGCTCCAGGTGCGCCTCCACGGCTCCCAGGCCCGCCGTTTGCGCGTAGGGCTTTTCGTCGAGCTTTTGCGCCGTGCTGCCCTCGATGGTGCGCCAGTGATAGAGAACGTGGGGAATGTGGCGCACGTTTTGCGTTTTTTCGATGACGCGCAGGGCCAGGTCCCAATCCTGGCTGCCTTCCATGCCGACGCGGAAGCCGCCAATCTCGCGGATGAGCGCCGTGCGGTAGCAGCCGAGGTGGGAAATGCAGTTTTGCGAGGTGAGCAGGTCGTAGTTCCAATCTGGCTTGAAGTAGGGATCGCTGCGGACGCCGCGGGTGTCGATTTTGTCCTCGTCGGAGTAGATCAGACCGACCTCCGGATGCTCCAGAATTTCGTGCGCCACCAGGTAGAGCGCGTGGAGGGGCAATTCGTCGTCGTGATCGAGCAAAACGATGAATTCGCCGGTCGCCAGCTCGATGGCGCTGTTGGAGGCGGCGGAGATGTGGCCGTTTTTCGCGCGAAACGTGACTTTAATGCGGGAATCACGTTTGGCGTATTCCTCCAGCACCTTGCGGACGTGCGGTGCGGGCGATTTGTCGTCGGCGATGCAAAATTCCCACTCGCCGTAAAGTTGGTTGAGCACGGAATTCAGGCAAAGGCGCAGGTAGCGCTCCGGCGGGTTGAAAACGGGCATCACCACGCTCAAAAGCGGCTTGCGCTGGAAGGAGGCGATGTGGCGGCCGATCGCGGATTTGTCGTCGGCACTGAGGGTGTCGTACTGCCGCACCCAGGAGCCGTAGTTTTGCTCGTCCGGCTTGATCCAGGGCCACATGATGCGCGGGGTGCGGAATTCCAGGCGCTCTAGCTCGTGCCAGGTTTTGTCCTGCGTTTTGTATTCCAGGATGACCTCGCTTTTTCCCGGCGGCAGCTCCACTTCCGCGCGAAAGCCGCTGTAGTCCGCCTGCTCGCAGCCCTTGTAAATGTGACCGACGGCGAAACGGGCGTTTTTCCGGTTTACGGTGAAGGTTCGGCCGCCCACGCGCGCCCGCATGCCGCGCAGGGGCTGTCCGTTGCGATCGAAGCACCACCCCTTGATCGTCGCCGTCCGGGATTTGAGCTTGGTGACCGGCAGGGTGGGCCACTCGATCGCGTGCAGGATTTCGACGGGTTCGCTCATGAAGCAGGGCGGTCTACTTTTGGCAAGAACCCCTGCCAAACAAGGAGATTCTCGCCGCCAGAGCCCTGCCGCGCAAGTTTCCGCACGGGCGTCGTCTAGCGCTGCATGAATTCCCGGGAATCGCTGCGCCTAACCGTCGAACAACGCATCGAACGCATTCGCAAAAGGCTGGGCCTGACAAACGAACCGCCGATTTCCGGGGCGCCGATTCGCATTTTTGTGCCGCGCCCGGCAGACATCGGCAAACCATCGAAACCCAGCCAATCCTGACACCCCCAAACACCGCCATGTCACAAATCCTAACCCTTCCCGAGCCGGACACCGGCCAAGCGCTCCAGCAGGTTTTTCTGGGCGTGTTAGTCATCCAGCCCAGCCCGTTTTGCAACATTAACTGCGACTACTGCTACCTGCCGCACCGCACCTCCCGCCAGCGCATGTCCATGGACGTGTTGCGCCGGACAATGGCGCGCGTTTTCGAGAGCGGGCTGGTGGGGCCGAAATTTCAGATTCTGTGGCACGCAGGCGAGCCGATGGCCGTCCCGCGAAGCTGGTACGAGGAGGCGCTTGCGGTGATGGACGAGTTTCCCCGGGCTCGAGAAAAAATCGTCCACACCTTTCAAAGCAACGGCACGCTGGTGAACGAGGATTGGTGTGAGTTTCTCCAAAAACACGACGTTGAAATCGGGCTTAGCATCGATGGGCCGGCGTTCATCCACGATCATCACCGCAAAACCCGCGGTGGGCAGGGAACTCACGCCAAAGCGGTGCGCGGGGCGCGAATTTTGCGCGAAAACGGCATTTCATTCGGTGTGGTGGCGGTAATTTCCGATGTTTCGCTGGATCATCCCGACGCCATCTTCGATCACTTCGTGGAACTGGGAATCGAAGGGGTGGGATTCAACATCGAGGAGGTGGAAGGCGCCAACGAGGCTTCATCCCTTTCGCCGAGCCCGGAAGGGCGCGTTCGCGAGTTTTTGGAACGCGTCTACGCGCGCAACAAAGCCGCGGGATTTCCGCTGCGCATCCGCGAATTCGACATCGCCCGCGAAAACATCCTCGATCCCCTCGCCAATCGCGGCCCGGACGGTTATTTTAACCTGGAAACCAACCCGCTGGCGATGATCAACGTGGATTGCACCGGCAATTTTTCCACCTTTTCGCCGGAATTGCTCGGTCAGGCCACCGAAGACTACGGCAGCTTCAATTTCGGCCACGTGGAACGCAACGCCCTGTTTGAGCTGACGCAAAACTCGGGATTTGAGGCGGTTTACGCCGACGTGCTGGCTGGAAATCGCAAATGCGCGGAATCCTGCGAATTTTGGGGCGTGTGCGGCGGCGCCTCTCCATCCAACAAGTACTACGAAAACGGATCGTTCGACTCCACCGAGACGCATCACTGCCGTTGCATGATCCAGATGCCGATGGAAATCGTCCTGGCCGACATGGAGGCGCAATTGGGCCTGGAAACTTGATGAAACTCGAAATCCGAAATCCGAGTTTCGAGTTTCGAGTTTCGGATTTCGAGTTTCTCAAACCACAACCTCCATCGCCACCGGCAAAATTTCCGCCGTTTGCGGAGTTTCGGTCAAAACGTCTCCATCCACCTGCATCGGCAAAACGGGCTCGGTTTCGATCCGAACCTTGCGACTCTGCCAGCGGCCGACCAAGTGTGAGGCGTCGATGGAGGATTCGCCCTCGTCGCCGCCGCCTTTGGGCTCATCGCCCATCATCATGCGGATCAACGAAATGATTCCCTCCACGTCAGCCTTGCGAATCACGATCAGGTCCAGCATGCCGTCGTCGATGGCGATGCCGGGGGAGAGCGTGAGTTGGCTGACGCCAAAGGCGCCGGTGTTGGCAACGACGCAAGCCACGGCTTCGGCTTCGATGACCCGGTCGTTGTCCACGGTGATGCGGTAGCTGGCGGCGTTGACTTCTTGCAAGGCCTTGGCGGCGGCAAATGCGTAGGCCCAACGGCCGAACTGGTTCTTCATCTCGCGGCTGGCGTCCTGCAACACGCCGGTTTCGAACCCGCAACCCACGCGGAGCAGAAACGGGAGCTTCCCCAGCCTCCCAACGTCGATTTTTCGGGTGCGAAAGCTCTCGCCGGTTACTTTGCGCAGGCTTTTGTAGGCCTCGCGTGGCAAATCCAGCTCCCGCGCCACGAGATTTCCCGTTCCGCCCGGTAAAATGAGCAGCGGCACGTTGCTGCCCAACAATCCCTCGCTCACGTCCATGACCGTGCCGTCTCCGCCAAAACAAGCCACGACGTCGGCGCCATTTTCCACCGCGCGTTTGGCTTGGAGCGCGCCATCGCCGGTTTCGTGCGTGACGGAGAGATCGAAGAGGATCCCCGCCGGCCGCAACTCATCGTTGAGGGTGTGGATGAGCGGTATCCGCTTGCCGGAGGCCGGGTTGGCGATAACGTGCAGCCTTTTTGGGCGAGGCCGCTGAGTTGTTTTCTGTACCATTTTCGTCACATGTTTCGCATTTCTAGGGTAGCCCAAGTTAGTATGATGGCGGCGATTTCTCAAAGCCGCATTCATCCATGAAAAAAGTACTCATAGTCGATGACGAACCCGATGTGCGCGAACTGGTGAAATTTAATCTAACCCGTGACGGATGGGAAGTGAGCGAAGCCGCGGACGGATTGGAAGGGCTGGAGATGGTAAAGGCCGAGAGGCCGGATTTGATCGTTCTGGACCTGATGATGCCGGAAATGGACGGCCTAACCATGTTCAAAAAACTGCGTGAGAGCAAAAAAACCGCCGAAATCCCGGTTTTGATGCTCACGGCCAAAAAAGAGCTGGATGACAAGCTGGAAGGGCTGGCGCTGGGGGCCGACGACTACGTCGCCAAGCCTTTCAGCATCAAGGAACTGGTCCTGCGCGTCCGCAACCTGGCCAAGCGCGCCCAAAAACCGCAAGGCGGGCCGGAAATCTCCTCCGGCGCCTTTCGGCTGGACCGCAACAACCTGAAGCTCTACTTGGCCGATGAGCCAATCGATCTAACCGCGACCGAGTTCAAGCTGCTGCTCACTTTGATCGAAAATGAGGCCGAGGAACAGGAACGCGGAGAGTTGCTCAGCAAAATTTGGGGTTACGACGAGCGCATCCAGACACGCACCCTGGACACGCACGTAAAACGGCTTCGCGAAAAGTTAGGCGATCATGGCGATTGCATCCAAACGGTGCGTGGCGTTGGTTACCGGTTTCACCCTGAACCGGCCGAGCCGGAGTTTTAAGTTTTAAGTTTTAAGTCCTGACAGATGCACCAAATCCTACCAAAACGTGTCAAAACCTCAGGATCGAGGCTCTAACTTGCCGCAAGGCTGACCGTAGCGATTTTTTCGACGTGTTCCCCGTTTTTGTAGCCTGCGTTGCCACGGTTGGCCTGGGTGTCCTGCTGCTTCTCCACCTTCGCCTGCGCGCGGCGGTGACCCGGCTTGGCGAAGGGCTACGCGACTCCGGCCGTGGGGATTTTCGCCTGGAATTGGACCGCCGCCTGATGACCCCGCTCGCGGTTCGCGAACTCTACGGCCACATCAACCATCAACTGGCCCAACGCAGCGAACACATCGCTCAAGAACTCCAGCACCAGCGCCTCACCGAGTCGATTCTCGATCAATTTGAGGACGGCTTTGTCATCGTGCAGGACGATCTGCGCATCCGCTTCGCCAACACCGCCGCCAGGCAGGTTTTCGCCCAAAAACCGGACATCGTGGACCTGCAAGTGATCGAGGCCTTTCTCGATCACCGCATCGTGGAGGTCATTCGCGATTCCCTCAAAAACCGGGAGAAACGCAGCGACGCCATTCGGCTGGAGGAGCACATCACCAAGGATGGCCAGCAAATGGAGCGCTACATCGCCGTGGAAGTGGCGCCCCTGCCATTTCCCATGCAGGGCGTGGATGGGGTGTGGGTTATTTTGCGCGATGAATCCGAGCGCCACCACCTGGAGCAAATTCGCCGCGATTTCGTGGCGAATGCCTCCCATGAGCTGCGAACGCCGCTTTCCATCATCATTGGCTACCTGGAGAACCTCCTGGACGGCGACGTGACCGATCCCGAGATGACCCAGCGATTCCTGGGCGTCACGAACAAGCACGCCATTCGGCTGGGCCGCATTGTGGACGACATGCTCACCATCTCCAAGCTCGAAGGCAGCGCTCAACTCATCCGCCGCATTCCCTTTGACCTGGCCGAGTGCGCCTCGGACATGGTCGAACAACTCCAGCCCGTCATCCAGGAAAAAGAGGCCGCGATCGGCATCGACATGCCCGAGGACCGCTCCACGATCGGCGATCCGTTTTACTGGGACCAGATTTTCTTCAACCTGGTGGAAAACGCGCTCAAACAGAACGATCGCGAGGGGTTGGAGATCGAAATTCGCCTGCGGCCGGACGAACCAGGCGACCGGCTGGTGCTGGAAATCACCGACAACGGCGTCGGCATCCCCAGCGCGGATTTGCCGCACGTTTTCGAGCGATTTTACCGGGTGGAAAAGCACTCTTCGCGCGAAATCAAGGGTACGGGGCTCGGTCTGTCGATCGTCAAACGCGCGGTCGAGGCTCACGGCGGTTCGATCGCGGTTCGCAGCCAACCCGGGATTCGCACGACGTTCGTCATCACCATCCCCAAGGCCAAGGCGGAAACGGGGCAAAACGGCGAGGATTCCGGTTAGCCTGCCGAATCGGCGCCACGGCGAAATTTCGGTCGACCGGGCAGGGAAAATCGTCAGGTTACCGGCATGAAGAGCCTTTTTTCGATCGTTGCGCTGAGTTTCGCCGTTTCTTGTGCCGCGTTTTCGCAGGATGCCGGTTATGCCTGGAAAGCCGCCGCCGCCAAGGTAGTGATCACCCCCACGGACTTGGGTTGGATGGCCGGTTACGCCGCCCGCAAGGGCCCGGCTGAATCGGTCCGCCAAGACCTCCACGCCAAGGCGTTTGCGCTGGAAGACGCGGAGGGCGGAAAGCTCGTCATCGCCACCCTGGACCTCATCGGCGTTCCCAAGGCGTTGCGCGTCGAAATCGAAGCCTTTGCCGCCGAAAAGCACGGCCTGAAACCCGGCCAATTGCTCCTCAACGCCTCGCACACCCACTGCGGGCCGGCCATTCGGCTGTTTCGGCCACAGGGCGGAAAAGGCGAACCGCGCTTGGGCTACGACAAGGTGCCGGAGGAGGATCAACCCCTGCGCGTGCGCCAAATTCAGGCCTACAACGCCTTGTTGAGCGAACGCATCCGCCAAGCCATCAACCAGGCCATGGCCGCGCTGGAACCGGCAACGCTCACCTGGAGCCGGGCCCGCTGCGGATTCGCCATGAATAGGCGCACCCGGCTGGACGGCGACCTGGATTTTCGCAACTTCCCGAACCCGGACGGCCCGGTGGATCACGATGTTCCCGTGCTGCAGGTGCGCGACTCCGCCGGCGAATTGAAGGCCGTGCTCTTTGGCTACGCCTGCCACGCCACCACGCTGAGCATCATGGAAATCAACGGCGATTGGCCGGGCTACGCGCAGCAGTTTTTTGAGGAAGATCACCCCGGCGCCGTCGCCCTGTTCGTCAACGGTTGTTCCGGCGATCAAAACCCCTATCCGCGCCGTTTGATCCCGTTTGTGGAGCGTCACGGCCGCAACATGGCCATGGCGGTCGAGGCCGCGCTGCAAACCACCCAACTACCGGTGTCCGGGCCCGTCCGCAGCGCCATCGCCTGGCCGGAAGTCGCCTACGCCACGCCTCCAACGGCCGAGGAACTGAAAGAACGCATCGCGGCCACCACCGGTTACGATCAGCGTTACGCCCAGTTCTTGCTCGGCGAGCTTGAGGCGGTGGGTTCGCTGCCCAAGAGCTACCCCGTGCCCGTCCAGGTGGTGCGATTTGGCGATTCACTCACCTTGGCCGCGATTGGCGGGGAGACGACCATCGACTACTCTCTGCGGCTGAAACGCGAGCTTGGGGAAAAGACCGGCGGCCCGGTTTGGGTAGCGGGCTACTCCAACGACGTGATGTGCTACATCCCCAGCGATCGCGTGCTTGAGGAAGGCGGCTACGAAGGCAAAACCTCGATGCGCTACGCCCGCTCCACCGTGCACCCGAACACCTGGGCCCCCGGCATTGAGGAGACGCTGGTGGGGCGAATCCACGAATTGTTGGAGGGCTTGGATTAGGGGCCGGTTTGCCGATGAACGACGACGCAGATGTCCTAACCTGGCTCTATTCGACGCAAAAATTCGGCGTCAAGCTGGGTTTGGACGCAACGCGCCGCTTACTGGACGCGCTAGACGTAGATGCCGGGTCCGCCACCGTTTTCCACGTGGCCGGAACCAACGGAAAAGGCTCGGTTTGCGCGTTTTTGGAGTCGATTTGCCGGACGGGCGGGCTGAAAACCGGGCTCTTCACCTCGCCGCATCTGGTCTCCTTCCGGGAACGGATTCGGCTCGATTTCCAGCCGGTGGATTCGGTAACGCTCACGCGCGAACTTCGCCGAATTCGCGAAATCGTGGCGGATTGGGAGCCGCATCCCACGTTTTTTGAAATCGCCACGACCCTGGCCATGAGGATTTTTCTCGACGCCGGCGTGGAGGCGATCGTGCTGGAAACGGGCATGGGCGGGCGGCTCGATTCGACGAACGCGGTCGACTCCGACGTGGTGGGAATCGCCGCCATCGCCTTGGACCACCAAAAGTGGCTTGGCCAGTCGCTGGCGGAAATTGCGGGAGAAAAAGCGGGGATCATCAAACCCGGAAAACCCGTCGTTACCCTGGAATCGCAGCCTCCGGAAGCCTTGGCGGTGATTCAAGCGCGCGCCCGAGAATTGGACGGCCCGCTTCACCTGGTTTCCCGGTTTTTTGGCGAAATTGGCCTGGCCGGCGAGCACCAACGCGAAAACGCGGCCATTGCGGCGAAAATGGCTCAGATTTCGGGATTAAACCTGCCGGAAACAGCCATCACCGCTGGAATCGGCACCGCTTCCTGGCCCGGGCGCTTTCATCAGCTCGACCACGGGGGATCGATCGTCATCATCGACGGCGCCCACAACCTCGCCGCGGCCGAAGCGCTCGTGAAAACGTGGAAATCGCGCTTCGGCCAAGAAAAAGCCGCGATCGTTTTTGGCGCGGTTCGCGACAAGGAACCGGAAAAGTTGCTTCACGCGCTCGGCCCCATCACCGGCGCGTTTTTTCCCACCACCGTGGCTTCCCAACGCGGCCTCAGCGCGCAGGAATTGGCTGAAATGGCCGAAACCGCCGGCAAATCCGCGACGCCAGCCTCCGACGTCGCCGAAGCGTTGCGGCTGGCCACGAAAACGCGATTTCCCGTGCTGGTGACCGGCTCGTTGTTCCTGGCCGGCAAGGCCCTGGAAGTTCTCGGCTGGGGGGAGGCGGATTTCGAGCCCAGCGAGCAGTGAAGGCTGAGCTGAGCTGAGACTGAGGCTAGGCAAACACCGGCTGCTTCCAGATTGGCGCCGTTGTCTTGATGCGGCCCAGATACTCCGCGCACAGGGCGAAAGCTTCGGCGCTGTGGGGCGTTTGGACGCGAATCACGATCGATGCCTCGCCCGCGGCGACGAATCCCGTGCGGTGGTGGATCCAAACCCGGTGTTCCGGCGATTTCGCGGCCATTTCCTCGCAGATTTCGGCCAATTTGCGCTCGGCCATTTCCTGGTAGCACGAATAGTCGATGCCCCGGATTTCCCGCCCGTCCTCCAAGTGCCGCACCACGCCCAAAAACCGCAAATCGGCCCCAAATCGGCGATCGCAGCGAATTTCGGCCTCAAATTCGCGGGTCGTGCGTGGAGAGATGGATGTGGTGGGCATTTCGTTCCTAACCGAGTCACTCCACGAACAAAAACTCCGCCGAAACCAGCAGCAAATGCGCGAGGTGGGCGTGGGCTTCCGGCGCGTTGAGGCCGACTTCCGCGATGAAACCGGCTGCGCGCTGCTTTTCCGGCTCCAGAGGCGGGCGGCCGAGAATGGTGCGGTAAAGCCAGCCGATTTTGTCGCCATCACCGGCATTCAGTGCGGCGCGGCCGAGAAAATCGGCTTGCGCGAGGAAAAAGGCATTGTTGATGAGGTAGAGCGCCTGGGTGGGGACGGTGGTTTCCACGCGGCTGCCGCTGACGAGGTCCGGATTGGCGGCGTCGAAGACTTCCAACTCTGCGACGAGGTTGTTGCGCGCCACAGGCAGGTAAACGGTGCGCAGCCGGTCCTTGGCGAAGCTCATGGGCTCGTCCAGGTCTTCGCCAAATTTCGTGGCCGTGGCCGCGCCGGGCTTGGTTTCAAGCTGGCCAGCCAGGTAGAGGACGCCGTCGCGAATTTCTTCAGCCGTCAGCCTGCGCCGGATCCTGCGGCCAAAGAGTTCGTTGCCCGGGTCACCTTCGGCCAGCGTTTCCGGTGCGCGGGCGCTGAGCTGGTAGGTGCGGCTGAGGATGATTTCGCGAATCAGGCGCTTCACCGAGCCTCCGCCGGCGCGAAATTCGCTGGCCAAGTGGTCGAGCAGTTCGGGGTGCGTAGGCGCCGCTCCCAACGCGCCAAAATTGTCCGGCGTGGCGACGATGCCGCGGCCCATGAGGTGGAGCCAGATGCGGTTGACCATGACGCGGTCCAGCAGCGCGTTTTCCGGCGCGGTGATCCAGGCGGCCAGTTCCAGGCGGCCGCTCTGCCCCTCGGCGATTTTCGGCGCCGGGCCGGGTTGGAGGACGCGCGGGAAGTTTCGCGGCACCATGGGGCCGAGCTGGCCGACTTCGCCGCGAACGCGCAGGTTGATGTCGCCCGCGTCCTTGGCGTCGCGCGGCGCCATGGCCAAATTTTCGCTTCGCAGCTCCTTGAGCAGCTTGGTCATCTCCTTTTTCAGCTCGCCTTCGGACATACGGAAGAGCGCGGCGTCGCTGTCTTCGCCGGCGACGGCCGCAAGAGCCATGGCTTCGCGTTGAATGTCGCTGACCGGGATGAATTGCACGGCATCGACGATGATGTAGCCGTCGGCGCCGGTGGTTTCGATGACGACGTTGGCCCGGGCGCCTTTTTCAAAGCGAAACCGGCCGACCGGCTGAAACAAGCCGCCAACCAGCGGGGGCCGGGTTTGATCCAGGTTCACCGCGGTGGCCGATTTTCCGTGCTCGACGGTGATGGGGACTCGCGTGGCGCGGCTTTTATCCGCGCTGTAAGCGATGCGCACCTCGTATTCGCCGTTCTCCGGCAGGGCGCCGCGGAAAATGGCGCGTTTGCCGGTTTCGTCGCCTTTTTTGGGATCGTGAACGATGTAATCCGCACCAAACCGGACGGAATTCAGCGTGGAAGTGCGCCATTTGCCCTGAATCTCAACATCCGCGTTATCGTAGATGACCCCGGCCAGCGGCAGGTTGTCCAGCGTCATTTTGCCGCCGGCTTTTTTCATGAAACTCTTCTCCACGGTCAGCCGCATCGCCAGCTCCAGCCGCTCGACTTTTGCCGCCAACTGGCTGTTTTCCGGCTCGGGCGCCGGCAACGGTTGTTCCACCCAACTGGCCACGTTGACGCAGCCGTTTCGCGTGCCCATGATGACCTGGGTGGAGCGGAAAATCCCGGCCAGGGCGTAGTAATCCTCCTGCGAAACGGGGTCGAATTTGTGCTCGTGGCAACGCGCGCAGCCTAACGTCAATCCCAAAAAAGCGCGGCCCACGGTGTCCACCTGCTCGTCGGCAGTGTCCATGCGCAGCTTCTCCTTGTCGCGCTCCGTCAGCATTTTGGGGCCCAGGGCCAGAAACGTCGAGGCCACGAGTTGATCGTGGCGCTCGGCGTCGCTCTTCGCCGGCATCAAATCGCCCGCAAGCTGTTGGCGCACGAATTCGTAGAACGGCCGGTCGCGGTTGAACGAATCGATCGCGTAGTTGCGGTAGCGCCAGGCCTGGAAAAACGTGAAATTCCGGTCCCCGCCGTTGGAATCCGCGTAGCGGGCCACATCAAGCCAATGCCGGCCCCATTTTTCGCCAAACGCACGCCGGCCCAGCAAATCGTCGACCATTTTCTCGAACGCGGCTGGCGACGGGTCCTTGGCAAAGGTCTCAACCTCCGCAACCGTGGGCGGCAACCCGGTCAAATCAAAAAACGCGCGCCGAATCAGCACCCGCGGGTCTGCATCTTCCGCCGGTGCGAGCCCCTTTTCCTCCAAGCGCGCCAAAATGAACCGATCGGGCGCTGTTCGCGGCCAATCCGCATTTTTCACGCCCGGCAACTCCGGCCGCACGTGCCCGCGAAACGCCCACGACTTCCGCGCCGCCTCGTAATCGATCGCTTCGCGCCGAACAGCGCCCGCCAACGCCGCATCGCGAGGGTCCGGGGCGCCCATCGCCACCCAGCGCTCCAAAACGGCGATTTCCGGCTCGGGCAGCCGATTTTTCGGCGGCATCTGCAAATCCTGGTCGCGGTAACGAATCGCGTGAACCAGCAAGCTGGAATTCGCGTCTCCCGGCACGATCGCCGCTCCGCTGTCGCCGCCTGTTTGCCAGCCTCCGCGCCTATCCAGCCACAACCCGCCCTTGCGCTTGCCCGCCTCCTCAGAGTGGCAATCGAAACAGCGTTTGGCGAGAATCGGGCGGACCTGATTTTCGAAAAAAGCGAAGCCCTCGTTGGCCGCGAGCGGTTGAGCCGAAAACGCGGCGAAACCGGCCAAAAGGGGCGCGAAGCGTGGGATTTTTGCGAGCATGAGCCTGAACAATTCACCTTCACGGCCACGGCGACAGCAAATTTTCGACAATCGCGTCGATATTGTCGCGAACGGATGGATGCGTACGTCGAAAATGGAAGCGGGAACGCCGTCCTCGATCCACCGGTTCGAACGCCTCCGCGGTTGCCAAATTCGCAGTATACGGCCTTGCTAACAGTCTCCCATGACGGGCCGCTGGCTGATTTCCTTCCTTTTCGTGCTTGGGCTGGCAGCGGCCGAGCCGAACGAAAACGCGCAGAAATACCTGGAGCGCCTGCGCGAAAATCCGCGGACGGGGGTGATTTTGGACCGATTTTACGCGGCTTGGCTTGAATCGGGGAATCGCGCGCAGTTGGTCGATTTTCTCAAAAATCGTGCGGAAAACGGCGATGCGGCGGATTGGATGATCCTGGGGTTCGTGCAGCAGCGATTCGGCGATTACCGGGCTCAGGATTCGTTCGAAAAGGCGGCGGATTTGACGCCGAATTCGCCCGCGGCGCATTTTTGGCGGGGAAACGAGGCGCTGCAACGGCGGGATCCCCGAACGGCGGTGGAGTCGCTTCGCAAGGTGCGCGAGTTAGGGCCGAATGACGCGGATTTGGCGGCGAAAACGTTGCGTTTGTTAGGGCAGGCGCTGATCAAGCGCGGCGAGAAGGAGGAGGCGCTGAAAATTTGGGATGAGGCGATGGCGGCGGCCCCGGAGGACGAGGATTTGCGCGAGGATGTGGTCGAATTGCTTTGGCGCGGGCGGCAGGCGGATGAGGCGATTGCGCGGCTTCGCGAGTCGATCGCGAAAACGCGCGATCCTTACCGAGCCACCATTTGGCGGCTGCGTTTGGCCGGGTTTTTGGATGCGGGCGGCGAGCGCGAGGGAGCCTTGCAGGTGCTGGGCGAGGCGTTGGCGGCGAGCGGACGAGATTCGTGGGTGGAGCTGTCAGTTTTGGATCAACTCGACGCGATGTTCGGACGCCGCGACGATTATCCGGGTTTGACGGCGGAATTGGAGCGGCTGCTGGATGGCGAGCCGGGGCGCTTGCGTTTGCGCGAGCGTTACGCAGTTGCGTTGGTTAGGCTGGACCGCGTGGAGGACGCGATCGCGCAATGGCGAAAAATCCTGGAGTTGTCGCCCGGCCAGCGCCAACTTCGCGAGCGTTTTCTGGATTTGCTCGAAGTTGCCAAGCGGTGGGAGCTGGCGGCGCGGGAGTGCCGGGCGCTGTTGGATTTGCACCCGGATGACACGGCGCTGATCCTGCGTTTGGCCAGGTTGGAGCATCGGCGCGGGGAAGCGGAGACGGCGTTGGAGTTGGTGCGGCGGTTTTTGGACGCTGCGCCGCCGGAATTGGGCAATTTTCAGCGTGCGGCGCGGATTTTGGCTCATTTTGGTGCGTTAGGCGAGGTCGAGGCGGTTTTGCGCGAGGCGGTGGCCAAATTTCCGGACGAACGGACGGCGAAAGAGTTGCTGGCGGATCATTTGTTCGACGTGAGAAAAAGCGAGGAAGCGGTGAGGATTCACGTTAGCCTGGCGAATTCGGCGGATTCAGCCGAGCGCGTCGTCAAATCCGCGCAAATCCTGACAAACCGCGAATTTCCCGCCGAAGCTGTGGAAATCCTAACCTTGCGCGAAGCCGATTTTCCGCGTCATCTCACCTTGCTGCGCCAACTCGCCGATTCCGCGCGCCTGGCCGGCCAAAACGCGCTTGCGTTCGAAAAATCGCGCCAAATCCTCGATCTGGCGACGACGATCGGCGAATTCGAGCCCGCGCTCATCCGCGCCGCGCAAATCGCCCGCGCCGATTTCGAATTTCGCGCCGCGGAGGCCGAATTTTCCGATTCACCGGGCCAGCAGGCCTTGCGCGCGGAATTGCTCGCGTTCGCCGGCAACCGCGAATCCGCCGCCCAGATCCTCGCTGCCATGGAAGCATCGGACGACGCCCTAACGCGTAAGCTCGGCCTCCTCCAAAAATCACGCCAGCAACGCCGCAACCGCGCCTGGGCCCAGGCTGCCAATACGCTGGAAACGCTGCTGGCCGAAAGCGGCGAACGGCGTGTTTTCTGGATCCGCCAGATCGTCGGGCTGCATCGCCAGGCGAAAAATTGGGACGAGGCGCTGAAGTGGACTCGGGTGTGGCAGGAGGCGTTGCCGGGCCAAAAATCCGTGTGGCAGGCGGAGGCGGCGATCCTGAAAAATTTGGGCGATTTCGCGGGCGCGGCAGAAGTTTTGCAGGCGGCGTCGCGGCAATTCGAGGGGGACGCGAGTTTGCTCGCCGAGTTGGGCCAGCTTTACCTCGATACCGGCCGGCACGAGGCCGCGGAGCCGATTTTCTGGCAGATCTACGATGCCGAGGAAAACGCGACACGGCGGCTTAGGGCGGTTGGGAAGCTTTTCGATGTTTCCCAGCGCCTTCGCGGCGGGCGCGAGGCCTTGATCCGGCGCTTCCAGCAACGGCGCGAAGGCAACCGGCGCTCCATTGGCCCAGTTCTGGCGTTAGCCGAAATTGCGCGCCTCAGCGACGAGCCTGACGAGCATACGAAGCTGTTGGCGGAAGCCTCGATCCTGGAGCCGCAAAACGCCGCGCTTCGCCTGCAAATTGCCGGGCTGCAGGAGGCCGCCGGGCAGTGGGACGAGGCCATCGCGACCTTGCGTGAGTTGCCGGCCAGCGCCGCGCAAAGCGCCTCCCGCCGCATCGCCGAATTGCTCCTGGTGGCGGGTGATTTCGCGGAAATGGCCGAATTTGTCGCGCAGCGCTTGGAATCCGGCCAAATGTCGGCCGACGCGGCGAAGGAGATGATGCTGGTGTTAGGAAATTTGGGCGAATTCGCGGCCGCGGAGCCGATTTTTGACGCGCTCGTCGCCCAATCGCCGGATTCCGCCACGCTGCACTTCACCGGCGGCGTTCTGGCCGTCTACCAACGCGAGATCGACCGCGCAATTCCGCGATTTCTCGCCACAATCCGCCTAACGCAGAACCTGGTCGGCGTTTGGGAGAATTCACCGTTTCCTGATGACTACCCACTCGACGCGCCGCCAGGCACACACCTCCTGGCTGAGGTTTTCCAGCGTTCGGCGCAGAACCAACCCGTCGTCGCCGGTGCGCCGGTTTACCGGCTAGACTCCCGCCAAGCTGGAGACATCTGCAGCCCCTGTGGCTTGAAGGCGGCGGACGATGTCGCGGCAACCCATCTGGCGCTCGGCCACCTGGAAGATATCGCCAAAACGCTGCAACCCGGCAACCGCGCCGCTTTGGCCGAAGAGATGCGGGCGGCGGGCGTTCCCACCGCGGTTACCCGGGCCGTGGAGGCCGCGCTGTGGGAAGCCGAGGCCCTTCACGCGAAATTTCCGCAGGACGACGATATTTTGGCGTGGATGCTCATGTCAGGGAGCAAGGCCATTCCTCCGCCGGAAGAAATTGTCGCCCGGTTAGGACAAACCCACCCGGAACTAACGGCCACCTGGCTCAGCCTCCGGATCAAGTGGGGCAAGGACCGGATTCCGCTCAGCGCGATGGAGGATTTGGTGTTGCCGTTGCTGCTTCGCATCGAGCGCCCCTCCGAACCCGGGCTTTCCCGAATCCTCGAAGCCTTTTCCTCGTTTCAGGGCGAGGCGCGCGCCGCTTTGCGACGGCGCATCGTCGACTGGACGCGAGCCGGGGCGATTCCTCCGAGGCTGGCTTCGGATTTTTGGATGAGGCTGGGCGAAGAAGAGGACCGGGCCGATTTGATCGCGATTTTGGAGCATGAGTTAGGGCTGCCCGAAGGCGGTCGGGCCGTGGAAACCCGCTACCGCGAGCGCGTCCCGTTTTTCTCCAATTCCCTGGCTCAGTTCCTCAATCAGCCAATTCCAGCGACCGTGTTCCGCGCGCTGCTCGATCACGACTTCGGACGGCGTGATTTTACGTTTTACCTGGCCAACAAGCTGGACGAGGAGGAACGCGCGGAGGCCGCGGCGGCGGCGATTTTGGCGGACGAACGGCCGGATTTCCGCGAGGCCTACGCCATCGTATTTTCGCGGTTTAAGGCCAAGGAGCCGATGGATTTTCCCGCGCAAATCGCGAGGTTGCGCCGGTTGGATGCCGAGGGCGAATTTCAGCGCGCGACCGACTTGCTGGAGGTCGAAATCGGCCTGGCGAACAAGCCGGATGAAACGCATCGTCGGGAGTTGGCGGAGTTGTTGCGGCGCGCAGCACGGAATTCGCCGCCGCGTCACGAATATCTCCAAATTCTCCGGCTGGCCAATAATCTGGACCTTAGGAAGGAGCGCGAGTTTTACCAAATGTTCGCGTCGAATGGGGCGCGCAACGTTCATCAGCCGACTGTACCCAGCGTAGCGCCGTGGCTCGAATCACGGAAGCAAACGTTAATTTCGCGCGGGACGAAATTAGCGCGGGAAGGCAAATTTGAGGCGGCCACGCCGCACTTGACCGGCTGGGTGAACCTGGCCAGCCGCGACATGTTGGGCAATTTTGCGAACCTCGCACCGGGCTCGCAACAACGGTTCGACTACCTGCCGGAAGAGGACGTTCCGGCATTGAAAGCCACGATGCTAAGCCGGCTGAAACCGGAGGACGAATCGGATTTGCGCGCGGTGGCGTTTTACGCGGCGGCGGCCGATTTTTTGGGGATGTTAGGCGAAGCACAGCCGGCTTACCGCGCCGTTTTGGACGCGAATCCGGACGACCACACCGTTCGCCGGCGATTCATCCGCGTTGCGGCGCAAGCCGGGGATTTTGCCGCCGCCGCGGGCGAAATTTTGCGTTTGCCCATCGCCGAGGGCGAGGAACGCGACGCCATCGCCAATTTGTTCACCGACGATCCGGTGGCTCACGCCCGTACCGTCGCCAGGTTGCTGGAGCAGCCGGATTTGCCGCCAGATCTCGTCAAAACCTGGAGCCGCGCCTGGGATCACATCCAGGGCACGGCTTACGACGAATTTCCCAACGCGCGGTTGGCGCTGGAGGAGATTTCCCGCGCCATGTTGCGTCACGACGAAAGCTGCGTCCACGGCCTAACCACGTACCTCGCCCTGAAATCCGACGCTGCGGACGAGGAAACCTGGAAGGTGGCCAGCGACGTGCTGGTGCGCCAAACCGCGCCTGCCAACGCCGTTTTTGGCGACCCCATCCAGCTTCGCAACGCCCTTCGCGGCCGGCGCGCCTTTGGCGTGGACCTTCGTCCGGTGGAATTTTGGGCGTTGAGCCTGGCGAACAAGCTGGGAAAAATGGACGAGCTGGAATCGCAGGTTTTGCCGAGTTACCGCGAAAAATTTCCCGAGGCCGCCAAGCTGTTCGAGCGCGAAATGGCGCTGTGGAAGGCCGATGCGGAGGGCATCCCGGCGATCCTGGCCGATGCCGGCCCAGCGGACAAAAACCTGCCGCTCATCGAATCCGCGGGCCACGTCCTGCGCGAGCGAATGGACGAATTTCCCGACCCCGGCGCCATTTTAACCGGCGCCTTCACCGCGGACATGCTCGGTTCCAGCAACCACCTGAGCGTGCTGGTCCGTCTCCTGCGAGGCCTGGCCGAAAAACCCGGTGATCCGCAAAAACTGGACCGCTTCGTCGGCCACCTGGTGTCGCTGAAAGGGCCGGAAGGCTACCTGACCAAGCTCTTCAACGCGATGCAGATCGAGCCCCTAACCTGGGTGCTCATCCAACACGCCAACCGCTTTCCGGAAGACGCGCGCCGGCGAATCGAGGATTTTTGGGAAGCCGAAGAGCGGCGCTATTTTCGCCAACCGCAAAAAATCGACCCCGGGCTCTTTCGTGCGCCGATTTTCCGTGATTTGGACGGTTTCGACGCGGTCGACCTCATGGCGCTGAATTCGCCCGATCCCGAACGCGGGCCGCGATTTGTCACGCCCACGACCGCATTTCGCGAGCTGGTCTACAAGGCGCGTAAGCTCAACACCGCCGAGCGCGAGGCCTTCGGCAAATACCTGCTAACCGAGGGCCCGGACACGTTTGGCACGCATTTTTTCCGCTGGTGCATCGGCGGCTACGATTTCGAAAAAGGCGTCGGCCGTTACCTGGAAGCGCTGAAAAAACTCCCTGCCGAGCGCCAACTCCCCATCGCCGCCATGCTGGCCGAGCGCCTGAAATTCGGCTGGCACGAAGGCACGGAAACTTGGCTGCAAACCACTTACGCGCCGGAACTGAAGCGGCTGACCGAAGGTTACCTAACCAGCAAGCTCGACCTGGAAACAGCCTCCAGCACGTTTTGCCAAAACTGGGACTACGAAGGCCGCCGCCTGGTTTTTCTGCACTGCCGCTACGGCCAGATGGATCGCGCCCGCGAGGTTTTGGCGCACCTGTCCGCCTCCAAAGCGCGCCGCTCCGACCGCGAGCGACAACTGAACATTTTGCTGCCCTGGCTCAGCGGCTTCACCTCGTGGGAGGAAGCCCTCGGCATCGGCATGGATCTCGCCGCCGTGCCTGGTCTCTTTGAATTCGACAACGACTTACAGGCTCTTCGAAAATTGACCGAAGATTTCGTCGATCATTCTGCGAAGG
>CBDCZR010000044.1:0-60681 GCA_965224535.1 Verrucomicrobiales bacterium
ATCATTTCCGCACTCACAATCGGCTGGATCAGCCTGAAATTCCGCGAACGCGAAGACACCATCATCTCCGCAATCTGGGCCGGCGGCATGGGCATCGGCCTGCTCTTTCTCTTCCACACTCCCGGCAAAGGTGTGAACCTGGAGAGCTACATTTTCGGCAACATCTTGCTGACCTCGAAGAGCGACGTCATCGCCACCTGCATCTTGGGCGCCATCGTGCTCGTGCTCGTCGGGCTCTTCTACCACAAACTGGTCGCGGTATGCTTTGATGAGGAATTTGTCAGGCTGCGCGATGTTTCGTCCACCTTCTACTACCTGCTACTCTTGGTCCTCACCGGCATTTGCATGGTGTTGCTGGTTCGCGTCGCAGGCATTGTGTTATCGTTAGCCCTCATCATCCTCCCCGCCGCGACCGCATGCCGATTCGCCAGGCGCATGTGGGTCATCATGCTGACCGCGATTGCGCTTTCGATGATCTACAATGCGGGTGGCTTGATCGTGAGCTTCCAGCTCGATCAGCCGACCGGGCCCTTTGTGGTGGTGGCCGCGTGTGCCGTCTACGGGCTGTCGTTTATCTACAGACGACCAAATTAGCTAAGGGGTTCTCATCGGTGCCCTTGATCACAATCCTAGCGCGGACAAACCCGCGGTCCTTGACAGCTCCATGACAGCCGAATGATGGACAGCCGAATCGAGACAAAATGGGGAATTAAGAACCTATTCCTCTGTCCCCTATTCGGCTGTCAGTTTTCATCGGCGGCCGCTTCGGCTTTATCGCGATCGGAGCATCAGCCTCATCTTGCGAGACCATCACATTGATCTCGGTGATATCCACGCCCTCAATCACGATCCTAACTTTCAGCCCAGATAGCCCGATGTCCTGAAAGTGCTCGTTCTCCAACCCGCCGGGCAACTCGATGCCCACTAACAAATCACCCGTGCGCCGCGCGGAGGTTGCGGTCGTGATCAACACGCTATCTGAAACCGGAAGCGTCATCGTTTCGCCCGAACTACCGCGCGAGCGGCCCTTGCCTTTCCCTTTTCCCTTGCCGCCCATCGAAGACAGCGGCGCACTGGAGTCCGATTTGATGAACGTGATCTCGTTGCCATCAATCGCCGTAATTGTCGTCACAAAACCGGCAGATGGATCGAAGGCAGGCTTGTTAGGCGCGGCTGAGCCGGTTCGCGTATCCCGAGCGCCAATGTCGATCCACGTTTTGAAATCTTTCACGACCGAGGCCGAGAGACGCTCCTTCGGCGGCATCTCGAAATCGGGATCTTCGTAGGTGATCGACTGGTAGAGCAAACTGCCCTACGCGTTGCCTGGAATGATCGCTGAGCCGGTATCGCCGCCAGCCAGAAGTGCCGCTGCAGAATCGAGCGCCAGCCCGCCCTTGGTCTTTCCCCCCGATTCGTGGCAGTTGTAGCATTTCGACTCTAACACAGGCAGAATGCGCTGCTGAAAAAAACGCGAGTTTGCGTTCCTCCAGCGAGCTGTCCGCCGTCACCGGACCTGGATTCGGCGTCGGCGATTCCGTTTCTTCCATGCTGCGGCGGCCCTTGCCTTTTCCTTTACCCTTGCCCTTACCGCGTGACATCGTCGTCGTGGGCGCCGAATCGTCCACGTCCTGTGCCACACTGAAGGTTGGGCTCAGGGCCAAACTGAGGAGGATCAGGGCGGTGAAGCTTTTTTCATGAAGACGATGGTGCGAATGAATTCGATGATAGTGAACTGGGCAAGATGATGAAAGAATGACGTGGAAAAACATTTTCCTCCATCATCTTCACGTCATTTTCGAGCCGTTACCAAAGTGCCACGATGAAACAAATCTTCACCCCCAATCGCCGCGTTTTTCGGCGCGGTCGTGTTTGCGGTGGTCGTTGAGATGGCGCTTCAGCAGAGTGAGCAGGAAATTGCGCAATCGCCCCCGATTCGGATCGGCCCGGTCCAGCCAATCGCGTTCCAGCAGTTTGGCAAAGAAATCCTGGATCAAATCGGCGGCGTCCTCCTGACCGAAGCCGTTGCGCCGGGCGAACCAGTAGAGCGGTTTCCAATATGCCTCAGCCAGTTGGTTGAGGGCCGTGATGCGAGAATCATCTCCATGCGGGGACCGAGCCTGAAGGACCAGGCTCCAGCGGGTGGGTTGGAAGTTCTCAGGCACTTTACGTAAATCCTCGGTTGGCTACTCCTGATAGATTCCAACAATGGCGGATTTGTTCATGGTCACGAAATGGCAGCCTTCGAGTTGCGCCGCGATTTCGTCATCAAATCGCCAACCGCCGAATTCGCCTTCCCGGGTGGTTGGATAGGTGAGAATCGACCAGCGATTCCCCGAGTGCCGGATGGCACAGATTTTCTCCGAGCCTCCGAATAGTTGCTCAGCATCATCAATTTCCGCGAGACGACGGTGAAACTGCTTTGCGACCGGGTTTTTGGTCGAGGGGTTCAGACCCGCGCCCCAGCCGAAAACGCGTCCTTCTCCGATGATGGCGAAGCTGCTGTTGGATGCACCCGCAAAATCTCGGACGTCACCGATTTGAGGCTGGTTGGAAACGACGCCACCTGAATCCCCGCCCCACGAACTCAGGTTGCCGTTTTCCAGCAACGCGAGCGCATGGCCGTTTCCGAGTTTCAGCCGCGTTACGGGAGCCTCAAACTCTGGTATTTCTTGCATTCGGTGAGTCTCCCAGTTTTCGCTCTTTGGAGATCGAATACGGATAAATTGCACGGTTCCTGCGTCATCCAATGCGAAAAGCCCCATTGTATGCTCGGCGAACTCGCGATATCTCCGTTCGGGGTCGCCGATCGCGTTTCCTTCGATGTCCACCAGATTCCCATCCTGCTTCAAAATCACTTCGTGCTGCCAGTGACTCGCAACCTGATGAACGCTGGAGCCAAGCGGGGTCGCGACGGATCCAGGCCGGAGATTCCAGAGTGACCCATCTTCACGAACTGCCACAAGACGGTAACCGTCGCCTCCTTTCAGCTGAGCAAATACGGCGCCATCAATGCCTTCGAGAAACGCGGCATCAGGCGGCTCTTCCAACTCGGAAGGTAGCGGAACGAGACGGAGTTTTCCGGGTTCGGCGACAGCTTTGAGGGGGAATGAATCGTTATCGTTTTCAGCATTTGGTTCTGGCAGCTGCTGGTGCTGGGCGGGCTCGACGCCTTTGGGAAGAATGCCGACGATGATCCGATCGTTCAGGGAAACCGCCACGCAACCTTCCAATGCAGCGGCGGCTTTTGGGCAGGGAACGAGCTCGTTGCTATTCTTGATCACGAAGACCGTCCAACTGTTTCCCTTGTGGCGTATTGCGACTACGTTTTTCCCGGCAACTGCGAAGTAAATCCTTTCCGCGTTCTCAAGATTTTCAGCCATGGCTCTGGCGTTGGCTTTCATCGTGGAGTCGCCGCTCAACCCCCAAAGCGTGACTTTACCGTCTTCTGTAATGGCCCACGATGTGGTATTTACGGCAGCGATGTCAATCACGGGGCCTAACGAAGGCGGAACACTTACGTTTGTGTGGATCTTGCCTTCTTCAATGACGCCACCAATTCCGAAAACAGCTCCATCCCGGCGCAAGGCGAGACCGTGCGAATGCCCTGCGCTAACCTTGATGAAATCATTTGGGTGCAAATCCTCTCATTCCATCATTTTTCTGGGAGTTGCGCAGGGAGGTTTGTTCGAATCTGAACAGCTCTTAGTTCGTCATGCTGAGTTTTGGCAATCTTGTCGCGAGCCCATCGAAAGAACCTCTCCCATTCTCCGTTGAGTTCGATGCATCTCAGATGTAAGAGCATCTCAGCACGTCCTTCGATCCAGCGCATCCCCGAACAATCCATTCTTTCGCCGATCACATAACGCGCCGCACCCTCGATCACGCCGCTGGCGATGACCAAATCCTGTTCGATCAGTCGGCCGTAGGCCAGTAGGTGTTGGCGCTTGTCGCAAATAGGCGATGGTTTTTCTTATTCTTAGTTTCTCTCGCTTAGTCTTGGTTCCTGGCCCTGTTGAGGCAATAAAAGAGTTTTCTCCATCGCTTACAATATGCACGTTGGTCCCGGTTGGATCGAATCCGCGACGTTTGACCTCAGCTTCGGCCCAATCCATCATCACTGAGCGCGGAGCATAACTTCCCCAGATTCTCTTGTTTATCGGGCCATGGAGCAAGCCGTCTTTTCCTCGCTTCAAGGTGTAGATTGCAACCAGGGTTATACTACGTCCGTTCTTGCTCTTATCCCCTTTCTTACGGCGCTTGCGTTTGCCTTTTTTGTTTCGGCAGGCTTTGCCGCGATGGCGTTGGCAACCACACTTGCAGCGCCCGGCGCCTTTGGGTTTGCGCGAGAATCCCTGGCCCTTTTTCTTATTCTTGGGTTCGATGTAACTTCTCCAATAGGCCACCTTGCCAAACCCCGTGCGCAGGATTCGCCGAGCGGCTGTCTTGAGGCGGCCGCCGGTGCGCTTGAGATAACTGTCAGGATCGAACGATTGGTGCTGAATGCGCAGGAACAAAGCCACAAAGAGGCATCCCAAAGACATTAGCATGGAAAACAAGGTGGCCTCGAATTCAGCGAACGAGGGCGAGTGGGCGCTTCTGCATAATGTCAGCATCTCCTCGAATTGGGACTGAAGTTTGGCTTCAACTTCATCAACGTCATATTCATCTTGAGGGGTGAATTTTGCCGGCTTATGATCCGATTGCTGTGGTAACGTAGGTGGGGTTGAGTTTGTTGGTAGCAAGCATCAATCCTACCTCGTTATCCCAGCTTTGATGGAAAAATCCTAACAAAACCGAATATTTGCTCGATTGAACCAAAAAATTCCCGTTTTATCGGGGGAAAATGGGGATTTGCACCCGAGTCAAATGGAGTGATAACCAAACGCCCCGGTTTGCTGGTAGGCTGAAGCGGGAATGGGCTGTCCTCAGGCTCCGTAAGTTGCTGGCCATCCGGCTTGCCGAAATCGATGAAAATTACCGCGGTCAGGGCCGCCGCGATCACCAAAACGAACGCGACGGCGATCCAGAGCGCTTTCTTCCCGCTACGGTCCGTAGCGGAAGTCGCCAGACTTTCGTCTTTCGCGTCGCCAGCAGCTGCCGGGCATCCGTCTTCGAATTTCTAGCGAAATCCGCTTCGTCCACGTCCGGAGCCGTCCGAATTGCATCCACATCGGTCCGCAACTCCACCGCCGTCTCGTAACGCCGCTCCGGTTCCTCGGCCATGGCCTTGAGCACGACTTCATCGACCCGGACGTCGATCGCGACCTTCTTCGAAGACGGATCGAAGGCGCCCTGCGGAATTTTGCCAGTCAGCATCTCGTAAAACATCACGCCGAGGCTGTAGATGTCGGCGCGTTGATCGACTTCGCTCATGCCGCGGAGTTGTTCCGGGGCGCTGTAGAACGGCGTGCCCATCGCCGTGCCCGTGATCGTCAAACCAGGCTCAGGGCCAGCAGCTGCTGAGGCGTCGGGATCGGCTTCGCCCGGGGTGATGAGTTTGGCGAGCCCGAAGTCACCGACTTTGACCTGCCCTTCGTAGTTGAGAAAGATGTTGGCGGGTTTGATGTCGCGATGGATGTAGCCTTTGCCGTGGGCGTAGGCGAGGGCGTCGCAGATCTGGCTCACCGCATTGAGCGCGCCAGCGGCATCGAGCTGATTCGAGTGGATCAGCTGGTGGAAATCCATCCCATCGACGAATTCCATCACGAAAATAGTGCCCGGCCTCGGTCTGGCCGAAATCGTGGATCGTGACGATGTTGGGATGGTCGAGCTTCGCCATGGCCTTAGCTTCGCGCTCGAACCGCGCCGCGAAACTGGAATCGGCCTCGGCCATCTCCGGCGGGAGCAGCTTGATGGCGACGGGGCGATCCAGGCTCTTCTGGATTCCCTGGTAGACCGCGCCCATCCCGCCGCGGCCGAGTAATTCGGAAATCTCGTAGCCTGGGAAGAGCTTGGCGAGATCGGCCAGATTCGGCGGGCTCCAATTGGTCAGCACGGTTGGCGGCGGGGAGACATCAGGCGCCGGATCGACTTCGGCGGCTGCTTCGAAGATAGCTTGCGGGTTGACGACGGTCTCGGCGTTTGGATCGAACGGTGGCTCGCCGGCTTCCTGCGATTCGGATGGATCCGGTTCTGTCATGAGCGCGAAAACCTGGGTTTCGCGGGTTCCTTGGATAGCAGGAGCGCATGTGTCCGACCCATCCCTTCAATCTCCCCTCTCCAATACGCACCGGAAGCCATGATGTTCCTTGCGAAGAGTGGCCGGGGCCCGAATTCGCAAGGAGGCGTTCACGCTTGGTTCCTTCCCATTTCGCCAGGAGCCGCCTCGCACGGTGCGTCTCGAGTTATCACCAGGAACCGACAAATCTTCGCACCATTCATGCACATTTCCGGCTAGGCTAGATCGTAGAGACCGTAGGGGTTGGGCGAAAGGTTCCCGACGGGAGATGCTTCTGCTAAGGATCGCTCCACCCCTAGATCCAGGCGCAAAGCGGCTAGGATTGAAGGGCGCAGAAATACCACGACACCAGAAAGGTGCTGATTCCGGCTTCAACGCAAAACCCGCCAACCGGCTGGCGGACGATGTTCTGCTTGCACGGAGGGGGGTTTTTAACAATGTTAGAATTTCCGGACCCCAAAATTTCACCAAAAACACGATGTCAGACACTTTCTCCCCTCCTGAATCCACCTCGCAAAACCGTGGCGGGCAAATTGCCGCGATCGTCCTGGGAATTGCGCTCCTTTTGGCCGTGGGAGCAGCCGGTTACCTGGGCTGGAAAGATTCCCAAGCCCGGCAGCGAATCGGCGAGTTGGAAGGCGAAATTGCCGGGTTGAAGCAAAAAATGGAGCAACAGGCCCAGGCCCGCCAGGAGGAGTTCGCGACCATGGTTTCGACCCATCAGGCCGAGATCGAGCGCATCAACCGGGAGTGGACGGCGCAGATGGATCGTCAGAAGCAGAATCACGAGCAGCAGTTGCAACTCAGCCTCGACGCCATCGGGGAGATTGTGAACGAGAGCGGCGAAACGTTGAAAGTGATGGACACGCTGGAATCGAAGATTCGCGAGGGCAAGGAGCTGCAGGAGGCGGAAATTCATCGCCTCAAGGCCGTGGCCAACGGGTTGGCTTACCTGCACCAGCAATACGAGAAGCCGATCCACGAATTTCGCGAGCTTGAGAGCTATTTGTCCCGGCAACTGGAGGCCCAGACGTTGGAGCCGGCCCAGCGCGGCAAGTTTTTCCGGCGCATGTTCAGCAACGAGTGGCGCGACCAGATGCAGGAGTATTACCGCGATCAGGGGCGAATTTCAGCGATCGAATCCACGCGCAAACAGGTCGCCGCCGCCTACGGAAGGGCGCAGGGAGAGATGGCCAGGTTAAAGGTTGGCTACGACCAGTACCTGGCGAATTTGAACCAATTGATCGATGAAAAAGGGGCGGACACCAAGGCGCTGGACTCCTTTTTTGACGTGTCCAAGGAGATTTTGAGCATCCATCAACGGGTCATGGCGATTAAGCCGGCAACCACGCCGCAAACACCGCCAACGCTGGTTCGGCCGTGACTCCAGCCGGCGGATTCGGCCTTGATCTCTGAAGAGGGCGCTGTTGAGTGAACCAACGGCCATGAACACCTCCGATTTCCGCAAATTTCAAACCCGGCGCCACTTTTTCGGCGATTGCGCAGTTGGCGTTGGCTCGATGGCGCTGGCCAATCTGCTGGCGCAAGATCGTGCATCCGCCACGGCCACAGCCGCCGCCAATCCCATGACGCCGCGCGACGGCCACTTTAGCCCGAAAGCCAAAAACGTCATCTTTCTGTTCATGGCCGGGGGGCCGAGCCAGCTCGAATTATTCGACCACAAGCCGAAGTTGCGCGCGATGCACAACAAGCCGGCGCCGGACTCCTTTTTCCCCAAGGAGAAGAGCTTCGCGTTCATCGGCAAAGGGGCAAAATTGCTGGGACCGTCGCGCGAATTCAAGCAACACGGACAGTGCGGGATGACGATTAGCGAGCTGTTGCCGAACATCGCGGGCATCGCCGACGATCTCTGCTTTTTGCGCGGAATGCAGACCAACGTGTTCAACCACGGACCGGCCAAGCTGTTCATGAACACGGGATTCCAGGCGCCGGGACGCCCGTCGATGGGAAGCTGGGTGACTTACGGGCTGGGCAGCGAAAACCAGGATTTGCCGGGATTTGTGGTGCTGCAATCCGGTCCCCGCGGTCCCAGGGCCGGCAACGCGCTGTGGGCGAGCGGATTTCTCCCCACCACCTTCCAAGGCGTGCCGTTTCGCGGGACGGGCGACCCGATTTTGAACCTGACCAGCCCCAAAGGCTTCAATGCCACGCGCCAGCGCGAGTTTTTCGATTTGGTGGGCGATTTGAACCGAAAACGGCTGGAGACGACCGGCGACCCGGAAATTGCCACGCGGCTCAACGCGTATGAAATGGCCTACCGCATGCAAACCAGCGCGCCGGAGTTGATGGACATTAGCGCCGAGCCGCAACGGGTTCTGGATGCCTACGGCGCCAAGCCGGGCGCGAATTCCTACGCCAACAACTGCCTGCTGGCCCGCCGCATGGTCGAGCGCGGCGTCCGCTTCGTGCAGCTTTACCACACCGATTGGGACGACCACGGCAACCCCAACACCAACCTGGGTGATGCGCTGGAAAAACGCTGCGTGGAGATGGACAAGGCTTCCGCCGCGCTCGTGACCGACCTGAAACAACGCGGTTTGCTGGACGAAACCATCGTCATCTGGGGCGGCGAATTTGGCCGCACGCCCATGGGCGAGGAGCGCAAGGACATCATCGGCCGCGACCACCACATCGACGCTTTTTCCATGTGGGTGGCCGGTGGCGGGTTCAAACCCGGCTGCGTGCGTGGAGAAACGGACGAACTGGGCTTTGGCGTGGTGGAAGGCAAGGTGCACGTGCACGACTTGCACGCCACGATTTTGCACCAGCTAGGTTTCGATCACGAAAAGCTCATCTACCGCTTCCAAGGCCGCGATTACCGGCTAACCGACGTTCACGGCCACGTGGTGCGAGAGATCCTGGCTTGACCTGATTTCATCCAAGAGCGCCAACCGCTCGCATCGGAATTTTGCTGATCGTGACGCTGAAATTTGAGATTTTTCGGCGTTTTGGGGCAAAAAAAGGCGTTTTTTGACGAAAAATGCCAAAAAAGCGAAAAAAGTTCGTGACGGACGGCCTATTTTTGTGCTTGTAAGGAGGGTGAGCAGATCGCACCGCTCGTGTGATTTGTTCACCAACAACAACCTCCTACCTCCTGGCCTGAAGGGCTTCCCGGGAACGCAGCCGGGGAGCCCTTCTTTTTTTGATGGCTTGACGATGGCTACGTTCGCGTTTTCTTCGCTGCCGCCGCAGCCTCGGATTCCGCGTCAAAGTCAGGATTCGGCTCGGTGGGAACCGGCGCACCGGTTGATTTGCGCCACGCTTCTAATTCCGCCAACAACTCCCGGGTTTTTTCCGGCATCGCGGCCGCGAGGTTGTTGGATTCGGAAATGTCCTCAGCCAGATTGTAAAGCTCCAGGCCTCCGTCCTCAAAATATTGGTGCAGCTTGAAATCGCCGCGCCGGACGATCGAACAGGGCCGGGAACGAAAGAGCGGGTCGCGTTGTTCGTCCGTCACGCCGGCGTAGGATTGCAGGTAGGCGGGAAAATGCCAAAAAATGGCGCGATCGGCCAGATTTTCACCGCGAAAGGCGGGAACCAGGCTCACGCCGTCGGCGGGTTGATCCGGCGGCATCTCCGCACCGGCCATTTCGCACAGCGTCGGGAAGAGATCGACCCCGATGATCGGCGTTTCGTTGGTTTGGCCCGGTTTTACCACGCTGGGCCAATTGACGAAAAACGGCACGCGGATGCCGCCCTCGTAGTAGGTGCCCTTGTAGCCCTTCAGCGGGTCCATGTCAGTCGCCGGGCCGTAACCGCCGTTGTCGCTGAAGAACAAAATCGCGGTTTTTTCGCTCAAACCCAGGTTTTCCAGGTTGGCGACGATTTTTCCCACGGCATCGTCCACGCCCTGGATCATCGTCGCCATTTTCGCGTTTTGGTGGAGTTTGCCGGGAGTTTTGGCCTCGTATTTGGCGATCAGGTCCTTTTTCGCCTGAATCGGCGTGTGGACGGAAAAGAGGGTGAGGTAGAGCATCCACGGCTGGTCGCGATTTTCCGCGATGAAGGCGTTGGCCTGGCGCGCGATGGTGTCGGTGATCCACTCGCCCTTTGGCGCATCTTCCAGGTTCGGCGCATTGCCGTGCGGCGGATAGTAGCCCCGGGGCGGACCGCCGGCATGCGTCCCGCCGACGTTGAGATGGAACCCGTAGGGTAGCGGGTCGCCGCTGAGGTGCCACTTGCCCATCGTCGCCGTTTTGTAGCCCGCGGCCTGCAATTGATGCGCCCAGGTGCGAATTTTCGGGTCGAGCGTGCTGGTGCCGGCAATGTGTTGGAGCCTGCGGTGGGCCGACTTTCCGCGCGGCCGCGTCCCCACGTTGAACACCCGGTGCCGGGGGGTGTATTGGCCGGAAAGTAGGCAAGCCCGAGCCGGTGCGCAATTTGCCGCGCAGGAATAGGCGTTGGTGAAGATCATGCCGCCGGCGGCCAATTTGTCGAGGTTCGGCGTTTCGTAGAAATCGCTTCCCGCGTAGCCGGTGTCCTTCCAGCCGAAGTCATCCAGGAAAACGAACAGAACGTTGGGCTGATCCGCGGCGGCGAGCGAACCGGTGGCCGCGAAGAGCGCGAAAGCGAGCAATCTTTTGACGGTAGTCATGATCTCCAACCCCTCCGGCAACCGGCGGCGCAGTGCAAACTCTAGCTGGCGTAAACGCAAGAACCGGGCCGCCTTTCCCGTGGAAATGGCATGACACGCGCCGATCGAATTGGATGCCCGGAATTTCGCCGAAATCTCGCCCTAAGCCGCCGTGGATTCGTCCGCGCGGGTGCGTTGGGGACAATCGGCCTCTCCCTGCCCCAACTTTTGCGTCATGAGGCCGTAGCGGCCCCGAGCAAGGCAAAACGGGAAAATTCGGTGATTTTGCTCTGGATGCGGGGCGGTCCCAGCCAGCACGAAACCTGGGATCCCAAGCCGGATGCGCCGGTCGAATACCGGGGAGCCTTCGGCGCCATGCGCACCAGCGTGCCCGGCATCCAAATCTGCGATTTGCTGCCAAAGTGCGCCAAGGTGATGCATAAATTCTCGGTTATTCGCAGCATCGCGCATGGCAACGCAGGTCACTCCGCCGCCGACCAAATCGTGTTCACCGGTTACCCGCCGGGGCCGCTGGCGGACCAAAACGTGCACCCCAGCATTGGCTCGGTTGTCGCTCGGGAATTTCAGCACCTGGATGCGCAATTGCCCAGCTACGTGATGATTCCCCGCCTGGTTCCCGGCGCCGGATCGGCCTACCTGGGCCCCAGCTACGCCCCGTTCGAAACCAAGGCGGATCCGGCGAATGACGGCCCGTTTGAGCTGCCGAATTTGAGCTTGGAGCAAGGGATGACCTTCGACCGGCTGACTTCGCGAAATGAGCTGTTGAGCGGGCTCGACAACCTGCAACGCCAGGCGGACTACACAGGCGCCATGGACAGCATGGATGGCTTTCAGCAAAAAGCCTTCGACATGGTGATGAGCGACCGCGCCCGGGACGCTTTCGACCTGGATGCCGAGCCCCGCCGCGTTCGCGAGCGTTACGGCTTTATGCCCGCCTACGTGGCGCCAACCCCGGACCGTTGCGGCGTTCCGGCCTGGAGCCAGCGCATCCTTTTAGCCCGCCGCCTGGTGGAAGCCGGCGTTCGGCTCGTGACCGTGGACCTGCGCTGGTGGGACACTCACGTGAAGGGCTACGAAACCATGCGCGATGGCTTTCTGCCGCGCTGGGACATGGCCTTCACCGCCCTCATCGAAGACCTGGAAGAACGCGGCTTGCTGGATTCCACCATGGTCCTGGCCTGGGGCGAATTTGGCCGCACACCCAAGGTGAACAAGACCGGGGGGCGCGACCATTGGGGCCGAATCATGAACGCAGCCATGCTGGGCGGCGGAATTCAGGGTGGCCGCGCCATTGGCGAATCCGACCGCTACGGCGGAGAACCGGCCGAAAACCTGAAAAGCCCGCAGGATGTGCTCGCCACGGTCTATCGGCACCTGGGAATCAACACCAAGAAGACCTATGAGGACTTTTCCGGACGGCCGAACCCCATTTTGCCCGGCGGCAAGCCGGTGGATGAGCTTTTTGGTTAAAGTGGGGCGGAATTTGCGATGCTTGCGAGGATAAATCAGGCGATGCTTGCCATTTTGGTCGCCTCCGCCGTTTTGGCCGGTTGCGATCGGGAAAAAGCGCCCGGATTGCCGGAGCCGACCCGCTACGGAGAATTTGACCTTGCGCCAAGGGTGCTTTTTCGCCGTTCCGGCGATGAAGTCGCGGCTTACCTGGATCAGTTCAAAAAGCTTGGAGAGAGCCGTGCGGGCGGCAGCGGGCGAAAATTGGTTCAGGTGCGGGATCAGGATCGCATTTTAACGGCCACTCTCACCCAAACGGTGTGCGATGAGGTTCATGTGTCGGGCCGACTAGGCGATTCCATCTTCCCGAAAACCCCGGCCGATTTCGCGAAACTGCGTGACGCTTACGGCGGTGCCGAGCTGTATTGGACGCTGCTGAACGAATCGCTCGAGCGCGGACCGGAAGGCGAGGCCATGGGCGGCCACCAACTTTGGCGATCGCGGGATGGGACGGCGATCGCCGAGGCGAGTTGGGTGCTCGATCGGCCCGCCGGCCGCCATGGCGACTACGAGCTGAACGTTCGCAACGCGGCGAGAGGTTAAATCCGAAATCCGAAATCCGAGTTCGAGTTTCGAGTTTCGAGTTTCAGATTTACAGCGCCCTCAGCCGCGCGTTGATCTGCACGTCGGCCTGCTCGCTTTCGAAAGCGTTGAGCGTGGTGGCGTCGCCAAAACCGCCGTTGCCGATCGTGCCAAATTCCAGGCGCAACTCGTAGGTTACGCCGTTGACCGGTGGAAGATTGAAGGTTTGATCGGCGAAAACCACGCTGTCGGCGCTGGCGTAGGGATCGTTGCTGTTTGGCGAGCTGATGAGGTTAAACGGCACATCGACCGTTGCCGTCATCGCGGGACTGTCGAAGGTCAGTTCCAGCCTCAGCACCACGGATGTCGCGTCGCTCTGATTGAAGGTGGAGCCGTTGAAGTAACCCAGCGAACCAATCTGAAAACTCTGGTTCAACGCCACGCCGCCAAAGGACGTTGGGGTAAAGGCCAGGGAATTGACGGTGCCGACTTGTTGCGGCTCGCCGTTGACGTAAATAGTGGTGTCACCGTGAGAAAAAGTGCTGCCGCCATCACCGGGCGTGTTGATGTCGTAGACCAGGTTCTCCCCGCCCACGGGGCTGTGCCAATAAGTGTCCGCACTGCCGGTAAAACTCTCCACCAGCGGCTTGAAGGTGCGCGAGCGGGTGTAGCTGTCCATCCAGTTTACGGTGTCGGTGGAGATGGCCTTGGCTTGGAGGCGCTGGTTGGGGTGGATCTCGACGGGGCTGCCGGCGTAGGTCTGCCAACCGCCGTTGTCCACCCGGTATTCCACGTAGGAGACAGCCGGGGAGTTGGGGTTGGTGATGTTGACGAAAAGCGGAAAGTTGGATGCAGGATGGTAGGCGTTGCCCGGATCGAACACCGGCCGGGACAAGCGCGAAGGAGGCGGAGGGCCGCCGCCGGAATCTCCGCCGTCATTGCCGTCACCCGAGCCGTCGCCGCCGCTGCCGGAACCCGATCCCGAGCCGCTTCCCGAATCACCGCCCGAATCTCCGCCGCCGGACGAACCGTCGCCACTGCCGTCGCCGCTCGAACCCGTGCCACTGTCGCTACCGTCCGAATTAGACCCGGAGGAGCCGCCGTCGAACAATGGAATCGTGGTTGGCGAGGGCGAGGAGACGGGATTGGAGTCGCTGTAGGTCCAAACCCAGCCATCGTTCGGGTTGAGATCAATGGGGGAACTCTCTCGCGTTTCCGTGCCGAAATCGACGCTGGCAATTGAGTCATCCAGCCAAAAATGGCTCACTCCGGCCTGCCCGCTCTTGGTGACGACGAAGCGGCTTTTCGCGGCGTCCCAAACTGCCCGCGAACGGCTGGTGGCGGCCTCCGAGGCGCTTTGCATGCGGGCGGACAACCGGTTGTCCACCATGGAAGAACGAAGCCCGGCAAACCGTTGCGCGCTTTCATCGGTCCGGCGGGTTTTCAGCTTGTTGAGGACGTCTTGCGGGGAGGTTGTTCCGTTAAAATCCCCGCCGCTGGCCAGATAGACCTTGATGGAGGTGTTGATGCTGGCCACGTCGGATTCCAGTTTCGTCACTTCCGCGGATTCGCTCACCTTGCTAGTCGCCACCACCGCGATGGAGGAGAGAATGCCGATGATTCCGATCATGAGAACCGCCTCGATGAGCGAAAACGCCGAATTGCGAGGAATGACTCGAAAAGTGGAGAAGGATTGCATAATTGAGAGGGAAGAGTTAAAGGATTGGGCAGAGTTTCGCTGCAATTTCCATAAAAATCAACATTTTGATTCTCATTATTTTGGAAAATCCAGAATCTGAGAGCCTGAGCCTTGAGTTTCGATTCGGGCAAAACGCGATTTTCGCCCCGTTTTGGCGAAAAAATCGGCTATCCGGCGCCATTTCGCGGATTCGCGCGCAAAACGATCCAAAGCGGCCTCAACCCGCCGCCCCGCTTCCAGCCGATTTCCCCGCCGGGCTAAATTTCGGTTGAGTTTTCCCTTCATTCGCCCTCATCGTCGTTTCATGAAAACTCGCCGCGATTTTTTGAAAACTTCCGCCGTTTTGGGCGCCGGAGCAGCGACTTGCGCCGCCGCCTCTGCCCAACGCTCGCCCTTCAAAATCTCCCTCGCCCAGTGGTCCATGCATCGCGCCATCATGGCCGGAGATTTGGATAATCTGGATTTGGTCAAACTCACCCGGGACAAATTTGGGATCGACGCCGTGGAATACTCGAACCGGTTTTTCAGCGTTGGCGACCGCTACAAGGACAAGCTGGGTTTTCAGCCCAAACCGCAAAGCTACCTGGCTGAAATGAAGAAGCGGGCCGCCGACGTTGGCGTGAGCAATCTACTGATCATGTGCGACGGCGTCGGCAAATTGGGCGATCCCGATCCCGAACGGCGCAAAAACGCGGTCGAAGGCCATTTTGCCTGGTGCGATGCCGCGAAATTCCTGGGTTGCCACTCCATCCGCGTCAACGCGCGTTCCCAAGACTCCCTCCAGGCCGGCGAGCAGAAAAGACTGTGCGTGGACGGTCTGCGCCGCCTTTCCGAGCACGCCGCTCCCATGGGATTGAGCGTGATCGTCGAAAATCACGGCGGATTGTCCTCAGACGGCGCCTGGCTGGCCGATGTGATGAAAACCGTCGGTTACTACAACTGCGGGACGCTCCCGGATTTTGGCAATTTTTACCTGGTGAAGAACCGCGGAAAAAAGGAACAATACGAGAAGGCCAAGGCCCTGTTTTCGGGCCGCAAAACGCAGGAAAACGAATTCGGGCTCGAATACGACCGCTACCAGGGAATGCGCGATTTGATGCCCTTTGCCAAGGGCGTTAGCGCCAAATCTCACGATTTTGACAAAGCCGGAAACGAGATCCACACCGACTACACGCGGGTCATGAAAATCGTGAAAGACTCCGGCTACGCGGGCTACATCGGCATCGAATACGAAGGGAGCAATCTGAGCGAATTGGAGGGGATCGGCAAAACCAAGCGACTGCTGGAACGCGTTTTTCAGTCATTGGCTTAGTCGCGAAATGCGCTTGCACGTGCGTTCGTTCGCCTCCTGATTGGAGGCAATCTCATAATTTGTTCACCATGACCACCAAGCCAAAAACCTCTCGTCGCAACTTCGTTCAGGGAGCCGCAGCAGCCGCTGTTGCCGCTCCAACCATCATCCCCGCCTCAGCCTTGGGACAGGGCGAAAAACCCGCACCCAGCAACCGCGTAGCCATGGGCTTCATTGGAATCGGCAACCGCGGCTACGGCGTGATGGGCGCCTTCCTCAACAACGAAAACGTCCAGGGCGTAGCCGTCTGTGATGCTCACGAAAAACACTTTGGCCGCAACAAATTCGACCAAGGCCGAGCTTACGGCCGCGTGGGCGGCAAGGAGCAGGTGGACAAGAAAAACGGCAACACCGATTGCGCCACCTTCATGGATTTTCGCGAAATTTGCGCCCGCGACGACATCGACGCGGTGATGGTGGCGACGCCCGATCACTGGCACGCCTTGATCACCCTGGAAGCGCTTCGCAACGGCAAGGACGTTTACTGCGAAAAGCCGATGACCCACTTCTTTGCCGAAGGCCAGGCCGTCTACAAAACCGCGGCCGAAAAGAAGGCGATTTTTCAGGTCGGCTGCCAGCAGCGCTCCGACGCCAAATTCCGCCACGCCGTCAACATCGTGCGCAACGGCCTGCTTGGGAAACTGCAAAAAGTGGAGGTGGGCCTGCCCCGCGGCAGAACCCAGCCTGATGGCGATCCCACCCTGGCCGAGGCGCCGGAAAACTACGATTGGTGGTGCGGGCCGAGCCCGGTGCTGCCCTACATGCAAGCGCGCCATCATTGGTCCTGGCGCTGGCACACCGCCTACGGCCGCGGCCAGTTGATGGACTGGATTGGCCATCACAACGACATCGCGCACTGGGGACTGGGCCTGGAAGCCACCGGGAGCAACGCCGGCCCCATGAGCGTCGAAGCCAAGGACTGGACCTTTGAGGAAACGCCGGAAATTTACGATACCGCCGTGGATTACACCGTCGTCTCCAAGTACAAAAACGACGTTGAGGTCGTCATTTCCTCGCGCAACAAGATGGGCTGCAAGTGGATCGGCGAAAACGGCTGGGTTTGGGTGACGCGCGGCAAATACGAGGCCTCCAACCCCGAATGGCTTGCCGAAGGCTTCGATCCCGGCTCGGTGAAGGTGTACGAATCCAAATATCACCAGCGCAACTTCGTCGATTGCGTCGTTTCGCGGAAGGAAACCGTTGCCCCGTCTGAAAACGGCCATCGCGCGATTACGCCCGGCCATCTCGGCTACGTTTCGTGGCAAGTCGGCCGCCCCTTGAAGTGGGATCCGGTCAAAGAGACGATCGTTGGCGACGAGGCCGCGCAAGCCAAACTGATGGAGCTGCCCTACCGCGGCGACTGGAAAATTTAGCCCGTTGGCGGCTTGGCGGGATCAATCGATGATTTCGCCAAGCTGCTTGGCCACGGCTTTAAAGCTGAGCAACTTCGCCGCGCGCTGCTGGGAGGCCTCGGACGCCTCTCGCCAGGCCGAGTCATCGGTCAAAAGCTCCTCCAACCGGACTTCCGCATCGTCCTCAGCCAAATTTTGGGCGCAATCTTCCGGAAACGCCAGTTGTTCGACGGCGCTGTTCCCGCCAACGCAAATCGACCGGCACAACAGCGCATCGCCAGCCACCTGACCGGGCACAAAACTGCGGTCGAGCTGAAAAACCACGCGATGCCGCGCAATCAGTTCCAAGTAGTCAGCGTATCCCAGCTTTCCGGTTACCACGCGGAGATTTTGCGGTGAAACCTGCGTTTCCAGCATGCTAAGCAAGCGCTTGCCCTTGCCGCCATCGGTGTTGATCGCGGTCACGTGCGCGCCAACGGTTCGCGCCACGCGCAGCGCCGCCGTCAAGGCCGCCAAGTGATTGCGCGACGGGATAAAAAACTCGCGCGTGCCCAGGAAAATCCCCTCCCGCTCATCCAGCGGCAACGCATGATTCCAATCCGGCAAATCCACCGGATAAGGCGTGGGAATGGGATGAAACGGCGGAATTTCCAGATTTGCCGGAACCGGCGGCGGAACTAGCGTCGGTGAGACGACGCCATCGCACAGCCGGAGAATTTCGGCGTAAGGGCCCCAGATTTTCGGCTCAGCCAGTTGGTTGGCCAATTGCGCCTGTCCGCATTCCTTCCACGCCACGAAAACGCGGATGTCCTCCCCTTTCAGCCGCCTCACCGCCTCCAGCGCAGCCTGCGGTTTATGTCGAATGAGCACGAGACAGGCCGAAAAGCGGGGCGCCGTCAGGACTTGATCGGTTGCATCGCAAAACGCGCCGCGCGTCGCAGCCGCATAGGCGTGAAAGTTGACCGGTGGATGCACACCGGGCTCGGGTCCTCTCACTCCTCCGGCGTAGTCGATGAAGGCGTCGTTACCGCCGTTGTTGAGCACGGCAAGCGGCGGGCAATTTTTCTTGGCTGATTTCGTCCGAGGCAATTTTGCCAAAATACCACGCGCCCGTCACATGGCCAGCACTTCAGCGGTTGGGAGGTAGCTGCGGTTCGCCAATCGCAGGCAGCGCGACCGTGGTTGAATTGGCAAAACAACTCTCAAGGGATCGTTTTGGAATTTGGCGCATTTTTGCCCAAAATGGCAAGCACCAGCGAGGCGACCGCCATGTTGTTGGTGACCGGCCGCGGCGGAGGCGTGGATCACCGCAGCACGGATTTCGGCAAACTGCGCAACAGCGCGGCGAACATCTCTCCGCCGGCTTCCGGGATGATGTCCTCGCGTTCGTCGCCTTGCGTGTTGGGCGCAATTTTGGAGCCGTCCGGAAACCGGCCCAGCGGAACGGCGTGAGCGCCGCGGCCGCGCACGACCCAGTTCGGAACTCCCGTCCCCGGCGGCAAAACGGTGGCGGCGCTTTCCACCAGCGCATCGTTGGGGCTGTAAATGCGCGAGGTGTAATAAACGCGCTCCAGCACTCCGTCCGGCCAATACGGCGTGTCGGAAATTTGGCCGTCCTCGCCGTCTGGAACCATGGAAAAGCTGATCCACGTCAGATTGGGGTAGGTTTCGGCCAGCCAGGCGTTTTCCTGGTCGCGGCCCCACCAGGATTGCCCCATTTCGCGGATGGCGACGATGCGGCGGCGGTAGGGAGGGCGTCCGGCGGTGATCCGGATCAAAAACGGGACGAATCTGGGGCTGGTTGAGGCCCATCTGGCCACGTAAGAGCCCTGCAGAGGCCCCGACAGGGTGATGATGACCTTGAAACGCGAGCGCAACTCCGGCGGCAGTTCCTTGCCCTCGTGGGCCAGGTAATGCAGCAGGTCGGTGGCGCCTTTGGAGGCGGTGACGATGAAAACTGACTCCTTGGCGCGAAGCATCTCCTCAAACTGCGGGGCGAAAATCGGCGCGTTCATCCTGGCGGGACCGTCCGGCACGGTATCGACCACCGTCGTGGCGAAACCGTGGCGTTCGCATTCGGCCGCGGCGGAATCGAGCAGGTATTTGGAGGTGTGGGGATCGTCCACGCCGCGGCGCATCCCCGGCACCATGAGGAAGCCGACCTTTGCGCGCTGGGAGCGCGGCAGGGTTCGCAGGGAATCGTCAAAAATCAGCGAGCGATTTGCGGTGGCTTGCGAAAGCCGGGTTTCCAGCAGGCCGTCGGATGCGTCGATTTCGCCCAAACCGTCAAAAACCTGGTCGCGGGCCTCCGCCAGGCCCTTGGTGATGGTGGTTCGGCGCGCTTTGCGCAACAGGCTTTGCTCGGAGAGGTTCTTGATGCCTTTGCCCCGGGCCATTCGCTTGGTCCAGACGGGGTTTTCCGGGTAAATCGCGCAACTGGAGAGCATCGCCGTGCACGCGGCGGCGCACGCCAACAAGACGAGGCGCACCCTTGGGCGAGAATTCCCGCCGGAAGGCTTGGAAGATGATGCAGCGCGATTTTTTAACATTGGTTCATAATTTTGCGCACCTAACTTTCTTGCAACTGGTTTTCCGCGGAAATTTTGGATGGATTTGCCCCGCGCGCCAGTCACAAACGTTGCAAAAATCGCCCCTTGGCTCGCGAAGAAGGCGGGCTAGAATCCGCGGATGAAAACTTGCACGTTCCTTGCCCTCCTGTCCATGGCCGTCTCAATCGCCGGCGCCGAGATTTTTCACGCTCAAGGCGAAATGACCGGCGAAGTGGATGAAACCAGCGCGATTCTGCAATCCCGGCTCACGGCCACGAAGGGCCTGGTGGATGGCGATGTGCCGGGAAAAGCCGGTGTTGGCCGGTTTGAATACTCTGTCAACGAGGAATTCAGCGACTCCATGCGCACGGATTTGTTGGCCGCCGAGGCCGGTGGCGACTTTATCGTAAAAACGAAGATTTCCGGGCTTAAGCCGGCCACGTTATACTACTACCGCCTGGTTTTTGGAGAAAACGCGGATGACCTGCAAAACGGCCCTACGCGCACGTTTCGGACGCTGCAAGGCAAGAATGGCGACGAGGAAGTTAGCTTTGTTGTCGTAACAGGGATGAATTATCCTTCGTTTCACTACGGCCGGCCAAAAAAGGGCGTTCGCAGCGGCGATCGGGCCTACGCCGGCCCTGACAAGCATCTCGGCTATCCTGCGCTGGCGGCAATGATGCGCCTG
Source organism: Verrucomicrobiales bacterium (assembly GCA_965224535.1). Taxonomy (GTDB): domain Bacteria; phylum Verrucomicrobiota; class Verrucomicrobiia; order Verrucomicrobiales; family DEV007; genus JBCDHN01. The sequence continues at coordinate 20,464 of CBDCZR010000044.1, forward strand.
AAGCCGGATTTCTTCATTGGAACGGGAGACAACGTCTATTATGATAGCCACGATGATGAAGAGGCTACGGATATAGCCGGTATGCGGCGCAAATGGCACGAACAACTGGTTCAACCGCGGTTTACCGAGCTTTTTACGCACACCGCGACGTATTGGGAAAAAGACGACCACGATCACCGCTACAATGATTGCGACCGCGAAGGCGACCGCGCGCCTTCGAGCGATCTTGGCATCCGAATTTTCCGCGAACAGGTCCCGGTGGCCGATCCCGCCGATCCTGAGGCCAAAACTTACCGCACCTTTCGGTTGAACAAAAACCTGCAAATTTGGCTGGTGGAAGGCCGGGACTACCGTAGCCCCAACAAAATGGAGGATGGGCCGGATAAAACGCTTTGGGGCGCCGAGCAAATTGCCTGGCTCAAACAAACCCTCAGCCAAAGCGATGCGACGTTCAAGATCCTCATTTCGCCAACGCCCATGGTTGGGCCGGATGACGCCTACAAAATCGACAATCACGCCAACCACCGCGGTTTTCGCACCGAAGGGCGCGCGTTTTTCGATTGGATCGTCGAACGCAAGCTTCACGAGCAGGGGTTTTATCTCATCTGCGGCGACCGGCACTGGCAGTATCACAGCATCGATCCCACGGGAATTGAGGAGTTTTCCTGCGGCGCCATTTGCGACGCGAATTCGCGCGGCGGCCGAAAACCGGGCGATCCCAAGTCGACTGACCCAAATGCCGAAATCAAGCAACCGCACCGGCAAAAAGAGGCCTCAGGCGGATTTTTGCGCGTTTTGGCGACAAAGGCGGGCGCGGCGAAATTCGAGTTTTACGACGAAAAAGGCGAGTTGCTCTACCAAACCACGAAAACGCGTTCTTGACGGTCTTGAATCCTACGATGACGCGTCAATCAGGCAGCGCGAGCATCGAATTGGAGCCAGAGACGCGCCGGCCCGCGGCTGGATACTGCGCCGCGATGAAGGACATCACCAGCCCATCCGCCAGATACTGGTTCCGCACCATTTCGGGCAGCTCCTTGAAGTCGCGAACCACGCCCCGGCAATGCTCGCTTCCGCACCGGCAGGGCAGCGTCCAGTCGTCCTCATCCATCGAGGTGGAGTAATCCCAGCAAATTTCCTCCCCGGCTGCGATCGGCTTCCGCGCGACGATTTCGAAGTCATTCCGCACCCCGGAATTCGGCTCGCACGAATGATTCAGCCAAACACCCGGCGCCTCCAGGTTGATGTAGTCGGTGGAGCCGATTTGGAGGGGATTGCCCATGGTGTCGGTCGCCGCGACCTGCTCGTAGGTCATGGGTGGACCGGAAAATCTGAGGATTTGCTCGCCAGGCTCGAAATCGCGCGTGGCGAAGATTCCTCGGCCGAATCGGCAGTTTTTCGCCTCAAAATCGAGCCAAGGACGCTGTTTGGTGAGCACATTAACCATAATTTCCATAATTTATCACCGAACGTGGGCCCGACAACTTCTCCGCTCGTTTACCTCCCAATTTTTGCCTCGCAATTCGCCGTTCTCCGCCCAGGTTTCGTCCGATGACGGGAGAATTCCAAACCCCCGCCTCGCAGGGTTTTCACATGCCGGCTGAGTGGGAGTCCCACGAGGCTACATGGCTGAATTGGCCGAATTTTTCGAGCGTCAGCTACCCTTTTGGCCTGGAGGGCGTTTTTGGCGAATTTCTGGATTTGATCCGCATCATCGCGCACAGCGAGCTGGCCTTCGTCAACGTGTTGGACCACGCGGAAGAGCGCTGGATTCTCGACCGCGTGGGGGCCGAATTTCGCGATTTCATCCGATTTTTCCCAATTCCGACGAGCGAGCCGTGGAATCGCGATATTGGTCCCACGTTTTTGGTCGATCGGGCGCGAAAACGCCGCGCGGCGGTGTCCTGGCGGTTCGATGGCTGGGCGCGACGCTTCGTTCCCTGCGATCTCGACGCTGCTGCGGCCGCGAAAATGGGAAATGCGATCGGTTGCGAGGTCTTCGAGCCGCAGATTTGCCTGGAAGGCGGGGGAATTGACGCCAATGGAGCGGGAGCGTTGATGACGACACGCTCCAGCATCGTGGATGAGGTTCGCAACCCGCGGATGAGCCAGGTTGAAGCGGAAAACCAGCTCAAAGCATGCACTGGCGTGGAACGGGTGATTTGGTTGCCCGAGGGGCCGCCGGATGACGAAACCGACGGCCACATCGACACCTTGGCGCGCTGGGTTTCGCCGAAAACGGTCGTTTGCATTCGCGACGCGGACAATGCGGAGTTTGGCCCAGCGATTTTGCGGCGAAATTTCGAGATTTTGCAAGCGGAGGGCCTGGATGTGCTAAAATTGCCGCCAATGCGTGGATTTGGCTGCGTGGACCGAGTGACGCCGGTCAGCCACGCGAATTTCTACCTGACCAACGGCCACGTTGTCGTCCCGCGCTACGGCGTTGGAGGTGACGATGCAGCGCTTGAATTGCTTGGGAGCCTGTTTGCTGATCGGGAAGCGAAATCGGTTTGGTGCCGGCAAATTGTGGTCGGTTTGGGTGGCTTCCACTGCGTCACCCAGCAGGTTCCGGCGTTACTGGCGTTAGGCGATTCTTGACGAAAAATCGCGAAAGTGCTAGAACGTTGGCATGGCCAATGGAGAACTTGTGACACGCGTCCCCACATTATCGGATGAGGAGTTTTTTTCGGAATATTACCTCAAAAAGCCCGTCATTTTTACATCGGTGGCTCGGGACTGGCCGGCCGCCAAACAGTGGTCTCCTCAGTTTTTCGCGGAGAACTTTGGGGATAGCGAGGTGTTCGTACAAGTAGCCGAAGCAGAACACGATTCAGCCTACGGTTCAATTGATGTGACCTTTGAAAAGGTGACGTTTTCCGACTACGTCTCCCGGCTGGGCGCCCCCGACGCAGGCTACCTGTGCGTGTATCCTCTGCTCAGGCAGTTCCCGTGTCTAACGGAGCATGTGGACTTCCCAAAATACGAAGAACCGGGGGTTGAAATCAGCGTCACCAACGACTTCTTCTTCGCTGGGGCAGGGGCGTTGACGCCGCTGCACTACGACCTGCTGGAGAATCTGTTTTTTCAGGCCTACGGCATCAAACGCTTCCTGTTGATCGATCCCAAGTTTACCGACTGTTGCTATCCGGTAAATCGCACGTGGATCGACGGCTACAGCGAGGTTGCCATCGAAAAACCGGATTTCGGGCGGCACCCCAAATTTCGCGATGTCCCGATCGTTGAGGTGGACATTGCCGCTGGTGAATTGATGTATGTGCCCGGCGGGTGGTGGCACGCCGTTCAATCGCTGGAAACGAACATCAGCATCAACAAATGGTGGGGGCCGCCGGAGTTTGTGGAGAAAAATCGCGAGCATCTGCTCGATCCCAACGGCATGGCTCCTTACGTTTACGACATTACGCCGGACATGATCGTCAAGGAGATGAATTAATTAACCATCGTCGGCATCTGAAATGGGCCGATTGTGCCGCCAGGCGCCGGACGCCCATCGCAAACTGAGCGCGATCGCCACGATGGCCCGATTTGCAGCTATGATAAGCCAGATTCCGTACGAGCCAAACGTAGGATAGTAGCGGCAATACAACCAGCCACCCCCGGCGATCATGATAAGGTTGGAGATGAGATTCGCCCGCAACGGCCAAACCGCGTCGCCGGCGCCGCTAAGAGCGTTGTCGTAGACGTACAAGCAAGCATCCAGCGCTAAAATAACGGGCAAAAGCACCATGCAACTCATGGCTATGGAAATAACACGGGCCGAATCGTTGAAGCTGGACAGAATCGGGCCGCGAAAGATCCAGCAGGCCATTCCCGCGCAGAGCATAAAAGCCAGATTGATCGCTAGAGTGCTATGAACGCGGCGCCTGGCGCGGTTGAGATCGTTTCCCGCAATATCATAACCAACCAACGTGGTGAGTGCTACGCCGATTCCATCGCAGGGAACGACGAAGAGCATCACCAGGCTAAATACGATAGCCGACGCCGCCAGGTGCTCGGTTCCAAATTGTCCCACCCAAACCAGGAGCGCGAGATTCCAAAAAAGCGTGTCGGTAACATCGATGGAGCCGTTGGGAACGCCGATTTTCAGCAAATCCCAGATTTTTCGCGGGTTGAATCGCGCTATCCACGTTCGATACGGCCGAAGCGCCGGTAAAAACAGAAACATGCCAATCAACCAGAGCGCCCAAGCCGCGGAAGCCAGCACAGTGCCCCATGCCGCGCCGGCAATTCCCATGGGGGCGATGAAGCCCGGGACCCCAAACATGAGCAGGTAGTTGAAGACGATGTTCAGGATCACATGCCCGATGCCGGCGCACATGGGTATGAGCGGCGACTTTGCCGCGAAAAAGAAATTCGCAAGCATTCCAGCCATAAACTGGGCGGGAAACGCGAAGACGGAAATCTCAAAGTAGGCGACCTCTTGCAGGTAAACCTCGCGATCGTGCCCCAACAGGCCAAAAAGGGGCTCCGCGGCCAAAGTCAGCAACGCTCCCGCCGAGCCAAGCACCAAGGCGATGATTATTCCTTGCCACGCATACTCAGAGCAGGCTTCCGGCCCAAATTTCCGGTTTGCTTGGGAGCCACACGTGTTGAGGGCGGACATCAATCCGAAGCTGAATCCCTGGATGATGTAGAGGACCTGTTGTGCCGGCATTAGCGCGGCCAGCGATTGCTCGCCCAGTTGGCCTACCATCCAGGTGTCGGTGAATTGCCGGGCAGCGAAGGCGAAGTAGGTGATCACGGTCGGCCACGCCAATCTGAGAATGGTATCCTGGTCGCCGGGGTAATGGATGGGAAATTTGCTCATGCGGCATAGCTAGCCACCCAATTCATGAGCAATTGGCCGATTGGCTTCAATCTTCATGAATAAGACAGGTTAGAATTTCAGATTGCCAAAATTTTCCTAGGACAAGCCGTCTGAATTATGGTATTTATAAAAGTTTATTTGATCGCACACATGAAAACACACCTACTCACTTCACCTTCCTCGATCGCTCTTGCCATCGCAGCAGTATTTTGGGGTGGCTGCAAGCAAGAAACTGCTCCCGATTCCGATTCCGCGTCGTTTTCTGCTACGCCGGACGCCGTTGTTGTTTTGGGTTGGGAAGAATATATCGCCCCGGAGGTCATGGACCTCTACGCCGAAGAATCCGGGCGCAAAGTTGATTATCAAATCTACGAAAGCACCGACGAATTGCGCGCCTTGCTGGAATCCAATCCTGGAAGCTACGACATCGTCATCGCCGACGAATCCACGCGCCGAGAGTTGAACGAACTCCAATTGCTCCGGAAGTTTGATTTTGGGCTCCTCGACCAAACCAAGAACCTGGGAAGCCGGTTTTGGGCGGACGAACACAAAGAGACGAATCCCCATTCCGTGCCCTATCTCTGGGGTTCCACGATCATTGCCTACCGCACCGACAAACTGAATCTGACGGATGAAGATTTTAGCTGGGATTTATTTTGGGATCCGCGGTTGCGTGGGAAGTGCGCCATGATTGACGAAAAAGTCGATATTTTTGCCATCGGACTGATCAAACACGGCTTTTCGCCCAATTCCAACGACGAGGCGGAATTGCGCATCGCTCAGAAGAGTCTGGCAACGGCTACGGGGGCCAACGCCATCCAATTCGGTGGTTGTTGGGAAAATCTGGAACGGCTCTCCGACGGCGAAATTTGGGCGACGCACTGCTACAGCGGCGACGCGGCCTATTTTGCGAGCGAAAACGAAAACATCGCCTATTTCATGCCGAACGAAGGCGCTCAGCTGTGGAAAGACGAGCTGATCGTTCCCCGCGACTGCACCCAGCCCGAAGCGGCGCACGATTTCATCAATTTCATGCTCCGCGCCGACGTTGCGGCTCTGAATGCCAACACCCTGTGGTATCTGACTCCCAACGATGCGGCTCTGTCAATGCTGGACGAGGAACTCCTGGCTGATGAAGTGCTAAATCCCTCCGAAGCCATGCTGGAGAAGTGCGAGTTCATTCATCCGGCAACCGCCACCCGCGAACGCGCCATGCAACTGGGCATGCGCGAAATCAAAGCCGCGGCGGAAAAAGCGCTGCAAGCAATCGCCGCTGAGCCCGACCCCGCCAGCAAGACGGCAATGGCGTCTGACGCCCGCTAAGGCACTCTTTGCACCTGAGGAAAATTATCCCCGCTTGTCGCCAAAAATCGCGAAGCACATGCTCACTTTTCGCCTTCGCAGAGTCCCCGAAAATTGCCTCGCGACTGCGCGGCAGCTTTTGCGGCGTTTTGGGCTTACTTCCACCAAAAGCATCCGCTTCCACCTCTTTGTGGCGCTGCTTTTGGTGGCGTTTTTGCCCCTGTTTGCCCTTTCGGTGGCCCTGAGTTCAAAATTGCGCACGTCCGCCCTCAAGGAGGCCCAACAACACGTGAGCGTGGTTGCTGATGAAATCGGGGGCCGGCTGGCGGAACTGATGTTGACGATCGAGCGCAACCTGCAATCTCTGCAATCCAATCCCCGGCTTCAAATCGAAGCCGAGCGTGGCCCGGAAATGGAGCGTTTGCTTTCGATTTTCGACGATTTTCACGATATCAGCCTCTATCAGGCCAACGGCGAGATCATTGCCTCCACCAACCAGGATGGTTCCGATCCCGCGCCCTACCGCGAACACACTTCCTGGTTTCGGGACGCGGTTGACTCCGGCCAGCGAACCGTCTCGCGTCCCACCCGGCGAATTGGGCTGGAGGGCATGTTTGTGGTGGTTTACCTGCCGATTGGGAGTGAAGACGCGGCGGCTCACACGGTCATCCGCGCCAGTCTCCGCTTCGACCGCATTCAAAGCATCCTGCAAGGCATTGATTTGGCCAAATCCGGCCAATTCATGCTCGTTGATGAGCTGGGGCTGGTCCTTCACGATCAGGAAAACCGCCCCCTGCCCCGAAAACTGGCCACCCCATTTCGTTGGGAAGAATGGGTCCGCAACCCGGATGGTCAATGCAGCCTCAACGGAATTCGTTCCGTCTACGCCACCCGCTTGATGAGCGTCCAGGAAACGCGGGTGGGTTACCGCTGGCTACTCATCGGTCACCTGCCCCGAGCCCAGGCTCTTTCCACCGTTGAAGCTGCGATTGGGACGATTTGGGGCTTTTTGCTGGTTTCCGCCCTCGGCGCGTTGGCTGTGGCGCCGGTTGTCAGCAACCGCCTGGTGGACCGGCTCAGCCCGTTGATTCGCGCGGCGCAATGCGTGGCGGAGCAAAAATGGAACGAGGTGGAACTGGCCGAGGACGGTCCCGACGAAATTCGGGCGCTTTCCACGTCGTTCATCCGCATGAGTGAGGAAATTCGCCAGCATCAGGACGAGCTGGAGCAAAAAGTGGACCACCGCACCAAGGAGTTGGCCCAAAGCCGGCGCCAATTGGCCGATGCCAACGCCCAGCTTGAGGCCTCGTTTCACTCCACGCTGGAAGGCGTCCTGGTGGTGAGCCACGAAGGGCAGGTGCAACGCGTCAATCGGCGGTTTCTTGAGTTTTTCGGCCTAAATCCGGAATTTGCCGATGCCCTGACGATTGAAGATTTGAAAGAGCGTGCAGAGGAACTGGCCGAGGAATTGCCGGGGTTTTCCGGCTTCGACCGGTTGCTGGAAACGCCGGTCAAGGACAACAAAATTCGCCAAAACCAGGAAGCCGAGTGGCACCTTAAAGGCGCGCACGAGCGCTTTCTCAACGTCTACTCCGTGGATGTGTCGGGCCAGGAAGGCGGCGATTTGGCCAAAATGTGGGTGTTTCGCGACTTCACCGAATCGCGGATGCTGGAGACGAACCTGCAACAGGCGCAAAAAATGGAGGCGGTCGGCCGATTGGCCGGAGGAATCGCCCACGACTTCAACAACCTGCTAACCGGCATCATCGGAAATCTGGCCCTGGTCCACTTTGAAACGGCGCCGGACTCCCCAACCATCGAAGATCTGGAATCCGCCCAGCAAGCCGCGCAGCGCGCCGCTGAACTGGTCAAACAACTGCTCGGCTACAGCCGGCAAAGCTTCCTGAACCTGGATTTCTGTAACCCCAACCATTTGGTGGAAGAGGTAACCACATTCCTCGGCCGCAGCATCGATCCCGGCATCGAAATCGAAACCGGGTTGAGCAAACGTATCTGGGATGTGGAGGTGGACGGAACTCAGATCAACCAGGTTTTGATGAACCTGTGCGTGAACGCCAAGGATGCGATGGAGGAAAAAGGCAAAGGCGGAAAATTGATTTTGAAGACGGAAAATTTGAATTTGAAGGCCGTTGAAGCCCGAAAAATCCACGACACGGCCGTCCCCGGAAAATTCGTCCGCATTTCCGTGACCGATACTGGCACGGGCATCCCGCCCCACGTTTTGGAGCACATTTTCGACCCGTTTTACACGACAAAAGGCCAGGGCAAAGGCACGGGATTGGGCTTGGCAACCTCGTTAGGAATCGTGGAGCAACACGGCGGCTGGATGATCTGCGATACCGAGCCCGGCAAAGGAACCACCTTTCAAGTTTACCTGCCCAAGGCGCTCGCCAACGCCAAAAAGAAGCTCGTGCAGGCCAAAACCGTTCCCGAGGCCGTGGGTGGCCCGGAAACGTTGCTCCTTGTCGATGACGAAGCGGTCGTGCGCGGCGTTTCGGAGAAATTTCTGCAAAAGAAGGGCTACAACGTCGTTTCAGCCGGTGACGGTGAAGCGGGCTTGGAGGTTTATGACCGCAATGCCCAAAAAGTTGAACTGGTGATGCTGGACCTGACCATGCCGAAGCTTTCCGGCGCTGACACCTTCAAGGAACTGCGCAAACGCAACCCTAACCTGCCCATCATCATCTACAGCGGCTACGTGGTCGACGACGCCCAGTTTGAGGCCGAAAACGGCTCACGGCCCAACGCGATTCTCTGCAAGCCGTTTGACTTGAACGACCTGGCCCTGGTCATTCGCGAGGTGCTGGAGGATTCGCAGTTGGCCATGGCCGCGTGACCGACGGGATTTGGCTTCGCGCTTCGGTGTTGCGGATTGAAAATTCAGCGTTAGGATCAGCTTCGTGAGCAAACAAGGCGAAGCTTTGCCTTTGATTTGGCCGGATCTAGAGAATCTGGTCACCGAAGACGACGAACCGGTGGACAACTGGGTTTCAGAACGACACATGAGATTGTGGGTGGACACCCTCTACATCTCCTACAATCCTGGCAAACCGTTCATCGCCGCGGCGAACGTGGGCATTTTCTACGATCCCAAAGAACAACCCATCGTGCCGGACATGTTTTTGAGTCTGGGCGTCCAGCCGCACAAGAATTGGTGGAAAAAACAGCATCGCTGCTATTTTTTGAGCGAATTTGGCGGCAAAGTTCCCGAATTGGCCTTGGAACTGGTCTCAAATCGCGAGGGAGGCGAGAATGACACCAAAAAAGGCACCTACGAGAAAATCGGGGTCAAATACTACGTCATTTTCGATCCCGATCACGCCCTGGACCGGGTGAAGAAGGAAACGCTGATCTGCTACGAACTGCGCAAGAAAAAGTACGTGAGGGTCAAGAAGCCGGTTTTCCCGGATTTAGGGCTGCAACTGGTGCTGTGGGAGGGTGAGAACGAAGGTCGCTACGACACGTGGTTGCGTTGGGCGGATTTGGAGGAAAACCTGCTTCCAACCGGCTCCGAAGAAAAAGAGCGGGCTGACGCGGCAGCCCAGCGCGCTGAAGAAGAAAACAAAAGGGCTGAAGAAGAGGCAAAGCGCGCTGCGAAAGAGGCCAAGCGCGCTGAAGAAGAAAACCAAAGGGCCGAAGAAGAGGCAAAACGCGCAGCGAAAGAGGCCAAGCGTGCTGAAGAAGAAAACCAAAGGGCCGAAAAAGAGGCAAAACGCGCTGCGAAAGAGGCCAAGCGTGCTGAAGAAGAAACCAAGCGCGCTGAAGAAGAGGCCAAGCGTGCTGAAGAAGAAGCCAAGCGCGCTGAAGAAGAAGCCAAGCGCGCTGAAGAAGAAGCCAAGCGTGCTGAAGAAGAAGCCAAGCGCGCTGAAGAAGAAGCCAAGCGCGCTGAAGAAGAAGCCAAGCGCGCTGAAGAAGAAGCCAAACGCGCTGAAACAGCGAGCCAGGAAGCCGAGCGGTTGCGCGAACTGCTGAAGCAAGCTGGAATCGATCCGGAAAGCGGCGAATCCCAAAAGTGAGCGCCGATTTCCGCGGCCCCGCGATTTTGTTCATGAGGCCAAAAACGGCTCGCGGCCCAACGCCATTCGCTGCAAGCCGTTTGACCTGAACGACCTGGCCCTGGTCATTCGCGAGGTGCTGGAGGATTCGCAGTTGGCCATGGCCGCGTGACCGGCGGGATTTGGCTTCGCGCTTCGGTGTTGCGGATTGAAAATTCAGCGTTAGGATCAGCTTCGTGAGCAAACAAGGCGAAGCTTTGCCTTTGATTTGGCCGGATCTAGACAATCTGGTCACCGAAGACGACGAACCGGTGGACAACTGGGTTTCAGAACGACACATGAGATTGTGGGTGGACACCCTCTACATCTCCTACAATCCTGGCAAACCGTTCATCGCCGCGGCGAACGTGGGCATTTTCTACGATCCCAAAGAACAACCCATCGTGCCGGACATGTTTTTGAGTCTGGGCGTCCAGCCGCACAAGAATTGGTGGAAAAAACAGCATCGCTGCTATTTTTTGAGCGAATTTGGCGGCAAAGTTCCCGAATTGGCCTTGGAACTGGTCTCAAATCGCGAGGGAGGCGAGAATGACACCAAAAAAGGCACCTACGAGAAAATCGGGGTCAAATACTACGTCATTTTCGATCCTGATCACGCCCTGGACCGGGTGAAGAAGGAAACGCTGATCTGCTACGAACTGCGCAAGAAAAAGTACGTGAGGGTCAAGAAGCCGGTTTTCCCGGATTTAGGGCTGCAACTGGTGCTGTGGGAGGGTGAGAACGAAGGTCGCTACGACACGTGGTTGCGTTGGGCGGATTTGGAGGAGAACCTGCTTCCAACCGGCTCCGAAGAGAAGGAGCGGGCTGATGCGGCAGCCAAGCGCGCTGAAGAAGAAGCCAAGCGTGCCGAAGAAGAAGCCAAGCGCGCTGAAACAGCGAGCCAGGAAGCCGAGCGGTTGCGCGAACTGCTGAAGCAAGCTGGAATCGATCCGGAAAGCGGCGAATCCCAAAAGTGAGCGCCGATTTCCGCGGCCCCGCGATTTTGTTCATGAGGCCGAAAACGGCTCACGGCCCAACGCGATTCTCTGCAAGCCGTTTGACTTGAACGACTTGGCCCTGGTCATTCGCGAGGTGCTCGTGGATTCGCAGTTGGCCATGGCCGCGTGACCGGCGGGATTTGGCTTCGCGCTTCGGTGTTGCGGATTGAAGATTCAGCGTTAGGATCAGCTTCGTGAGCAAACAAGGCGAAGCTTTGCCCTTGATTTGGCCGGATTTAGAGAATCTGGTCACCGAAGACGACGAACCGGTGGACAACTGGGTTTCAGAACGACACATGAGATTGTGGGTAGACACCCTCTACATCTCCTACAATCCTGGCAAACCGTTCATCGCCGCGGCGAACGTGGGCATTTTCTACGATCCCAAAGAACAACCCATCGTGCCGGACATGTTTTTGAGCCTGGGCGTTCAACCGCACAAGAACTGGTGGAAAAAACAGCATCGCTGCTACTTTTTGAGCGAATTTGGCGGCAAAGTGCCCGAAGCAGCCCTGGAACTGGTTTCCAATCGCGAGGGAGGCGAGAATGACGCCAAAAAGGACACCTACGAGAAAATCGGGGTCAAGTACTACGTCATCTTCGATCCCGATCACGCCCTGGATCGGGCGAAGAAGGAAACGCTGATTTGCTACGAGCTGCGCAAGAAAAAGTACGTTCGCATCAAGAAGCCGGTTTTTCGAGATTTAGGGCTGCAACTGGTGTTGTGGGAGGGCGAGTATGAGGGCCGCTACGACACTTGGCTGCGTTGGGCGGATTTAGAGGGCAACCTGCTCCCAACCGGCTCCGAGGAAAAAGAGCGCGCGGATGCGGCGGCTAAACATGCGGAAGAAGAAAACAAACGCGCCGAAGAAGAGGCCAAACGCGCCGCGGAGGAGGCCAAACGCGCCGAAGAAGAAGCCAAACGCGCTGAGGATGCGAGCCGGGAGGCCGAGCGGTTGCGCGAAATGCTGAAGCAAGCTGGAATCGATCCCGAGAGCGGCGAATGCCGGGAGTAAGCGAGCGCCACTTCCGCTTCCGCGATTGGAATTGGCGCATCGAATAATTCTTCGCATTTCGCCGCAAGCCATGCAGCTTGGCGGGTCAGACTCCGGACACTGTTTTCATGAATCAGGGGGAAGCCCATGCCATTACCGAGCAAATCGACGGAATTCAGGCCGAGTTGCGCCGGTTCGTGGCTTCGTTAGTGCGAAATCCCTCCGATGTGGATGACGTTGTGCAGGAGGTGAACGTCACCATTTGGGACAAGCGGGAACAATTCGAGCCAGGCAGCAATTTTCGCGCCTGGGCCTTTAGCATCGCCCGGTTCAAGGCCTTGGCCGCCCACCGCGATGCCTATCGGAGCCGGCTGGAGCTATTTGGCGACCAATTGCGCGAAAAATTGGATGGCCACGTCGCCGAGATTGCGGCACAGACCGACCACCGGCGCCTGGCCTTGCGAGAGTGTTTGCAGCAGTTGGAAGAGGATCAACTCAGCTTGCTGGAGGCGCGTTACTCGAATGAATCGTCGCTGGTAAAGTACGCCAAGAGCAAGGGAATTTCCGCGGATGCTGCCCACAAGGCCATTTCCAGGCTGCGGCGCCAACTCCGCCAATGCGTGGAAAAACGGTTGTCCGACGCCGAAGTCTGAGGCCGATTCATTTCCCGGTCAGCAATCGTCCGAAAATTGGAATTAATCTCCTAAAGCCCCCTCCAATGCCCCAACCGTCACCCAACTTTTCCAACCGTTTCCGAACGTTGGTCGATCGGCTCATTGACGGCGAAATTTCGTCAGACGAGGTGGCCGAACTCGAGCGGGAACTGGAAAATTCCGCCCCTGCGCGGGAATTTCTGGCGGATGCGCTGGTTTTCTCCGAGGAACTGAGGGCTGAGTTGACCGAACGGAGCGCGGCTGGCGAAAATTCCGGGCTGGGCAAGCCCAAACCGGCGATTTTGCTGGCGGCCCTCGGCGGGGCCCTTGCCTGCCTGTTGGCGCTGATTTGTCTGCTTTCACGCCAGCAAGCTCAACCAGCGGCTTTCGTGGATCGCGTGGAAGGCGCACAATGGCTGGCTCCACTTCCCGCTCCGGCCTACGACTCCGAAATTCCGCTCGAACAGCGCGTCGAACTGAAAGACGGGCACGCTGCGATCACCTTTCCCGGAGGGGCGCGCGTGATGCTGGAAGGGCCCTGCGCCGCTACGTTTCACCGCGAGCACAGCCTAACGCTTCACGGCGGCAAACTGGTTTTGAGCATGCCGCAACATTCGCCTACGTTCACCATCAACAGCGCCGGCTACGAAATTCAGGTGGCGGCCGACGCCACCAATCCGGAGGAGGGCAACCTCTACGGCCTGCTTTACGACGAGGACAGCAACTTGCTGCAAACCAGCGTATACTCCGGCAACGTCAGCATTCGACCCAACGGCGCCGGCAAACCCGCCCGTCACCGGTTATTGCCCGTGGCCAACCAACAGCCGGTGGCCGACTCCTTCCGGCTGGTGTTCGAACCGACGCCGAGCGCGCCGGCCTCGCGCATTCCGCTGCAACTTGAAGCCGATGGCCGTCAAAATTACCGGCAAATCGTCGAGTTGCCGGAATCAGGGCTCAATTCCGCGCGTTTGATCACCAATCGGCCGCTTCGCCCGGGCGAGGTCCCTTCCGTTGAAATTTCCGGAAGGCGGCTGGAGTTGAAATTGCCGCGCAAAGTCAGCCAACCGCCTGGCGGCAGCCTTTTCGTCTACCGCGACGATCGATCCCAGCGCCGGAGCGACTTTTTGGGGCTTTGGGAGGTCAGCAGACCTCATGCGGGCGCGAATCAGGCCGGTTTCGCCAAAATTCGCCTCCGTTCCGACGGCACGGTTCTCGTTGAAAACGGTGTTTTCGAGCCATTCGCCGAAAAAACGCTAACTTGGACGTTTCGGGCTGGTTCCGTCGTTTTGCGCGACGATCGGGGCACGGTGGTGGACGAGTGGAGCCTCATCGGCCGCACCCACCTTAGCTCGGCCAAGGATTCCACGCTCCTCATGGTCCGCCGGTAAAACCAGGCGTCACGGATCCCGCAAAAACAGCGGCAATTCCTCGCTCACTTCGCCCGACACCAGTTTTTTTCGCAATTCGGGGTTCACCCCTTTGAGGAATTGGAAGAGGTCGCTGTCCGTGGAGAGAATGACCGTGGTGTCGCCGGCAATCACCTCTTTGTAGACTTCCATGGTGCGAATGAACTCGTAAAACTCGACCGCCTCAGGGCTTTGGTTGTAGGCGTGGGCATAGATGCCGGTGGCTTCAGCGTCGGCTTTGCCTTGGATCTCCTGAACCCGGCGATAGGCATCGGACTCAATTTCCTTGAGTTCGCGGCCCATTTTTCCGAGGATCAGTGATGCCTCTTCATCCCCCTCCGAGCGCGTTTGTTCGGCGATTTGCTTGCGTTCGCTGGCCATACGGTTGTGGATTTCGTGAATCACGTCTGCGTCTTGGTAATTGATGCGTTTGAAGCGCAAATCCAGCAATTCGATGCCCAAATCGGTCAGCTCCTTTTGCGCTTCGATCCGGATTTGTTCCTCAATTTTGCCCCGGCCGGCCTCGATTGGCTCGAGCGACTCCGGTTTTCGGTTTTCGCCGCCGGTTACATGGTCGGTGGATCGGACAACTTCCACCAATTCGTGCCTGGCGATGGCTTTCAACGTTTCGCTGGCAAGAATGTTTCCAATTTTTGAATCGGCGTTCTTTTCCTCGGTGAGCCGGCGATAAAACTGCAACGCATCAACAATTTTCCAGCGGCCATAGGTATCCACCTGGATCAATAGCTTATCCTTAGTCAACATGGAGGTGGAAACGCCATCCCACTCCAATACTTGCCGCGGCAGCTTGTGAACCTCTTGAACAAAGGGAAGTTTGAATTGAATCCCTTCTTCATCAATTGGTTCGCCGACGGCCTTTTTGAATCGTGTCAGGATTGCCTGTTCTTTCGGCGTAACGATATACATCGATTGGGAGAGCAAAACGGCTCCCACGACCAGTACGAAAAAGAATCCGATGGTTCCGATTTGTTTCATGGCTTCTGTTTTCCCAGGTTTAAGAGTGGCAAAACTTGTTGGGTGTCTTCATCGATAACGATTTTCTCGCCGAGTTTTGGAACGACCTCCTGGAGCGTCTCCAGGTACAAGCGGCGTTTGGTCACTTCCGGCGCTTTTTGATATTCCTCGAACAATGCGGTGAATCGGGAGGCGTCTCCTTGCGCGCGGTTAATTCGTTCCGTCGCGTAGCCTTCGGCTTCGGCTACTTTGCGTTCGGCTTCTCCGCGCGCTTTTGGGATTGTGCTGAGGTAATCACGGTTAGCTTCGTTGATTTTCGTTTTCTTCTCCTGTTCGGCTTTGTTGACGTCTTGAAAGGCCGCGTTTAGCGCTTGGGGCGGCTTCAGCTCCTTCAACTGAATCTGAATGATCTCCATGCCCATGCCGTATTCATCGACGCGCTCCCTGAGCTTTTGGAACGCTTCCTGGCCGATCACTTCGCGTTCGGTCAACACTTCATCCACCGTCCGGTCTCCCACCACTTCGCGCATAATCGATTCCGAAGCGTCGCTAAGCGTCGGTTCCGGGTTTCGCACGTTAAACAGGTAGGCGACGGGATCCGAAATTCGGTAGCGCACTACCCACGGAACGTTTACGGCGTTGAGATCGCCGGTCACCATGTCTTGCTCGCGTTCCCAATCATTGTTCTTCGAACCGCGAACGCCAAATTCCAACGTCTTTTCCCGAGCCACTTCCACGACGTCTACTTTGTCGATGCCCAGGGGTAATTTAAAGTGCAAGCCGGGCTGGAGGACGGGCTGTTTTTTCCCCAGTCGCAGAACGACGGCTTGCGAGTTTTCCGGCACTTCGAAAAACGACGTCGCCGCCGCGGCTAACAACAAAATGGCGATGACTGCGGCGAAAAGCTTGCCAAAGGAGATGTTAACTTGCGGAAATTGCGGGTTTTGGCTAGGTGGTGGAGGCATACGGTTCGTTTTGTTCTTATTTTAGCCATTTGGCGTGGAGGGCCTGGCATTCTTCCGGCGTGACTTCGCCTTGTTGGATAATGAGGCGGTAATTGACGGCAAGCGGCGCGTCCGGCGTGACGTCTGCGACAAAATAGGAGCCAAAGCGGCCGTAATCCCGCTCGCTATGCGTTGCCGGCTTGGGATTATCCGGACGGTCCAGATAGATAGTGGTGTAACGCTGGCCGCCGGCAATAAAACTCATCGCTTTCCACGGCAAATCCGTGATGCTGGCGTCACCACGATTGTTTTTGGATAAATTGATTGTCGTGCCCGGTTCGGCCTTCCCGGATTCCGGCCGAATATAGTACGTTTGGCCCTTGGTTGACTCTGCGACTTCGTTGGAAGCGCGAAACTGAAAACCGGCGTGCTGCGGATCGCCGTCGAGGTGGACTTTGGCCAGCGTGGTCGTCAGTTTTGAGGAAAAATCGACAATCAGCGCGTTATCTGCCCCCATGCGGAAGGTCAGCTCGCGTTCCTCGGTTAAAAACGTGGTCCCATCGTCCTTTTTCCAGGCGATGCGGACCTTTTGGCTGGCCTCATCGGAATTTGCCGAGTTTTCGGTCAGGAAGGCTTCGTGAACCTGATAGCCGCGTTTGCAGTGCCAGGTGTCGATCGTGCCGTTTTCGCCCTCCAGCCCGCATTTGGAGAAACCGAAGTAAATCCCGCGATGGTGGGTGTAACGGCCGCCGGGCCCTTTTGTGATAAAGTCCTTGCCCTCGGAGCCGTAGACGTGGTGGAAGGGTTTGTAGGTTTCCTCGCGCCGTTCGGGATCCATGGCCTCGTAGACGTAACGCGCGATGTTTTGCCCGTTGTAGGTTAAATCGGCGAATTTGCCTTCGGTGTCTTTCCACTCGAAACCGGAATCCTGCGCGTGTGCGCCAAACAAGGGCAGCAGCGCCGTAAATGTGAAGTGAAATAATGCTCGCATAGGTAAAGTGTCAGGGTTGTGGTTGGCCGTATTTGGCGATGAGTTGTTTGATCCGTTCGGCTCGGTTGCCGGGATTGGGATGAGTGCTGAGAAATTCGGGTTGGCGGGCCCCGCCGGCGGCTTCCTGCAACACGTTCATCACGCCAATGAGCCCGCGCGGATCGTAGCCCGAGCGCACCATGATTTGCACGCCCAACTCATCGGCCTGGTACTCGTCTTCCCGCCCGTAGCGCGTGGAGAGCATTTGGTTCACCAGTCCGGCGACCATTTGGTTGGAGCCGCCGTCAGATATCATCGTACCCGCGGCTTGGCCGATGATGGCATTGCGATTGCGCACGGCGATTTGCTCGGCGGAGTGGCGGCCGATGACGTGGCCGATTTCGTGCCCTAACACGCCGGCCACCTCGTTCTCGCTGGGGAGCAATTTGTAGAGGCCGTAGGTCAGGAAAACTTGGCCGCCGGGCAGGGCAAAGGCGTTGATCGTCTCCGGATCGCGCAGGAGGTGGAATTCGAAGTCGTAGGGCGTCTCTCCCACGCTTGCCAGCAGTCGCATGCCAATCCGGTCGATCTCGTTTTGCAACGCGGGATCGGGATGATCGCCGCCGTGTTGCGCTTTCATGGGCTCGACGGCCTGCAAACCCATGGCGATTTCCATGTCCGGGGTCATTTCGCGCGGGATGCGCTGAACCTCGCCGGTGTAGGGATTTTGCTCGGATTTGGTGCTGCCGTAGTACGTGGCAAACGCCACCCCGAGCATAATCAGGGCCAGGAAAATTCGTCCGGAACAGCCGCCGCGTCCAGGACGGCCGGGACGGCCTCCAGCGTTGCGCCGCAAGCCGCCCAACATCATTCGAGCAGGTAGGTCACTCATCTTGGGCCGGGAAATTAGGCGGGGCCGATCATTTGTCATTCGTTATTTGTCACAGGTCATTGGACAACTCAGCGATATTCCTTGCGGTAGTGCAACGGGGTGATGCCCATGTGCTTGCGGAAGTGGCGCGTGAAGGAGCTTTGATCGTAAAATCCCAGTTCCACGGCGATTTCCGCGATGGGACGCCGGGTTCGGCGCAAGGCGTCGCAAGCGGCGTGGACGCGCATTTTCATGATGAACTGCTGCGGCGTGGTTTTCAGGTACTGCTTGAATTTGCGCTCAAATTGGCGAACCGACATCGAGCAACTCTCCGCCAGCGCCTTGATGGACAGATCCTGGGTGAAGTGCGTGCGCATGTGGCTGAGCGCCTTGGAAATATCCGACTCCGGCGGCAACCATTCCTGGTGCGACTCGTAATTTTGGATGGTGCCCATCACCCCGATCACCGCGCCCGTCCGATCGAAAACCGGGCGTTTGTTGGTGAGGAACCAATCCGGAATTCCTTGCCGATTGATGAACAATTCCACGATTTCCAGCATCGGTTGACCGGTTTCCATCACCTGCAGGTCGTCCTGGCGAAATTTTTCCGCCAAACTGCGGGGAAGCAGGTCGAAATCCGTTTTTCCGAGGATTTCGTGCTCGCGCATGAAACCGTAGCGGCGCAAAAGGGCCAAATTCGCCGCCAACAACCGTCCGTCTCGATCTTTGGCGAAGAAGAGGATGCCGGGCAGGTGATCGAACAGCCGGTAAAAATGGCGGTCGGGGTCGATGGCATCCAAAAATCGGGACCGGAGGGTGAGAGAGAGTTCTTCGTTCATGAACGGCGCGACAGGATCGTTTTGCGTTTGTTAGAATTCAATTTCCGGTTGCGCGCTTTTGGCTTGCCATTCTACGGCTCACCATTCAAAATCCACCAGTGAATTTTGGCGCTCGTCAAAATGCCCCTCGATCCTTACCAAACCACCTAACCCACCTACCCGCATGAAAATCTCCGCGCTCTTCCGCGTTGGCTGGCTGGCCGCGCTCATCCTTCTTACCGCTAACCCGGCCTTCGCGCGAAGTTGGACCCGCGCTAGCGACAAAAAGCAACTAACCGCGGCGTTTGCCGGCCTGGAAGACGGGAAAATCCTGCTGAAGCTGCCCACCGGACGAACGGTTGCCGCGCCGTTGGAGCTTTTCACTCCCGCGGACCAGGAAGCAGCGAAGCGATTCGCGATTTTGGGCGACGACATCCAGGTTTTGAAGGCGGCCAAGACGATCGACACCATGTTGGCCAAACAACTGGCCAAAGCCGGGTTCAAGGGCTTCAACCCGGAGCTTCCCGACGATCTCTTCGTGCGGCGGGTGTACGTGGACATCATCGGGCGAATCCCCACGCGCCAGGAGTTCCTCAAGTTCGCGGAAAGCCCGCGGAAGGACAAGCGTCAGGCGCTGATCGACGAATTGCTGGTGCATCCCGGGTTCGCCAGCCACCTGTTCAACTATTTTGCCGACATGTACCGGCTGCACGGCGATGCCGATTTTCCTCCCGGCATTCGCATGGAATCCTACATTCAGTGGTGGAAGGATTCCCTGGCCAACAACGTCCACTACGATGAAATGGTGCGCCAAATGGTGACGGCCAAGGGAAATGTGGGCCAAACGCCGGCTTCGGGATTTTTGCTGCGCGATGCGGGTATGGAATTCGACGCATTTTCCAATTTTGGCCAGGTGATGCTGGGATTGGACATTTCCTGCGCGCAGTGCCACGACCACCCGTTCGATGACTGGACGATGGATGATTTTTACGAAATGGCGGCGTTTTTTGGCCAAACTCAGCGCACGTTGTCAACTTTCCGCGGGGCCGCCGGCATGATGATGGCAGGCAGCTACGGCCAAATTCCGGACGCGCCGCAAAATTGGAAGAAACAGTTCGAGAGCTTCGCTACGGGCAAGGGGATCGACTTCGACAACCCGGCTTCCGCCCGCCAATTTCGCTATTTCGTCAACTTTTTGGGTTGGAATTTGACCGACATTGAAGGCGCCGAATTGCCGGTGCCCACCAACATCGAGGACATTGGCGGGGAAGTCTTTCGCCCCAAGACGATGGTGGGCAAATCGGCGAAAATGAGCGGGAAAACGCGGCGCGAAGCCATGGCGGACTGGCTGACAGGGCCGGACAACCCGCGTTTTGCCCTGGTCATCGCCAACCGCATGTGGAGCCGCGCCTTTGGCCGCGCCATCATCGAGCCGGTTCACGATTTTCCGGTGGAATGGGAGCGCGAAACGGCTCAGGCGGACGTGGCCAACTACCTTGCCGGGGTGATGAAGGGGCTAAACTACGATCTGCGCCAATTCATGCGCACGCTCTACAACACCCGGGCTTACCAGTCGATCTCCACATTTGAAGAGCCCAGCCAATCGCGCTCCTACACCTTCCAGGGGCCGGTTTTGCGTCGAATGCGCGCCGAACAAGCCTGGGATTCGCTCATGCTGCTGGCTCACGGGCCGGAAGTGGACACCGTTCGCGGCCGGGATGGCTCGTTCATCCGCTCGCTGCTCAATGTCAACCTCAACGAGGTGACGATGACCAAAATGTGGGAGCACTACCAGGCTTTCAACTCCAACCGGCGCCTGCTGGGCAGCGGAATCGTCGATGAGCCGGGCCAACTCTCGCCCCGCGCCCCCGACGTGCCGCGGTTGGGCGGATTGGAGCTGATTCGCGCCTCTGAAATGCAGCAACCCGCTCCCGGCGCTTCCCTGCTCGACACCTTTGGCCAATCGGACCGATTGGTGACCGACGAGCACACGTTTGACGGTTCCGTGCCCCAGGTTCTCGCGCTCATGAACGGCGTGGTGACCGACCGGCTCACCGGCGGCGGCTCCAAAGTCGTCAACGATCTGGAAGAACTGGATGCGCCCGAGGACAAGGTCCGGGCCGTCTACTTCACCATGCTTTCGCGGTTTCCCTCCGACGAGGAGCAAGCCATGGGAGTCGACATCCTGGATGAATACGGCGACGACGGGATTCGCGACCTGGCGTGGGCGCTCATGAACAGCCCGGAATTCCTCTTCATCCAGTAGCTTCCACCCTTTACCTTCCCACTTTTCAACTTTTACCCATTACGATCATGCACCTTGCCGAATTATCCGGAAAAGACTCCCAAAGCCGCCGCTTCTTTATGGAGCGCACCGCCAAGCTCACCCTGGGCGTTGGCCTCTCCACTCCGTTCGCCACGATGATGGACCAAGCCAGCGCCCAAAGCGGCGGCGGCAAGGCCAAGAGCCTCATCTACATCTACTGCTCGGGCGGAATGAGCCACCTCGACTCCTTTGACTGCACCAACAAGAGCGGGGCGGTGATGTTCGACCGCGAACCGCCGATTTCCACCAACGTGGATGGCATCCAGCTTGGGCCCAAGTTCACCAACCTGGCCAAGCATGCCGACAAGCTGGCCATCATCAACAGCATGCACTCCACCAACGGGGCGCATGAAGGCGGCCGCTACATCATGCTCACCGGCTACGCAAAGCGCGCCACCATCGTGCACCCGCGCGTGGGATCGTTCGCGCAGGAGTTGCTCGGCAAGCGCAACGAAATTTTGCCCGATAGCGTGGTCGTGGGCCAAAGCACCTCGAATTCCGGCTACCTCGACCCCTCGCTGAGCCCGTTGCCGATCGCCGATCCCGATGGCGGGGTGCCCAACTCGATGCTCCTGACCGGCGACGAGCGATTCGACCGCCGCATGGAGATCGCCAACAAGCTGGGCAAGCAGTTTGTGGAAAAATTCAAGTACAGCGGCCCCAAATCCTACGTGGAATACTACGAGCAGGCCACCCACCTGCTGAAAAGCACGGAACTGGAGGCCTTCGACATCAGCGGCGAATCGAACCGGGCGCAATACGGCGAAACGCGCGTGGGTTTGGGTTGCCTTTTGGCGCGGCGGCTCGTGGAGCGCGGCGTGCGCGTCATCGAGGTCCACACCGGCGGATTCGACATGCACGAGGACCTGCAAACCCGCGCCGACAGCGTTTTCCCCGCCCTGGACCAAGCCGTGGCCACCCTGTTGACGGATCTGCAATCCAAAGGCCTGCTGGACAGCACCCTCGTAGCCATCGGCACGGAATTCGGACGCACACCGGAAATCAACATGAACTCCGGCCGCGACCACTTTCCAGCCACTTACTCCTGCGTCCTGGCGGGTGGAGGCATCGCCGGCGGCCAGCGCTTTGGCGAATCCGACAAACAGGGCAAAAAAGTCGTCCGCAACGAAGTCACTCCCGAGGATTTCCTGGCTACGATCGGCCATGGAATGGGTGTTCCGCTGGAAGAGACGATTTACTCGCCCAGCCGGCGCCCGTTCACCTTCGCGAACAAAGGCAAGGCGATTACCGATCTTTACGGCTGAGCTGAGGCCGGTTCAGCTGCCTTTGCGGCGATCGCCCGGACTTTGGCTGGTGTCGCGGAAACCAGCTTCGCCACTTCGTTCGGCGTCAAGCCCTTGGCCAGCATCCCCAAAATCATCTCGCGTTGGAATTCATCACGGCCCTCTTTGCGGCCTGCGTCGCGGCCCTCTTCGCGGCCTTTCTCGATTCCCTTTTCGATTCCTTCCTGAAGGATCTCTTCGTAGTAAGTCATGGTCTCGCTTTGGATTTCGGGTGGATTGGATTTGAGCATCTGAACGACTTTTTCGCGGTCGTCGGTCATGAAGATGTATTCGATGACGATGGAGAGAATAGCACGGCCGCCGGTTTGGCTCAAGAGCGCGTCCATGTCTTCGCCGCGATCTTTCAGCCAGCGCGAACTACTGCCTTGGCTGACTTGATGAATCAGGCTCAATCCCAGCCGCAAGGTGAGTTCTTGCGGCCAACCCAGCTTCGGCAGCTCGCTGACTGAGAGCACGCCGTAGCGGCTGCGCACTTCCTGATCCTCCAACTCTTCTTCGTCAAGACCCAATTCGTCCGTTGAGATGGATTCGGCGAAATCCAACGGCGCGGTCCAGGTTTCCGGACCTTGGTGCAGCACCATCGCGTAGATGAACGGAAAAACCGTGGCTCCCGGGTTTTCCTCCTGCCATTGGCGCCAAATTTCCACGCGATAGCAGAGAATGCGCCAGGGCATGAGTGGATCCACCCTCATTTGGTGCTCCCAGAGGACGTAAACCAGGACCGGTTTGCCACCTTTGGTGCGAAATTCCACCAGCAGGTCGGACTCGCGCTCGCGCAGCCGTTCATCGACGAATGTGGAACTGACCCGCACCTTCATCGTGCGCCAATTCAGCGGTTTTTGGAGCCATTCGGGCAGGCTCCAACGCAAAAATTTGCGCATTTCGCGAGCCTTGCCCAACCAACCGCGGATAAAGCGGTCGTGCGGATTGGGCGGTTTTTGGTTGGATTGCCGCTTGGTTTTCTTGTTGGCCATGAGGCGAACCTAGCGGCTGCCCGAAGTTTCGCCAAGCGTCCCCTGCAATCTTGAAAGGCGCTCCCTGTGTAACGCGTTTCACCTGCATGAAGACGCATGCCGCATTTGCCTTGTTCTTGCCGGTTTTCGCCCTGGCACAATCACAACCCAACGTCGTCGAATTCGACGCTAAACGTGGAATCGAGGCTTCAGGCTGGGTTGCCGCCCACGACAAGGATAAATCGGCTGAAGTCACGCTGGAAGCCGGGATTTTGCGCATCACGGACGCCGAACCATCGCGCGAGGAGCCGGAGGACGCTTATTTTCACCACGAACTCAGCGATGCGCAGCGTGCGGAGGCGCGTTCGGCGGGCTTTACCTACACGTGGACGCTGCGCATTCCCAACGACACGGGCGGTGCGACTCGCGCCATCTCCACCGAGGTCTGCGTCGCGGCTGGCGATCCCAAAAGCGTGCTGCGTTTCGGCCTTCAACTGGGCCGGCGGGGGACGGAACTGGTCGGCGGAATCCACACGGGTTCGGATGGCTGGGTGGAGGGCGCGTTGGCGGTTGAAAATCTGGACGCCTTCCACGATTGGACGCTCCTTTTCCACGGGCCATCGCGCGTTTTAAACCTGTTGGTGGACGATCGCTTGCTGCTCGCGGCGAAGATCGACCATCGCGACCGCGGCCACCATCTTGCGTTCGGATCGCGCGCCACCGGCCAGGGCGTCAGCGAGTGGAAACACGCCAGGTTTTCGCTCGGAACCGGCGGCCGTACGTTGGTCGAGCCCGCTCCTGTGCCTGAGCGCGTGGATGTGTTCGCCGGCGGTCGAGATGGCTACCATGCCTATCGCATCCCCTCGTTTGTCGTCGCGCCGAACGGGGACCTGCTCGTCATCTGCGAAGCGCGCAAATCCAGCCTCTCCGACGATGGCGACATCGACCTGCTTTTGAAGCGCAGCACCGATGGCGGAGCAACGTGGCTAACGCAGCAGCTCATCTACGAAGAGGGCGGCGTTGCGCGGATCAAGTACGGCAACCCAACCGCCGTGGTTGATGCCGAAACGGGGACGATTTGGCTGGCGGTGAATCGCGACTACCTCACCGAATCCGGCGCCCGCGCGGGTGGAACGCTGGTTTTGTTTCGCAGCGACGACAGCGGCAAAACCTGGGGCGAGCCGATCGACATCACCGCGGCCATCAAAAAGCCGGACTGGGGCCACTACGCGTTTGGGCCGGGAATTGGCGTGCAAATCCGGCACGGCGCGCACAAGGGCCGGTTGCTGTTCCCCGCGAATTTTCGCCGCAGCTTCAACAAACGCCAACCCAGCTACTCGCACGTGATTTTCAGCGACGACCGCGGCCTAACCTGGAAACTAGGCGGAATTCTCGGCGATTTCACAAACGAGTGCCAGTTGGCCGAGATCGTGGAGAACGGCAAAGCCGGCCTGCTCATCAACATGCGCAATCATTGGGGCCGCGGCGGATTTCCGGACAAATCCGGCAATCGGCTGGCCGCGCGCAGTTTTGACGGCGGCCAAACTTGGGATGCCGAGGCCATGGACCCAGCCTTGCCGGAGCCACCCTGCCAAGCCAGCCTCTACCGCTACTCGTTCGCGGAAAACGGCGAGCCGAGCCGGATTTTGTTCGCGAATCCCGCCGGCCGGGGGCGTTCGAACCTGCGGGTGCGGATGAGTTTGGACGAAGGGCGGACCTGGCCGGTGAGCAAGCTGGTTGCCAGCGGATCCGCGGCATATTCCTGCATGGCGCGGCTGGCCGACGGGCGCGTGGGAATCGTCTACGAGCGCAACAACTACGGCCAAATCAGCTTCGCCGCGTTTTCGCTGGATTGGCTCACGCAATGAGTTGGTGCGAACGCGAAACTTGAAAAACGACCGGCGGCCACTACTCTGCCGACGTCCTAATCCCTTGACTAACCAAAAATCCTGACAGGGCCAAAAATTCGGCCCCAAGTGCCGATGAATCGCCCTAACATCCTCCTCTTTTTGATGGACGGCGCGCAGGCGGCGGCCTTGGAAAGCGGCAGCGGTTGCCTAACGCCAAACTTCGACAAATTGCGCGAACGCGGCCTTAATTTCAGCCGCTGCTACACGCCCAGCCCAACTTGTTCGCCCGCCCGCGCCAGCTTCATGACCGGGCTGCTGCCGCACAACCACGGTGTGCTGGAAGTCGAGCACGGACGCGATCCCGATCAATGCGTGCTTCGCGCCAACAAGCCGCATTTCGCGCAGCGGCTGCGCGTTTGTGGCTACCAGACCGGCTACTTCGGCAAGTGGCACATCGAGCGGACCAACCAGCTCGAAGACTTTGGCTGGGATCGCCATTTTGTGAAAGGCGCGAAGCATCACGCGAATTTGGGCAAGGGCCAGGACGGGGGAAGTTTGCCGGTTGATGACGAGCTGAGCGGTTACCTGGATGGCCCGCCGGGATATCGCCGGGTGCTGCACTGGGGCGTGACCGACGTGCCCGCGCAGGAGCGTTACCCGCAGTCGACCATCGACCGGACGCTGGAGTTTTTCGCGCAATGTCAGGACGACCGCCCCTGGCTGGCTTGCGCCAGTTTTTCCGAGCCTAACGAGTCGCTCATCGTGAGTCGGCCGACGTTCGAGCGCTACGATCCGAGCACGATCGCGCTTCCCGAAACGCTGCACGACGATTTTGCCGGACGGCCGAATTTCTATCGCCGCGAGCGGGAAATTTCCCGCAAATTGAGCGCCGAACATTGGCGCATGGCGCGGACGTGTTACTTTGGCAGGATTACCGAGCTGGACGATCAATTCGGCCGCCTAACCGAGAAGTTGGACGACGATGGGAACACCATCGTCATCGTCACCGCCGATCACGGGCGCTATGTCGGCGCTCACGGCTTTGACGCGCACAATTTCGGCCCGTTTGAGGAAATTTACCGCGTTCCGCTGCTCGTGGCGGGACCGGGGATCGAGCCTGGAAGTTGTAGCCGGCCAGTGAACCTGCACGACCTTTGCCCGACAATTTGCGAGTTGGCCGGCGCCGATTCCATCGACGTTCCCGACTCAAAATCGCTGCTGCCGCAGTTGCACGACGCCAACCTGGAAACCGGCCCGGCCTACGCGGAAAATCACGGCACGCGCTTTCGGTTAACCCAGCGGATTTTGTGGGACGGCTCGTGGAAATTGGCGTTCAACGGGTTCGACTTCGATGAACTCTACAACCTGGACGAGGACCCTAACGAACAAACAAACCTGGCGGCCGATCCCCGGCATCGCCAGCGCCTGGAAGCGATGATGCGCCAAATTTGGGGACGAATTCGCGAAACCGGCGACCGCGCCCTGGAGGAGACGCACTATTTTTCGATGCGCCTGGGTTGTGTGGGGCCCGAGGGCTGATGGAGCCACGTCAATCGCCAAATTCGCGTTGGGGCGGCAAATCATCGAATTTCTCGACGGAAGCTGAAGCTTGGCTACCTTGCCGGTGTACCCCCTACCCTTCAGGTTTCCATGCACCCCTCAGAGATCATCGTCTACGACAGCGAAGACGAGTGCCCCTACCTGCCGGACACCCTGGCGCGCATGCCGCTGCGCAAACCGCTGGAGAAATTGACCGGCGAACAGCTCGACCGGCGCATGGACGAGGGCGACAGGCGCTATGGCCGCTATCTCTACCGCACGGCTTGCCCCAATTGCCAGGCTTGCGAGCCGATTCGCATCCCGGTCCGCGATTTTGAGCCGAACAAGACGCAACGCCGCACGTTGCGCCGGGGCAACGCGGAATTCCGAACCGTCGTGCGCCAACCCCTGGCCGACCGGCAGCGCGTGGAACTTTTTAACGCTCACAGCGACCGCAAGGGCCTGACCCAGCACGATCGGTCCACGAGCTTGTACGACTACAAAATGTTCCTGACCGACACTTGCTGCGAGACGCTGGAATTCGCCTATTTTCGCGGCTCGCACCTCATTGGCGTGGCGATCGCGGATCGCGGGCGATCGTGTTTGTCCGCGGTGTATTGCTTCTACGATATGGACCTCGCCAAATTTAGCCCCGGGACGTTTTCGGTGCTCAAACAGATCGAATTTTGCCGCGAACGGGGGCTGCGTCACCTTTACCTGGGCTACTACGTGGGCGCCAACGCGCACATGAGCTACAAGGCGGGATTTTTTCCCCACCAGCGGCTCATTGGCGGCCAGTGGCGGGATTTTGGCAAGCATTCGTCAAAATCGTGACTTGCGGTTGAATTTTGGGCGGCTAGCGTCAACCCTTTTTGCCCAAAGCGAGCAGACGACGTCTCTCACCCATGAATCTGGCCGAACTACTTACGGCCGACCACATTGTTCCGGAAATGAAGAGCACGGAGCACTTGGCGGCCATCGAGGAGTTGGTGGATCATCTCGAGGACAATCATCTGTTGGAATCCGCCAACAAATCGGAGGTCCTCGAGCTGCTCTACCAGCGCGAACAACAAACCAGCACCGGAATTGGTTCCGGCGTTGCCATTCCGCATACTTTTGTCGATGGCCTGATGGAAGTGGTGGCCGTTTTTGGCCGCTCCAGGGAGGGAATCGAGTTTTGCGCTCTGGACAACGCCCCGGTTTACTTCGTGGTGCTTTTTGTGGTGCCCAAGACGCAATATCACAGCCATTTGCGCACCTTGGCGGCGATCGCAAAAATGTTCCACAGCCCCGAAATCCGCACCGAATTGGCGGACGCCCGGGATCCGGAACAAATCCTCGAAGTTTTGGCGAAAAAGCCCGAAAGCCGCGGGTGATTTTTCTTTGTTCCTGGTGATTTGTGCTTTGTTTTGAGACTACGAAAAAATGGCTGAAACCATCCCCTCCATCCTTGAATCGCGCGTTGCCGATGCGCTGGCGAAAAGCTCGAAAGCGGCTGAATTGCCGGAAAATTTCGCAGTCAGCGTCGTTGCGACCCAGGATCCCAAATTTGGCGACTATCAGTGCAACAGCGCCATGATTTTGGCCAAGCGGCTCAAGACCAATCCGCGCGAATTTGCCGCGGAAGTGGCCGAAAACCTGGAAATCGCGGATTTAGCCGATCCGCCGGAAATTGCCGGGCCCGGCTTCCTCAATTTTCGGCTCAAACCAGAGGCGATTGCCGCGCGGCTGGTTGCGTTGGCCGCTGACGAGCGGCTGGGCGTTCCCTTGGCCGAACCGGCCAAAACCATCGTCATCGACTTCAGCGCGCCGAACGTCGCCAAGCAAATGCACGTCGGCCACATCCGCTCGACGATCATCGGCGATTGCCTGGCGCGCGTGGCGCGATTTTTGGGTCACCACGTCATCACCGACAACCACATCGGCGACTGGGGCACGCAATTCGGGATGATCATCTACGGCTGGAAAAATTTGCTGGATCACGACGCGCTGAAGGCTGATCCCATCGCCGAATTGTTGCGCACCTACCAGGCCGTGAACGCGCTGCAGGAAGAGGACGCGGAAATTGCGGGCGAGTGCCGGCGGGAACTCGTCAAACTCCAGCAAGGCGACGCTGAAAACCTGGAAATTTGGCGAAAATGCGTGGATATCTCGCTCGACGGCCTCGGCAAAATTTACGATCAGCTCGACGTAAAATTCGACCATTACCTGGGCGAGAGCCACTACAACGACGCCTTGCAACCGCTCGTTGACGAGCTAAAACAAGCCGGTCTCGCCACCGCAAGCGATGGCGCGATTTGCATTTTTTCCGATGGATCCAAGGAGCCGAAGGACGACCCGTTGAAAATCCAAAAAGACGGCGAATGGCGCGATATTCCCTGCATGATCCAAAAAAGCGACGGTGGGTTCAACTACGCCACCACCGACCTCGCCACCATCGATCACCGGCTCCGGGAATGGAACGCGGATGAAATTTGGTACGTCGTCGGCGCACCGCAGCAGCTTCATTTTCAGCAGGTTTTCGAGGTGGCGCGAATGCGCGGCCAAACCGTCAAACTCGCCCACATCGCCTTCGGCAGCATTCTCGGCAAAGACCGCAAGATGTTCAAAACGCGCAGCGGCAAGAGCGTCGGCCTCCAGGAAGTGCTGGACGAGGCGATCGAGCGCTCGACCGCGTTTTTGGAGGCGCGCGAGGCCGAGGAAGCCAAGTTTTCGCTCCCCGCCGAGGAAAAACCGGCCGTCGCCCGCGCCGTCGGCCTCGGCAGCGTGAAATACGCCGAGTTGTGTCAGGCGCGCATGACCGACTACGTCTTTGATTGGGACAAAATGCTCTCGCTCAAAGGCAACACCGCGCCCTACCTCCTCAACTCCTACGTCCGCACCCGCGGCATTTTCCGCAAGCTGGACGGCGAGTTCCAAATTCCCGCCGAGGCGCAAATTTCCGAGCCCGGCGAGCGAAATCTCGCGGTTATTCTCCTCCGTTTTGGCGAAGCCGTGGGCGACGTACTCAACGATCACAAACCCAACGTTCTGGCCGGCTACCTCTACGATCTGGCCAGAGCCTACCACAGTTTCTACGAGGCCTGCCCCGTCCTCAAAGCCGAGGGAGCCGCGCGCGAAACCCGGCTGATGCTCTGCGAAGCCACCTCGCGCGTGCTGAAAAAAGGGCTCGGTCTGCTCGGCATCGCTACGACGGAGCGAATGTAGCGGCAGGCGGTTTCCGGCTGAATTAGACGCCCAAGAGCCAGCGCCAAACCGCGCGAACTTCGACCTTGCCGCCTTCATCGAGCGTTTCGACGCGCTCCGGATCATTCCAGGTCAAGAGCAACAATTTTGCTTCCGGCCGTTCGCTGCTCGCTTCCTCTAACGCGCGGATTTCGCGTTGCAGCGTCGGCAAATCGGCCACCGTCTCGGAAACTTGAACCAACTGTTCGCCGCCCTCGAAATCGTGGACCAAAAAATCAACCTCATGCCCGGATTCGGTCCTGAAATAGGCCAAATCGCGGCAACGCCGACGCAATTCGCAGGCAACCACGTTTTCCAGATGATGGCCGTGGTTTTGACCCGATTTCGGGCTAACGGCCAGGTTCAGCGAGTGATCGGCGAGGTAAGTTTTGCGCGGATTCGAATTTCTGCGGCGCTCTGATTGGGCGAAAATCGGCAGCGGCTGAACGAGAAAGGCGTCCTCCAGATGGGCCAGATACTCCAGCAGCGATTCCTTGGACACCTTGATGCCCTGAGACTGGAAATCCTTGTGGATTTTGCTGATGCTGAAGAGGCACGCCGGATTTTTCAGCAGCGTGCGGACCAAGGCGCGCAAAGCCGGCAAATTGCTAACGGCGTGGCGCTCGACGACGTCGCGAAACAGCACCGCATCGATGTATTGCTGCAAGAGCTGGATGCGGTCGCGCTCCGTGGCGGCGCCGGCAACTTCCGGAAAGCCGCCGACGGCCATGTATTCGTCAAAAGCGGCCACCAAGCGCGAACGCGTTCGTCCACTGATGAGATTGCCGTGTTGCGGGCCCTCGATAGCCCGGTGGCGCAAAAATTCGCCGAAACTGAAGGGAGTGATGACGGTTTCCATCGCACGGCCTCGCATGGATGTCGCCACTTCGCGGCTTAGCATTTTAGCCGATGAACCGCTGATCAGGATTTCGACGTTTTCTTCGTCCAGCAGGCGGCGGACGAATCGTTCCCAATCGGGAACGACCTGGATTTTATCAAAGCAGAAGCAAACGCGTTGTTTGGACCGAAAATCAGGGAACTGGCGGTAGAATTCCTCCGGGATCGTGTTGAGGTCGGCCATGGAAAAATCACCGAGCCGCTCGTCCTCAAAGTTGAAGTAAACCAGTGATTCGCGCGGCGCGCCGGCCTCAAGCCGCTCGCGAAGGCACTGGAAGAGGAAGCACGTTTTCCCCGACCGGCGCATGCCGGTTATGGCATGGATTTTGTTCGGTAGGCGGGGAAGTTCGGCCTCTCGTTCAGTGACGAGCGACAGGTCCAATTCAAGCGCGGCTCCAAGTTTTTGCGCGACAGTTTCTGTGATCTGGTTTCTGATGGAGACCAGATTAACATAGACTTAGCCTCACTTAAAAGCTAGATTTCGTGATTTTTGGAAGGTCACGGAGACTAGGTTTCCAAAAATCCGGTCTTTCTAGAAGACCGGATTCTTGAGAATCCGGCATCAGGAAAAGACCAACTCCCCCTTGCTTACCTCAAAATTCGCGCATGGCCTGGAGCATGTAGCTGTTGTCGAAGCGGTAGAAGCTCATCTGGATGAGGACGATGCGCTCGACGCCATGCGGCCGGCACTGGGCGAAGAGTTCCTCCGGCGTGAAACTGGTCGGCTTCATCGCGGTTTTTTCGTAGCCCTCGGCCAGGAGAAATTTTTCCGTGTCCGGCGTCCAAACGTGAACGTGGGCGTCGATCGGCGAGATTTTGTCGTCAGCCAAGGCAAGCATTGGGGTTGCGGTTAGGGTTGTGGTTAGGGTTGTGGTTAGGAAGCGGCGGCGATCGATCATTGTCCTGTCGTGGCGACTCCCGCGCAGAATTGTTGCTCTGCGAGGCCATATCGCGCGTGCTAAAAAGGGGGCCTCGGTCTGCTGGGCATCGCCACCACGGAGCGAATGTAAGGTTGGCATTCCGCATTTCGAATTCCGCGTTCCCGATTGAGGCTTTCTCTTGCTATCTGGCTCTCTTCATGCTTCATGCCGGCATGAAAGCCCCATTTTTCGCACTGCTGGCGATGTTGGCCCTCGGTTCGGCCCAAGCCGCCGAAGTCAAGATCACACAAATCCTCACGGATCGAAAATTCGAGCGTCCCGTCGTCCTTCTTTCCCCGCCGGATGGCTCCAAACGCCAGTTTTTGGTCGAGCAAACCGGAAAAATCAAGATTCTGGCCCCATCCGGCGCCGACGCCGTTTTTCTGGATTTTTCCGACCGCAAAATGGCCGAGCGCGATTTTGAGGAAGGGTTGCTGGGCCTGGCTTTTCACCCGAAATTCGCCGAAAACCGCAAATTTTACGTGTACTACAGCCGGCAGGGGCCCAAACGCAGCGTGGTGAGCGAAATCCAGGTCTCGCCGAGCGATCCCAACGTCGCCGACCTGACCACGGAGCGGATTTTGATGGAAATCCAGCAACCGGAGTGGAATCACAACAGCGGGAACATCTTTTTCGGGCCAAAGGACGGGTTTCTCTACATCTGCATCGGCGATGGCGGGATGCGCAACGGCGTCCATTTGCTGGCCCAGAAATTGACGCGCTGGAACGGAAAGGTTCTGCGCATCGACGTGGATGGAACCTCGCCCGGGCGGCAGTACGGCATTCCCGCGGACAACCCGTTCATCGAGACGCCGCACGCCTGTCCGGAAATTTGGGCGCTGGGGCTGAGGAACCCGTGGGGCGCCACGATCGACCCGGAAACCGGCCTGTTTTGGCTGGCCGACGTGGGGCAAAATTTGTGGGAAGAGGTGAATTTGATCGAAAAAGGCGGCAACTACGGCTGGGAGTTCCGCGAGGGCGCCCACGAGTTTTTCGAGCGCGACAAGTTGATGGATGCGTTAGGGCTCGGCGACAAGCAAAAGAAGCCCAAGGAGGGGACCCGGTTCATCGAGCCAATTTGGGAGTACGGCCGCGACGAGGGCTTTAGCATCACCGGCGGTTTTGTCTATCGCGGCCAAAAAATTCCCGCCCTGCGCGGCCACTACATCGTCGCCGATTGGAAGACCGGCAACACCTGGGCGCTGAAGTACGATAGCTCTCAGCGCAAGGTGGTCGATGAAATCGAACTGCACCGGCCAACGCAGGAAGACAAATTTCAGCCGACCGGCATTTACCCGGATTTGGACGGCGAAATCGTGGTCCTCAACTGGGACGGCCGCATGTTTCGCATCGATCCCAAGTGAGGTGAAAAATGCGGAACGGGGAGCGCGGAATTTCGCATTTCCGCCTTCTGAAATCCGGTTTCCACCGCCCAACCGATGCCGATTTGGCTCAAGCTGCTGATCACCGCCGGGCTGGTGGTTCTGGTTTCCGAAACCGCGAAGCTCAATGACCGGTTGGGCGCATTGGTCGGTGCCCTGCCGCTGGTGACCACGCTCACGATGATCTGGCTGTTCGTGGAAAAGCAGGGCTCGGACAAAATCGGCGCCCACGCCTACTACACCTTCTGGTACGTCCTGCCCACGTTGCCGATGTTTTTGCTCATCCCGTGGCTCTTGCAGCGAAATTGGGGATTTTGGGCCGCGTTAGGCTTGGGAGTGGTCCTAACCTTCGCGTGTTTCGGGACGCTGGGGCTGGTTTTGCGAAAATTCGACGTAAACCTGTGGTAGCCGCGCCGCGCTGCACCACGCCCGCGCAACATGAAGCTCCGGCACGCCATCGCGCTCATTTCCGTGATTTGGGCCGCCCTCTACCTCCCGTTTCTCGGCTCGCACGAAATCCGCGGTGAGGAGCCTCGGCGCATTTTACCGGCGCGCACCATGCTCCAAACCGGTGATTTCATCGTCCCGCGCGTGGGAGGCGAGGTCTACAGCCGCAAGCCGCCGCTGATCAATTGGACCATCGCCGGAATGTTCGCCCTAACCGGCGATAGCGTCTGGTCGGCGCGATTTCCGTCGATCCTTTGGATTCTGGCCTTCGCCCTGGTGGCGGCGTGGGCCTTGCGCGACCAATTCGGCGTCTGGCGCGCGGCCATGGCGGGGCTGTTTTTCCTGACCGCGTTCGGCGTGCTGGACAAGGGGCGAATGGCGGAAATTGAGGCCATGTTCGTCGCCCAAACCGGCATCGCGTTCCTGCTGTGGCTGCGTTGGTGGACGCAGGGGCGTCGCTGGCTGGCCTACACCGCGCCGTGGCTGCTTTTGGGACTGGGATTGCTGGCCAAAGGCCCGGTCCACCTGATTTTTTTCTACCCAATCGTCCTCGCCACGCTTTGGAAGGCAGGCCGGCTGCGTGAGGCGCTGCATCCGGCCCATTTTTGCGGGCTGCTGCTCATGGCGGCGGTTTTCGCGCCGTGGGCGATTCTCAACCAAAACGCGGTTGGCTCGGCGGAAGAGACCTCCGGCGTGTGGATTCAGCAATTCATGGCCAGGTTGACGCTGGATGACGTGGATTTCGGCGCATGGCTGCTTCGGCCGCTGGAAATGGCCAAGGACTTCCTGCCGTGGACGGTCCTGCTGATTTGGGCGTGGAAAATCGCGAAGCTTGAGCCGCGAAATTCGCGCAAAAACTGGGATTTCGCGATGGGCGGCGCGCGTTTCGGCATCGTCTTCGGTTTTGCGCTCATTTGCCTGGCGCCCAAGGGTGAGG
Organism: Verrucomicrobiales bacterium; assembly: GCA_965224535.1. Classification (GTDB taxonomy): domain Bacteria; phylum Verrucomicrobiota; class Verrucomicrobiia; order Verrucomicrobiales; family DEV007; genus JBCDHN01. The sequence continues at coordinate 55,056 of CBDCZR010000044.1, forward strand.
CGCGCTACGTCATGCCGGTTTTTCCCATCGCTGCGGTGGTTTTGACCGATCTTTTGGGACGCGTCGGGCATTCCAGGTTGAGCCGGTTAGAGGAGCGATGGCGCCGGGGCAACATGGTTGCCGCCGGGGTGCTGAGTTTGGTGGCGATTCTCGCGATTTGGCTGGTTCCGCGATTCGGCCCCGCGGCTTCGGTTTGGCTGGCAGGGTGCGCGGCCGGTCTTGCGTTGGCAACGTTGGCGATCGCCCTTCGGCGGAAAAATTGGCATCCGCTCATCGGCACGAGCTTCGTGCTCGCAGCCTCGATTTTTCTCTTTTTCGTCCACGCAACGCCGTTGGAGGCTGAAAACGCGAAATATCGCCCGTTAGCCCGCGATTTGGAGGCAAAACTCGGCGATGACGACGGGCTTCTCGCGTTTTACGATCCCGGTAACCTGCGTTTTCTGGTCTACGTCCGCCATCCTTACGTGGAAGCTGCCCGCGTGGCGCACATGCCGGAAAATCCGCGATTTCTCGCCGTGCGGCCCAAGGATCTGAAGCAGCCGAAAATTCAGCGATACCTGGAGCCGTTCCAAACCCGGCAGATCGCCGATTTTGAGTGGGAGCGGAAGCAATTTGTGCTGCTGCGCCTTGCGCCGGCCCCGTAGCGGGCGCGTTTTTACAAACTTCTGACAAAGCCACCCGCAAAAGCGTGGCAGGTTGAAGCTAAGAAGCCGGCGCCAACTGTGTCTAAACTCCCAGAACCCACCTCCTGACCGATGAACCCACGTTTTTTGCTTCCCATCCTCCTCGCCGCGCTTTTTCTCCCCATTTCCGGCCTCGCCAACGGGCTCATCATCGTTCACCACCCTGTCGATCATCCGCCCATCGTCATCCCTGAGCCGCCGCATCCTCCGCGCCCGCCTCATCCGCCCCATCGGCCTTGGCCGATTCCGCGTCCCCGGCCCATTCACCGGCACATGCCGCTGGATCTCCAACGCCAGCAGGTGGAAATCAAAATTCAGGACCAACTCGCCACCACGGAGGTGGTTCAGGTCTTCAAAAACGCCACTTCCCGCCGGCTGGAGGGCACCTTCATCTTTCCCGTGCCCAAAGACGCGCAGGTTAGCGAGTTTGCCATGGAGGTAAACGGTGAACTGGTGGAAGCCGAGCTGCTCGACGCGAAAAAAGCGCGCAAAATTTACGAAGACATAGTAAGGCGCGCCTTGGATCCAGCCTTGTTCGAATACTGCGACCGGGGCTTGTTCAAGGTGCGCATTTTTCCGATCGAACCGCATTCGGAAAAAGAGGTGCGCATCAAATATACCGAGCTGCTCAAAAAAGACGGCAACCTGGTGCAATATAGTTACCCGCTCAATGTCGCCAAGTATTGCCGCAAGCCGATTCCCGATTTTTCGCTGCGCGTTCAGATACAAGCCAGCGAAGGGAAAACGCTGAAAACGGTTTATTCGCCATCGCACGAAATTGAGGTGTCGCGCAAAGGCAAGCGTAAAGCTTCGCTGGGGCTGGAAGAGGATAAAATGGCGGTGGATCGCGATCTCCAGGTGTTTTATTCGCTCAAGCCGGAAGGCAACGAACCGGTGGCAATGGACTTCCTGACCTATCACGAAAACGACAACGACGAACCGGGCCATTTTATGCTTCTGCTTAGCCCGGGAGACTGGAACGAAGAGGCTGAGGTTGTCGCAAAAGACGTCATTTTCGTGTTTGATTCATCCGGCTCGATGCGCGGCGAAAAAATGGAGCAAGCACAAGAGGCGCTGGATTTTTGTATCAATAGCCTCAATGCCGAAGACCGCTTCGAGGTCATTCGATTTTCAACCGAAGCGGAGCCGGTTTTTGAGGAGTTAGTCAGCGCCAGCAAGAAAAACCGGGACAAGGCGATGAAGTTCGTGAAAGACGTGCGCGCCATTGGCGGCACCGCGATTGAAGAAGCGTTGACGCTAGCCGTTGAAACGGCAGCGGATACCGCGAAAGGCGACCGGCCGGTGCAGGTGATTTTCCTAACCGACGGCAAACCGACGCTGGGCGCAACGAAGAAGGAAGTGATCTTGAAGTCGCTCCAACGCGCGGTGGAGACTTCCGGCGCAAAACCGCGGGTTTTCTGCTTTGGCATCGGCACGAATATCAATACCCACCTGCTCGACCTGGTGACCGAAGAAACGCGCGCGGTAAGCCAATACGTCCTGCCGAATGAAGATATCGAGCACAAAGTCTCCACGTTTTACGCCAAAATTTCCGATCCCGTCCTAACCAACCTGAATCTGAAGCTGGACGGCGCGGATTGGGTAAGAAACCGTTATCCCAAGGATCTGCCGGACCTCTTCCGCGGCGATCAACTCGTGGTTTTGGGCCGCTACAACCCGGATGCGAAGAACGGAGAAGTGATCTTGACCGGAACGGCCAACGGCGCAAAGCAAACCGTCAAATTGCCCGTAAAGTTGGCCCGCTCCGGAGCGGAAACGGAATTTATCGCGCATCTTTGGGCTACGCGGCGCGTTGGGTATTTGCTCGACCAAATTCGCCTTCACGGAGAAAGCAACGAGCTGAAGGAAGAAGTCGTCGAACTGGCGCGAAAATTCGGCATCGTGACCCCATACACCACGTTTTTGATCGTGGAAGACGAAACCCGCCGCGACGTGCCCGTTCCGCTCCGCACCCAAGCGCCGATGCCGCGATCCCGGGAAGAAAGCAAACGCGGAGCAGTCAGCCGCAGCGGGAGTGGTTTTAGTATTGGCGGCGGCGCGGCCAGCGATCCCTTTGCCGACGCCTCGGCTGATTACGACGCGCTAAAATCCGAGACGGAAGGGCCTTCCGCGGTGGCTGGCGCGAAATCGACCGGCCGGCTGAAGGAAGCGAAATCCGTCGATGATTTTCGGCGCGCGAACCGGGAGGCGAACGAGGCTCGTGGTTATACCATTAACGTCACGCCCACGCGCAACATTGCCGGCAAGACGTTTTACCAAAAACAGGAAATTTGGACCGACGGCGAGGCTCAAGCGCTCGAAAAATCGCTCAAAAAGCGGGAGGTCAAATTTGGCTCCGAAGAATATTTCAACCTTCTCGCCGCAAACCTGCAACTGACGCAGTGGCTCTCTGTTGGGCCGCAAGTTGACGTTGTGCTGAACGGCGAACTGATTCAAATCCGATGAAAACACCCAAACTCCACCTCCACATCTGTATCGCCGCGCTTGCTATCAGCGCCGGCCCACTTATCGCCCAAAACGCCAAGGATAAAACCAAGCCGGAGCGTCCCAAGCTGGAAGTCTGCTTCGCGCTGGATACTACCGGCTCCATGGGCGGCCTGATCCAGGGCGCAAAGGACAAAATCTGGTCGATCGCCAATGAAATGGTCTCCACCAAGCCCGCGCCGGAAATTCGCTTCGGCCTGATCGGCTATCGTGATAAGGGCGACGCTTATATCACCAAAGTTTTTGATCTTAGCGAAGATATCGACGCCATTTACGGCCACTTGATGGAATTCCAGGCTCAGGGCGGCGGCGATGGTCCGGAATCCGTCAACCAGGCCCTTCACGAAGCCGTCACCAAGATGAGTTGGAGCAAAAGCCGGGATGTGCTCAAGATCATCTTCCTGGTCGGCGACGCCCCTCCGCACATGGACTACCAGGACGATGTGAAGTATCCCGAGGTGTGCCAGTTAGCGATGAAAAAGGACCTCATCATAAACACGATTCAATGCGGCGCCATGGGCGGCACGGCTGAGATTTGGAAGGAAATCGCCACCAAGGCGGAAGGAGAATACGCCGCCATTTTGCAGAGCGGCGGTACGGTTGCGATCGCAACGCCGTTTGACGCGGAAATTTCCGAAATTAACCGCAAACTCAACGCCACCGTGGTCGGCTACGGCGACCGCCGCGCCAGAATGACGGCTACCGGCAAAGTTGCCGCAGCTTCTGGCGCCAAAGCCGAAGCTGCCGCCGACCGGGCCGAATTTTTGATCAAAGCCGCGCCCGCCGCGGCGGACCCGTTTGCCGCTCCTGCCGGTGGCGGCGGCGCCAAGGTCATTAGCGGCGACGAGGACCTCATCGCGCTCTTGGCCGAGGAAAAAGTAAAGTTGGCCGAGATTGAGGAAGAAAAGCTGCCCGAAACCTTGAAAAAAATGACCCCCGCCGAGCGCGAAACACACATCGCGAAGCTGCGGGAGGAACGCAAGGCGCTCCAGGAAAAAATGGCGGCTCTGGTGAAACAGCGCGGCGCTTTCGTGGTCGAAGAGAAGAAGCGCCTGGCTGCCGAGGGCAAGGCCGACGGCTTCGATTCGAAGGTAAAATCGATCATCCGCGATCAAGCCAAAGCCAAGGGCATCAAGTACGGCACGGAGTAGGTCCCGATCGCCCGCCGAACGACGCCGGTGATCGACCCGGTTTCCCACCACGATCTGCACGCCACGATGCTGCGCATGTTAGGGTTCGATCACCGGCGGCTGACCTATCCGTTTCAGGGGCTCAATCAGCGGCTGAGCAATGTGACCAAACCCTCACGGGTGGTGAGCGGGATTTTGGCGTAAAGCCGCAAAAAGTTCACCCACTCCGATTTCTTCGCCTCGGGGCATGTTACCCCTTCGGCGCGATCCACACCACCGTCTTGTTGCTCGGTTGGCCCCAAAGGTCCAAATCCAGGGCCACGCCGATTTCCTTCACTTTTTGCGTCACATCCGGGTGCTTGCCCCAGGCGGTCCAGGTGCCGTCTTCGTGCTGGGCGGCGGCGGATTCCGAACCGGCGCGAATCGCGACCGCGGGGCGGAGATCGGCCGGCGGCTGCATTGCGGGATCGGTGGAATTGGTTACCACGCTGCCGTCGGCACGCAGGGCGAAAATCCGATGTCCGGCGCTCCCGGCGATTTCCACTACTTGTTGGAATTGGTTTCCGTCCACCGGGATAAAGCGGTCCTCGTGGAAATGCCAGATGCCCACGGTTCCATCGTTCTTCAGCCGGAACAGGATATGACCACCCGGCCCGCCAGAGGCGCCGTCCATTTGCACGGTACCCTCGAACCAATCCTCCTTGGGCGCGTTTTCCGGCAGCGCGCCGGAACGCATTTTCCATTGCATGGGGCCGTTTTGCGGGATGTAGATCCAGGCGGTTCCCACGGTGTGAAAAAACTTGGGCGTGCCGTCAAAATTGGCGCGTAGAGTCGTGCCCTCGAACACTTCGCCCTTAGCGTTGATCCACTTCACGAGATCCCGGCCAAAATCGACCGAATCTTTCACCTCAGCCGTCATCCAGTTGTTGTTTTGGATGTCGGTATTGCGGTGAACGCGGTATCCATCGCCACGCGCGTTGAGCCAAAGCATCGTTTCGCCGAAAACGACGCACTTGGTCCAGTTGTTGCCGCGCAACTGGCGGCTGATGGGGCGGGTGTCGATCCCGGTATCGCCGTTTTTGCGCCACACGTGCATTTCGCCGCCGCGTTCCTTGAGGCGGCGTAGCTCAGAGGTTAGCTGCAGGCGGCTTTTGCCGTCCCAGGGTGGCAGCGGCGCGGTTTCCGCCAATGCGGTCTGGCCCGGGCTGACCTGGTTCCCGCTTTGCCACAGTTGCTGCCGTTCGCGCCAGGCCTGAATCGCAGCTGCGTCGTCGAAACGGCGTTTTTTGGTCAAATCCTCCACCAAGC
>CBDCZR010000045.1:0-105874 GCA_965224535.1 Verrucomicrobiales bacterium
GAAGTCGCGGCAGGAGTTCGACAATCTGGGCGCTTTGCCGACCACGGCGTATTTTTACGGCCTCCAGGATGGCGAAGAAATTTCGGTGGAGATCGATCCCGGCAAGGTGCTCTTCATCAAGCTGATCAGCAAAAGCGAGCCAAATTCCGACGGCGTGCGGACGCTGTTTTACGAATTGAACGGGATGCCGCGCGAGGCGCAAGTTCTCGACAAATCGCTCACCGTAACGGCAAAAAGCCGCCAAAAAGGCGATCCTGAGGACCCGACCCACGCCCTCGCTCCCAATCCCGGGATGATCACGGAGGTTAGCGTCTCCGTAGGCGCAAAAGTGAAGGAAGGCGACAAGTTGCTGACGCTGGAAGCCATGAAAATGCTGACCAGCGTGTGCGCGAATCAGGACGGCGTGGTGAAGGAAATTTTGGTGCAACAGGGCGATGCCGTGGAAAGCGACGACCTGCTGGTGCGCTTGGGCTAAGACGGCCTAAGATCCTCACAAACCAACCAAAATTCCGCATGAATCCGACCCAAACCGTGATTTTCGCCACGTTTTTGGCCGTCTGGGCCGTTTTTCGCGGCAATCCTGCCGGCAGCCGATTATCCGCTCAAACCCGTGCCGTTCAACCAGGTGGAGATGACCAGCGATTTTTGGCGTCCCCGCATGATCACCCAGCGCGAGAGCTTGGTGCCGTGGGCCTTCGAGCGAACCCAGCCCGGCGTGGAGCACCTGAAAGCCGCCCGCGACTTTTTGGCCGGCAAAAAGGTGGAGGGGCATCGCCCGCACCGCTTCATCGACTCCGACCTGTACAAGGTGATGGAAGGCGCGGCTTACCTGCTTCAGTTACGCGACGACCCGGAGTTGGAGGCGAAAATTGACGAGCTGGCGGACGTCATCGCCAGCGCGCAGAAAGAAGACGGCTACCTCTATCCATCGCACATCACCGGCGTCGGCAGTTCCAAGCACATGATGGGCGACACGCCGTATTCCTTCGTCGTTCACAGCCACGAGCTTTACAACGTGGGCCATCTCTACGAGGCAGCCGTGGCTTACCATCAGGCCACCGGCAAGGACAAGCTGCTGAAGGTGGCCGAAAAAAGCGCCCAACACATTAACCGCGTCTTTTTTGAGGGCGATCCGGCTTACAATGGCGGGAAGCCCATTTTGCAAGCGCCGGGGCATCAGGAGCCGGAATTGGCGCTGGTGAAGCTGTATCGCGCCACCGGCAAGCAGCTCTACCTGGACATGGCGCGCAAATTCCTGGAAATCCGCGGAATCAGCTACGTTCCCGACGGCGAGGGGGTGATGGCGCCGACTTACGCCCAGCAACACGCGCCGGTGCTGAAACAACGCCAGGCCGTAGGTCACGCGGTGCGCGCGACCTATCTCTACTGCGCCATGGCTGACATTGGCGCTCTAACCGCGCAACCGGGCTACGCGGATGCGCTGGGCCGAATTTGGGCGGACATCACCAACACCCGCATGCACATCACCGGCGGGCTGGGCGCGGTGCACGGCATCGAAGGCTTTGGCCCGCAATTTGAGCTGCCCAACCATCACGCGTTCAACGAGACCTGCGCCGCAGTTGGCAACGTGCTCTTCAACTACCGCATGTTTTTGCTGCACAAGGACGCCAAGTACCTCGACGTGGCGGAGGTGGCCCTGCTCAACAACGTGATGGCGTCGGTCAATTTTGAGGGCAATCGCTTCTTTTACGTCAACCCGCTGGAAGCCGACGGCAAATATCCCTTCAACCACGGAACCGCCGGTCGCGCCCCGTGGTTCGGCACGGCCTGTTGCCCGTCTAACATGGCGCGGCTCATCCCGCAGGTGCCGGGCATGACCTACGCGCACGATGACGGCGACCTCTACATCACCTTCTACGCGGAAAGCCGCACCAAGCTCAAAATTGGCGGCGCAGAGGTCGAGATCGAGCAAAAAACCGCCTACCCCAACGATGGTGAAATCAGCATCGCGCTGAATCCGGCCAAACCCGCGAAATTCCGGCTTTTTCTGCGAATCCCGACCTGGACGGGGGACCGGTTCGTGCCCGGTGAGCTTTATCGTTACGCCGATTCCGCCAGCCGGCCCATCACCGTCTCGGTCAACGGAAAAACGGCCAAAGCGGCGGCCGAAAAGGGGTTCATCGCGCTGGAACGAACTTGGCGTGCTGGCGACCGGGTGGTGCTGAACCTGCCCATGCCGGTGCGCGTCAACGAATGCCGGCCGGAGGTCGCCGCCAACTCGAACCGGATCGCCCTGACCCGCGGTCCGTTCGTTCTCTGCGCGGAAGGCGTGGACAACGGGGGAGCCACGCAGCGCTTTTTCTTCGAAAAAGTGCCCGATGCGTCGCAGGCGGCTCTCAGCACGGCGCGGACGGCTTCGGGCTCATTCGTGCAGGTTCGCGTTCCGGCCTCAGCCGTGACCAAAAGCGGCCAAACGGCGCCCGCGGACCTGGTCCTGACGCCGTACTACGCGTGGAACAACCGCGGCGTTAGCTCGATGACGGTGTGGTTCCCGCGGGAGAAAAATCTCGCGGTTTGGGATCCGCACGCCTTGCCGCGGGACAGTGTTTTCAGCGACATCATCGCCTCCCACACCTCACCGGTCGACACGGTCTCGGCCATCGGCGACGGTCGGGAACCCCGGTGGTCGAGCGGCCGGAAAGTGCCGCGTTGGACCAGCCGTCCCCGCTTTGGCGAGCCGCAACTGATCGAGGGCCGGTTCGCCAAAACGCAGCACATTCGCAGCGTTGGCGTGTTTTGGATGGACGACCGCCAGCAGCAAATCCGCTCCCCCAAGGAATGGTCGCTGCAAGTCGAGCAAAATGGCGAGTGGCGTCCCTTTCAGCTCTACACCACCGACCGCTACGACACGCGCGCCAACCAGTACAACGTCGTGCACCCCGCCGCGCCGCTGAAATGCGACGCCATCCGCATCCTCATGACTCCGCACGAAGACGCCGCCGTCGGCATCCTGGAGGTTCGCGTAACGTTCGAAGAATCGTGAGCCCCGCAGGAGATTTTGTGCACCTGTCAGGGACTCAAAACTGAAAACTGAAAGCTTGAAATTTTAGCGTGGGCTCACTCATCGCATTGCTCCTCATCGTGGTCATTTCGCTCGTCGTCGTGCGGGCGGGCGCAACCGCGCTCATGATGACCGGGCTGAGCTGGGACACCGCCAATTTTCAGGCTTACTCCGCGTTTTTCGGCGTGGGATTCACCACGCGGGAGGCTGAACTGGTCGTGAACCACCCCATCCGGCGGCGCATCATTCGCGACCTCATTTTCGCCGGCAACGTGGGTCTGACCTCGGCAGTTGCGACGCTCATCGTCACTTTTGTCGAAGCTAAGGGCACGGAGGCCACGCTCACCAAAATTGGGCTCATGGTCGGCGGCGTGCTCTGCCTGCTGCTGGTTTGGCGGCTCAAGCTGCTGAAGCGCCTGACGGACTCCGTCATCCGCGCCTCCCTCAAGCGCGCCGGCGTGGTTCGCGCGCTGGACTACGACACCCTCTTGCACATGGAATCCGGCTACTGCGTCAGCGAAATCGACATTTTGCCGCAAAGCCCGCTGGCCGGCAAAACCTTGCGCGATTCCCGCCCCGCGGACCGGGGAATCATCGTGCTGGGCGTCACCGGCGAGGACGGAACCTTTCGCGGCGCGCCGGGGCCTGACGAGATGCTGCTGGCCGGTGAAGTGGCCACGGTCTACGGGTGCGAGGGCGACATTCGCGCGCTCTCGCAGGAAGGGAAGCCGGGGGAGTGAGCGCCCCCAACGCGCCGTTCGCCGTTCGCGGTCCAATGGTGAAAGTCTCATTTTTCGGGTTGGTTCTGCGGCCAACGGCAACGCCGTTGAGTATCAAAAACCCCAGGTTGGCCGAAGCGGAGCGGAGAGCCTACCTGGGGGACTAACGAAGAGGAAGATCAATCGCTGAAGGCGATCCGAACCCTTCCGCAAGCCTTTCAGGCTAAGTTTTTAGGAGCAATCAGGATCCCGGGGTAGCCTCCGCTTCGCTGCGGCACTCCGGGGCTTGGGATGCGAAACGGCTTCGCCGTTTTTGAAACGCCGGGACCCGAAAAACGAGACTTTCACCCCTTTCATTCGGCTTCAGCCTCGCGCGGCTGCATCATGGCGTGAACGATGTCGTGTGAGCTGACGATTCCCAGCGGCCGGCCTCTCGGCCCGCAAACGGCGGCCAGCTCCAAACGCTCCCGCCGCAGTTGCTCCAGCAGCAGGATGGCCTTTTCATCCGGCGTGGTGCGGATCAATTTGCGCTGAAATTCGCTGAGGCGCTTGTTAGGCGCCGGGTTGCGCAAAATCTCGATCACCCGCACCAGGCCCACCAAATCGCCGCGGGCGGACATCACCGGGAATTGGTCGAAATTCGTGTCGCGCGCCAGTTGCACCACCCTGCTGATCTCCATTTCCGCGGGGATGGATGTGACCCGCCGCATGGGCAGCATGACGTCGCGGGCGGTGACGTTTTCAAAATCGAGCACCTGCTGGATGAGCGCGGTTTCGTCCTCCTCCAGCGTTCCTTCGCGCTGGATGGATGCGGTTAACTCGCGAAACGCCTCGCGGCTTTGGTCGAGCTTGTAGGCCGAGTCCGGCGGATCCGCGGATTCATCCGGAGAGCTAAAAATCGCGTTGCCCAGCCAGATAAGCGGCCGAAACAGCAGCAACAGCGCCTCCATGATGCCCACGAACCGCGCTAGCAGCCGAAACGGGAAATTGCGGAAGATCGACTTGGGGATCAGCTCCACCCACAGCACGTAAAGCGGCAGCGAGATGGCGAAGGCCAGGACGTAGCCCCAGGGACCGAATTCGCGCGAGAGCAGCAGGGCGATGAGACCGAAGGCGAAGATGTTGCACGCGTTATTGATCGCCAGGGTAACCAGCATGATACGCCGCGGTTGTTCCAGCAGCCTGGCCAGCCGTTTGGCCGCGGTGTTGCCGCGCTCGGAGTGGTGGCGCAGCCGGGCGCGGGTAATCGTGAGCAGTGCCGTCTCCAGACCGGAGAAGACGAAGGAGATGATCAGCAGGATGATGACGAGAATCCAGCCCATGGGGTGAAGGTTAGGGTGAGGTTCGTTCCACCAGCAGCTCCTTGATCCGCTTGGCCGTGGTTTGGCGCACCACCACGCGAATGTCGCCCAGGTCAACGCGCTCGCCGGGCAGCGGCAAGTGCCCCAGCCGGTTAAAAACCAGCCCGCCGATGGTGTCCAGCCCGTCGGCTTCCAGCTCGATGCCTAACGCTTCGCCCACCTCGTCCAGACGCGCCGCGCCGCTGGCCACCACGCGGCCTTGGGATAAAAACTCGAATTCCGGCTCCTCGCCGTTCGCGCCTCCCGCCGGGTCGCCGATGATCTCCTGGATGATGTCCTCGTGGGTCAAAATTCCCTCCGTGCCGCCGTATTCGTCCAGCACGACGACGATGCTGTGCGGCTCGTGGAGATAATCCTGGAACACGGTTAGGGCCTCCATCGTCTCCGGGACGAAGACCGGCGCCTGGATGGCGTTTTGCAGGTTTCCGTGGCGATTTTGCAGCGCCACCCGCACGTCCAGGATGCCCGTGATCCGGTCCGGCGTCTCGCGGTAAAGCGGCACCATCCACCAGTGCCCGTCCTGCAATTTGGCGAAAATTTCCTCCTTCCGCAGGTCCGCCGGCAACGTGAAGGCGTCGACCCGCGCGGTCATGCAGTCCTTGGCCGTTTTGTTGCCCAATTTCACGATTTCCGCGATAATTTGGCTCTCGCTTTGGTTCAGGGTCCCCTCCTCCCGCTGAATTTCGACCAGCGCCTCGTATTCGTCCTCGGTGTAGGAGGTCCGCGGCTTCATGGACGGCGGGATGATGAGTTGCTCCAGGCGGGTCGCCAATCGCTGAAATCCCGACGCAACCGGTCCAACCGCCGGCCGCAACGCGCAAAAAGGCTTGGCAAAGAGCCGAAACGCCGCTGCCGGATTGACCAGCGCGAACAGCTTGGGCGCGAGATCGCAGATGAGGATGATCAGCGCCAAAACGGCCGCCACCGCCACCCTGGGGTAGGGCTCGGCAAACTGCCAGTGACTCACCAGGTAGATGCCCAGCGTGATGATGCACAGGTTCAAAAACGCCGAAACAACCAGGATGCGCACGTGACTCTGCTGGGATTTTTTCAGGATGAGCCGCAGCAGTCCCGCCAAATCCTGGTCGCCGTTGGCCAGCCGTTTGGCATGATGGGAGCGCAGCACGAAAATGGCCGTTTCAAACCCGGAAACAAGCACCGATAGCGCGACCAAAAGGCCGGTAACGGCAAGCAAGACTGCTGAAAACCAAGGTGACACTGAGTGCGGCCCAAAGCCTGCCAGAAAATTGGGTCCGCGGCCAATGAAATTGGGAAAAATTCATGGCGGCGGGACATTTGCGTCGATCGGCGCCTTCCTGACAAGCCGCTTGAATCTTGAAGGTTCGGACCTGAAACTGCCGGCCCATGATCCTTTCCGACAGCGCCATTCTCGATGCCATCGAGGCCGGAACCATCGTGATCGAGCCCTTCGACCGCGAGTGTTTGGGCAGCAACAGCTACGACGTGCATTTGAGCAAAAATCTGGCGACCTACAGGGATCGGGTGCTCGACGCGCGCCAACACAACGAGATCCAGCACTTTGAAATCCCGGAAAACGGCTACGTGCTGGAGCCGGGCATCAACTACCTGGGCATCACCCGCGAATACACCGAGACCCACGCCGCGGTGCCGTTTTTGGAGGGAAAATCGAGCGTCGGCCGCTTGGGGATCGACATCCACGCCACCGCGGGCAAGGGCGACGTGGGATTTTCCAACCACTGGACGCTGGAAATTTCAGTGACGCAGTCCGTGCGCGTCTACGAGGGCATGCCGGTGGGGCAGCTCATCTATTTTGAGGTGAAAGGCGAGATTTTGCGGCCCTACCACAGCAAACCTTCGGCGAAATACAACAACCGCTCGGATTTGCCGCAGGAGTCGATGATGTGGAAGAACGAGTTTTGAACCCAGGTCGCAGGGCCGGCCTATTTTTCGACTTTAAGGGTCCAAAAACGCGGCTTCCGGTTCGCTGATTTCGATGCCGAACAGGCCGGACAAATCTTCCGCTGCCAACACGTCCGCGCCCGGCGCTTCGATCGCATCCGAGACCGCGCCGGCGTTTTCCGCGGCTTGGGAAATCAGCTCGCGGTGGTCGATTTTTCGCAGCTTGAAGAGCAGCTCCGGCGCGGTGTCGAGCTGCACGCCCACGCCGTAGAGAACCGCGGCCACGTGCTTGCACATTTCCGCCCAATCCGGGCAACTGCAACTGAGGTGAATCTCGCGCGGCTTGGGAAAAAGCCCGCCGTCCAGGTCGGTCATCACCTCCATGACGCTGGGGCCTAACTTGCCGCCCAAAAGGTCTAACAAGGTGCCAATTTTTCCCGCGCAAGCCTCCTTGACCCGCTCCCATTGCGCCACGCTCACCGGGTCGATGCGGATGAGCACCTCGTAAATTTCCGAGCCCGTTACGTAGGCGAAAATCTCCCCGGGCTCGATGCCCAGGTCGTAGACGTTGCCGCCGCGCAGGTAGGTGCGGCCCCGCGGCAGGCGCGATTCGTAGTCGCTGTAGGCCTCCAGGTTTTGGCACCAGGCATTGCCCCAAAACGTGCCCGCAACCGCGCCGCGTTTGCTTTCCACGGTCAGTTGTTCGAAGGCTTCGCCACGTTTGCGGCGTTTGGCGATTTCGCGCTCCGTACGGGCCTGTTTTTGCGCCTTGTTCTCGCGATTGTAGGCAAAATAGCTCACCTCGGCAGTATGCGGCGCTAAAACGCCTGGAACAAGACCGGATTGCCCGTTTCCGAGATCCCACGGGTGCGAAACTGGTAGTCGCCGTGCAAATTCCGCAAAAATTCGCGCATTTCCACGAAGTGATTGGTGCTGTGATAGACGGTGATCGAGATTTTAGGCCGGTTGGCGCGAATGGTCTCCTCCGCGCCTAACAGCATCTGAAATTCGTAGCCCTCCACGTCGGCCTTGAGGAAGTGAACGGGCCGGTTTTGCGCGAAAAACAGGTTGTCGATCGTTTCGACCTGAATTGTCAAAGTCCCCTCCGCGCTGACCCTGGCGCAAACCTCGTCGTCGGTCATCCGAACCTCGGTTTTTTGATGGCCAACGGCAACGGGGACGATTTCCACGTTCGCGTGATTGGCGAAGGTTTTGGCCAAACCCGGCTGCCACTTGGGAATCGGCTCCACCGCGTAAACCTGCTTGGCTTTTGACGCCGCGGTGAAGGTGAAGAGCCCCTCCGCCGCGCCGCAGTCCACCACCACGTCATCGCTGCTAAAATCGACGTCACCGCCAACGAAATGATGCCAATTGCGAGGATTGAAGCACTCGTCAACGGTCGCGCAAAAATCCACCCAACTGCAATTTCGCGGAAAATAGAAGGGCGTGTCTTCGTGGCCGCGAAAGCCGATTTTCAGGAACTCGCCGTCGTCCTCCCGGCTGGCGATGTAACGCGACGCACGGCCTTGTTTGCCCGGTTGCAGCAGCCAACGCGCCACCTCGCCCATCCCCGGCCGCGGGAAGGTGGAGTGGAAGAAGCTGGCGAGGTAAGGACGGATGACCCGGAGGCGATGGGGCAACATGTTAGGGTTGAAAATTGGAAATTGCGCTAGCCGACGAAATCCTGCATCGCGTCGAACACTTCCTTGGGGATGGTGAGCGTGGTCAGCTTGGGCACACCGACTTCAAAGGTGACGGTTTCCAGCCACATCAGCTTGTTCGGCTTGGGGTTGCGACAGACGGCCCAGGGGAGAAAAATCGGGGGATGGGCGGCTCGAAACAAGGGCATGACCGCCAGGTGCAATCCTTCCACCGAGCCATGCAGGGTCAGGGTGTTGTTGTAGCGCGCCAGGCCGACTTTGGCGCTACGCATTCGGAATTTTGCGCCCTCCGGAGGCTGATTGGCGCGGTATTTGGCCGCCATCGCGTTCCATCCGCCGATGCGCGAGATCATGAAGCAGATGAAGCACCACCAGGCAACGAAAACCACCGGGAAAAGCAGCGGCAGGAGAAATGGCAGGGCGTCCCTCACAGCATCTCCTCAACGAAGGCGGTTCGCTCGAACGGGTGCAGGTCCTCCAGCGCCTCACCCGTGCCCACGAAGCAGGTGGGAATGCCGAGTTGCTGCTGGATGGCCACGGCCATGCCTCCCCTGCCGGAGCCGTCCAGCTTGGTGATGATGAGCCCGGTTAAATCCAGCGCGGCGTGAAATTCCTTGGCCTGAGCCAGGGCATTGGAGCCGGTGGTGGCGTCCACGACCAACAGCCGGTCGTGCGGGGCCTCCGGGTCCTTTTTTCCCAAGGTGCGCCGCACTTTTTTCAGCTCCTCCATCAGGTTAGAGCGCGTGTGCAGCCGGCCCGCGGTGTCAGCGAGCAGAAACTGGATTTCGCGTTTTTCGGCGGCTTCGTAGGCATCGTAGCAAACCGCGCTGGGATCGCCCTGATACTGCGTTTTCACCAGCGGAATGTCCGTGCGCTCGGCCCAGGTCGCCAGTTGCTCGATGGCGGCGGCGCGAAAGGTGTCCGCGGCGGCGAACATGACGCTATGACCCTGATTTTTGAGGTAAGCGCCCAATTTTGCGGTGGAGGTGGTTTTGCCGGTCCCGTTGACCCCGGCCACGAGAATGACGCGAGGATTTCCCGACTCCAGCGGCGTCAGTTTTGGCGCGGATTCCGGCAAAATATCCACCACGGCCTGGCGCGTCATTTCCAGCACATCCTCGGTTTTCAGCGTCTTGCCGAGATCCTGCAAATCGTCGAGAATTTGCATCGCCAGCGGCGCTCCCAGGTCCGCGCCGACCAGCATCGCCTCCAGATCGTCCCAATCGATCTCGCTGTTTTTGAAGCGTTTGAGGATGTTGTCGAACAGGCCCATTTTTCAGGCGGAAACGGCTTCTTTGCGCACGCGGTCCAGGATTCCGTTGACGAATCGGCTGCTTTCCGGCGTGCCAAAGTCTTTGGCGATCTCAATCGCCTCGTTGATGGCGACCGGCGCGGGAACGGAAGGGACGAAGAGGATCTCGTAGGTCGCCAAGCGCAACAAATTGCGGTCCACCGCCGCCAAGCGCGGCAAATCATAGTTTTCGACCGCGTTGCGCAAAACTTCGTCGATTTCGTCGAGCTGCTTCAGCACGCCATCGACCAATTCTTCGGCAAACTCGCGTCCGGAGGGCTTGATGCGGCACAAATCCCAAAAATTCTCGCGATTTTGCCCGTCGCTCAGTTCGCCCTCGATGTCGCTGGCAAAGAGCAGTTGCAACGCCGCCTCGCGTCCCTTGCGCCGCTTGTTGCTCATGCCCGGGCCGGGTAAGCGGTTGCGATTTGGCCGAACAGGTCCGCCATTCCCGCCGCGGCGCGGGCGGCTTCAATTCCGCGGTTCATCTCGGCGCCCATGCAGCGCTCGAACGCTTGGCGCTCGGTGTCCACCAGCAACACTTCGTGAACGACCGGCAGCGCGTGTTCCACGGCGATGTTCTGCAAGGCATCGGTGATGGACGTGCCAATGAGGTCGGCGTGGGCCGTTTCCCCGCGAATGACTACCCCCAAGGCGATGACCGCGCTAAAATCGCCCCGGCGGCATAACGTCTCCACCGTCACGGGAATTTCAAAAGCGCCCGGCACGCGAAAAATCGGGAACTTCTCCCCCGGCAAAATCGCCTTCAATTCCTCGTGCGCGGAGTCCACTAACGCATCCACCAGCTTGCGGTTGTACAAGCTGGCGACGATGGCGATGCTTTGCGAGGCATAGCGCGGCTGAGGACGTGGAGGTAGGGAGGAGCGAGCCATTGGTTAGCGTCCCGAACAGTCGCCATTTCCGTCCCAAACGCAAGGAACGGCTGCGAGAGATTGCCGCCGTCCTCGTCCGTGCACCGCGGCGTTGCGAATTTGGCTGAACCTCCGAGAAGCTTGACTTCAGCCGGCGCGAGATGCTCGTTTCCCGCAAGAATGTCGAGAAATTCGAGAAATCTCCCAACCGCCGGCCTTCTCGCCCTCGCGTATTGCGCCTTGGCCGATGCCGATGCCCACGAACCAACTGGCCACGCCGCCGCCACCTACGAAATTTCCGCCCCCGCCGAGCTGCAAAACGCCGCGCCCGGAAGACGCCTGGTGGAACTGCAAATCACCGGTGAAAACGGCGAAAACGCCCCCGCCCGCTTTTCGCTCGAAGCCGACGGCAAGCCGTTCGTCCCCGAAAGCCTGAACGCCGCCGGAATTCGCTTCACGTCCATCCACACGTCAAAAAAGCAGCGTGAGACCGTCCTCTTTTCCCGCGGCACGGGACCGGTTCGCTTCCAAATTCCCGCCGAAACCGGAGAGCTTAGGATCCACGTTACCAAGGGCTACGAATTTTTACCGTTAACACGAAAAATAAGCACACCCGCCTCCGATCCGGTCGAAATCACCCTCACGCCGCAACGCTGGATCGACCTGGCTGCCGACGATTGGTCCTCTTCCGATCCTCACCTGCACTACGAGCGCACCAGCCCCAAACGCGACGCGGACTGGGCCGCCATGATGGCCGCCGACGGCCTCCACCAGGGATTTTTCATGGTGCTCAAGGGCGGCAATCTGCCCGGAATTTGGGCCGAGCAATTCGCCTACGGCGCTGACGGCGCCCGCGCGGCCGGCAAGCAACTGCTCGTCCCCGGCGAGGAATTCCGCGGCACGGCGCAGGGCCACAACAACCTCTTGGGCCTCGGTAAAGTCATCCAGCCCATTTCGGTCGGCGGGCTGGGCGCGCCCAAGCATCTGCCAAATTGGCCCGCCATGCACGATGTCTTGCGGGAAACGCGCGAAACCGGCGGCATCGGCGGCCCGGCTCACGGCGGAACCTTCGGCCGGGCATCCACCGTCTACCTGGATGCGCTTCTCGGCGCCAGCGAATTCGTGGAACTGGCTAACACGCACCTCTACGAACTGGGTCCGTGGTACGATTTGCTGAACTGCGGCGTCATGCTCGCGCCCGTAGCCGGCACGGACCTGCCCAACTTCCCGTTCCGCGAGCCATGGCAACCGTTTTTCGGCGAAATGCGCACCTACGTGAAAACGTCGGAACCCACCAAATTCGAGGATTGGAAACGAGGCGTGCGAGCGGGCAAAACCTTCGTCACCAGCGGGCCGATTGTGCGCTTGCGAGTCGGAGGACGCGGCTTAGGCCACGAAGCGGCGCAACTCCCGGCCGGCGGCGGCGAAATCCTGGTGGAAGCCGAGATGCTCGGCCCGCGGCCGCTCCACAAGCTGGAAATCGTGCAAAACGGCCGCGTCATCCCCGTCGAAATCGACAAAACGCGGGAATTCGAAGGATTACCCGTGAACCGCTGGACGATTCGCAAAAAACTGCGTTTCGAGCACAGCGGCTGGGTCGCGATTCGCGGTGAAGGCGAGCCGAAACGCACGCTTTGGGCAAAATCCGGCATTCTCAAGCCCGCGATCGCCCACACGGCGGCGGTTCCCGTGCTGGTAGGCGGTGAGCCGATCCGCGATGCCGAAACCGTGGCGACCGTGCGCGAAAAACTGAGGCAGGCACGGGCTTGGTACGCGGAAAAGGGCGTTTTCCCGGATGAAGCGGCGAGAGGCGAAATGTTGGCGTTGTTCGACCGGGCCCTGAAAAAATTGTAACACCGGTGCGATAGGAATGGCGAATGCGCAGCGATTCATCGGCGTTTCATCCTCACGGATTCCTCTACGAGGATTTCCCGGATTGGATCAACGGTGCCCGCCAATCGAAATAGTCCGCTAACCGACAGCCGCCACCTCAGGCAAATGCTTGCAAAATTCCGCCAGCGACTTGGCTTGGATGGAATGCGGGAAAAGCTCGCTGACTTGTTCCTCGTCGAGTTGTTCGACGCGCTCGGCAACGTCGCCCTTTAACGAGCCAAAGCGGATTTTCAGGTTTTGGAGCAGGGCTTCGCGTTTTCCCTTCTCGATACCAATTCGTTCGGCGCTGGTGACGTATCTCATGGTTTGTTCGGATTCGTAGGCTTCAATTTCGGCCATAAGACGGCTTTCTTCAAGGTCCGGCAAGGTGATCATCCAGTCGATCAACTCGTAGATGGCCTGCACATCATCCTTGCTGTGGCCAGCGTTGTAGGCCAGCGTTGTAAAGCTGCTTGATGAGCCCGAATTTCCGCTGGCGCAACTCCGCGGGTTTGCGCCGGAATTTCAGTTCGTCTAACTGAGCCAAAATCAGCAATCCCGCGGCGTCGGCTTTTTGGAGCAGTTGGGAGCGTTGAGGCTCGAAATCGAGCAGTTTGCGACTCCCAAACACGAATTCGAGCCGATTATTCAGCGTCTGGCGCACGTAGCGGTCCGGCCGCCATTTGGGGTCGCCATCGGCCAAGATCGCCAGACTCACCACTTCTTGGCCGACGTAGTCTTCCAGCCGGTAGTTGTAGCCGTACATTCGGCGCGGAAGCTGCTCGTCGCGCTGATTTTGTACCTCCACGTGCAGGTAGAGGAGCTGGGTTTCGCCGTTTTTCAGGGTGACTTGGCCGAAGACGTCGGCGTGGCGTTTGCCGAGCTTGGCTTTTCGGGCGACGGCTCGCAGTTCTTTGTCCAAAAAGACGACCGGCTGGGTCCAGTCGATAGCTTTGTGGACATCTGGGAAGAGGATGAACAGGAATTGGCGCAAATGGCGGCGCAAGGCTTCTTTCCAGGCTCCATCGCGGTCGGCGCGGCGTTTTTTGGGGCGTTTGCCAGCGGATTTTTTCGCGGATTTCTTGGCGGGTTTTGGCATGGGCGGACTCTTCCGTAGCCGCGCAATTTCGTCGAGAAAAATTGCCCTCGGCACGGTGGTTAGTGCCAACGCCGAAGCTCCACGATGTTGCCCTCCGGGTCGGTCGTGTAGACGACGGTCAGCCGGCCGACGCCGGGAATGTCGATGGTCACTGGCTTGCCATAGTCTGCGCCGCCGCGGTCGAGAAATTGTTGCCACACGCCTTCGACGTCAGGGACCTCAAAGGCGATGTGGGCGAAGCCGGGGCGATTGATGGCGGGGCCGGGTGAGGGAAGCTGGGGCTGGTGGGTGAAAATTTCAATGGTAGGACCATTTTCGCCATGTCCAGGCACGCGGAGATGTTGGCCGACGACGTGGACGCCGGAAATGCCGGTGAGGTCATCGGTGTGCTGACCTTTGTGGTCGCGCTCCGATCTGACCGGTTCGCACCCTAACACCTCCACCTAAAAATCCGCGAGCTTGAGCCGAACTTGCGCGATGATGTTAACGTGGGCGTATCGAATGCCGGTTTTGGTTGGTTTTTCGCTCATTTTTTGTCGGCTTGGGTTTAACCACCACCGTAAGCGGCGCGGAAAAGGCCGCGAACTTCTCATCTTTCGGTTTGGCGCGATTTTCGACGTTTTTGCCGCGTTTTTGGCGTCTTTGGAGCTGGATCGCATGCTTGGATTTTGCCTCAATTTCGGCAACGGACTTGGCAGCCTGTTCCAGCGCCCGCTTGGCTTCCGCCTGGCGTTTTTGAAGTTCGGCCTTGGACTCCGGGCTCGCCGCTGCGGCCTCTTTTTTTTGTGCGTTCGTGCCGTCTCAGCGTTGGCGCGGTCCACCGCCGCGGGGTTGATGCGATAGCTGGTCACCGCGGCGCCTTGCAGGGCAAACGGCTGCGGGAGATCTCGCGGGGGCGCAAAGTTGCCCGGCAAAACTCTCGCGATGGGTTGACATTCGACTCACATCACGATAAATGGGCGCACTATGAAATGGCTCATCTGGATTGGGATCCTGGTTCTTTTCAACGTCCTCTCCTACGTTTTCAACTGGGGATGGATTCTTTGGTAAGTCCACCCTCACCGGCATCACTGGCGAACGACTCGCAAACCTCGCGTTTGGCTGCAGCGTCCTTTTTTGGGGCGTGGCGGGGTTGTGGACCGAACGTACGGCGCCGGCGTCGCTCTCCGCACCGCGATTTTGCGTCAGCGCGTTGAATTTTGTGGTCGCGGGGCTGTTTTTCGCCGTTCGCCGGTGCGGATGGAAGGGGATTGGGCCGGGGTGGCCAAGGCGCTGGGATCCATCGTGCTTTGCGGCACCTTGTTTCGCCTCTCGCAGCCGCTCTGGGAGTGGCCGCTCCACAGCCAGGTCGTCATGGCGCTGGGAACGGGAGTCGCGACCGTCGCGCTGGTGTATCTGGGCCGCTCGTTTGCGGTTTTGCCCTCGGTTCGCGAAGTCAAGGTCAACGGACCCTACCGCTTGGTGCGTCATCCGGTCTACCTTGGCGAGCTAACCATGGTTTTGGCCTGCGTTTTGGCCGTTCCCACCGTTTTAACGCTCGGTTTGTTCGCCGCCACGCTGGTTTTTGCCGCGATTCGCGTTCGCGCGGAGGAAAACCTGCTTTTGCGCGATGCGGCTTACCGAGCCTATCGCGAACGGGTTCGATTTCGGCTGGCGCCGGGTTTGTGGTAGCAAAAGAGGGAGGCGCTGGCGCAATTTTCGCCTAGAAAAGTGCAAAATTCGCGCAGCAAGTCTCCCTTCCCGGTGGAATGAAGGCGGCTTCAGCGCGGTCGATTTGTTAGCCGCCCATTCACGCACCTCCATCCTACCATCCTAAAAACGAACCCCATCCTCAAAAAAAACGCCCACATGAAAACACCTTTTTTCGTCGTTTCCTCCTTTCTCGCACTCCTTGGATTGATTTCCACAGGCGTCGCCGCAGATAAGGCCGCGCCTGCGGCTGCTAAGGCCAGCAAACCGGCCAACACCGAGTGTCCGATTTGCGATGGGCCTGCCAATCCCAAGTGCAACACCACCTACGAGGAGGTCGTCTACGCCTTTCGCTCCGGAAAGTGCCGGACCGAATTTTTGGCCGAACTTGAGGCCAGTCTTTACCACAAACTGGGCGGAAAAGCAGCCATCAGCGCCGCCGTAGACCTGTTTTACACCAAAGTGCTGGCAGACAAGCGGGTGAACCACTTTTTTGAGGATGTGAACATGGCGCGCCAGCACAACAAGCAAAAATCCTTCCTTTCCTCCGTCCTGGGCAGCCCCGTTCCCTACGAAGGCAAGGATATGCGCGCAGCTCACAAACATTTGGACCTGACCGAGGCTCATTTCGGCGCAATCGCCGAAAATCTGCAAGCCACGCTGACGGAGCTGAAAATCGACGAAGAGACCATCGGCAAGGTCATGACTCTGGTCGCCAGCACCAAAGACGATGTCTTGAACCGCCCCAAGAGCGAGAAAAAAGGGTAGAGGGCCCTAGAATCGGTAAAACGGGACTACCGGCCCGTTCCTGCGGACGACGACGTGCCCGGACGGCGCGGCGGGAGTCTTCTGGGAACGGGGGCCGGTCCCGTTTGCTTCACGTCGGCCATGCACACCTCTTCCGCGGCAAAATTCTCCGGCCTGACCGGTTTAAAAAAGTTGCGACTCAGGCTGGCGAATCTTCGCAAGATTTGGTATAGCCACGGTGATGATGCCCCCTCTCCGCCCCTTTTTTGTGGTTTTGCTGCTTTGCGCTCCCAATATTCTGGCCCAATCGAACCCGGGTTTGCAGGAATACGAACGGCGCCAGCAAGACGCGGCGCTTCAGCGGGCCAGGCAGTTGAAAGCCGCCAAAGAAGCCGTGGCGAAGGCGAGCCAGCAACAGGCCAACCACGGTGTTTCGCCCGCAACCAGCGCAAATCGCCGAAAAGCCGCCGCCGCTGCGCCTCCGCAGCAAATTCGGCTCGTGACCAAGCACGGCACGATGAATTGGACGCCGGGGACGCCGATGCCGGTCGCCGCTCAAGCGCCGCAACCCCAAAAACGCGGCGGTCTGCGCCAAGCCGCCTCGGACGCAGCCCGGCCCACGGAGCGAAAGGCGGCGGACGCCCCGGAACCTCGAATTCGCACGTTTAAGCTTTCGTTAGGCCGAAAACCGGCCGAAAGTCCGGTCGAGGAGGATGGCGAAGACGCTACCGTGCAGAATCTCGGCCACGATTCCGGCGAGCCGATTGCCGAATCGAGCCCCGCCGATGCGCCAGTTGCCGTTGCCGAACCTGCCGAACCGGCCGCGACGGTTGATGAGCCCTTCGCGGAGGTGGAAACCCGGGACCGGGGTCGAAAATCGTGGCTCGCGCGCCGAATTGGCTCCCGAAAGGCCGCGGATCCGGGCCCGGAGGCCGAGGTGGATGAAGCTGCCGAAGCGACCGACGAAATCCTAGCCGTCGTCGAGGAAACGCCGCCGGACGAGACCGGAAAACCCGCCAAAACGCGCCTCCTCGGCGTTTTGTTGCCGCGAGGCCGGCAGAATCAACCCGCGGAGCTGGAGGTTCAACCCGCGGGGGTGGAATTGGCCGGCCAACCGGAGGAAGCCGCCGAAATCACGCAGGTTGACGCCATGGTCGAGGCTAAAGTGGATGGTGCGCCGCAGTTGCCATCCAAGCGCCGCCCATCCTGGACGCTCATTTCCTTCAACCGCAAAACGCAGCCAGAACTCGTTCCGCTCGAAGAAATTGAAGAAGCGGTGGAAGAAGAAGGAGAAGCGCCCGAAGAGCCCGCGGTTGACGAAGCTCCTGCCGAAATCGCGGAAGAGGCTGAAACCGAGCCGGATGCCGCCACCGACGCCGATAGCGAAGACGACGGCAAAGAGGCGGGGCTGAAAAATTGGCACTTGCTAGCCCACGTTCGCGGTATGCTTCGCCGGAATCCCGATTTGGACACGCTGGCGGAGGAAACAACCGCTGACGACGCGGTTGAAGGGCCCGAGAAGCCCAAAAAACGCGAAAAACCCACCGGCCCGGTCGATCCCAACTACTTCGCGGTGGCCGATTCCCACGTTCCCTTCCACGTCATCGACACCGGCCCGGAGGATACGTTCGTCATCGAGCTGAACGCCGGAACCGTCGGCCGAACCCACGGATCCGGCGACAATTGGACGTGGCTGGAAATGCACGACGGCCTCATGGGTTTGATGCGCAAAAAACACCTCCGTCCCGCCCACCAAAGCGAGGTGATGACCTATCTGGCCATGGAATCCGGCGCCAGCGGCCCGCAATCTTCACCCCAACCCGTGCAATTCGTGGAAATCGACCTGCCGGAGCTTCCCAGCGATTCGCCCGAACCGGAAATGGCGCTGGGCGAGGGGCTGCTTCCGCCGATTGCGGAGGATCCCCCGGCGGCCATGCCCGAAGAACCCGCCGATGAGCCGGTTGAGAAACCTGGCGTGGAAACAATCGAAGTTCCGCCGGCGGAATAACCGATCGCCGCTCCGGAGCCCTCATTTTTACCGCCAAACGACTTTTTTCTGATGCGAACCAACCTCTTCCTCCCCGGCCTGATGGCCCTCGCCGCGCTGCTGTTGGCGCCGGCGCCGGGTTGGTGTGAGGAATCGGGACCGAAGGAGGAGCCCGGGCCGAAAAAACGCCAAACGCTGGGTGAGTGGATCGGCCAATTTGGCGGCCGTTCGCTGAAAATCATCGTTCTTCCGCTCGACCTCCTGACCCCCGACCAATCGCCCCGGGAAAACGAGCGGGCGGAGCGCGTGGAGGAGGCGGTGGTCGAAAATGTGTCCGAAACGCCGCCCAAACCCGCCGCGGACGCGGATTCGGCGTTTTTGACCCGAAAACGCGAACCGCTCGTCCCGTTTTTACCCGCGACCATGGTGGAAGGGGAGCTGACGGCGAAATTGGACGTCAACCACGAGATCAATCGACTGCGCAGGATGACGGCCGCCGAGCAAACCCGCTCGTCGCGGGCGCCGTCCAGCACTCTGCTGGCGGTGTTGCAGGAAAATCACCAGGAACGCGCCCGCATGTTGCAGGAGGGAATCGGAACAACCCAGCCCACGACCATGGTGGCCTCCAAAACGGCGCCGAAACCTGACGCGGAGCCGAAAAAACCCGCAAAATCGGCAAAAAAACCTGAGAAACCGGCAAAACCTGCGAAAAGTGGCGAACAGCGCCAATTCGTGCTCCTGGCCATGTTGGACCGCGGCGCAAAAACACGCAAACCAAAGCCGGCGCCCGAATCCAAGCCGGAACGTCCCGCCGACGCCGACACCAACGCCACCGCTGCCGAAGACCCTGCCAAGGGCCCCAAACTCGCTTTTTTGTTCGCCCGAAATCCCGATCGGGCCCGAACTTCGCGCAAATCCGAGCCTGAAGCGGCAGAAACCGAGCCCACGAGCAACAAACCCATCCGCCAGGTGACCTCCTCCGGCCGCCAACTGAGTTTCACTGCCGTGACCGGCCCCCGGGCGGCGCCGTTCCACGTTTTCGACGTCGATCCGAGCGAAACGATCCTCATCGAGCTGGACGGCGGCGAGGTGGGCCGCGTGCACGATCAGGGCAAAGAATGGGCCTGGCTTCAACTGGATTCCGGCCTGATGGGGGTGATTCGCAACAAGCACGTTAGGCCCGCGACTCGAAAGGAAGTGATGCAGTTTCTGGCCGTCGAGTCAGGATCGGGAGGCGGCCGCGCTGCCAAAGATATTTCCATCGGAGTCCTGGATTTGAACCTGGACGTCCGCGATTTGCCCGGGCTCATCTCGAAATCCGGCAAACCGCTGAACGGCTCGGTGCGTCCTCCGCCGGTAAACCCGGAACGGTCCGGAAGTCCGCTAAAAACGCGCGACGGAAAGGACTGAACGCGCCAAAAATCGACAAAAAATCTGAAAATTTCCGTTTGCTTAACGGCCTGTTAGTAAGAATGTTCTGATTGTTAAGTTAGGCTAAATAACATGACCCGCCTCCCCACGATTTTGATGGTCGTTTTCACGCTCATTTCGGCTGATTGGCTCCATGCGGCCGATCGCTCCGACGCCGAGCAGGAGGCAATCGTCAAATCCGCGCAACGGAAAATCATTGCCGATCTCAATTCGCCGGATCGCGACCGCAGCACCTCCGTTCGCCACGCCGGCCAGACTGGAAAAAAGCCGAAAAAAGGCTTGCTGCGCATCCTCACCAACCCCTTCAATTTTGGGTCGCGCGCCAAATCGGAGGCTAACGAACCCACCAAAGTGGCGGAAACTCCGCGCGCCCCATCCAGCGCCAAACGCAAGCCGCGCCAAATCCGCAAACCGGCCGGCGCAACCACGCGAAAGAAGCCGGAATTGATCAGCCAAGTGGAAAAAATCGAGCCCGCACCGGATTCCGCCCCGCAAGCGCCTCGCGCAAAAGGCCGCTCGCCCATCAACGCGTGGGTCAGCCGAATTTTAGTCAAAATTGGCCTCTCGCGAAAGCAAAACCCGCCGGAACCCGAGGTATTGCTGGCAGAAACGCAGAAACCCGCGTGGATGCGTCTCCTGGCCAAACCGCAGGCCGCCGAATCCGCTCCGGAACTTGGCGCCAACCGCCCGAATCCCGGCACAGCCCCGCCGTTGCAAGCAAATCCGGAAAAACCCGGAAAAGGCTGGTTGGGAGGCTTGCTGAGCCGAAATGCGCCCCGCGTGAAGGCGGATGGCGGCGAAAAACTCGTGGCTCACGCGGAAAATCCACGCCGTCCCAAGGGCCTGGCCAACCTGATCGGCCGATCGGGCGGCGCAGATCGCAAAATCGCTCCGGAAACCCAACTCGCCGCCGTGGCGCAAGCCCATCAACCTCCCGCTCAAAACACCGCATACCGCGCCATCACGCCCAACCGCGTCACCCTTCACCTGCTGGACACCGGCAGCGAAAATTCCACCATTCCCTACGAAGTCGATGGCGGCAAAGTCGGCCGCGTCCACGGTTCGGGTGACGAATGGAGCTGGCTGGAGCTGGAATCCGGGCTGATGGGCGTGATGCGCAACAAATACCTGCGCGACGCGCGTCAGGACGAAGTTCTCGGGTTTTTGGCGGACGAAATCAAGGCCAGCCGCCCATCCGTCGACGTGCAAGTCGCCGATGTCGACCCCGCGCATTCGCCCGGCAGCGCCGCCGGAGACGAGCCCCAAACCGGCATCCAGACTCCCCCGCCCACCGCCACCGCCGCACCGGCAAATCTCGGCAGCGCCCCCGCGCAGTGACGCGGCGCTGATTTGGCCGTAAATCGCCAGACGATCCAAATTCTCGCCTTGGAGGTAGAATCCGAAGCCGTGCGGAAGCTGGCAAAGTAATCTTGGCAGAATCATGAATTTGTCGCAGGGACATCCCTCTCCGGAACACTTACTGAGTCGCGCGGAAACATTTCGTAGGGCTTCACTTTGCCACTCTGCGCCATTTTTTTTTTGTGCGAACGCGCTGCGTGCCGGTGGACCAACCGTAATTTCCGATTAAACAGTAGTTATACAAAAAGGCTTTGAGTAATGAGCCGGCTAGCGATCTTGATATGTATTGTCGTCTTGTACTTTCGTGCATGCTCTTCAGATAAGGGGAAAGGAAACCGAAGTGAATACCGTGTAGCGAGAACTGAGACGAGCATTCAAGCTCTTGCGCATAAATTTGTTCCGTTCGCTCTCGAGGGTCACAATATGAGGTTTACGGGTTCTTGCGATAGCAGAGATTTTGATTCGTTCGCGAAAACCGCAGGGGTCGAGATTTCGAATATCCAACGATATGACGATTGGGGAAATGCATTCCTGATCGAAATTGTTGTCACCAACTCGACGGGCTCAATCAACGTTACATCTGCTCGAGTGGGAGCCGTGTCGCAGGATGACATTATCTACAGCGTTCAATTCAACCAAGGTAGGGTAGCGAGATCGACGGTTCGTTTTCGAAAGAACCAAGCGAGCAGCGAAAAATGAACCCATAAGTCAGCGAAGCCCCCTCGGTAACAGCAATTGAATTGGATTAGAACTGTTTGACTATTGGAAACAATTCTCCTATTCCGCCCATCATGTTCCTCCGATGTGCATCCCCGAAGAATTTTGACAATACTTGGAGCCACAAGGCCCGCAGATGGTATAAATAACAATCGAAATCTAAATCATAAAGGTCATGCAGAAGGCATACCCGTATATTTTTGACATTGATGAGTGGCGTGAACGAATCACCATTTCCGATGATTCGGAAATTGAAGTCGATTCGACATCGGGTCCGTATGACGTATTAGTGCTGGATTCAGCCCCAGAAAGTTCAGGCCAGGAGTGCGATCCAGTTGATCTATTTGTCTGGGAAATTGGCGAACCAGACATGCGACACGCCACAAAAATTGGGGGATCGCCTTACAGGCCAGCGCAGTTGCCTTGGCCGACTTTCATGGCATCGTCTGGAAATGAACCGATGGTTTTTCTAGCCCAATTTTGTTTTACCAATCAGCCAAACATCTTTGAAAGCCTGCCTGGAGATGTCATGTTGATATTTACTGAGGGAGGAACATTTTGCTCCAATCCGCACTTTGAGTGGTATGATTTCGGAATCCCAGATTCAGATTTAATAAATGGCCAGGAAGTTCCTGATACTACAGCGCTTACCGATCCTTTTGTGACATGCTTCGGACATGTGCATAGAACAGATGATTCTAGGTGTGGTTGCAATTCAGGAAAAGCATGCACAAAGATAGGTGGTGCTGCCTCAAGTATTCCCGTGGAAATTCGAATTGGGAGGGTAAGAATCTCGGGAAGTTTTTATGCCAACTTTGCTCGATGCAACCCACGTTTGGTTGCAGATATCCTTGGTTGAACAAACGTGACCCAATTTCGATTGACAGTTTTTTCTTCGAAACAGCAGTGGAAAAGCGGTTTGCTAGCCAATTGTCTCTAGGGGATATGGGAGTGTTTCAGGTATTTTGACGGAAGAGGGAGAGTGTGTACCTTTCTTTTATAGTCATAGTCATTAAGTCGCTCCCAAATTATTCTGCCAACTCCCGACGGCCAGGACAAAGCCACAACTGGCCCCTGGCATCACAAACGCGACCGCGATGCCGGCAACTACGACGCCGATCGTCAGTCCTGAGGCGCGCCGTTCTGGCCGTCGTCTTCGGCAGCCGTGTTCGCCACTCGTTCCTGAGACATCGGCAAAATCTCCTTTTTGGCAATTCTGGTCGATTCCGGCACGCCTAGCTCGCAGGAGCAATGGAAGCAATAAACGCTGCAGGCCAGCAAAATGGCCATTTTCCCGTAGGTGGAGACATTTGGCCACCAGCCGTTGGTCGTCCAGAATTTCAGCGCGGTGCCGAGCGAACTCTTCACGCGCAGCCGGCCTTCGCGAACCTCAAAGCTGTGCAGTTCGTCCAAAACCAGGTGCGACAGGAATCCCAGCACGATGGCGCCGGATTTGAACAAGCGCGGGGCCAAATCCTGGTAGGAGCAGATCAAAAACACCACCAATCCGGCCGAAAACGCCGCCGGGATGCTGTGCCACATGCCCCGGTGCACGGTGTAGGCCTTGAACAGCCCCCCGACGCCAAAACGTGTGAGCAGGTAGACGGCGCCCGCCGCGATGACGATCATTTCCCGGTCGAATCCCCAGGTTCGAAACAATTCGGTCATCATCACGGTCACGGCGGCGGCGGCCATGGCGAAGGTTTCTCGCACGGGGATGCCGGTGTCGCCGTCCATGTCCGGCAGCATCCCGCCCAGGCTGCAAAGGCCTGCGGCGATGACCGATGAAGTTAGCGGCATACCTTGGCTGTAGCCGATTGCGCCGATGCTGAGGCCGAGGGCGGAGCTGGTGGTGATGTGAGATTCGAATCCTGGCATAATTTCTCAGTTGGTTGATTGTCAGGATACTCGAACCAATCGCGGCGACAAGCGAATTTCTTCCCTTCGCTCGCGCCGCCTTGCCCTGCGCCTAGCTGCTAACTTCTGGCCCCCTACCCTGCTACTTGAGCGGGAAAAAGATGTCCGTGCGCAACTCGGCCTCCGGAACATTTCCCGAGTCACGCGGAAACATTTCGTAGGGCTTCACCTTGCGGCTCTGCGCCATTTTTTTCGTGCGAACGTGCTGCATGCCGGTGGACCAACCGTTGCCCAAATTCCGGAACGGGCCGATGTGGGCCACGGTAAAGGCACGATGCGCGGGAATTTCGCCAAAACTGAGCCCTTCGGGGAGTTTTTCCGGTTTGGCGTCCACGGGGCAAGCCGCGGTGTAAACCACGCGGTTTTTGACCATCTCAAATTTGCTGTAGGTCGCCAAAAATCGATCCGCGGGCTCGATTCCGCCGGATTTTAGCGCGGCCTCAAGCGCCTCAAAGCTCTCGCCCATGGCGTCGGAAATGCCGTCGATGGTGCTCTCGCCTTCCAGACCCACATACGCCAGGGCGGGACGTTCGACGGTGCCGCCGGCCTCGACTTTCGTGACGACGGTCCCCGTTTCGGCGTATTCCTTCAGCATCCCCAACCCGCGGTCGTAGTCCATGCCGATCCACGCCGCCATCATCGATTTCATGACCCACGGGATCTTGCCGTCCATCATCCAAGTCGCCTTCGATCCGCCGGAATTCTGCGCGTTCGGTTCGACCCGAAACCCGACTTTGGCCGTTCCCGCCATGGGCTCGAAAAAGGTGATGGTCATGTCCGTTGATTTCGGGATTTCCACCGCGTCGTGGCGCAATTCGCCTTTGCCGACCAATTCGCCGCTCCACGCGTAGGCGTCTCCCACGGATTTTCCATCGCCGGTGACGTTTACCTTGGCCTCCGGCTCCATGACGAGCCAGGGCGACCATTTGGGCCACTCGTTGAGGTCGTGCACCTTCGCGAAGGCTTCCTCAACCGGGACGTCGATGGAGATGGAGCGCTCCACGTGGTAGGATGCCGGCCGGAAGAGAAAAGCGGCGACCGCGGCCAAAACGACGACGATCGCAAGGAGCCAGAGGAGAATCTTTTTCATGTCGGTGCAGGCTACACAATCCTGTCCGATTCACAATCAGAGTCGCTTGAAACTTCCGGTCAGCGCCCTGACATTGCGCCGATGTCGAAGCTTTCTCGCCTGGGAATTCTCTGCGTGGTCTCCGGTCCGTCCGGATCCGGCAAGACCACCCTTTGCCGCCGCTTGGCCGACTCCGTGCCGGACTGCGTTTACTCGGTGAGTTGCACGACCCGGCCGCCGCGCGAGGGCGAAACGGACGGCGTCGATTACCACTTCCTGTCCAACGCCGAATTTGAGGAAAAAATCGCCGCCGGCGAGTTGTTGGAATACGCCCAGGTTCACGCCGGCGGACGCTACTACGGCACGCTCAAACAGCCGGTCATCGACAGCCTGAACCGCGGAATTGACGTGCTCATGGACCTGGACGTCCAGGGCGCCGAGCAGGTTCGCCAGATTGAGGATGCGGCCATCCGCGACAGCCTGATCGACGTTTTCATCCTGCCGCCGACGGTGGAGGAATTGATGGACCGCGTGCGCAAACGGGGCCCGATTTCGCCGGAGGAGCTGGAATTGCGCATGAACAACGCGCGTGAAGAAATGCGGCACTGGGAGGCCTATCAATACGCCATCCTTAGCGCCGACAAGGAGGCGGATTTCGCCGAATTTGGAGCGATTCTCCAGGCCGAGCGCCATCGGGCCTCGCGGATGCGAGTTTCCGGATGAACGGCCCTCACTTTGTGCGAAAAACCTGCAATTTCACCAACGCCCGGATCGCGCTTCGCACGGTATCGCCGCCGGCCTCCATTTCCGCGGCGATGGCGTCGATGGATCCGCGATCGCTCGCCTGCGCCGGCCGGCCTAACGCGACCAAAAACAGCTTTTCGGCAAATGCGCGGCGAAAGCGGTCGTCTTGCTCCAGCAAACGCGCCTTAAACTCGGCGAAATCGGCAAATTCACGGCCGTTGGGCAATTTTCCGCCGGCGTTGATGGGCGGGGTGTTGCTGCCGCGAAATTCCTCGCCGTTTTGGCGTTCGCGCCAAGCGCCGGTGACGTCAAAATTCTCCAGCGCCAAGCCGTAGCTGTCGATCCCGCGATGGCAACTGGCGCAAGCCTCGATTTGCTGGTGCTGGAGCAGGCGCTGGCGTACGGTTAGGCGCTCGCCTTCGATGTTGGGCTCGACTTCGCCGGCATTCGGCGGAGGAGGGTTCGGCGGATCATTGAAGAGCACCTCGCGGATGTAAACGCCGCGATTCACCGGCTTGGTGCGGACGCCGTCGGACCCGCGCAGGTGAATGCCGGCCTGGCCTAACAAACCTCCACGATGCGAGCCGGCCGGCAGATCAACGCGCCGAAATTCCTCGCCATCGACGCCCTGCAAGCCGTAAAATCGCGCCAACGGCTCGTTGACCGTCACGAAGCTGGAATCGATGAAATTGAGCAGGCTGAGGTCGTTGCGCAAAATCTCCTCGAAAAACGCCAGCGGCTCGCGGGCCATGAATTCGCGCAAATCGGGATCGAATTCGCGGTAAAAACGCGGGTAAATCTTCTGATCCGGCTGAAAATCGAGAAACTCGCCCGTTTTCAGCCATTGCGCGGCAAAACCGTCGATCAGCGCCTGCGATTTCGGGTCGTCAAGCATACGGCCGGCTTCGCGGCTTAGCACGTTGGGATCGCTGAGCTTCCCCGCGGCCGCCAGCTCAAAAAGTCGCTCGTCCGGCATGCTGGACCACAAAAAATACGAGAGCCGCGAGACCAATTCGTAGCCGGTTAGGGTCGATGAATCGGGTTCGGCGAGGTAGAGGAAATCCGGCGCCGTCAGGGTATAAGTTAGACCGAGGCGGATCGCGACTTTGAACGGCAAACCGCGCTTCAACTCCGCGCCGATCAAATTCACCACGCGCTCGACCTCCGCGGGCTCCACCGGCCGGCGAAAGGCGCGCGGCAGGAATCGCGCGAACATTTCGCGGGCGTAACTCAAATCCTCAGCCGCGCCCTCGCCCTTGAAAAACAGGGTTTGGTGGCTCTGGGGCGGCCACTGGCCGTAAAGCGGCCCCTCGATCTCGATCCAGTCGATGTAAAGCTTGCGAAAGTGCGACGGTTCCAGCAATCCGAGCCCCGGCCGGCCGCTCGCGGTCCAACCTTCCGATTTTTTGCGCGCGGCAAGCCGCAGCGCCGTGGCGTGATCGCCGGCTGACGAGGCCTCCTTCATTTTTTTGTCAAAACTGAAAAATCCCGGCATGCCCACCGCGATCGCTTTTTCCGGCTCTTGCACCTGCGGCGGTTGCTTGCGCTTAGCTCCGTTGAGAATGCCGACCTTCATGTAAACGCCGCTGCTTTCGGCCAGCGAGGTCATTGGCAGGGTCACCTCGTAAACTTGCGGCGATTCGCGCGGCGCGGTCACGTCCACCTCCATGAGGTAGCCCTGGCGATCTTGCTGGCGCTCGACGAACATGCGCACTGGCTCGTCTCCATCGCCCAAATCCGCGGAAGCACGCACGCGGATGGCGTACATCCCCTTGGTTGGGAACATGACCTGGGTGCCCGGATAAAGTAAGCCGCGCGCCGTTCTCGTGCTGCCGTTCAGCAGGCGCACGTCGTGCTCGCCGCAAATCGTCGTGCCGTGGCACATGTAGGCAAAACCGCTTCCCGGGCTTGCCCATGTCTTCCATCTCAAAGTGGCTGAGGTGGGTTGGGAACGCCGGCGGACCCTCGACGATCGCCAACTGCGCCACCTGTTTCGCCGCCTCGTAGTAGTTGCCCAGCAAGGACGAATCCAGCATCAGCGAGGTGGCGATTTTGTCGAATCCGTCGAAGGTTGGGTCGGGCGGGAGCAACTCCGCCGGATCGTCGCCCGGCAGGAAGTTCATGCCGAGCAAATCGCGGATCGTGTTCGAAAATTCGATGCGATTGAGCCGGCGCAAGGCCACGTTTCCGCCCGCACCGGCAGCGCGTTTCTGGGCGGCGCGAATTTCACCGGCAATCCAAGTCACCAGCCGCTGCTGAGCTTCCGCGTTAGGGCGAGGCTCGTCTTCCGGCGGCATTTCGCCGAGGTTGAGGTTGTCCATCACCTCGATCCAGATTTGCGCGCGATCGGCGGAATCGAAGTCGGCGGTTAGGGTGTCGAGCCGCAGATCGCCCTTCTGTTTGTCCGGGCCGTGGCAGCGAACGCAGTTTTCCTCCAAAAACGGGCGAAAAAACGTGTCCGCGGCCCAAACGCCGGAACTCGCGGCCAAAACGAGCCAAGCAACGAGCGTGCCGATGCAGGAGGGTTTGATGGTTGGGATTTGCGTGCTGATATCGCCTACCACGGGCCGCGTTCGCGGTTGATTTCGGCAAATCCAGCCTCGGCGGCTTAGGATGTGTTTGCGGTGGAGGAAGTGTGAGGCGACATTCGCCCGGTCATGCTCAAAGCCACCATCGTCATACCTGAAGCAGACTACGATTCGGTCTGGAAAGAAGCGATCGAAGCCTATTTCCAGGCATTTGTGCGTATCTACTTTCCAACGCTCTATCGAAAAATCGATTGGAAGGCCGGGTTCAAGTTCATGGACAAAGAATTGCGCAAAATCATCGCGGAAACCGGCACGCGGCCCAATCAGGTGGACAAGTTGGTGGAGGTGAAATTTAAAAACGGCGGCAGTCGCCTGATTTGGCTTCACATCGAGGTACAGAGCGCCAAGGATCCCAAATTTGAGGAGCGGATGTTTCGCTACAACTCGCTGGCCCGCGATCGCCACGGCCCTGACGTGATTTCCGTGGCCGTGTTGGCCGATCTGAACAAAAACTGGCGTCCTGACACCTATCACTACAAGGAAGGCGGGTTCGAGTTAAAGATGAAATTCCCGATTTGCAAGCTGCTGGATCGCGAGAAAAAGCTGGAAAGGGATTTCAGCGTCCCCGCCATCTTGCTGCGTGCTCAGCTTGCCGCCCTACGCCAACGCAAAAACCTCAACCAACGTCTCGCGACGAAGTGGACGCTGGTCCGCAGTCTCTACGAGCACGGCTACGCCAAAACTGACATCCAGCGATTGTTTGTTTTCATCGACCGCATGATTACCTTGCCCAAAGATTTGGAGTTGGAATTGGAAAACCAACTCGTAGAATACGAAAAAAAACACGAAATGCCCGTACTCTCACCATTCGAAAAACGCGCCATCGACAAGGGCGTCAAACAAGGCGTCAAACAGGGCACGATCGACCTTGTCATCGGCCAGTGCGAAAAGCGGTTTGGCGATGTGCCTAAGCCCTTGCTGGGGCGCATCGAAGAATTGGATCAACCCAGCGCCAAGGAGTTGGGAATTGCCCTTTTTGACCTCACCTCGCCCAAGGCGCTTGAGGCTTGGCTGGATGCCAGGAAATAGCCCCGCGTCGGCGCTGAGCCGCTGATTTTTTGTCCTTCGTTCTTCGCCCCTGGCCTGTCTCCGACGAAAACCAAGATCCGAGCACAAAAAACGAAGAATGAGCATCGTCGTCGGCAAAAAACAGGTCGCGCGCATCCAATCGCGCCTCGAGCGCCTCTACGGACCGGAGCGCGCGCCGAAGCTGATGCGGCGTTTTGAGATGATGTTAGGCCGCTACGGCGTGGGTGAGGAATTGCCCGAATACCGACCGCTCTGGACCGAAAACGACACCGTGCTCATCACCTACGCCGACACCATTCAACGCGGTGGCGAGGCGCCGTTGCGGACGTTGCGCGGTTTTCTCTGCGAGCGGCTTACCAACGCGATTCGCACCGTGCACATCCTCCCGTTTTGTCCCTGGTCCTCGGACGATGGCTTCAGCGTCATCGATTACCGCGAGGTGGCGCCAAACTACGGCCGGTGGAAGGACGTCGTGGAGCTGGGAGGCGAGTTTTCGCTGATGTTCGACCTGGTGCTCAACCATTGCTCGGCGGAAAGCCCGTGGTTTCGCCAGTTCGTCACCGGCGTAGAGCCCGGCCGGTTTTACTTCGTCACCGCGAGCAAGGATGACGACCTGAGCGAGGTTGTTCGGCCACGGGAATCGCCGCTGCTGACCAAGGTGGCGACGCGCGACGGCAACGCTCGCGTTTGGACGACGTTCAGCGCCGATCAAGTGGACCTGGAGTGGAAAAATCCGGACGTCCTCTTCGAATTTCTCGACATCCTCTTCCTCTACGTCTCCAAAGGCGTGCGAATCCTTCGCTTGGACGCCGTGGCCTTTCTTTGGAAGCAAATCGGCACGAATTGCCTGCATCTGCCGGAAACGCACGAGGTGGTGAAGCTCATCCGCGACGTTTTGGAGGTCGTGGCGCCGCACGTCATCGTCCTGACCGAAACCAACGTGCCGCACCGCGAAAACGTGAGCTACTTCGGCGATGGCGACGAGGCTCACATGGTCTACAATTTCACCCTGCCGCCGTTGTTGCTCCACGCCTTGTTGCGGGGCGATTCGACCCACCTGAGGCAGTGGGCCAAATCATTGCCGGATTTGCCGCCCGGGCAGACATTTCTCAACTTCACGGCCTCGCACGACGGGATTGGCGTCCGCCCGTTGCAAGGGATCTTGGACGACTCCGAATTGGCCTGGATCGTGAAGCAAGTGACCAAACGCGGGGGCAAAATTTCACGCCGATCCATGCCCAACGGCTCCAAGCAGCCTTACGAGCTGAACATCACCTACGTGGATGCGCTGAGCGAGCCGGGGGACGAGGAAACCAGCATCGCGCGTTTTTTGTGTTCGCAGGCGGTCATGCTGGCCATGCGCGGCATCCCGGCGCTCTACATTCACAGCTTGCTGGGTACGCCGAATTGGGTGGAGGGATTTTGCGAAACGCGGCGAAATCGCACGTTGAACCGCCGCTCCTACCAAGCCGACGAACTGGCCGGACTTCTCAACGACGCCGAAGGCAAGCAGGGCCTGATTTTCCAGGTTTTGAGCAGTTGGCTCATGCGCCGCCAAAATCATCCCGCCTTTCACCCGGACGCCCGGATGAAGGTCCTGGATTTGGGAGCCGAGTGCTTCGGATTCGTGCGAATTTCCGCCGATGAAGCGGAGAGAATCGTGTGCTTGGCCAATTTGACGAATCAGCCGCTGGAAGTGTCCTGGAGCGCCTTCCCGTCTCGAAAAACGCCGGCGAAATTCGGGAATTGCTCGGCGGAAGCGTCGTTGAACCGAAAGGTTCGTTCGTGCTCGGCCCCTACTATCCGGCGTGGCTGGTCTAACCAAGCACAAAGCACAAAGAACCACGCACAAACCCTACAATTCCACGCTTGCCACCGCCATGGCCGCCATGCCCTCCCCGCGGCCGAGGAAACCCAGCTTTTCGTTCGTGGTCGCCTTGATCCCGATGCATTCGGGCGGCAATCCTAACGCTTCGCCCAATCGTTGCTTCATCGCCTCAACGTGGGGCCGGATTTTCGGCGCTTCGGCGATGAGCGTGGCGTCAATGTTCGCGATTTTCCCGTTTTTCGTCGCGCAAATTTCTGCGCACTTCCGCAAAATTTCCAGGGAGCTGATCCCCTCGATCGAGGCGTCGGTTGGCGGAAAAAAGTGGCCGATGTCCGGCTCGCCCAACGCGCCGAGCACCGCATCGGCGATGGCGTGCGCCAGGACGTCGGCGTCGGAATGGCCCAGCAACCCGCGTTCGTGCGCAATTTCCACCCCGCCCAGGATGAGGGGGCGGCCTTCGCAAAGTTGATGCACATCGTAGCCGATGCCGACGCGATTCATGGCTTGGTTTTACCGCAATTCCGCCAAAAATCTAGCTGCGGCGCCAATTTTTGTCGCGATGTTGATCCCATGGCCCGTTTCGCGATTTCAACGCTGCTTCTTGTTTTTTGCTTGCCCGCCCTCCGTGCGCAAACGGCGAATTTCACCGACGCCGAGCGCCAGTTTACGCTCAAAATCCAGCCGCTGTTCTCGGCCAAGTGCAACGGCTGTCACGGCGACGATCCGGACGAGATCAAGGGCGATTTCAGCATGCTCACCCGCGAGTTGCTGCTTGCCGGAGGCGAGACTTTCAGCACTGAGGTGCTGGTCCCCGGCGATGCCGCCAAGAGCTTCCTCATGACCTCGATTCGCTGGGCCGACCCGGATTTTGAGATGCCGCCGAAGGAGAACGACCGGCTCACCGAGCAACAAATCGCGATGGTGGCGCGCTGGATCGGCGCCGGGGCGCCATGGCCGGATGCGGAGCGGCAAATGGCGATCCGCGAGGACGAAAAATCGCGCAAAATCACCGAGGACGGCGTCCTGGTGGAAACCTCCGGCGGTTTGGGAGACGACTGGACCTATCGCCGCTATCAGCCGGAGGATCTTTGGGCGTTTCAGCCGGTGGTGAAACCCGAAATTCGCGGCTCGAAAGCCGAAAACCCGATCGACGCCTTTCATCGCGCGAAATTGGCCGAAGCCGGGTTTGAGCCGGCGCCGCTGGCGGATGCCCGGACGCTGATTCGCCGCGTTTCGTTTGATTTGACCGGGTTGCCGCCGTCGCCCGCGGAAATCGCGCAATTTCGCGACGCGTGGGAGAAAAACGCGGATCGAGCCTGGGAGCAACTGATCGATCGGTTGCTGGACAGCCCGCATTACGGCGAGCGCTGGGCGCAACATTGGCTGGACGTGGCGCGCTACGCGGATACCGGCGGACTTTCCAACGATTACGAGCGCTCCAATGCCTGGCGCTACCGCGACTACGTGATTCGCGCGTTCAACCAGGACAAGCCCTACGATCGCTTCGTCATCGAGCAACTGGCCGGGGATGAATTGGCCGATGCAGCGGTGAGAAAGCGCGTTGGCGGCAACCCAGCCAAAATGCGCCAGGCCCAGTTCAACGGCGCCTACAACCCGAGCGAGGCCGAGTGGATCGTGGCTACCGGATTTTTGCGCATGGGCCCGTGGGACAACGCCATGGTCAAACGGGCCGAGGCGCGTCAGATTTTTCTCGACGATGTGGTCAACTCCGTCGGCCAGACCTTCCTTTCCACCACCATGCGCTGCTTGAAGTGCCACGACCACAAATTCGACCCGTTGCCGACCCGCGATTACTACCGAATTTACGCCACGTTCGCCGCCACCCACATGGCCGAGCGTCAGGTTCCGCTAACCGGCTCGGAAAACCGCGAAGGTTTCGGGGAAGGGCGAGATTTCGTCCGCGGGATGCTGGATTTTGCCGTTGCCGAAAAACAGAAGCTGGTGCACAAGCGCGAAACCGCGGCCCGGGCCTGGTTTGCCGAGCATAACCTGGAATATGCGAACGCCGCCGAGCGCAAAAACCTGCCCGACGATGTTAAGCCGCCGCGCCACGTGGGATTGGATCACGTGGAGCAGGGACAGCTCAAAGTCCGCGAGCAAGACGAGTGGATTTGGACCCGGCGCCTGGAACGTTACGAACCGATGGCGCAGAGCGTCTACAACGCCGCCGGCACCGTCAACGCCAACGCGCGCAAGCTGCGAATTAGCCCCAAAAAACAGCCCGGCGCCAAGATAGAAAGCCACATCCTGATGGGCGGCGCGTTGGAGGCTCCGGGCGAGCCGGTAACGCCGGGTGTTCTCAGCGCGTTAGCCGTCCCGGCTCCCGGAGCGCCGCAGGACGATCCCTGGGCCCTGCCAACCTCGGCCGATGGACGCCGGCTGGCCTTTGCCAAATGGGTGGCCGATCCGCGAAACCCGCTCACCGCGCGCTCCATCGTCAATCGCGTTTGGCAGCATCACTTTGTGGCGCCCATCGCGCGTAATCCGAACAATTTCGGCGCAAAAGGCGCAAAGCCGAGCCACCCGAAGTTGCTCGACTGGCTGGCGGCGGATTTGGTGGAAAACGGCTGGCGTCTCAAGCGTCTCCACCGGCTCATCGTCACCTCTCGGGCGTATCGGCAGGCTAACATGCATCCCAAGCTGGCCGAGCTTCGCGCCAAAGATCCCGACAACCACCTGCTGGCCTACTTCCCGCCGCGACGCCTCACCGCTGAGGAGTTGCGCGACGCTTTTTTGGCGGTAACCGGCGAGTTGAACCCCAAAGCCGGCGGATTGCCGATCATGCCGGAAATCAACCTGGAAGTCGCCCTCCAACCGCGGATGATTCAGTTTTCCTTGGCCCCGGCCTACCAGCCGAGCCCCACCCCGTCACTGCGCAATCGGCGCACTATCTACGCCTACCGCGTCCGCGGAATGGCCGATCCGTTTTTGGAGCTGTTCAACCAGCCGAATCCCAACGATTCCTGCGAATTTCGCGATTCCGCCGCCGTCACGCCCCAAGCCTTCACCCTGCTGAACAGCGACGTGGCCACCGACCGCTCGATCGCCTTCGCCCTGGCGCTGGAAACGGCTCGCAGCGACGTTTCCGGCCAAATTGAGCTGGCTTTTCAGCGGGCTTTGGGCCGAAATCCGGATTCCGGCGAGCAAACGCGGCTTGAGGCCTACGTTTTGGCGATGCGCGCCTACCACGCCCAAATTACCCCGCCTCGCCCGGTTTATCCCACGCGAATCACCCGCTCGCTG
The DNA here is from genome assembly GCA_965224535.1 of Verrucomicrobiales bacterium. Taxonomy (GTDB): domain Bacteria; phylum Verrucomicrobiota; class Verrucomicrobiia; order Verrucomicrobiales; family DEV007; genus JBCDHN01. Next base: position 34,148 of record CBDCZR010000045.1, read on the forward strand.
GTCGAGGAATTCTCCGGCCGGCCGTTTGACTACCAGGAAATCCTCCCAGCCTTCGAAAATTATCAGCCCGATCCCAAAGCCGCCGACGTCAGCCCGGAAACTCGTGCCCTGGCCGACATGTGCCTGCTGCTCCTGAACGCCAACGAGTTCGTCTACGTCAATTGAGCCCAATTCCCTGGTTTACGCGCAAACGTCGCCAACCACCTTGCCGTGCACGTCGGTTAGTCGGTAATGGCGGCCTTGGAACTTGAACGTCAGCTTGGTGTGATCGATGCCTAGCAGGTGCAGCATGGTAGCGTGCAGATCGTGCACGTGAACCGGGTTTTCCACGATGTTGTAGCTGAAATCATCCGTCTTGCCGTAGGTGAATCCCGGCCGAATACCGCCGCCTGCCAGCCACATGGTGAAACAACGCGGATGGTGGTCGCGGCCGTAGTCGTCCTCCGTCAGGCGGCCCTGGCAATAGGCCGTGCGGCCAAATTCGCCGCCCCAGACGACGAGGGTGTCGTCCAGCAAGCCGCGTTGTTTCAGGTCGAAAACCAGCGCGGCGGAAGCTTGGTCGGTTGATTTGGCGCGTTCGCGGATTTTAGCCGGCAGTTCGGTGTGATGATCCCAGCCGCGCTCGAAAAGTTGGACAAATCGCACGCCGCGCTCGGCCAGTCGCCGCGCAAGCAGGCAGTTGTAGGCATACGTGCCGGGCTGACGCGCATCCTCGCCGTAAAGTTGAAACGTGTGGGCCGGCTCGGAGGAAAGGTCGGTTAGCTCCGGCACGCTGCTCTGCATGCGGTAAGCCATCTCGTACTGAGCGATGCGGGTGCGGATTTCCGGGTCCTGGAAGCGGCCGAAGCGCAGTTCGTTGAGCCGCCCCACGTCATCGAGCATCCGCCGCCGCGTTTTCGGATCGACGCCCTTGGGATCGGAGAGAAACAGCACCGGATCGCCGGCTGAGCGAAAACGCACGCCCTGGTAGCGCGAGGGCAAAAATCCGCTGCCCCAAAGCCGGTCGTAAAGCGGCTGTCCACCGTTTCCGGAGACTAGCGCGACGAACGCGGGCAGATTCTCGTTTTCGCTGCCCAGGCCGTAGGAAAGCCATGCGCCGATGCTGGGCCGGCCGGCGAGTTGGAAGCCGGTTTGGCAAAACGTGATCGCGGGATCGTGGTTGATCGCCTCGGTGTGCAGGGTGCGGATGAAACAGAGTTCGTCGGCGATTTTGGCCGTGTTAGGGAGCAAATCGCTGATCCATGCGCCGCTTTGGCCGTGGCGGGCGAAATTGAAGATAGACGGCGCGATGGGAAATCGCTCCTGACTCGCGGTCATGCCGGTGAGGCGCTGTCCGCGGCGCACGGAATCCGGCAGATCGGTCCCGGCTAATTCGCGCAAGCGCGGCTTGGGATCGAAGAGGTCCATCTGCGAGGGCGCGCCGGATTGAAAGAGGAAGATGACGCGCTTGGCTTTGGCGGCGAAGTGGGTGCGCGGAGCGCCGCCGGCCAAAAGTTGGGTGGCTGCAAGCGTGCCGAGGGCAGAGCTGAAATGGCGCCGGTTCATTTCATCGCCAATCGTCAGGATAGTGGTCCTCGATATCCATCGAATCGTGAAGAAATCTGCACACCTCCACCGTGGAATCATTCACGATTCGGTAGGCGACGAAGTGCCTCGGTTTGCCAACCCTTTGCCTCGGATCTGAAACGCGACCGCGACTGTGCCGCAAGTGGTAGATTCGAGCCGTTGGGGAAACCTGAGAAACTCGCAGGACGCCAGCGCGCTCCGGATCGTCTGCCAGATCATCGAGCGCTTGAGATATGAGCATCTCGTATCGCGCGAGCGCGTCCTCACCGAACATTTCGAGTGACCAATCCAGGATTTCGGCTACGTCAGCGTCGGCGCCCGGCGCGAGAACTACCTTTCGCATCTAGGCAGTCGGTTGAGCTGCATTCTTTTTGACTTTATCGGCGATGTTGGCAACATGCGTTGCGATTTCTGAGCGCTCCAGCTTTACGCCTTCTCCCCGGTCGAGTTGGTCGAAGCCCACTTTCATTTCTTTTCGCAACCGTTCCAATTTCATCGCTTGCAATCGCTCACGATCCTCCAGCAATCGAAGGCCGGCACAGAGCACTTCATTTGCGTCCTGATACCGACCGGAAGTGATGCGGTCTTCTACGAACTTTTGGAAGTGGTCGGTTAAGTTGAGTTCGGCAGTCATGGTAGGAAGGTGTGGTATGTTTCGATCGATTTCAACGACGGATTGGCCGTCTTCATTCCTTGGTCACGGTTTCGTCCAAATTGAGCAGGGTGGTGCAAATCATCGTCCAGGCGGCGAGGCGAGCTGGCTCGAGGTTGGCGGGAGCGGCGGAGTTGCCGGCTGAAATCAGCGAGCGGGCCGCGTTTTCGTCGTTGGCGTAACGCGCTTGGTAAGCCGCCAGGCTTTCGAGCAAAAGTGACGCTTCCGCGGGGTCGGGACTTCGCTGCAAAATTCGGCGAAACACGCGATCCAGCGCCTCGCGCGGCGATTTCGGCGATTTCGGCGTTTTGGGCGATTTGGGCGATTCGACCAAAATCTCCTGCGCCAGCACCCGCGCCGCCTCGACAAAAGTGACGTCGTTCATGAGATTCAGCGCTTGCAGCGGCGTGTTGGTCCGCCGCACGGCCACCTCGCACATTTCCCGCCCCGCGCTGTCAAAATTCATCATCATCGGCGGCGGCACGGTGCGCTTCCAGTAGGTGTAAAGGCTGCGGCGATAGAGATCGGGGCCGGCAGAGAGGGTGTAAATTTTGTCGGAGGCGATATCCGTCCACAAGCCCTCCGGTTGGTAAGGTTTCACGCTCGGGCCGCCGGTTTTTTCATGCAGCAGGCCGCTGACAAACAGCGCCTGATCGCGCAGGGCCTCGGCGGGAAGGCGAAACCTGGGGCCGCGCGCCAGGAGGCGGTTTTCGGGATCGCGCCGATTCAATTCCGGCGTACTGCGCGAGGACTGGCGATAGGTGTTGCTGCTGACGATGATGCTAAGCAAACGCCGGACGTCCCAGCCATTTTCCACGAACTCCGCCGCGAGCCAATCGAGCAATTCCGGGTGGCTGGGACGCTCGCCCTGCACGCCGAAATCCTCCGCCGTTTTCACCAGCCCCGTGCCGAAGAAATCGCGCCAGAGCCGGTTGACGGTTACCCGCGCGGTTAGCGGGTTTTCGCGCGAAACCAACCAACGCGCGAGCCCCAACCGGTTGCGCGGAGCATCCGGGGGCAGGGGCGGCAAACTGGCGGGCACGCCGGGAAAAACGCGCTCGCCCGGCTGGTCGTAAATGCCGCGGCTTAGCACGTGCGTTGGGCGTTCCGCGCCGTCTTCCATGATCATGACCCCGGGGATGGCGCGCTGGAATTCCGCGCGTTTTCGCGTGGCCAGAATCGCTTGCCGAAACGCGGTTTTCACCGGTTCCGGCCCGGCTTCGCGCAGGTAAAATTGGCGCAGTTTGCGCGACTGCATCGGCGTTCGATTCTCAGGCGCTTTGGCGAGGATTTCCGGGATTTTTGCGGCTTCCGCCAGCACTTCCACCTCGCTGGCCGGCAAAACGCGGCCAAAGACGCCCACCTCGCGAATTTCACCGCCAAACGGGGACATTCCCGCGCCAACGCGCAGGGGCTCGTCCGTGGCGAAGCTCTGGTTGATGTAGTCCAAGTTGGCCACGAGCGGCGCCGGCTTACCATCCAGGTAAACCCGAATTCCCGCCGCTTTGCGCGTGCCGTCGTAGGTGGCGAAGACGTGCACCCAGCGGCCTTGCGGAATGGGCTGAGACGTCTCCACGCGCACCGAGTCATCCAGCCAGCGCTTGACCAGGTTCACCTGGATTGTCCCACGCTTGGTGAGGTGCAGGTTGTAGCCCTCAGCGCGGTCCACCGGCTTCATTTTGGACAAAATTGTCCCCTCCGCGCCTTTCCCGGCTTTAACCCGCGCGCCGAACGAAAACGCGTCGAAGTAACCGAATTTCGCCACCTCGCCGCCGGTTTGCGCGGACGTGGCCACGCGGCCTTCGGTGATGGTCCAATCGCGCGGCTCGACGCCGGTTTCCCAACCATTTTCGGGCTCGAACGCAGCCCGTTTTTTCGCCGCAGCTTCGGCCGCCTGAAGCCGCTTCAACTCCTTGGCTTGCTCCGGCGTTGGCGCGGGAATCCACGGCGCGGAATTGCCTTCCTTGAAGGCGCGGCCGTGCTCCGGCAAGCGATTGAAAAACGCGAAGAGCTGGTAGTACTCCCGCTGCGTGAACGGGTCGTACTTGTGGCTGTGGCAGCGCGCGCAACCCATCGTCACACCCTGCCAAACCGCGAAAGTGGTGTCGACGCGATCGACCACGTACTCGACCTGGAACTCCTCCGGCACGATCCCGCCCTCCGCATTGCCGCGATGGTTGCGATTGAAGCCGGTGGCGATTTTTTGCTCCAAAGTCGGCTCCGGCAGCAAGTCGCCGGCCAGTTGCTCGATGGTGAATTGGTCGAAGGTCAGGTTGCGCGCAAAAGCGTCGATCACCCAGTCGCGCCAGCGCCACATCGTGCGCCAGCCGTCGCTTTGGTAGCCGCTGGTGTCCGCGTACCGGGCCGCGTCCAGCCAGCGGTAGGTCATGCGCTCGGCGTAGGCGGGAGTTTGGAACAAACGCCGGGCGGTGGCCGCGCAATCCGGATTTTTCGCAAACGCGTCGGCATCTTGCGGGCGTGGCGGCAAACCGGTGAGATCGAGCCAAAGGCGGCGCGCGAGAACTCGCGAATCCGCAGGCGGCGACGGCTCGAGCCCCTCAGCCTCCAATCGCGTCAAAACGAAGGCGTCGATCGGGTTTTTCACCCAGTCAGCGCGCTTCACGCTCGGAATTTCCGGCCGCGTCACCGGCTCGAACGCCCAGTGGCCCTTCCACACCGCGCCCTGCTCGATCCACGCCCGAATTTTCGCGATTTGTGCCGCGGAGAGGCTCCGTTTCGCCTTGGGCGGCGGCATGCGCTCGTCGGAATCGTGCGAGGTGATGCGGCGGAACAGCTCGGATTTCTTCGGCTGGCCGGCAACGACTTGGGAGGCGACTCCCTCCCGGCTGTCGAGCCGCAAATCGGCCTTGCGCTGGGCGTCGTCCGGCCCGTGACAGGTGAAGCAGGTGTCCGAGAAAATCGGGCGAATGTCCCGGTCGTAGTCGATCTGCCCAAACCCGCGGTTTGCCGGAAAAACGGCCAAAATCAGCAGAAATGCGACGGTTCGGCTCAATCCTGAGGTTTTGACGCGTTTTCGTAGAATTTGGCGCATCTGTCAGGACCTAAAACTTAAAACTGAAAACTTAACACTCCGGCTTGGCCGGTTAAAATTCGATCAATCGCGCCTCACTGTAAGGATCGACCGACGCTTCGATTCCCTTCAATTCGCTCCAAATTCCGATGTCCGGCTCGCCGATTCGCAAATCGTAACGGCCCGGCGCAAAGACCCACGGGGTGAACTTGTGGCCGTTGATGCGCAGCGCGTAAACCAGCTTCTTCGTCGCTGCTTCGCGAACCTGAACCACGGGATTGGCCATGCCGTCAACCTCCAGCGGCGGCAGGTAACCGGCGGGTTTGCGCTTGTAGTTGTCCATCTGGCTGATGGTCTTGGGCCAACCGGGATATTGCGCCGCTTCTGGGTCGGCGGGATCCGCCCGGCGGGGCCAGCACTCCATGGTGATGGTGCGGTCCGGCTTGCGCAGGCGCACGATGCCGTAGCCGGGCATTTTGTTGTGCAAATCGCGCGGTTCGACGCCGAAATCCTCCCCCGGATTGGTCGCGGCGTAGACGGTCACCGGATTGTGGAAACCGTCGATGTGGTCGCCCATCCAGTGCGGGGCGTTGTCCGGCCGGTTGAGGCCGCTACGGCGCGGATTCCAGGCTCGCGGATAGAAATTGGCGATGGAGGGAACGCAAAAGCTCCAAATCGCGTCGCGATGTTTCTCGATGCCGTGGTGGACGATGGTCGCCAGGTGCTGATCGCCGGCCAAGTGAAACGCGAAGGCTTTGCGAAGATGATCGATGGCCTGATTGCGGCCGGTTTGCGGCCAACCGTTGGAATCCAGATCGGCGACCAGAAAATCGAGCCCTGCGCCGTGATGGGTGGCCATGTTGGCGAAAATGGTCTGCGACAGCGCGACCTTGAAATCGGTCTGACGCCAATCCTCAGCCCAAACCTTGAGAAATTCGTGCTGGCGCTCGCCAAGCAGCTTCAAACTCGGCAAATCCAGCTGGCGGGTGTCGAAATTCGGGTTGTTGAAGTGATCCGGCCGGCCCGTGCCGCTTGGCGGGAGGCCGTGGTCGGCGCAGCCGCTCTTAAACTTGCGATCCTCCAAAATCGCGAAGCTGACCCGGCCGTAGTTCATGTCCGTGAAGTAGACCGGGATGTCTTGCTCGACGGGTTCGGGATCGAAGGGATCCGGCAAATGGCTGGTTTGAGTGCGGTGCACCATTTGCACGAAATCCGCCGGGTGCACGTAGCCGCCGGCGTTGTCCACGTGGATGGGACGGCCACCCTCACCCCAAATGTTGCCCTGGTAGACGTCGTGATCGTCGGGAATCGTCACGGTGGGGATGTCGCGCATCAAATCGCGGTAGGCCCAGCAAAACAGGTACCACTTGTAGAGGTAGTCCAGCTTGATGTTGGCGCGGTCGGCAAACGTGGGGCTCTTGCCTTCGTAAACCTGGTCGCCGCTGAAAAAGAGGACGTCGGGTTCGTGATGGGTCACGTTTTTGACGACGTCAGCGTGGGGGAACCACATGCCGCTGATCCAGTCGGCCGGCTGAGTTTTGGAGCCGATTTGGTGCGAGTTGTTGTGGTTGCCCGTAAAGCCTGCGACGACGATTTCCGCCTTGCCCTCCGGATCTTTGCGAACGATGCCCGACCAGACCGAATCGCCGTAAACCACGCGGTAAAGCGTGTCCTGCGTGGCGTCCCAATCCTCCACGCGAAACGTGGCTGTCCAACCGGGAACCAGAATTTCCGCTTCGGCCACGGAGATCCAATTGTCCCCGATTTTCGTCTCCAAAAAGCAACGCTTCGGCTCGTCGTCGCCGATCGGCAGCAGTTGCGCGGTCATTTTCATCACGCCGCGGCTCAGCGTGTATTGCGTGCAGGCGACCGGGCCGAATTTGGCGTTTTCGTAAATTTCGACCCCGGGTCCGGACAGTTCCAAATTTTGGAACCAAGCCTGATTGCCGGTCCCCGGCTTCGCGTTCGAAACCAGGGCCAGGTTACCCGCAATGCTGGGAATTTGGAACGTTTCGGCCGAAATTTGGACGCCTTCGGGAGTGGCAACGCGAGCTTCGAGTCGAAACTCGCCGTTTGCCGGTTTGGCGTCGATTTCCAGGATTGCGTCGGAAACCGGCGAACCGGCGGGTTGCGGCGCGTCGTCGTCCAAAAACACCCGTCCGGCGCCGTCCAAGCCCAGAAACGTCCCAAATCCCGGTCCCCGCCACTGATGGATCAACGCCGCCGCGCGAGGCTCCATCTCCAACCCGCCCGCACCGATCAAAATCCCGCGTTGCGAAGCCAAATCCGCGTTTTCGCCAGGTTTGGAGATCGCGCCGAGGCGAACGGACAATTTGAACCCGCCTTCGCCGGTTAGCCGGTGCGTTAGCAGGTGAACCGTGCGCATCGGCAGATTTTTCGGCGCCACGCACTCCAGCCGGCCCTCCCGGATTTGCCAATCCTGCAACCGGTTGGCCCAAAAATCCCCGCCGACCCACGTTCGGTCCGGTTCGGTGTCCCAGTTGCTCTGGAATACCTGGGCGTGGGCAAAATGAGCGAGCAGCAGGAAGAAGCAAACGGCGATCGATCGGAGCATCCTCCACTTGAGCCAACCAACTCCGGAAAGACAAGCGGATTTCCCACCCAAGGATCTCCTGCTCACCCCCAACGTAGCGCAGGGGCATTTGCTCCAAGCCTGTTGATTCGCGATTCGAAGGCTTGACCTAAAACCGGTGGTCTCCTACACTCGCGATCATGAAAAAACATGGGAAATGGGCTAACGGCTTGTCTACGAAGGGATGGGAGACACGGCTGGTTTTGGTTTTCTTTGTTGTTTTCACAAGTTGCCCTGCCACCGCTCAGCAGGACAAGTTCAGCGAGTTGAACCGGAAATTTGAGGAAGCGAAAGTCCGGATCGAGTTGCCACTCACCGAGCTAAACACCGCTTACCAAAAGCGGCTGATGGAAATGGGGGATAAGGCCCAAGTGGATGGCGATTTGAACAAGGTGCTGGCCATCACCCGGGAGTTGAAACAGTTCTCCCAAAAAAAACGGAGATCGCTGACGCCTATCCCGATTTGCAACGGGCCCAGTCCGCTTACCTGAGTTCAAGAAAACGCCTGGATGAAGAACTGCAAGGCGACGTTCGTCGGCTCCAGGTGGCCTATGTCAAACAGTTGGATGCACTTCAGAAAGAGCTAACTCGCGCGGGAAAGGTGAATGAAGCGATCACGGTAAAGAATGTGGCCGAGGAAGTGAACCGCCAATTGAAAAGAGGGGAAACGAGCGAGAGTTTGACCTGCCAATCAGCAACCTGAATTTGGATAGCCAAGTGCTGTTGAAATCCAAACGCCAATCTTTGGAGCGAAAAAAGCGGATGACGATCGATGGCGACTGGCGCCGGCTGGAGGTAGAGCTACCCAATCCGCTGGATAAAATGACGGTTTGCGGTTTTGCAACCGGGCCGGTCGAAACCGATCGTGGGAAGACTTGGGCGATTCAGGCGCCGGTGGGCAGTTGGATTCGAACGCGCATCAAGAACCGGTTTGGGTTGATAGAAACGCTGGTGCGTTTTGAAGGGAATGCGGCCCGGTGGCAGTTCAGTTTTGATGGTCCCAGGATTCTGCTAAGCCGCGATGGAGCAGTGCCGGAGGTTGTGGGCGTGAAAATGCTGGAAGGGATGAGTGCGGAGGAAAATTTCGCAGCTGACCGGTTACGTTATGCCAAAACCATCTGTGTGGACGCGGATACCCCTAGCCTTCTCCCAGATTCATCGGCCGTTCCAGCCCAAATTTATGCCCTTCGGGTGATGGACCGGGAAATCACTCCGGTTGAGATTCAAGACGTTGCTTCATTCAATCCGCGCGCACTCATCACGGCGATACCGTACGAGCACCTCGATCAGCTGAGACATTTTGGCGCGAATCTCCAATCCTGCGCGCTAAATGTGTCCAATGAGCCCATGCTTGCGAATGGAGATCGGCGCACCAGCTACCCGTTCGACCTTCCTCCGCTGCCCAACCTGGAGTTTTTCAGCCTGTTTGTTGGCGTTGCCTCGCCGGACCTGGCGCAAGCTTTGGCCAAATCTTCGCCCAAATTGAGATCGCTTTTCGTCGGCGTCGCGTCACCCCGGGTTGAATTCGCCGAGCAAACCGGGCTCGACAAACTCAAAAACCTGGAAGCGCTAAACATCCCGTGGGCAGTAAGAGTAGAGCCGCGTGAGGTGCTCGATTTACCGAATTTGCGGAGTTTTCGCTTCCATGACGGGGCGATGGATCGCAGGGATTCCGATTTTGACAACCTGGCCCGGCTGAAAGGGCTCATCCACCTCAACAACTTCCAATCCGGCTTCACTGCGAGCGTGATGGAGTCCTGGGCCGACCGAGGCAACCTGGCGTCTTTGACCGAGTTGGAGACCTACCGAGCCATCGATTTCACGAAGCTTCGTGACGTCGAGGTATTGCGCTTGAGACGGGACAACTCCAACGGCGACGAATTCGATATCCTCGCTCTCACCGTTTTAACGAAGCTTTGGGCGCTATGGCTCAGCTACGCCACGCAAGATGAGATCGAAGACATCGGCAGCTTGCCGAACGCTTCGCAATTTCAGCGGTTGACGTTGTATGGCGGCAGTTTTGAAGACTTGCGTCCGCTCAAAAGTCTGACCAATTTGCGGCGGCTTTCGTTGATTCGGGTTGAAGGGGCGCTTGAGGAGTTGGATCTCCACCAGTTTCCCAAATTGGAGTCGGTATTGTTGAAAGGGATTCCCGAATTGAAGACCGTCCGTGGATTGAACGATCATCCAACCCTCCTCCATGCCTCGATTGAGCTGCCGAATTTAGAATCGCTGGGAAAACCGGCGCCAAATGACACGATGCTTTCCTTTTCCCTCCTTCACAGCCATCAATTCTCTGATTTGGAGGCGTTCTCGGCCGCGACGCATCTGAGGCAAGTCGCGATCAACAATTGCGATGGCCTGGTAGAACCCCTGGGGATTGATCTTGATGCGATTGAATACGTGAGCGTCGGCAATTCCACCAATTTGGCGAGCCGGAGGTCGGGGGAACCGTGACGGCGAAAAACAAAGGAAGGCAGCGTTTGACAACGGGCGGGATTTTCGCACAGTGAGGGTCCGCGTTGATTCGCTTTGTGCTGGGTTTTCCAGAATTTCCAGAAATCACGCGAGGCCTCGTTTCACTGGCTCGAATCGGGCTCACAAAATCCTAAAATTTTCGCCACCTTTGCGGTTGCGTGCTTAGGATTCGCCACTAGAATGCCCGCCCTTCCCGAAGCGCTGGTTTTGAGGATTGAGGGAGGGTTTGCCACCCATTTTTTGCGCATCCGTTATGCCTACCATCAACCAACTCGTCAGAAAAGGTCGTCACGACAAAGTCCGGAAAAACAAGGCTCCGGCGCTCTCGAAGTGCCCGCAACGCCGCGGGGTCTGCCTTCAAGTGATGACTCGCACGCCTAAAAAGCCGAATTCCGCGCTGCGGAAGGTGGCGAAGGTGCGGCTGACCAACGGGGAAGAGGTCATCGCTTACATTGGCGGCGAGGGGCATAACCTCCAGGAGCACTCCATCGTGCTGGTGCGCGGCGGGCGGGTGAAAGATTTGCCGGGCGTGCGATACCACATCGTGCGCGGAGCCCTAGATTGCCTGGGCGTGGAAAAACGCCGCCAAGGCCGATCCAAATACGGCGCAAAACGACCTAAGGGGGAGAATTCCTAGCGAAATCTGGCCAAATTCCAGGTTTTTCCGGGTTTTCTCCGTTGATACGAAAGTTTTGCGTCACCGAACGAAAATTATCCTATGTCACGAAGAAAACGAGTCCACACCAAGCCGAAGATCTCCGATCCGCGGTATGAGAGCCCGCTGGTCGCCAAGCTGATCAACCGGGTGATGCGCGACGGCAAAAAGTCGCTGGCCGAGCGCCTGGTTTACGCCGCGATCGACCGGGTCAACCAGGGAACGGAAACGGTCGATCCGCTGGAAATCGTCAATCGCGCGGTGGAAAACGCCAAACCGCGGGTGGAGGTGAAAAGCCGGCGGGTGGGGGGCGCGACCTATCAGGTGCCGCTGGAAGTTCCGCAGGATCGTCAGGAAGCGTTGGCGATGCGCTGGATCATTACCGCGGCCCGAAAACGGCGCGGAACGCCGATGTACATTGCGTTGGCGAACGAAATTCGCGATGCCGCCGCCAATTCCGGCGCAGTGATCCGCAAGCGTGACGAGACTCACAAAATGGCCCAGGCCAACCGCGCGTTCGCGCATTTCCGATGGTAGGGGGTAGTTTTTGGTTTTCAGTTTTAAGTTTTAAGCGGCTTGAAACTGAAAACTTCACCTTGTCTGACCCTTAAAACTGAAAACTTAAAGCTTGTCCGCAGTAGCTACAGCTCCCAAAACCGAGAACCCGAATCACCCGAAACGGCCCAGCCCGATCGAGGAGACTCGGAATATCGGCATTGCTGCGCACATTGACGCCGGGAAAACAACCCTGACCGAGCGCATCCTGTTTTACACCGGAATGATCCACAAAATCGGCGAGGTTCACGACGGGCAAGCTACGACCGACTGGATGGTCCAGGAGCGCGAACGCGGCATCACCATCACCGCGGCGGCGGTGAGTTGCGCGTGGAAACAGGCGCCGCACCAGGAGATGAGCAAGCTTTGGCCGGACGAGGAATTTCAGATCAACATCATCGACACCCCCGGTCACGTCGATTTCACGGCTGAGGTCGAGCGGTCACTGCGCGTTTTGGACGGCGCCGTGGCCGTTTTTTGCGGGGTGGCGGGGGTTCAGCCGCAAAGCGAGACGGTTTGGCGGCAGATGGATCGCTACCACGTCCCGCGAATCGCCTTCGTGAACAAAATGGATCGCGTGGGGGCCGATTTCGAGAACGTGGTGGCCCAAATTCGCGAAAAACTCGGCGGCAACGCTTGCCCGATTTTGATCCCCATCGACGCCGAAGATCGGCTTCGCGGCCAATACGACGTGCTGAACAAAAAAGCCATCGTTTTCACCGAGGACGACATTTTGGGCTCCACCTACGAAGTGGCGGAAATTCCGGAAAACGACCGCGAAATGGTCGATGCCGCCTTCGACGCCCTGCACGAGCAGTTGGTGGATCTGGACGAAGAATTGGGGAGCAAATTTTTGGAGGAAGAGGAGATTTCCGTGGCCGATTTAAAGGCCGCGCTTCGCCGGCAAACCATCGCCAACCGCATTGTCCCCGTCGCCGGCGGTTCCGCGTTCAAAAACAAGGGCGTGCAGGCGCTGCTCGACGCGGTGATCGACCTCTTACCCAGCCCGGTCGACGTTTTGCCCGCTGAAGGTCACGAACCTGGAAATCCGCGAAAAATCGTCAAAACCAAGACCAGCGACCACTCCAAAACCTGCGCTATCGCCTTCAAAATCGCCAATGACCAGCACGTAAAAAAGCTGGTCTTTTTTCGGGTCTATTCCGGCATGGTGAGCAAGGGCGATCAGCTCTACAACCCGCGCACGCGCAAGAAAAGCCGCATCGGCCGCATCATCAAGCTGCAAGCCAACGACCGCACGGAAGTCGATACCGTCTATTCCGGCGACATTGCCGCGTTTGCCGGGCTCAAATTGACGGCAACCGGCGACACCCTGGCCGATCCCGGTTTCGACATCCAGTTGGAGCCGCCGATTTTTCCCGAACCGGTCATCTCCATGTCCATCGAGCCGAAATCGACCGCCGATCAGGACAAATTGACCGACGTTTTGCAGCAACTCTCCGAGGAAGACCCCACGTTTAAGGTCAGCACCAACGAGGAGACCGGCCAGCGCATCATCGCCGGCATGGGCGAGCTGCACCTGGAGATTTTGTGCGACCGGATGAAGCGCGAATACGGCGTGGCCACCAGCGCCGGCAAGCCCAGAATCGCCTACCGCGAAACCGTCACCGGCGAGGCCAAGGGCAACGGAAAATTCATCCAGGAAGCCGGCGGCAACGCGCATTACGGCCACGTGAAGGTCAGCCTACGGCCCAACGGCCGCGGCAAGGGAAATGCGGTTCGCAACGCGGTGACTGCCGGGGACATTCCGGACGAATTCATCCCCGCGGCCATGGAGGGAATCGAGCAATCGCTCATCAACGGCGTGCTCGCCAGTTACCCGGTGGTGGACGTGCAAGTCTCGCTCAACGGCGGTTCGGCCGACGACAACGACTCCAGCGAGGCCGATTTTCGCATCGCCGCCATTTACGCCATGAAAGAGGCGATTTTGGCCGCGCAACCCGTCCTTTTGGAGCCGATTATGGCCGTGGAAGTGACCACGCCGGAGGAATACCAGGGCGAGATCATCGGCGATTTGAACCGAAGGCGCGGCCAGGTGGATTCCATCGAGCCGCGGCCGAATTTGAACATCGTCAAGGCCAAGGTGCCGTTGGCGACGATGGTGGACAATTACTCGACGGCCGTGCGGACGCTCTCCAGCGGGCGGGCGGATTACACCATGCACCCCAGCCACTTCGAAGAAGTGCCGCCCCAACTGGCCGCGGAAATCAGCGAACTGCGCGGCGGCGGATTTTAGCGCAAAACCTGGAATTTCTGGAAATTTTCACCCCAACCAACGATGGACAACAACCAACGCATACGAATCCGGCTCCGAGCCTACGATCACCGGCTTTTGGACAAAAGCGCCGGCGACATCGTCGACACTGCCAAGCGCACCGGCGCAAAAGTCGCGGGCCCCATTCCGTTGCCGACGCGGATTGAGAAATTCAGCGTAAACCGCTCCGTGCACGTCAATAAGAAGAGCGCCGAGCAGTTCGAGATTCGCACGCACAAGCGGCTGCTGGACATCGTGGACCCCACCGCGCGGACGGTCGATGAGCTGAAAAAACTGAACCTCCCCGCCGGCGTGGACATCACCATCAAGATTTGAACCGGAAAGCGCGAACGGACGGATCGACCACGATGCAACCTAAAAACTCAGCGAGAACGACGCACCTGACATTCGTCCCATCGGGACGACGCATGATAGCCGTGGGTTTTAACCCACGGACCGCGGCGCGCATGGATATGCGTCGCGTAGCGACCGCTCAAGGGGGTGAAGGTGACGGCCCGAGTTCCGTTGAGCGGTCGCTACGCGACGCATCGATTTTCGACATGGCTTTCCGTGGGTTGAAACCCACGGCTAACATGCGTCGTCCCGATGGGACGTGGCGCGAGCGTCCGCTTGCGTTTCGCATCGCAGCCCATTTTTTTCAACCAACGCAAGCGGACGCTTGCGCCACTGAATCTCGCCGTCGGCGTGGACATCACCATCAAGATTTGAGGATCTCAATTTTCGAATTTCAAATTTCAAACCCATGAGCATCGGATTAATCGGCAAAAAAGTCGGCATGACCCGCGTTTTCGACGATCACGGCAACGCGGTCGCCGTGACCGTTATCGACGTGAGCGAGAACGAGTTCCTCCAGGTCAAAACCGAGGAAAATGAGGGCTACGACGCGGTTCAAGTCGGCTACGACGCGCAGAAAAAGCAGCGTCTCAGCAAGCCCATGGCCGGCCATTTGGAAAAACACGGCGGTTCGCCCAAAATGCGCCTCCAGGAATTCCGCGTTGAGCCGGGTGAGTTGGATGGAGTGACCGAGCGCGCGGAGAAAAATCGCGGAATTTGGGAGGAAAACGAGAAAAAGCGCGAGGAAGTGCGCGAAGCTCGCCGCAAGGCCGAGGAAGAGGAGGAAAAGGCCAGAAAAGGCGAAAAATCCGAGGAAACGGACAAATCCGACGAGCCTGACAAGGCTGGCGAGCCCGATTCGGCTGCCGAAACCGACGAATCCGCGGAAAACGCCGCTGCCGACGCTGAATCCAGCGCGGAAGGCGATTCTGAGGAAAAAACCGCGAAAAAACCGGATCACCCCGGCGTTCACCTCTTCGCCGAGGGCCAATTCGTCGACGTCATCGGCACCTCCAAGGGCAAAGGCTTCCAAGGCGTCTACAAGCGCTACAACTTCGGCGGCCTGCCTAGCTCTCACGGCTCGATGATGCACCGGCGTCCCGGCGGCATCGGCTGCGGAACCGATCCCGGCCGCGTCTGGAAAAACAAGGAAATGCCCGGGCGTCACGGCAATTACCGCAAAACCATCCAAAACCTGCGCGTGGTCCAAACCCGGCCCGACGACAACGTGATTTTGATCAGCGGCGCGATCCCCGGCGCCAAGGGCGGCTACGTGGTCATTCGCCCCGCCAAAAAGAAACCGCTTCCCGAACAGAAAGGCTAACCCATGGCTAAGAAATTCGAACTTTCCGACGCGAAAAGCGCCAACATCGTGACGATCGAAGACGATCGCGGCGAACAAGCCGTGCACGACCTCATCGTCGCCTATCGCGCCAATCGCCGCAGCGGCACCGCTCACACCAAAACGCGCGGTGAAGTCAGCGCCACCGGCAAAAAGCCCTTTCGGCAGAAAGGAACCGGCCGGGCGCGTCAAGGCGGCAACGCCAACCCCATTCATCGCGGCGGCGGCGTGGTTTTTGGCCCTCGCAACACCAAAATTTACGGCAAAAACGTCACCAAGCGGGTTCGCAAGCTCGCCTTCGCCAAATCACTGACGGAGCGGATCAAAGACGGCGACGTTTTCTCCGGCACGGTGAACGTTGAATCGGGCAAAACCAAGGATTTCGTCGCGGAGCTGAAGAAACTCACCGACGCCAAAAAAGTGCTGCTCATCGGAAAATTCGAGGCGCCGACCCTGCGTTCCAGCGGCAACGTGCCCAACGTTTTGCTCATGTCGCCGGAAGAAGTCAACGCCGAGCACCTGCTGCACTACGACCGCATTTTCCTGGCCGGCGACGCGTTGGAAACGCTGGCGCGCCGCACCCAAGGCGTGTTGCCAAAGAAAGAAACCGCCCAACCGGCCTCCTAAGCCATGAAAGACATCTTCCAAGTCATCAAAACCATTCAGCTCAGCGAGAAAGCCACGCTTTTGAGCGAGGTGAACAACGAGTACGTCTTCAAAGTCGACCGCAAAGCCAACAAGCTGGAGATCAAGGAGGCCGTGGAGAAGCTGTTCGGCAAAAAAGTCGTCCGCGTGCGCACCGCCAACTATCAAGGCAAGAAAAAACGCGAACGGCGTCAGGATTTCGGCCGCACCGCGCACTGGAAGAAGGCCTACGTCAAACTGGCTGAAGGTGAAACCATCGACCTCGTTTAAACCATGCCCCTCAAGAAATATCGCCCGGTAACCCCGTCCAGCCGCTACAAGTATCTGCCGGATTTTTCGGAGATTACCAAGAGCAAGCCGGAAAAGAGCCTAACGCGCCCGCGCAAGCAAAAAGCCGGCCGCAACAACCAGGGCCGCATCACCTGCCGGCATCGCGGCGGCGGGCACAAACGCAAGTACCGGCTCATCGACTTCAAACGCACCCGGCACGGTGACGTCGCCAAAGTGACCGCCATCGAGTACGATCCCAACCGCACCGCGCGCATCGCCTTGATCGAGTACGAAGACGGGCAAAAGAGCTACATTTTGGCTCCGGCCAAGCTGAAAGTCGGCGACAAGGTGCAAAGCGGCGAAAAAGCGCCCCCCAAGGTCGGCAACGCCCTGCCATTGGGCAAAGTTCCGCCTGCCACGTCGATCCACAACATCGAGCTGAACATCGGCCGGGGCGGGCAGTTAGCCCGCGGTGCCGGTCAGTCCGGGGTTTTGACCGCCAGCGACGACGAATACGCGCTGGTGAAGCTGCCGAGTGGCGAAATTCGGCGAATCAACGCGAAATGCTACGCCACGATCGGAGTCGTCGGCAACGGCGAGCACATGAACGAGAGCAGCGCCAAAGCCGGCCGCACGCGTTGGAAAGGGGTTCGCCCCACGGTCCGCGGCATGTGCATGAACCCCGTGGATCACCCCAACGGCGGCGGTGAGGGCAAAAGTAAATCCGGCGGCGGCCGCCAGCACTTGAAGAGCCCCTGGGGACACGTAAAAGGCCAGAAAACGCGCAAAAAGCACAAACCGAGCGACAAGTTCATCGTGCAGCGGCGCAAGGCGAAGAATAAGTGATGACCGATGACGCAAAATTGAACTCGAGGAAGTGATTCAAAAGAACCGACCATTCGAAATTCACATGACTGACGGAAAAATATTTTATGTGCCGCACGCAGATTTTATTGGCCTGCACGCCACTGGTCAATCCGTCGTATTTTATGGCAATAACCGGCGTCACATCCTGAATTTGAAGACGATAATCGAAATTTCCTACACCGAAGACAACTCCTTTGAGAGTTAGAAAGAGACCGAAATTGCAGGTATGCTAACACCATGACCTACCAAGAAATCAGACAATCGATTGGCGACAGTTTTGGACCGTACGAGGTTCGGATGTCTGATGGCGCGGTTTACGAGATCCCTCATACCCTTAACATGGCTGTTAACCCTTCAGGTCGATACCTCCTGTTTTTCAACCACGACGAGGGTAAAACCTACGAACTGCCGAAGGAGAATATCGAACAGGTCAGAGTGCTCGAAGCTGAAATTGAATCGAACTGAAAGTGACCTACCAAGAAATCAAAACTGAAATCGGAGAAAGCCATGGACCGTTTGAGTTCCGAACGGCCGACGGGCGCGTTCATCGTATTCGGCATTCGAAAAATATGGCGTTTAATCCTTCGGCGCCGCTCATCCTCTATTTTGGTGAGGATGGGAAGCGATACAATTTTCGTAAAGCGGACATCACCGAACTTATCGTCGTGGATGAGGCTAATGTGGAATCAAATTGAAAGCGACCTTGAAAACCAACCAACCATTTTTTACCCATGGCTAGATCCCTGAAAAAAGGTCCGTTTGTGGACGTAAAGCTGCTCGATAAAATCGATGCGATGACGGAGTCGGGCAAAAAGCGGCCCATCAAGACATGGTCGCGGCGCTCGATGATTACGCCGGATTTCGTGGGCCATACGTTTATGGTTCACAACGGCAGAGAATTCGTGTCCGTGTTCGTGACGGAGAACATGGTGGGCCACAAATTGGGCGAATTTTCGCCAACCCGCGGGTTCAAACAACACAGCGGACATAACCCGAAGATCAAAGGCGGTTGATGACACGTTTTCACACAGCAACGCGGTTTATGCGTCGTGTAGGGCCTACACGACGTTTGGGACCTGTTTTGGCAGCCGGTCTCGCGGCGCTGTGTGCCTTTGCGCAAGAACAACCCCAACTCCCGGACGCCGCCGTCGCTGCGGTGATGCACCAGCAGGAGCTGGAACTCGCCCTGGAAGCCGCCAACCAAAAAATCAAGCAGCTCGAGGCCAAACTGGCCCTGCGCGACGAAAAAGACGTGCCGGTCGAGGCCGCGTTGGCCGAGGCCAATCGCGAGGCGGAGAAGTTTCGCCAGCTTTACCGCGATTTGCAGCTCCGGGTCGAGGAACTGGGCCTGGAGACGATTCGCAGCGACAAAGCACTCCAGGATCGGCTCATCAAAGCGGTTCGGGAGCGCCAAATGTTCAAGGAGCGCAACAACGAGGCTTACGAGCAGCTCTTGCGCCTGAGCGAGGCGGTCATGGATTACGTGAAATCCGCCACGGCCGGCGATCCCGAGGCGCGCTTGCGCGTGGAGGCCGAATTGCGCAAAACCGACGAATTGCTGGGCATGGGCGGCGTGCGCAAACTGCCAGTGCGCAACGTGGACATCAACGACGGCCAAGTCATCAGCTTCAAGGACGAACTGCGCTTGGCGGTGCTGAACATCGGGCGGCGTAGCGGGGTTCGCGTTGGCATGCCGCTGGAAATTCAGCGCAAAGATCGCGTGGTCGGCACGGCGTTGGTCGTCGATGTCCGCGATTCGATCAGCGGCGCCGTCGTGCAGCAACTTTTCCGCGAAGGCGACCGCATACAGATCCGCGACCGCGTGAAGCCGAAAACCACCGGCAAAAACCTCAATTTCTAACCCTCTGACCAAAAATGGAAGTCAAAGCGACTCACAAATACGCTCGAATCTCGCCCTTCAAGGTGCGTGACGTGGCGCGCGAGGTGACCGGGATGCCGGTTTCCGATGCGCTGGACGTAATCCGGTTCACGCCGAGAAAAGGCGCGTTTCTGCTCGGCAAAACGCTCAATTCCGCCGTTGCCAACGCCACCAACAACCACGACCTGGATCCCGACGAATTGGTCGTGAAATCGGCCACGGTGACCGAGGGCCCGACGTTGAAGCGCTGGAAACCGCGGGCTCGCGGCGGCGCGGCGCCCATTCACAAGCGCACCAGCCACATTCGCGTCATTTTGACCGATGAACCCGGAGATTTCGACGAAGAAGCCAACTTGCAGGTGGAAGTCGCCCCGAAAAAAGCCGCTGCGAAGAAGAGCGCGCCCAAAAAACAGGCGCAATCCGGCGATAGCGGCGATAGCGGCAGCGGAGACGATTTGAAGCTCATCAGCGGTGTTGGGCCCAAGCTGGAAAACAAGCTGCGCGAACTGGGCATCACCACCTACGAGCAAATCGCGGAGTGGGGCGAAGATGAGATGGCCGATTTTGGCGAGAAATTGAACTTCAAGGACCGAATCCAACGCGACGACTGGAAATCGCAGGCAAAAAAACTGATCGAAGATCGCGACGCCTAACCAACTCCGAAATTTTCACAAAAACACACTGTCATGGGACAAAAAGTAAATCCGGTCGCCTTCCGGCTGGCCGTCAACAAGGACTGGGCCAGCAAGTGGTATGCCGCGCCTGGCGAATTCGCCAACTGCCTGCACGCTGACTTGGCGGTGCGCAGGTATCTCAAAGAAAAGCTGGCTTTTGCCGCGGTGTCGAAAATCGTCATCGAGCGAGCCTGGAATAGCGTGAGGGTCACCCTTTACACCGCCCGCCCCGGCCTCGTCATTGGCCGCAAAGGCTCGGAAATCGAGCGCATGAGCGACACCATTTCCGGAATGTGCGACGGCCGCCAGGTCAAGATAGACATCGTTGAAATCAAGCAACCGGAGACTGACGCGCAATTGGTCGCTGAAAGTGTTGCACTTCAGCTAGAACGGCGTATTTCTTTCCGCCGCGCCATGAAGCGGACGTTGCAAACGGCCATGGATTTTGGCGCGGAAGGAATCCGGATTCGGTGCGCTGGCCGTTTGGGCGGCGCGGACATTGCCAGGGCGGAATGGTACCGCGAGGGCAAAGTGCCGCTGCAAACGCTCCGCGTGCCGTTGGATTACGGATTCGCCGAAGCCAAGACCGTCTACGGCATCATTGGCGTGAAATGCTGGATCAATCGGAGCCCTGAAAGCGAAAAATCGCGAATGGCCCGGGTGACCGGCGACAATCGCAATGACGGCAACCGCCGGGGTGGAAATCGCCGCGGTGGAGGTGGTGGCGGCGGTGGTGATCGCCGCAGACGGGATGCCCCGGCCTCGCCGCCAGCAGGCGCCAGAGCCTCAACTCCCGAAGCACCCCAAACAACCGAATCGCCTAAGACAGCCGAAGCACCCAAGACAACTGAATCGCCTAAGACAACTGAGACGCCTAAGACTCCCGAAGCACCGAAGACTACTGAAGCGCCAAAGCCTACCGAAACGCCAAAATCCGCGGAACCCACCGCGACCAGCTAAGCAACCGGTCGGAAACCGACCGATCCAATTTCCAAATTCCAATTTCAACGATCCAACCCCTCTAAATCATGGCCTTAATGCCCCGAAAGGTGAAATTTCGCAAAAGTCAGCGCGGGAATCGCGGTGGGACGGCGCAACGTGGAACCCGCGTCTCGTTCGGAGACTACGGTTTGCAATCGTTGGGCCGCGAATGGGTCACCAACAACCAAATCGAATCCTGCCGGATCGCCATCAACCGTTTCCTGAAACGGAAAGGCAAGGTCTGGATCCGCATCTTCCCGCACAAGCCCGTCACCGGCCGCCCACCGGAAACGCGGATGGGTAAAGGCAAAGGCGCCGTCGAAAAATGGGTCGCCGTGGTAAAGCCGGGGACGATGCTGTTTGAAGTGGCCGGCGTGCCGGAAAGCCAGGCTCGCGAGGCCATGCGGCTGGCGGCGAACAAACTCGGGATCAAAACCCGCTTTGTGGTGCGCTAACGCCGAAAACCTGGATTTTGCCGATTATTTTTCGAATTCTGACAATTCCGATGCCAGTCAACCCCGCAACACCACCCCACGGGTCGCGCAACCCAGTACCCTGCGCGTCGCGCCAACATCGCGTCCCATCGGGACGCCGTATGTTAGCCGTGGGTTTCAACCCACGGATTCGCGCGAACCGGACCTATCCGTCGCGTAGCGACCGGTTAATCGGTGAAACCGGCCGGCCACAGCTTAAGCGGTCGCTACGCGACGCATCATTCAGCCATGCTCGGTTTCGTGGGTTGAAACCCACGGCTAGCATGCATCGTCCCGATGGGACGAACCGGCTGTTTTGCGAATTCCAACCTTTTGACCCTATCACCCGATGAACGCGATCAAGGAACTGCGAGAATTGACCACCGAGGAGCTGATCAACCAGCGCCGCGATTTGAAGCACGAGGTGCTGAATCTGCGGGTGCAACAACAGAGCGGTCAGCTCGAAAACACCGCGCTTTTGCGCAACAACCGCCGCCGAGTCGCGAAAATCGAGACCGTCCTGACCGAACGCCGCCACAAAGCCGATGCGGAGGCTGCCGCAGCCGCAAAAACCACGGAAACCGCGGAAACGCCCGCCGAAGCCGCCGCTGCGGAATAAATCGCCGAACGCCAACCAACGAATTTCAAACCGATGAGTGACGAAACCAACAGCACTGAACCCAAGGAGCCGGCTGAGACCGAAAAACCCGCCGAAAGCGCCGAAAGCACCGGTTCCGCGAAACCGACCCCGGCCAAACGCGCCGCGGCCGCCGCAAAATCCGAGCAAGCCGAAGGCCGGAAGCGTCATTTGCGCAAAACCCTGGTCGGCAAGGTGGTTTCCGACGGCATGGACAAAACCATCGTGGTGATGGTTGAACGCCGGGTCCCGCATCCCAAATTCAAGAAGATCATCAAGCGCTCCAAGAAATTTTTCGCGCATGACGAGGATGGCGAGGCGGTTGTCGGCGACAAGGTCGAAATCATCGAGTGTCGTCCGCTGAGCAAACGCAAGTGCTGGCAATTGAACCAGGTTTTGGCGCACTAAAGAGAAGTTTAAAGTTTCAAGTGTTAAGTTTTAAATCGACGCATCGCATTCTTCCGGACTTAACATTTCGAAACGACCCCTTAGAACTTAAAACTTAAAACTTAAAAAACTTTCCCGCCATGATCCAGATGGAATCCAAGCTCGACGTTGCCGACAATACCGGCGCGCGGGTGTGTAAAATGATCACCGTGCTCGGCAAGCGCAGTCGCCAGGCCAGCGTGGGCGACATCGTCACCGTCCACATTCGCGAAAGCACCCCGACGGCGAACGTGAAGAAGGGCGAAGTGGCCAAGGCGGTCGTGGTCCGCACCAAGGCGCCGATCCGCCGTTCCGACGGTTCGGTGCTGCGATTTGACAACAACGCGGTGGTCATCATCGACAACAACAACGAGCCCCGCGGCACCCGAATTTTCGGCCCCGTGGCCCGGGAATTGCGCGAGCGCAACTTCATGAAAATCGTCAGTTTGGCCCCCGAAGTTCTGTAGACCCATGAAGCGAAAACGAATCAAAACCCACGTGAAAAAAGGCGACAAAGTGAAAGTCATCGCCGGCAACCATAAAGGCTCCAGCGGCGCTGTTTTGCAGGTGTTTCCCGCCAAAAACCAGGTCATCGTGGAAGGCGTGCGCATCATCAAAAAACACGCCAAACGCACCCAGGATCGGCCCGATGGCGGCATCATCGAGCGCGAAGGCCCCATCCACATCTCCAACGTCAAGAAAGTCTAGCAACCATGGCCGAAGAACCCACCCTCAAAACGCACTACCGCGAGCAAGTCGTCCCCGCTTTGAAGGAAAAGCTGGGCTACAAAAACGTGATGGAAGTGCCCAAAGTCCTGAAAGTCGTGATTAACAGCGGCATCGGGAAGGCGGACGACCGCAAGGCCGCCGCGGAAACAGTTGCCGGTGAAATTGCCGTGATTACGGGCCAAAAACCCGTGGTGACCAGAGCCAAAAACGCCATCTCCAACTTCAAGCTGCGTGCCGGCGAGCCGGTGGGCGTCAAGGTGACCCTGCGCGGCACCCGGATGTACGAATTTTTGGAGCGGTTCATGAAAATCGCCATCCCCACCATTCGCGACTTTCGCGGCGTGTCGCCCAAATCGTTCGACGGGCGCGGCAACTACACGCTCGGCATCCAGGATCAGACGATTTTTCCGGAAATCGAGCTGGACAAGGTCAAGCGCACCACCGGATTTGACGTTTCCATCATCACCAGCGCGGATACCGACGAGGAGGCTCGCGAATTGCTGGCGTTAATGGGCATGCCCTTCCGCAAACCCGCCGGCGCAGCCGAAACCCCCGAAAAAGCCGCGTAGCTTCAATTTTTTTCCAATTTCCAACCTCATGAGTGTCCTCAGCGATCCCATCTCAGACTTCCTGACCCGCCTCAAAAACGCGAGCATGGCGCGCAAAGAAGAATTCAGTGCACCGTATTCAAAGATCAAAGCGGAGATTGCCCGCATTTTGCAGGAGGAAGGCTACATTTGGTCCTACGAAGTCAAAACGGACGGAAAATTCCCCGAAATCCGCTGCAAAACCAAGTTCGTGGACGACACTCCCGCCCTAACCGACGTCAAGCGCGTGAGCCGGCCGGGATTGCGCAGCTACAAGGGCGCGCAAGAGATCCCCAACGTCATTGCCGGCATGGGAATTTCCATTGTTTCCACCTCCAAAGGCCTCATGACCGGGCATCGCGCCAAAAAAGAAAACGTGGGCGGCGAAGTGCTGGCCATGGTCTGGTAAAACCTCAAATTTCACGCAAAAAATGTCAAGAATCGGAAAACTCCCCGTCGCCATCCCCGACAAGGTCGAGGTGAAAATCACCGATGGGCGCATTGCCGTCAAAGGACCGAAAGGCGAGCTGGACTGGGCTGTGCCCGCCGGTTTGGATGTCGAGCAAAAAGACGGACAGGTCATCTTTTCCCGGCCGAATGACAAGCGCGAAAACAAGGCGCTTCACGGCACGGCGCGCTCGTTGGTCAACAACATGGTCAAAGGCGTTACCGACGGCTTCAGCAAAGAACTCGAGATCCAAGGCGTCGGCTACCGCGCCGCCGTCAAGGGCAAGAATTTGGAGCTGCAGCTTGGTTTCTCCCACCCCGTGGCGCACCCGATCCCCGACGGGATTAAAGTCGACGTGCAAGAGAACACCAAGGTCAAGGTTGAGGGCATCGACAAGCAAAAAGTCGGCCAATTTGCCGCGGAAATCCGCGCCTACCGCCCCCCGGAGCCCTACAAAGGCAAAGGAGTGCGCTACGTGGACGAATACGTGCGCCGCAAGGCCGGCAAGAGCGTCAAGTAACCGAAAAATTCCCGAAAATCATGCCTCATCTCAATCGCAGACAAATTCGCAGCAAAATCCACCGGCGCATTCGCAAGAAAATCGCCGGCACAGCCGAACGCCCGCGTTTGGCGGTCTATTTTTCGAACAAAAACGTCTACGCCCAGCTCATCGACGACGATGCGGGCAAAACTTTGGCGGCGGCAAGCACGCTGGACAAAGGAATCGGCAAACACGCCGTGAACGAGTCCACCGCCAAGCAAGTTGGCGAATTAATCGCCCAACGCGCCAAGGAAAAGAAGATTTCCACGGTGGTGTTCGATCGCGGCGGCTTCATTTACCACGGCAAAGTCAAAGCGCTGGCCGACGCGGCCCGCGAGGGCGGCCTCAAATTCTAAAATTCCCAAAAAAATCAACCTGACCTGACACGATGGCGGAAAAACGAAATCAACGCGGCGAAAGCTCCGAACCCTTCGACGACGACAAGCCCGAAATCATGGAAAAAGTGGTGCACATCAACCGGTGCGCCAAAGTGGTGAAAGGCGGCCGGCGATTCAGCTTCAGCGCGCTGGTCGTCAGCGGCGACCGCATGGGCAAAGTCGGCTTCGGCTTCGGCAAAGCCAACGAGGTGGCCGACTGCATCGGTAAAGCCAGCGAAGCCAGCAAAAAGAACATGATCAGCGTGGTTTTGAAGGACAACACCATCCCGCACGAAGTCATCGGCGAGTACGGCGGCGGCCGCGTGCTTTTGCGCCCCGCCAGCCCCGGAACGGGCATCATTGCCGGCAGCAGCGTCCGGGCCGTGGTGGAAGCCGCGGGCATCAAGGACATCCTGGCAAAATCGCTCGGCAGCAACAATCACGCCAACGTGGTGAAAGCCACCCTGGCCGGGTTGCAAAGCCTGCGTTCGCGCGATCAAGTCTACCAACTGCGCGGCAAGAAGAGCGCCGACCGCGAAGCGCTGTAAAATCTCAGATTTCAGGTTTCAGATCTCGGATTTTTCAATTTTTCCCAATTTCACCCTCATGCGACTCCACGACCTCAAACCCAATCCTGGCGCCAAACATCGCAAAAAACGCGTCGGCAACGGCGAAAGCAGCGGTTTGGGCAAAACCTGCGGCCGCGGCCACAAAGGCCAGAAATCGCGTTCCGGCGGCGGCGTTCGTCCCGGCTTTGAAGGCGGCCAAATGCCTCTGAACCGGCGTTTGCCGAAAAAAGGGTTCAACAACGCCCGGTTTCAGACGAATTACGCGGTGATCAACGTGGATCGGCTCGAAAATCTGCCCGGCGGCCTGGTGAACGAGGAAACCCTGCGCGAAGCCGGCATCGTCAAAGGTGTGTGGGACGGCGTAAAGATCCTGGGCGGCGGTGAGCTGAAAAAGAAGCTCACCGTTGAGGTGGATCGCGTGAGTGCCTCCGCCAAATCGAAGATTGAAGCCGCGGGCGGCACCGTGAAAGAGCTGGCCGTCCAACCTACGGAGGAAAAAGCTTCCCAAGCCGGAAAAACCGCCAAACCCGAGGCCAAAAAAGCCGAAAAAACCGGCGAGGCTGACAAAGTCGAAAAAACCGAGGAAACCGGCGATCCCCACCCTTAGTGCCGGCGGTTTTGCCCTGAATTCTGCGTTTTCACATGATTTCCGCCTTTACCAACACGCTGAAGATTCCTGAGCTGCGTCAGCGAATCTTTTTCACGCTCATCATGGTCATCATCGTCCGGATGGGCGCCAACATCACGCTTCCCGGCGTGGATGGGGTGGTCCTGGACGAGGCGGTGACCCAACTGACCAAGAAACAGACCGAGGATGGCGGCTCATCCGGCGGCGCGGGCAATATTTTGGCCCTGCTCAACGTCTTTAGTGGCGGCGGGCTGCAAAACTGCGCCGTTTTCGCCCTTGGCATCATGCCCTACATCAGCGCGTCGATCATGATGCAACTGCTCAGCGCGGTCATCCCGCAGCTCAGCAAATTGCGCCGCGAGGAAGGAGGTCAGCAAAAGATCAACCAGTATACCCGCTTCGTGACCATTGTGCTCTGTTTGTTTCAGGGCGGGATGCTGGCGAAATCCTTGCTCAACCCGAAAAACAACTTTTTCCTCAGCGAGTTGGCGGAACAAATGTCGCGCCCCCTTGTGCCCTTGCCAGATGGCTCCAGCGGCATTGGGTTCATCATCACCGCGGTCATCACCATGACCGCGGGCACCATGCTGTTGATGTGGATTGGCGAGCAAATCACCGACAAAGGCATCGGCAACGGCATCTCGCTCATCATCACCGTCAACATCATCAACGCCCTGCCCGGCGCCCTGGTCCAAGTGTGGCGCACGTTCATCAACCCGGAAAATCCCAATCCGCTCGACCCCATCAAGCTGGTGGCGCTCATAGCCTTGCTCTTGTTCGTCATTGCCGCGGTCATCTCCATCACCCAGGCCCAGCGCAGGATCAGCATCCAGTACGCCAAGCGCGTGGTGGGCCGGAAAGTCTACGGCGGGCAGACGCAGTATCTGCCGCTCAAGGTCAACTACTCCGGCGTCATGCCCATCATCTTCGCCCAGGCCATTTTGCTCTTCCCGGCCAACATGCTGGAGATGATGCTGCCCAACACCGATTGGGTGGGGAACCTATCGCGAAATTTAAGCACCGGCTGGCTCTACTACGTCGCCTCCGCGCTGCTCATCTTCTTTTTCAGCTATTTTTGGGTCGCGACCATGTTCCAGCCCCAGCAAATCGCCGAGGATCTCAAGAAAAACGGTGGCTACATCCCCGGCGTGCGTCCTGGCAAGCCCACCGCGGAATTCCTGGATTTCACCATGGGACGGCTGACGTTCTTTGGAGCCCTGTTTTTGACGCTGTTAGCCGTTTTGCCGCAAATTCTGGCCCGCTCGATGGGCGTTCCCATGCTGGCGGCGCAATTTTTCGGCGGCACCAGCCTCCTCATCCTGGTGGGTGTGTTGCTGGACGTGATGCGCCAGGTGGAGACGCACCTCATCCAGCGTCACTACGACGGTTTTTTGCGCAAGGGCCGAATTCGCGGCCGCTCGCAAGCGCGTCCGCAAGCCGGGATGGCCGGCGCGGCTACCGGCGGGAGCGGCATGTTGCTGCTCTACGTGCTTTTTGCAGTTCTCATCATCGCGGGTATGAGCTATTTTGTCTATCAGCAGACCCAATCCTAGGGCTGCAAGATTCTCATGCCTAAGGTTCCCATCAAACGCGGAAAAGACCTCGACCGAATGCGAGAAGCGGGGCAATTGGCGGCCAGCATCCTGCAACGAACAGCCCGCCAAATCGTTGACGGAGCCACCACCCAAGAGGTGGAAGATTACGCCGTGGAGTTGATGCGTGAGGCCGGTTGCCGGAGCGTTTTCTACAAATACCGGGGTTTCCCCGGCCAAATCTGCATTTCGCTCAACGAGGAGGTGGTCCACGGCATCGCCAGCCCAAATCGCAAAATCAAGAACGGCGACATCGTCAAAATCGACGTCGGCATCCGCAAAAACGGCTGGGTTGGCGACAACGCCACCACCGTGCCGGTGGGAGACATCTCCCCGGCCGTCAAACACCTGCTTTGGGCCACTGAAGAGTCGCTCTTCGTCGCCATCGACTATTGCCGGGAGGGCTATCGGCTCGGCGATCTCTGCTCGGCCATCGATCGCACCGTGCGCCACTACAAATACACCGTGGTGGAAGAATTCGTCGGCCATGGTGTGGGCCGCAAGCTGCATGAAGCCCCGCAAATCCCGAATTTCGGCGTTCCCAAGCACAATCCCAGGCTCAAGGCCGGGATGATCTTCGCCATCGAGCCGATGGTGAACCTGGGATCGAAAAACGTCGAGATCATGTCGGACAACTGGACGGCCAAAACCATCGATCGCAAGCCCTCGGCCCACTTCGAGCACAGCGTGCTCATCACCAAGGGCGAGCCGGAAATCCTGACCCCGCGGCCACGGCTCATGGAGGAGCAACCGCCGGTGCCTGCCAGAAGCGCGCCCAGAATCATTGGAGGCCCCGTTTCCGTATGACTTTCCCCTTGCCAGCCAAGAGTTTTATGATAGTGGTTGCGGCCTTTCGCCCGCCCCGCGAAATTTTTAAAAAATCCTACCAAAATGGCTAGATTGCTCGGAGTCGAAATTCCTAACGAAAAGCGCATTGAAGCGTCCCTGCCCTACATTTTCGGCATTGGCCGCAGTACGGCGAAAAAAGTGCTGGATCAGGCCGGAATCAGCCCTGACATCCGCACCGGCGAGTTGAGCGACGAGCAGTTGAGCAAGCTGGCCCACGCCGTCAACAGCGCGGGCATCGTGATCGAAGGCGACCTGCGCCGCGAGCAGCAAGCCAACATGAAGCGGCTCAACAGCATCAACTGTTATCGCGCTCTGCGCCACCGCCGGGGCCTACCCGTCCGCGGCCAGCGCACCTCCACCAACGCCCGCACCCGCAAGGGCAAGCGCAAGACCGTGGGCGTGATTCGCAAGAAATAGCCAACCTTTTCCCGAACCTAGACCAAAACCTGGACCATGGCCGACGACGCCGACACCAAGCCCGCGGAAGAAACCCCAGCCGCCGAAAAAACCGACGCTGCTGCAAAAAAAACCGAAGCCGTTGAGACCGCACTGAAAAAATCGGCGGAATCCAAGCCCCCGGCCAAGGAAACGAAAGAAAAACCCGCCGCCACGGGAGACGAACCGGCTCAGGACCCAAAAGGCGAGGGTGAGGGCGATGGCGAAGGTGAAAAAGAGGAAGACGGCCGCCCCAAAACCGCCGAGGAAGTCTTCCTGGCCCTGGAAGGAGACGATGACAAACCCAAGATTCTCAAGGCCAAGGGCAGCAAAAACGTCCACTCCGGCATCGTCCACGTTTTGGCCAGCTACAACAACACCAAGGTCACCATCACCGACCTTTCCGGCAACGTCATTGGCTGGTCCACCTCCGGCAAGCTTGGTTTCAAGGGCTCGCGCAAAAGCACCGCCTACGCCGCCCAACTCGTCTCCCAAGACGCCTGCCGCCAGGCCATGGGTCACGGGCTCAAGACCGTCTCCGTCAAGGTCAAGGGACCTGGCGCCGGCCGAGAATCCGCCGTTCGCGCGGTTCAAAACATCGGCATTGAAATCACCACCATCAAGGACGTCACCGCCGTGCCCCACAACGGTTGCCGGCCCAAAAAACCGCGAAGAGTCTAACGCCGTAGGCGCCGTCCCACCATTTACCTGCCCACTTTTACCTTTTACTTCCCACCATGGCACGACATCGAGGCCCAACCGAAAAAATCAGCCGCCGCTTCGGCGTTCCGCTCTTTGGACCGTCCAAAGCCCTGGAACGCCGCGCTTACGGCCCCGGCCAACACGGCGCGCGCAGCATGCGGCGCAAACAATCGGACTACGCGATCGCTTTGGCCGAAAAACAGAAGCTCCGCTTCCAGTACGGCATCATGGAGAAGCAATTTCGCGGCTACTTCAAAAAAGCCCAGCGCCAGCGCGGGGTGACCGGCACGGTGATGCTGCAATTGCTCGAAAGCCGGCTCGACAACGTCTGTTTTCGCCTGGGACTCGGCAACACCCGCCGCGCCGCGCGCCAATTGGTCGGCCACGGCCACGTTGAGGTGAACGGCCGCCGAGTCGACGTCCCCTCCTGTCACGTAAAACCGGGCGACGTGGTGAAAGTGCGCGAAAATCAGCGTTCCCAGCAACTTGGGATGCGCATGCTCGATCTCACCCAGGCCACTCCGCTGCCGGAATGGCTCGAAATGGACCGCGACAAGCTGGTTGGCGTGTTCAACCGGCTTCCGGAGCGCGAAGAGTTGGATCCGCTGGTGAACGAGCAGTTGGTGGTGGAGCTGTACTCACGGTAGCGGCGAAATTCCCAATTTTTCGTCGCCCGCGTTGTTTTGGCGGATGCGTGGCGATGGCGCAGCGGAGCGGTTTTCCTAATTTTACCGCAAATTTGAGCCCAAACCTGACAACTGCGCCAAATGCCCTCGCAAACCAGCCTGCCGTCCCTGACCAAGCACCTCAACGGCCTGGCCGGGAAGGGAAAACTCGACGCCGGCCGCCTAACCGATGAGCTGCGCCAACGACACCCGGATTTAGCCGCGCAAATCGAAAAAGACCGGCAACGCCCGGAACTCTTCGCTTACTGGGGCCGAAGCAGCAACATCGATGCCGGGGCGAAAAAAGCCGTGGTGCAGGAGCCGTTGCTGCTGGCGTTGAGCGAGGCGCTGGGGCAGGATTTCGATCCCGCGGAAAACGTCGCCAACGCCGGCATGCTCCACACCTACGGCTACCTGCTGAGCAATCTGCGGACGCCGTTTGGCTACAAGCGGGCGCGCTGGTGTCAGGGCCACTTGGAGCGCGGGTTGGAGCTTCCGGCCGGCTGGCTATCCGCGGCGCCCAAGTCCGGGACGCTGCCGGGTCACCTGACCACCCTGTTTCAGCGGTTTTTTTTCGTTTCTCCGGAAGCGAAGTTCGGGGAACTGGAGCCGGATTGGTGCCCGGGAGCGTTCGCCGGTTTCACCCTGCGCGAAACCGCGTCCGATGGCTCCATTATGCTGGTTACCCGCGTCATCGAGTTCAACATTTCGCCGTCCAAAACCGGCGGGAATGGCGCCGCTCTATTTTACGCGGCTGAAGTGGAGAATCGCCTCCATTTTGTAACTGCGTTTCCGGTTGCGCCGTGGATGCTTGGCAAGCTGAGAAAATCGGCAAAATCGGCGGCCGCAACCATCAAACCTCGATACAACGCGGTGATTCCCCAACTGCAAGGCAGGCCCGCGCCGGGAACGGTCGAATTGCAACCGTGGCCTGAAATTTGACGATGACCACCCAACCGCCAACCACCAAAACCGAGCTTTCCGCTTCCGAAGCGCTCCAGCAGCTACGCGAAGGCAAGAGTCTCTCCAACGTCGTCGTCCGCGATCGGCTGGACGTGGCCGGCGAGCTGCCGAATGGCGTGAAATTCGAGCAGTCCGAGCTGCATCGCGTGCAATTTCACGGCCCAATCGCTAACGGCGTCCAATTCGGCGCTTGCAAGGTCCGCACGCTGCGTTTCGACGAGGCGATCGTGGAGGGCGACGTGGATTTGCGCGGTTCGGAGCTGGTGCACGCCTCTTTCGTGAAAACCGAGGTCAAGGGAAGCACGCGGCTCGACCTGGTTTCCACGGTTCGCGCCCTGCGTTTTTGCGATTGTGAGTTGCACGGCCAGGTTCGCCTGTGGGATGGCCGATTTCATGATTGGGTGGAGTTTTCGCGGTGCAAATTTCACGGCAGGGCCGATTTTCGCAGTTTCCACGCCGATGAGGGCTTCGTGGCCAAAGATTGCCGCTTTGCGGACGAGATGTTGTTCCGCGGATCGACCGTCTGCAAGAAGCTGGAATTCACCGGCAGCCGGTTCGACGCCGTCACGGATTTTTCGAAGGCCAAGCTGCGCGACGTAACCTACCTGGAAGCCATCGAGCAAGGGCCCGGCCATCAGTTTGCCTTCCACAACGCGCTGTTCGACCGGGTGTTGGTCCGCAGCGATCAGTTGCGCGGCCGGCTGGCGTCCGAAGAGCGCGGAGATCACCTGACTGCGGCCGAAGAATACGGGCTGCTGAAGAAAAACTTCCAAAATCTGAATCGCTACGACGAGGAGGACCTGGCGTTTTACCAATTTAAGGTCAACAAGCGCCGATCCCGGGAAACGTCCTGGCTTCGGCCCTGGAGCAAGCTAACCGGGTTGTTCGAATTCCTCTTCCTCGACCTCGGCTGCGGCTACGGAGCCAAGCCGTTTCGCGCGGTGGGTTCGGCGATTTTGCTCATGACGCTGTTTGCGGCGGTTTACGCGGCCGGCATCGAGCGTTTTGACGTTGCCGAGCCACCAATCTCGACGCTGCCGCTGGAACAAACGGCGAATCGCAGCTTATTTGGCCTGGTTACCAGCGTTTCCGTGTTTACCTCCGGGTTTTCCGGCGAGCATCTGCAAAACGCGCACGGCTGGGTTTTGATTCCGCTAGCCGTGGAGGCATTGATGGGGACCCTGCTTTGGGGCTTGTTCATCGTCGCCTTCAGCCGCAAGGTCATCCGGTGAACACCAGCCTCACCGTCCTCCATTTCGTCGCCGCGGCGCTAACCTGGCCCCCAACCGGCGAGGTCGTTTCCGGCTCGTCGCCAACGTTGCTGCAACCCACGGCCACTCTGCGCGAGGGCGTGGAAATCGCGAAAACACCGCCGAACGTGGACGTGCTCTTCTACGATTGCCAGACCTATGAGCCGAATCCCGGCGTTTGGTCGGTTTGGGGGGATGGTTGCGTGGTAGACCGGGTGTATTACTCGGCGATTGGCGACCACAGCTCGCCATCCGGCAACGCCTTCGTTTACGCCTACGATTTTGCGGCGCGCGAGTTGAAGCGACTCACCGACCTGAAATCCGTCCTGCGCCAGCCGCCGGGCCGCTACACGCCCGGCAAAATCCACAGCGAACTCCGGCTCGGGTCCGATGGCTGGCTCTATTTTTCGACGCATCGCGGATCGACCAAAATCGCGTTCCACGAAACCGCGAATTTTCAGGGCGACTGGATTTTGCGCCTCAATCCGGCAACCGGCGCCTCGGAAATCGTCGCTCACGCGCCCTTGCCGATGCAGTGCCTGCCGTGCGGGACGCTGGACCCGGATCGGCTCATTTTTTACGCCGGAACTGCCGACGGCCTCAACGAAACGGCGCCGCGATTTCTGGCGTTCGACCTCAAAAACCGCCGCACGCTGTTTTTTAGCGATCGGGGGCCGGCCAGGGCCATGATTCGCGCAAAATCGGGCCAAATTTACTTTCACACCTCGAAAAAAGGCCCCGCGAAGTTGCTGCGTTTCGATCCCGATGCGCCGGAACGCGGTTTGACGCCGATTGAGGCCGAAATCGGCTTGCGAGCCGCTTCGCAGGAGACCCGCGCGGGCAAGGTCTACACGGTCGACCGCGACGAAATGTGGGAATTCGACACCGTGGCCGAAACGGCTCGCTCGCTTGGCGCAACGGCCGTGGGCGAGAAGAATTACATCACCAGCCTCGACCTCGATCCCAAGACGGAGCGCTACGTTTACTACGTGCCCGGCGCTCACGGCGGGGCGGAAAAAGACGGCAGCCCGTTGGTTCAGTTCGATTTGCGAACCGGCGCGCGCAAGGTTGTCGCCTTCCTGCATCCGTTCGTTTTTCAACAGTGCGGCTACATCCCCATGGGCAGCTACAGCGTGGCGGTTTCGCCCGGCGGCGAGCGAGTTTTCATCACGTGGAACGGGAATCGCGGCACAACGCCGGAGGAGCTGGCCGGGGGCAAGAAGCGCATCCGGTTCAACACGTGCGCGCTGACCGTGGTGCACATTCCTGAAAGCGAGCGGGTTCCGTAGCGAATAAGGCTCCCCGGCGCGCGGTCCAATTTTTCGGCTTTCGCTCCCCGATTCGCCCTGCATACTAGCCGGCCCGCAATCACGCGGGCTCGTTCATGGCATCCGACCTCTCCATCGCAAAAAACCTCCGCAAAAGCTTGCTCTTGCGGCGAGCGCTGGGTTTTTTGTGGCACCTGGCGGGCATCACCGTTTGCTACGGCATCGCATTCGTGTTTCGGCTGTTTCCGGACCACTCGTTCTACAACCCGGTCATGCTGGTCACCCTGCCGATCGCCTGGGCCAACTACCTGTTTTTCATCGTCGTTTTTGGGTTATATCGCGGGTTGTGGAGCTACTTCAGCTTCAGCGATTGTTTTCGCTACGCCTACGTCTACTTGCTGGGCACGTTGTTGTTCGGCTGCTGGATTTTCTTGTTTTCAAGCCACCACCCCGATGGCGAACCGATGATCGTCGGCAACAGTTTCGTGGGTTATCCGCGGATGGTGCTGCCTATCTTTTACCTGCTGCTAGTGGGCTGGGAAGTGGGCGGACGCGGCTTTTTGCGCCTGGTTCGCGACTTTCAGCAACAAGGCGCGGTGCGTGGCGGGCCGCGCACGATCGTGGTGGGCACGCCGGAAGAGAGCGATCAACTGGTGCGCAGCCTGGTCAATCCCCGGCTGGGCCTGGGTCAGGTGGTGGCGATCGCCTGCGACGATCCGCGCCGGAGCAACGCCACCCTGCACGGCATCCGCATCCTGGGCGACACCGAAAAAATCGGCGAGCTGGCCAAAGAGCTAAGGGCGCAGATGATCATCCTGGTTCCGCCCTTCAACACGCCCAACCGGATCAAGCGAATCATGGGCGTGGTGGCGGATGCCGAGGTCGCGGTGGAGTTTCGAGTCATCCCGTCGTTCAAGGACATCGCCCGCGGCCGAGTGGACATCGCCTCGCTGCCGCGGGTGGAGATCGAGGACCTGCTCAACCGCAAACCGAATGAATTCGACCGCTCCATCATCGAGAAATTTCTCGCCGGCAAGTCGGTTCTCGTCACCGGCGCGGGAGGAAGCATCGGCTCGGAGATTTGCCGCCAGGTTTTGGCCTACAAACCGGCAAAACTCGTGCTTTTCGACCATGCGGAGTTCAACCTCTTCGAAATCGACCGCGAATTGGCCGCGCGAAACGGCGAGTGCGAGGTGATAGCCTGTTTGGGCGACGTGAAGCGCGAAATCGACGTCAAACGCGCCATCGAAAAAGCCGGCGGCGTCCAGGTGCTCTACCACGCCGCAGCCTACAAGCACGTGCACCTGGGAGAGGAAAACGAGGCCAGCCTTTGGCTCAACAACGTGCTCGGCACCAACGCGGTGGCGGACGCAGCCGGCCGCTGCGGCGTGGAGCAATTCATCCTGGTCTCCACCGACAAAGCGGTGCGGCCCACTAGCATGATGGGCGCCAGCAAACACATCGCCGAGCGCTGCGTGATGGAGCGGCCGCGAAACGGCACCCGGTTTAAGGCGGTCCGCTTCGGCAACGTGCTCGGCAGCAGCGGCAGCGTCATTCCCATCTTCGAGCGGCAAATCGCCGAGGGCGGCCCGGTCACCGTCACCAGCAAAAACGTGACCCGCTACTTCATGACCATCCCGGAAGCGGTGGAACTGGTGCTCATGGCCGGCGCCGTGGGTCAGGATCGCAACATCATGGTGCTGGAAATGGGCGATCCCATCAAAATCGACCAACTGGCGCGTCAACTCATCGAGCTTTCCGGGTTGGTTCCGGACAAGGACATCGCAATCGAGTACACCGGCCTGCGCAGGGGCGAAAAGGAGTACGAAGAATTGCTAACCCAGGACGAAAACGTGAAGGAGACCGCCTACGAAAAAATTTGGGTAATGGAGCGGGATGAGGCCAAGTTGGCGCCTGTTGACGTGGAAGAAATCCGGCAACTGGCGGAGGCCGACGACGTTGCTGCGCTGCGGCGTCTTGCCGGGGAATTGATCCCGGACAATCGGCTGGAAACCGAGTAAGAGCGTCGAATTGGCCGTGATTCGAAAAAAATTCGAATTTTGTACGCAAAAATCGCAAACACCTGATTCCGGCACGTCTTGGGGCCCTAACAGCGCGATTCAACTGCGGAGGGAAACCACAGTAGAACCCTAAAACTTGTCTATCAAACCATGGCTATTCTCAGAAGCTTGGATGGAAAGTTCTATAACGTTCCCGATGATGTGTTGGAGCAACACCTTGTTCCCGCTGAAGAGGTCAAAGAAAAGATCGATCCGGAACTTAGCAAACCAAAACCCGAAACCGAAGAAGAAGTGACCCCGCTGGGCAGATGGCGCAATTGTTGGCGCAACTGCTGGCGAAATTGCTGGAGAAACTGTTGGCGTCGCAATTGCTACTAACCTGCTGCCGCGCCCGATCTCTCGATCGTTAAGTTAACCTAAGACACCAGATGGCGGTGGAGCCTGCTTTGCGGCGGGTTCCACCGCCCTAACCATGCATGCCAACCACCATTCCCGGCCCTACGGCGTTGGGCTCGCATATCGCTACGTCGTCCACGGCGGTTTATTGGAGCATCAGGATGAAATCGATCTCCTGGAGATTTCCACGGAGGATTATATCATCAGGCAGCGCCGGGTGGAGTACGATCCCGACGAACGGCTGCTGCACCAAGCGCTAGCCCTGTTTCCCTGCGTCGCTCATGGTCTGAGCCTTTCGATCGGAAGCGTCGAACCACTCGATCGTGCCTATTTGATGGGAACACGGCGGTTTTTGGCGGAAAACCAGCTAACCGTCTTTAGCGAGCATTTGGCGTTTCATCGCTTTGCCGGTTGCGATTTGACCATGTTTTTGGAGATGCCGTTCGACGAATTGGCCGTGGAGTGGATCGAGCGCAATTATCGCATCGTACGCAGTTATCTTGGCCGCCCCTTCGCCTTGGAAAATGTCACCTACCCATTTCCAGTCGCGAACGCGGAAATGAGCGAACCCGAGTTCTGGACGCGAGTTAGCGAGGAGACGGATTGTAGTTTTCTCCTGGACGTCACCAATTTGTATAACAACGCCTGTAATCACGGCTATGATGCTTACGCGTTCCTGGATTCCTATCCGCTGGAGCGCGTTACCCAGCTTCATTTGGCCGGCGGGCGCTTGGTCGATGGAATTTGGGAAGATTCTCACAGTCGGCCGGTGATGGAGCCGGTTTGGGAGCTGTACGAGGAAGTTTTGCGCCGTACGGAAGCGGAAATCGTGATTTTAGAACGCGATAGCCGGTTCGAGCCGTTTTCCGCGTTGATGAAGGACGTTCGCAAGGCGCGGGAGCTTTTTTACCAACATCGGCCGGCTCAGGCGCAGGAAAAATCGCCCCACATCCTGATTGAGCCGAAAATGGAGGGCGCCCTCGACGCAGGCTCGAAAGAGTCGCAATTCGTGGATTTGCGCGAATTCCAGCGCAGCGTGATGGCGCGAATCACCGATCCAAATTATCGGCGGGCGTATTATGATAAGCCGAGCGAAAAATTGGCGGAATTGCGGATTTCACCCGCGTGGAAAGAACGCGTTCGCCGTTGCGACCGAGCTGCCATGGCCAAGCTGGAGAGTACGTGGGATGGGCTGAGCCAAATCTATCGCGAAGAAGCCGAAGAATTCGAGCAACAAGAGTGGGCCGCTTGGGCCGATAAACTTCGCGATGATGGAGGATTGGACTGAGTCGCCGGCGGAATTGCACCGAAAACTCGATATCGCCACCGGCTGCGGCGTCCGCGTGGGATTGTTGGATACCGGTGTCGCCTCCATGCACCCGGCCTTGGGCGATTGTATCGTAAAAAACTACGAAGTGGCGGAGAACTCGCCGTTTGAGGTGTGCGGACTCCCGGAAGGCAAGGATTACGGCGAGCATGGGACCGCTTGCGCCGATATTATCCACCAATTCGCTCCGGACGCGCAACTATACAGCGTGTGCGTCGCCGGCGTTAAGCGCAAAGGACTCTTGAAGCGGTTGGTCGCCGGTTTGCGCTATGCATTGAAGCAACGTTGGGATGTTGTGAACATCAGCCTGGGTACGCGGATCGAATCCGACGAATTCCTCGCGTTATGCCAACAAGCGCAACGTCAGGGCCAGATCGTCATCGCCGCAAAACACCACGCCGGCGATGAAATCGGCTTCCCGGCGGCGTTTCCCTGCGTCATCGGCGTGGACATGGATCACTTCGCGTCGCCGCTCGATGTTCGCTTTGCGCCGGATCGAACCATCGAGGTGCAGGCCAACGGAATTTACGTCCGCGCCGCGCGTCCGGGAGGAAGCCACCATTTTTACACCGGCTCCAGTTTCGCTTGCCCGCACGTGACCGCGCTCGCCTCGCGGCTTCGCCAATTTTTCCCGGAAATGGACGCCCGTCGCTTCCGCGCCGCCCTGCGGCTTCTCGGCTCGGCTGGTTCGGCCTAAAACTTGAAACTCCGGCTTTGACCTTCGTGGCTCCCTCGCTTTGGTGGCTTGTCATGAAAACATTCAACGTTGGAATTGCCGGATACGGCTGGGCCGCCACGGCTCACATTGAAGCGATTCAAAACACTCGCCTGGGCCAGGTTTCGGCGATTTACTCTTCGCGCGCCGCAGAACTCGACGTTTCCGAGCACGGCGCGGACATCAAGCTCTACTCCAGCTTCGATGAAATGGTGGCCGATCCCAACATCGACGTTATCGACATAACCAGTTACCCCAGCCAACACAAAGAACAGGCCGTCAAGGCCGCCCAAGCCGGCAAACACCTCATCATCGAGAAACCGCTCGCCCTCAGCCTGGAAGATTGCCGCGCCATTCGCGATGCCGCCGCCCAAGCCGGGGTGAAGAGTTGCGTGTGCTTTGAGTGCCGCTATTCCGGCCAGTTCACCACCACCAAAAAGATGATCGACGAGGGCATGCTCGGCGACGTCCATTTCGGCGAGATCGACTACTACCACGGTATCGGCCCGTGGTATGGCCAGTTCCGCTGGAACGTGAAAAAGGAGAACGGCGGCACCTCCCTGCTTTCCGCCGGCTGCCACGCGCTCGATGCGCTGCTGCTGTGCATGGGCGGCAAGGTTGAGAGCGTCATGAGCTATTCCACCGGCTCAAAAAGCGAGATTTTCAGCCAATACGAGTATCCCACCACCAGCGTGAATGTCCTGAAATTCACCGACGGCCGGGTTGGAAAAACCGCCTCCGTCATCGACTGCCTGCAACCCTACTACTTCCACACCCACCTGGTTGGCAGCGAAGGCAGCTTGCTGGACGACAAGTTCTATTCCGCCAAATTCGGCGCGTTGAAAAAGGACGGCTGGAGCAAGCTAAACATGGCGCTCATGGACTCGGGCGACGTTTCCGACCACCCCTACCAGGTTCAATTCGAAGCATTTTTTGATGCGCTGGAAAAAGGCCAAACCATGGCCCTGACCAGCCTGGACGACGCCTACGCATCGTTCGAGGTGATCTTCGCCTGCGATAAATCCGCGGAGGAGGGGAGAGAGGTCAAATTGAGCGAGTTGAGCTGACGCTACTTCACCTGTCCCTCTCCGTGCAGCAAATATTTGTAGCTCGTTAGCTCTTCCAGCGCCATGGGGCCGCGGGCGTGCAATTTGTCCGTGCTGATCCCAATTTCGGCGCCGAAGCCAAATTCCTCGCCGTCGCTAAATCGCGTCGATGCGTTCACGAAAACGCAGGCGGAGTCGATTTCGTGCTGAAAACGCTCGGCGGCGGCTTCGTCGCGGGTAACGATGGCGTCGGTGTGCTGGGAGCCGAACTGATTGATGTGGGCGATGGCGCCGTCCAGGCTGTCGACGACTTTGACCGCCAAAATCAGGTCGAGATACTCGGTCACCCAATCTTCGTCGGCTGCCGGTTTAACCTGCGAACCTAAGATTCGAGCGGTTTCCGCGTCACCGCGAATTTCCACGTTTTCAGCGAAAAGTTGCGCCCCGGCGTCCTTCAAAAACTCGTCCGCCACCTCGCGGTGAACCAGCAACGTCTCCATGGCGTTGCAAACGCTCGGTTTCTGAGTTTTGGCGTTAACCGCGATCGCCTTGGCCATTTGCAAATCCGCGGATTTGTCGACGTAGACGTGGCAAATTCCGTCGTAGTGCTTGATCACTGGCATCCGCGCCAGAGAGACCACCGTCTCGATCAAACCCTTTCCGCCGCGCGGCACGATGAGGTCCAAAAACCGGTCCATTTCCGCCATGTGCCGCACGCTTTCGCGATCGGTGAACGGGATGAGCTGGATGGCGTGCCGCGGCATGCCCGCCTCCGCGCCGCCTTCGTCCAAGGCCTTTGCGATGGCCGTGTTGGAGTGAAACGCCTCCGAACCGCCGCGCAAAATCGTCGCGTTTCCCGCCTTGAAACAGAGCACCGCTGCATCGCTCGTCACGTTGGGCCGCGATTCGTAGATGATGCCGATGACGCCGATGGGGACGCGTTTTTTCACGTGGCGGATGCCGTTTTTCGGCGTCCATTCGCGCAAAATCTCGCCAACCGGGTCGGGCAACGCCGCGACTTGGCGGACTCCATCGGCAATCGCGGCCACGCGCGCTTCATCCAGCCGCAACCGGTCGATCATGGCCTTGGTTAGGCCCTTTTCCTCGGCGCCGGCGATGTCTTTGGCGTTTCCGGCCAGAATTTCGGCGCAATTGGCCTCGATCCGGTCCGCCATGGCCAGGAGGATGCGGTTTTTGTCTTCGGCGCTGAGTTTCACCAACTCGTGGGCGGCGATTTTGGCTTGCCGGCCGAGTTGAAGGACCTGTTCGCGGATGTTGGAGGATTGGCTCATTCTTCAGGGCTGGTTTGGCAGGGCAAACCCGCCAAAAATGATGAAAGTGCCGAGCGTGAGCGCAAGCAAGGTGATGACGGCGGCCGATCCGAGCCCCCAACGAACGACCGGATTTTTCGTCCGGAACGCGATGACAAAGGCGCAAATCATGAAGACGAACGCAGCCAGCGGGACCAGGAGGATGAGCAAACTGGGAGCAGCCATACGATGCATCTCTTAGCCGCGGAGAGCGGCCGATTCAATCGCGAGGTTTCGAAAAACTCGGACAGGTTTGGGAGGAAAAGCCGATTTTTCGCCTACCAAGACGCCGCTTTGACGCTTTTTTCCGCGGCGCCGCGGACATCGCGCGGGGAGTAGCCTGCGGCGAGGAGCAGAGCCTCGGTTTCCTCGCGATTGGTCTCGAATGCGGGGGGCAACGCGCGAATCGCCTCGCGCGATTTGATTCCGGCCTCGTGCAGCGCTTGGGCCACGACGGCCGCGGGCGCGTGGAAGTGATCGCGCAACGCCAGGGCGATGTCGCCGGCATCGAAGGTGGCGGCGCGAAGGCCGCGGGCGGTTTCCCGGGCGGTGAAATTGGCCCCGAGCCGAAGCGCTTCGGCAATTGGCTGATGGCCGAAGCCGATGGCGCGCAGGGATTGGGCGATGATGTCAG
The DNA here is from genome assembly GCA_965224535.1 of Verrucomicrobiales bacterium. Classification (GTDB taxonomy): domain Bacteria; phylum Verrucomicrobiota; class Verrucomicrobiia; order Verrucomicrobiales; family DEV007; genus JBCDHN01. The sequence continues at coordinate 75,550 of CBDCZR010000045.1, forward strand.
GCTTGGCGTCGTAGGCGGCGCGCAGGGCAGAGCTGATTTGGTTGCAGGGGCATTGCGCGCCGTGCAGTTGCTTGGCCGTCGCATCCGGAGCCACGCGGGCCACGTTTTTGAGCGCGCCGGCAATCTGGTGGGTGGAGTAGCCCAGGTCGAGCAAGCCGTAGGTGAGCTGGGTCGGCGTGGGGGCAAAAACCAGGCGCATGGCGTGGGCCAGGCTCTCCGCGCTGATGCCCATTTTTTGTCCGGTTTTCAATTGGCCGTCGTTGGCGGCAGCGTGAAAGGCATCGGCCTCGGCAAAGGCCGGCTTGAAAATGGCGAAGGCGTGAGGACGGAGCGCGGCGATGATGGAGCGGCGAAAATCGGCAAAATCGACCGGGATTTCGCGCAAAACGAGCTTGGGCGCGGCCAGCTTGAGGTTGTGCCAGTGCAAGTGGCCGGTGAGCGCCGCCTCGAACGATTTTTTGGCGAGCTGAAGCGTTAGCTGGCCGTGGAGCGGCGCATCGACGTGGATGGAGCCCAACTCCGCGCCGGACTTGGGTTCGCGCAAACGCAGCTCGCCGCGGATTTGCAGGCCAAAGTCGCCTTCGGCGCGAAAATCGCCCTCCGTCAGGTTGCAGCTCAAATCGAACCCCACTTCGTCCGCATCGTAGGAAAACCCGAATTGAGCGCCTTTTTTGACCACGCGCGCGTGAATGGCTTGGCTGAAGCGGGCAAACAGCGTGCAATTGGCCGCAAACTGGATTCCCGGCTCGTCGATGTTTCCCGGTTGCAAGCGAACCACGGGTCCGTCGTGGTTTCCCGGCAATTCCGGCGCCGGCTCCGCCAACGTGGCGGGATTCGGCTCGGTCAGCTCCAACAAATGCCGGCCGCCGGCAATCTCCTGGCGGCGAATGGCGTCGATCCTGCCGATGGCGGCCAATCCCTGCTCCTCGCCGAATTTTCCCGCGAGGTGACCGCTCTGCCCCAGCAGAGCAAAGCCGCAACGCAGCTCCCGGCCGGTGGAGGCGAGCTGAATTTGTGGGTGCTGGAATCCCGCGGCCAGCGCCGAGCGGGTTTCCGGCCGCATGCGGGTGTTTTGGGCGGGCAAAATGGCTTGCAGCAGGTTCGGCACGGAGAGGTGATCGAAGCTGAATCGCACGTCGAAGCCGGGCGGCTCAAGCGGATGCACCGCGGCCAATCCCGGCTGACCTTGAAGGGTAGCCCTGCCGAGAATTCGAACCTCCGCGCGGGCGTTTTCGTTCGAGGTTCGCCGCCAGGTTGAGCCGATCGACGAGCGTGCCGTTCAGACCGAGCGGTTGGTCCCAGGGATTGCTTAGTTTTGCGGTTAGCACGCCGTGTTGGCCGGAGATTTTGAGCCGGGCGGTGAAAGGAAGCGCCGTTTCGCCGATTTGGGCGCGAATCGGCCCGGTGACGTGCGCTTCGGTCGGGCCGTCATGCGGTTGGATGAGTGTTAGGCGCGGTCGCAGGAACTCCAGCCCACCGCCGATGGGGAGGTTCGGCAGGTTGGCATGCAGGAGCAACCGCCGTTTGTTGAGGGTACCCGCCAGGGTTAGCTGGATTTGCGAATTTTGCGAATTTTGCGGGGTTTGCTGATTTTGGTGGGTTTGGTAGAGCCGCGCCAGCAGATCCAGCTCCGGCGCGCCCGCCAGGCGGGTGGGGATGACGATGTTGACGCCGCGGCGCAGTTTGTTGGTTAGCTCGTGGGTTAGCCCGGACACGTCCCACGGGATGCGGTCGAACGAGGTGACCACGATCGCCAGTTTGGTGATGTCCAGGTGATCCAGCGGCCGCAAAAACGGCGCCAGGTCCGATAGCCGCCAACTGCGCAGCATGGTGGGATTTGCCACAAAACCCCAGCGGCCATCGTGCCGATACGCGGTAATGCGGGTGGAGCCGGCGCTGGGAGGCGAGCCCTCGGCGGTGAAGGAGTGATCGGCCAGGTTAACCTGGATTTCGGCCTCGGTTAGGGGCTGGATGGTCGCAAACAAGTCATCGAGCGGGGCATCGTCGCACAGCGCCTGGATGGTGGCGGGGAGATCGAACTGTTTGCAGCGCCCCAGAAGGACCGACGGCGTCTCCACCCGCGCGGCAAGACGCACCTCCTTGCCGCCCAAAATCGCGATCCCCTCAATTTGGCCGCTAGCCTCGGTTTCGGCGGATTCGCGCGCTAAATCCAGCGTAACCTGGTGCAACGGAATGCCGTCGCGGCCCACCGGCAGCGTCCAGGGTTCGTCACTCTTGCCGGAAAGGCTGAAAGCGCCCGTGTGAGGCGCAAAGGCAAAACTGGCGTCGCGCAAAAACAGCGCCGGTAGCCACTGAAACGGCGCCGAATCGGTCGCAAGCGGGCCGATGAGATGCTCCAGCGCCACGCGCGGAAATTCGGCGCAAAACTGGAAGGGACCGGGGAACGGATAGGTCGCCGGAAAGTCGCGGTTGCCCAGCCGGAGCATCCCCGCCAACGTGCCTTCGGAAAGCGCTTGCGGCGCGTATTGGTGGATCTCCGCGGTGAGATTCACCTCGCTCAGGGCGCAATTTGGGGTCAATTGCCAGGTCCCGGCGCTACGGGCTTCCACGCGGGTGCGTTCGCCCAAATCCGCCTCAGACGCGGAATCGAACCGAAAATCCGGAAAGCTCTCCGGCAAGTCAAAAACGCCCATCATCCGTTGGGAAACGATGGCGGTTAGTTGTTTGGCGGATGCGTCCTGCAAAGCAAGTCGGAAGGTTGACGGGTTGAGTGACTGTCTCTCGCGATTTTGAAGGGGCGTCCAGCAAAAACTGGCGGAGGCCGTCTCAAAATGAGCCTTGGCCGCAGGATTCGCGCTTTTGGGAGGCTGCGCTCGAATTTTTGCCGATTTGTGGCTCCCCCGCATTGGACTTGCAAGTTGCCCGACAAGCCCTGAAAATCGGCCCTCACATGGCTGCCGCCCCCAAAGTTTTTGCCGAAGAAAAGGAAACCCTGAGCCGCATTCGCGAAGAAATCGCCAAGGTGGTGGTGGGGCAGGAACAGATCGTCGACCGGTTGCTCATCGCCATTTTGTGCAGCGGGCACGTGTTGATCGAGGGAGTGCCGGGCTTGGCGAAAACGCTGCTGGTCAGCACCCTGGCCAGGGCGTTGGACGTCAGTTTCAACCGCATTCAGTTTACGCCGGACCTGCTGCCCGGCGATTTGGTGGGAACGCTGGTTTTTCACCCGAAAACGGGCGAATTTCACACCCAAAAGGGGCCGGTGTTCGCCAACATCATCCTGGCCGACGAAATCAACCGCTCGCCGGCCAAGGTGCAGAGCGCGCTGCTGGAGGCGATGCAGGAAAAGCAGGTTTCCATCGGCGACGAGAGCTTTCAACTGGACGAGCCGTTCCTGGTGCTGGCCACGCAAAACCCGATCGAGCAAGAGGGCACCTATCCTCTGCCGGAGGCGCAGTTGGACCGGTTTTTGTTCAAGGTCATCGTCAAATATCCCAGCCTGAAGCAGGAGCAGAAAATCATGCGCAAAATGGCCCAGAGCGAGCCGGATTTAGAGGTGAAACCGGTCATCAGCGGGCGCGAAATCCTGGATCTGCGCAAGTCGCTGGACGATGTGTTCATGAAAGACACCGTGGAGAGCTACATCCTCCACATCGTGGACGCAACGCGGCATCCAAAGGCCTACGATCTGGAAGATTTGGGTCCCATGATCCGTCACGGAGCCTCGCCCCGCGCCAGCATTTTCCTGGCCAAAGCGAGCAAGGCTTTTGCCGTCCTGGAAGGGCGCGACTACGTCCTGCCCTCTGACGTGCGGGCGATCGCCAACGAGGTCATGCGCCACCGCATCGCTCTAACCTACAAGGCCGAGGCCAAGGACGTGACCTCCGATCAATTGGTGGAGCAAATTTTCAGCAAGGTGCCGGTGCCGGAGTAGCTGCTTTGAATTCAGTGGGCGCGTATCGATCGGGCAGCTCGCCGAACGACTTGTGGCAGGGGCCGATTGACCAAAACCCAACCTCCTCTACGTTGGCGCCCTAACATCGCATGAATCGCCCCCCAACGAAGCGCATCGCCTACCTTTTTTCTCGATACCCCGTCATTTCCCAAACCTTTTGCGACTCCGAGATGCTGGAACTGGAGGCTCGCGGCGTGGAGTTGACCATCGCCTCGCTCAACCCACCCAGCGATACCTTTCGCCACGAGCGGCTTCGCGATTTTCGCGCGGAAGTCGTCTATCCGCCGCCGCCGGCCGTCCTCAAGGCGGGTGAAAAATTGCTGCGCGAGCGCCCGGATTGGGAGGAAAAGCTGGGGCAAGCCGTCGAACGCCACGAGCGCGACTACGGCGCGGAATTCAAGCCGGCGACCCGGGCTCGCAACGCGGCGTTTTTCGCCCGCGAGTTCGTCCGGCGCGGGGTTGAGCACGTTCACGTCCATTTCGCCAACCGGGCGACTCACACCGCCTTGTTCGTGAAGCTCATGGCGGGAATTCCCTTCAGTTTCACGGCTCACGCGCAGGATTTCATGGTGGATCTGGGCAACGACGATTTATTGCGCGAATTGTGCCGGGAAGCGGAGTTTGTCGTCGCCGTCAGCGATTGGAGCCGCGAATTGCTGGCGAAAACATGCCCGGATTCCGCGGAAAAAATCAGCCGCATTTACAACGGCATCCGCCTGGATGATTTTCCCACCGCCAGGCCCGGTTCGGACGGCCCGCTCAAGCTGGTGTCGGTCGGCAGGCTCATCGAATTCAAGGGCTTTCATCACCTGCTGGAGGCCTGCGCGATGCTGCGAGACCGCGAGGTGGAATTTCACTGCACCATCATCGGCGAGGGGCCCTGGCGCGATCGGTTGGTCGCCCGGCGCGATAAACTGGGGCTAACCAAGGAGGTGGACTTTGCCGGAATCCGCACCCAGGAGCAAGTCAAGGCGCTCCTGGCCGAAAGCCACGTTTTCGTGCTCCCCTGCATCGTCGATTCCAAAGGCGCGTCGGACATTTTGCCCACCGTCATCATGGAGGCGATGGCGGTCAGTTTGCCGGTCGTTTCCACCTGGCTGGTCGGCGTGCCGGAGATGGTTGAGGACCAGGAAACCGGTTTGTTGGTGGAAAGCGCCAACGAGCGGGAATTTGCCGATGCACTGGCAAAATTGGCCGGAAATCCGGGTTTGCGGGCCCAACTTGGCGAGGCCGGGTTTTCGCTCGCTGCCGAGCGTTTCGACCGCGCCGTCACCACCGGCCAATTGCTGGAAAAATTCCCTAACGCGGCCAAAAAAGATCCCTGGTGCGCTTCGACGCGCCTGCTCTACCTCCTCGACTGCTGGCCAATTCCGGGCGACGAGTTGCTAACCGAAGAACTCGCCCACATCCTGGCCCATCACCCGGAAATCGGCTTTCTCGCCTGCTCCGCGCCGCAAAAAATCGTCGATCTCGGCTACGACGACCGCCGTCTGCTGGAACATCCCAACGCGCTGGAATTTCTGCCCGACGCCATGGTGCTGGAGGCCGGTTGGCGCCAGCAATCCGAGGCTGTGGCGCGAATTCTGCGTTTGCGCCAAAAACTCGGCGCCGCCGTCTCAACCGAGCGATTTTTGTGCGAAGCCCGCCGTGCGCTGCACATCGCTGAACTGCTCGAAAAACGCGGCATCCGGCATCTCCACGCCGCAAGATCCAACATCGCGGTTACCGCCTGGATTGTCTTCAAACTCGGCGCCGCGGAGCGATTTTCCTTCGCCGCCGAAGACGCCCCGGCCGGGGAAACCAAGGTGCTCAACGCGATCGAAAAAGACGCGTGCCTGGTTAGCCGGGCCGATGGAGACGACCTGCTTCGCCTGGCGAAACCCGCCTACCGGCGTCTGAAGCTGGGCTCGCTAAAGCTGCGCCTCTGGCCGAAATTTCAGCCAAACCGGCAAGACGTCTACGCGGCGTGGATAAAGCGGTTGCTGGGCGGCGGGTAAGGGTGCTTTTTTGGGGCATGAACCTCCGCCTCCCCATCAGTTCGATCCTCCTGCTCACCACCGCGATTGCTTGCGGGCAAAAGCAGATGACGCCGGCGCAAAAGCTGAGCAACCTGGTTGTCCCGGAGATCGAGTTCGTCGATACGCCCTTGCAGCACGCGATCGAATTCTTGCGCGGCAAAAGCGCGGAACTGGATCCCGCGAAATCCGGCGTTAATTTTGTGCTGACCGTGGATGAAGAGGCGAAAAACGCGCCGGTGACCCTTAAGCTGCGAAACGCGCCCTTGAGCGACGCCGTGCGCTACGTTACGGAGCTAAGCCGCACTTCGGCCAAGGTGGATCGCCTGGCGGTGGTGGTTTCCGCCCGCGCTCCGGATGCAACCATCCCGGAAAAATCTTCCACCTCCCGCATGGCCAATCGCCTGACCAACAAGCTGAGAACCTTGCGCCTGCCGCAGGTGGAATTCAGCGACACGCCGCTCTTCATCGCGGTGGATTTTCTCGCGGCCAAGAGCCTGGAGCTGGATCCGGCCAAGCAAGGGATCAACTTCATCCTGGCCGACGGGGTGAATGGTGATGCGACGGTGACGCTGCGGCTCAACGACGCGCCCCTCTCCAGCGTGGTGGGCTACGTGGCGGAATTGAGCGGCAATCGGTTGCGAATCGACAACCGCGCGGTGGTAATTTTGCCCCCGCCGACGCCGGCGAACGAGAAGAAGCCGTAACCTAACAAATCACCAGGCCACTTCCGTTCCCAACCCGTTCGCAGTTGCATTGGTTAGCGCAACTTGCGCGGCAAAGGCATCCTGCACCGCTAATCCGACCGATTTGAACAACGTGGGCCGCTCGTCCCCGGCCGCCGGCGGATTCGCCGTTCCCTCGGCAATTTCACCCAACTCAGCCTGGATGTGATCCCAGCCAATTCGCCCGGAATCCACCACCTGGATGAGGTCGCCAGCCTCCTCTCGCGCTGCTTCGCGGCTATCCACCACCACCCAGGCCCGCTCCACCGTCTCTGGCGGAATTTCGCAGATTTGGGGCTGAAACGAGCCCACCGCGTTGAGATGCGCGCCCGGTTTGAGGTCGGCATCGGCAAAAACGGGCCGGTCGCTCGAAGCCGTCGCCGTGCAAACAATGTCCGCCTCAGCCAACGCTTCGCGGGGCGAACCGGCGCGGCGGAGATCGCTGGGAATCGGGCCCATCCCGGCCAATTCCCCGATCATCGCATCGACGCTTTCCGGCGTGCGCGAGTAAATCCAGGCCGTTTCCAGATTTCGGGCGGTGCAAGCGGCCAGCAACTGGGTGCGAGCCTGTACGCCGCTGCCGAAGATCGCCGCGGTCCTAGCATCTGCGTTAGCCAACAAATCGGTCGCGGCTCCAGAGGCGGCTCCGGTTCGGATCGCGGTTAGGCTCGATCCCTCCAGGATCGCCGCCGGCCGGCCCGTGTCCGGCTCAAAAACCATCACCGCCGCCTGGATGAACGCCAGGCCTCGCGCCGGGTTGCCGGGAAACAGCGAGACAACCTTCGTCGCCAGCGCCTCTGCCGGCCCATCATTGGCGTAAGCCGGCATGATGAGGCTAACGCCGGAATGCGTCTCCACATCCAAGTGAATGCGCGGCGGCATGACGCTGCGCCCGGCGCTAAACGCCGCAAACGCACCCTTCATCGCCTCAATTGCCTCCGCCATGGGCAGTGCGGCGCGAACATCTTGCGCGGAAAGAACGAGCATGGACCAGGGTGAGCAAGACCGGCGCGGAAATCCAGAATTTTGTCGGTTTTCGGCGTGCACCAATGCGTCAATGGCGTATCCCAAAAGTGACAAGGAAGACATTACAACCGATCAGGCTCGCAAATTGCGCGGTTTGGTCGAACAACACTTGAACCCATGAACGACGAAGATTTCGGGCAACTGTGTGAGAGCATCCAGCAGGCGGGAGAAATTCGCCGAGGTGTCCGTAAGCCGTCCAGAGTTTTCAAACATCCTACGCCCGATGCAAAGTCCATTCGCACGCGGCTTGGCCTTTCCCAATCTCGGTTCGCCGCGATCATTGGTGTCAGCGTTCGCACGTTGCAAAACTGGGAGCAGGGCCGCCGGGAGCCCGAAGGGCCGGCAAAAGCGCTTCTGCGTGTCGTTGACCGCGCTCCAGAAGCCGTGTTGCAAGCGCTGCATCCATAAAGTCGCCGATCCTGCGCCGCGCTCGACAAAGGGCGTTGCCGCCGGCCAATCCCCGGCTACAACTACGGCATGAAACGAGCCCTTCCCCTCCTCCTTGCCCTTGCCTTGGCGCAAATCTCGTTCGCCGGTCCGTTCGGCGATTTGATCTTCAAGGACGGCTTCGACCGCAGCGAATCGCAGGAGCAAAAGGACGAACCCGGCAACGGCTGGGGCACCAACAGCGCCAGCCGCGCCAATGGCGCAAAACAGGTGGATTTGCGCGATGGCGCAATGCACATCTTCATCCACGAATCCGCCGATCACGGGGTGAGTGTCAGGCACGACGCGGAGTTCACCGACGGCGCCGTGGGCCTGAGTTTTAAGCTGGAAGATCCGCGCGATAGCCTGGGCCTCAACTTTGCCGATCTCAAGTTCAAGGAGGTCCACGCCGGGCATCTCTTCGCCGCAAAAGTCAGCCCCAAGCAGGTTTTGCTCCAGGATCTGAAAACCGGCGCCATGGACCTGGAAATTCGCGACGCGCGCAAAGCCAAGACCCTAACCAAAGAACAAAAAACGATGCTCGCCAGCAAGCAGAAAAAGCTCCCGCACGAAGTGAAAATCGGCGAATGGCACGATTTGCACGTCCAAATCGAGGGCGACGTGATGACGGTCTCCATCGACGGCGAGGAAATCGGCAGTCTTCGCTCTGAAGGCATCGCACACCCTACCAAACGCACCCTTCGCCTGGCCGTGCCGCGCAATGCGGTGGTGGACGACGTGAAAATTTGGCGCAAGGAGTAGCTCGGCGTGAGGGGCGCGGCAATCGTTCTCAAACATCGCCGGTGGGGAGGGGTAAATCCGCGCCGTTCGCGACTTTGCGCGAAAAACCCATCTACCTCTCCGGTTGATCTTCGCTTTCGTGCGCTTACCGGTGCCCATGAGGACTTTCGCACCTACTTTGAGGGTCGCGCTCGCCGTGAGCATGTTGGTTTGGCTCGATTCAAGCCACTCGCAGGAGGCCGCGCCTGAGATCAACGACAAAGCCAAGCGCTACCACTCCGTTCTACTCAATCGCCCCAATCCCGGCTCTATCTTCGACCGCTTCTTCGATGCCTGGATGGCAACCGGCACCGTTGATTCGCTGGAGGCGTTTCTCCTGACAAACGCACAAGCCAATGGCGCGAAATCGGCCGACAAGCTGCTTCTCGCCTTCTTCCACACCCGCCAGGGCGCCGACGATGAGGCGCTGGAGGCGTTCGATGCCGCGCTGGCCACCGATGCCGGCAACGCGGAGGCTTGGTTCCAGAAAGCGAAGATCGAGGCTCGGTTGCTGCGCTTCGACGATGCGATCGCGACGCTGGACGAGGCGGCAAAGGCCGATCCGAAACCGGAGTTGGGGATCGAGATCGCCAAGCTGAAGGGTAAATTGCTCGTGCGCGGCAATCAGAACGAGGAGGCGCTGAAGGTGTGGTCCGCGCTGCTGGAGGCGAACCCCGACGACGGTGATTTGCACGAGGATTTGATCGAGTTGCAGATCGACGAAGGGCTCTTCGATGAGGCGATCGCGACTTCCAAGACGTTGATCGGCAAAACGCGCGATCCGTATCAAAAAGTGCTGCGTCAGCTTAGGATGGGCGATATCCAGCAGCGGTCCGGGGATCGTGCGGGTGCGTTGGAGTCTTACACCGGCACGTTAGGCCATACGGGCCAGGGAACCTGGCTGGAGCGCGAGGTTTTGGCGCAAATCGAGGAATTGTACCGCCGGGAGGACGATCTGGAGGGGTTTTCCGGCAAATTGCTGGATCTCCAGGAATCCGAGGGCAAACGCCTGGCGTTGCGGCAGCGGCGGGTGGAAATTTTGGCAGAGTTAGGCTACGAGGAAGAGGCAGTGGCGAGCTGGAAGGAAGTGCTGGAATTGACGCCGGGAGACCGGGCCGTGCGCGAGGCGTTTGTGGCGATGTTAGGGCAATTGGGCCGTTACGAGGAAGCGGCGACGCAGTTGCAAGCGTTGATCGCCCAACACCCGCAAGACGCGGAGTTGCTGGTAAAATTGGCCGAATTCCAGGTGGAGGCGAAGCAAAAGGAAGCGGCGGGAAAGAGTTTGTTGGCTTACCTGGAAAAGTCAGGCGCGGGCGAGTACGAGCATTTGCGAACCGCGCGATTGTTGGGCAAGGCGAAGCTGCAAAACGAGGCGGATGGCGTGTTTCAGCGCTTGTTGGCGAAATTTCCGGACAGCGCCGATGCCAAGGACGCGTATGCGGCGTTCTTGTTCGAGAGCGGCAAGGAGGATGCGGAAAAACGCGCAAAAGCGGTCGAAATTTGGCAGAAACTGGCTAACGCCGGTAATGCGCAACAGGCCGTTCGCGTGGCGCGCAAGCTGGTGCTGCGCGGCGAGGTTGAAACCGCGTTCGAGTTGCTGCACGCGCGCTACGAGGAGTTGAACGCGAATTCGGCCTACCTCAATCAACTGTGCCAAATCGCGATGCAACTGGACCGCGCGGACGAGGCCTTTGCTTGGGCGCGGCGCAACGCTTTGCTGGCCGACGAACCGCTGGAATTGGCCGATGCGGTGGAGCTGGCCAAGCGCGTGGCACGGCGGGCCGGGAATTTGCCGGAGTGCATCGCGGAACTGCGGGCGGCGGACCGGCTTAGCATTCAGGAAACCTGCGTTTTGGCCGAATTGTTGGATGAAAGCGGGGATCGCGCGGAAGCGGACGCGCTGTTGGCCGCGGTGACGGGTGAGGATGCCCGGTTAGCCCTGAACCAGCAGATTCGCCTCTTTCGCGGGCGTGGGAACTGGAAGCTGGCCGCGGCGGCGCAGGAGAAGCTCTTCAGCCTGCCGGGCGGGCGCCGCTCCGTCCACGCGCAGACGCTGGTGGAACTGCACGAGCGCGCGTTTGACTACGAAGCCGCGCTGAAGTGGATCGGCGAGTGGAAACGCCTCTCGCCGGGCAGTCCAACACCGTGGTTACGCCAGGCGGAGCTGCTCGGCGCGGACGGCCGCCACGATGAGGCGGTGAGGACGCTGCGTTCTGCCGCGCTGCGTTTTGAGGATGAGGCGGACGTGACCGCGCGCATGGCGCAGGCCTACGTTTTGCTGGGAAAAACCGCTGACGCGCGGCGGTTGTATTGGCGCTTGTTTGAGGACGCGGAGGATAGTTCGGACAAAATCGCCCGGGTGCGACAGTTGATCGAGTTGGCCCGGGAAACGGGCCAGACTGGGCGTTTGATCGAGGAATTCGAGGAGCGCCGGGGGCGAAATCGCACCTCCATCGTGCCGCTGCTGGCCCTGGCGGAAATTCACCGTTTTCAGGACAATTTTGAGGAGCGGCGCAAGGCGATTTTGGAAGCGGCGCGGCTCCAACCCAGGGACGTGAGCTTGCAGCATCAACTCGCCTCCATCGACGAAGCGGCCGGTAACGTGGCGGGTGCGATTCGCACCCTCGAAGCGGCGCTGGAGCATGATTCCAGCGACCGCACGCGATCGCGCCTGGCGCGGTTGCACTTCCTCAGCGGCGACTTTGAAGCCGGGTTTGAGGTGATTGACTCCGCTGACGCCAATGCCAAGCCGGAAGAACTGGTGGAGGTGGCAAACCTGATGTTTCAGCGCGGCGCGTGGGAGGAGGCGGTGGAGTTGTTGGCAGCGCGGCAGGAAACGTATCCGGATGACTATCGCATCCACTATCTGCACGCGCTGGCGCTGGAAGAGGCCGAACGCAACGAAGAAGCGATGGCGGCGTTTGAGGTTGTGTTAGGGTTGGATCGGGAATTGCCGCCACAACAGCCGGCAACCCCGGGTGGTGGGCCGCACGTCTCCGCGCCCGCGGTTTCCGCTACCATGGCGCGGCTGCAAAAGCTGTGGCAGGCGCGTTACCCGGAAGAGGCGCGCCTGGCCATCGAGTTGATGGATGGCAGCAACGCGGCATACTCCCACCGGCAGGGCCGGGGCCGCGGGCGCATCTACGGATTCCACCGGCACGGCGGCCCGGTGGTTAGCATTCCGGGTAGCGTCAACCAGGCGCGCGCATTCGCTCTGGCCCACCTGATCAAGCTGGGCGGTGACGCTCAGGCACACGCCAAACGGTTGGAACGGCACCTGAAAAACCTGGGTTTGCCGCAAGATTTTCGCCAGCTCTCTGAAATCGCCCTGGCTGCTTCCCGGATGCAAAACCGGCCGCCGGAAGGAGCGCCGGAATTGGTGAAATTCTACCTGGAGCGGCCTGACGACCGACTTTTGCACGCAGTTTGGCTGATGCGTCACAGCAATCTGGTTCCGAACCCGAAAATCGCCGCCGCGGCCCTGGAATTGTTTCGCGAAACGAATCCCGGGCTGGCTTGGCAAGCGGCCATGAACCACCAGGTGCTGTGGAGCAAGGGCGATGCCGAACCGAAGCGCGCGCTGCTGAAAACCGCGCTGGAGGTGGCCAAGGAGATTCCCACGCCCTTGCCGAGCGACTACCGGAACGCGCAGCAACTGCTGATTTACGATAAAATGGCGCAAAGCGGAAATTCGCGCTACGTTCGGGGAACCGCGCCGTTTTTGACGGACGAATTGCGGGCTGAGTTTCGCAAGTTAGCCGCCGGTTGGGAGGAAGAAGCCATCGCCTTGCTGCCGGAGGTGCAGCGCGCGGAAATGCGCCTGAGCATCCTGGTGTTAATGGCGCAGGATGAAGATTTGGCCCCGTTCGTGAAGCGGCTGGAGTCCGCGGTGGCGGAATTTCGCCAAAGTCAAGCCAACGCCCGCGGTGCGGCACAGTTGGGAGGTTATGGCAGCTACCTGATGCAAAACATATCCCGCCGTTTGTGGAATGAGCCTCTCAATTTTCCGCCGGTTTGGCTGCCGGAACTCCCAATTGCCGTGCAGCAAATGTTCGGCGTCAATCCCATGTTCGGCAGCACGGATGCGGAGATCCAGCCGCCGAAGGAACGGCTGACCAAGTTCGTCGACGGCATCCGGGACCCGCTGCTGCGCTTGTGCGTGGCGAGATACTGCGGTGAGGAGGAAAAGGTAGCCGCGGCGGTGGAAGAAATCGCAAAATCGGACCCGCCCACAGCGCCCGGTTTGCTGTTGGCCGCCAGTCACGCAATCGAGCGGGAAAAACCGGGCGAGGCGGTTTCCCTGCTGAGCAAGGCGCGTTACCTGAACCCTGACAGAGCCACCAGTTGGCTGATCGACACCACCCTGGTCAAGCTTTCGCTCGCTTCCGAGGACGAGCGATTCCGCGAGGCCGGCCGCGGGGCGTTGCTGAGGATTCACGGTAGCGGCAACGTTCAGCAATACCAGCACGACGAAGTGTTGGCGGCGATGGAAAAGCTGGGCCTGGAGCAGGAAGCCACCCGCCAGCGCACCATGATCGCGCAGCGCCAGCAGCAGCAACAGATGCGCTCCACTTCTTCCGGCGCGGTGCAAACCAACGATCCCGACGTCCTGGCGCGGAAAATCACCACGATGCTGGATCAAAATCAAGATACGCCCGCCATTCGTCTGGCCGCGAACCAACTCAAGCAGCTTTCCACCACACTTCTCTCCGGTTCCAACTATTCCAGCTACACGTTCCGCCGCCTGCGGGAGAGGGTGCAGGAAAAAGGGCTGGGAAAGGCGATTCTGGACGATGCGCGGCCGGAGGAGGACGCGAAATCCCTGGAAAAGGTGCGATTCGCGGCCCTGGCGGACATTCTGGGCGAGTGGGAGGTGGCTTTGTCAGGGTACCGCGCCATTTTGCAGCAACGCCCTGACGATGACGCCATCCGCCGGCGCGTGGCCATATTGCTCACATCACTGAACCGTTCGCAGGAAGCGTTGGTGGAGATTCGCAAGCTGGCAAAAGGCGACGATTCCCGCTTCCTGCGGACCATGTTTTACGATGCGTTCAGTTCCATCGAAAATTTCGACGGCAAGTTCGGAATCGTGGAAGTGGCGGCGACGCTGATGGCGGAAATCGAGCCGATGCGGGAGGCGCAGGACGATTGGCCGCACGACTTGCTGGAACGCGCGGGAGCTGATTTGAGCGCGGAAAACATGCGCATACCCGGCATCCTAAGCCTGGATCGAGGCTTCGATCCCACGCGCTACGGCGGCTACGACAAGGGAAAGTACGAACGCGTGCTGAAACGGCGCGATGAGGCTTTTCTGAAGTTCGGCAACGCCATGCTGAAGCATCCCGCCCACGCCGCGGACAGTTTCGCCTACCTGGCCGCGGCGCGCCTGCACCGGGAAGGGGAGGACATTCGGGCTGAGTTGCTGGAGTTAGCCGGGGACGTCCTGCGCGGGATGTCCGCACCGGCCTTGATCGGCAATAACCACCGCGTTGGCAGCCACGGCACTTCCACCAGCGGCTACGGCGGGCCGGATGCGAACGAATACTTGGTGCAGGGGCCGATCGAGTTTGCCGCCGTGCACGCGTACGAGCTTGGCAAGCGCGAGTGGCTCTACGGCGAACTGCTGCCGGAGTTGGAAAAACGGGCCCAACCGCTCGCCACCGTGCTGAAGCTGTGGGCGGACCTGTATTTCTGCGAGCCGAAAGACTTCCCCAAGGCCATTGCCGCGCTGAAGAGCCAAACCGTCTTCCACATGCACTACCCCATCCATTTTTACGGTGTGGTTGATGCTTGGGAACGGCGCGATGACCTGGAGCAGTTCGATTTCATCGCGGAAGTTGGCAGGATGGCTTCTTGGGTGGAGAAGAACAACACGCGGCTGAACTTTGGCGTTATCGGGGCGGCCCTGCAGCGCAAAGGCGGCACGCAGGAAACCATGCGTTTGCTGGACTTGTTGGCGGAGGTCTATCTGGGGCCGGCGGACCAGAGAAAGGAGTTTGTTCGCGAAAACTACGATCCGCGCAATACCCAGAGCAACACGCCCGGCGGCCGGATTTATCAGTTTAGCCAGATTGTCGATGGCCTGGGAAAAACGCCGCGGTTGGTGTTCCCGACCATGGAGATGATCGCGGACGTGGAGCTGCACGTTTCCGACCGCATCTCCACCCTGACACAACCATTTTCCAGCTACAGCCTGTGGCGCGACCCGAAGTTCGGCATCGCCCTGCTGGAGAACTCGCCGTTCGTCAAGAACCTGGATGAAGCACGCTTTTTCATCCCCGGCAAAGTGGGCCGCTTCGCGACCAAGGATAAGCGCACCTTGCCCGGCATGGTGGTGAAGACGCTGTTGTTTCTGCGCCTGCGTTATGCCAAGGACGTGCCGCCGTATATAGAATGGGCCAAAAAACAACCGCAAGACGCCCTGGGCGCCAAAGTTCTGGGTCTGACGCTGGAAAAGAAGGATAACAGCGAGGCGGTTTTGGCTGAGTTTGTGCGTTATGAGCAAAAAATCCGCAATTTGCCGAAAGAGCGGTTGTTGGAGGTGGCATCGTTCGCGGCGGACGTCATCGAGCCCAACGCGCTGTCCTCCAGCGTGCCGCAAGGCAATCGCGAGTTCCTGGATTTCCTCATGGAAACGGCCGGCGCGGACAAATCCGGCTTCGAAAGCTTCCTGGCGGCGGAAACGGTTGACGATCTCGGCATCAGCGAATCGCAGTTGGACGACATGGCCGCGGCGCTGATCGCCAACGAGGTGATGCGCAATCGCGAGTTGGCGCTGAAGCTCTTCACCAAGGCGCTGGAAATCGAGGATGCCACGCGCAAGAAGAACCGCTGGAACTACAACTTCGGCTCCGGCCGCACGGTTGGCGGCCGCATCTTTGAAGGGCTGTTCGATAAGGTTCCCGCGCTGGATGCCGCCGGATTCGTGGGCGCGGTTTGGGCGAATCCGGAGTTGCGCGCCAGCGAACTCCAGCAGGCCTACACGGAGGCGCGCAAGATGGCCGGAGACCTGGGCCAGCGCATGGAACCGGTGGAGTTTGGCGACGATCGCGAAAAGCGACTGGCGTTCATGCTGGATACGATGCAGAAAACGACCGGAGAGCACAGCATCCCGGTTATACCAGAAATCGCGTTGTGGTATGCCATTCGCTCCCGCGCCCAGTTGCGCGAATTCCCGATCGTGGATTGGGCCGCCAAGCCGGATATCCGCGCCAAGTATCCACGCTTGGCCAAACCGCTGGAAATCGCCGCCCGCATGGATGCCGCGGAACGCCAAAACGGGGCGAATTCCGCCATGCCGCCGGAGGTAACCGCGTACTATGTGGAAATGCTGGAAAACGCGGGATTGCCGCTCATGGCGCGCATCGCCGCGGTGCAGGATTTGCGCTATGTCAGGCTCAATCAACCGGTGGAACTGCGATTGGCGGCAGCGCGCGCGTTGACGGAGATTTGGGAGAAATCGCTACCGGATTACTACAGCGCCGTGCGCAACATCTTGCACGGATTCGAAAGCATGGAAAACGCCGGCGACGAAGCTTGGAAAACGCAGGCCACGCGCCTGGCGAAGGCCTTTGAAACGCGCTATTTCTCGGGTAACGCGCCCGCTCACCTGGATTCCACGCCGGATTATGATGGTGTTAGGCTCATGACCTCGGTTCACCTGCGCAACGGCGACCCCATCTCCGCAAATCGCCTGCTCAACCGGTTTGAATCGAACATCAGCGACTTTACCCTGCCTTTTCTGCGATTGGTTGAGGCGGGCGAATTCACCGGCGCCGCGCGGTTGCTTCGCAAGCACCCGGAGAAGATTGCCCGCAGCTATCCGTCCACAGTGCCGTGGAGCGAGGTTTTCGCCGAACGCGTGCCCAAGTTTCTCGATTCGATCCAATCGCCCTCCCAGCGCATCTACGCGCAAGTGATTTTGGCGGCGATGCCTGGTGAAGCCGAGGCGCGAACCCAACGCCTGCTTGCCGCGGCGGAGCAACTCAAGCAGGTCGACGTGCCGAATCCCACGATGCGGCTCTTTGCGCTGCAAAAATTGGCGAGAGAGCCCGGTGCGCGGGAAATCTTGGCGGATCGGTTGTTGAAGGCGGCCGAGGGCGTCAACCTCAAGGCCAGCTTTGAGAGGCGCACCACGGAAACGCTGCGCAACCTGGAAATCTACGTCGCCTCCGGCCATGCGCGGCTGCTTCGTGGGGATACGGACGGGTTTGCCGGGATGTTGCGCGATGTCGCCGCGATCGCGGGAAGCAGCAACTATGGTTACGAAACGTGGAAAAAGCTGCTCGCCGCCCCGGATGACTTCCTGCAGCAGCGTGGGTTTGATTCCGCCGCTTGTCAGCCGATGATTGGGCTGTTCCGCGTACTATGCAGGGACATCAAATGGCCGGAGGGGCGCAATTATCCAACCAGCGAAAGACATCGCGCGTTTGGCCGGCTGGTTTGGCTGCACTACCACACGGATTCGCTCCGCGACTTGCAAGAATGGCTCCTGACAATTACCAACCAGCAGCGCAAATATATCAACCTGCGCGATGGCAACACCAGCCTGGGCATGCAGCTCCTGCCGGCCAAAATGATGCAAGGCAAACCGCTGGAAGAACGCATCGCTTATCATAACACGCTGTTTCAAACCGAATACCTCGTCCGCGAGATGAACTCCGCCAGGGTCAACGCGTTCAACCATGGCATCCAGGCCAAGTTTTTCACGCGCGACGAAATACTGGAACACGGTCCGGCCATGGCCGCAGTGGTTCCGCGTTTCGGTGAAGCCTGGCGAGACCTCTCCCAACTTCATGAAAGCCGGAAAAACCACGAATTGGCGTTGGAATGCTGGGACAAGTGGCTGGAAACGAAGTGGACGCTGGGAGGCCGTCACGATTACTGGCAATACCACCTGCACCGTTCCAAGCTGCTGAACAATTTGGGCCACAAAGACGAAGCGCTGGAGCAACTCAGCCAAGTGGACGTCGATCGCGTGGCGCCGTTTTATCGCGGCGGCTATAATAATATGGCCAAGCGCTTGGGATTGCCGGATGACTCCGCCAAACACCGGGAATTTCTCGCGCCCGCCGCCAAGCGATTCGCGGAAAAACGGGCCAAATCCGAACCTGCGCCGGAATTCCCGCCGTTGACCGCGCAGGACGAAAAATTGCGCCAAAAAGCCGCGGCGCTGGATGTGAAAACCGCGCTTGCCGGCGGCGAATCCGCGCAAACCTACGTTGCCGCGGCGCAAACCTACGTGAAGCAAGGCGACTGGCCGGGATTCCGGAAAATCCTGGAAAACGTGCGACAAACCGCGGTTAACGCGGAAACTGAGCCAAAACGAGCCGCTCTCTGGCGCGCGCTGCTGCAAGCACCCGACGACGTCCTGGCGGAAGGCGATTTTTCCGCGCAAACCTGCACCCGTCTCCTCCCCTTCTGCCAAAACCTGGCGCTGGAGAAAGAATGGCCGCCCACCATGCCGAAAGCGCCCGCCATTGAGCGGGAATACGCCCTTGGCAGGCTGATGTTCCTCTATTTTCAGGCCGGTGTGCCGGGAAAACTGGACTACTGGCTCAGCAGCCACGGCAATCCGGTGTCATCCGAACTGTCGGGGAAGCTCGGGTCCGCTCACACCACCATATTCGCTCTGCGACTGGCCGCACGCGCCTTCAAAGGCCAGCCGGTGGCGGTCCGCATCGCCTGGACGAACGAATTTTGCGGCCGGCGAATTTTCGTCGAACGCATGCCGCAATTTCGCAGCCGGGTCTTCGAGTTTGCCATCAAGGAGGGCCTGTTTTCGCGCCAAGAGATCCTGGAGCACGGCGTCGCGATGGCCGAAGCCGCCCCGCGCCGAAGCGAGGGTTGGTATGATCTGTCCCGTCGGTTCGAGGAGTCGAAAAAGTGGGACGAATCCATCGCCGCCTGGCAAAACTGCGAGCCCGCCTATCGCGCCCGCAGTCCGGTGCGTCTGGCCTGGCTGCAATTTCGCGGCAAGAAGCTGGATGAAGCGCGCGCCAACCTGGAAAAGATCGCCGATCCCAAGAAAATGAGCGGCGCGGACCGGAAGCGCTACGCGGAGCTGCGCAAAAAGTTGGGGATGAACCAATGACGGGCCGTTAGCGTTAGCCCACGGCATAAAATTGGATAAGCCGTAAACGGCGGGGCGCAAGCGAGCGGTCACTCGCTGATCCCGCCTTCCGGCAACGTCGCCCAATCCGGCATGACGCCGCTTTCGATGCCAAACACGCCCCGGCCGATCGCGTTGGGCGGGGTCGCAACCGGCATCATGAAGGCGCAGGAAGCGGAGACCGTCGCGGGAACCATGAGCAGCAGCGGATGCACCTTCATACCCAACACGGCGACGGAAGCCAGGATGGGCAGCACAATCTCCGTGGTGGCGGTGTTAGAGGTTAGCTCGGTTAGGAAGGTGAGCGTGAAGCACACGGCAAGGATGACGAGCAACGGAGGCAACTCGTCCATGCCGGAGAAGCTGTGGCCGACAAATTCCGCCAGGCCGGAGACGCCGAAGCCTTGGCTAACGCGAATCCTCCGCCAAAAAGCAGCACGATGTGCCACCGCAACTTGCGAAACACGTCCACGTCCAGCACGCTGCGGTGCTGCTGGCCCTCCGGGCCTTTGCTTCGCGCGGGGAAGAGGAACAAGGTTAGGGCCATGGCGATCGCGACCGTGCCGTCGTCGAGAAATTTGGCCGTCGGCAGAAGTTGCGACCAACCGGGAATCGTAAGGGCGCTGATTGCCAGTTCTTTGCGAAAAACCCACAACACCGCGGTTAGGACGAAAACCTTGGCGACGACTTTTCCCTCGAATTTCATCGGCCCGAGCGAATCGTGCTCGCGGTGGATGACGTCCGGAGCCAGGCGCAAATCAGCCGGCGTTTTGGAGAATATCTGCGTTAGGAGAAACCAGATGATCCCTAACATCAGCACCCAAACCGGCAACGCGAAAAGCATCCATTGGCCGAAGGCGATGGGGGGCGCATCAGGAAAAGTGATCTGAAAAATGCGCTGGAGCGACAAATTCGGCGGCGTGCCGACCAAGGTGGCGATGCCGCCGGCGCTGGCTCCGTAGGCGATTCCCAGCAACAGCGCCAGGGACAGGGTTTGGGTCTTTTCCTCGCCAAAAATGGCTTCTTGCTGACGGATGATGGCCAGGCCGATGGCGAGCATCATGATGGCCGTTGCCGTGTTTGAGATCGTCAACCTAACGCCGGAGGTAACCTTCACCAACGCGTGCACCAAATCGCCAGAATTTCGCAGTTGGGTGGCCAAAGCGGAGGCCGGCGACGCCGATGCGGCGGAAAAGGTGCGGCGCTACCAAAATCGGCCTGCGGTGGAGCTTTACGACGTGACCAAGGATTGGTACGAGTGGCGAAATTTGGCCGAAAACCCGGAAAACGCGCCAATCATCGCGGAATTGTGCGCAAAGCTGGATGGGTGGATGGAAGCGCAGGGCGATTTGGGCCAGGAAACGGAAATGGCCGCCTACGAGCACCAAAATCGCAAGCGCAACGCGGGCAAGCCGAAGAAGAAAAAATCGCCCAAATAGTAGCTTCGATTGAGATTCGTTTTTACTGTTCGAAAGTGTGCTACTTCAACCTTACGAGACGGAAAGCAGGTGCCATCAATTGAGAAAGTGAATGTAAATTTCTCGACAAGCTATTGGTATTGGATCTTGCCCATTCTATTTTTGGGCACAATAGGATTGGCCCTAATGATACAGCATATGTTCTGTAGAAACGTTAAATCGGCAGGCGATTTTCATAATTTGAACACGCTTTCCAAAACGCGCCCGGATTGCTTTAACAATCTTTTGAGCGGCTTCCAACGTGCCCTCGGCGGCATCGTCCTTGCAACTGCGCAGGCAGGCCAGTAACGGGATGTTGCCGCAAAAACAGTAAAGCGGAAGATAGCAATGGCTCTTGTAGTATCCGTTGTAGTATTTGCCTTCCTGTTCCCCGTAGAGCGGGTCGTCGGTCGCGTCGAAATCGAGCACGATGCTTTGGGCCTTGCGCGGGATAGACTTGACGCCTTCGTTGATAAGCAGTTGCTCGATAGCGTCCGGGTCGGCTTTGATTTGCTTATAGCGTCCGTCGGTCTCCACCGCGGAGAGTTCGAGCCGGTTGAGAGTGGATTTTCCGGCAAGAGAACATCCTCTGTCTTCTTCACGGACGCGATTTTGACCGGTGGGATCTTGTTTGCCACAAACGACGGCGAGCAACGGGTCTTTGCGCAATTGATCGTGATCGTTGAGATCTTCGTAACCCGTCGCTAGCCCGAAAATGCGTTGGGCCAAAAGGTCCTCCAACGGATGTTCGATGCTATCGGGATTGCGCAAATCGGTAAAACACTTGGCCAGCGCCCTAATGGAGTGGTGGCGGCTTTCGATCTCGCGCAGCAGAATGGCTCCGCCGTCAGTTGAGAGTTGACCGCCGCTGAAATCAACTTCAACGCGGCGCGAACCTAGTCCTTGAAATTGAAGGATCCTTGAATATGCTCTGTCATAGCTTGATTGGTGTCTTTTGAGGTGTAAGTGTTAGTCCGCCAACACCTTAGCACAAATCGGGCTATTTTTTGGTGAGAAATTCAGGCTAGGCGAGGCGCGAACTCTGCTGGAAGGTGAGAGTCCCAAAGTGATCTGCCAGGATGCCAAGTGCGAGATTGAGCATCGCGAGTTGGACGGTTTTCAGACCGAGAGCATACCACGCCGTTGCGCGTTGTGCATTCCCATGAACGTAAGCAAATCCGCAAACGGGCAGGTGATCACTGGGAGCAAAAAGTGGTGGAGAGCGATTGGTATTGGGCCACGACGTTGCCCATTTCCTTGGCCCCGAGCGAAACCATCGCTCACTTTGGGCACTATTTTCACCATCATCACAACGCGGTGTTGGTGTTGTGGTTGATTTTGTTGATGGCGCATGCGGTTTTTCACTGTTTTTATCTGCGCAATCTGAAAGCTGAGGCGCGCCGCCATCATACGGTGATTTATTTTGCGCGACTGCTCGGGCGCGATCTGCGCACCGAGGAGAGTTGGTGGCCTCCGCCGTAGCCTGGTGGATCTGGATTGGCTTTGAAAGGTGGCGCTGCTTGGTGCCTATCGAGGGGGAATTCGGGAAGAAATTTGCTCGGAATTGCGGATAACGAAGTTGCCTGGATGATCAGGCAACCCCAAAAAGCGTTCTGACGAGGCTATGGCTTGGGTTAACGCCAGTGGTCAGCGCAACTTACGGAATCGCTGGTCGTTGGGGATTTGCCTCGATGCATGGACATGATTAGTTTAGTGTAAAAGACGTGATTCTCGCGATCGAACGATATTTTGAAGGAGGGGTAGTGGAGTATTTGACAAACGGCCAATTTACGCGAGCCCAAAACATATTGAGCCAATAGAACTCCAACACTCGTACGGAACAGGAAGGTCCTCTCTTGGTTCATACCGCAACTTTCCAAAAACTTCTACCAAGTTGACGAACCGCCCCCGGCGCGCCCAATTGCGTGCCGAAATGAAGCTCCCCATCGCCACGTTCCTGCTCCTACCCGGCCTGCTAAGCGCCGCGCAGCCTAACATCATCCTCGTCAACGCCGATGACCTGACGCATCGCGATTTGGGCTGCTATGGCGGCCAGGCGCATACGCCGAATATCGATCGCCTCGCTACCGAGGGGATGCGTTTCACCCACTGTTTCCAGGCCGCGCCGATGTGCTCTCCCACACGGCACAACATCTACACCGGGCTCTATCCGGTGAAAAGCGGCGCTTACCCGAACCACACCTTCGCTAAGGCCGGGACCAAGAGCATCGTGCATTTCCTCAAGCCGCTGGGCTACCGCATTGCGCTAAGCGGCAAAACACACATCGCGCCCAAGGAGGTGTTTCCGTTCGAGTATTCCGGCAAGAAAAATCCGGACATGGCGGCGATCGACACGTTGATGGCCGAGTGTAAGGAAGCCGGGACGCCGTTTTGCCTGTTCGCCTGCTCCAACGAGCCGCATACGCCGTGGAATTTCGGCGATGCCTCGCGCTATCCGCCGGAAAAGATCGAGCTGCCGCCTTACATCGTGGATACGCCGGAAACGCGCGACGGTTACTCGCGTTACCTGGCGGAGATCACGTATTACGACGGCCAGGTGGGCCAAATTCTGGGTTTGTTAGACAAACACGGCCTGGCGGACAACACCCTGGTTATGGTAACCAGCGAGCAGGGAAACAGCATGCCCTTCGCCAAGTGGACGCTCTATGATTCCGGCCTGCAAACGGCCTTGATCGCGCGTTGGCCGGGAAAAATCGCTGCCGGCGCGGTTACCGGCGCGATGGTGGAATACGTCGATCTCGTCCCCACATTTGTCGATGCGGCGGGAGGGACGCCGGACACGATTTTGGACGGCAAAAGCATGCTCCCCGTGCTTTTCGGCCAAACGCAGGAACACAAGGAGCACGTCTACGGCATCATGACCACGCGTGGCGTCATCAATCATCCCGGGCACTACGGCATCCGCTCGGTGCGCAGCCGCCGGTACAAGTTGATCGTCAACCTAACGCCGGAGGTAACCTTCTCCAACGCCTGCACCAAATCGCCGGAATTTCGCAGTTGGGTGGCCAAAGCGGAGGCCGGCGACGCCGATGCGGCGGAAAAGGTGCGGCGCTACCAAAATCGGCCTGCGGTGGAGCTTTACGACGTGACCAAGGATTGGTACGAGTGGCGAAATTTGGCCGAAAACCCGGAAAACGCGCCAATCATCGCGGAATTGCGCGCGAAGCTGGATGGGTGGATGGAAGCGCAGGGCGATTTGGGCCAGGAAACGGAAATGGCCGCCTACGAGCACCAAAATCGCAAGCGCAACGCGGACAAGCCAAAGAAGAAAAAATCGCCCTAACAAGCTTCCAACCACAGCCCGGCTCCCTGGCCGCCACCTACGCAAAGGCTTACCAGGGCGCGCTTGCCTTTGATGCGGGAAAGCTCGCGCAGGGCTGTTAGCACCAGCCGAGCCCCGCTGGCCCCGACCGGGTGGCCCAGGGCGATTGCGCCGCCGTTAACGTTGAGACGCTCGCGGGGAACGGCGCCAATCGCGCCGCTTAATCCCAGCCGGTTGCCAAAATCCGCGTCTTCCAGCGCTTTCAACACCGCCAGAACCTGCGCGGCGAAGGCTTCGTTGATTTCGATGACGTCGGCGTCTTCCGGGCTCCAGCCGGTGGCGTTTTTCAGCGCGCCGATGCTGTAGGCGGGGCCCAACCCCATCCGCGCGGGGTCGCAGCCGGTGTTGCGGTAATCGACAAGCCGGCCGAGCGGCTCCAGGCCCAGTTTTTCGGCGCGCGCCTCGGTCATGACGAGGAGCGCCACCGCGCCGTCGGTGATTTGCGAGGCGTTGCCGGCGGTGATGGTGCCGTGATTTCGCTCGAAAACGGGGCGAAGCTTCGCTAGAGCCTCAAGCGACTGGTTTTCGCGCACGCCGTTATCGCTGCTAACCGGGTTTTTGGCCGAATTTTGCGGATAAACGGGGCAAATTTCGCCTTTCAGCCTCCCACGAGCCAACGCCGCCTTGTGGTGACTTTTCAGCGCAAATTCATCCTGCTCGGCGCGGGAAATCCCGAACTCGCGAGCCAGCAATTCCGCGGTTTGGCCCATGTTCATGTCGCTGACGGAATCGCTCAGGCCCAATTTCAACCCGATGACCGGCGCAAAGTCGCGAACGCGAAAATTCGCCATCGCCGCGAGCCGTTTTCCGGCCGATTTCGCCCGCGCCAACGCCGAAAACTTGGCCGCGGCGGCCATGGAGTAAAACAGCGGCACCTGGGACATGTTTTCCGTCCCGCCGACCACGAAAATCTCGCCTCGGCCGGCCGCCATTCGCTCGTAAGCCGTGGTCAGCGCCTCGGCCCCGGATGCGCAGTTGCGGTGCACCGTGCTGGCCGGTTTGGAACGCGGAATTCCCGCGCGCAACGCGATGACGCGGGCAATGTTTTGCGCCTCGGCGGGTTGGCAGACGTTGCCGAAAATGGTTTCATCCACGGAGTCGGGATCGATCCCGGTGCGCGCGAGCAGCGAATTCACGGCGATGCGTCCCAATTCCACGGCGCTGGTTTGGGCGAAAAAGGAGCCCATTTTGCAGAACGGCGTACGAACGCCATCAACGACAACGAGGGAAGGGCGAGAAGGGGTGCTCATGGGTCACTTTGTCATACAATCCGACAGTTTTCCACCGTTTCCACGTGTTCTCCCTCGCTTCTTGAGGCTCTTTGGCTTACAATTTGCCTCCCAATGCTCCAAATCCTCCCAAGCCGGCAGATTTTCGCGATTTTTGGAGCCATCGCATTCTTCGCCGCCAACTCCTGTTCCAAAATGTCCGACGCACCTTCCCAATCCCAACCTCAAACCACCTTCACCGTTGAAGAGGTGAAGGAACACTTCGCAAATCGCGGCAAAACCGTGCTTAGCTTCGCCGGTTACTCCGGCCTCGGCTACCAGGACCAAGACGCCCTCAAAGACATCGTCATCAACCGCTACCTCAAAACCCTGGACAAGGACAAAACCATCATCAACATCGGCGCAACGCCGGATGGAGTTGGCGCGGCTTACGAATGGGCCGTGCAGGAAGGTTTCGAGACCACGGGCATCGTTTCCAGCCAAGCCCTGGAATACGGCGTCGAAGTCTCGCCCTTTTGCAAAGACGGCACGTTTTTCCTTCAGGACGACTCCTGGGGCGGCTACGCGGAGGGCGGCGAACAGCTTTCCCCAACTTCCGAGGCGATGGTTTCGGTCAGCAACATCATGGTCGCGATTGGCGGCGGAGAAATCACGCTGGACGAGATGCGCGAGATGCAAAAGCGCGGCAAAACGGTGATTTATCACTCCAGCGAGATGAATCACGAAAAAGCGCGCGCCAAGGCGGAGAAAAACGGCGATCCGGCCCCGGAGAGCTTTTTGGGGCCGCTAGAGGGCAATTTTTGAGTCGGTTTGGGATTGAAATCGCCCGAATCCTGTTTCATGTCGCTGAGCGTCATGAATGTTCCCGACGATTTGAAATTCGCCAGTTCCCACGAGTGGGCCCGCCTGGAAGGCGACATTGTAACCGTGGGCATTTCCGATCACGCCCAGAGCGAACTCTCAGACATCGTCTACCTGGAGCTGCCCGAAACCGGCCGCCAGCTGGAGGCGGGCGAGGAAGTCGCGGTGATTGAGTCGGTAAAATCCGCCAGCGACATTTTTTCGCCGGTGGCGGGAGAAATCGTGGAAATCAACGAAGCGACCGCGGAAGACACCGGCAGGATCAACAGCGATCCCTACGGCGAGGGGTGGATGTTCAAGGTGAAAGTCAGCGGAGCGGACGCGTTGGCAGAGCTGATGGATGCGGCGGCTTACCGCGAGCACGTGGGGTGAGTTTCGGGAAAAATGCGTGGTTCGTCAGGCCGTAGGATTTTTCATCGCTGCTGCTGCGTATGAGAAGCACACATTCCGGCGAAAACCCGTGAGAAATGCAGGCTAGGAAGCTTGGTGGGCCACCTCCTGCCTCTTTGGCGAAGGCAGGCACAAAATGGCTTCCACCAGCAGCGCCAAGGCCATGGTGATGACGAAGGCTCGCCAAATTTCGTTGGCTAGCGACTCCGTTCCGCCGGCTTCGTCCTGGATGACCTGATAGTCTAGACCGGCGAGAACTTCGCCCAGCGCGACGTCCTCGATCACCGCCGGATCGCTCTCCGTGGCGGGGCGATTTACGGCGCGAAGCCGGTCGCCGGATTCAAAGGCGCCGGGAAGCAGTTGGCGGCTGGTGGAGGCTGCCGTTTGGTCTGAGGACAACGCGCCCCATTCTCCAAATCCCAGCGCTTCCGGGGCTGCGTCCACAATTTGCGCGCTTGCCAGACTGGTTGCGCCGGCGGCCAAGGCGCGTTGCAGCAGCACGTAAAAAACGACGCCGTCGCGGGCTAGAGTCGAGTGTGTGGCTTGGGGCAAAATTCCGCTAAAATAGGCGCCGCCGCGATCGCTGGGGGCTCTGGCGAGGACCGCTGAAGCGTCGCCGATCCGCGCCAGCGGGCTTGCCGTGCCCTCGATGGTGCAATAGCGCAAAACCTCCAACTCGCCGACGGGTAGGGCGTTGCCGCTCTGGGTATTTTGCAGTAAATCGGAGTCCGGCCGCCACCAGCCGATTTGCGACGGCGCGTCTTCCCCGGCGCGTTGCCACTCGCCCCATTTCACGCCGAGAAATTCGGCTTCGCCCAGCCGTTTGGGCGGGAAAAAGATCACGGAGCGGCCGGCGTCGATGAAATTGCGCAATTGCCGCGCGGCGATGCTCTCCGGCTGCGGCAGTTGCGCTTGCCACAAGACCATGGCGCTGTTTTCCCAGTCGATCTCGGCAATTTGCTCCGCGTCCAAAATGGCCGTGGTGTGGCGAACGCCGCGCTCGGTGGGAACGGCTGCGGCGACGCGCATGGGCTCGGCGGCTTGGGTGTCGTCGCTAACGATTGTGGTAAGCCGCTCGGCCGGGTCGCTGAACACGAAGTAGGCCACGTTGTCCAGGCGGTTGGCGTCGCCCGGCAGCTCCACCCGACCCCAACCGCGGGTTGTTTGCAAGTCGATGGGGATGGCGTGGCCTTGCAGCGTCAGCTCGTTTTCCGGGACGTCCAACTCCAGGACGGTGCGCACGCCGTTGACGACAAAACCAACCGGCACGGAGATCGGCTGCGAACCGGGCCCGGAACGGTTGATCTTCAAATCCAGCAGCAATTCGCCATGGTCCAGACCCGCGCGCCGGGTCACGTTGGTGAGGGTAACCGCCAAGTTGTCCGGCGAAAGCTCCGGATACGTCAGCAGGTTGATGCGCAGCCGGTCTAATTCCGCCGCTGCACCGCGAATCGCCTCCCAACGGCCTCCGTTCGGGTCCCAATCGGAGGCTCGCATGTCGGAAAGAACCCAGATGTCCGTTTGGCCGGATTCATTCTCCGTCATGAAGTCAAAAGCGCGCTGAAACATGGCCGGGATGTCCGCCTTGGTCGCCGTGGGGCCAATGTTAGGGAGGTCGAGCAAGGCTCGTGGCGAGGGCACATCCTCAGGCCGCAAATTCACGCTGTCGATCAGCACGATGCGCGAGCCGCCACCGGTTTTTTCCAGCAGTTGCCGAATTTTGCGCAGCCCGGTCTGGCGCTTGGATTCATCCGTCTGCGGGTCGGTTTGCTCCATGCTCGCGCTGCGGTCCAGCAGGATGATGGTCGTGTCCGCCGATCCGCCAAGCGCCACGCCGAACCATCCGCTGGCCAGTGGCCGGCTAACCGCGAAAATCAGCCCTAAAATCGCCAAAACGCGCATCGTCAGGATGAGAATCTGCTTGAGCCGCGCCATCCCGCGATTCATCCGCTTGGCGTTGAAGAGAAACTGCATGGCGCCCCACTGCACGGTGCGGTGGCGATACTGGTTGATCAGGTGAATGATCACCGGCAACGCCGCCAGCGGCAGGGCGAGCAAGATCCATTTTTGCAGAAAGTCCATCCAGGTGTTGGTTTGACGGCCAGCGCGCAAAAGTGCATCGCGCCGCGGCCGGGCGAGTATTTACCGCTATGTTGCGGGGGGATCAACGACCTTCTCATTTCCGCCGTCATTCCACCACCAACTCCCCGCGCATCACCATCCAGTGCCCGGGCAAGGTGCAAAGGTAGGGGGTAGACGCCTGGCCCTACGGCGGGCTTCACTCTCGCAGATCAACACAAACCATCTCCTCGTTGCTACGCAAATAAAGGCGGCCATCGACGAGTGCCGGAGTGGTGTAACAGGTGCCGGAAAGCAAGCTCGCCTGCGCCGTCGAGTTGAATCCGGTTGGCGAAATCGGAGCGATCGCCAGCTTGCCGTTTTCAGCCAGAACAATCATTTTGCCGTCAGCAAAGATCAAAAAAGCCGAATGTCCAATCAACCTCCAGCCATTCTCAAGGGCGAGACTTATCGGAGTAGGCATGCGCACCGACTTCAAGTAGAGACGATTGGTTGCTGGTTGGAATCGCTTTGTTGCCCTCGATCTTCAGCTTCGGATCGACGCCGTAGATTCCCCGGTTCTCGTTCACCGGCAAGCGCGGTTCTCGATCGCCTTGAGAGTCGAACCAGGCGTTGCCCTCAAAAACAAACGATTCGGGATCTGTGCTGTTACCCACGTTGACAAAGACCGTGATCCTTTGATCAAAGACGATCAGGTTGCGGGTAAAGCTGCCCTTCCTGCATGGCTTGAACCGTGGATCGCGCTGCTCCTGGAGAATGCGGGCGACCCACTTCTCCGGGTGAATAATTGTGTTGTGATGGACATGACAATCCGTGGAGCTTGCGTAGGCCACCGGAGTCACTCCCCCGATAAATATATTTCCTGCGACTTCTATGTTTTTTGCCTCGTAGTCTGTATTTTGGGGCCGGAAGTGGGGTAAACCGGTGCTGCCGCCCAAATTGATCCCCCGATGTCCGACGTCACGGAAGACGGATTTGTGAATTTTCACATCGCGGGAGCCGCCTTTGCATTGGACGGCAGTCGTCTGTGAGAATCCTGTTTTGCCTTCAAAATGACATCCCTCGATCACTCCATCGTGACAGCCGACCATATCGATTCCCTGACCGCCCCAACCTGCAAATCGACAATTGCGCACTTGAAAATGATCCACCCCTGACATTTTCAATGAATCCTTGTTTCCTTTCGGCCCGGTGTTGATGATATCCACGTTTTCCACCACGATGTGCTGAGCCGGTGAATCGGCCGAACCTCCATCGTCTATATTGATCGCGTTAACGGGAAAACTTTTCAATACAAGGTTGCTGATCCGCAAATACGAGCAATCACGTAAGTGCATTCCGGTCTTTCCTCCGGTAATGATGGGGCGGTTCTCGGAATCTGATCCCCGGATTGTGATCATTTTTTCGGGAGCGCCACTCAGGTTGCTTGCCACGATTCCGCCCTGGTAGGTGCCGGGTTGAAGCTCCAGAATATCTCCCGGTTTCAACTGTGTCAGATAAGTGCGAACCTCGCTGGTATTGGCGGCATGAAATGTTTCGCAGGGCGAAATGCGAATTCCCGCCGAATAAACGATTATGAAGAAAATCGGCAAGCGCAGTTTCATTCCGTAGTTAACAGACAGGAATCTGCTTTTTCAAGGCCAGTATAGTATGCCGGCGCGCAAAAGTGCATCGCGCCGCGGCCGGGCGAGTATTTACCGCTGTGTTGTGGGGGGATCAACGACCTTCTCATTTCCACCGTCACTCCACCACCAACTCTCCGCGCATTACCATCCAGTGCCCGGGAAAGGTGCACAGGTAGGGGTAGACGCCCGGCGCATCCGGCGCGGTAATGTGCAGGGCGTAGGTCTTGTTGGTGTAGAGCATGGGGCTGTAGTGCAGCACCCCCGTCGCTCGCCGGCACGTAGTGACGCTCGACGGCTTTGGGGTCGGCCATCATCAAGTTCGAGGCCTGACCAACTTCCTGA
>CBDCZR010000046.1:0-76248 GCA_965224535.1 Verrucomicrobiales bacterium
TCATTCGGAGGCTGAAATCGAAGCGATGGGGCGCGAAGTGTTGCCGATGACGCGTGAGGCCGGAATTCCGCTGATCGTCAACGATTTCCCTCACATTGCCAAAAATCTGGACGCTGACGGCGTTCACGTGGGCCAGGATGACGTGTCCATCAGCGAGGTTCGCGAAATCGTCGGTTCGGCCGCGATTGTCGGGAAATCCACCCACAGCCTGGCGCAAGCCCGCGCGGCTGAAAATGAGCCCGGCGCCGATTACATCGGTTTCGGCCCCATTTTCGCCACGCCGACCAAGCCGGACTACACGCCAATCGGCATGGCCGACATCGCTCAGGTTCATGGCGAGGTAAATCTGCCAATTTTCTGCATTGGCGGCATCAAGCGAGAAAATGCGGAGCAACTCTTGCAAGCCGGGGCCAGCCGCCTAGTGATCGTGTCCGGAATCCTGCAAGCAGCGGACATCACCGGCTACGTCCGGGACGTTCGCGAAATACTAACCAACAATACTCAGCCATGTCAGTCCTCGTAGCCGGCTCCGTCGGAATCGACCACATCAAAACCCCGCACGAAGAAGCGCACAACCTCCTGGGCGGCTCCGCTTCCTACGCTGCGGTTAGCGCTAGTTTTTCCAGTCCCGTCAACCTGGTTAGTATCGTGGGAAACGATTTTCCGCAGGAACACACGGATTTTCTCAAATCGCGCAACATCAACCTGGGAGGGGTGGAATTTGCCGATGGCGAGACCTTTCGCTGGAGCGGCGAATATTTTGACGACCTCAACTCTCGGGAGACGCTCGACGTCCACCTCAACGTGCTGGAGCACTACAACCCGAGCCTCAACGACGACTGCCGCAAATCGCGCATCGTCGTGCTGGCCAACGCCGGTCCCGACACGCAGCTTAAGGTGCTGGAGCAAACCGAGAAGCCGGTGTTTTCCGTGGCCGACACCATGGATCTGTGGATCACGGTGATGCGCGACGAACTGCTGGAGCTGTTGGGCAAGATCGACATGCTCGTGATCAACGACAGCGAGGCGCGCCAGCTCACGGAGACCAACAACCTCGTCATTGCCGGGGAAAAAATGCTGGCGATGGGCCCGAAATACATCGTCCTGAAAAAAGGCGAGCATGGGGCGCTGCTTTTCGGCCGCGGCGGCGAATTTTTCACCGTCGGCGCTTATCCGCTACGCACGGTTCACGATCCAACCGGGGCCGGAGACACGTTTGTCGGCGGAATTGCCGGTCACCTGGCCGCAACCGGCAAGGACCAGATCGGCTTGGAGGATTTGGCCGATGGAATCGTTCACGGCACGGTTTTGGCCAGCTACACCTGCGAACAATTCGGCTTGCGTCGCTTGGAAGCGATCGGTCCGGACGAAATAAAGCAGCGCAAGGACGAGTTTCGGCGTTATGCGCGGATGACCGAATGAGGCGTCACTCTCACACCAGGACGTCCTTCACCACGTGAGCCTCCTCCTCCACGCCGGTCAGGCGCTGATCCAGGCCCTGAAACTTGAAGGTGAGCCGCTTGTGGTTGATGCCGAGCTGATGGAGGATGGTGGCGTTCAAGTCGCGGATGTGGACGGGGTTTTCCAGGATGTTGTAGCTGTGATCGTCGGTTAGGCCGTATTCGTAGCCCGGTTTGATGCCGGCGCCCGCCATCCACATGGTAAAGCAGCGCCCGTGGTGGTCGCGGCCGTGATTGTCCTCGCTCAGCTTACCTTGGGAGTAAATCGTGCGGCCGAATTCGCCGCCCCAAACCACCAGGGTATCGTCCAGCATGCCTTGCTGCTTGAGGTCGCGAACCAGAGCCGCGGCCGGTTGGTCGATGTCCTTGCACTGCTCGCGAATCTTCGATGGCAGCGAGCCGTGCTGATCCCAACCGCGGTGAAAGAGCTGCACGTAGCGCACGCCTTTTTGCACCATGCGCCGCGCCAGCAGACAATTGCGCGCGAACGAGCCCGGTGTCTCCACGGCTGGTCCGTACATTTCGCGGATGTGCTCCGGTTCGCGGGAAATGTCCATCAGCTCCGGCACCTCGCTCTGCATGCGGAAAGCCATCTCGTACTGGGCGATGCGCGCCTGCGTTTCCGGATCGGCAAACTTGTCGTAGGCCACCTGGTTCAGTTGGCTTAACCCGTCGAGCATGCTGCGGCGCGATTCGCGGTCGATTCCCGGCGGGTTGTTGAGATAGAGCACCGGCTCGCCGCTGCTGCGCAATTTGACGCCCTGATGCCGGGCCGGGAGGAAGCCGGAACCCCAAAGCCGGTCGTAAAGCGCCTGAAGCTGGCCGCGCCCGCGGGAAATCATGACGATGTAGGCGGGCATGTTGTCGTTTTCGCTGCCTAACCCATAGCTAAGCCACGCGCCCAGCGCCGGCTTGCCTTGCGCCTGCACGCCCGTGTTGATGTAGGTGATGGCCGGGTCGTGGTTCACCGCCTCGGTGTGCATGGACTTGATGATGGTGATGTCGTCCACGATTCCCGCGGTGTGCGGCAACAGATCCTTGTTGACCCAGGTTTGATGCTGGCCGTAGCGCTCGAACTCGAACATCGGCGCGACGCAGGGAAACGACTTTTGCCCACTGGTCATCCCGGTCAGCCGCTGACCCTGGCGGACGGAATCCGGCAACTCCTGGCCGTGCAGCTTCCGCATCGCCGGCTTGTAGTCAAAGGTGTCGATGTGGCTGGGACCGCCGGCCATGAACAGGTAGATGATGCGCTTGGCCTTCGGCGCAAAATTGGGAAATCGGCCCAAACCGGGGTTGGAACGCGCCGCGGCGGCGGTTCCGACGATTGCCGGGTTCCAAAGCGTGCTCAACGCGGCGGCGCCCAGGCCGTGGCCGGTTTTGAGCAAAAAATGGCGGCGTTTTTCGGTGATGGCGTCCATGGGGAAACGGTGCGCAATTGCCGCAAAAAAACAAGCGAACAATCTCGCGCGATTCCGCGGTTTGCGCCCAACGCCGGCTGGCGGCATGGTGCCGAATGAACGTCCTTAGCCCCGCAGACCTGGAATTCTGGAACGAAAACGGCTACGTGATCCTTCGCCACGCCGTTCCACCGGAAAATCTCCGCGCGGTCGAGGACGCGATTTGGGAATTTCAGGAAATGGACCGCGACGACCCGGAAACGTGGTATCGCCGGCCGGATCGCGAAAACGGCCTGCCTGAGTTGAACGGCTCCGGCATGGTGGAGATGTATCACCACCCCGCGCTCTGGGCCAACCGGCAACTGGCGAGAATTCACGGCGCATTCGCGGATTTGTGGGAAACGGAGAAACTTTGGGTCACGATCGACCGTTGCAACCTCAACGCGCCCAACCGGCCCGGATTCGAGTTCCACGGATTCATCCACTGGGACGTGGACACCTCGCTCGATCCCTTGCCGTTCGACGTGCAGGGCGTCCTCGCAATCAACGATCACGAGCCCGGCCAGGGCGGATTTCAGTGCGTCGCCGGCATGCCCAAGCGCATCGTGGAATGGATCGCGACCCAGCCGGCCGACCGCGATCCCTACCGGCCCGAACTAAGCGGGTTGAAGGTCGAAACCGTGCCGCTGAAGGCTGGCGACCTGCTCATTTGGAACAGCTTGTTGCCGCACGGCGTCAGCCCTAACACATCAACCAAACCGCGGCTGGCGCAATACATCTCCATGTCCCCGGCTCAGGAAGAAAACGAGCAGGCGCGGCAATGGCGGATCCAATCCTGGCTCCATCGCCTGGCTCCGGAAGGGGAGGCTTTTCCGGGAGATCCGCGGCAGTGGGAGCAAAAGCACGGGGACACCGCGGCGTTGACTCCGCTGGGCCGCAAACTGCTGGGGCTCGACTTTTGGGGCGAAAATTCGGTCAAACGCACCAACGCGACGGCCGACGGCGACGCGCTCCATCCGGAGCGGAGCAAAGCCCGCGCGATTCCCGGTTTTGGCTCCTAAATCGGCTTAAGGAATAGCACGCGGTCCTGCGCGATCCAGCCTTGCCGCAGGTCAACCTTCAACCAGCCCTCCCCGTTCGTTTTCTGCATCCGAACCGGCGAGGTTGGCCCAAATTGCGGCAGATCGTATTGCGCCCAGGTCTTGCCCAAATCCGGCGAAACGATGAACCCACAAAATTTCTTCGCGTTTTCATCATTCCACTCCGTCCAGCCAACCGGGCGGGATTTCAAGTGTCCAAACTTCGTTGTTCAGCGGCTTGGCATGGCCTCCTGCGACCCAAATTTTGTCCTGAAAGACGAAAGTCGAGTGCTCGTGGCGTTCCTTCCAAACCGCGTCGGACTGCAACTGCGTCCAGGTTTTGCCATCCTTCGAAAACCACACGTCGTTCCAATTTTTGCCGGGATTGTTCGACCAGCCGCCGATGACCCAGAGCCGGCCGCGATAGGCCACGGACGAAAACCAGATGCGTGGATGCCACGGCGCTTTTTCGGTTTCCTGCCGCCAGTTGACGCCGTCCGCCGAACTCCAGACGTCGTTTTTCGCGAAATACCCGGGAACGTAGTTTCCGCCGGCGATCACGTAGATTCGGCCGTTCAACACGACCGCCTGATGATAGGCGCGCGGGCTCCAACCGGCGTTTGCGGTCTCCTGCTTCCACTCCTTGCCGTCCGCGGAAGACCAGACGTCGTTTTTCAAGCTTTTGTCGTCGCCAAAGTAGTAATTCTCCGTCCCGCCAAGCAACCACAGCTTGTCCTGGAATACCACCAACCCGCCGGCGATGCGCGGGCTCCAGCCGGCCGCTTTGGTGATTTGCGTCCAATTTTCGCCGTCGGCAGACTTCCAAACCTGGTTGCTGGCGGAATGATCCGGCAGCCTGCCATTGTACCAACCGCCCATGAAATAAATCTCGCCCTTGAAGACGGTGGCCATGGAAAAATCGCTGTGAATCCACGGTGCTTGCTTCACCACCATCGTCCAACTTTTGCCGTCGGTGGAATTCCAGACATCGCGCGGTGGAGCGGCGTAGGAGCTGAACCAGCCGCCCATGATCCAGAGCCGGTTTTTGTAGACCAGCTCCACCGACGAATCGCGCGCTTGCCAATTTGCCGTGCCGGTTACCTTGACCCAGTCGAGCTTGCGTTCCTGCGCGTGGCAGAGGATGCAGGTTAGCGAAAGGACGGGAAAAATCAGCGATCTCATGGCACGGAATCTTCGCGCAAATGGCGGAGAAGCAAATCGCGTTGCCAGAAAGCCGGCAAAGCCGCAAAGCATCCCGGTTTACAGCGGAACGATTCTGGGTTGAATTGGCGCCATGCCTTCAGTCATCCCCAACGTCCTTGCCGAACGCTACGCAACCGAGCCCATGCGCCGGATTTGGTCGCCGGAGGGCAAGGTTGTCCTGGAACGCGAGCTTTGGGTCGCGGTGATGCGCGCACAGCGGGAAATCAGCATCGACGTGCCTGCGGAGGCGATTTCCGCCTACGAGGCGGTGATGCAAGACGTGGATCTCGAATCCATCATGAAGCGGGAGCGGGTGACGCGTCACGACGTGAAGGCGCGAATCGAGGAATTCTGCGAGTTGGCCGGTTGCGAGCACATCCACAAGGGGATGACGAGCCGCGATTTGACCGAAAACGTGGAGCAACTCCAGGTTTTCCGCGCCTTGCAGGTTATCGAGCAAAAGTCGGCCACGGCGCTGTTTTCGCTATCCCGGCGGGCGGAGCAGTGGGCGGAAATCGTCGTCACGGCGCGGACGCACAACGTGGCTGCTCAGCTCACCACCGTTGGCAAGCGCATGGCGATGTTTGGCGAGGAATTTTTCTCCAGTTTCGAGCGGCTGCGCCAACTCATCGCCAGCTATCCGGCGCGCGGGCTCAAGGGCGCGGTGGGGACCCAGTTGGATCAACTGAGCCTGGTTGGCGGCGATGCTAAGAAAGCGGCGAAATTGGAGGAAAGCGTGTTGGCGCACCTGGGAATTTCGCGGGCGTATTCCGCGGTGGGTCAGGTTTATCCGCGCAGCCTGGATTTGCGCGTGGTGGGGCTGCTGGTGGAGCTGGCGGGCGCGCCGGGCAGCTTTGCCAAGACGCTGCGGCTCATGGCCGGGCACGAGACGGCGAGCGAAGGGTTCGCCAAGGGCCAGGTGGGTTCCTCGGCCATGCCGCACAAGATGAACAGCCGCAGTTGCGAGCGAATCAACGGCTTCCAGACCATCCTAACAGGTTACCAAGCCATGGCCGCGGGTTTGTCGGGCGATCAATGGAACGAGGGCGACGTCTCTTGCAGCGTGGTGCGCCGAGTCATGCTTCCGGACGCGTTTTTCGCCATCGACGGGCTGTTGGAGACGTTTTTGACCGTGTTAGGGCAAATGGAGATCTATCCCGCGGTCATCGCGCGCGAAAACGCCCACTACCTGCCGTTTTTGCTTTCGACGACGTTTTTGATGGAGGCGGTGAAGGCCGGCGTAGGCCGCGAAACCGCCCACGAGGCGATTAAGGAAAACGCCGTGGCCGCCGTCCGCGCGCTGCGGTCCGGCGAGCAGGTTGAGAACGACTTTGTCCGGCGTTTGGCCGCGGACGAGCGTCTTGGAATGTCGCGCGAGCAATTGGAGGCGATTTTGGAGGAAGGCCGCGGGCGAACTGGAGCGGCAAAGGCGCAGGTTGCCG
Organism: Verrucomicrobiales bacterium; assembly: GCA_965224535.1. Lineage (GTDB taxonomy): Bacteria > Verrucomicrobiota > Verrucomicrobiia > Verrucomicrobiales > DEV007 > JBCDHN01. The sequence continues at coordinate 6,585 of CBDCZR010000046.1, forward strand.
ATTTTGCCGAGCGGGTTGCGGGTTTGAACGAGGATTTTCCCGAAGCCGCGGCCTACGAGCCGGGCGCCATCCTTTGAGCGCGATTTTCGCCGGGCCTGCCCCCCCAATGAATTAGGGAGCGTTTGGCTTGTCATGCCTCTCGCCCTGTGCGTAACCTTACCCTAATGCGCCTCAAAATTTCCTCTTTCCTCGTTCTTGCCGCCCTGCTCCCCGCCTCAGCGCAACCGTCTAGCTTGCAAACCCGCACCTTCAAAATCAGCGCTCACCTCATTTCTTCACTGACCGTCCAAGGCGACAAAGACCCCTTCGATGAATCGGCTAAGCCCAAAAAAAGATTCCACATCATCGATGTGCTCAAAAATCAGGGAATCGTCTTTCCCGATGGCGCGGAAGCAGCGTTCGACGCTGAAAAACACGTTCTAACGGTAACCAACTCACCTGAGAACTTGGCGTTGGTGGTTCTGTTAGTCCAATCGCTCCTGGAAAATGCTCCCAAGGTCATCGACGTGAGACTGGAGCTGTTTGACATCGCCCAACTCGAAGCCATTTCCCTGCTGGAAAACGCCGGCTCGACCTCCGACGCCTCCAAGCTCGTTGCGGATTTGCGCCAACGCGCGGCGGCGGACGATGGGGTGAAACTGGCCGCCGCGCCCAGCCTCACCACGCGCAGCGGCCAACGCGCCAAGGCGTCCTCAGGCAAGATTTATCGCTACGTCTCCGGCTACTCGTTTGAGGGCGGCAAAGAGACTCCCCAGACGGACCAAACGCTGAACGGAACCACCCTGGAAACAGACCTCGTCATCGGCGCCGATGGGAGCACGATTGACGTCAACCTGCACTTCGAGCACGCCTTGGCCGATCTGGAAATTCGCCCGCAATCCGTCGTTGGGCCGCATTCCGGCCAGAAGCTGGATTTTGAGAGCGCGATCGAAAACAAGGCCGTCATCAGCGCCGCCACGACGCTGCTGGATGGCCAAAGCAAGTTCATCGGCGCCCTGGAGGGAGCCGGCGCCGGGCGCTCGCTGGTCGCGTTTTTGACCGCGAAAATCAAACCGGTGATCCGCTAACTTTAAACCTGAGAAACACACCATGTCTAACCTAACCACCAAACCCGCCTCCGGCGACGGCTTAACACGCCGGGAACGCCAAATGATGAAAATCGCCGACGCCAAGGTCCCCGCCGGCGCCCGCCTCATTTTGAGCGAAAAATTGTTAGGGGTGGCGCGGTCGAACGCCCGCCGGCTGTTCTCGCCCGTTTTCGTCGTTTTTCTCGCGTTTGCCGGATTTTCGCACGCTGAGGCCCCGGTTTACGAATTTCCCGGCGCGGTGGCCGAAACCTACAAAACCGCCTCCGGCGACGAGCTGAAAATCTACATTTTTAGCCCGAAAAACCACGATCCGGCCAAGGATTCGCGCCCAGCCATCGTGTTCTTCTTCGGCGGGGGCTGGAGCGGCGGTTCTCCCGGCCAATTCGAGCAGCACTGCCGTTACCTGGCCGCGCGCGGGATGGTGGCGATGACGGCCGATTACCGAGTCAAAACCCGCCAACGCACCACGCCCAAAGAATGCGTCGCGGACGGAAAATCCGCCCTCCGCTGGGTGCGCCAGAATGCGAAGCGATTGGGCGTGGATGCGCAAAAAGTCGCTGCCGGCGGCGGTTCGGCCGGCGGTCAGGTCGCGACCGCCACCGGGATGGTGGATGGGTTCGACGATCCCTCGGACGACGCCAAAATCTCCTCAAAAGCCAACGCGCTGGTGCTCTTCAACCCGGTTTACGACAACGGGCCCGATGGGTGGGGGCACAGCAGGGTGACGGACTACTGGGAGGCGTTTTCCCCGGCGCACAACATCACTGCCGACGATCCGCCAGCCGTGGTTTTTCTGGGTTCCAAGGACAAGCTCATTCCCGTGGCCACGGCGGAGAAATTTCGCGACGACATGAAAAAACTGGGCCTCGCCAGCACCCTCCACGTTTACGAGGGCCACGGGCACGGCTTTTTCAACCAATCCAAGGGCAAGGCGGAGATTTTTCAGGATACCGTGCGCAAAATGGACGCGTTTTTGGCCGAAATCGGCTACCTGGAGGGCGAAGTGGACGAAGCCGCGCTCAAGGCGGTAACCCGCTAACCGGCGGGGAAGCAATTCGGCTCAAAAAACCACATCTTGTGGCTGTTTCTCGTTGACGCCACAATATCTAGCGTCGAGGCTCGGATTTTGAGCCTGCATCGCAATGCGCTGCGCAAAATGCCATAACCTGGAAGACAAGGTCCTCGATTCGCGCATGTCCAAGGACGGAGTGGTGATTCGGCGGAGGCGGGAATGCTTGGGCTGCGGCCACCGGTTCACCACCTTCGAGCAACTGGAGCAGACCGATTTCCGCGTCATCAAGCGCGATGGAACCCGCGAAGCCTTCAGCCGCGATAAATTGCTGGGCGGGCTGCTGAAAGCCTGCGAAAAGCGCGCCGTTTCCACCCGGGAGCTGGAATGCGCCGCGGACGAGATTATTCGCGACCTCAAGCAGGAGGATTTGAAGGAAATCTCCTCGCAGCGGATCGGTCCGCTGGTCATGCTGAAGCTCCGCGGCATCGATCCGGTGGCCTACGTGCGTTATGCCTCGGTTTACCGGAAATTTGAGGATGTGGGAGAGTTTATCGACGAAATTCAGTCGCTGTCCGAGGTTTCGGATGCCGAGCGCGGTCAGGCGGATTTGTTCGTGCCGTCATCGTAGCCTCCGTCGCCAATTGTCGGCAGTTCGTTGGTCAATGCAATCCGGGTGAATACGGTCAAAAAGTGCCCGCTGCCCGAAAATTACGCCGCTTTTTTCGCGGAAGTCGGCACGGCTTCCAGCAATTCGGCGACGAGCGCGTCCACATCGAGCGATTCCGCCTCGCCCTCAAAATTGAGGATCATCCGGTGCCGCAACGCGGAGGCTGCCACTCGCCGAATGTCGTCTTCGGCCACCGCCGTGCGGTCGTCGAGCACGGCGTGAACCCGGGCGCCCCGGACCAGGGCTTGCAAACCCCGCGGGCTGGAGCCGTAGGCGATGTAGCGCTTCACTTTTTCGTGATGGGTGCTTTCCGGGTGCGTGGCCAGGACGATGCCGGCGGCGTATTCGGTGATGGGATCGGCAACCGGCACGTGGGTCAGCGCTTCCTGAAAGTGCTGCACGTCTTCTCCGGTCATCACCGGTTCCACGGTGGCTTCCTTGAATCCCGTGGTGCGCTTGGAAATATCCACCAATTCGTCCAAATTCGGGAACGGCACCTTCAGCTTGAACAAAAAACGGTCCAGTTGGGCCTCGGGCAGCGGGTAGGTGCCCTCCATTTCCATGGGATTTTGCGTGGCCATCACGAAAAACGGCTCGGGCATGGTGTGGCGCTCTCCGCCGCTGGTTACCGCGTGCTCCTGCATCACTTCGAGCAGCGCGGCCTGGGTTTTGGGCGTGGCGCGGTTGATTTCGTCCACCAGCACGATATTCGCGAAAACGGGGCCTTTCTCGAAGCGCAGGTAGCGGTGACCCTGGTCGTCGCTCACAATTTGGGTGCCCAAAATGTCCGCCGGCATGAGATCGGGCGTGCACTGAATGCGCCCGGGCTCCAGGCCCAGCACTTTGCCCAGCACCTTGACCAGAAACGTCTTGCCCAGGCCGGGCACGCCTTCCAGCAACGCGTGACCTTGGCTGAAAATGGCGACCAACGTATCGGTCAGCAACTCATCGTGGCCGACGATGGCTTTCTGGATCTCGGTCTTGAGCTTGTCGAAGCGGCCGCGGAATTTGGTGAGCTGGGTATCGAGTTCGTCAGCAGTCATGAGCTGGTGAACCGTGAACAGAAATGCCCGGTACGCCACTGATTCCTTCCGTTTGGCGCGGTTTGGCGAAAAACGGGCCGATTTAGCTCTCGGTTAGGCTGGAACCTTGCCGGGCGAACCAAAAGGCCAATCCGCCGATCATTCCCAACGGCAGGGCGCTGAGCATGATGGTCGTCACCAGGTAAGCCATGCGCGTTTCTTCGTTGGCATTGAAACACACTGGGCAGGCTGAGGCCGGATGGGCGAAAATCAGCGCCAAAAGCAGGCTTGCCGGGAAAACCAGGTTCCGGGTTGATTGGCGAGCGAATTTCATGGTCAGGTCAGGTAGACGGTAAGGTAAAGTAGCGGCCAAACACCCACCACAAAATACCAAAACACCTGGGCGCCCAAAAAAGCGCCTCGGCTCAGCGTTCCTTTCAAAAAACGCGGCAATGCCCAAGCCCAAACTGCCAGGGCGGCGACGGCATGAAGGGCGTGCGCGCCAATGATGAGGTAAAAATAAGAACCGTAGGAGCTGGAGCGCAACGTGAGGCCAAAATGGATCAACCGGCCCCATTCCACGCCCTGAAATATCACGAACGCGGTTCCGAGCGCGACGCCGGAAATCAGGAACAAACCTGCTTTTCGCCCGCGGTTGGCTAAAAACACGCAAACCCCGCTCAGGAGCAAAATAACGGTGTTAGCGGCCGTGGAAGCGATCGGTAACCGTGGCTGGCCGGGTGGAGGCCAAGCGTCTGCGCCCACATTGGCGCTGGTGATTTGGTGCGCGCTAATCAATGCGGCAAAAAACATGACCTCCGCCGCCACAAAAATGAGCATCGCCACCACGCTGGCGGCCACGGGCTGGCGGCCGGCCGGGATACCGGGATTCGTGGCGGTGGCGCTCATCACTCGCTTTCCGGGGGAGCGTCGGCCTTGGGATGAGCGTTATCGTCGGCCGCCGGCTCCAAAATCGCTTCGGGAGTGGGGTTACTCCAGTTTTTCCCCTCGCTTTCCATGATGTCCGGGGCTAATCCGGCAAAGAGAACGCCCAAAAAGAGCAGCATCATGAACAGCAGGTACCAAATGTAGCGCTTCTCAATGTTGAGGTGCATGAAGTAAGCCGCCACCATCGTCGCTTTGACGATTGCGATGCCAAAAGCGGTGACCAACGTGATCGCTTTCACGCCGATCATGGGCCCCAGGATGCTGACGAGGAGAAGAACCGTCAGAATGATCCAGATTTTGACGTAGCGGGTGGAACTGTGCTCGGAGGTGTCGCTGCTCATAGTCTTGCGTTATTTGGCGATGTAAAGAAGCGGGAAAAGGAAGATCCACACCAAATCGACGAAGTGCCAGTAGATGCCGATGTATTCAACGCGTTGGAGATTTTGGCCTTTCAACGCGCCGGCGGCCACGATGCCCATGATCACCATTCCAGCGGTTACGTGGAAGGCGTGAAGGCCGGTCGCCGTATAGTAGAACGCCCAAAAGACGTTGGTGGTAATGGTATAACCGTGGCTGATCTCCGTGGTGTACTCGTAGGCTTTCACCACCAGAAACACCAGGCCCATGCCGATGGTGTACCACAAGAATTTGAAGGTTTTGGCGTGATTTTTCTCCGCTGCGGCCACATGCGCTAACACCACGAACAAGCTGGAGGTCAGGAGCACGAACGTGTTGAAAGCGCCCGCGGGGGTGCTGGTTTGCGCGGCATCATGCGCCCAATGGCCGTGATGGAGGCGCAGCAGCAGATAAGAGACGATGAGGCCCCCAAAAATGACGATTTCCGAGGCCAGCACCCACCACATGGCCAACCGGCCGGTGGGGATGCCCGTGGCGCTGCGTGAGGTGGCTAGCGGTGGTGCGTAGGACATGGGTTGGAAATTGAAAACTAGAAATTGGAAATTCGAAATCGGAGACCCAAAACCGTCAATTTGGTTGGCTAGGCCGGTTCGTTTTGCGGCCAGAAATCTTGTTTGCGGTCGGGCACGCTATATTCATACGGACCACGGTGGACTTCGGGGATGTCCGGCCAGTTGCCGTGCGGCGGCGGGGATTCAGCGGTCCACTCCAGCGTATTGGCCTTCCAGGGATTCTTTTCCGCTTTGGGCCCGGTCCGCATGCTGCGGAAAAAGTTCACGAGAAAGACAATTTGGAACAACAGCATCACGATGAGCGAAAGGGTGACGAACTCGCGGATGTTTTGCATCCATGCCACGGAAAGCTCCGGAAAATGCTCGTAGCTGTAGATGCGCCGGTGTTGCCCGCCGAGCCCCAAGACAAAGAGCGGGATGAAAACGCAGTTGAACGGGATAATCGTGCCCCAAAAGTGAATTTTACCCCATTTTTCGTCCATCATGCGGCCAAACATCTTGGGAAACCAATAGGTTAGCGCCGCAAACACCGCGATGATAGAAATCGGGAAGAAAGTGTAGTGAAAATGCGCCAGGACGAAGTAGGTATCGTGCAGGTTAATGTCCGTTCCCGCTGCGCCTAGCGGAATTCCCGTGACCCCGCCGATGAGGAACATCGCCAAAAACGCCAGGGCCCACAGCATCGGTGTTTTTAGCTCGATGGAGCCGCCAAACAACGTGGCGATGTAGACGAACACCATCTCAGCGATCGGAATGGAGATAATGAGCGTTGTTATCGTAAAAAGATGCGCCATTCGGGGATCGATCCCGGCTACAAACTGGTGGTGCGCCCAAACCAGGAAGCTAATGATGCCGGTGGCGAAGGTGGTGTAGAGCACGATTTTATATGCAAAGAGCTTTTTGCGCGAAAATACGGTGATGATCTCTGCTACGATCCCCATTGCCGGAAGCAGCACGACGTAAACCTCCGGATGCCCAAAAAACCAGAACAAGTGTTGCCAGATAAGCGGGTCGCCGCCTTCGGCGGGATTGTAGAATGACGTTCCGAGCACTTGATCGAAGAGAAGCATCACCGCGCCCGCCACCAGGGGGCCAACCGAGGCCATGAAGAGGATGCTGGCAATGATAATCATCCAAATGACGATGGGCAGCCGAAACATGCCCATGCCCTTGGTGCGCGCATTCATCACCGTGGTCACAAAGTTGATGCCACCCATCAAAAAGGCGACGAATTCCAGCGCCACGGCCAGCAACCACAGCGGCGCGCCCCAGGGCGTCTGGTTATATTGCGCTTGAGCGGAGTGCGGCGGATAGGCCGTCCACGCTCCACCAAATCCTCCGCCGGGAGCAAAGAACGAGGCGATCAACACCACCGTGGATAAGAAGAAAATCTGGTAGCTCAAGCGATTGAGCCGCGGGAACACCATGTCATCGCAGCCAATCATCAGCGGGATGAGAAAATTGCCGAACGCCGCGATCAAAACCGGCATCGCCACCCAAAAAATCATGATGGTACCGTGGTTGGTGACCAGCATGTTGTACTTATCCGGAGACACCAGACCAAAACCAGGGACACTGGAGCCCGGGTAGGCCAATTGCATGCGAAAACCGTACGCCATCAACCCACCGACGAGGGCCATTAACATACCCGTGAACAGGTACTGCATGGCAATGATCTTATGATCGGTGGAGAAGACGTATTTGCTCCAAATGCTTTGATTCGCGTGACTTGATTCGCTCATGAGAAATTCAATTGTTTGCGACGGCGGGGATAGTGGGGTTTTGCGAGCCGAACTGCGCCATCCATTGCTTGTGGGCGTCCTCCGTCTCGATCACCAAGCTCGCAACCATCAATCCGTGGCCAATCCCGCAAATTTCCGCGCATTGAATGTCGAACGTCCCCGTTTTCGTAGGCTCAAACCAGCCGATAATCGTCCGGCCGGGGATGGCGTCCTGTTTCAGGCGAAAAGCGGGGACGGAGAAGGAATGGACGACATCGCGGCTTTCCAGCTCAAAGTGATAAACGGCGCCTTCTTTGACGTGGAGTTCGTCCACCAGCGCAATATCGTCATCCGTGTCCAATTCGCCGTCCGGACCGGGATGGATGAAGGTCCAGGCCCATTGCTGGGAAATAACGCGGATAACTTGATCGGCCTCAGGGCGGTCGATTTTCACCTTGTTCCACACCATGACCGAACCGCCCACCAAAATGACGTCGCAAGCGATTACGAGCAAGTGAGGGTATGTGATCCAGTTTTTCTCCTTTTTATTCTCTCCGGCAATATATTTGGCCTTCACACCGTCTTTGCGGCGGAAGCGGAAGATAAAATAGAACAGAGCGCCTTCGGCAAGGAGGAACCAGACTCCGACGATGCCCGTGATGAGCCAAAATAAGCCGTCGATGTCGCTGGCAAATGAGGATGCGCTTTCGGGAAACATGATGGTTTAAAGTATGAAGAGAAATACGGCTAAGATAAAGAGAACACAGCCGATCATCGTGAGCCGGAAGGTGATTTTGGCCACGCTTTCCGAGGAAGGGTATTTTTTTTCGTCAGCCATGATGAGAATGGGAGGTAAGTTCCAAAATTTGGCAAAAAACGGCTATTGGCGCGCCATTTTGTTGATATAAGCCACCACGTCGATCATCATTTTTTCGTTTTGCAGACCCATGGTTACGGCTTGCATCTGCATGGCTTGGGGGTCGGTGGCGTCCGTGCCGCGAATCGCGTTTTTGTAGTTCTTCAGTTGGGCTAGTTGATACCAGTCCGGCAAATATTTGAGCCCCGGGGACCGGAGTTCCTTGTTTCCTTCCAGATTGGCGCCATGGCAGGCCACGCACACCATGTAGAGCGTCTGCCCCATTTGCGGATCGCCGCCGGTGACGGTTACTTTGGGCAACTTTGGCTGAAGCGTAGATATATAAGCCGCCACCGCTTTCACGTCTTTTTCGCGTTGCAGCGCGCGTGACATGGGGCGCATCAGCAGGCCGGCGACATCGTCCGGATGAGCACCGCGCCGCCCATCGCGAAACTTGGTGAGTTGATCCACCAGGTACCAATCCGGCAGGCCGGCCAAGGCGGGAGCGCGATATTGCTGGACGCCCAAGGCACGGGGCCCGTGACAGGCGCTGCAAAGGCTGTAGAGCCGCTTCCCTTGCTGGAGGATATCCTCGGCACGGGCTTGGTTTGGCAGGACTGCGGCGATGGCCAGCAGGCAACTAAAAATCAATGGGAGGCGGGGCCTCCAACGCAGAAATTGATCCATTTTTTGAATTGGGCGTGAGTGCGGGGGTATGTGGTGTTGGCGGGGTCGGTTGTCAACCGCGCGAATTGGCCAAAGTGGCGCAAATTTTGACTCTGGCCGCCCGGCAATTGCGAAAGTCCGCTGGACAAGTGTTAGGGGTGGGCGCTTGGTTCCTCAAACGTGCGAATTTTCTTCGGCAACGCCTTGGAAGGCTGCCCGGCTCCGGCGCATTGGCAAGGGCTGGGGCGGCTGGTTTGTGGGCGAGCCAGACTCCTGGACGTTTTGGAGCAAAACCTGGGTTTGCCGCCAATTTCCGGCTTCAAGCTCGATCGGGTGCTCGATTTCCGCGAGGCGTTGGAGGCCGCCGCGAAGGACGCTTTTTACGAGCGCTCGCTGAACCTGGATCCCCTGGCGTCAGCGCGGACGTTGATGCGCTGGAGGGACGAATTGGCGCTGGCCGGCTGGGATGCGGAGGGTTGTGAGGACGCTCCGGCGCGGATTCGCGATTTGGCGGCTGCGGAGCAAGAATTGGCGTCCGAAACCGGGAAATTCGACGTGGCCGCCCGGCTGAGGCGGGTCCTGGCCGAGATCCAAGCCGGGAAAAACCACGGTGTGGCCGAAATCGTCCGCGAAACCGAGCCAATGCCGGAATTGTGGTCGCGGCTCCTTGGCGAATTGGGCGCGAAAACGCGGTTCAACCTGCCCACGGAACCGTTGGCCGAGCCGGGCACGCAATTGCACGCTTTGCAGCGCCGCTTGCTCGGTGAAAATGGCGAAATCGCGGCTAATTCGGCGCCGGACGAGTCAATTCGCCTTTTCCGCGCCTATTCGGAGGCCCCGCTGGCGGACTGCGCGGCAAATTTCCTTGCCGATCCAAAAACGGCGCTGATCGGCAAGCGCGACTCCTTGCCGACGCTAAATCGCGCGCTGGAATTGCGGGATCAGCCACGCGTTCCGGCCACGGAGCGAAGCTCAGCCGCCGCCCCGGCGCAATTGCTCCTGCTGGCCTTGCGGCTGCGCTGGGAACCGTTCGATCCCCAGGCGTGGCTGGAATTCTTGCTCCACCCCGTTTGCCCGCTGAACGACTCCTTTCGCTTCCGGTTGGCTCGGGCGATCAACGACGTGCCCGGCCGCGGAAACGAGCGCTGGAACGACGCAATCGCCCGAAGCCTGGAATCCGCGCCAAATCGCAAAAACGCCGAGAAACTGGCCGAAACCTGGATCGACGCCTCCACTTTTCCGGCGCATCCCGGGGCCCCCGGCGAGGCTCTGGCCGAAACCGCGCGAAATCTGGCCGCGTGGTTCGGCGTTCGCGGCGCAAACCTGGAAAATTCGCGCGAATCCGCGGCCTGGCTGGCGGCTTCGCGAAGCATCCTCGCGTTTGCGGCGAATTTGCGGCGTCAGGCCAAAATTTCGCGGCTGCAATTGGAACGCCTGGCCGCGGCTTGGCTGCCCGAAGCCGCTTCCGGCGAATCCACCAGCGGCGAGGCCGGTCAACCGTTCCCGCTCGATTCGCCCCGCCAGCTTCTGGAACCCGCCGACCGCGTCATTTGGTGGCAACCGGCGCAAAACGAAGCCGGCGGCCACGATCGCAGCCCCTGGACCAACGCGGAACGAACCTGGCTGCGCGAAAACGGCGCCATGCTCATCGATCCCGCGGAGAATCGCGCGGAGCGCCTCGCCACGCAGGTGCGCCCCATCCTCATGGCGCGGCACAGCCTGACGCTGTTTCACACCACCAGCAGCCGCGGCCGAATCGCCCCGCAGCCCGCCGTCATCACCCGCCTGCTGGCCGAGTGCGGCCCGGAAATCGAGCGCGAGCCGGAAGCGGCGACGCCCCAGACCCGCATCCCCGTAAAACCGCTCCCCGCGCCGCGCCAATGGTGGAAACTCGCGGCGCCCGGCCTGCTTCTTCCGCGCGAAAAAGAGAGCTACTCCGCGCTGCACAAGCTCATCTACAGCCCCTACCAGTGGGTCTTCGATTACGCGGCAAAATTGCGGCCGGGGCCCATCCAGGACTTCCGCGTTCGCGATGATGCGCGCCGTCAGGGCTCGCTCTTGCACGGCTTTGTCGAGAGCCTGCTGGAGCCCGAACCCGGCGAGGACGAGGAGTCGATACCCACGCCCGGCGATGCTTCCAAAGCGCCGGCGACGGGTTTGTTGCAAACCCTGGTCGAGCGTCTCCTTTCGCCCAACGCGGAGATCGATTGGCGCTCGGTGCAACAATCCGCGGTCGAAACCTGGGTCGCGGCGAATTGGGAGCAACTGCTGGCCGGTCAAGCGGCGCACTACCTCATCCCGGGCCACGAATCCTCGCGCCAGAGCCTGCTTTACCTGGCGCAGACCGCGTTGTGGGAGCTGATCACCCAGTTGCGTGACGCCGGCGTGGTCGAGGCCCATTGCGAGGAGCCGATTTCCGGCGTTTCCTTCGGTGCTGGCGAGTTGACCGGCGCGATCGACCTCCACGTCGTGCGCGCCGACGGCGAGCACGGGGTCATCGACCTGAAACTGGGCGGCCGAACCTTCCGCCAGCGGGAATTGAGCGAAAATCGGCACCTTCAGCTCGCGCTCTACGGCCACGCGATTTCCGCCGCCGGGGGAGCCAAACCGCCGCACTGCGCTTACTTTGTGTTCCGGCCGCACGGCGCGTTGTTGGCCCGAAGCCAGGATTTTTTTCGCGGGGCCACCGTGGCTCAGCCGAAATCCGGCGCGGATTCCGCCAATTCCGCGGATTGGGAGGCGTGCTGGCGGGAATTTCAGCAAATTTGGAGCTGGCGCTGGGATCAACTCGAACACGGGGAAATCGAGTTCACCCTGGGCGCGTTGGATCACCGGAATTTCGAAATTCCGCCGGTCGCCGCGTGGAAAGCCGGACCGGACGCCGATCGCTTTAACCCTTACCCCGCCCTCACCGGCTGGCCGGCCACCGCATGAAACCCGCGAACCTCAACTTCGTCAGCGCCAGCGCCGGCACGGGCAAAACCTACCACCTGGTGGAGACCGTTTTTGCCGCGGTCATGGACGGGAGCGTTCGTCCGGAAGCCGTCGTCGCCACCACGTTCACGACCGCGTCGGCCAACGAGCTGAAGATGCGCCTGGCGCAAAAATTCTACGCCGCCGGCCGGCACGACGCCGCGGCGCAACTGGAGGAGGGGCTGATCGGGACGGTGCACGGAATTTGCCGGCGATTGTTGATCCGGTTCGCGTTCGAGGCCGGTTTGTCGCCCCAAATCCGGATCCTCGACGATGCGGAGGCGGCCTTGCTGCTGGATCGCGCGATCGACGAAAGCGTAGACGAAACGGCCGAGGCGCGACTCTACCGGCTCGGCGACTGGCTTGGCCAAAAATTCCCGCGCGGCGGGGGATTTCGCTGGCGCGGCCAGGTTCGCGACATCATCGCCGCGGCGCGCACCAACGACATCGCGCTAGCAAGCCTGCCGGCGATGGGGGAGGCGAGTTGGGCGGAAATGGCCCCCGCTTTTCGTGAAACGCCGGACACTGCCTCGCGTTTCAAGGCCGCCATGCAACAGGCCCTGCGCGATCTGCCGGATGAGCAGAAACCGCAAAATACCGTCAACTACCGCCGCCTGCTGTGCCAAACCATCCGCGCCATGGACGCCGGAACTCTGCGTTGGTCCGACTGGTTGCGTGTGACCCGGGCGCGGCCTGCCAAGCATCTGCACGCCATCGCGAAAACCGTCGATAAAGCGGCAAAACGCGTGGCCGAGCACCCGGATTTGCACGCGGATTTGGCCGAATACTTGCGCCTGCTCTTTCTCGTCGCCAGCCAGGCCGGCGAGCGGTTTGATGCGCTGAAACGCGAACGCGGAGCCGCCGATTTCGCGGATTTGGAGAAAAACGCGCTCGATCTGCTGCGCGGCAATTCCGCGGCGCGGGAGATTTTGGCCGAGGAGATCGATTTGCTGGTCGTGGACGAGTTTCAGGACACCAGCCCCATTCAACTCGCCCTCTTCGCTGAGTTGGGAAATTTTGCGAACCGCGTGGTTTGGGTTGGCGACACCAAGCAGTCGATTTACGGCTTTCGCGGCGCCGATCCGTTCTTGATCGAAAGCGCGGTGGAAGGCGCAATTCCGGCGGCAACGCTGAATTTGAACCGGCGATCGGCTCCCGGCTTGGTGGACCTGTGCAACCAACTCTTCGCCCATCCTTTCGAGCAACGGCTCAAGCTCGATCCTGAGCGCACGGAGGCCGATCCGTGGCGATTTGCGCGAAATCCCGAAAATCCCGTTCTCGAGCTGGCGGAGATCTCCAGCGGCCAAAAAACGCGCAGCGGCGATCCCAAAGCGCTCTACGGCAGGCAACGCGCGGGGCTCATCGCTGACGTGGTGGCGGAGTTTTTGGCGCGAGGGGAAGCCGTGGTCGAAAAATCGTCGCTGACGGAGAAAAATCCGCTGGGTGAGGAGCGAAACATCGCTCCGGGCGACATTGCCGTGCTGGCGCGGGAAAACTGGTTTGCCGGCGAAATTGCCGGCGCGCTTCGCGAACGCGGCCTGGAGGTTTTTCTCGCCACCGCCGGCCTGTTGGCGACGCCGGAAGCGCGGCTGGCGTTGGCGGCATTCCGGCGATTGGCCGATTCCGGCGACACTCTTGCCATCGCCGAGATCGTGGCCCTGGAAAATCGCCACGAGCCGGAAACGTGGCTGCAAAATCGGCTCGAATTCCTGCAAAACCTCGGGGAGGACGAAGATCGCGAGGGCCGGGGCTGGGGCGGTGAAATTTCCCCCGCGGTTGCCGCTTTGGATGCCCTGCGCGCTAACGACGATGCTGCGCTGCGCCTGCTTTCGCCGCTGCAACTCTTCGACCGCGCCTGCGACGCCATCGCTCTCCCGCGCATCATCGCCGGTTGGGGGCCCGGTCAGGCTCGTGCCGCGCAACGCCGCGATAATTTGCAGCGGCTCCGCGAATTTTTGGCGGATTACGAACGGCGCGCCGCGGAATTCGGCCTGCCGGCGACGTCGAACGGGCTTTTTGGCTGGCTGGAGCAGCTTGCCGAAACCGGCCTGGACAAACGCGCCAATTCCATCGGCGCGGGAGCGATCCACGTCGGCACCTACCATCGCGCCAAGGGCCTGGAATGGCCGGCTGTCTTCCTCACCGGCGCCGAAACCGAGCTGAAATCCCGACTCTTCGACCTGCGCGTGGTGCGGACGAAAAGTGGCCCGGTGGACCTAGCCGATCCGCTGGCAAATCGCGAATTGCGGCTCTGGATCAACCCGTTTGGCCGCGTTCGCGATCTACCCGCCATCGCCGCGCTGAAGGACTCCCCGTCCGGCAAAGCGGCCGAGGCCGAGGCCCTGGGCGAAGAACTGCGGCTGCTCTACGTCGCCTTCACTCGCGCGCGCGATCGGGTCATTTTGTTTCACGATCCCGCCAAAGCGCCGCATTGGCTGCAGAACCTGGATGGCCCGATCGCCGACGCCCTAACCAACGTCCGCACCAGCTTCAAAATCCACGACGCTGCGCCGGAAATCCCGGCGGCCTTCCATCGGCACGTGCTAAGCCGCGAAAAAGCCGCCGCAACGCCGGAAACCCACGTTTTCGTGCCGGAATGCGCCGAAATCCGCACCGAACGCCCGTCCGCCACCCTCGCCCCGTCGCAAGCCGAGCCGGTTTCGACCGCAAAAGCCGGTAAACCGCTGGAATTCGGCCAACGGCTCGATTGGAACGGCCAAAACGAGCGCGACATGGGCGAGGCCATGCATCGCATCCTCGCCGTGGCCATCTCCAACCCGCAAACGCCGGATTTGCTCGAAAAAACGCGCGCCATCCTCGACGCGTTCGGTTTGGGCGAAGTCAGCGCGGCCGCGGTTTTAGCTCAGGTTCGGCGTTACCGCGAATTCGTCGCCGAAACCTTCCAACCGGCGCGTGAAGTGGTGGAAGTGCCGTTTTCCGTCGTCAACAACGGCGGCCAGCGGGTTATCGGCTACATCGATCATCTGCTGGAAACCGCGAACGGTCCGGTGATCATCGATCACAAGATTTTTCCCGGAAAACGCAAGCTTTGGGAGCAAACCGCGCTCGGTTACTCCGGTCAGTTGGCGGTTTATCGCGGCGTAGCCGGCCCCAACGCCCGAACCCTCATCCATCTGGCGACGACGGGCGTTTTGATGGAGGTGACTTGAGGGACCAAAAGGACGTAAGGGACCAAAGGGACACCTTTTCCCGAACGACGTCGCTTTTGTCCCTTCGGTCCCTTACGTCCCTTGTGGTTTCGGGAGACGCTTGCGCCAACAAGCTTACCGCCGAATGATAGCCGCATGAAAACACCCACCCTGTTCCTCGCGATCCTCGCCTTGCTCGCGAATCCGGCCCTAACCGCGGACGAAACCGGCCTGCGCGCCGGCGCCGCGTTGTCCAACATTACCCCAAAAATGGGCGTCCCGCTGGATGGCACCATCATGCAAATTGGTCCCGCCAAGCACGTCCGCGACGAGCTGTGGGCGCGTTGCCTGGTGCTGGATGACGGCGAAACCAAGCTCGCGTTCGCCGAGGTGGACAACACCATGATTTCCCGCGAAATCCACGACGCCGCCAAGGCGATGATCGCGAAAAAAGTCGGCATTCCCCCCAACCAAGTCTGCATCGCCGCCACCCACACCCATTCCACGCCGCGCGCCTACGTCGGCCTGAAAGACGACGACTTGCACCGCGAATACCTGGACTACCTGGCGGTGAAAATCGCCGATGGCGTCCACCGCGCCCACAACAACCTGGCTGCGGCGGAAATCGGCTGGGGCAGCTTTCGCGAGCCGCGCTACGTGCACAACCGGCGCTGGCGCATGAAACAGGCCGTCGACAACCCGCTCGGCCAAAGCGGCGAGCAGGTGAAGATGAATCCCGGCTGGAACGCGGCTTTGGCCGAACCGGCCGGGCCCGTTGACGACGAGGTGTTCGTCGTCGCCCTCCGGCATCGCGATTCCAACCAGCCCCTGGCGTTATTGGCCAACTACGGCCTGCACTACGTCGGCGGCATCCCGGGCGGGCAGGTCAGCGGGGACTACTTCGGCGTTTTTGCTGACCGAATTCAGCAAAATTGGGAAGCAGACAGGCTCGACCCGCCCTTTGTCGGCATCATGACGAACGGAACCAGCGGCGACGTTTCCGCGAACGATTATTCCAAGCCGCGGCAGAAATTCGCCGTCTTTAAGCGCATGAACATGATCGGCCACGACCTTGCCGACGGCGTGATTCAGGCTCTGGAAACCATCGAGTTTCGCGCCGACGCAAAACTGGCCGCCGCCGCCACGCGTTTGGAGCTGGACGTGCGCAAACCGGATGCCGAGCGCCTGGCGTGGGCCGAAAAAACGCGCGTGCTGCCGGATTCGCCGCTTCGGCTGACGCGTCCCCAGATTTATGCGCGGGAGGCGCTGAAATTGGCTCAATTTCCCGACAAGGTGGTGGTTCCCATCCAAGCCTTCCGCATCGGCGACCTGGCGATCGCGCAATCGCCGTGCGAAACCTTCGCCGAGACCGGGTTAAAGATCAAAGCGGCCAGCCCCTTTGCCAAAACCACCTTCACCATCGAGCTGGCCAACGGCTACAACGGCTATCTGCCGCCCAAGGAGCAGCACGAGCTGGGCGGCTATGAAACCTGGCCGGCGCGCAGCAGTTACCTGGAAGTGGACGCGGAAACAAAGATTCGCGAAGGGTTAGTGGACCTGTTAGGCCAACTAAAGGCCGCGTTTTAGGCGGTTGTGCTCCGAAATGACCGCGAAGTCCAACCCAACCTGTCAGCTACGAACCGCGGCCGAGGCGGATATCCCGCGCATTCGCGAATTTGCCGCTGAAACCTGGAATCGCTGTTACCCGGGCATCATCAGCCACGAACAGATCGGCTACATGTTAGGCTGGATGTACGCCCCGCAAAAACTCGCCGCGGAAATGGCTGGCGACATTTGGTTTGGCCTCATTCTCGCGGAATCGCAGGAAATCGGCTACGTTTCCTTCGGTCCCGGCGAGGAATCGGGCGAGGCGCATCTGCACAAATTTTACCTGCACCCGGACTGGCACGGTAAAGGGCTAGGATCGGCCGCGTTACGCGAGATTTTGACCCTGGCCCAGCATCACGGTTATGTTACGATGAGCCTGCGGGTAAATCGCGCCAACGAATCCGCGATTCGTTGTTATCGAAACGCCGGTTTTGAGTTGAAGCGCGAAATTTGCGACGACATCGGAGGAGGATTCGTGATGGACGATTTCTGGATGGCGAGGCATCTTTGAAACTCGAAACTCGAAACTCGGATTTCGAAACTCGAAACTCGAAACTCGGATTTCGGATTTTGTGACCCAAAATGCCCCCTGCCCTCCAGGAAATCGTCGATTTTTTCGAAAACCTGCCCGAACACGAACGGCGCGAGGCCCTGGTGACCTATGCGGAGTCGGCCCGGCGCCACGAACCGCGAGAAAATGAGCGCTATGACGTCGCCGACGAGCGAAAAGACGAGATTTGCCTGGATTCTGTCGGGATTTTTCTGCGTTTAGACGGCGATTCGGCGATTTTCCGCGTTCGTTTGGGTCCCAAGGTGCAAACCTTGACCCGGGCGCTAACTTCTATTCTGTGCCAAGGCTTCAACCGTCAGCCGCCGGCGAAATTGGAGGCGGTTGGCGACGATTTCATCCCGCGAATCGTGGGCGGCGAGTTGATGCGCCTGCGCAGCCGCACCGTCTACTACGTGCTCCAACGGATGCGCGAGGCCGCGGCAAAAGTGACAGCTTCAACGTGACGCCGCCAAAAATTCCCCTACCTGTTGGCCATGATTCCAGCCCAAGAAGCGCTTGAGTCCCTGCGCGAAGGCAACCGCCAATTCGTCACCGGATTCCAAACCAGCGACCTGTCCCTGCACCCTTCCCGCCGCATGGAGCTAACCAAGGGGCAACAGCCCTTTGCCATCATCCTGGGTTGCTCGGATTCGCGCGTGCCGGCGGAGTTGGTGTTTAACCAGGGCCTGGGCGATCTCTTCGTCATCCGCGTGGCCGGGAACATCATCGCACCCTCGCAGATCGGCAGCGTGGAGTTTGCCGCCTCGCAGTTTGGGACGCGGTTGGTGGTGGTGTTAGGGCACTCGGATTGCGGCGCGGTCAAGGCCACGGTGGACGAGCTTCTCGAGCCCAACCCCACGCAATCGAAAAACCTGCGATCCATCGTGGACCGCATTCAACCCAGCGTCGCCGAGTTGATGGAGACCGACCTGCGCAACAATCCCGACGCCCTTGTGGAGCACGCCATTCGCGCCAACGTCAGGGCCTCGGTCAACAGCCTGCAACACGGCTCGCAAATCCTCGAAGAACTCGCCGCCAACGACGGTCTGGTCATCGTGGGAGCCGAATATTCGCTGGAAACCGGCGAGGTTGACTTTTTTGAGCCGCGAAGGCCCGATTCTTGAGGCGCATAAGGAGTGAGTCGGGCTTCATGAAGTTTGTCTCGTTCTGCGCAATTCGCTGATGTTCAGGAAGGTGCTCTCGAGAGGATTCGAACCTCCACGGGTATTACCCCACTAGATCCTGAATCTAGCGCGTCTACCAATTCCGCCACGAGAGCTTTTTGCCTGAAAATGAGGCAGTTATGGATATTCTAATGGTAGCCATTGATCCGTTTTATACACCCATTTTGTACAAGATTCCTCAATTTTACCTCCCTCACCGATGAGCGCAACTGCAAAAGCATGGACGCATGGACGCATGGACCGTTAAGTGCGCTTCCGCGAGTGGCCCAGATGTTGGGAGGCGAACTTTACGCGTATCCTTGCTCGGAAGTGGTTGAGCGAAGGAGAAGTCGAGGATTTCGCACATCAGGTTTTTGAATTGGTTTGCGGGGAAAAGAACGCGCGGGAGAAATCTGGCCAAGTTTTGACTACTGATTTGGACTGGCTACTGAGCTTGGCACCGGGCGAAATTCAATTTTAGGTTCGGACACATTATATCAGACCGGTTGCCCATTTTTCACTCTTGACGCCGGTGGAAGGCAACCCGGCAAAATCCTCTCTGACCAACGAACGGACGCCGGGATCTATCTATCTATCTATCTATCTATCTATCTATCTATCTAGCCTAACCTAACGCCCGGCTAGTCTCCCAATTCCAGCCGAAGCCGCTGCAGCACCCGGCACTTCGCGACGCGGACGGCTCCGGGGCTCATCTGCATCTCCTCCGCCACTTCAGCAGGAGGGCGGCCATCCACGACGACGCGCCAAAACGCCCGCCAGGTGGCTTCCCGGAACTCTTCCTGGATCAGCTCCAACGCCTGGCGGTGCAAAATCGACCAATCCTCCGCGTCGCTGGCGGTTTGATCCACGCTGGCAACTTCCGGGGCGGGAATCGCGGCCAACCGGTGAAGATTTTGGGTTCCGCCCTCGCCACGAGCCTCTTTGCCATGACGGCGATGGACGTCGGTCGCCTTGTTGCGGGTGATCACGCGCAGCCAGCCGCGAAACGTGTCCTGCGGCCGGTTTTTGTGGAAGCGGCCAATGTGTTCGGACACGGATTTGAAGACTTCCTGGACCACATCGGGAATGTCGTCGTGCGCCAGATTTTGCTTGCGGCACCAGTGATAAACCAGCGGCGTGTAGAGCTTCACGAGCCGATTCCAGGTTTCCCCGTCCTGATGCTTCAAGCCTGCGATGAGGCTGCGAGTCGTCGAGGCGACACCGGCGGGAGAGGCGCTGGAGCGGTCGGAATTCATGAAGAAGGCAGGCTAGGTTCGCCGGCGTGGCAACAGAATGAGCGACAAGATTACCAAAACGGAGGCAATCCCCGCCACCAGCAAAAATGCGCCGCGCAGCCCGGAGCGCGTTCGCTCGATATCGCGGTCCAGCGGGCGGGTGATGGCCAAAACCCCGGCCACGTCGCCGATTTTCCAGTCGCGCTTGGGGCTTCGCTTGTCACCGTTGTGGCATTTCACGCAGCTTTCCTGCATGAGTTGGGCGCGCGCGTATCGCACCAGGGGTTGGCCGCTCTGTTTCGGGAATTCGTGGTATTCCAGCTCCGAATCCCCGCCGGCGGCCAGTTGGCGCAATCGCTCCAGGGCCACCCGCTCGAAATCGTTCTTCGGCCCTCCGTTTTCGCGCCAGGGATAATCGCTGTAGAGCCGCACCTGCATCCCGGCGTCGCCTGCGCTGATGCGGTCGCCGGAGTCGATGGTGAAGGTGGCGGGAAGCGGGAGGGCGTTCTTCATTTGCGCGTATTCGTGGGTGACGTTCACCTTTTTCCAGTCCAGCCGGCCCACCACTTCTTCGCTGTAGTAGAGGTTGATCCGTTCCAGCATGTCCGCCTCCATCCGCGCGCTGTCCAGCGCCGTGGCCCGGACGAACCAACCCGATAGGTGGGAAAGATAAACGAATCCCGCGGCGGAACCGGCCATCACCGCCACCATGACACTGGCCGCCAGGGGATATTTGCGGCACCAGCGCCACAATCGCTCGGCGCGGCCGATTGGCCGGGCGGAAATCGGGTCGCCGTTCAAAAAACGGCGGAGATCGTCCGTCAGGGCTTTCGCGCTCGGGTAACGCCGGGCCGGGGACTTGGCCATGGCCTTGAGGCAGATGGTTTCCAGGTCCCGCGGAATCCGGCCCTTGGAGCCGCCCAGTTTTCCGGGCGGGCGCGGTTCGTCCTCCAGCACTTGCAGCATGACCAGCCGGCGTCCGCCTTGAAAGGGACGTTCGCCAGTCAGCAGCTCGTAGAGGATCACCCCGAGGCTGTAGATGTCGCTTCGCGAATCGACCGCGTGGGACTCCCCGCGCGCCTGTTCCGGTGACATGTAGGCCGGCGTGCCCATCACCTTGCCATCGTCGGTGAGAGTTTGGTCGGCCAGGAGCCGCTTCGCCAGTCCGAAGTCGGTCAGATGGGGATGGCCGTCCGCGTCGATGATGATGTTCGACGGCTTGAGGTCGCGATGAATCACGTTGTGCTCGTGCGCATAACTCAACGCCTCAGCCAACTCCGCGACCAGTTCGGCGGCTTCGCGCGGTTCGTGGGAATCGCGCTTCAAGCGTGCTTCCAGCGTCTCGCCGTCGATCAGTTCGCTAACCAGGTAGCACACCCCGTCCTCGGTCTGGCCGCTGTCGTGAAGCGCGACGATTCGGGGATGGGAGAGCTGCGCCGCGGTGCGTGCTTCGCGCAGAAACGCCTGCACCTCGGCCTCGTTCGCCAAGCTGCCGGCCCGGCCGATCTTCACCGCCACGTCGCGCTCCAATTCCAGATCGCGCGCCCGGAACACGTAGCCGAACGTGCCGTCGCCCAATTCGCTGCGCAGTTCGAACCGGCCCAACTGGACGGGGCCATCCGCTAACCGCCCCGCGTAAGCCTGGCCGGGATCGAGATCCGGGGAACGGCCGTTCGCCGCGGTATGAGCCGCGTGCATCACCTCGTCCGGTACGGAAAAGGGAGCCGATTCGCCGGCATTCGGCAATTGGCGGAGTTCGCTCACCAATTCGTCCGCGTGATCGTCAAATCCGCCCAAAGCCGCTTCACACGCGGCACAATCCCGGATGTGCGCGGCGATCGCTTCAAGCCGGGAGCCGGTGACGGCGCCAACCGCGAAGCCCTGCAGTTCATTGGATGTGGGACAGGTGTGAGTCATTCCCAAATTCTACCACGAAGGAAGCACGGGAAAGTCTTGCCAACAATTCCGCGTCAGTCACCCAACGGTTGCTCCACACCATCCACCCAAGTCGCCTCATGCCGAAAAGGCATCGCCAAATCGGAATTGTCGAAGATCATGACCAAGGGGAGCGCTTCAATGGCTCGCTGCAAATTGGCAAGCGTCCGGGAAAAACGCGCATCCAGCTTTTCGTCCGGCACCTCATGCCCGCCCTGCGCGACGCGGATGGAAACGCGTTGGCGCGAAATCTCCACGTCGCGAATCCGGATGAAAATCAAGGCCACGTGGTGTCCACTTTGAACGGCCTCCTCGAGAAAGTGGACTTTTTCGCCGATTGGATCGGAAAACACCGTTTCAAAGATAAAACTCTCCCCTTTCGCCACCAGGGTTCGCCGAATTGCGTCCGCCAGTTGCGCTGCTTCGTAGGGCGGAATTCCAAGCTCGGCCGCCAGGTTGTCGGCATTGACGAATCTCAGGCCGGTATCCGCCAAGTGAGCTTCGAAGAACGTCGTCTTGCCAGCGCCGTTGGAACCGGCCAACGCAATCAAGAGTGGACGCTGATCCAGCCAATCCCAGTTCATCCCGATCGAGACGTTACTCCGTTTCAGTTTCGGCTGCGGCGGGCAGAAATTCCCGGTTCACCAAGCGGCCCAACGTGCGTGTGCCGTCTTCTTCAATGCGAACCAGCAAGCCGGAACCGTCGGCCTCGGGCGCGGACTCAAAGTGGGGATACGGCCGGGATTGCAGGTACCGCCGCACCCGCTCGCGGCCAGTTTTGGAATCTGCCCGGGCAATCGCCTCCGAAACCGGCCGCGCATCGCCGGATTGCCGAAGCGCCAGCGCACAGTCACCGCGAATCAGCGGCTCGATCGCCCGGCCCAACTGCGCCCAAAACTCGATTTGGCCTGCGATAGATCGCTCCGCGATTTCGCCGGTCAACCTGGCATCCAGGATCAATTCGTCGGAAACCTTCACGGGTTGGCTCATAATGAACACGGTAGCGTTTTGCTAATCGCCGTCAAGCACGAGGCCGGCCCACGAAATCCCGCGAATGGAGAGCGTTCTGTAACACTCCCGCGTTAAGCCCCGTGAACACCAAAATTCACCTCATGAAAAACTCAATCATCCACCCAACTTCCAAAACCAACACCAACGCCAAAACCCGCCGCGCGTTTCTCGGCGACGTAAACCGCGGCATGATCGTCGCCAGCCTGGGAGCAGCCGGCGCGAGCGAACTGGGATTCTCCTCCGCGTTTGCCGATGAAGAACCGGGAGCCTTGTCCTTCGGCAAGCTCGAACCGCTCGTCAACGCAATGCAGGAAACGCCGTTGGACAAACTGCAGCCGCTTTTGGTGCAAAAACTCCAATCCGGCGAGGCCGATTTGAAGCGCCTGACCGCGGCCGGGGCCCTGGCCAATGCGCGAACCTTCGGCGGCGAGGACTACGACGGCTTCCACTGCATGATGGCCCTGACACCGGCTTACGAAATGGCGGCAGAGTTGCCTGAAGCCGAAAAACCCCTGCCCGTGCTCAAGGTGCTCTACCGCAATTCCGGGCGAATCCAGGGTTTCCGCCGCAAAAAGCCGGAAACGCTGCGCGCCGTCGAGCCTGCGGAACTGCCCGCGGGATCCAATGCCGCGGAGCTGCTTCACGCCGCGATTCGAGTCCAAGACATCGGCCGGGCGGAAAGGATTCTCGGCACCCTGACGGGACGCTCGGCGGCGGAGGCGTTCGACGCGCTGCAAGCCACGGTTCGCGATAAACTCAACGTTCACGGCGTCGCTTTGGCGCACCGGGCGTGGGAAATCGTGGATTTGATCGGCGAAGAACACGCCCACACGCTGTTGCGCCAGACGGTGCACTTCAACCGGCGCGGCGGATTCGATTCCGGCCTGCAAAAGGTCCTTGGGCAGCAGTTGGAAGCGCTGGAAGGGAGCCAATCGCCAGGCCGCGAAGTCGATGACACTTGGGTCGCGGAGATGAGCCGCACGATTTACGAATCGAGCCGCGCCGATGCCGCCAGAGCAGTTGGCCGGGCCCTGGCCGAAGGAATTTCCCCGGAAACGGTGGGCGAAGCGATTTCGCTGGCCGCCAACGAAATCATCCTGCGGCAAACCTCAAACCGGGTCCACGGAGACTCGCGCGGCGTCCACGCTTCCGACGCGGTGAACGCCTGGCGGAACATCGCCCGGGTGACGAACGAACGGAATCGCAGGGCCAGCCTGATCGTCGCGGCTTACCACGTGGCAGGTGCAGGCCGGAGTGTGATCATCGGCCAAAGCTCCAAATCGCCGCTTTCCACCGATGAGGATCCGCTGAGCCTTTTCCGCGAAAAAGCGGCCGAAACCAGCCCCCGGGGACTGCTTGGCGAGACCGAAGAAGCCATCCGCGCCAACGATCAGTTCCGCGCCGCGGCCGCGATTCTGAAGTACGGCGAGTTTGGAACCGACTCCCGGCCGGTGTTCGATCTGCTGCTGAAATACGCGGTCAGTGAGGATGGCCGGCTTCACGCGGAGAAGTTCTACCGCACCGTCACCGAAGAATTCGCCGCGATTCGTCCCGCGTTCCGCTGGCGTCAGCTCGTGGCCCTGGCGCGGATCACCGCCAGCGCCTACGGCATGAATCGGCAGGATCAGCCGGGACACCGCGCGCCGGGCTACGTTCAGGCACGCGAACTGCTGGGTTTAACCTGAAACCGCGAGCCAACGAAAATTGCAGGTCGCCCGGTTGGCTACTAAAGCCGGCCGGGCGACTTCTGTTTTGGCCGCGTCAGCCGAAACATTTGCCGTCAGCGGATCGTGAACCGAGTGCGTTTCGCTTGATCGAGCCTCGATTCACGCCAAAAGTCGCATCTTTCCCGTCCAATCCCCGCCCCTCGCTGAGAATACCTAGCAGCAAAAACACATGTCCGCCCCGCCCGAGTTCAAAACGGTCAAAATTCCCAAATCCGCGCCCGTAACCACCACGCGCTTTCGCGCACCGAAGAAAAACATCCCGCAAACGAAGACGGAGCGCGACGCGTTGCTCAAGTACATCCGGGATTACATCGAGGTGAACAAGCTGGTGCCGCCCATGCCGCTGGATGAGCTGGAAATCCACGCAAAATCCATCCTCAAGGACGCCGGGTTCGACGAGATTTACCTGCATTACACCGCGGTTTGCCTTTCCAACGAGGCGTGGCGCGAAACGTTGGCCACCATCCCCTACGAGCGGCGTTTGTTGCTCATGCCCAAGTGTTTGCGCGTGGAAGACAAGTGCCCGGCGCCGTTCGACGAGTTTGGCCTGCTGTGCAAGCAATGCGGCCTCTGCACCATCGAGGATTTCCAGAATGAGGCGGAAAAACTCGGCTACGCCGTTTTGGTGGCCGAAGGCTCGGCCATCGTCATGTCGCTCATCCAAACCGGAAAAATCGAGGCGATCGTGGGAATTTCCTGCCTGCCGGTGCTCGAACGCACGTTTCCCTACGTGGAAGCCGCCGCCATTCCGGCCATCGCCGTGCCGCTGCTTCAGGACGATTGCATCAACACGACCGTGGATATCGACTGGGTGTGGGACTACCTCCATCTCACCAGCGACGACAACACCCGGCGCTTGAACCTGAACCAGTTGCACGAAGACGTCCGCGGTTGGTTTACGCGCGAAGCGATCGACGAAATCATGGGGCCTGCCCGGGGTCATGCTGAGACGGTCGCGCGCGATTGGCTGGCCAAAGACGGCAAGCGTTGGAGGCCGTTTTTGACCGTGGCCGCTTTTCAGGCGCTGCGAGACGAACGCGACGTGCCGATTCCGGACGAAATCAAGAAAATCGCCCTCGCCGTTGAAGCCTTCCACAAAGCCTCGCTCATTCACGACGACATCGAGGACGAAGATCACGAGCGCTATGGCGAGGCCACCTTGCACGAAACCCACGGAATCCCCGTGGCGCTCAACGCCGGTGATTTGCTCATCGGCGAGGGTTACCGGCTCATCGGCGAATGCGACGTGGATCCCGCGATTACGGCGCAAATGCTCCTGGTCGCCAGCGAAGGCCAGCGCGAGCTTTGCCGCGGTCAGGGCGCGGAATTGGCTTGGGCGCGAAAACCCCAGCCGCTCAAAACAACTCAGGTTTTGGAGATATTCCGCCAAAAAACGGCTCCGGCGTTCGATGTGGCGCTCAAGCTCGGCGCGGCTTTTGCCGGTAAACTCGACGAAACCGCGGATGCCCTGGGTAAATACTCCGAGGCGTTGGGAATCGCCTACCAAATTCGCGATGACATGGACGATTTGTCCGAAGACGCGGGTGAAAACTACGTGGCGGCCTTTCGCCCCAGCGTGTTGCTCTCCAAAGCGCGAGAATTGGCCAAAGCCAACGACAAAGCCTTCCTTTCCGACCTCTGGAGACGTCACGCGCAAGATGGGACAACGGTGGCGCGGGTGCGTCAAGTGGTGCATGAAGTGGGCGCGGACGAAAAGTGCCTGCTGATGCTGGAGACCTACAAAGAGACCGCCATCCGCAGCTTGGCCGAGGTGGAGAACGCGAATTTGAAAGGCCTGCTGCGCCGCGTGATTGGTAAAATTTTCAACGATCTGGAAATTAAGGGCTGGTGTCGCGAATTTGAGGTGAAAAACGGCGTTTTGGACGAGGAAGGGCCCCCAACGGCAGGCACGGACGAGAAAAAGGCCGCGATTGCTCCGTTAGCCGCCGCGGTTGGCGTTTAACGCTCGAAAATAGGCGCTACCACCACTTCCAGCCGTCGATGCGCTCCTTTGCGTACAAGACGGCGTTCGCTGGTCCGTAATATGCAGAGGCCTCGCCTTCACGGCCGCGAATTACGCAAATGAGCCGGCCATTTTTCGCCGCATCCTGAAAAGCTTCGTAACTCGGCTCGGCGGCCAGGTAGAGATTGCGCGTGTGATCCAACTGCGCCGACCATTTTGCCAAGTTTCCGTGCGCGTCGGCGTCTGCGATTGGCGGCAGCTTATCAGCATAGCGCTCGCGCCAGGGAAAGACCCTGACAAAGTCCGAAGGCGCCCAGTTGAACCCAGCCAGGAAGGCGTTGTAAGTGTCGCCGTAAGCCTGGTAGGCGAATTCCATCTCAAAATCCTGCTCGGGATACACCAGCGAACCGATTTGCTGAAGTGGACGAACGGCCTGTTGGTTGTAGGCTTGCCACGGCAACCCCTCTGCGCCCACGGCATCGGCTTGCCGCCAAATTTCACGCTGTGCGCCGTCCCAGGATGGATCGAGGACAGGGTTGGCGATGTGATGCAATAGCGCTCCGCCAATTTGTCTGGCGCGATGCGGATACGCCTCGGGGCATAGCACGATATCCATGGGCAAGCGCTGGTCCTGAATCGCGGCGCGAAGCTTGGCGGCGAGTTCAAAATTCGCCGATTTGAGCCCCAGCAGGTTCAAGCCGCGTTGGTGCAAACCCGCGAGGTCGGCCGGCTCGACTTCCGGAGTTTTGAACAGCGCCTGGTAGGTGTGATAGCGGTCCGCCGGCAAAGGAGGCCGAACCCTGGATTTTGCAGGTTTTGCCGCGATTTCCGCGTTCAGGAGCCGTAGGGAATCGACGGCGTAGAACGTGCTGTAAAGCCGCGAACGCCACCCGGGGCGGTCGCCAAAGCCTCCATCGGCGTTTCGCAGAGAATTGATCCATTTTGCGCAAACCGAGCGATTTTTTCGGTTCTTTGCCAAGCAACCGAATTGCATGAAGCGCCGTC
Organism: Verrucomicrobiales bacterium; assembly: GCA_965224535.1. Lineage (GTDB taxonomy): Bacteria > Verrucomicrobiota > Verrucomicrobiia > Verrucomicrobiales > DEV007 > JBCDHN01. The sequence goes on from CBDCZR010000046.1 coordinate 33,813, forward strand.
CAGACATCGTAGACATCGCCAGGTTCTTCCAGACTCGCCCGTACTATCTCCGCGCATTGATCGGCCTGCGAAATTTCAGCGCCTAACAGAGTCAAAATCGCAAGAGCGTGAAACGTGTGGGCCACGCGTGCCTCTTCATCCAGGGGCATCAAGCTTGGATCGCGAATATCGACAAAAGCGCCGCTAGGAGCTTGCCGCGTTTGAACATAACCAACGAGGTCAGCCGGATTCGACGGTTCGCGGCCCGACGCTTTTAGCCCCGCCAGCAAATAGTACAACGAGGACAGGTTGTAGTATCCCAATTCCTCCGCTTCCAGGTCTTCGGGATGCGGTTCTGATTGGCCCCCGGCTTGAAAAAAGGCGTCCCCGTCCGTGCCAAAGGGGCTGCCGTAGTATCTTACTTCGTATCCCTGATGGACTACGCGTACCCGGCCGTGTTTTGGCGTGATTGGCGCGCCAAGCAGATGACGGATGCGATGTTCGTGGTAAAATTGCCAATGCCCATAGCCGGCATGACCTTTTGGATATCCCACGCCGTGTGTGAGGATCGCTTCGGCTTGGCGAATTTCGCGTCCCAGCATCTGCAAAGCGGCAACCGCGGGATAATTCCAAGCGGCGTCCGTGTAAGCCTGATCCATTGGCCCGAAAGCACCATTTGGCTTGCGGCAACGCTCGATATATTCCGCTACGGAGGCTTCATCGCCAAAAACGGATGCACTTCCCGGACCAATCAGGAAAACGGCTAAAAATAGGAGCCTAACAAACACCTTACCGTGATCTGGTTGCTCCGGCAACTTCAGCGGCCGATGCAATACACCGCGCTTTGAGAGCGGGGTGAACAACTGCCCCTGAATCGGGGCCAACGTGGCGCGAAAAATCTCCCCGTCCGCGGCGCCTAGGGGATTACGAGACACCAAATCCAGCGATTTTCCGGGCCGAACGACAAACGTCTCTCCCCCCGTGTTGGTGAAATATACCAGGCCGTTGGCGACCAGCGGAGAAGCGGCAAATTCGCCATCCAGCCGCTCGGTGTAGTAGTCCTCGCCGGATTGAGCGTCGTAGCACGTGAGGATGCCGGACATGCTGCTGATGAGCACGTAGGGGCCGACAACCACCGGGGAGGGCAAATCGCGTCCTCCGTGACGGCGCGCGTGCCAGACCATGTGCGTCTTGGATACGTCGCCATTGCCGCCGGGACGCACGCTGTAGGTGTCGCCCGGTTTTCCGTTTACGACGAACAATTTGCCCCCGGCGAAATCGGGAACCGGAGAGCCTCGGCCGTTGAATCCGCGGCAAAACCACAAATCGCGGCCGGTTTTGGGATCGTAGCTGTTCACGCCGAATTCGCCGTTCAGAATCAGCTCTTCGCGTCCGCCAAATTCGATCAAAATCGGCGTCGACCAACCGCCGCGGGGCATGTTGGGCCGTTTTGTGTTCCAAACCTCCTCGCCGGTCTTTTTGTTGAGGGCAACCAGCGCGGAAGAACCCTCAGCGTCGCAATTCTGGATGACCAGGTCGCCGTGGATGATGGGCGAGGCCGCAATTCCCCACGGTCCTGGAAAATCGCCCAATTCGCGCGACCACAGGCTGTTGCCGTCCAAATCGTAGGCATGAATCCCGCCGGGGCCAAAAAAAGCAACCACTCGCTCGCCATCTGTGACGCAGCTTGGGGTGGCCCAGGAATTCATGCGGTGGGGAGTCTCGGACGCCTCAACATCGACCGGTTTTTCCCAAATCACCTCGCCATTGCGCCGGTCCAGGCAAAAAATCGTCCGCTTTACGCCACCATCGCCGGCACTGGTTAGGAACAGCTTGTCCCCCCAGTTGACGATGGAGCTTTGGCCCATGCCATCCACGGCAACCCTCCACTTCACGGAATCCGCGTTCCACTTTACGGGCAAGTCTTTGGCGGTGGAATGCCCGGTTCCCAGCTGGCCGCGAAACCTGGGCCAATTGTCTTCGGCTTGAATCCAGGAAACGGCGAAAAAGAGGCTGAGCAGAGTGGTTAGCTTGGCAAACATGGGTCGATTGGTGAGAATTGGGGCAATTTCTTAGCGAATCCACGCTCGGCGGCCATCGTTTTCTTTCCATCGTTTCATTTTGTGGCTAAACCATGGCCATGTCAGAGATTGTCACCTACCTGCAAAGCATGATCGAGCGCGGCGGATCCGATCTGCACCTCAGCGTGGACGCCCCGCCCATGATCCGCATCCACGGCTCCATGCATCGCGCGGATGAAACGATCCTGGACCGCGACCGCTGCTATCAACTGGTCATGGGCGTGCTCAGCGACCGGCAGCGAGCCAACCTGGAGGAGACGCTGGAACTGGATTTTGCGCTCAAAGTGGAGAGTTTGGGCCGATTTCGCGGCAACGCCCACTACAATCGCGGCTCCCTGGAAGCGGCGTTTCGCCATATTCCCGATCAAGTGCCGGATTTGGCGGAATTAGGGCACGAGCCGGTGGTGGAAGAAATGTGCGACCAGCGTCAGGGGCTGATTTTGGTGACCGGCATCACCGGATCGGGCAAAAGCACCACCCTCGCGGCCATGGTCAAGCGCATCAGCCAAAATCGCAGCGGGGTCATTGTTTCCGTCGAAGACCCCATCGAGTTCATTTTTCGCCATGGCAAATCGCTGGTCAAACAACGCGAAGTGGGGCACGACACCCTGAGTTTTTCCACCGCATTGCGCCACGTTTTGCGGCAGGACCCGGACGTGATTTTGGTCAGTGAGATGCGCGATTTGGAAACCATGCAGGCCGCGGTTACAGCTGCTGAAACCGGGCACCTGGTGCTCAGCACGCTCCACACCATCGACGCGCCGCAATCGATCGACCGGCTGATCGACGCCTTTCCCGCGGACCAACAAGGTCAAATGATCGCCCAACTCTCCAACGCCCTCCGCGCCGTGGTTTCCCAGCGTCTCTTGCCCCACACCAGCGGTGAAAAGCGCGTTCTGGCCACGGAAGTGATGGTTATGAACTACGCCATCCGCAACTGCATCCGCGGCCGAAAAATCGAGCAAATCCTGGGTTTGATGGAGATCGGCCAAAACGAAGGGATGCACACCATCGACGCCAGCCTGGCCCAATTGCTGCGAGATGGGCAAATCACCCGCGAGGAAGCGCTAGCCAACTGCCGCGACCGTGAGGCGATCGAAAAAGTGCCGACGGCGAAGAAAAAGGGGCTGTTCGGCCGGTGAGGCGCTACGATTCTCCGCCTCATCAATTTCCCAAGCGATCGGCCGGGCTTGCCAAACAAGGGCGAGCTTCTTGCCGTCCCGGCATTCTGCAAAAGCAGCAAACTCATCCGGCCTCCTCCGAGAGGGAATCGATCAGCCGTTGCATGCTATCGAGATAGTCGGCGAGGGCTCTCCGTCCCTTTCTTGTCAGACGGTAGGTGCTTTTCGGACGACGTCCGACGAACGATTTCTCGCATCCGATGTAGCCGATATCCTCAAGTTTTTGCAGATGGGCGCCGAGTGCTCCGTCCGCCACGACCAGTCGCTTCTTCAGCGAGGTGAAATCAAGCGACGCATCACGGTGCAATGCTGTGAGCACGCCAAGCCTAACCGGACCATGAACGGCGGTGTCGATTCCGTTGAAATCAATTGGTGGAAGTGGCTCGGCCATCGGGTGAGGATGCTTGCTGCAGCGATTGTCGCGAGAGGAAATGCTGGCCAATCACGGCGAGGCCCACAAAAATTACGGTGCCGATTATGGCCGGAATGGTGATGTAATAGGCTTTGGCGAGAATCGGGTGAACCAGCCCCATCACGATCAGGATCGACCCGCCAAAAATCGTCGTCGTGCGATAGTAGGCCTTTCCGGAAATGGGAGGAAGGTAGGCGGCAATAAGGGCCGCCCCACCCCCGACGACAAACAACACGCCGTGAAAAAGGCGTGTATCCATTCCCCATCCCAAGGCCCATTTGCGGACCAGCGTGAGGAACGCGACTCCAACGAAGAACAGAACCACGTTTTGCCGGTAGCGTTTCCTCATCGGCGCATCGACCTCGGATTTCTTCCGCGACTTGCGCATCCAGTAGACGATATAGACCGCGACCACACCGAAAAGGGGCGCGGCAGCCACCCAGCGAGCGGGCCATTCGCTGAAGCCAAGATGACAGAGAACCGCTGCGAAAAGTGTCGCCGCCGAACACGCCCACATGAAGTACACGTCGGTCTGCCGGATGGGCAGCTCGTCTCCAATTGCCTGCTTGATGGTATCCAGGTCGGCACGCAGCCGCTCCACATCGGTCGAGATAGATTCACTTCGTTCCATTTGCTCTTGTTTGTTGATTACTCTTGAATTCAGAGTGTTCGCGCGAAGGTTGTCAACAAAAAATTGTGCAGGCATTCTTAAATTAGCCCATGCAGCGACGCCTTGTTGAACTGGAAGGTTCGGGGGGTAAACGAACGGATAAATTGAACTTTTCACCCGGGATCGGATGGCCGAACCGTCGCCTTCTTTGCTTTTCCTCTAAAGGAACCAGGTCTTCCTGGTTTTTCTGCATTTTGTCCGCGACCCAACCGTGACCGGCCGGCAGCTCGACGGCGTCGTGGTGGCGGCATACGATCATCTTCCCGGTTTTTTGCTCGATCGGTTGGAAAGCGAGATTCTGATGCGGAAAAACCACGGCGAGAGGATTCGCGTCCGAGTGGGAGTCCGCGAGAGCGGCTGAGCCAAGTTCACCCTCTTGTGCCGGCGATGCGACCAGTTAACCGCCGAGCAACACCCCCAAATGCGCGGTCACCGCTGAAACCAGCCCTTCCAGGTTGTAGCCGCCTTCCAGGATCGAAACGAGCCGGTTTTCCGCGGTTTCTTCCACCAAACCCAGCATCAGCCGGGTCAATTCCGCGAAATCGTCGTCTTGGAGCCGGAAATGCCCGAGCGGATCGCCGAGCCGAGAGTCGAAACCGGCCGAAATCAGCACCAAATCCGGCTGAAACTCGCGCATGGCCCGCAAGAAGCCGTCGCGAAATGCGGGCGCGATTTTCTCCATTCCCGTGCCGGCGGGAAAGGGCGCGTTGAGAATCGTGCCTTCGCCCAAACCGTCGCCGCGCTCGCTTCCAGCGCCCGTGCCGGGATACCAAGGGTGCTGATGGGTGCTGAAGTAAAACACCGTGGGATCTGTCCAGAAAATGTCTTGCGTGCCGTTGCCGTGATGCACGTCCCAATCCACGATGGCCACGCGTTCCAGCCCGTGCTTTTTTTGCGCGTAACGGGCCCCGACGGCCACGTGATTGAAGACGCAGAAGCCCATCCCGCGATTTGCGGTGGCATGATGGCCGGGGGGACGCATGGCGCAAAACGCGTTGTCCAGCTCGCCCTCAACCACGGCGTCGATCGCGTTCATCACACCCCCGGCGGCGGCTTTAGCCACCTCCAGCGATGCGGGACACACAATGGTGTCGCCGGTGCTCAACATCCGGTTGCCGGCCTGAATTTCGCGCCGGGCCAGGGCCACGTAGCCGGCGTCGTGGGCCAATTCCAGTTCCTCGTCGGCGGCGGCGCGGATTTTCACGGGCTGGGTCTTTTCCACCAATCCGGCTTCCTCCAGGGCCGCTTTCACCCACTCCACACGGCGAGGCGATTCCGGATGCCCCAGACCGGTGTCGTGCGTTTGGAAGATGGGGTCGGTTAGCAGTCCGGTGGCCATGACCTGCGACCCTAGCAAACATCACAACGCCTGGCAAATCCTGACATGCATCCATCGTCCGTCGTCCGTCCGTTAGGTCCGCGTGCGAGAGGCGACGGCTCCGCGCCGATGGCCAAACCCTGGTTCCTCCGCCGCCTACAAGATCCCGTGCTTGCGAAAAACCTCCGCGACCGGAACGCCGGCGCGCAATTCATCGCGAACGGTGTTTTCGCCGGAAATCTTCTCCGCGGCGCGCTTCAGCGCTTCATCCGCCCCTTCTTGGGGCACGATGACCACGCCATCCAGGTCGCCGAGAATCAAATCACCGTTTTTCGTGCTGACGCCGTCAATTTCGATCGGTTCGCCAATTTCGATGACGTCGATCCGGCCGAGGCTGTCTGCCGGAGACGCGCCTATGCCAAAAACCGGGAAATCGAGCTGATTCAGCGCCCAAAGATCGCGGGTGCAGGTGCTCATGACGATCCCGCTCAAGCCCTTGGCCAGACACGCGGTGGAGAGCAACTCGCCCCACAGCGCGCTTTGCCGGTTGTGCCCGGCGTCTACCACAAACACGTCGCCGGGTTGCATCGTGTCGATGGCGGCCATTTCCAGTTTGTAAGGATCGGCCGGCACGGAATCCACGGGAATGGCTTGGCCGGTAAAAACGCGGCCGCAGATCTTGTTGGCCGGCGTCAACGCCCGAATATCGGCGCTGAGGGTCTGGGCTCGCAGCCCCATCGTGTCGAGCACGTCGGCGACGACGCCGGAGTAGAGAGTTTCAAGGGTAGTGATGGCATCCATGGCGAAAAGTCTCGAAACCCCACGTTTCGCCAGTTGATTGGGCCGGTAAAGCCGGAAATTTCCCCTTCGGCCGGGTTGGAGGCGAATTTACGAGGCGAAAATGCTCTTGCCGGTGGAAAGCAGGTCATCGCAGGCCACTCCTACGCGATCGGCCATTCCCGCTTCAGCCAGCTTGAGGTAGGTGCGGGGATCGTAGGCTTTTTTCTGGCCCACCTCCCCGTCGATTTTCAGCACTCCCTCGATGTTTTTGCAAACGTGGGACACGATCGGCCGCGTGAACGCGTACTGGGTGTCGGTATCTACATTCATCTTGACGACGCCGTATTCGAGCGTTTCGCGGATTTCGTCCAGCGAGCTGCCCGAGCCGCCGTGGAAAACGAGGTCGAACTCCGCGTCCTGGCCGTACTTGGAGGTCACGGCTTCCTGGCCGAGTTTGAGGATTTCCGGCTTCAATTTCACCGCACCCGGCTTGTAGGAGCCGTGCACGTTGCCAAAGGTGGCCGCGAACGTAAAACGCCCGATGGAGTGGAGGGCCTCGTAGACCTTCAGCATTTCTTCCGGCGTGGTGTAGAGCTTTTCCGCGGGGGTGTCGTGAGATCCGGCGGCCCCGTCTTCCTCCCCGCCAACCACACCGGCCTCCACTTCCAAAATGATGTCGTTTTCGGCGCAAAGTTGCAGGTATTCCTTGGAAATGGCCATGTTTTTATCCAGCGACAGTTCCGATGCATCGAGCATGTGATTTTGGAAAAGGTTGTTTTTCCCAGCCTTGCGGCGCTCGGCCGTGGCTTCGATCAGCGGCTTGAGGAAGTCTGGCGCCACTTTGGGACGGCAATGGTCGGTGTTGAGCGCGATCAGCACGTCGTACTGCTCGGCCAACGCGTGCGCCGCCTCGGCCAGCACGATGGTGCCCGCGGTGGAGTTGCCGTTGTTGAGGCCGGAGGCGAATTCACCCGCACCAGTGGAAAATTGGATGATACCGTCAGACTTTTTGTCGGAAAATCCCTTCATCGCGGCGTTTAGGGTGGTGATGCTGGAGCAATTGATGGCCGGATAGGCATAGCCACCTTGCTGAGCGGCATCCAACATGTCCGCGAACTGTTTTGGCGTTGCGATAGGCATATCGCGCGAGTGTAACCACCTAAGCCTGGGCGTCAAGCTCAGGGGTCGGGCAAGTCGGGCAAGATTTTGCGCCCTGCCAATGGTCCCGGTCAAGTTTTCGAGCCGCCGATTGAGGGTAGTTGGGCGAAACTCTGAATTTCCGGGAACAAAAATATTGATTTATCGCGACAATTAGAAATACTTAACCAATCCTAACCTGTCCCCCCCCCTCCCATTACGCCGAATGAATCACATGCTCCTCATCACCGCACAACGTTGCGGTCTGAATGATAGCTCAAAAATGGCCCAGCTCGTGCGTTCCGCCAAAATCTCCAACCGCCCGGTTGTTGACGTTTTTTTGGAATCCGGCGAACTCAACGAGCACTCCTTCCTCTACCAGCTATCCCAAAACCTGATGCTGCCGTGGTGGGAGCCGAAACCGGGCTGGAGTTGGCCGCGGGAACTGGCTGAGTTGATCGGCAAAGAGGAGGCGGAGCGCTGGCAGGTGGTTCCTTTCGAGCGGGAAATGTTTCGAAATCCGGCCTCCCAGGAGATTCACGTGGCCTCTTATCAGCCGCTGGACGATTTGGTGGTGCAGAATCTGACGCGTTCGCGGCTTTCAACGCGCATTCGGCTCCATCTCAGCACCCGAGAGTTGGTTCAGTCCGGGTTGAAGGCGATTTATGAGGTGGACGGGTTGGCGGCGTAGCTTAGTCCCCCACCCTACCACCTTCCCCCGAATCTCCCAAAAAAGATCGACCGGGTCGCTCTCAAAGTCCCCGGAACTGAACCTTTGAGAGCGGGTCCCGGCCGATGGTCCCCCTTGTGAACCGATTCCTAGGAATGCGGTCAAGCTGTAGTTGTTTGTGACAAATTGTTGGAGTTCGGCGTCTCGCCTACCCGGAGGAAGGAGCGGTCGTATCGGTTGAGAATCGGGCTTAGGGGCGACATTTGGAGGGATTAGCGTCGAACGGATACATAATAACCATAATTTCCATAACTACAAGCTTTTTCCCTCCGCGGTCGCCTTTTGCGGGCCCGAGCCTGCTATTTTCATGCTGAATCAGCGCGAATTTGCCCACAATTCCCAGCTCACTTTGCCTGTTTGGGCGTGCGATTGAGCAAAAACCGAGCCAAAACAGTTTCGTAGTTTTCCTCGATATTGGTGCGGTGATAGTCCACCGCGGCATCGTTGACGATTGCCATGACCGCCTCGAAATATTGGGCCAGCGCCTTCCGATATTGCGGGCCGATGATGTCCGGATCGACCAACATCGGCGAGCCGCCCTCCAAATCCACGAATCGGGTTGGGCGCTCGAAATCGAAGTCGATTTCGTGAAGCTCCAGGAGGTGGAAAACGGCGGTGTCGTGCTTTCGGAAACGAAGGTGCTGGATGGCGTCTTTCAGCTCCTCAGGTTCCACGAACAGGTCGGAGAGGACGACGATCAGCGCGCGTTGCTGAATTTTTTCCGCGGCCTCGTGCAAGGCGGCGATGAGCCCGGTCTCGCCCTTGGCTTTCATACCGCCCAATTCATCCAAAATCACGCGAAGGTGGGCTGCCGAGCGTTTGGGCGGAATTTCGTGGGTGAATTCTTCGCTGGCGCAGTAAAGGCCCACGGCGTCCCCTTGCCGGGCGGCGAGAAAGGCCAGCGTGCCGGCAATGTGGCGGGCGTAATCGAGCTTGGAGTTGTCTCGGGGCCCGTATTTCATGGAGCCGCTGGTATCGACGATCAGGCACATCCGCAGGTTGATGTCTGCCTCAAATTCTTTGATGTAGAAGCGGTCGCTGCGGCCCCAGGCCTCGCCAATCCAGCCGCCGGGTGTCGTCACCGGGCACGTATTTGCGGTATTCGGCAAATTCCAGGCTGGAACCGCGAATGGGGCTGCGATGCCGGCCGGAAACGTTGCCGAGCATCGGTTGGCGGGCAAAAAGCGGCAGCCCGGCAAGTCGCGAAAGGACTTTGGGGTTGAGAAAGTCGTGTTTGGCGTGGGCAGTCACGTTTTTTGCTTACTTGCTCCAGTCTAACATGCGCAAAATCGGCGCTTCGGCGCGTTGGCGCAGTTTTTCGTCCATCTCGATGGCGGGCTTGAGATCGCGCAGGCAGTTGTGGAGCTTTTCCAGGGTGTTCAGCTTCATGTAGCGGCAATCGCTGCAGGCGCAATTCGCCGTGGGGCCAGGGATGAAATTCTTGTCCGGGCACTCTTTTTTGAGCCGGTGGATGATCCCGCTCTCGGTCACGATGATGATGTCCTTGGAATCGGTGTTTTTGCAAAAATGGACCATTTTTTCCGTGGAACACACCTCATCCGCCAACAGCCGCACCGCCATGGTGCACTCCGGGTGGGCCACGACCGGCGCATCGGGATGCTCCTCTTTAATTTTGGCAATGCTGTCGCGAGTAAACTCCACGTGCACGTAGCAAGCGCCGCGCCACATGTCCATTTTGCGGCCGCTTTGGGCCTGAACCCAGGCGCCCAGGTTTTCGTCCGGCACGAAGAGGATGTTGCGATCCTCAGGAACGTTTTCCACGATTTGCACGGCATTTCCGCTGGTGCAGATGACGTCGCTCAGCGCCTTAACCGCGGCGCTGCTGTTGATGTAGCTGATGACGTAGTAATTCTTCTTGGCTTGCTCGAAGAGAAACTTCTGCAACGCCGGAGCCGGGCAGCTTTGTTCCAAGCTGCAACCGGCGTCTTTATCCGGCAAAACCACGGTTTTTTGCGGGTTAATGATCTTGGCCGTCTCCGCCATGAAATGCACGCCGCAGAACGCGATGACCTCCTGACCCGCCTTTTTCGCCTCAAACGCCAAACCCAGCGAATCGCCGACGTAATCCGCTAAATCCTGGATTTCCGGGATTTGGTAGTTGTGGGCGAGAATGATGGCATCGCGCTTTTTTTTCAGATCCAGGATCTCTTCGCGAAGATCGACGCCTGCGGTGGGTGAGTACATGGCGCCACCGTAGCACGAAAACCGAAACTCGAAACTCGAAGTCCGAAACTCGAAATTCGAAATTCGAAATTCGAAACTCCTGCCTTAGTCAGTGCCTCTATCCTGAAGCTTCGACATGTTTGCGCAGAATTTGGTGCATCCGTCAGGACTTCCAAATAACAACCTTGGCAAGGCTTATGCCGCAACGAGTTGATATCCAAGGTTTTCGGCCTGTTTTTCGAGGTTCTTGATTCGGCGTTTCAGCACCGCCTCCGGAACCTTACTCACCACCTCCTCTTCGTAGCTGCGTTGGGTGGTGATCAGCGCATAGATGATTCGGGCCATCTTGTGCGCGGTTGCCGAGATCCCTTCGGCTTTGCCCAGCTTCGCCTTCATTCGCCGGCAGAAGTTGCCCAGTGCGTTGTCGCTGCGCCACAGCGTCATCGCGCACATCCGAAGTTGATCGGAGATGCGGCTCTTGATCCGCCGTGTTTTGGCCCGGCCTAACGGTTTGCTGCCCGAAATCCGGTTGTCCGGACAGAGCCCCAGCCACGAAGTGAAGTGCTGGCTACTGCTGAAGCGCTCCCGAAACGCATCGCCTCCCCCAATCTCACAGATCAGCGTGCTGAGCAATCCGCTGGAGACTCCGGGGATGAGGCTCAAGTCGGTCCCGTAAATGCGCGCGGCTTCGCCCCGGATGTCGAAGCATGGCTCGTGCTTGGTGGCTTGTTTGCGCGCGCTCACGCTCCCGGCTACGGGCAGACTCGCCGGGCTTGAAGGCGCCGAGTCCGAATCTGCGTTCTGCAACGCGTAACAACGGCCTTCGGGCTTGGGTTCTTCGCGCTTTTGGTAGGCCGCCATCAATTGGGAGAGCTCCTGTTCGATCGCTTCGATTTGCTCGTGAAGCTGCTTCCAGCGCTGATAGGCCAGCTGGAGGGATAGAACGTATTCCTGGCGAAAGTTGCCGTCCAAGGCCTTGATCACGGTTTGTTTCGGCGTCTTGCAACGTCCGTCGCGCAGGCTCTCCAGGTAAACCGGATCGCGCTGGCCGGCGATGATCGCTTCGATGATGCGCCGCCCGCTGACTCCGTCAATGTCGCTGATCACGTGGTGCAGTTGCACGTTCATCTCGGTCAACACTTTTTGCATGTGCAAGATGGCCTGGCATCCGCCGCGAATCAGCTCCTGGCGCTGGCGGTGCAAAAAGCGCATGCCGAGCACTTCTTGGTCCGGGACGAAGGATTTGCGCAGCAACCCCGCGGTATGCAGGCGCTGGATCCATTGCGCGTCCTGGACGTCGCTCTTGCGCCCGGGGACTGATTTGAGGTGGCGGGCGTTGACGACGAAGCATTCGATGCCGTTTTCCTCGAGCACTTGGTAGAGGGTGACCCAGTAGTTGCCCGTGCTTTCCATGGCCACGGTGGTAATGGAGCATTGCTTGAGCCATTGCACTGCTTCGCGCAGGTCTTCGTTGAAGGTACCGAAGGTGCGAACTGGTTCGGGGTCGCGATCTGCGGGCACTGCCAGGACGATTTCTTCAGCGCCGACGTCGATGCCGGCGGCGTCCGGGATTGCACACTTGGTTGAGAAGCGTTTTTTGGGTTTTGGTCTTTTTGGTCTTTTTCTTTTGCGATTTCTTGGCCATGTTGAATTTCGTTTGAACTGAAAATCGCAGTGCGAGCGGACCGGCTTTTCGAACAAATAGCAGACTTCCAAACGGGATAGCGCAAAGCTGCAAAGCCCTGCGCTTCACCAGGAACCAGCCCGCGAAAAGTCGGGACCATGCTTAAAAACGGGTACGTAATCACCAAAGTAACGACGGCCTTGGTTTCCGCTCGCACTGCATCCCGCCATGTTGGGGGAGCGTCAGTCCGCCTGCCAAGTTATTTCCGCGTCAGCGTCACCTGTGATTCTTTTGCTTAAAACTTGAAACTTAACGCTTAAAACTCCGGCTTGGCCGGTTTAGGTCGGTTGCTCGCCGCGCGCCATGACCACTTTGCCCGTGCGCACGGTCTCGATCACTTGGTAAGCGCTCAGTAGCCTCACCGCGGCGTCGACTTTGGGCGTATCGCCGTTGATCATCGCGATGATCGAGCTTTCGGTCAAATCGATGGTCTTGCCGCCAAAATGATCGATGATTTGGAGCAATTCCGTCCTCTCGGCGGGATTTGCGAGCACTTTGACGAGAACCAACTCCTTGGCCACGGCTTCCTTGGAGGTGTGCTCGTAGCAGTGGATCACATCGACCAGTTTGTTGACCTGCTTGATGATTTGGTCGAGCACCGCGGGATCGCCGCTAACGCCGATGGTCATCCGCGAAAACCGCTCGTCCCGGCCTTGGGAGACGACCAGCGAGTCGATGTTGTAGGCGCGGCGCGAGAAAGTGAGGGCGATGCGCGCCAAAACGCCGGGCTGGTTGTTCACGTAGACGCTCAGCGTGTGGGTGCTGCCGGCGGGGGGCCTGTTTTCGGGCAAATCGGACATAAAAGCAAAAATTTCGAGTTTCGGATTTCGGATTTCGAGTTTCAAGATCAAGTCGATCCGGTAGGTTTATCCATCTTGTATTTCGGTTCCTCCGTCAGCATGTCCTCCAACGCGGCGCCGGCAGGAATCATGGGAAACACGTTGTCGGTCTTGATGCACTCGGCGTTGATCACCGTCGGCCCGTCGCGGTAGGCGAGCGCTTTCTCGAGAATCTTGCCGATGTCGGCCGGACGCCGGATCGTCAATCCCTGCGCGCCGTAGGCCTCAGCCAGCTTCGCGAAATCCGGGTTTCCATCCAAATCCACGCCGCTTTCCCGGTTGTCGAAGAATAGCTCCTGCCACTGCCGCACCATGCCAAGGTAATGGTTGTTGAGCACCAGCACGATGACCGGCAATTTGTGAATCACCGCGGTCGCCAGTTCGCAAAGCGTCATTTGAAAGCCGCCATCGCCCACGATCGCGACCACGATGTCGTCCGGGCAGGCAAACTGCGCGCCAACCGCGGCCGGAAAGCCGAAACCCATCGTTCCCGCGCCGCCGGAGCTGATCCACTTCCAGCTCTCGTCGGTTTTGTAAAATTGCGCGGCCCACATCTGGTGCTGGCCCACGTCGGTGGTGACGATGGCCTTGCCCTCGGTCATTTGGTAGACCTCGTCGATCACCTGCTGCATGCGCAGGCCGCCCTGCTTTTTGTAGCCCAGCGGGAACTTTTTTTTGTAGCCGGTTAGGCGCGCCAACCACTTTTCGGTCGGCAATTTGCGAACCCGCGGGATCAGCTTCTGCAACGCGGCCTTGGCGTCGCCGATGATTTGCACGTCCGCCAGGATCATCTTGTTCATCTCGGCCGGATCGACGTCGATGTGGACGATTTTCGCGTCTTTGCCGAATTTGTCCGCCTGACCGATGATGCGGTCGTCAAAACGCGAGCCGATGTTCAAAATCAGGTCGTTTTCGACCATGGCCTTGTTGGCGTAGGCCGTGCCGTGCATCCCCAGCATGCCGAGCGATAAATCGTGCGATTCCGGGAACACCCCCTTGCCCAGCAACGTGGACGTAACGGGAATTCCCACCTTCGTGGCCAGTTCCATCAGCTCCGGCTCGGCGCCGGCGATCATTGCGCCATGACCGGCCAAAATCACGGGGCGCTCGGCCAAATTGATGAGGTCAGCCGCGGCTTGAACCTGATTTTCGTCAATGTCGAAGGCGATTTCCGCGCTGTAGCCCGGCAGATCGATTTCCGCGTTCAAATCGCCCGAAAACTCGTCCTGGCTCACGTTTTTGGGCACATCCACCAAAACGGGCCCCGGGCGTCCGGTCGTGGCGATGTGATAGGCCTCGCGAGCCACCCGCGGCAAATCAGCGGTCTTGCGCACCAGGAAATTGTGCTTCACCACCGGCATGGTGATCCCAAAAATGTCCGCCTCCTGAAACGCGTCTTTTCCCAGCATCCACGTTACCTGCTGCCCCGTGATGACGACCATCGGCACGGAGTCCATGTGCGCAGTCATGATGCCGGTGATGGTGTTGCCCGCGCCCGGGCCGCTCGTCACCAAAACGACCGCCGGTTTCCCGGTCGCGCGGGCGTATCCATCGGCCATGTGGGTCGCGCCTTGTTCGTGGCGGGAGAGGACGAACCTGATGTTGGCGTCCACCGTCTCCAGCGCATCAAAAATGGGAAGCGCGGCCCCTCCTGAGTAACCGAAGATGTATTCGATGCCCAGTTCATCGAGCGTTTTCACCAACGCCTGCGCGCCATCGAGCTTTTCAGCGGTTATGGGCGCTTTTTGGGCGGATTTCTGGGTTTTGGCGACGTTTTCTGCGGGTTCCATGGATTTAGCGGTTCGAATTTTGGCGACGGCCAAACTCGGCCAATTCCAACGAAAGCAAAGGCGAAAATCGGCGATTTTTGGCGAAAAATGGGGCCGTGGTGCGAAATTCGGCGCAAAAATCCCGGATTTTCGGCCAAAACCGGCAACCCGCGCCTCATTACCCTCGGAAAAAGGGGCTCACGAGCGCCATAACCGCCTCCGCAGGCCGATCCGTTCCCCAAAATCGCGGAAAATCGATGGGACGGGTCCTCGGATCCGCCAAAACGCTCCAATTCTGAAAGACGCCGACCGTGCTTTTCGTGGATTTTTGGTGGCAGAGCGCCACCCGCTGGCTTACGCTCGTTACCCTCACACACAACACCATGCTGACCATTCAATCCACTGACTCCGCGCGCTTTTGCGACGGGTTGAGCCGCCGCGGTTTCCTGCAAATCGGCGCCCTGGCCATGGGCGGGGCCGGTTTGCCGCAAATCATGCAGGCGCAGTCCGCGGCGCCACAAAAATTGGGCCACAAGGCGGTGATCATGATCTTCCTGCCCGGCGGACCGCCGCATCAGGACATGTTCGACCTCAAGCCGAATGCTCCCAGCAACGTGCGCGGCGAGTTTTCGCCCATTTCCACGAATGTGGCCGGCATGCAGATTTGCGAGGAGTTTCCGCGCTTGGCCAAGATGGCGGACAAATTCGCGGTCATTCGCTCCATCGTCGGCGCGACGGGCCGGCACGATGCCCAGCAGTGCATGACCGGGCATGGCGTGCAAAACGCGCCTCCCGGCGGTTGGCCCAGCATCGGCGCGGTGGTTTCCAAAGTGGAGGGCGCGGCCAGCGCGTCGGCACCGCCGTTTGTGGGCCTCTCGCCAAAATGCGGGCACGATCAGTGGGGCGATCCCGGTCAAGCGGGGTTTTTGGGGCCCAGTTACGCGGCGTTTTGTCCGTTCCGCGGCGGGGGCAAGGAGGACATGGTGCTGAAGGGGATGAGCCTGGAGCGGCTCGGCGACCGCAAGTCGCTGCTCGGCAGTTTCGACCAATTTCGGCGTTACGTGGACCAAAGCGGGATGATGGACGGGATGGACACCTTCAACCAACAGGCGTTCGGCGTGCTGACATCCAGCAAACTGGCCGCGGCGCTGGATTTGAGCCAGGAAGACCCGAAAATCGTTGAGCGCTACGGCGAGGGGAGCCAAGTCTTGCGCGCCGATGGCTGCTGGAAGCGGCTCGACCAGTTTTTGATGGCGCGCCGGCTGGTGGAGGCCGGGGCGCGGGTGGTGACGCTAGGATTCAGCCGCTGGGACTGGCACGGCCAGAATTTCAAGCGCGGCCGCGAGGATTTCCCGATGCTCGACCAGGGTTTGAGCGCGTTGCTGGAAGATTTGCACCAGCGCGGGATGAGCGACGATGTTTCGGTGGTGGTTTGGGGCGAATTTGGCCGCACCCCGCAAATCAACGCCAACGCGGGGCGCGATCATTGGCCGCGAGTTTCTTGCGCGCTGCTCGCCGGCGGCGGGATGAACACGGGCCAGGTCATCGGCGCTACCGACCGCGTTGCCGGCGAGGCCGTGGAACGCCCGGTTCACTTCCAGGAAGTGCTCTCCACGCTCTACCACAACCTGGGAATCGATGCCCGCAAGGTGACGGTGCAGGATTTGACCGGCCGGCCGCAGTATCTCGTCGACCCGCAGTACCAGCCGATGCGGGAATTGGTGGCCTGAGCCAATTTTGAGCCGGCGCGCCGGAAACGATGCCGAGGTTGCGAATTGCCGGCTTTGATTTGCGGGAAACGCTGAATTCCGGCCAGGTTTTTCACTGGTTGGAGCCCTCTCCCGGTCAATTTGTGGGCTGCATCGGCGAAACCGCGGTGCAATTGAGACTGCGGGGCGATTGGCTAACGTTTCAACCTCAGCACAGCCGCCCGGAGATCGAGCGTTACCTCCGGCTGGACGACGGTTCGCACGAACGGGCCCTGGCCGCTTTTCCGGCGGACGATCGGCCGCTGCAGGAGGCGGTCGCGTTTTGTCCGGGCCTGCGGATTTTGCGTCAACCGGCGTGGGAATGCCTGGCCACGTTCATCACCTCATCGTTGAAGCAGGTGGCGCACATTCGCCAAATTTCGCTGGAGCTGCGCCGCCGTTTTGGCGAGGTGAAACGGGCGGGAGACCACGAAGTCCACGCCTACCCAACGCCGCAAGCCTTGGCCGCGGCGGACGAGGCGGAATTGCGTGCCTGCGGCATGGGTTACCGCGCCAAAAGCCTCCATTTGGCGGCTCAACAGCTTGCCGGCGGGGAGGTGGATCTGGCGCAAGCCGCAACCATGGACGATGAGGACGCTCGCCGGTTTTTGTGCCGGTTTCACGGCGTTGGGCCGAAAATCGCCGATTGCGTGCTCCTCTTCGCCTACGACCGGATGGGCGCCTTTCCCGTGGATGTCTGGATCGAGCGAATTTTGCGCGATCGCTACTTTTCGCGTTCGCGCAAGGCGCCGAGCAAGGCTGAGTTGGAAAAATGGGCGCGCGAGCATTTTGGCGAATGCGGCGGGCTGGCCCAGCAGTTTTTGTTTCACCACGCGCGAAATGGGTAAGGGGGCAGTCCGGGGCATAAAATCGGCCCGTTCGTCCGCACTTTCGCGCTTGCCTTTGCCGCCGGCGCCCGCTTGGCTTGGCGGAAATGGCAAAATCCTCACCAATCCGCAAAAAAGTGGTCGTGCTAGGCTCGACGGGCTCGATTGGCGAGAGCGCTTGCCTGGTGGCGCGGGATATCCCGGACCGCCTGCAAATCGTGGGCTTGGCCGCCAATCGCTCGGTGGAGAAAATCAACGCGCAGGCGCGAGAGTTCGGGGTGCAAGACGTCGCCCTGTCGGATGAGGAGGAAGCCGGCCGGTTGGAGGTTGCCCGTCCCCGAAGCGGGCCGAACGGGCTGGTGGAACTGGCCACGTTGCCCGAGGCGGACCTGGTTTTGATCGCAATCGTCGGCACGGACGGGTTGCGCCCGGCGCTGGCTGCCCTGGAAGCCGGCAAAGACATTGCCGTGGCCAGCAAGGAAATTTTGGTGATGGCAGGCGAGGCAGTGATGGACGCGGCGGCGCGCAACGGTTGCCGGGTTTTGCCGGTGGACAGCGAGCACAACGCCATTTTTCAGTGCCTGGAGCAGCGCGATCCCCGCGAGGTGCGCCGGCTCATCCTGACCGCGTCCGGCGGGCCGTTTCGCCAAACCTCAGCCGCGGATTTGGCACAGGTAAGCGTGGAACAAGCCCTGCGCCACCCCACCTGGGAAATGGGCCCGAAAATCACGATCGACTCCGCCACGCTGTTCAACAAAGGGCTGGAGATGATCGAGGCGCGCTGGTTGTTCGGCGTGGAAATGGACCGCGTGGAGGTCATCGTTCACCCGCAAAGCATCGTCCACTCCATGGTCGAGTTCATCGATCGCAGCATTCTCGCGCAACTCAGCCACAGCGACATGTGCTTCCCCATCCAATACGCGGTGACGTGGCCCGACCGGGTGCCAAACAGCCTGGAACCGCTGGATTTCGCCAAACTGGCCAAGTTGGACTTCGAAGCGCCGCGATTCGACGATTTTCCGGCCCTCGGTTTGGCGCGCCGAGCCGGGGAAGAAGGCGGCACGCTGCCAGCCGTGATGAACGCGGCCAATGAGGTGGCCGTGGCGGCGTTTTTGGACGGAAAAACCGGATTTCCGGCCATTTGGCAAACGGTCGAGGCCGTCATGGGCGCGCACGCAAACGTAGCCCACCCCAGCCTGGAGCAAATTCTCGAAGCCGACGCCCGGGCGCGCGTTGAGGCGCAAAAGATCGTCAGCCGGCGCGAATCGAGCCCTACCAAAATTTGAGCGCAGGTTTCGTATTGACCGTTGGCGCAAATCAACCTTGAATGGGCCCTCACGCTAACCAAAAGGCCTTTTCTCATGCTCAAAGAATTCCGCGATTTCATCCTGAAAGGCAACATGCTGGACATGGCGATCGGAATCATCATCGGCGCCGCTTTCGGGACGGTGGTCAAATCCTTGGTCAACAACGTCATCATGCCGCCAATTGGCCTGGCAACCGGCGGGTTGGACTTCAGCAAGCTAGCGATCCCGCTTCAGGAAGCCAAGCCTGAAGTCAAAGACGCGGCCGGCGAGGTTGTGGAACCCGCGACCGACGCTGTGGCCATCCACTACGGCACGTTCATCAACGACGTCATCTCGCTACTCATCGTGGGCTTCTGCGTGTTTCTGCTGGTCAGGTTTTACAACAAAACCAAGGCCAAATTTGAGGACGAAAAGGAGGAGGAAGCGGAAAAGGATCCGGAACCCAGCGCCGAAGAAAAGCTGTTGACCGAAATTCGCGATCTTCTGGCCAAAAAGCCTTAGCCGGCTAGTTTCGGCGGTCGTAATCCGCCTCGGGCATTTCAAACCGCGTGCCCCGCGCCTCGTCTTCCTCATCCTCACCAGTGTCCTCGATTTCCTTGCGCCATTTCTTGGAAATCATGGGCCGGACGAGCCCGTAGATCAGGTAGCTGGTGCACAAGACCGCCGGCATCCACTCCCAGAAGATGACCGTGCACACGATGAGCAAAATGGCAAGAAACACCCACAACTGGGAGCGCTTGGTCTTCACGTTGATCTTCTTGAAGCTGGGGTAACGAAATTCGCTCATCATCATGAACGAGGTCAGCACCATCAGCGCCGGCAGCACGTATTTGAAGCCGCCCAGGTCGCGGTCGTCGTTCGTCAGCCAGATGAGCAGCAACGTGAGCGAGGAAATGACCGCCGCCGCCGCCGGAATCGGGAATCCCACGAAGTCCTTGGAATCGGCCTGCATCACGTTAAACCGAGCCAGGCGCATGCCGCCGCAGCACAGGTAAACGAAGGCGATGACCCAGCCCAGCTTCGCGAAATCCACCAGCACGATGTCCATCACCAAAAGCGCCGGCGCCACGCCAAAGGAGACGATGTCCGCCAGCGAGTCGAATTCCCGGCCGAACGGCGATTCAGAGGAAAACGTCCGCGCCATCCGGCCATCGAGCAAATCAAAGATGCACGCGCCGAAAATGAGCGCGATGGCGTAGTAAAAGCGGTCCATGCTCTCGGGGGGCGATTGCACGAGCGGCACGCGGTCCACGATGAGCAAAATGGCCAAAAACCCGCAAAACAGGTTGCCCGCAGTCATCAAATTCGGCAAAAAGTAGATTCGCGGGCTTTCCGGGGTTGGTGAGGTCATGAGAGGGGTGATTATCGCGAAAAAGTTGGCTTTGCGCAAGGCAACCTCCGCACGCATCGTCTATCTCTCCGACATGACCACCGAATTACCCGAAATCACGGCCCAGACACCCATGGGCGAGCTTTTGCGGAGCTACCCCGGGGCGCAACGCGCGTTGTTCGCCAAATACCACATCGGCGGCTGCCAAAGTTGCGGTTTTTCGCCCGAAGAGACCCTGGGCGAGGTTTGCCAACGCAACGAGGACGCTCCGGTGGACGAGGTTGCCGCGCACATCCGCGATTCCCACGACGCCGACCAAAAAATCCTCATCGAGCCGCCGGAATTGGCCGAATGGCTGGCCGAAACCAGCAAACCGCGCCTCATCGACATCCGCACTCGCGAAGAGTTCGAGGCGGTGAGCATTCCCGGAGCGCAATTGTTCGGTCAGGACCTGCAGCAAGAGATTTTTGGCACTTGGGACAAGGAAACAGCCCTCGTTCTCTACGACCACACCGGCGAACGAAGCATGGACGCCACGGCTTACTTCATCGGGCATGGTTTCGCCAATGCGCGGGCCCTGCGCGGCGGAATCGACGCCTACAGCCAGGAAGTCGCCCCTAGCCTACCGCGTTATCGCTTGGAAATTGAGGGGTGAAGTTGGAAACTCGAAATCCGAAACTCGAAACTCGAAATTTGATGCGCACGAGACTCATTTTGGCCTCCGGCTCCCCGCGAAGGCGCGATTTGATGGAAGAAGCGGGGCTGACTTTCGAGGTTATGCCGGCTCCGGTCGAAGAAATCGATGACCCCGGCGTGGGAATCGACATGCTGGTGGCGCAAAACGCGCGGCTCAAGGCGGAAGCCGTTTCCGCCCTGCATCCCGGAGCCATCGTGATTGGCGCGGACACGCTGGTCGCTCTAAACGGCGTGCCATTGGGCAAACCGGACAACCTGGACCACGCCTTTGAGATGCTAACCACCCTGGTCGGCCAAACCCACGTGGTCTGCACCGGCGTCTGCCTGGCTCGCGGCGATTCTGCGCCCAACGTGGAGTTTATCGAGCGAACCCGGGTGACCTTCCGAAATCTGGACGAGCCCGAGATTCGCGCCTACCTGAGCCTGATCGACCCGCTCGACAAAGCGGGCTCCTACGCCGCTCAAGACCACGGCGAGAGAATCATCGAACGCACCGACGGTAGCTGGACCAACATCGTCGGCCTGCCGATGGAACGGTTGTTGTCGGAACTGGAACGTCTGCAAGCGCAGTTGGAAGCGACCTAAAGGACGAAAAGGACGCGAAAACGGCAGTGGCTTAGCAGTTGGTTAGCGCTCAACCGTAGAAAAGAAGTGCAAGGATGACAGGTAAACCCAACTCCGCTCCGTCCGCTCGCGCGTTTCGCCATCCTGAGTCTCACGAAACCACAAACTAACGGGCTTCCGGTTGAAATTTCGCTCGTTCAAGCCCGCCAACGTCGCCGTGCTATCACGAATCACGAATGCCGGCACGCCTTCGCGCCAACCGGTGTTCGAATAGATGCAGCTTGCGCCCAGCGACTCCGCGCGGTGGAACGGGGTGATCGTCGGCGAGCACGTTTTTGGGGCGCGTGCCCATGTGATAGCTCTGCGTGTAGAGAAAAAGCGTGTTTACCGCGGCGTGCTCCTGAACGAAGTCGAGACAACGCTCGATACCTTCGTCGAGCATGCTCACGGCGCCGATTTGGATGCCGGAAAGAATGGGCTGGCTCGTCTCAGCAGCTGCGTTTGGCGAAACTGCGCTAGCGGCGAGAGCTGAGGATTGAAGAAAGTGTCGGCGGTTCATGAATCAGGCGTTGAGGATTTTGTGAGGGTTATCAACGATCATTCTGCGGATTTCGCGTTCGGTGAAACTGAGGGCATGGATTTTTTCGAGGTGCTCGCCAAAGGCCGGAATGGGTGGTCCGTTAGGAACTTGGCCGAAGTCGGAAGAGAGAATGCAGTGGTCGATGCCGACTGCGCGAATCTGTTCCGCCACGGTCTCAAGTGGAATGTTCCCAGGGCAACAGGGCGTAACCGCGAGGAACGAATGCTCGATCCACGCGCCCAGTTCCACGCAACGCCGCTGATCTTCGATAGTCATGTTCGGAACGGACTCGGAGGCGTGGGTCACGATCATTTTGCGCACGCCGGCAGCGGCTGCTAAATCCAGAAGCGCGAGCGACTCCCGAGGCGAAATGTGTCCCGTCGCAAGTATCGCGTTATGCGCTGCGATCTCTTCGACGATGGCGCGAACTACCGGAAGCAATTCGCCGCCAACCAGAAGGTGAATCGCCTCGAAACCCGCCTTCGGATGAGGGACGGGTGTAATGTCAGGGCCGAGGCAGTTGAAGTGATGCTGCGCCGCGAAGGTCGGGAAATAG
This sequence comes from Verrucomicrobiales bacterium, assembly GCA_965224535.1. Taxonomy (GTDB): domain Bacteria; phylum Verrucomicrobiota; class Verrucomicrobiia; order Verrucomicrobiales; family DEV007; genus JBCDHN01. The sequence goes on from CBDCZR010000046.1 coordinate 56,185, forward strand.
ATGATATCGACGCCTGCCGCCAGCGCCGATTCTACCGCGGCAGAGTTGAGTCCACCCACCTGCGGATTGAGCACGAGACTGCTAAGAAAACGCGGGCCATCGGGAAAGCGGCGATTAAGAACAAAGCAGCGACCTACCGTCGAAGTTGTGTGATCTTTCAAGCCGACGGCGGCTATCCCCGCGTCATAAGCTGCTTGCGCGAGATCGAATGCGTCCTGCGCGCGTGGCACGACATCTGGCGAGCAGTGAACGTGGAAATCACAGGCTCCACGAAGGAGGTTGGAGGCAGTTGCTGGCCATGCGGCAAAAAGTTTGTCCCGTGCCGCAAAGTTTATACCAGGAAAAGGGAGCGAATCGTGGATTTTTCACGAGTGCGGCTATGTTTCGGCGATGAGAATCTGGAATTGCGCCCTTTTTTTGCTAACGCCCTGCGTTTTGGCCCACGCTGCGGAAGCACTGGATCCCGAAAGCCAACAAGCTCTCGCCGAACAACTCGCATCGAAGGTTCAGCGCTCCGAAGTCTGGACTGACGAAGAGGGCCACGTGACCGGGCTGGTTCTGATCAACCATCAAGCGCTAACCAAACAGACTGGTGAGAAGCCAGGGAATCGACAACAGCGACCTCGCGCAGTTGACGAAGTTTCCCGAACTCAACGCGGTAAACTTCGAAGGGCAGGCAATTGGAGACGAAGGCTTGACGGTGTCTGGCGCGGATGCCGACAGCTCAGGCAGATCGGCTTTCACTACATGAGCAAACATCCGAACGCCACGGCCACGCCGGATTGTGTCGCCGTAATCAACGGCAAGCCGGAGTTGGAGATTTTAGAGATCAAACACAACTTCAAGATGGACGCTTTCGCGATCGAGCGGATCACGACGCCGATGCCCAAGGTCTGGCGGCTCGTGCTCGACACGCCGGTTACCGCGGTGCAGACGCTGCATTTGGTCAAGCTTTGTCCGAATCTTAGGGATCTCCAGCTCCACCGCTCGAATTGCACGCCGGAGCAGCTGGCGGAGATCGGGAAACTCGCGCCGAAGCTAGAGGTGCTTTGGTGGAAACCGACGGACGGTCTGGACGCGGCCGATTTGGCGGCGCTCGCGGGTTTCGAGAAGTTGCGCATTTTTAGCCCGCAGCATTTTCGGAATCAGTTAGGGTTCGAAAACGGTTGGGACGCGTTGCTTGATTTGCCGTCGCTGGAACGGATCGAAGTCGCGATCAAGGATGACGAAAACGGCGCGGCGCTGCGAGAATTGATGAAGCGAAACCCGGGTCTGGAGATCGTCCACAAACTGACCCGGTCGCGGAATTACGAAGGATTGTAGAGCGAATCCGATGAAAGCCCCCCGAAAAATGGCTAGGCGGATAGCTCCAGCTTCTTGGCCTTCTTGCGAAACTGCGAGTAGTGTCTCCGAACTCGCTTTTCATATTCCGGGTCCGCCAGAACGATGTTTTTGAACGCCTCCAGCAACTGATCGGCAACCTGAGATTGCGGCGCGAAGTGCATCAGTTGAACGCCGAACATGCTCTCAACGATCACCTCGTCTCCGTGGCCCCAACGCTCGTAAAAACTCCGCGTCCCCCAACCATAAGAGATCGTGGCCAGGGCCTCGGGACCGGTCGGTGGTGAAACGACCCGAATTACCGCGCGGCGGCAGTCGCACTCGTCACAAAACATTTCAATGAAACCAAACTCTCCTTTCGGGAAGGAATCATTGTCAAAATTGATCAGCGATCTGGTTTCGCGTTCCGCTGTTTTCGGGAAAAGTTCGTAAAAGGGGATGTAAGGCATGGCAATTGAAATTGAGTTCGGTTTTCACTCTAACAATACCACAAATTTCCTTCGGTTCAACTGGATTCTTCGGCCTAAAGCGCGAACCACCGCGCTCAGTTCAAAATCGCGCTCAGGTCGATTTGGCCGGTGGCGAAGAGTGTGGCAAGAACCGCGAGGATCACCGCGAACTGAAGGTTGCGGAACTTACTTCTCGCCTTTGGCTTCGGTTAGGGAACGTTTCAACGCGCAGGCGATCTTTCCGTAGTCCGCTTCCAAAGCTTCGGCGGTGACATGCTCGATGTCTTCCAGCGCCCCGAGCTTGCTGGTCCAGTGCCCATTGGCCAACTGACGCGCCACATGAGCCACATCGCCCACATCATCGGCATACAGCGCGATCTTTTCGAAACCTGCTTCCAACGCAGTAGACGAACAGGGTTCGTAGCCGCCAAATCTTCGATACAACTCACAAAACGTTTCCACCCGCAGATCCTCAGGCAAGTCCTCCGGCCAGTAAAAGCCGGAAACGCCGAAGGTGGGCTGCCACCACTGTTCGCCGTTACCCGCGGCCCAGGCGATGCAGTTATAGAGCAACCAGCGTTCTACCGCGTCCGCGTAGGTGTCGATTCCCTTGGCCGGATCTTCACCCGAGATGGCTTGGAGCGCCCAAAGCCAGTGGTCGCGCGTTTTTTCTAATTCGCGAAGGATCATGCGGACGACGCTGGGACCGAGGCCGATGATTCGCTGGTGGATGGCGCGTTTGTGCACGAAGGAGTGTTTCCGCGTTTGATCGTACCAAATCCGGGCGTGTTCCTGAAACTCGGTCTCCAGGGCCGTAGGTGAAAGTTCGGTTGCCAGCGCCATTGTTCACCTTGCCCCATGCTCCAGGCCAATGCCAACTGAAATCGCCCCTTGCAGCAGCCAACCTTCCAAGCCTGAATTTCGGCGATAATCGGGAATGGGGTTGATATGATGTTGCGCGATGGATGGACGCCGCCATCATTTCTTCCTGGATGAATCTTGCCAGACCCTCCATCCTTTTGCTCACCTGCGTGGCTTCACTCTGCGTAGCCGAAGGCGAAATCCAACTTTCAGCGGAATCACGGCAGGTCAATAGCCATGTCCTCTCCAATGTCGATCCCGCGTGCGAGTGTTTTTCGGTCGAATCCAGGATTGATCCGGTGAAAGCCGAAGGAGGCGATTTTTCCGCGCTCGCCAGCCTTGCGATTGGATTGCCGAACGCAGATGGCGACCGAAACGACCAGACGCTCATGCTCGATCTGCGCGAAGGCCACGGACGCGCGGTCTACACGCTCTGGCACCGGGGCAGCAACCTAACAAGGAACGAACCCAATCCAAAACCGCCAGGTTGGAAGGACAACGGAGAATACCAACACCCTAACCAGATGATGCTTTGCGGCGGTGTTGGCCATCGGGTGCGAATTGTGGTTTGGCCGGAGAAGGAAGGTTCACGGGTGAGGTTGTTCATTGATGCGATGGATCGTCCGAGAGAAGAGCATTTTATCGCGGAACGCCTCACGGCGGGTGTGGTGAAACTCTTTGCGTTGCGCGGCGGGAGCGCGGGAGAACCGTCCCGCACGAGCGTCTTCCACGATGTCGAGTTCAAGAAGTTGACGACCGAGAAGGCCAAGGAACTGCCCACACACGCGGAAATCGTGCTGCGAGCGATCGACCCGTCTTTCCCAGCGATGACGCCAGTGGCGGAGGCTTACCGCGAGGGGAATGCGGAGCGAGCGCAAAGGCTCTTTCTCGAACACATGCGAACTCGCAAGGAGCCGCAAGCGCCGACTCTCGAACAAACTCCGCCGACGGTTCTTCACGCCGACTGGCAAACGATTGCCGACAAGGTCCTTGAGGGGCACTACGGCACGCTCGGCTACTTCAGCAAGTTCACCGATGCGTGGACCGACACGAATGGCGACACGCATCGTTGGGTTTTGCAGGACGAACCGCTCCGCATCAATTGGCCGAGGTGCAATGGCCACCTGAATCGCCATTTCCACTGGGTCTCGCTTGCGAAGGCGTGGGAGGAATCCGGCGATGGCCGCTACGCGACGCGTTTTTCCAGCGAGGTGCTCGACTGGGTATCGCGCGAGCCGTTTTTCTGGGATCGCACGCCAACGGTCGGCGGGCTGAACCTCATGGATGGGACGACGTTTCGCTGGGGCTGGATGAACACCAGCAACATCGGGCGTCGGCTCGAACTCACGTGGTGGCCTGCTTACGAGGCGTTCCGCAAAGCGCCCGAATTCAGCGATGAGGCGCACTTCGCCATGCTCGTTGGGATGATCCGTCAGGCGGAATTGATCACGAATCCGAGCAGCTTCGCGGTGCATGACGACGGAGCTGCCCACACTACGATGGCGCTTTTGCAGACCGCGATTCTGCTCCCCGAATTTACCGCGAGCGCGGAGTGGAAAGCGCTCGCCTTGCAGCGATGGGACGAAATGCTGGCGCGGCAATTTCATCCGGATGGTAGTCATGTTAGCCTCAGCACGGGCTACAATTGGGCCACGATTCTGGCGCTGGAAAACTTCATCCGTTTTCGCGAGCAGCTCAGAGTCACCCCGCCGCGGAAGTATTTTGAGGTGCTGGAGAAGGCGCTGGAACATCCGTTGCTCCTTTCGACGCCTAACCAAACGCAGATTCCGCTGAATGACGGCGGTTGGAGCATGGTGGACGATCATTTTCGGCGCTCACTGCACTGGTTTCCCCATCGCGAGGATTTCCGGTGGCTGGCGACACGCGGTAAAGAAGGTGCGCCGCCGGAGGAAAAGTCGCTCTACTTTCCGAACGCCGGTCATTACCTGATGCGAACCGGTTGGGGCGGAGCTGAGAAATATCTGTTCTTCGGCGCCGGGCCGTGGGGGGCAAGCCACGGGAAACACGACGCGCTGAACATTTTCACGCAATTCGGCAATCACCTGCTCATCCGCGATGCTGGCCGCGGTAGCTACAGCGGAGTCGGCAACACCGTCCACGCCGGTCGCTCCCTCTCATTCAACACGCTTTCGCCGGACTGGGCGCAGGAAAACAGCATTCCGCACTGGAAACAGGAGATGCATCGCGGTTTCGACCCGCCGAAACGCCGTTGGATCAGCAACGCCCGGTTTGACTATGGCGAGGGCGCTTTCGAATACGGCTGGCATCGGCCCGGCGAGCACATCCAAGGCAAATGGGTTAGGCAAATCATCTTCGTGAAAGGCGATCGCCCCACTCGCGATGGCTACTACATCGTGATCGACACCGTCGAACCGAAAGAGGAGAAACTGCGGACGTGGCGGCATCCCTGGCAACTAAGCCCGAATCCGCCTGAGATCTCGATCCGCGATGCCGACAAATCCGCGGTAGCCATCACTCCCGCCGCCGCGCTCCAGATTCTGCCCGTCGATCCGGTTGGCGATCTGGAATTGCGCATCATCGAGGGTCAAGAGGCCCCCGAGTTGCTCGGTTGGCGGATCTACGACACGACCGCGAAGCCGTATCCCGTCCCCACCCACGAATGGCAAGCCAGCGGCACGTTTTCGCGCGCGTGGATCATCCAAATGCAGGCTGGCGAGAACGACTGGCCGGTGGCGTCTGTGGAGGCGCTACCCTCTGAGGTCATCGGCGAACTCCGCTTTGTGATTCGCTTGAAACGCGGCGGCGCCGACCATGTTCTACGCAGATTTCCCGGTTCCGCGACGATTACCTTCGATTCCGAATGGGTCGCGGGCGATGTAGCGATCATCTCCCGCGATACGAAAGGCAAAATCGTCGCTCGGCTTGATGTCGAGGGAGGTGCAGATTCCGTTGCTGCTAGCCTAAAGCCCAAAACGGACAAAAACTAAAATTTGAGTGCGATGAATATTCTCCGAAACAAAACTCTATCGCGACGCACACTTTTGCGCGGCGCCAGCGCGGCCATTGGCCTGCCGTTTCTCGAAGCGATGACGCCGAGCGGTCTGGCAGCCGCGGGAGCGGCTCGCCCGAAACGCGTCGCCTTTTTCTACGTTCCCAATGGCGTGGTTCAAGACGCGTGGCATCCGACGAAAGCGGGCGCGGACTTTGAGCTGCCGCCCTCGCTGGAGCCGCTAACGCAGGTGCGCGACCGCATCAGCCTGTTCACCGGGCTCGACCGCGAATTCCGCGGTGGCACGGGCGTTCACGCGCAGGCGGCCTGTTCGTGGCTGAGCAGTTCGCCGCCGTCCCAGGCGCTCGACGGCGCGTTTCCCACAAACATCACCCTCGATCAGGTGATCGCGAAAGAGATCGGCGCCGAAACGTCGCTCCCCTCCCTGGAGCTAAGCACGAACAACCACACCAACACCCGCGAGACGAAGTATTTCGAGACGGTTTCTTGGTTAGGACCGGGCTACGCCGCCACACCGGAAAAAGACCCGCGAGAGGTGTGGCACCGGCTTTTTGGAAAGCCGAATCCGAAGGACAAGGGCGTTCTCGATCTGGTTTTGGAGGATGCGAAGCGGTTGCGCGCGGAACTCGGTCACGGGGATCAATCTAAACTGGATGAGTATCTCGATTCGGTCCGCGAAGTCGAAAGCCGCCTCGATCGGGCCACAGCAGCAGCTGAAAAACGCGGGAAACCCGAAATGCCGCAGCCGAAGGGAATCCCACAACGGCGCCATGATTACATCCGCTTGATGGGCGACCTCATGATCCTAGCATTCCAACAAGACATCACGCGCGTGGCCAGCTTGTTAGTCGATCCCGAGCGCTGGGACACTCCGCGGATGTATCACGGCGTTTTCGACGATCCTCAGAATCACCACGTCCTCACGCACACCAAGGGCGACGATGCTGAGGCGAAATTGCGGAAGATCGACCGATTCCACGTCGAGCAATTTGCTTATGTCGTTGAGAAAATGGCAGCGACACCTGACGGCGATGGAACATTGTTAGACCACTGTGCGGTAGCGCTCGGCTCCGGCATGGGCGACGGCCGGGTTCACGACTACAACAACCTCCCAATCGTTCTTGCGGGTGATCTCGGCGGGCGGCTCAGAGCGGGTCAGCATTGGAAATTCGACGGCAAACGCCCGCTCGCGGATTTGTGGTTGGCGCTGTTGCAGGCGATGGACGTTGAACGTGGTGGATTCGCGGATAGCAAAGGAGTTCTCAGCGATGTGCTTGCTTGAACCACTGATCGACACTCATTTTCACTGATGAATGGGGATTCTGACAAACCATTTAGCGCCGAAGGCTATGCTCTCATTGGAGCGGCTTTTGAGGTTCATCGGGAGCTGGGAGGCGGACTTTTGGAGGAGATCTACCAGGAAAGCTTGGAACTGGAATTGGGTTTGAAGAGCATTCCGTTTAGATCCAAGCAAGAATTGAAGGTCTTCTACAAGGGCAGAGAATTGAAGAAGCGATACATCCCTGATTTGTTGGTTTGTGAGGGAATAGTTGTCGAACTGAAAGCCGTTAGCAGTCTCCTGCCCGAACACCAAGCCCAGCTGATCAACTATATGCGAATCACTCAGTTTCGAGTTGGCTATCTCATCAATTTTGGCCCGGTCGACCAAGTCGAATGGAAACGGTTCATCCTCTAACGCCCATTCGAATGGACACTAGCAACACCAGAACAATCAAAATCCATCAGTGTCTATTAGTGCTCATTAGTGGTTTCTTTTCCTCAGCGGTTTCCGCCGACGAGTTCACCGAGAAGATCGTTCCGCTGCTCCAAGAGCACTGCTACGATTGCCACGACGGCGATTCCGGCAAGCCGAAAGGCGACTTCGATCTCTTTCCATTCTACACAACGGAGGACGCGAAGGACGATCTCAAGGCGATGCAACGTCTGCGCAATGCGCTGCATTTTCACGAAATGCCGCCTGCCGAAAAAAGTCAGCCAAGTGATGATGAGCAAAACATGGTCATCGGCTGGATCAACCAACAGCTACTGCATCATCGCGCCTTTCGCCGCCCGGTTAGCGACGAAGAAATCGCGCCCTACCTTGCCATCTACGAAAACGCGCTCGCCGGCGGCACAAGCCGGGAGTCAGCAACGGCTGAAGCCATTCGCGCCGTGCTAAGCTCGCCGCGCTTCCTTCTCATCGCCGAAAACGCGGGAGGCGATGGCGCCGTCCGCCGGCTCGATGGCTACGAAATCGCCAACCGGCTTTCCTATTTTCTCTGGGCGTCGATGCCCGACGACGAACTCTTCGCCGCGGCTGAGAACGGAGAACTCGACACCTCCGCCGGCATCGAAAAACAAGCGCACCGCATGTTGCGCGATCCCAAATCCAAGGAACTTTCCGATTCCTTCGCCTACCAATGGCTGCGGCTCAACGTCCTGCTCGGCTCCCAGCCTAACGCACGACGTTTCCCCAAATTCTACGCCGGAACCAAAGGCAAAGAGACCCTCGCCGCGCCGATGTTGCAGGAAACTCTCTTGCTCTTCGAAACCTGCCTCATCGAAAACCGGCCGCTCTTCGATCTGATCGACCCGGATTTCACCTGGCTCAATCCCCGGCTGATCCAGTTCTACGGATTCGAGACCGAATTCGCCGAACACCTCGCCTCCGCCGAATCCCTAGACAAAAACGGCCGCAAGCGCCTCGACCAATCCAAGTGGTTCCGCTGCCAACTCCCCGACCGCAAGCGCGGCGGCATTCTCTGCATGGGCAGCACCCTAACATTAACCTCACTTCCGCTGCGCACCAGCCCAGTCTACCGCGGCGCCTGGGTCACTGAGGTCCTCTTCAATCGCCCACCGCCTCCGCCGCCCGCGATGGTCGATGAACTCGGCGCGGATGACGAAGCGATGCAGGACGCGGGCCTAACGTTGCGTCAGAAGCTCGAACAACACCGCGAAAAGGCCGCCTGCGCCGGCTGTCACACCCGCATCGATCCGTTAGGTTTCCCGCTGGAAAAATTCGACGCCATCGGCCAGTGGCGCGAGAGCTACGGCAAGTTTCCCATCGATTCTGGCGGCAAATTGATGAATCGCTACGCTTACCGCGATGTTGTCGAATTCAAAGACGTGCTTGCCGAGCGAAAGGCCGATTTTCACCGCGGTTTTATCCAGCAACTGCTAACCTACGGCTTGGGACGCCACCTCGAACCGGCTGACGAAATCGCGATCGTCGAAGTCGCTGCCATTGCTGAAAAAGGCGGCCTCCAAGACGTCATCGTGGCCGTGGCGACCAGCTACCCGTTTACCCACGCCCGAGCCAACCCATAATCAGGTCGATTTCAGAAATGCGAGTCCCGGAATACCTGGATCGTTTTTCCAAACGTGGCGTGCAGCAGATTGTCTTTGTCGTGCGCGCACAGCCCCAATTTTTGGTGATGGCGGGTAACTCGTCTTGTGCGCAAAATCTCGCGGCAAGCAAACTTGCTCACCCACCCAAGGCGCGGCCGAGCAAATTTCGCGTCATTTTCTCAACGCGCTCGTCAGGCCCGAGCAACGGTTTGAGGCGGGCGGGCTTGCCGGGCAATCGATGGCCAGGAGGACACGACAAACCCTGACACCACCAAATTGTCGCCGCGTTGAACACGAAATTTCCCTTTGGACCAGGATAAACCGTGGCGGTGTAGATTTTTTCTTCCTTACCACGCCACGCCGAGCCCTGGCCGACGATTTCCAAGCCGGGAATCTCCGTGGCCGGGTGGCCGTGCTGCTCCCAGCCGACCAATCCCTGCACCGAATCGCCCTGTTTCATGCTGGTTTCGGCAAACATCCAGTGCTCCGGCGCCACGCACGTCCAATCGCCGTGGCCGACCACGTTGCGGTAGTTGCGCGCGCCTAACAAAAGCCCCTCATCCGGCCCGCGATGCGGAAACGGTCCGTGCCGGGCGATGCGCTCGGCGATGTAGTCTTCCTCCGGGCCGTAGGTTCCGCCGCGATGCGTGATCCGGTTAGGGCGGCCGTCGCTGGAGGGCATGAGCGGGCTCACCCACATGCAGGTGTTGGCAGAGAAAAACAGCAGGCTCAACCCTTCGTCGCGCAGCTTGGTGACGGACCGGAACTGGCGGATGTCCCAGTATTCGTCGTGCCCCACGGAGAGAAAGGCGCGGCACTTCAAGGCGCGCTCCGGGGTCAGCATGTCGCTGTTGGAAACATAACTCACATCGTAACCCTCGCGCTCCAGCCAGTAGGCCATGGGATACTCGAACAGCAGCCATTCGCCGGAGCCGGTCGATTGCGGGTAGGCGGCGAATTTTTGCGGATAGCGCGCGTAGGGACGGTCGAAGGACACGTGGGCAAAGGTGCGCTGGTTGCCCTTGGGGTGCCTGTAGAGCGAACCGCCGCCCCAGAGGTTGTAGGCTTGCCAGGTGTTGTCAGAGCACTGCACCAAGGCGTCGCAGGGGCGGTCGTCCCTGACGATGAAGACGATGTAGTTTTGCCAAAATTCGCCGCCGGACGCGGGAATGGTGGTTAGCCTGGCAAGGTAGACGCCGCTAACCCAATCGGCGGGAATTTCCAGCTCTGTGGCGGTTTCCCACTGGCATTCCAAGAGCCGCTTGTCGCCTTGTGAGGGTTTGGGGATGGGCTGCGGTTTTCCGTTCAGCGGGCCGATCTCGTGCACCTTCCGCGCGCCCTTGCCGCCATAGTAACCGGTGCGAAAAATCTCGATGCGGAACGGCGAGGCGGGATTTGCGGAGACCTTGAGTTCGAGGGTCTCGCCCGCAGCAACGGATTGCCTGGAAGCGTAGCCCTCGATGGCGGATGTCTTCGGGCCAACGCTCTGCAACTGCCAGTCTTCGCTGCCTTCGCGGGCATTTTCCGCGCTGATGAGGGAGGGCTTGGTTTCGGCGCCGGCGTTGGCCAGACTGCCGCCGGCAATCGCGGCTGCCGCGCCTTTTTTCAGAATTTCGCGTCTTGGTAGCTCGTTCATGGCTTTGTGCGGCCTGCGGATTTCACTCGGCACGCCGAAAATCGTAGCAACGCAGCCTCGGCGCCGCGGCGGTGCGCAATTCCCGCTGATTTTGGCACACGTAGAGCAATCCGCGGCTAACGGCGGGCGGCGTCCAGCTTTGCTGCGCGCCGAACAACTCCACCCGATGCTTTTCGGTCACTCCCTGCGGCGTCAGCTCAAAAGTCGCGAACGTTCCCAACTCGCCCAGCGCGTAAACTCGGCCATCCGCGCGAAGCAGGCTGCCGCGAAAATAGCTCCAACCAAAGGTGCGGCCGTCGATTTCCGCCTTCCAAAACATCTCCTCGCGCCACTTGCGCTGGCCGGTCGCGGCGTCCCAGCAGTCCAGCCCCGCGTCGGGTTCATTGCGGCCGGTGAACGCGTAAAAATGGCCGTCGATGTAAAGTGGCTGCATCCAGTGACACTTCAGCTCTTCGGCCTTCCAAACCGGCGTCAGCTTGAAATCCTGGCCCACCTGCAAGAGAACGGCTCCCTCGCTGTAGGTCTCGCTGATGAGCACGCGGTTTCCGGGCACGACCAGGGGGGTGGAAGCGTTGACGGACTCAAATTTCGACGAGCGCCAGGGAAAGGCGTCGTGCAAATCGCCGGTTTGCGGATCGATGAGGAGCAGTCCGCCAAATGGTGGCCGGCTCTCGCCCCCGGCAAAGACCAGCAGCTTTTCCTGGCCGTGAAAGTTGGCCGAAATGGGCGAGGCGTAACTGGCCCGCCATTCGTGCGGCGTTTCCCAAACCGTTTCGCCGGTTTTTGCGTCAAACGCGGCCACGCAGACGCCTTTTGTCCCTCCCAAATTCATGATGACCTTGCCGCCGGTGACGAGCGGATTCGGGCCGTGGCCGAAGAAATATTGCGGGACGCCGAAATCAGCCGCCAAGTCGCGATTCCAGACCAATTCGCCGGTTTCCAGCTTCACGCAGCGCATTTTGCTGGTCGGCGCAAGTGTGTAAACGAGGCCGCCGTCGATGACCGCGCTGGCTCGCGGGCCGTTGGAGTAGCCGTAGCGGTCGCGATACCGGTTTGGCTCCTCAAACTTCCAAAACCGCTTGCCGGTCTCGGCGTGCAAGCACTCGATGATGTCGACGTCGTTGAGGTTGTGAAAGAGCACCAAACGCTCGCCGACGATTGCCGGGCTGGCATATCCCTCGCCCTTTTCCACCTCCCAAACCAGCTTGGGGCCGGTTTCGGGCCATTTATCGAGCAGGTGCGATTCTTCGGTCGTAGAATCGTCGTTAGGCCCGAGAAATCGCGGCCAATTCTGCGTTTTCGCCTCCGGGGAGAGCGGTTTCGGCGGCGCGTGAAAGGTTAGGCGCTCAAAGTCCTCCTGGGCCAAAGCCAGGGGAGCCAACAGGCTCAAAACCAACGCGCCAACTCGCATCAGGCGTCGAGAATTTTGTTCCACTCCGCCAATTGGCCGGCTTGTTCCTCAAACAGCGCGTCGGTCGAATCCAGCACCTCGATTGCAGTGATTTCGTCGCCTTTTTCGATGGCGTTGACCACGTCCTGTCCGTCACTAACTTTGCCGAAAACGGTGTGCTTTCCATCCAGCCAATCCGTGGCCACGTGGGTGATGAAGAACTGGCTCCCGTTGGTTCCCGGGCCGGAGTTGGCCATGGAAAAAATGCCGGGGCTATCGTGCTTGAGGCCGGTGTCAACCTCGTCGCCAAATTTGTAGCCCGGGCCGCCGGAGCCCGTTCCGGTGGGATCGCCGCCCTGGACCATGAAGTCGTCGATCACGCGGTGAAACGTCAGCCCGTCGTAGTAACCGCGCTGGGCCAAATTCAAGAAATTGGCGCAAGTCATCGGCGTTTGGCCGGCGAAAAGCGTGCCGTGGATGTCGCCCTTGGAGGTTTTGAGGGTGATGCGAATTTCGCTCATGGTTCGTGGGAAAATTTGAAGGGTAGGGGGAGATGAAAAGTGGCCGTTTTTACCCCGCGGCGCGCAATTTGACGGACTTGATGACCACGTCCTCCTGCGGCACATCGTCAAAGGGCCGAGCGGACACCTGACTGCCGAGGCGGGCGTGCAGGGTGCGCGTGCCGGTCGCCACTTTGCCGATCGCCTTCACCACGTCCTCTCCCTCGATGACCTTGCCAAACACCGCGTAGCCCCAACCGCTCTGAGTGGGCGCAGTGTGGTTCAAAAACGCATTGTCCTTCAGGTTGATGAAAAATTGGGCCGAGGCGCTGTGCGGATCTCTCGTGCGCGCCATCGCCAGTGTCCCGAATTCGTTACCCAGGCCGTTGTTGGCCTCATTTTCAACCGAATCGCCGACTTCTTTTTGCTCGATCTTGCCGCCCTCCAGCAGGGCGAAGCCGCCGGTTTGGATCATGAAATTGTCGATGACGCGATGGAAGACCACGCCGTTGTAGTGGCCGGATTCGACGTATTTGAGGAAATTCGCCACCGTTTTGGGCGCTTTCGCGTCATTGAGTTCGGCCACGATTTTGCCCATCGATGTCTCGATTTCCACGACGGGGCCGGCAAGGAGCTGGCCGAGGGCAAACAGCGAAAAAACAAGGGCGAACAAAGATTTGCGAAGGGGCATGGAATTGGGAATTCTAGGTGTTGAAGGCTTGCTTGAGATGCGCCACCCTATGGAAGGTTCGACCTCACGCAAGGAATGATTATTCTCATCACCAACGACGACGGAATCGACGCTGAGGGGCTCGGCGCGTTAGAAAAAGCCGCCACCGGCCTCGGCGAAATTTTTGTCGCCGCGCCGGCTGGGCCCATGTCGCAAGTCGGCCACCGCGTAACCACGGAAACGCCGATTCGCGTCGAAAATCGCGGCGAACGCCGCTGGGCCGTCGATGGCACGCCGGCCGATTGCGTTCGCGTGGCGATCGCCAATTTGTTGCCCAAACGGCCGGATTGGGTGCTCAGCGGGATCAATCACGGCGGCAACATGGGTCACGATGTCTACATCTCAGGGACCATCGCCGCCGTGCGCGAAGCGGCCTATCACGGCCTGCATGGCATTGCCGTTTCCCACTACACGCGGAGAGATCTCGCGCTGGACTGGAAATTGGCCGCGCGCCGCACGAAATCAGCCGTGGAGGGCCTGATGGCCGAAAAACTGGCCCCCGGCGAGCACTGGAACGTGAATTTGCCCCACCTGCGCGAACACCAGCCGGAGCCGGAACTGCGCCGCACCCAACCCGAAGCCGCGCCGCTGCACGTCGAGTTCGTGGAAACGGCTGAGGGTCTGCGTTATGCCGGCGTTTACGCGGATCGCCCCCGCGAGCCGGGTTCCGACGTCGCCGAATGTTTCGGCGGGCACATCAGCATCTCCAAGCTGCGGATTTGAGCGGCAATGGTGCGCGGCGCGAATTTCGCGCCTACACCTCGATTTCCCAGCCGGAGCGGTATTTGCGCCGAATCTGCAAATTCAGCTCCGGGCGTCCCTTGACTTCCATTTTCTTGGCGTCCCACACCAGCTTTTTGCCGGGATTTCGCTGCGCCAGCGTGCCTAACAACACCACCTCGGTAAACGGGCCGGCCAATCCGAAGTACGACTGGCCGTGGTCGATTTTACCCTGAATGGCGTCGAGCCATTCGTGGTAGTTGTTTTGGCCCCGGGCCCGGGGAATCGTCGGTTTCGGCCAGTTTTTGAACCCGTCCAACGCCGCGCTGGGTTTCACGATCCAGGTGTCGCGAAACCGGTTGAAAAAGAGTTTGCCGCGCTCTCCCACCAGCACGCTGCCGTAGGATTTGTAGTCTACCCCTTCCAACACCTCTTCGCCGGGGCGATTGAATTCGCCGGGGATCAGTTTCCAAGCTTCGCGGTCGAATTTGGCGCCTTTTTGGCCGTCGTACCACACATATTTCACCCCTTTGTCCGCAAACTCGTAGGTTACGGTGGAGTTGATGGGCGCGGAAAAGCGGGTCGCGCCTTCAGCCACGGCTTGCACGCTTGTGGGGGCGCCTAATTCCAGCGCCCAGTAGGGCATGTCCATGATGTGGCAGGCCATGTCGCCCATGGCGCCGGTTCCATAATTCCACCAGCCACGCCAGGCGAATGGGGCGATTTTTCCGCTGTAATCAACCCACGGCGCCGGCCCCACCCATTGCTCCCAATCGATCCCCGCCGGCACGGGGTCGGCCGGAGGCGGCGTTTTGAATCCTTGCGGCCAGATGGGGCGATTGGTCCACGCATGAACTTCCCGGACCTTGCCAATGATGCCGGCGCGAACCAACTCGGTTACCCGCCGCATGTGATCGTTGGCATGGGCCTGGTTGCCCATTTGCGTCTGCACGCCGGTTTTTGCCGCCAACTCGGTCATCATCCGCGCCTCCCAAATTCCGTGCGTCAGCGGTTTTTGGCAGTAAACGTGCTTGCCGGCCTTCATGGCCAGAACGGAGGCGTGGAAGTGGTGATGATCCGGGGTTGAAACCGTCACCGCATCCACTTTGTCGCCCAAATCGTGCAGCATTTCGCGGTAATCGCTGTAAAATTTGGCATCCGGGTGAGCTTCGCGGGTCCCCCTCATCGATCCGAGCCGCGAGCGGATCTTTTTCGCGCTCAAATCGCCTTCGCGGAGGCGCTTCACGTCCACGATATCGACCAGCGCAACGACGTCGAAGCCGGATTTCGCCGATTCCGCGATATCCGTCTTTCCCTTGCCTCCGGAGCCGATTCCCGCCAGCGCCGGGCGCTGATTTGCGCCAAAAACGCGGCTTGGAACCACCTGAGCGCCAAAAGCGGCGGTTGCGGCCGCCGCGGTGGCTTTTTTCCCAATTTGAGCGGAATTTGCTCGGATTTCCGCTTCAGCGTGCGTGGATTTTTGAGGATCGGAGGATGAGTGGTGTGACATAGCTGCCTATGGGTGAGGCAAGGCAGAATGAAACGCAAAAGAAAACCGCCGACGGAATGAAAGTACCCCCATTTTTGGGGAATCGACGTCACGTCAAGGCACACACCAGCGTCCCAATGATATCGCGCACCTGCTCGGGGCTGCGATAAAGCCTGGTGTCCATGGAAATGCGGTTGGCTTGCGGGTCGAGCACGGCAAATTGCCAGTCGTCGCCAATGGTTACCGCGCCCAGGATCGGTTCGGCCGCCTCCTCGGTTTTGGCGACAGCGACCAACTC
Organism: Verrucomicrobiales bacterium; assembly: GCA_965224535.1. Lineage (GTDB taxonomy): Bacteria > Verrucomicrobiota > Verrucomicrobiia > Verrucomicrobiales > DEV007 > JBCDHN01. The sequence continues at coordinate 71,942 of CBDCZR010000046.1, forward strand.
GGCCACCAGTTGTTTGGCGCCCTTGGTGAGGTCGGCCAGCTTGGCTTCCACGACGACGGCGCTGTGCTTGCCGCGGAGGAAAAAATCGAGTTTCCCGTTGAGATTCTTGCCGGCATCGACCGGAAATTCGGAGTAAAGCCAGGCCTGGGAGATAACGCTGACCTCGTGAATCACGGGGGCGATGAGGAATTCGCGGCGCGAAGCTTCGGTATCAAAATCGGTGAACCTTCGGGTTTCCCCAAGCCGCTCGCAGAGGGGTTGGAGACGAGGGGTAACTCCTTCTTCCAAGTGCGAGTCGAGTGATAGTTCCTTGCGCTCAAAGTTGACTCCCAACTGCTCGGCCAGTTCGTCGATTGGCGGGGCAAACATGAAGTAGTCGGAAAACGTCATCTCGGTATTTGTGTTCGTCTCGTAAACCCAATCCTCCGGCGCCGGCTCGTAGAGTCGCCTTAAGTTTGGATCGATGGTGAATGGCAGTGTCTCAAGATTCACAGCAAGCGCAGTTTACCGCGATCCTGCCGAACTGACAACCGCGCGCATTGTCACCATTTTCACCGCTGCACCACCCGCGTGCCCGCCAGGTGATCGTGCAAAGCGCGTTTTTGCGAGTCAAACAGCGCGAAGAGGTAGCCCACGCCCAACAGCAGCAGGGTGAGTGATTCCGCCCAGGAACGGCCGAAAGCTTTTCCGAAATTGAGCGGGTCGCCCTTGTCGTCGATGACCCGGGCGCGCATGAGCCATTTTCCCCAGGTATTGCCGCGCAAAAGCGTGTTGTAGACGAACCAGGTGAACCAGACGCCGATGAATCCGAAGAGGCCAACGGCGATGGCCGGGCCCCATTGCGGGCCATCAGGCAGTTTGGCGATGAGGGCGATGGATACGCCGTAAAATGCCGCTGCCACGATCGATAAATCCAGGATTTTGGCCAAAAATCGCCGCCCGCGCCCCGCTAACGCGATTCCGTGGGCCTGAACCAGTTCCACCCCGGCGACGCGTTCGTGGATGGGGTTGACCGTCTCCACAGCGTCGGGAATGGCTTCAGCACGGGCGCCGAGTTCGAAGAGCGGCCGTTCGCCGCCGTCTGGGCTGGAGGATTCTGGGTGGGTCTCAGGCATGCGTCTCATCCACCTTGGACGGGAGGCATGATCGCAATTTCTTGTCCGTTGTGCAACTTTTCGTCGCGTTGGACGTATTTCAGGTCGGCGGCGACGAGGAGGTTGGTGTCCCAATCGCGCAATTTCGGGTAATCGGAGTAAAGACGCTCCAGCAGGGTCGCGACGGTCCAATCCCGGTCGGCGGGCAACTCCAAATTGATGCGATCCGCCCCCACGGCATCGCGCAGAACGGAGAAAAAGAGGACCTGGAGCTGAAATCGCACCCTTTAATCGAGCGCGCTCTTGATCAGCGCGGTGAAGGATTCGCGGACTTCGTCGGCGACCCTGCCGGGAGCGGTCAATTTCACGAAAACGGAGGTAGCCTCGCCTTCCAGGATTGCGGCCAGCATTTTGTAGTTCGGCCGGGGCGTTTTGTTGCCGCTAAACGGCCCGCCGGAGCTTTCCAGGTAGGTGCCTGACAAAACCACCAGCACGTTGCCGTCTCCCAGCTTCTCGCGCTCTTCCTCGGCCGGGCCGCCTTGAAACTGGCCCTTCCAGCGAGTGATGTTCGCCTCGACGCCGCTCTTGCCGAACTCAAAAAAGACGGCAATGGGATCAAAATCTCCCTCGGCGTCGAATTTTAGCTCGGCCTTGCGCATGGAGCTGCTCGGCTGTTGCGCGGACCACTTTTCGCCCGGTTCGAAGACGAATCCGCCGATTGGGCCGACAGGTTCGGCGAAGGCGGGCGAGAGGCTGAAGGCTGCCAGGAGAAGGGAAAACAAAAAATGGGATCTTTTCGTTGTCATGCGCCCCATTAATCGGGTTGAGGGGCCATTTCCAGCTTTTTCGGCGTTGAATCGCGGTGCGGGCTCGCTATGCGTCCAGCCATGAAAATTCTCACGCTTGCCACGATTTTTGCCTTCGCATCCCTTCTGCCAGCCGTAGCCGAGGAAGAGTGGATCGCCCTTTTTGACGGCTCCAACGCCGATGCCTGGCGCGGCTTCAAAAAGGACGAAATGCCCGAAGGCTGGGCCATCCAGGAAGACGGCACGCTCATGGGCAAGGGCGGCGGCGACATCATCACCAAGGAAAAGTTCGAGAACTACGAGCTGGTGGTGGAGTGGAAAATTGAGGTGCGCGGCAACAGCGGCATCCTCCTGCGCGTGGACGAAAGTCCGCAGCGCATCTGGCATCACGCGCCGGAACTCCAGATTTATGACGCGAAGGAGGGCGACACGAACTACGGCCACCAGGCGGGCGCTCTCTATGCCCTGGCGCCCACCAAACCGGAGGCGATTAAGCCGGCTGGGGAGTGGAACGAGACCCGGGTCAAGATTTTGGATGACGTCATCACGGTGACGCACAACGGGATCGAGATCGTGAGCATCAAGGTCGGCGGCGAGGAATGGAACGCGAAAGTGGCGGCGAGCAAATTCGCGAAATTCGAGCAATTCGGCAAAAATCGCCAGGGGCACATCGGCCTGCAGGATCACGGCCACCCCACGTGGTTTCGGAGCATCAAACTGCGCAAGCTGTGAGCTGATTCGGCGCTATTTTGAGCGAACGGCAGTGCTCGACGTTCGCTTGGCCCACGCGGCATGGCGTTTTTCCAATTCGGCGACCTTTTCCGGCATTTTTGCGGCCAGGTCGGTCAACTCCGTGCCGTCGGTTTCCAGGTTGTAGAGTTCCCACGCGCCTTTGTTCGCGGAAACCAGCTTCCAGGCGCCGGAACGGATCGCTTTGCCCTTGGCGTGAGCCCAAAACAGGTCGCGATGGGGCTGCGCGCCGGATTTCGCGCCGGCCAAAACCGGGAAAAAGCTGCGGCCCTCCGGATTTAGCGTCGTTTCCGGCCAATCCGTCTGCGCGGCCTGGAGCAACGTCGGCATGAGGTCGATGACGTGGCAAATTTCGCCGGAAATCGCGCCTTTTTCCAGGCCGGCCTGATTTGGCCAGCTAACGATGAGCGGGGAGCGCGTACCGCCTTCGTGGTCGTGCTGCTTGAAGAGGCGAAACGGCGTGTTGCTCGCATTCGCCCAGCCGTAGCCGTAGCTTTGGTAGGTGTGCTCCGGGCCGGGCATGTGCTCGGGAAGATTGCCCGGAATCATGGGGCGGCCGTCGCGGGTTAGCTTGGGGAGATGGGCGCCTTTGCGCGTGGGGCCGTATTCCACGTGGCAACCGCCGTTGTCGTGCAGGTAGAGAATCAGCGTGTCGTCAAATTCGCCGGCTTGCTTGAGTTGCTCGACAATTTTGCCGATTCCCCGGTCCATGGCCGTGATTTGCGCGGCATAAACCTCCATGCGCCGCAGTTGCCACTCCCCGTGCTCCGTCCCCTCCCAAGCGGGAACGTCCGGATGCCGGTGCGAAAGCTTCCACGCCGGATTCACCACGCCCAGTTCCTTCATCCGCGCGTGACGCTGTTTGCGAAGCTCATCCCAGCCCATGGCATAACGCCCACGATAAGCCGCGATATCGTCCGGCTTAGCATGCAGCGGCCAATGCGCCGCGGTGTAGGCCACGTAGAGGAAAAACGGATCGCCGGAGGTGCGATCTTGCAGGAACTGGATCGCTTGGTCGCTGATGGCATCGGTGTAGTAGTAGCCGGCGTTCTCCTGAAAATCGCGCGATGCGTCCTGACCGTTTCGGCTTAGCGAAACCGGGGCAAAAAAGCTGCCTGCGCCGTGAATCGTGCCGTAAAACTGGTCGAATCCGCGATTTTGCGGCGCATTTGGACCGTCCAACTCGTTGGGATTCGACAAGTGCCACTTGCCGGACATGTAGGTGGTGTAACCGGCGTTTTTTAGCGCCTGAGGCAAGGTAATCGCGTTAGGATGCAGCCCGCCGTTTGCGGATCCGTTCCGCGGCAGCGCGGTTTTCGGGTAAAGACTGGTCATGAGGCTGGCGCGGGTGGGCCAGCACATGTTGTTGACGTAGAAATGGGTGAATCGCAGACCGCCGGCGGCCAAGGCATCCAGGTTCGGCGTGTCGATTTCGCCGCCGTAGCAACCGAGGTCGGAGTAACCCATGTCATCGGCGATGATGACGACAATGTTAGGGCAAGCCGCGGCGTCGGCGGCCACGGCGAGAGCCAAGACGAGCAGGAACGAGATTTGCATGCGCGAATCTGGCCGAAGGCAGGTGCGGTGGAAAATTGAGCCTTTTCCCGGCTGTTCAGCTTGACTGGCAAGCGTCAGGCCTTCTCCCCCAGGAAAACTC
>CBDCZR010000047.1:0-180115 GCA_965224535.1 Verrucomicrobiales bacterium
GTTTTTCAGCCTGGATCCCACGGTGCGCGCCACCGTTGTGACCGTGGCCTTTCACATGTGCGTGTGGCACGTGTGCACCCATCTTTCCAACCAAATGACCGTGCAGCGCTACTTCAGCACCACCGACGCCCGGGCGGCCCGCCGCAGTTTCATCACCGCCTCGCTCTTTGGCGTGGGGATCAACCTCATGCTGGTGGTGGTGGGCCTGGCGTTGGTTTACTTCTACATCGGCCAGAGCTTGACGGTGGAAGACGATCTGGTGGCTCAAAAGCAGCACGACCTGATTTTTCCCACGTTTGCCGTCCATCACCTGCCGCCCGGCGTGGGAGGCGCCATTTTGGCGGCCTTGATCGCCGCGGCCATGTCGAGCATCGATTCCGGGATCAATTCGATCGCGACCGTGACGACGGTGGAGCTGAAACGCGGCAAATCGCACGGGGAGGGCAACCACGTCCGTTTTGCGATGGCGGTTACCTGCGGCGCGGGAGTTTTCATCACCGTGGCGGCGTATTTGCTCAGTTTTATGCCGGAAAAGTGGGGAATCGTCGCCGCGCTGCCGCGCACGTTCAATGCGGTGACCGGGCCGCTGGGAGGCTTGTTTTTGACCGGCATGTTTTTGCCGCGAGCTGGCCAACGTGCGGCGATCGTTGGCGCGATTTGCGGGCTGCTGGTGAGCGTTGGGCTGGGATATTCCGAGCAAATCGGCAATTTGCTGGGACGCACGTGGCCGGCTTTGAGTTTCACGTGGATTATGCCCACCTCGTTGGCGACGACCATGGGTGTGGCGGGAATTCTCGGCTTGTCAGGCCCTCCGCCGGCGCGAAACCTGGATGGATTGACCTGGCGGAGGCGCAACGCCGGTGAAAACGAAAATTCGTAACCGGCTGACGAAAATTCACAGCGAATCCGCGGGGCCCGCGTCCGTGTTTTAAGCAATGAAACGTCGTAACTTCACCCAATCCGCCGCCGGCGCCGCTTCCGCGGGTTTGCTCGCCGCGCCGGCCTTCGCCCAACGTGGGGCCAATGAAAAAATCGTCGTCGCCGCCATGGGAATGGGCGGGCGAGGGACTCGGTTGGCCTCCGGATTTGAGGCGTTCGACAACGTGGAGGTCACGGCCGTCTACGATGTGGACGTGAGCCGGGCCGAAGCCGCCGCGCATGCCGTGGGGAAGGTGAACGGACGAAAAATCGCGCACGGGCAGGATTTTCGCCAAATGCTGGAGGACGACGACGTGGACGTGTTAGTCATCGGCGCCAGCAATCACTGGCACGCCCCGGCCACGGTCATGGCTGCCGCGGCGGGCAAGCACGTTTACGTGGAAAAACCGTGCTCCCACAATCCGCGCGAAGGCGAGCTGATGGTGGAAGCGGCGCGAAAATACGATCGCCGTATCCAGCACGGCACCCAGCGCCGCAGCCGGCCGAGCCTGGTGGAGGGCCTGGCGCGTTTGCAGGAGGGCGCGATTGGCCGCGTTTTCTACGCCAAGTGCTACTACCGCGCCAACCGGCCTACCCTGGGAAATGGGATGCAAACCCCGCCGCCGGAGTATCTCGACTACGATCTCTGGCAGGGGCCCGCGCCGCGCCGGCCGTATCTGGACAACCGCATCCACTACAACTGGCACTGGTTCTGGCACTGGGGCAATGGCGAGTTGGGCAACAACGGCGTCCACCGCATCGACATCGCCCGCGCGGGTTTGCAGGTCGATTTTCCGGTTCAAGTCGTTTCGTCGGGCGGCCGCTACCGCTTTCCGGATGACGATCAGGAAACGCCGGATACCCACGACGCGGTGTTCAAGTTTGAGGGCGCCAAATCGATCGCTTGGGAGGCGCTGAGCTGTCATCGCCAGTGGCCGGGGGAGAAAAACGAGCTGTGGTTTTACGGCACCGAAGGCAGCGCCGCGTTCACCGGCGCCAGCTACCAATTGTTCGATCCCGATGGCCAAAAAATCGGCGAAAGCAAGAAGCACGGCGGCGAAAAAGAGCATTTGGCCAACTTTCTCGACGCGATTTGCGAAGGCGCGCCGCTAAACGCGGAAATCGGGGAAGGGCACAAGAGCGCCCTGCTTTGTCACCTGGGAAACATCGCTTACCGCACGGGCAAGACCCTGGATTGCGATCCCGCGACCGGCAAAATTTCGGGCGACGCCGAAGCGATGGCGTTTTGGGCTCGCGACTACGAAAAAGGATGGGAAGTTACGGTTTGAAAATTCCGCATTTCGCCAAATTCATCGCGCCGGCGCTCCTCGCGGCGCTGGTTTCCCCGATTTCCGCCCAGCAGCAGCCTGACAAACCGTTCGGCATCGACCGCTGCGAAATTTTGCCGCTTCCGGATCGACAAGCGTCGATGCGCATCGATGGCGTGGAGAAGACGCGATGGCATTTTGACGCCGAATATCCCCGGCCGTTCTTTTTTCCCTTCAACGGCCCCTCCGGCGTCTCGTTGACGCGCATGGGGCATCCCGGCGCGCATAACCACGATCATCACCGCTCGGTCTGGTTCGCTCACAACGACGTCAACGGCGTTAATTTTTGGAGCGACCGCACCGATGGCCGGATTCGGCAAAAAATGTGGTACGCCTACATCGACGGGCCTGAGGAAGCGATCGTGGCGATGGCTGCCGATTGGCGCGACGGTCAGGGGCAAGTGCTCATGGAGCAGGAGACCGTTGCGGCGCTGATTCCGCGTGAGAGCGAGCATTTGCTGGAAATCCAAATCACCCTGCGCCCGCCGAAAAACGCGAAATCCGGCACGGTGGAGCTGGGCAAGACGAATTTCGGCTTCCTGGCCGTGCGCGTCGCCAAAACGCTGTCCGTGCACTTTGGCGGCGGACGCATTTCCAACAGCGAGGGCCAGGTTGGCGAGGAAGAAATCTTCGGCCAACCGGCGCGGTGGATGGATTACTCCGGGCCGGTGGTAGTTGGAAAGGGCGCGGAACGCCGTGCAGTCACCGAGGGGATCACCTTTTTCGATCACCCCGCCAATCCGCGTTACCCTACGCATTGGCACGTGCGCTCGGATGGCTGGATGGGCGCCTCCTTTTGCCTGAAGGAAGGGTTCACGATTCAGGCGGAATCGCCGTTGGTGCTGCGTTACCTGCTCTACGCGCACTCCGGCGGCTACGATCCTGACAAAGCCGCAAAAATCGCCGAGAAATTCGCCGCCCGGCCGGGATTTTCCGTCGGCCAACGCAAAACGCCTCACCGGCATTGGGAAGCCTGGCGCAACAGCAAGTGACGCGATTCTCTATGCCTCGCCGGCCGTTGGTTTCATCGCTTTGTCCGCCATCACAACCTAAACCGGCCAAGCCGGAGTTTTAAGGGTTAAGTTTCAAGTTTTAAGTCCTGACAGATGCACCAAATTCTGCGCAAACATGCCGAAACTTCAGGATTGAGGCACTAAATCTAGCGCTCGGAAAGCTCTTGCGCCGGGCCAATCTCCTCGAACGGCGTGGCGACGAACGCCCGAAGGATCGCGCGGCCGTATTCCCGGCAACTCTCCACGTCAGCCTTTCGTCCCTTCGGCGCGAACGGCACTTCCAGGGTGGCGGACATCACCACGCCGTTTTGAAAGGCGAACCAGCGCGAGTTCTTCGGCGAAACGCGCAGCTCATCCCGTAGCCAAACCAACGGCCCGTGCGGCGCGTCTTCCGGCAGGCGCTCTTTGATCCCTTTGGCGAAGGCGGTCACCTTTTCGAAGTTCTTCGGCGGATGCTTTTTGGCGCCGACGAAATACATCACCTGATGGATGTCCATGACCAATGTGGGGCAATGCACGTCGATGGCATAACGGAAATGCTCTGCCGCTTGCAGTTGCTGGATCGCCCGAACCTCCGGGTAAATCGGCTCGTCCGTGTAGTCGCGATTGTGGTCGTGCGGTTGGCGGTTTTTCCCCTGGTCACCGGCCTCCACGCCGTCTTTATCGACTAACGGAACACAAAACAGGACGAATCGCTCGCGAAAAAGCCTCCCGGCGTCGCTGTCCGCCGCCATTGCCTCATCGAGGATGCCTTCGACCACGAAACTGGCCATGGTTTCCGCCGCATGATGCCGCGCGGTAATCAGCACGGCCCGCTTCTCCTCCGCCCGCTTTCCGATTTGCAGCAGCTCGACGTCGCGCCCTTGGCGGCTTTGGGTGAGGACGCTGGTTTTCAGGTGAGGATTCGTGGCATGCCGATCCAGAAACGCGGTTAGATTCGTCGTGGTGTAGGGAATTGTGACGCCAAGCCGGATGGTCTCGCCTACCGCGGTGAACTCGACCGAAAACGTGTTTTCTTCGACACCGTCCGTCCCCATCCAACTCCAAGTTTGTCCGCCATCGCGCGAAATCGCCGGCCCTTGAAAACCGATCGCGCCATTTTTGTGTCCGATCACTTTTTCCGGCAGCACAAAGGTGACCTTGCCTGCCCGCTTCGCCTCAGCCTCGATCAGCCAGTAGAACCAGGGCCGGTCACCGCGCAGATCCGGCTCCAGGTGAACCGTGTCGCCCTCGTTCCTGGTCACGATTCCGTTGCCACCCGGAAAGTCGGTGCGAATCGCGACCGGAGGTTCGGCGTGGGCGATTTGGCAGGCTACCGCGGCAAGAATTAGCCAGTTGATCCATTTGAAGCGCGTTTTCATTGGTCCACGGTCGATTCGGCGGCTACGCAGCGCAACAATCCGAATTGGTCGCGACTTCCCGGGCCTACTCGACTTTTCCGGGCCGAATCTCCGCTTTCAACACGATTTGGGCGATCCCGTCGGGCTGCTCGTCGTCGCAGAAAAAGTGGCGCGCGAAGTCTTCCGGCGCGCCTTTGAAACTGCGCAATTTCTCGACCCGGCCGTTTTGGAGATCGATGGCGGTGCGGAACTGGCGGAGTTGAAAGCGCTTGCTCTTCCAGCCGTATTCTTGCTCGGTGATGTTGAGTTGGGGCAGGAGGTGGACCTTGAGCATGCCGTTTTCCATCTGGGGATAAACCACGACGGAGGTGGAAATGCGCGTGGTTTCGAAAATGGGGACGAGAACCTTGTTTTCGGTGACGAAAGGCGCGAAGAAGCTGGGATCGCCAGCCCGGTCGAGCAGCGGAATGGCGCCGGGGTTGCCGAGCGACAAAATGGGCGAGCCGTAGTTGATGAAGCCTTGAAATTCGACGTCCTCGCGGTTGATGGAGAGGTTGATGCTGCCGTCGGGATTGACGGTGGCTTGCGTTTCCATGGTGATGCCCAGGTTGCGCGTGCGAAAGTCTGTGGGATGGGCCGGGGTGACCGCAAAAGTGCCGTTAGGCCCCACGACGATGCGCGGGGGATCGTAGCGGGTCGGGTAGGGAAAGTCCGAGCGCGATTCTACCGGGCCCAAAACGCGGGCGTTGCCGGGTTTTGGCCGTCCACCGGTGCGAACGCCCAAATTTAGCGCGATTTCCGGTTCCGGCGCGTCAAGGTTGGCGATCGCGTTTGCCGCGGCGGCTACCTTGTCCGGGTGGTCGATGACGAGGACCTTGCTTTTGCCGTCCAGGATGACAAATCGCCCTTGCGGCGAGAGAACTTTCTGGATGGCGGGCCGCAACAGTTCCGCCGGGGCGTAGTTGGTTGGCAGTTCCTGGCGTAGCAGTTCCTGGGCCGAAACGGAGGAAAGGCCGGCCGCCGCGAGGATGAAAACCGCGAAGCGCATGGGGCAGGATGCGGCACTTCCGGGCGAAAGGCAAACCCGGAAGTGGGCGTTTTGCGGCGAACGGCGGCGCCAGGTCACTGGTAATCACAAGGTGGCTTGGAGCCGCTTGGCGGCTTCCGCGCCCATCTGCAAGGCTTGGTCCGGCGAGGCCATGGTGAAGGTGCCGCCGGGCCCGGCGCATTGCAGGTTGTTGAAGCGCGTGAAGTAGCCGAAGAGCCGGTCGCGGTGTTCCTCGAAGTCTTTGCGGTAGACGGGTAGCCCGTGGGCCTCGCACAAAACGTGCCTGGCGGCGATTTCGTCGCGTTTGCAGATGTTTAGCGCCTCCAGAGCCTCAAACACCTCGACCCAGGCCATTTCTTCGCCGTTCCAAGCGGTGGAATCCTCCTCGGCGGCCGTTTCCGCCAGGAGCACGGTGTAATCCGGCGGAGAGATGCGTTGACCGGCTTTTTTGGGCTCGCTAATCCGGAAAAACGGGCCGTTCCGCAGATGCAAGACCATGCTTTTCAGGCAAGCCTCGCGGCGCACCAGCATGGCAAAAGTGACGTGTGCCCGGTAGCGCAAATGCAGGGAAGAAGCGTGAATTTGCGCCGGCGCCCTCGTGCCAAAGGCTTTGACCAGGCTGCGCGCCGGGATGGTGGAAACCACGCCTTTGCACTTCATGGTGGGAAATTCCGGCTCCTCAGAGTCTGAAAGCGTGTCGCGGCAGGTGACAGCTTGGACCGACCCGTCCTCAAGCTGAATTTCCACCACCTCCGCGTTGCAAATGAGGCGGCCGCCGGCTTTTTGCAGCGCATCGGCCAGGGCCTTGGCTAGCGCTCCGGGGCCGGAACGGTAGAAAACGGAGTTTTCAGCCGCGGGGGCGGGATTTCCGTCAAAATGGGGCGGCACCTTCACCGCAAGCGCTTCCAGCCGTTGTCGCAACTCCTCCAGGGGCGGGAGATCGGTGAGAATCAGCGCCAGATGATCCGGAGAGAGTTCTGCCGGCTCCGCGCCCCAGATTTGCCGGATGAAGGGGGCGAACCAGGAACGGTAGATGGGCGCGCCGTAGAGCTTTTTGAGGGCTTGCTCGGCGTTTTGGGCCGGTTTGACCCCGCATTTTTGGGCCAGGTTGGCGGTTAGCATGCCCGTTGCGCCGGAAATCTTTCCTCCCACCGATAGGCCTGCGCGCAGATCTTTCCAGCTCAAGGGGTAAGGGTAAGTCTCGTCGCCCCAAACGATGCTCTCGTCAGGCTCCGTCTCGGTTTTTTCCTCGCCCAGCAGCTCACAAACATCGGAAAAAATCTCCGAATCGCGGCTTTGCAGCAGCCGGGTCCCCATCGCGAACTGATTTTCGCCCGAAGGATGGCCGCGCAGGCTTCCGCCCGGATCTTCCAGCACTTCCAAGACGGTGACGGAATGTCCGGCGCGCGCGAGCACAAGGGCGGCGTAAAGGCCGGTGACGCCTGCGCCAAGAACGATGACATCCGGGCTATTCGGTTCACTCATTTCGGGCAAAGGCAGGCGAAAACATCCATTCTGTGCGGAACGCTAGACTATCAAAGACCCTTAGACAAGCCGGGAATGACGCTGTGACGCCGGGAATTTCCTACCGCAGTTGGCCGGCCCGGAGCACGTGGCTGTGAATCACCTCGCCATCGATGTTCACCGCCTCAAACGTGACCGAAGGATCGCTCTGGGTGGTGTCGAAACGCATCAGCCCGAACGAACACTCCTGGTTGTAGCCCCAAATCAACCCCGGCGTCGGCACCACCTTGTGGGTGTGGCGATTGGTTAGACGCGAACTCTCGAATTCGTAGAAATCGTAGCCGTTTTCACGCTCGATGACCCGCAAATCCGTGCGATGGCGGTCCGCGGCGATGAGGAACACGCCGGGAATGCGATTGGCCTCCACGAACGCAAAAATCTCCTCCCGTTCCTCCGGGTATCCATCCCAGGGGTCCTTGCTTCCCGGCTTGATTCCCGGCGTGAATGGCACGGGCGAAGCGATGACCTTGAAGGTGGCTTGCGAGGCTTTTAGCCCCTCCAGCAGCCAGTTTTTTTGAACCGGGCCCAGCATGCTCTTTTGGCCGCGATCCCGGTAGTAGCGGCCATCGAGAAAAAAGAACTGCACGTCGCCGATCGAGGCATCGAACCAGCAACCCGGGTTGGCCGGGCCGCCGCCGTAGGCCGGATTGACCCAATTTTGGCGAAAAATCTCCAAAACGGGCCGTTTCCAGGCCGGTTTTTCGATTTCCGGCCCTGGCATGCAATCATTCGTGCCAAAATCGTGATCGTCGTAGATGGCGTAGATGTTGGTGGCCGCGGTGAACCGGCGCCACTCGGGCCGGGATTGGCGGCGGTGGTAGCAGTAGTGCTGGCACAAGGTGTGCTCGGGTTGATCGATGTAGACGTTGTCGCCCAGCATGAAGAAGGCGATCGGCTCGAAGGTGAGGATCGTGTCCCACATTCGCTCCCATTTGGGCACGTAACCCGCGCCGCCGCCGAATCCGACGCTGAATTGGGCTGCTTGGCCGGATTTTGGGAACGTGCGGAACTTGGCGTTCTCAAGCGGCGCCGGTTCGCCGTTGACGAGCACCTCATACGTGTAAGGCGTCGCCGGTTTTAGCCCTGCGAGGGTCGCAATGGCCGTGAAATCGGCTCCCGGCTTGGTTTCGACGGCCTCCGACACGATTTTGCCGGTTCGCACTTGAACGCTGGCTTTTTCTGCGGTTCGAACCCAAAACGAGGCGCTGGAATCGCTGACCCGCCCAAGCATCGGACCGTGAACGAGCGGCATGGAAGGGCGCTCGGCGCGCCATTGCTGGTATTCCCGGGTTTGGTGCAACGCGTCGAGCAATTCGCGAGGTCCGCTCACCAGCCGATCGAACGGCAACCCAGTTTCCAGCGCCGTTTGCGCGTGTTGCACCGCTTCCTCCGGATTTTCCTGCTTGAGGGCGAGCATCATGCGCACGAAGTGCGTTTCCGGGTCGGAATCCGCGGCTTTTTGCAGGGCGGCCGCGGCTTTGTCGAATTTTTCGGCGGCGATGTGCTGGGTGGCGTTGCGATGGGCGTCGTGCTGGGCTTGCAACGCGCTGGCGCTTGCGCAGAGCAAAAAACCCAGCGAAAAAAGGCGGGAAAAGCGTTTCATGGCGCATACAAGCCGGGATCGCGGGATTTCGCAAGAAACGGCGAGCGCCGATGGTCTCAGGACGGTTGTCAGGGGAGCGCGGTTTGGCTAACAAGCGGAGATCGCGGGAATAAGCGCTGGTATGCACTTAGTTAGCTCCAGTGGTTGCAAAAAGCACACCACCGAGCTTGCCTCGGTGGTTAGCGAGTTCAAAAACCAGATTCCATCTGCACAAAAGTGATGCCACCTTCGGGTTCACCCCGATGGAGCAATGTCACTTTCCCAGGATTTGGCCATTTTGGCGGGCATTCGCGATAGGAACAGCGTTCGACCGGGACAAGCCCGGCCGGGACGACTTTCGCGCGTAGAGTTTCTGGTGTTTGAACGGGGTTCCACTGGGGCAAGCCCAGATGGCGACCTTTACCCCAAGAGGTAAGGGATTTTTTGATGAAGTTTCTCGCCTCAGCCGTCCTTCATCCAATTCAACAAGTGTGCTTGACAGGATCGTAGGGGTGTCCGAAACTTTAGATCCATGAAATATCAAGCTTTCCCCATCTTCCTGGGCGTCCTCGTTTTCTCCCTCGCCTCCCTCGCCTCCTGCTCCATGCCTTCCGGCGATCCCGCGGCAGGAGCCGAAAGTGAACCGGGACGATTCGCCGGATTTGGAGCACGAGCCGGAGCTGCGCCCCGAACCGGTTCCGGCACGGAAACTGGCGCCGGCGCGGGTTTACGCTCGATTTTGGCTTCCCGAAACGGAAATGGCCCTTGGGCTGGTGGCAATGGCAGCGCTTCCGCAGCCAGCACACCTCGTGGAGCCCGCTCATCCGCCAATACCCAGTCGCGCGGCGTTTCCAAGTCTTCGTCGTCGTCGCGAGGCAGCCGAAGCACGGGTTCCTCCTCGCCAGGCGGGAGCAGCAGCCGGGGGAGCGCAGGTAGCGGTGGCCGGTCGGCTCCACTGGCGCGAACGGCGCCCCGGGTTGGTGGATCCAGCTCCACCCGCACTTCCAGCGGCGGGGCGGCCCGGATGATACCGTTTGGGAAAAAAACCGAGGCCAACAAGTTCATCGGCTTTCCGATCAAAGGCGCCACGGCCGTCAACGGAGCCCGCCAAATGCTGATGGCGGCCTACGATCAGTCGTCTCAAGCCGGACTAACGCTGTTCGACCGCAGCGGCAACCCCATCGCCCAACTTTCCTTGCCCGCCGGCCAAACCCCGCGCGGCATTGCCCCGGGCGGAAACTCGAAAAACGGCTTCTTCATCCTCACCTCGGGCGGACAGATCCTCCAGGTCGATGCCCGCAACCGCCAGTTGCGAATTGCCGGCGACATGGGCAAAACGCCGGGTGCGTTTGCCATCGCGGCCGGGCCCAAGGGCGAGGTTTACGCCGCGACCAAGTCCGGCAACATTTTCGTGTTCAAAAACGGCGCCTGGGTGCCCAAAAAGATCGGCGGCGCCAACGTGCGCGAGATCACCGCCCTCACGGTGGACCCGAAAACGGGCGAGGTGGTCGTTTTGGGCCGCGTTGAGGGCTCCTCGCGCATCAACATCGTCCGCGCGGACTCGAATCTTGGCGGTGCACGTGCTTTTGAGCTTCCCGAAGGCTCCAGCGGCGCTGCCAGCCTGGTTAGCGTCAACGGGAAAACAACCGTCGCCTACCGGCAAAACGGGACCATGCAGATGGGCATGTTTGACGAAGGCGGCTCCCTGACGGGAACCCAGCCGGTGTCCTCGGTTAGCTCCATGACCGCCGATCCGGAAACGGGCTCGGTTTGGACCGTGGGGCCCTCGGGGCAAATGACGCGGCAAGACGTGGAAGAGTAGACGCCTACGCGCCGTCGATCGGCGGAAACCGGAAAACTTCGGAAGGCACGTGCTCGCGCGCCATGATTTTGCGGACGCGGTCCACCACCTCCGGATACGCCTCGGCAACGTCGGTGGTTTCGGATTCATCGCTCTCCAGGTCGTAAAGTTGGATGCGGAGCGGGTCATCGTTCTTGCGCAGCATGTTTTGCCGTGTCGCCTTCCACTTTTTGCCGAGCCACACCGCCTGTTGGCCGCCGTAACCGGTGAATTCGCGGTAAAGGAAGTCGCGCTGAGGCTGGGTTTCGCCGCGCAGGGCAGGGGCGATGCTGATTCCGTCGACTCCGGCCGGAACGGGGCTTTTTGCGTCGATCAGGTCGAGCAACGTCGGCAACCAGTCCTCGAATCCGGTCACTTGGTCTGTCGTTGAGCCTGCGGCGACTTTCCCGGGCCATTTCACGATTTGCGGCACGCGAATTCCGCCCTCGTAGAGCGAGCCTTTTAACCCGCGAAGGGGTTCCACGCTCTCGAAAAAGTCGTAGTCCACCTCGTCCTTCAGATGCGTGGTCCCGTTGTCGGAGGTGAAGACGACGATGGTGTTTTCCTCCAGGCCCAGCTCCTTGATCAGGTCGAGAACGCGGCCGACGTAGGTGTCCATGCGGGTGATCATCGCGGCGTAGGCGGCTCTGGGGGTAAAATGGGGCGTGTAGCCGTATCCGCGGCCTCGCGTGAAGGGTGGATCGTTCCAATTTTGGGCCAGGTAAGGCTTCAAATCCTCGTCCGGCACGTGAAGGGCCACGTGCGGAATGATGGTGGGGTAGTAGAGAAAAAACGGCCCGTCCTTGTGGTCGCGAACGAACTGCAAGGCGGCTTCGTTGATCCGGTCCGGCGCATAGTCCTGGCCCTTGAACGCGTCGTAGCTGCGCGGGTTAGCCGGGTCCGCATTTTTCGGCAACGAAGCGTGTCCGGGCACGGGCGGATCGTTTTTCAGCGGGATCACCTTTCGGTCGCTCCAGAGCGTGGCCGGGTAGTAGCTGTGGGCGTGAGCCTGGCAATTGAAGCCGAAAAACCGGGAAAAACCTTGGTCGTTGGGATCGCCGCTGGATTGCATGGGTCCCAGCCCCCATTTGCCGAACGCGCCGCAGGTGTAGCCCTCTTTTTTCAACAATTCGGCGATGGTCACCTCGGCGGCGGGAATGGGGTGCTGGCCTTCCGGCTTCATGGCCTTGTTGTTGCGCACGATCGCGTGGCCGGGGTGCTTGCCGGTCATCAGCACGCAACGCGAAGGGGCGCAGACCGCGTTGCCGGAATAAGCTCGCGTGAAACGCATGCCCTCGGCGGCGAGTTGGTCGAGGCGCGGCGTTTTGATCTTTTTTTGGCCGTAGGAACCGAGTTCGGCGTAACCCAGGTCGTCAGCCAGAATGAAGACGATGTTCGGCTTGGCCCCAAGGGATGGGAAAGGAACCAAAAGGACGGAAAGGGCCAAAAGGACACGTGGGAGATGCTTCATCCCGAATTCTTAGCCCGCCTTGTTCGCGGGCGCCAGTGCGATTGGCGGGATTTAGGCCCGATCCGCGATCCAACCCTTCAGTCGGTCGCGAACCTCCGCGAATCCCGCGATCAGGCCGGGCAAATTCTCGTGAAAATGCTCGATGGCCCAGGGGCCGCGAAATCCCGCGTTCCAGCCGGTTTCGAAGCATTTTTCCAGGTCGTATTTCGGGTGCGAGCCATCCGGCTCCAACTGAAACGCCTTGAAATCCGTGGTCGCCGCCAACGGATAAGCCTTCGCCAGACCATCGTAGCGCACCTCGTCGTTCGGCCAGTTTCCGGTGTCCGGCGAGGCGAAAATTCCGGCGCCAACCTGGCGAATCATCTCCGGAATCGCGTTTGGCTCGCGGCCCACCCAACCCAGGTTTTCGATCAACAGCGCGATGCCCTTGTCCGCGCCGTATTCGATCAATTCGCGGTAGGAATCGGTCAGGCGCCCGCGATCCGGATTTTTCCCCGCACCAGCGACCGGCCGAATCCAGCGCGCGCCGAGAATCTGCGCCGCATCGATCGATTCCTTGTAAATTCGCAGCGCTTCGCGGCGCGTTTCGTCGTCGGTGCTGGCCATGTCCAGGCCCGGCTGGTTGCACTTGAGGTTGGTGACGACGCACTGGTTTTCGTCGCAGGCGGCGCGGAGTTTTTCCAGGTAACGCGGCTCGAACGACTCCAACGTGCGCGACATGAAGTCGATGACGCGCAAACCCAGATCGTTGCGCATGACCTTGGGCAAATCGAGCATGCGCTGCTTGCCGGCGGCGGGCTCGAAGGTGATGTGCGGCATGAACGAGCCGGTTGTCACGCCGATTTCGCCGGTGACGTCGGGATGTTGGACGGGAGCGGCAAAAACGGCGCCGGCACCCAGGCCGAGGGCGGAAGTCGCGAGGAATTCGCGCCTGCGGAGCGGTGATTTTTGGAGGAAGGCGGACATATTTTGGGTAACGTGGAATTCTAAGCCAAAATCCCGGAAACCACCTCCCCTGCCACGTTGGTGAGCCGAAAATCGCGCCCGCCGTAGTTGAAGGTCAGTTTCCGGTGATCCAGCCCTAACAAGTGCAAAATCGTGGCGTGCCAATCGTGGATGTGCACCGGATTTTCCACCGCGCGATAGCCGAAATCGTCCGTCGCGCCGTAGGTCAAGCCGCCTTTCACGCCGCCGCCGGCCATCCAGATGCTGTAGCCCTTGTGGTTGTGATCGCGGCCGTCAAAACTCTGCGCGTAGGGCGTGCGACCGAATTCGCCGGCCCAAACGACCAGGGTATCGTCGAGCATGCCGCGCAGCTTCAGATCCCCTAACAAACCCGCAATCGGCCGGTCGGTCGCGGCGCAGGCTTCACCGAGTTTTTGGCTGAGAAAGTAGTGGTGATCCCAGTTGACCGGCGCGGTTACCTCGATGAAACGCACACCGGCTTCGGCCAGGCGGCGGGCCAGGATGCATTGGCGCGCAAAGCCCTGATCCACGCCGGTTTCGCCGAACCCGTAGAGCTTCGTGGCTGATTTTGGCTCGTTAGCCAGGTCGAGCACGTTGGGCACCTCGTCCTGCATGCGAAAACCCAGCTCGAAGGCTTCGATCGCGCCCTCAACCTCGGGATTCCAGCCATCGCGCTGCAATTTCAGCCGGTCCAGGCCCTGCACCAGGTTCACCTGCGCGCGCTGCAAATCGCGCGGAATGACGTCGTTGCCGATGTTTTTCATGGGCGGCCCGGGTTCCTCCGTTTTGCCGATGAGCTTGGCGTAGAGATCCGGCAACTGGCTGCCGCCGATCTTCGTCCCCTGACAAACCGCGGGCAAAAACGCGTTGCCGTAATTCTGCGCGCCGCCGAATTCCGCCGGCGGATTCAGCGTGATGAAGCCGGGCAAAT
Source organism: Verrucomicrobiales bacterium (assembly GCA_965224535.1). GTDB lineage: Bacteria > Verrucomicrobiota > Verrucomicrobiia > Verrucomicrobiales > DEV007 > JBCDHN01. Next base: position 13,962 of record CBDCZR010000047.1, read on the forward strand.
TCTGGTTGGTCGACCCCAGCCCGTAGAGCGTCCATGCGCCTAACGAAGGCCTAACGAACTGAAAACTGCCCGTGTGCATTTGGCCGAACGCCTGCGCGTGATTCGGCAGATCGGTGTGCATGCTATTGATGACGCACAGCTCGTCAGCCAGGCGCGCAAGGTTAGGCAGCAACGGCGAAACCCGCAGCCCGGATTCGCCAAAACGCTCCAGCGGCTTCACCGGGCCCAGGATTTTCGCTCCCTGGCCGTACTTGCCGATTTGCCCGGTTTTTCCGGATCGCGCGATGAGTTCCGGCTTGTGGTCGAAGAGATCCACGTGCGACGGCCCCCCGCGCATGCAGAGAAAAATCACCCGCTTGGCCGCGGCGGGGAAATGGGTCGGCTTGATGGCGAGCGGCGCGGCGGATTTGGCGGCGGATTCATGCGCCACGGCCGAGAACGCCAGGTAGCCGAAGCCGGAGGACAGGCTCTGCAAGGCGCGGCGTCGGGAAAAAATGGGCATGTTCCGGTGAGGGTGGTGCTGGTGTTAGGATGGGCGGCGTGGCGCAAGCGTCCGCCTGCGTCGGCGTTGGGTAAGAATAGCGACGCCGGCCGGGGAACGCAAGCGGACGCTCGCGCGACTCGTGCCAGGGTGCCACGTCGCCGCGAATCCTGAAACGGAGCGTCTCACGGCCAGTGTTTGGCGGCTTCTTCGGCGTCGGCGAGTTCTTCGCGGCGGCGGCCGTAGCCGTGTTTTTCGATGAGGGCGCGGGCTTTGGCCAGTTCTTCGCGGTTGCGGAAGATGCGGGCGCGGTGGAGGTGGACGTCGGCGAGGTAGAGGGGCATGGGGCCGCGTTGGGCGATGAGTTCGGCCTCGTCCAGGGCGGAATGCAGATCGCGGAAGCCGGGATCGTTGGGATCGGGAATCAGTGCCGGGGCGTCTTCCGCACTCCGCGTTCCACCTTCCGCATGCGAAGAATGCCGCACCCCGCATTCCCACTTCCACATTTCAAAAGCGGCTCGGGCGAGGAGGGCTTTGGCGAGAAATTCCACGTCGTTGGCCTGGCGCAGGCCGCTGACGGCCTCATCGAGCGCGGATTGCAGAGCGCGGAATTCGGAATCGTTGGGATTGGGAGTCCGGGCCGATTCCGCAATCCGCATTCGATAAAGACGGGCCCGGGCCAGGGTCAGGTGATCGAGGGCGATGTCAAGGAGGGAGTAGGTTGGCAGGCCCATTCGTCGGTTTTGAACTGAAGTAGCGCGGCGGAGGGCTTCGTCGCAGGCGGCGAGCGTCAGCTCCTTGGACTGCGGCAGCCCGCTGCCGCCTTGGGTGGCCGCAGCCTGCTGCGGGGGGTGGGCCGCAGCCAGGGCGGAATCGGACGTTTGCCCCGATGGCCCGGCAGCAGGCTGCCTCCCGGAAAGCGGCAGCAGGCTGCCGCAGTCCAAGGAGAGCTGCGCTCTCCAAAACTCCCGTTCGGCCGGGGCCAGGAGCAGGTCGCAATAGCGGAATCCCCCAAGCGAGTAGAGAAACTCGAACTCCGGCCGGCGAGCTTGCTGCATGCCTTCGGCTTCCTGGAAGAGGGCCGTGGCTTCGACTCCCTCCCCGCTCTGGTGCAGGGCGTCGGCGGCGGTGCATCGCTTGCTTTCGCGCTGAAACCCATCCCCGCTGCGGTCGGCGAAGTCGATGGTGCGCCGGCCATCGGCGACCGAGGCGGGCACTTGGCCCAGGGTCAGTTCCAATTCGCTCAGGTTGCTGGCGCTGATCGCGGCGGATTTCCAGTCCTCCAGCTTCGCAGTTATTTCTGTCACCTCCCGCATCGGCTCGAGGGCTTCGGTGAGGCGGCCGAGGGCGCGCAGCGAAAAGGCGGCTTCGTTGAGGAGCCAGGCTAGGGCCGGTTCGCTCAAATTCGGCGAGAGCCGGCTCCAGGGCTCGTCAAAGAAGGCCGCAATCGCCCCGAGGTCCGAACCGATCGCTCCGAGTTTCTTGCTGCTGAAGAATTCGTCGCCTCGCTTAATTCGGTCGTAGAAAACCTTGTCGCACGCTTCCTGATGCCGCCCGGCGAGACAGCCGTGGGTCACGGCCTGGTAGAGCGGTTGCAGCCCGGTGATGGTGTCGGGACGCTGCTCGGTGGATTCGCGGAGGTGATCGAACAACCGGCTGTGGGCGAGTTGGTAGGATTCAGGCAGGTGTTGCTGAAGCTGCGCGGCGAAGTATTCCCGGATGAGCGGGTGGGCGTCGATGGAAAATCCGAAATCCGAATCCCGAAATCCGAGAGGTTCCGCCGTCGCCTCTGGTTCGGATTTCGGATTTCGAGTTTCGGATTTTCCGCCGAGGGACACAAGGCGGAGCCGTTCCAGGTCTTTGAGCGCCAGATTCCAGTCGGTATCGCTGAGGCCGACGATGTGTTCGGTGAGGCCGGGGATGGCGGGTTCCTGGCGCAAGGCAGCCAGCGAATCGGGATCGGCGGGGCGGTCGAAAAGGCCGGTGAGCCGGAGGATGGCGAGATCGCGCGCTTGTTGGGCCCCGCCGGCATCGGCCAGCCAGGTTTCGTAGGCGCGAATGACGCCGAAGGCATTGCGGTAGCTGAAGCTTTGGCCCGCGATGCCGAGATCGACGAGGTCGCGCTTGCGGATATCCCCGCCGTGGGCGTCGCAGAGAAAGCGGCCCAGCATCTGCAAGGTGAGCGCGTGCCCGCCGGCGTCCTCGCAGGCCGCTTCCAGTTCCTCGTCCGTGCCGGTGATTTGCAGGTGACGCAGCAGACTGACGGCGGCCGGTTTGGCCAGTTGATCCAGCTCCTTTTTCGGGCAAACGCCGGACTCGAACGGGCGCAGATCGCTCAGCGCCTCGCGGCTGGTGAGGATGCAGAGCCCGGGCTGGCCCATGGCCAGATTCCCCAGCAAAGCGCGCAACCCCTCGTCCTTCAGCTCGCCGGGCCGCCGGGCGGCGTCGTTGCCGGGAAACTGGAGCGGCTCCAGGCCATCGAGGATGAGCAGGGTGCGGTGCATTTTGACCAGCTTCGCGAGCCGTTCGCCGCGGTCGTGCGGGCCGCCCGCGGTGGGGTCGGGATCGCCGAAAAAACGCAGGGCGGCGTCGATGAAGAGGTCGGCGCTGGATTGGGAGTTTTCGCGGCTGCCCTGGCTGTAGAAGCTCCAGTCGAAGTAGCGCTCCACCCCCGGCCAGCCCTTGGCCAGCAGCGAATCAGCCATCCACTTGGCCACCAGCGAGGTTTTGCCCGCGCCGCCCCAGGCGATGAGGCTGAGGATGTGGACGGAGTCGCGACTCGCCCATGCGTCATCGAGCATGGCCAGTTCGGGCTCGCGGCCGAAGAGGAGGTCCGGGGCGTGGCGGAGGATGCGGGATTTGGCGAATTCGGGTGGTTTGGGCTCGGGCGGAACGAGGCCAAAGTGGTGGTAGACGTCAGCGGTGATTTGGGCGAGACCGAGCGGCGGTTCGCGAAGGGTGGCTGGATAACGACCGGTGGTCCGGAGGGTGTCGAGATGTTCGCGTTGCGGAAAACTGGGATCGTCGTGCCCTTCAACCGCATAGACAATGACGGCGATGTCACGATGGAGGGCCAGCCAGGGTTCCCAGTTGACGTAGGTGATGTGATCGAACTCCCCGAGGAGCTTTTTGGCTTGGTCGTGTTGGTTGAGGAAGTCTTCGCGGGCCGTGTGGTTGAAGAAATCGGCAACTTCGCCCGCTATGGGTTGGGAGCCGGGATTGGTACCGACAAGGTGGACGACCAGATCGCAAGGGGCGATGAGATCGTCGAGTTTGCGAACCGTATCTGACGCCGTCGCCGGAAAGTCGGGCTGAACGACGACGTCGAAGCTTCGGGCCAACGTGTCGCGGAGTTGGGCGCGGAGCGTACCAAATTCGGCGGTGGCGACGGAAATGAAAATGGAATGTCTCATGATTGCCAGGTTTCAGCCGCCGCTTCCGCATCCTCCAGCTGCTCCCGCAACCGCCCGAACCCAATCTCATCGATCAACCGCCGCGCCTCGGTTAACTCTTGGCGATCCCGGAAGAGGCGGGCGCGGGTGAGGTGGATTTCGGCGAGGTAAAGCGGCATCGGGCCGCGCCGGGCGATTTGCTCGGCCTCGTCGAGCGCGGAGTGGGATGCGCGAAGCGCCTCTTCACGATTCGGAATTCCAAAATCTGAAATTCCACATGCCATGGCTTGGGTGAGGAGGGCTTTGGGGAGGTAGTCACACCTCCTCGCCTGGCGGATTGCTTTGAGAGCTTGATCAACATGGTTTCGAGAGATCGCGACCAAATTTTGGTCATTGTCGTTTTCCAACACGCTAGTACCGCATGACGCCACGATGGATTTGTAAAGATTCGCCTTGGTCAGAGAGAGTTCATCGACAGCAATATCGAGGATTTCGCCATGCAGCATATTCGCGAGTTTGAGTAGCCCTCCGGATGACCTCGTTGCACGTCGCACTCATTGCCTCCAGCGTCTGTTTATCAATGGTGGTTTCCGATCCAACCGATCCGCGTTGTCGGGAAACAATTTGCCATACAGTTCTCTCAATTTGACCTAACAGGAAATCGCACCGGCGAAATCCCTGGACCGAGAACAGCGCAAATCCAGGACGCCTGCTCTCCTGAATGGCTTCTGCTTTTTCGAAGAATTTCGATGCTTCGGCAACCTCGCCAAACTGGTGCAAAGCGTCCGCAGCGGTAGTGAGAGAAAACAAAAGTAATGATTCTTCCTTACTGCCTCCTTTGGTAGCAAAATCTATCGCCCTTTTGCCGCACCCAATAGCCCCGAACCGATCACCTAAGGCCAATGTAAGCTCACTCAAATTGTTGGCGCAGGCTGCGGCAGCTCCCCATTTTTGCTCTTTTTGATAGCTTTCTACAGCGAACTCGAGGGGTTTCAGCGCCTCGCGCAACCTCCCGGTCGCTGAAAGACAAATAGCAGTTTCCTGAAGGAGCCACACCCGAGCTGGTTCGGTGAGGTTTTGTGAGATCTCCGCCCAAGGCGTATCGTAGAATGCCGCTAACGCCCCAAGGTCTGAGCTATATGCTCCAAGGGCCTTCTTGGAGTAGTGTTCAGGAATCCTGGCAATTCTTTCGTAGTACACTTGCTCGAAAAGATTCCTGATGCCTTTCCGCGAGACAACCGTGTCTCACTGCTTGATAAAGCGGACTCAAGTCACTGAGAGTCGGTGGCTTTCGTGCCAAACCTAACTCTTGCTCCACCATTTTTAATTTGGTCAGCGGCTTGGTGCTTTCCGGAGCGTTCTCGCAGAGGTGATCGAACAATCGACTGTGCGCCTCGCGGTAGGCATCGGGCAGGTGAGTTCGCAATTGCTCGGCAAAATACTCCCGAACCAGCGGATGCGCGCACGGAAAATCCGAAACCCGAATTCCGAAATCCGAAGGGCTTCGCATCGGTCCCGTTTTCGGGAGCTTCGGATTTCGGATTTGCTAATCAGCTGGAGCTTTTCGAGATCGCTCAGCGCCAGATTCCACTCCGTTTCGTTCAATCCGACGATTTCCTCGGTTAAACCCGGAATCGCCAGTTCCTGCCGCAAAACCGCCAACAAATCCGGGGCCGCCGGACGGTCGAAGAGACCGGTGAGGCGGAGAATCGCCAGATCGCGGAACTGGCGAGGATCGCCGCTCTCGGTCATCCAACGCTCATACGCGGTAATCACGTTGAAAACCCCCGATAGGGAAAATTCGCGTCGGCTTCGACCCAATCCACCCGGTCGCGCCGCGCGATGTCGCCCTGGTGGGCATCGACGAGGAAACGGCCCAGCATTTGCAAAGTGAGGGCATGACCGCAGACCTTTTTGCAGGCGGTTTCCAGCTCGGCATCGGTCCCCTGGACGCCGAGCGCGCGCAAAAGGCGGATCGCGGCGGGGATGGCGAGTTCGTCCAGCTGGTGCTCGGGGCAAACGCCCTCGCGGTAGGCGGCCAAATCGGCGATCGACTCCCGGCTGGTCAGAATCGTGAGGCCCGGCTGCCCCATCGCCAGGCTATCGAGCAGGGCGCGCAGGCCCTCGTCCTTGAACTGGCCGGGGCGATGCGCTTTTTCGCTGTGCGGAAATTGCAGCGGCTCGAGCCCGTCCAGAATCAGCAAGGTGCGCTGTTCTTTGACCTTGGCGGCGAGGAGTTGGCCCCGTTCGGTGGCGTCGAGCGGGATTTCGGCCTCGGCCACGCCGAAGAACGCGAGCGCGGTGCGGAGAAAGAGGTCGGCGCTGGATTGGGAGTTTTCGCGGCTGCCCTGGCTGTAGAAGCTCCAGTCGAAGTAGCGCTCCACCCCCGGCCAACCCTTGGCGAGCAGCGAATCAGCCATCCAGTTTGGCCACCAGCGAGGTTTTGCCCGCGCCGCCCCAGGCGATGAGGCTGAGGATGTGGACGCGCTCCGATTCGCCCAAGCGTTGTCGAGCATGGCCAGTTCCGCTCACGGCCGAAGAGGAGGTCCGGGGCGTGGTTTCTGGATGCGGCTGGGGGCGATTTGTGGTCCGCCCCGGGCTTCGGGCCTCAAGTCGGCGACATCGAGGTGGCTGAGATAATCGGGGATCTCGCAGTCATCGACCTTGTAGACGAGCATCTCGCGTTGGTAATGGCAGGCCAGCTTGCATTCCCACTCGAACCACTCGGATTCGATGGCGGGCTGGGAAAGGATGGCGACGAAGAGATCGGTGGTTTCGATCGCGGTCTCGATGGATGCGACGATGGGATCGCCGGCGGCAATCGAGTGGACGTCGTTGAAGACGTATTCGTAGCCGAGTTTGGTGAGAATGGTCTCCAGTTCGCCGACGAAATGGTCGTTCTTGCTGCTGTGGGAGATAAACGCGTTCTTTTTCTTTTCCGGCATACCGCTACCTTTTTGGGGATGCGGGGAGCATGTCAGGGGAAAGCAGCGCCGTCAACCCGCCATCACGGCGCGAAAACGATCATCGTCCGATCATCTCAGTCGTCGATTCGCAGCAATTCGATCCGCTCGACGATCCCGAAAAAATACGGGCGGCTGCCGATCACCTCGAACCCGGCGCGGTGGAATTTTTCCCGCAGCGCGGCGGGATCCGGGTACCCAGCCAGGCTCACCGGGATGTAGCGGTAAATCCACGGCCTGCCGTGCATGATTAGCCCGACGATGCCTCCCCACAGGTGCAGCAGCGCGTGGTTGAAGGCGCGCCGAAACCCGGGGGCCGGTTGCACGAAGTCCAGGAACGCGGCGATGCCGCCAGGTTTGAGCACACGGTGGATTTCGCGAAGCGCAAGGTCGAGATTCGGCACGTTGCGCAGGGCGTAGCCGCCGGTAACGACGTCGGCGAAGGCATCGGGAAACGGCAGCTCGCAGATGTCTCCGCGGTGAAACTGAAATCGGTCGCCGCTGAGCCGTTTTTGGGCTTGGGCGACCATGTTTTCGCTCAAATCCAGCCCCACGATGGTGGCCTGGGGGTAGTGCTCGCTGAGGAGCTTGGCAATGTCGCCCGTGCCGGTGGCGAGATCGAGGCAACGGGTGGGCGCGGTGTTCGGCAATTCGCCGACCAGGTCGCGTTTCCACGCCAGGTCGCGCCCCAGGGACAGCGCGCGGGTGGTGACGTGGTATTTTCCGGCAATTCGGTCGAAAATTTTGCGGTTCAACTCGCGCTTGGAGTCGGGATCGGCGACGGCTGTGCTAAGATTCGGCATGGGCGGTTAGGATGCGGCGAACGGCAGCGCGGTCCGGCAAAAGCGTGCCGGCGCCCATGTTGAAGGAGAGCAGGTGACGCAACAACTCGGGCCGCCGGTTGAGCTGGCGGATGAAGCGGTGCATGAGGCGCGGCCGCCGGTTGAGGAAGAGCAAAAAACGCGTCCCCACGTAGTAAGAGCGGGTGAGTTGGCGGCAGGCGTTGGCGAAGCCTCGCAGATTGCGCGCGGCGATGGGTGCGGTGCTGGCCAACAACTCGGGAACAACCTGGGTTTCGAGCGCATGGGCTTGATTGAGCGCCAGGGTGATGCCTTCGCCCGTGCAGGCGTCCAGGTAACCGGCGGCATCACCCAGAAGGATGACGGAATCGGCGATGCGGCGGCGTGTTTTTTGCTCCAAAGGGCCGGTGGTTAGGGGATCGGTCGTGGCAACCGCGCCATCCAGCTTTTCGCGCAAAAGTGGCGCACCGGAGATGAGGGAATCGAACAAATCGGGGCCTGGTTTCGCGCCCGGACAAGCCTGGCGTTCCCACAAACAGGCCACACCCACCTGGTTGGGGCCACACGGCGTGACGTAGGCCTCGACCCCGCGTCCGGCGTGCACCTCAACAAACCGGCTCCAGGGCGAAACCTGGAAATGACGCCGGATTCCCAGCCGCTTGTGCCGCGCCGGCCTGCCTTCCAGCCCGGCCCAGCGCCGCACCCGCGAATGCAGCCCATCGGCGCCGATCAGCAGCCGCGCTTGCAGGTTACCGCGGGCCGTCCGCAACTCCACGCCGCTCTCGTTCGGCTCGATCCCATCCACCGGCGTTTCGTCGCAAATCTCGACGTTTGCGAAATTTCCGGCGCAACGGGCGAGCGCCTGCGAGAGGTTCGTCCGGCGCACGCCCCAGCCGGGCCCTTCGGCAAACTCCGCCTCCGCGCTCGCGCCATCCGCGGAAAGGTAGCGAATGCCGGCAAACGGGCGAAATTCGTCGTTCTGGAGAAATTCAGCCGCGCCCAACTCGCGCAGCAAGGCCACGCCCGGCGGCATCACGCCTTCGCCGCAAACTTTGTCGATCGGCAAGGTGCGGCGGTCGAAAACGGCGACGTTGAGGCCGTTTCGCCCCAAAATCGACGCCGCGGCCAATCCCGCGGGACCCGCGCCAACGATCGCGACATCGACGGCGGAATTCATGATTGCCGATTCGCTACCATGCGGAAAAAACCCAGCGGCGAGTGGGAAGCCTGGACCCGCCACTGCGGTGCACCGAGGCCGAGGACGCCGGGCAACTCGCCATGGCGAAAACCGGCGTTGATGCTGGCGTGCATATCGTAGCGCGTGACGTAATTCACGCCGATGAGCTGCAATCCGCGGCCCAGCACGTGAAACGCGCGAAAACGCGCCGGTTCGTTGCAAATTACCGCGCGATAACGACGCAAACTTGCGCCGAGCCGGGCCAATTGCTCGTCGGTCAGGTGATGGAGGATGAGGTTCGCGACAAGCACGTCGCCGCCCACGGCATCCAGCGTTTCGAGCACGCATCCTTGCCGCCAACCCAGGTTTTCCGGCCAATTCGCGGGCCGCGGCGCCAGGTCGATGGCGGTGTAGCGCACGTTCGGGTGCAGGCGCGCGAATTCGCGGATGAAATGACCGTCGCCCGCGCCAATCTCGACGACGTGGAGCGAGCCGTCGGTTGCTCCCTGCGATTCCAGAGCCGCCTGGAGCCAGCGAAAATTTCCCAGCAACCGGTTGATGCGCTGCAAATCGGCCCGGCTTCGCAACGCGTCAGGATCGTCGTGATCGAGTTGATCGAGGATTTCGGGGACGAAGACGCGCGAGGTCATGAGGCGCATACCTCGTCCCATTTTGCCCGGCGGCGGTCAAGCAAATCCCCCCGCGAAGAATTTCGGCGGCACCGGCGATTTTTTTTCCAAATTTCGGTGATTTCGGTGTCACAATTCGCGTTGCATCTTCAACTACCGGCAACCCAAGTTACTCCGTGGCCGACGATCCTACCAAAGCCTTCGAAATCCTGGTGCGCCAGCATCACCGGCGCTTGCTCGCCTACGCGCTCTCCATCACCGGCGGGAACGACGCGGCTCGCGACATCGTCCAGGACGCCTTCGTCGCCGCGTGGGAAAATCTGGAAAAATTCGACGTGAGCCGCGATTTCGGCTGCTGGATGCGCGGCATCGTCCGCAACAAAGTGCGCGAATGGAGCCGGACCCAAAAATTCGTGAGCATGGACGAAGAGACGCTCCAAGCGGTTGAGGCTCAGCATCGCTCGTGGGACGAAAATGAGGCGGAAACCGGCGCAAATCTCTTCGCCGCGTTGAACGATTGCCTAACCAAACTGCCTGATCTGATGAGCCAGGCCGTGAACCTCTTTTACCTGCAAAAACTCAGCGGCGCGGAGGTGGCCAGCCGCGTGGGAGCCGATGAAGCCGCCGTTCGCAAGCGCCTGCAACGCGCCCGCGGCCAACTTCACGAGTGCATCACCCGAACCACGCGGCTGCAAGCTGAGGAAGGAGCGGGAATTTCGTAGTCCGGGCCGCGAAAATCGGGAAAAAAACGTGCCAAACCTGCGAAATTCGCGCAAAAGTTGTCGCAATCCTGCACGGGCGCAAACTTGCCGGGTTGAGGCCGAATTTTGAGCCGGTTTTTGGTTGAGCAAGGGGCACTCACATCCGCACCAGCCACAAAATTCAAAAAACTTTGCCAAAAGACTTGCACGTCAACCCAAACCGAATATACGTTGCGAGTCCCGACCGGAAACGTCGGGGTTCCTGAAAGCCGCGAGTCGATCGCCACCAACGAGTGTTGATCGGCTTTTTTAGGCTCAACGGAAAAACGATCTTTACCACGGATAGGCTAGTTTTGGCAAGAATTCACGACAATTCACATTGCCAAAATAGTCGGAAGAAGGAAAGACTAAATTGTGCGTTATGTGCGAGTGTTTTTATCTCGTTTCGGAATTTAAATTCTTCGGAGAGTTTGATTCTGGCTCAGAACGAACGCTGGCGGCGTGGATAAGACATGCAAGTCGAACGAGGATCTTGGAGCTTGCTTTGGGATCCTAGTGGCGGACGAGTGAGTAACACGTGAGCAACCTGCCCGGAAGCTGGGAATAGCCCTCCGAAAGGGGGATTAATACCCAATGTGATCGCAGGATTAAAGGTGCCTTCGGGTGCCACTTCCGGATGGGCTCGCGGCCTATCAGCTTGTTGGTGAGGTAACGGCTCACCAAGGCAACGACGGGTACCTGGTCTGAGAGGACGATCAGGCACGCTGGAACTGAGACACGGTCCAGACACCTACGGGTGGCAGCAGTCGAGAATCATTCACAATGGGCGAAAGCCTGATGGTGCGACGCCGCGTGGAGGATGAAGGCCCTAGGGTCGTAAACTCCTGTCATCAGGGAGTAAAGCATAGGCGTTAATAGCGTCTCGTGCCTGATAGTACCTGAAGAGGAAGGGGCGGCTAACTCCGTGCCAGCAGCCGCGGTAACACGGAGGCCCCAAGCGTTGTTCGGATTTACTGGGCGTAAAGAGTACGTAGGCGGTTAGGTAAGTCAGATGTGAAAGCCCGGGGCTCAACCTCGGAATTGCATCCGATACTGCCTGACTGGAGGACTGGAGAGGAAGCTGGAATTCACGGTGTAGCAGTGAAATGCGTGGATATCGTGAGGAAGACCAATGGCGAAGGCAGGCTTCTGGACAGTTCCTGACGCTGAGGTACGAAGGCCAGGGTAGCGAAAAGGATTAGATACCCTTGTAGTCCTGGCAGTAAACGGTGCGCGCTTGGTGTGGGGGGATTCGACCCCCTCCGTGCCGGAGCTAACGCGTTAAGCGCGCCGCCTGGGGAGTACGGTCGCAAGATTAAAACTCAAAGAAATTGACGGGGACCCGCACAAGCGGTGGAGTATGTGGCTTAATTCGATGCAACGCGAAGAACCTTACCCGGACTTGACATGCATCCCTAAACCAGTGAAAGCTGGGGAGTGTAGCAATACACAGTTTGCACAGGTGCTGCATGGCTGTCGTCAGCTCGTGTCGTGAGATGTTTGGTTAAGTCCAGCAACGAGCGCAACCCCTGTCACTAGTTGCCAGCACGTTATGGTGGGGACTCTAGTGAGACTGCCCAGATCAACTGGGAGGAAGGTGGGGACGACGTCAAGTCAGTATGGCCCTTATGTCCGGGGCTGCACACGTACTACAATGCCCAGTACAATGTGAACCAAAACCGCGAGGTGGAGGCAATCCTCAAAACTGGGCTCAGTTCGGATTGAAGGCTGCAACTCGCCTTCATGAAGTCGGAATCGCTAGTAATGGCGCATCAGCTACGGCGCCGTGAATACGTTCCCGGGTCTTGTACACACCGCCCGTCACATCATGGAAGCCGGCAGCGCCCGAAGTGCCTGTGCTAACTTTTAGAAGCAGGGCCCTAAGGTGAAGCTGGTAACTGGGATGAAGTCGTAACAAGGTAGCCGTAGGGGAACCTGCGGCTGGATCACCTCCTTTCTAAGGAGAAAATAAGAGCATCGGTCCTCACGGCCCCATGATGCTCAGGTCGATGCCTAAACCGCTCGGATGAACCGGCGGCAAGGTGCTGGTGAGAGAGCGAAAGCAGACCTCACAACATTCTCAAAGTCTTATCGAAACAGATTCGGCACAATCGGCATAACGCACAATCTAGTCTTTACTTCTTCGCAACGTTTTTACGAACGCGGGGGTATAGCTCAGCTGGTAGAGCATCTGCTTTGCAAGCAGAGGGTCTGCGGTTCGAATCCGCATGCCTCCACTGATCGCCGCCCAGGCGGCATTTGAAAAATTCTCAAATCTTAGGATCTGAAACTTTCAAATTGCGGGCCTACGGCCTGCCAAGGGCCTGTAGCTCAGTTGGTTAGAGCACACGCTTGATAAGCGTGGGGTCACAGGTTCGAGTCCTGTCAGGCCCACTCTTTCGTTCGCAAAAAACAGCAATCCTGTTGAGAAGTCCGCTCTTTGACAACTGCATAATGGGTAAAAAATGTGATTTCACAATTGAGCCAATCCAGCAGCCGAAACTCAAACGTTGGCTGTTGGACGAACTCCTTGCGAAACGCTTATGATACTCAATTTAACGGTGAATTTTGTTCGACGTCAGGTTTTTGAACCTGGCGGTGCGAACATTGCAAATCAAGAGAGCTTGGAACAAGCTACTAAGGGCACATAGTGGATGCCTTGGTGCCAACAGGCGATGAAGGACGTGATAAGCTGCGATAAGCTTCGGATAGCGGCAAGTACGCTTTGACCCGGAGATTTCCGAATGGGGTAACCTGGCTGGGGTAATACCCAGTCGTCTCATCCTGAACACATAGGGATGAGCACGCAATACCCGGTGAAGTGAAACATCTCAGTAACCGGAGGAAAAGAAAGAGAATCGATTCCGTAAGTAGTGGCGAGCGAAAGCGGAACAGCCCAAACCGGGGCCTTTGGTCCCGGGGTTGTAGGGCCCCGATGTGGGACTGCAGATATTAGAACAAGCGTATGGAAAGACGCTCCAAAGAGGGTGAAAGACCCGTGTTTTAAAATTGAAGCAGCCCTAGGGTGTCCCTGAGTAACACGGCACACGTGAAACGTCGTGTGAATCTACGCGGACCACCGCGTAAGGCTAAATACTAGTTGGCGACCGATAGTGAACCAGTACCGTGAGGGAAAGGTGAAAAGTACCCCTGCGAGGGGAGTGAAATAGAACCTGAAACTATGTGCTTACAAGGTGTCAAAGCAGGCTGCGGCCTGTGATGGCGTGCCTTTTGCTTAATGAGTCTACGAGTCACTCTCAGTGGCAAGCTTAAGTCCTTCTGGGACGCAGGCATAGCGAAAGCGAGTCCGAATAGGGCGAACAAAGTTGCTGGGGGTGGACCCGAAGCGGAGGTGACCTACCCATGGCCAGGCTGAAGCGTGAGTAAAATCTCGTGGAGGGCCGAACCCGTTCAGGTTGAAAACTGTTGGGATGAGCTGTGGGTCGGAGTGAAAGGCTAATCAAACCCCGTGATAGCTGGTTCTCCTCGAAATGCATTTAGGTGCAGCGTCGTGTGCTGATGATTGGGGGTAGAGCACTGTTTGAGCTAGGGCCCACACCCGGGTACCAACCTCATACAAACTCCGAATACCAATCAATGGAACACGGCAGTGAGACTGCGGGGGATAAGCTTCGTAGTCGAAAGGGCAACAGCCCAGATCAGCAGCTAAGGTGCCTAAATACCGCTCAGTGGAAAGGATGTGGGATTACCTAGACAGTGAGGATGTTGGCTTAGAAGCAGCCACCATTTAAAAAGTGCGTAATAGCTTACTCATCGAGTGATCCTGCGCCGAAAATGATTGGCGATAAGCGGTATACCGAAGCTCTGGACGTCGCAGCATACGTTGTGGCGCGGTAGAGGAGCGTTCTCAGTGCGTTGAAGCCGGACCGGTGACGGCCGTTTTGTGGAGCGCTGAGAAGTGAGCATGTAGACATGAGTAACGATAAGGCAGGTGAAATTCCTGCCCGCCGTAAACCCAAGGTTTCCTGGGCAACGTTCGTCGTCCCAGGGTTAGCCGGGACCTAAGCCGAGGCCGAAGGGCGTAGGCGATGGCAATCAGGTTAATATTCCTGAGCCTCCTAAGAGATTGGGGAAGCATACGTGAATGGATAATGGAGACTGGTAGTTCCAGAGGGGCGGCTACGGCCAAACCTACCTTCCTGCAACGCGTGCCGAGAAAAGCCGATCTCGATTTAATGGAGCCCGTACCCGAAACCGACACAGGTGGGTGAGATGAGTATTCTAAGGCGCAAGAGTGAACCCTGGTTAAGGAACTCGGCAAAATAGCCCCGTAACTTCGGAAGAAGGGGTGCCTGTTTTCAGGCCGCAGTGAAATGGGTCAACCGACTGTTTAGCAAAAACACAGCATTCTGCGAACTCGAAAGAGGATGTATAGGATGTGACACGTGACCAATGCCAAAAGATTAAGGGGAGGGGTTAGCATTAGCGAAGCTCTGATCCTAAGTCCTGGTGAATGTCGGCCGTAACTATAACGGTCCTAAGGTAGCAAAAATCGTTGCCTGCCTCTGGAGCAATCCAGAGGGCATAATCCAGCTATATGCGGGAAAATCCTTCAGAGTCTTTCCTACGTTTCCAGCCTGCAAATTGCGGGACTGGCGTAAAAATGGAAAGAATTGGACGATCCGCAGGAAACCAAGTCTAGTTTAATCGAAAACTCGCTTGGGATCCTCAGAGGCCATACGCTGGATATCCGAGCCAAACAACCACACAGATCAATCACAGGTCAAAGCGAATGACACTAACCGAAGAATGGATAGTCGGCTTTACCGATGGCGAAGGCTGCTTTTTTGTAGGCATCCAGGCCCATTCGGAAATGAGCTCAGGCTACCAAGTGTTGCCCGAATTCGTCGTTGTTCAGCACGAACGCGACATCCAGATCCTTCACGCCCTCAAGCGTCACTTTGGATTCGGAGTAGTTCGGAGCAATCACGGAGATCGGCAGTGTTACCGCGTGCGAAAGCTTCAAGACCTTGAAAAAATCTGTGAGTTCTTCATGCAAAATCAGCTGAAGACCAAAAAGAACGTAGACTTCCGGAAATTCCGCCGGGTGATCATCCTCATGCAGCGCAAGCGGCATCTGGAGAAAGACGGACTGATCGAGATTATCGACATCATCCGCCAAATGAACACTTCGCAGAGAACCAAACTGGAAGAAATACGACGCACCCTCGGATAAAGAGATGGTCCACTCCTGCTGGAAACAGTGGGGATAAAGTAGTGAGCGAAATTCCTTGTCGGGTAAGTTCCGACCTGCACGAATCGTGCAACGAGTTGACCGCTGTCTCAACCAGGAGCTCAGTGAAATTGTAATGCCGGTGAAGATGCCGGCTACCCGCAGAAGGACGGAAAGACCCTTTGCACCTTAACTGTAAGCTGTTACTGGTTTCTCGGTTTCAATGCTCAGCGTAAGTGGGAGACTTTGAAGGGGCCCTCTAGGGGGTCTCTGAGTCGCCAATGAGACACCACCCTTTGGTATTGGGGAATCTAACCCCTCGCCTTTATCAGGCAGGGGAACACTGGCAGCCGGTCAGTTTTACTGGGGCGGTATCCTCCTAAAGAGTAACGGAGGAGCGCGAAGGTTGGCTCAGCCTGGTTGGCAATCAGGTTTCGAGTGTATAGGCACAAGCCAGCCTAACTGTGAGACCTACAAGTCGAGCAGATACGAAAGTAGGCCTAAGTGATCCGGTGGTTGAATGTGGAATTGCCATCGCTCAACGGATAAAAGGTACGCTAGGGATAACAGGCTGATCGCGCCCAAGAGTTCATATCGACGGCGCGGTTTGGCACCTCGATGTCGGCTCGTCACATCCTGGGGCTGGAGAAGGTCCCAAGGGTTCGGCTGTTCGCCGATTAAAGTGGCACGCGAGCTGGGTTCAGAACGTCGCGAGACAGTTCGGTCCTCTATCCTCTGTGGGCGTAGGAAATTTGAGGGGTTCAAACCTTAGTACGAGAGGACCGGGTTTGACGCACCTCTGGTGATCCGGTTGTTCTGCCAAGAGCATCGCCGGGTAGCTAAGTGCGGTCTGGATAAGCGCTGAAAGCATCTAAGCGCCAAGCCATTCCCAAGATGAGATTTCCCTGAAGGATCGTGGAAGACGACCACGTAGATAGGCTGGGGGTTGAAGTGTGGTAACACACGTAGCTCACCAGTACTAACCATCCGTTCGGCTTGTTCCGAGCCACCTCTTGGATTTGCAAGAGCAAATCGAGTATCAAAGCCATCGTAAGAGTGAGAACACAGCATTACCCAATTATGCAGCTGTCAGCGAGCTACTTCCCGACAGAAGCGAAGAAGCAATCGCTCTTTTGACAATAAAACCGTGACGCAACGAATCCGTCACCAGAGCCCCGCGTTTCACAGTTTCGGAAAGCTTGAAACTGGAAATTTGGCGCGAAACGCGTTCTCTGGTGACCACAGCACAGTGGCCCCACCCGGCTCCATCCCGAACCCGGAAGTGAAACGCTGTTGCGCCGATGGTAGTGCGGCGATAGGCCGCGTGAGAGTAGGTCGTTGCCAGAGTTTTCCCCACCTACCTGTGAGCACCGCAGGAGGTGGGGTTTTTTGTGTCCGGCCTTTTGGGTGATCCGGCAATCCTGCGCATCGCGATTCGCCGTAGCTGACAACCTGAAGGGCGCCCCGGCTTAACCGCTGCAAAGTGGTCGTTTTGAGAGCGCCTCCTTAACATCGTTAAAATTCCGACTCTACCAAACCTTGGCGACCGGAATCTGGCGATTCGCGTGAATCAGCAGCGGCACTATTAGCAAAGGACCTCAGATTTCCCGGATACACGGGGAATTCAGCCACCTTCAGTCCAATCCAAGGCATCGCCATGACCTTCCAGGCTATCCCGCCGAATGGTTTGTGCACCGATTCCTCGGTGCAATTACCGACAAACTTTGCGGGAGCAGCCCGCTATGAACGCCGGGTCGATCGCGGATAAAATCGGACAGGCTACCGGCGGCGAACCTTCGATTTCAAGGTCGAGGTTGTGATTGTCATGACGCTTTAGGCTCGAGGCGGGTAGCCTATGTTCACCAAGATCCGCCTTGGCCTCGAACAAGAGGCCTTCGCACCTTCGATCATCAATTTTTCCGATTCCCTCAGTTTGCGGCCTAACAGAGTCCCCAAACTACCCCAGCTTCTCCACGCGCGCGGCGCATTTCTTGAAGTCCGCCTGACCGGAGACCGGATCGAAGGCGCGGTGCGTGGTTCCGTTCGCCAGCCATTTGTTTTCCTCCGGATCCGCCGAATCGGCGACCGAGAGGTTCCAAGGACTGAACAAAAACCCCTTCGGCACGGTGTTGCGCGCCGGTTTTACCACGGAATCGAGCCCGATCGAGACTCGCGCCTCAATTTCGCCGCGCCGGGTTACCACGCGCACCCACTCGCCGTCCTTCACGCCCAATTCACGGGCGTCGTCGGGATGCATCTCCACGTACATCTCGGGCACGAGTTTTTTCGTCGTGCCGGAGCGGATCGTCTTGGCGGTGTGGAAGTGCTCGTAAACCACGCCTGTCGCCCACCAAAACGGGTATTTGTCCTTCGGCACCTGGCCGGCTTTTTTGCCGAGAAACTCCGCGTGCGGTAACTCCGGCGTCAGACCGGCGTCGCGCGCTTTGACCAGGGTATCGTAGTTGTCGATGACGAAGTAATTCGGATCGGTGCCGGCTTTGGACAACTCGTCGGTAATCTCGCGATACTGCGAGTAATCCTGGTGACACATGTGGATGTGCAATTTGCCGTCGGCGTGGCGAAACTCGCCGTAGGGCTTGCCGGGCCAATATTCCTCTTGCGCCATGTAGCGGCGCTTGGTCCCGCCGGCTTTGGCGATGGCCGCGGTTGGCGCCGGCCACTGGATGCCGCGCAGTTCCTTGATCTGCTGGTAGGGCGATTTGCCGGTTTCCTTCTCCACTTCCAGAATTCCGCTCAAATCCGCGTCCGTGCCCTTCGATGCGCGGATGAAGTTGCGAAACACCTCTTCCGGATCGTAGAAACCGTTCTGTTTGCGCTCGTAGGGAAAGATTTTGTCCGCATCCAGCCCCAAGCGCTCGGCGATGAGCTTGCCCTTGTCGATCACCATGTCGAGATCCGGCCGGCAGCCTTTGACGGGGTTGCCCGTGCCTTCGGTGACGAAGAGCCGCCGCTCGCTTTGCACGTAAATTCCGTTGATCCACTCGCCCCAAGTCGCCGCCGGCAGGATAACATCGGCGTAAAGGTTGTTGGGCGCGTCTTTGTAGATTTCCTGGACGACGGTGAAGGTTTTGGTTAGGGCGGGGCGGACCAAATTGTGCACGTCCGGCAGGTCGATGTGCGTTGCGTAGATGAGGAACATGGCCTGCACGTCACCCTTGATCGCACGCTCCATCATGCCGACGGCCATCCCGGTGTTTTGCATGCCGGCGACCTCATCCAGGCGCTCTCGCGGGATTCCCCAGTGTTGCGCGCACCATTGGCGGTGCTTGGGATTGTCGAGGCCAATGTTGAAGGGCAGGCGTCCGGTCAAACCGCCGGTGAGGCGCTCGCCCATCGCGTTTGGCTGACCGGTCTGGGAATGCGGACCGCAACCTGGGCGGCCGATGTTCCCGGTTAGCGCCATGAGGTTGATCAGGCTCATGGTGTTGTGCTGACCGTGCAGATGCTGGTTGTAGCCGATGCCCCAGATGCTAAGCACACCGCCCGTTCCGCGTTCGCGGCCCCTGATGCTGGCTTCGGCCCAAATTTTGGCGACTTTGCGGATTTCCGCCGCGGGAATTTTGGTGCGATCCTCCACGTTCTCCGGTTTGTAGCCGGCTTTCACCGCATCCACGTATTCCTGCCAGCCGGTGGTGTGACCTTTCAAGAATTCCCAGTTCACCGCCTCCTCGTGCTCTTCCAAAATGGTGTAGGCCAGGGCGTTGTGGATGGAAATATCGCCGTTGATGGTGGGGAGGTGAAAGCTGTTCTCGCCGTTCACCTCTTCCAGGCCTTGAACCGTGCCCGTGCGCCGCGGATCGACGACCAACGTGGGGATATCGCGCTGCGCCTTGGTATCCGCCACGCGCCAGTAGAGGATGGGATGCGCGCCGCGGGCATTGTGACCCCAAAAACAGATCATGTCCGCCAATTCGACGTCTTCGTAGCAAGTGGGCGGCGTATCGGAGCCTAACGCCTTGAAATAACCGGTCACCGCGGAGGTCATGCACATGCGCGCATTGGCCTCGATGGTGTTGGACCCTAACACACCCTTCATGAAGATGTTTTCAAGATATTGCCCCTCCAAACTAAGCTGACCGGAGCCGTAGAGCCCCACCGAATTGCCGCCGGAAGCTTTCACGATTTCCGCGATTTTGTCCGCCACCAGCTCCTCGGCCTCTTCCCAGCTCGCTTCGCGGAACAGCTTGGGATCGTAGGAACCCTTCGTCGCCGAAACGTGGCCACGCAAGGGATCGGACATATCCTTGCGAACCAGTGGTTTGTTGAGCCGGTTGACGTAAATCGCCTCGGCGGAAGTCAGCCCCTTGATGCACTGAAGCCCCTTGTTCGTGGGATGATCCTTGTCCGGCACGATGTTGGTGATCCGGCCGTTTTTGGTCTTCAGGATCGTCCCGCAACCCACGCCGCAATACGGGCAAGCAGCGTAAAGATCGGTTGGCGCTTCGGGTTTTTCCAGCTCGACGTCATCGGTGGTGGGCACGGCCCAACCGGAATCGGTTACACCGGTGGAAAGAGCGGCGGCGGTGGCGGAGGACTGGACGAAACGGCGTCTTTTCATAATTGAGGCGAAAAATGGATTTGGATTGGCAAAATTTCGATTTTGGCCGGCATGCTAGCCCCAAGCAAGCGACTTGCCTCGTCTTTCTTGCCATTTGTTAGGTCTTTTTTGCCGAACGCACGTTTCTTGGCCTCTGGATCGAGGAAATCCGTGCCAGCCCGGGCGCGGGAATTCGGAAAAATTCCCGGCTTACTTCTTTTTGCCCTTTTTCTTGTACTCCTCCAACTCCTCGCCAGACAACACAGTTTGGTCGGCCAGTACCAGGGTGAACTCGCCGCGCGTTTTCTCGGCCAGCATGGTGAGCAGCTTTTCAGCGCTGAGGACCATCATGCAGATGGTGTTGATTTTGGCACGGCCGGTTTTGCGATTGTAGTCCAGCAACTCCTCGATCTCCTTCTCCTTGTGGCCGGCGTTTCCGTCGGTCATGAAGTAGATGGTGTCCGGCCTCATGTTCATGGCCATGTAGAGCGGGGAGCGCCAATCCGTGCCGTAGACGAGCTTGGTCTCCTCCACGTGCTTGATGGAATCGCGAATGTTTTTGCGCGAAGAGGAGAGGTATTCGCCTTCGGGGAGTTTGGTGGGATCCTTGTCTTCATTGCCGACCAGCCACCAATTTGTCGCCGATTTGCCGTTCCAGCGCCACTCGTCGCGGCCTCGCTCGGCATGGACGGTCATGTCGGCGTTGTTTTTGGCCTTCACCGACTGTCCGTGATACCAAACGGGCCCGGAAAAGAAGATGCACTGGTAGCTGATGCCGCCGGGCAGGGCGTTGAGCGATTTTGCCAGCTCTTTGCGCATGAGCTTGTCCTTGTCTTGCGATTTCATCGACGCGGAGTAATCGACCACGAAGACCACTTTCTTGGACGTGGAGCGCGAGCCGAAAAAGCTCACCATGCCGCCGTCCTCACCGGCTTCGAAGCTCATGCTGGCGCCGAACGAGTCGCCCAGGCCGATGGGATCGAAGGAAACCATGTCCGTGACGATGTCCGGCATCGCCACCGCGGATGCGCCGGAGACGCTGACCACCTCCATCAGATTTTGCGCGGATTGCACCGGTTTGCGCTGCACTTGTTTCTCAATCTCCTGCTTTTGCATGGCGTCCTGATCCAGAACGGGACTGGCGGCGGAGGCGATGATTTGCGGTGGATCATCTTGGGGCAAATTCATAGCCACCAGGGCGAAAAGCATCCCCAAAACGAGGTGCGCGATAACGGCCACAACCGCGGCGGACATCTTTTGGTTGGTGTCGCTGGTTTTCTCCATGGCCTTGACCATTTCCCCCCCCTCGGCAGCCACCATCAGGCGGCGAGTCTGGTGCAGGTGGTTTTCAAATTCGATCATTTCCTCGCCGTTTTCCTCCACAACGTGGGCGTGTGAGTCGAAAGGATCCGCGGTTACCATGTGGGCGGCAGTTTCGCGCAAATCCGGCACGGGCTTCAGCCGATTAGGCGGAGGAGCCACGTCTGCTTCCACGGCGGGAATGGCCGCCAGCGCGGATTCCGTCTCTTCTTCCGCTTGCTCGGCCTCCGGCTCCGGTTCGGGCACGTTTCGGGCGGCGGAAGGAGCCGCCGTTCCCGGGGGAGGAGTCAGGGGAGCCACTACTGCCGCCACGGGCGCGGGTTCGGACTCCGGTTCAGGTTGGGCGGCGGGAGCGGGAGCTTCCGCCACCGGTTGGGGCGCGGGCTCGGACAACTGAGCGATCACCTCTTGGGCCTGCGCGCCAGATTGGGGGATGGTTTGCCCCAAATCGGCTAATTTCGCCCCCAACACGTCGTCTTCCAGATCGTCGTTCAGCGCCACCGCAGTGTTGTAGTGCTCGCGGGCCAGGTCCAGGTCTCCGGTTTTCGCCAGAAGTTTCGCCAATAGGTAGTGCCCGACGGCGCTGGAGGGCTTGTGCGCGACAAATGCGCTCAAAACCGGCTCCGCCGCCCCCGGTTGCCCTGCTCCGGCGGCCAATTGAGCTAGCTTGCGCAACTCGGCTTCGGTGGCTGGGGCGGTGGTGGCCTCGCCAATCACCTGGATGAGCTCGGCGTGAGAACCGCTGGCGCTCAGTTTGTCGAGCAGCTCGAAGCGGACCGACCAATCATCAGGATTTTCCTGCAGGGCGTTGTGGAGGATTTGTTCGACGGCGTTCATGGGCGTGATTCGGAGAACAAGACGTGTTAAAGGGCAATTGTCTTGGGTTGACTAGCAATTTTGCCGCGAAAATGGCAAATTCCAACCCTCAAGACGCTAAAACTGCCATTTCCCCGTTTGACCCGGAATGAGTCCTGACTAGATCAAAAGGGTGCAACGGTTCATCGCTTTTCTGCTCGTTTTTGGAGGTCTAACCGCCTTTTCCCTGGGTGAGCGGCCCAACATCCTCTTCATCTACACCGACGACCAGAGCCACCGGACCATCAGTTGCTATCCCCAGGCCTGGGAGTGGGTGCAGACCCCTAACATTGACGCATTGGCGGCCAAGGGCGTGCGTTTTCACCACGCCACCATCGGCACCTGGTGCATGCCGTCGCGCGCCACCATGCTGACCGGCCACCTGCAATTTGGCGTGGAATCCATGAAAATGGAGGGCGAATACCCCGCCAGCGTTTACGATCCCAAAAAATGCCGTTTCTGGCCCAGCGTGTTTCGCGAGCAAGGCTACACCACCGCGCAAATCGGCAAATGGCACACCGGCGTGGATTCCGGCTACGGTCGCGACTGGGATTACCAGGTGGTCTGGAACCGGCCCAAGTATCCGAATAACGCCGGCCATTACTACCACGACCAGCAACTGGAGATCAACGGTGTGCCCTTGAAAGTGTCCGGGTATTCGACCGACAACTACACCAAGTGGGCCGAAGACTTCATCCGCGGGTCGAATCGCGATCCAAAGAAGCCTTGGTACCTCTGGTTGTGTTACGGCGCCGTTCACGGCCCGTTTACCCCGGCGGAGCGGCACCTGAAAGCCTACCCGGAAGCCGCCGTGCCCATTCCGGCCGACATTTACCCGCCCCGGCCTGGAAAACCCGGCTACGTCAACATCATGGAAAACTGGGTGCCCGGCGCAAACGGCCAACCAGAGCTGAAAGGCGGGTTTCAAGCCCGCACCGTCAACACCCAGGGCATCCACGGCAACTCGCTCAACGCCTGGGTGCGCCAGGTCAACCAGGGCGTGCTCGCGATCGACGAAGGCGTGGGCAAACTGATGGCAGCGCTGAAGGAAACCGGCCAACTCGCCAACACCCTGGTCGTCTTCACCTCCGATCAAGGGATGGGTTGGGGCCAGCACGGATTTCGCCACAAACTCGGCCCCTACGACGCCACCATCCGCAGCCCGCTCATCGTCAGCATGCCGGAAAAAGTCGCCGAAGGCCATGTTTGCAATTCCCCGGTCAGCGGCGCCGACCTGCCACCCACGTTTTTCCGGTTCGCGGGTTTGGAATTGCCCTGGAAGATGCACGGCCGCGATTTGACCCCGTGGCTCGAAAATCCGGCCCTCGAGCGCAAAGAACCCGTCCTCATGGTCCTGACCGGCGACCGCTACGGCTCCAACACCCGAGAAATCCCCGCTGAAGAAGCCCAAAAACTCGCCGGCGTGCCCTGGTGGGTCTCTCTGACGCAAGGCGAGCTAAAATACATCCGTACCCTGGTCGAAGGCGAGACCGAGGAACTCTACAACTTGGCCGAAGATCCCGAAGAACTCGACAACTTGGCCCTCAACGCCAATTTCCGCGAAAAACTGCTGGCCATGCGCGCAGCGACGATTGCCGAGTTGAAACGGACCGGGGCGCCATTCGCCGGCAGCCTCCCAAAAGTCGCCGCGCCGTAGGAAGACGCCGCGTAGGTCGCTATGGAAACTGATGACCCATTTGCTGAATTATCCCAAAAAGAGCCCAACTGGCTGCGGGAATTTCGGATCCGGCAGCCTGTTTTCGACAAAGGCATGTCCGTGGATTTCAAGGGTTTGCACGCGCGTTGCGATGCGTTCATGGTGCCGGTCAATCCCCTTGACGATCACTACGTCGAGGAGTTTCAGCTCTACTTCGACCAGGCAATTTTCAATCGGGTGGAAACGGCCCGCAACATCGCCTGGCAGCTCAACTCACCCGAAGACTGCCGCCGCAAGAGCTACAAACCGGTTCGCGTGCGCGGATTGGTGATTTTTGGCGACCGCAGTCACTTTCCCGAAGGCCCAAAGATTCATCCGGAAATCCGCTACCGTTTTTTGGACGAAGAGCTGGAAAAATTGCGCAAACGCAAGCCGAATTCGCCCTTGCTGCGAGTCTTCGCGCCTCTGATCGAGAAAAAGGCCAAACTTGAAAAAAATGCGGCCACCCACTACCGTGAAATTCGAGACAACGAGAAGCTCAACGACCACCAGCGCGAGGTTTACGGTGAAGTATTCATCTACCTGCTACTCGAACGATTCAAAGACAAACCACCCAAGGATTTTCCCGCCATGATCGCCGAACTAACGCCCCTGAAAGAGACCCGATTTTACAAAGAAGTCCAAGAAGAAGCGCAAGCCGCCATTGTGCGCAAAATGCATTCCAAGGGCCAAAGCATGAAGAAAATTGCGGAATTGACTGACTTGCCGGCGTCAAAGGTCCGGGAGTATTTGAACGGAGCTTCGAAATAGCTCAGCGTTCCCAACCAGGCCGAGTCGCGCAGCTAATTTGGACTAACCCGCCCCAAAATGCCCGCTCAACCGCGAATCCTGATCATCGGCGTCGGTTCCATTGGCGAGCGGCATCTGCGTTGCTTCCAAAAGACCGGCCGCTGCGAATTGTGCCTCTGCGAGCCGCTGGAAGAGCGCCGAAAAGACGTGGCCCGGCGCTACGGCGTGCCCGGCTACGCGTCGTGGGAAGAGGCGCTGGATGCGGAGCCGATTTCCGCCGCGGTAGTGGCTTCTCCAGCGCCGTTTCACGTTCCCACGGCGCTTGGCTTGGCGCAACGGGGCGTGCATCATTTGATCGAAAAACCGTTGAGCCTGAGCCTGGATGGAATCGGCGATCTCACCACGCTGGTTGCCGAAAAACAGGTGAAAACCGCGGTAGGGTTCGTGTTCCGCGCTTTGCCGGCCTTGCGTGAAATGCAGCGGGCCCTGGCGGCGCAACGCTTCGGCCGCCCGGTGCAAATTCACATCCAGGCCGGCCAAAATTTCCCGTTTTACCGCCCCGCTTACCGGGAGATCTACTACGCGCGCCACGACATGGGCGGGGGCGCGATTCAGGACATGCTGCCCCACCAAATCAACGTCGCGGAGTGGATGGTGGGCCCGGTTTCGCGAGCCATGGCCGATGCCGCTCACCAAGTCCTGCCTGGCGTGAGCGTGGAGGACACCGTTCACGTGCTGACGCGCCATGGCGCGGTCATGGGCTCGGTGAGCCTCAACCAATATCAGCCGCCCAACGAATTCAACTTGACCGTGAATTGCGAGCGCGGCGCTGCCAGGTGGGAGTTGGCCGGACAACGCTGGCTTAGCGCGCAAGAAAACGGCGGTTCGTGGAAGCAGGAAAACGCCTACCAGCACGAACGCGACGACTACTACATCCTCCAGGCCGAGGGGTTTTTGGACCAGTTGGAAGGCAAGGCCGAGCCGCTTTGCTCGCTGACCGACGGAATTCAGACGTTGCGCGCGATTTTGGCCATCAGGCAGTCGGCCGACACCGGAAATTGGGCCGAAGCTTGAGGAAATCTCGCGTTTTGTGCGTTCGTTAGGGTTGCGCGCGCCACATGCTGGGCCTAAAAGTGGCTGGCTATGCAAATTTCGACCAATTTTGACGCCTAAACCATGATTTTGCACACAACCGAGCCAAGACCGGAGCAGTTGCTGGAGTTGCTCCCTGCCAGCGACTGGGAAGTGATTTACCACCCCAAAACTCTGGCCAAGGGCAAGCGTCTTTCCGAGCAATACCGCGTGCTCAACGTGGTTGCCGAGGAGGCCGAAATGGGCCGGGTACAAATCGGCGCTCAGGTCATCGGCACGCGCGTCTACCGGGTGGAGATCAACCTGGGATGGGATGAGTACGATGGCCAGGTCGTCGTTAGCGGCGAGTGCACGTGCCCCGCCGCGGTTTACTGCAAGCACGAGGTAGCCGTGTTGACCGCGCTGAACGCCCCGGCCACCCGATGCACCTTAAAGAGGGAGTGCACCAGGTTGTTGCAGGATGGCGACGGCGCCGATCTCGCGCTTTTTGAGCCCACGGCGCCCGAATCCTCGCCGGGATCGCCAAATCTTTCACCCCGACTCCAGGAATGGCTCGATCGCGTCCGGGGCGGATTCACCGAAACCGCCGCGGGCGGGGACAAAGCCGATCCGTTCGCCGTGGTGTCGCCAAATCGCCGCCTCGTCTACATCGTCACCGATGGCCCCAACGCCGCTTGCCGGCTGGGCTTGGAATTAAAGGTCGCCACCACCAAAAAGCACGGTTTTTCCGAAACCAACATTTCCTCGCCCAACACCGACCAGTGGAAGTGGAGTCCGCCGGCTTACTTGAGCGAAGGCGACCGCAAACTGGTCCATCGCGGGCGCTTGCTCTGCGATAACTACGCCAGCAACGAATTCGCGGTGAAAGGCGAGGGAACCGCCGATTGGTTGCGCGAGATTATCGCCACCGGCCGTTGTTTCTGGAAAACGCCGGACTCCACCCCGCTGAAATGGGGAGGCTCGCGGCCCGGCACGCTCGGTTGGAAGCTCAACGACTACGGCGTGCTCAAAGCAACCATCGCCACCGAGCCGCCATGCCGGGAAATCGCCCTGACCCAGCCACCGGTCTACCTGGACGCGGAGAGCGGCGAGGTGGGCGAAGTGGAGCTGAACGTGCCCAATGAAGTCAGCCAGGCTTGGCTCGAAGCCCCGCCCATCTCTGCGCGGGATGCCGAGTCCCTGGAGGGCACGATGGAGCAGCTTCCGGAGGCCCAAGAGGCCAAATTGCCCATCCCGAAGCTGAAAATGCGAGTATTGCGATCCACCCCCAAGTTCGTGGCTCGCTTCGTCCGCCAAGACGTCTCCAACGCTGCCCATCACTGGTATCGCCAGTACCTGCAAAACTTCCGCGCGGTCGAAATTCTCGCGGAATACGAGGGGCATCGTTTCCCCTGTTCCAACACCATCACCACCGTCGAACGCGTCAAGGATGGTGAGGGCGTTCTCACCATTTACCGCGACATTTCCGCGGAAACCGCCGCCTGGCAAAAGTTCGTCGGAGCCGGGTTCGTGAGGCTGGGGACGACGATCGCCGAATACACGCTCAATCCTGAATTCGTCCACTTCTACGCGCCCAAATTGAACCTCTACGGGTACGATGAAGACTCCGCCTACGAGGAGTGGGTCGGTTTTTTCGCCGCGCACCTGCCGGAGCTGGAAAAAGCCGGCTGGACCCTCGAAATCGCCGATAATTTTGGCGTCGACCTCCTCTGCCCGGACGACGACGACTGGTTCACCGACCTGGCCGAGGAATCCACCGGCATGGATTGGTTCAACCTGCGTTTCGGCGTCACTGTCGACGATGAAGAAATCGACCTGTTGCCGGTTTTGCACACCCTGCTCGAAAACGGGTTCGATCCCCAGGTCCTCGATCAGGACCCGGAGCGCCGTTTCATCCTGGAAATGCCCGACGGCCGCCACCTGGACGTCCCCGCCGCCAAACTCAAGCTGCCCTTTACCTTTCTGCACGAGCTGTTCGGCGACATCATCGGGGAAGACGGCTCCCTGCGCATCCACAAGCTGCGTGCCGCCCAAATTTCTGCGCTCGATCCCAATGAAACCGCGCTGCGCAGCACCAGCAAGGCCTTGCGCGATCTCGGCGCAAACCTGGCCAATTTTGCCGGGCTCAATCGCCTCAAGACCCCGCGCGGGGTCAAGGCGGAAATGCGCCCCTACCAGCGCGACGGCTTGGCCTGGCTCCAATTCCTGCGCAAAGCCGGCCTCGGCGGAATTTTGGCCGACGACATGGGCCTGGGCAAGACCCTCCAGACCCTCGCCCACCTGCAAACCGAAAAACTCCAGGGCCGGGCGGATCTCCCCAGCCTCGTCGTCGCTCCCACCAGCGTGGTGCACAATTGGGAGGCCGAAGCGCGCAAATTCGTGCCCAACATGAGCGTGCTCGTCCTCCACGGGCCGGAGCGCAAGGAACGCTTCGCCGAAATTCCGCAGCACAACCTCGTCGTCACCACCTACGCCCTCGTTCACCGCGACCGCGACCAACTCAGCGAGTTCGACTTCCACTACATCGTCCTGGACGAAGCCCAGCACATCAAAAACCCCAAGGCCAAGGCCGGCGAGGCCGTTCGCGGGTTCAACGCGCGCCAGCGTCTTTGCCTGACCGGCACGCCCATGGAAAACCACCTGGGCGAGCTGTGGAGCCTCTTTCACTTCCTCACCCCCGGTTTCTTAGGATCCTGGGAAACCTTCCGCAAGGTCTTCCGCAACCCTATCGAAAAACACGGCGACCACTCCCGCCAAAAAGCCCTCGCCGGCCGCGTCGCCCCCCTCATGTTGCGACGCACCAAGGAGGCTGTGGCCAGCGATTTACCGCCCAAAACCGAGATCCCGCAAATCATCACCCTCTACGACGGCCAAAAGCAGCTCTACGAGACCGTCCGCGCCGCCATGGACAAAAAAGTGCGCGACGCTATCTCCAAAAAAGGCCTCGCGCGCAGCAGCATCATCGTTCTCGATGCCCTGCTCAAGCTGCGCCAGATTTGCTGCCACCCCGCCCTGCTCAAACAAGCCAGCGCCAAGCAAGCCAAGCTGAAAAGCGCCAAGCTCGACCGGCTGGTGGAGCTAATTCCCGAGTTAACCGGCGAAGGACGCCGCATCCTCCTTTTCAGCCAGTTTACCAGCATGCTCAGCCTCATCGAGGACGAGCTGGCCAAGCTCAAGCTCGGCTACCTCAAGCTCACCGGCAGCACGAAAAACCGCCAGCAACTCGTCGAAGAATTTCAAACCGGCGACGTCCCCGTTTTTCTCATCAGCCTCAAAGCCGGCGGCACCGGCCTCAACCTCACCGCCGCGGACACCGTCATCCACTACGATCCCTGGTGGAACCCCGCGGTCGAAAACCAGGCCACCGACCGCGCCCACCGCATCGGTCAGGACAAAGCCGTCTTTGTGCACAAGCTCATCTGCGCCGGCAGCATCGAGGAACGCATCCAGGAGCTGCAAGCCAAGAAAGCCAGCCTCGCCGAAGGCATCCTCACCGGTAAAGCCGAGAAGCTCAAGCTGACCGAAGCAGACCTGAACCACCTCCTGGCGCCGCTGCCGGAGTGAGGGGGCCGCGGCGGCTTCCAACCGCCCTCTGAACGCCAAAACCTCCGGCCCGCGTCTCTCAACAAGGCACATTTTGTCACACAAATAAGTCAGCCCTCCGCAAAAGGAATGGATGAGATCTTGAGCACTCGCCGTTCCCAAAAAATTGGTTGAAAGGTTTGAAGACTGGATCTATCAAATAAGTGTGAAAATCCTTTCTGAGCGGCCACGAGCCGCACGGAAAGAGAGAACTGCTAAAGGAGTTTCAAACTCGGCAGTTCCTCAGTTGTGGGCCGACAGCGATCACTTTCTGCCAAAGATTCAGATTCCGCAATCTCAATCCTATGAGATGCAGAAAACTGAGCAATGCCACAAATGTGGCTTTAGACTGACTCATTTCGGTGAGAAACCAATCCACAGGGACCGGTGCGTACGTGTACGCCCGAACTCAACTTTGGAAAACGAAGTATACGGTGGTTACCAAAAAGCATTAGGAATATTCGCGCGGGGAGGTAGCCATGATTAAAGCAGAAGTCTATGAAGCCACGGCTTCCGCTCTAGAGGTAGCCTCATTCAGTGAATTCAAAGAGCGGATGCTCAAACGCGATTTGATCCTAAGCGTTCGCGAGGGTACTCCATGTGTGCTAGACAGAGCTACGGATAATCTCTATCCGCTCATTGAGTTGAAATTACTAGATGAGCTTACCGAGTTCATCTTCGATGGATTTGACATGTCAAAGATGTCAGCAATGAGCGCTGACGATCCACCTGAGATTGATCCCCAAGTGACTGAAGGGCTCGACTTAATCTTAAGTGAATGGTTTTCTCTCTCGAGCTTCAAGCATCCCCTGCCATGGCGGGCCACCCACACCAGTGGCAGATTCGCTCATGCTTGATGAGCTTGAGCGTGGCTGACATTTTGAGCGCTCTTCATCTAGCGGCAGAGAGAATTCCCCCAGACAAACCAGCTCAACGATTCAGCTATTTGATGGGCATCATCCGGAACTGGAAAATCTGCAGAAAATATGAGGTATAATAGACAGGGCACAACCGCGAGAAGGAAAACCAGTGAAACATCGCTTGTTGTCGGAATCGACGTAACTCGTGAGCGCTTGATCTCCGACCGCTTCAGACTCCATGCTATCTCATTCTGTGCTTACCTGGGTGCGAAATCCACTGCTGAAGTTCTAAGCTACGACAGTAATCCTCCTAAGTTTGGTCAGTTGCTAATGGATATACTAAAACACTGTCGAGCAAAAGCGCTATTCGATCGGTATCCCCGGAAGGTGGTCCTTGTGGGGCATGATACAGCGATCGTTCTGTCCGTTTTGAAAGACTCCAGGCGCCTCATGGATCAGCTGAAGGAAAATCGTGGAAGCCTAGTGACCTATGGAAAACCTCTAAAAGAAAAAGGCGATAGGGGATTTGTGGTGGGTTTGCTAGTGTAGCGGACCCATGCCATGGTGAGGCGTGGAAATCAAAGACTTTTACGCCAATTCCCTGAACATTCGCCCACCTTGGGAGGTTGTTGAAATCGCCATTCTCGAGCAAAATCAGACCGTAGAGGTACGCGTCGCGTGCAGCGACAAGGTCGCCTGGAGCGATCCGGAAACCGGAGAGCGCGCCACCATTCACGGGTGGCGAGAACGGCGCTGGCGCCACCTCGAGCCTTTCAAGATCGTCTCGGGTGAATCCATGCTTTCTTCCAAGCCCGGCCCAATGTCTAGAGAGTTGCTCGCGTGGAGCGTGCGCTTTGTTAGAGCGCGAAAAGACAGCCATCTTGGCACTCGCTACCGCGCCAGATAACCCACGCTTTTGGAGGTGGTCTTCAACTTCCCGCCTTCGGGTCGAAAACTCTTTTTCGAGGTCCCGGCTTCCGCCCTTCAATCGAAAGGAGAATTTCGCATCGGGGTCTCGTTCCAGTTTGAGGTCAAGCCTCCGGATGAGCTGATAGGCAAGC
This sequence comes from Verrucomicrobiales bacterium, assembly GCA_965224535.1. Lineage (GTDB taxonomy): Bacteria > Verrucomicrobiota > Verrucomicrobiia > Verrucomicrobiales > DEV007 > JBCDHN01. Next base: position 45,112 of record CBDCZR010000047.1, read on the forward strand.
TCCGCGCGGTAGAGGGCTCCGGCCGCCATCTTGTGTTTGTAAATGGGGCTCATATAGAGAGTCCCGGTTGTTCCGTCCTGCCGAATTCCAACATTCATGAGAATACAGTGGGTGTGAAGCTGGGGTTCCTGTGCTCTGCTTGTGCCGTGTTCAAACGTGGCAAATGCAAGTATAGCTTTTGCTAGGATTGCACCCTTTTTCCCGGTCCGAGAAAATCCTGCTTCCTGCTCCAGAAAGCGAAGCGCCTTTTCGACTGCTTCATGGTGAGCTGCTCGTATCTCCTGCCCGATTTCATGGCCTGCCTGGCTCCACGCAGTGCTCACGCTTTTGGGAGCGCTAAATGTCAGATCCCAGCCTGGCACTCTAGATTTGGTCCCGGCATTTTGCACCAGTTTTTCCCCATTCAGAAAGCCAGTGAAAAGCTCTCTGAATTGCTCATTGTCGATTCGCCCTAACAATCCCAGAAACTCGGCACCTTCGCCAAGCCACTCACCTGGCGGTTCGCCTCCTTCAAGGTAATAATCCTCGCTGGCAAGATCTGCGTAATACTCCTGCTGGCCTGCGCCAAGCGGTGATGAGATGGACAACATCTGCGGTTACTTCTACTTCTACTACCAAGAACCGCGGTCTATCGTGGCAACTCCCGTTGAACCCATGCAGCCGGCCCCTCCTCGGCTTCGGTCCTCGTATTGGGATCGGCGCGAAACATGAGCCTAGCAATGAGTTCAATTCCTTTGGAAACCTGAGCGCGAAGTGCTTGGACTTCAGCTTGTAAAACCTCTGCATCGACTGGGGCTTTGGCCACTTCCCCGTTCATGCCCTGGAGCAACATTTCACGTGCGTAGGCTCCTGGGCTTTGGCCGCGAGCTGCTGCCATTTTCTCCACAATGGCGTAAGTCTCGCCATCGAGTCGAAAATGTATGATAGGACTTTTGGCCATAGTGCGATAAACGGCGTTTCTGTCTACAATTGGTATACGGCGATTGAAAAGTTAGGTCAATAGGTTACCAATGGAATGTATACATTCGGGCTCCTTGATTTTCAGCGAGTTACCGCCATGTGTGGACGCCCTGGCGCTTCAGGTGTGAACATATATTTGATTTTGTAATGTGGTAAGAGTCTGAATTTCCGAAATCGGAAAAAATTCCGCCGGTTGACAGTTCCAGGTTTGATCAGCAAGGCTTTACAGAATTACTCGATCTGACTAACCTAGGTCATGTGAAAGAGTATTGGATAGGCCTTTCAGATGAAGTGAAGGAAATGAGCTATGGGAAGCTTCAGGATGTGACTTCGATCCGGGCTGCTCACATTGTCATGCACAACCTTGAACAAGGGGGCAAAACTACCCTAGCAAAATTGCTCAAAGATTTGGGCGCAACACGGGTAGAAATCGAGCACCAACTAGCAGGCCTCGGTAAACTGGCAGAAAAAGGATTCATCCACGTAGAACGAATTTAGTTTTGAGAAAATGCGCGGCGGCATGGACCGCGCAACGATGGCGAGGCCCCCTGCTCTGGCGCGTCGCTAGCTCTGTGACGTTCACGAGGGGACCAGGGGAATTTTGGGGGTGAAAAACCAATACCCTTCTATAAGGCGGCAGCTTCCAACCTCGGGCCAAATTTCGATACGGGTAATCCGGAACGAAATTCGGTCATAATCGGGACGAAATCCGGACGACTTGAACTCTGATCACTTTCCTTTCTGAACTGTGTCAGCTAATCTGCATGGATTCCGCTGAGCCGTTACCCCAAAGGTTCCAATAGGCTTCCCCGCTCGGCTGTCTTTCGAGCTAGCTTTTGAAGTGGTATTGGTTGATGGGATTTTGCACCGTTTCAGCACGATTTCTCAGACCCAGCCTCTCACCGCTCCAACTCCAATTCCTGATTTTGCCTCTGTTCTTGCCTTGGAAAAAGCTCATTTGCCCAGGCTTCAATCGCCCTTCCCCAAGCTGGTTCCAGCTCGCTTTTCAAATCATAGACCATTCCGTTTTCATAATTGCCTCCGATCGTCTTCAGAACTTCCATGCACTGATTTTCGTCAAGGTCCGGCCGCTTTGCCAAGACTTCACGGGCAAATATCCGCATTGTTATAAAATCGTCTTTTTTTGTTTCTTCGTTCATAGCAATCCGGTAAGAGCCGGCTTTTCCACGTTTGGCGAAAAAAGAAAAAAATGTGGCTGGCTCACTACAAGGGAACTCTCATCCGTGGCTCTGGCTTTCGCCTCGGCCCTCATTGCGATTAGCTATCCACGATGATTTCAAATCCGTTTACTGGCGAGCTAGAGCACAAAGTAGGCCATTCAGCTTTGGTAAGACCACCTCTATCAACCGGTTGCTTCCAACTCGGCCAAAGGTGTGCTCTTACCGGTCAATTCAAAGCAGGTGCCGCAAATTAGCTTGGAAGCCAGGTCTTGCCCAGGCGTTTTGACCGCATCGAGGCATGAATACTTGATTTTAGATTGTTTGAAACGTGGCAGATGGAAGCGCAGCTGGCCGGTACTTTCTTCACGTTGTTTTCAACTCATACAGACAATTTTTGCAACACTTTCCACAATCTTTGCAGGTCCGTCTGAGTCGCGAGTCTGGCAGGATGTGGTTACACAGGAATGGGTTTCAAGCCCGAACCACCTCTTCTCATGGCAAGTACTATCGGATCACGCCTCCCAGGCCGGCTGGGTCAGGACGCTCTGCGGGATGTCGGGGCAAGCGCGGTAAAACTCTGGCGGCAATCTGGAATCTCCAGCGATCAATCGGCCGCTCTGGAGAAAACTCAATACCGCATCGCTCCTCTTGGAGGAAACAAACTCGGCGCCGCTCGCGGCGACACCATCTGGATCGACCCGGCTTCTCCGGCCAAGGTCGATCTTCTCACCCTTCTCCTGCATGAACAGGGCCACATTTTAGGCTTGCCCGATGATCCGGCCGCGGATGCCGGAGATGTCATGAACCCACGGCTGGGGCCCAGCGACCGCCGTTTTCCCCGGTTTGGGCAAGCGGTTGGGGCCGTTCCGGGTGCGATGCAGGGAATTGCCTTTGCTGAATATGACCATGAATGGGAATTGTCACCAGAAGACCTGTCAACGGACACGGAATTTGGTTATGCCGTCGCGATTAGCGGAAACACAGCCGTAATTGGGGCTCCTCATTCCGGCAGGGCCTCTATTTTTGAACTTCATGACCAAGAATGGACCAAAACAGCAGACCTTCGAGGAGCCGGTGGTAGCGGATCGAGGTTTGGATGCGCGGTCGCTTCCGCCTGGAAATCTTCCGGGTCGACCTTCAGCAAAACATCGTCCTTCGCAAAAAACGAGCCGTCGATTTTCGGCATTTTCATCTTCCATTTTCGACAATTTTTGCGGTATCGTGCACAACTATTGCGGAGACGCAGAGTGGCGAATTTGGCAGTCTGTGACTGAATAGCAAGCCCGCTTTGCACGATAAGTACACTAAGATCACGCCCGTTGGGATGTTGCGGTAAGCGCGGTAAATCTTCGGCGGCAGATTGGATAACTCCTAACCTCTCATAAAAATGAACTGCATTCTCTTTCGTTTTCTACCTTACCCAACAAGTGGCGCCATTATTCTAACAATCTTCCTCATTGGCTCCGCCATCCGCAGCACAGCATCCGATTTCACCCTTGAAGATGGGCTCTTGAAGGCTGAGGTGACCCTCGCCGGCGGCAAGCTTGAATTGTTTCGCAACGGCGTCCCCTACCTGAACATGGTGGGAATGGACATCCTTCGATTGCCGCATACCCGCAGTTATTATGAGGTTCAAGGCGGCAATTTCCAAGGGGTTACCAATGGAACCGATACCGTCCACATAGAAGGTGGGCAGATTCATAAAAAGGTCACGATCTATCCAAATGGCCATACCAGTCATTTCAGAATTGAAGGATGGGTGAAAAATGATGTTCCGATCTCAATGCGCCCGATGCTCCGGTTCCACATCGATCCAGATGAAGACCGGAATCATTCAAATCCCTTGGACACCGTTTATCGCATTGGAAACGGCGGATGGAAATATGCCGTGCCCAACAACCGAGCCAAGGACAAGATCCGAATGAGTCGGACGGTCTGGAAGCGCGGAGCGATCAGTTTATCGTTCTCTAAGTGTTTTGAGATTGCGAATCTAAACACGCGCCGCGGGATCCGTTTCACTTTCGATCCCATGCGGTTCGATCGGCTCTGTCTGGACTATGATCCCGATGCGGAGATTTTCCTGCCTGCCTTTTTTGGCAAGGTGCCTCCACCCCACCCAGTCGCGGAGAGCCCGCACTACGAGTTTGACGTCGCCCTCTTGGAAGACCTGGAGTGTCACCCCGGGGCTCAGGGTCTCGCACGGGATGGCGAAGCCGCGCTTCATCTTGAAGAAACGGCATTTTGGTTTGGCGGAGCTTTTTATCATGGCATGGGGGAATCCGGCCGGTGGGCGCTGATTCGAGACCGTAGAGCGGGTGACGGCTTTGCTGCAAAGTCCGTTAATGGCGGCCATATCTTTACCTGGCCACCGGAGCGAGAGTACAGGGATGGGATAAGAGCGATCAATCCTCCTGAAATTGAAGCGTTTGAAGAGAATACTGATTACCAGGCAACGATCTACTACCGGGGCCGCTTTTTCGGCGACAGAGATGCCTCCGCACTCACCATCAATGCATTTGACAATTATTCATACCACTTATTAATCCGAAAATTAAATAGCCGACACCTAATGATGTGGTATTGTTAGGGATGAAGAGAGACGCCAGAAAGCTTTCGCCTGACCAGCAAGAGCACCTCCGAATGACTGCGGTGCGTATGGTTGTTGAAGAAGGCTACACCCAACGGGAAACAGCTCGTGCGCTTGGAGTAAGTCGGCAAGAAGTAAACCGGTGGTGTCGTAAGTATGAATCGGTTTCTTGGCATCCACTCCATTTACGCGGAGCCACGTGCGGAGCCGATTGAAGATCCCGTCACAACGGTAGTGACGGGAATCTCCAGGTTTTCGCGGAGGATACGGAGACTCGATCACAAACTCTCCAATAGCCAATGCCTGAAATCCCTTGAACACCGAGGCGACTTCGGGAGTTAGATCAATTTCGCCGGCCGAGTCTTCTGATTTCAGCTGGTGGTATTGGGAATCTCTTACCGCGAGAGTTTCGGCCTCAAAGTCGAATGCGGTCCAAAGCAGGTGGTCGATTTCGCTAATGCGGAGTCCGCACATGCAGGCAAGAAGCAGCACTTTGAAGGCTTCAGGATCTTTGGTAGCCAGGGTTTCATTGGCTGATGCCAGGATAGCCTTGGCATCAATTTGGCTCACGTAGCGCATCGACGGGGGTTTTTCCATGGTCACCTTCTCAAAGGGAAGAGGGTTGGGGAGTTCGAGTTCTTGTGCGAGGAACGGCAGAATCTTCTTGGAGAAGAGCGCCTTGGAATTGCGGATCAGACTGTTGACTGTAGTTCTGGCGCTCTTGGCTTTTTCCGAATCGGACGCAGCCTTTAAGAGGTAAGCGTTCTTCCACGCAGTCACTTTCATCGGCGTGATTTCCGAAAGGGGAACTGCGTCAACTTTGGCTTGCCAATCTTTGTGGCCCCCAGTCAGGCCGTCGAACTTGCCCTCGTCTGGGATCTGAGCAATTCCGGCAACCAAGCGGCGAAAAGCTCGGCAATAGGTGACCAGTGACTGCGGTCTAGCGGTTGAAAGCCGGCAGGAGGCCTCGATCAAATCTCCAACCGTGGTTCCGGTTTCTGAAACTGCCGGCTCCGGTTCGTTGCCATACCTTCGCATCGTCTCTTCCCAGCCTTTTCCCTGGAGGCTCAGATAAATGTCCCGTGCTTTGGCAGAAGCGGCAGCCACATTTGGGGTTCCTAGTCGGAAGCGATAGCGTCGCTTTTGGAACTGAATCTGGACTGAGTAGTTAGGCTCTTGGATGGTCTTCCCGCGATGAACGTAACTGCATCGAACGACTTTTCCCTCCCAATACCTGGCACTGGTGCGGGATTGTTGTCGGCTCACTTTCGGCTCACTTTTTCCGTTCATAAGTGCTTTGACTTGTTCACAAATCTTAGCACCTTGATCACCTATAAAGCAACATTTATTCCTTAAAATCAGTAAGTTATGGCCTCAAACAGGGGAAACTTAGGAACAGTTAAGAACACGTAGAAACACCCCGAAGCCCAAGACTGTAAATCTGCTGGCTATGCCTTCGCTGGTTCGAATCCAGCCCTGCCCACTCTCCTTAAAATGAGCGATTTACGAGAAATTGTAGGTCGCTTTTTTCTTGGGCTGCAAAAGCGGCTGGGCACTGGCTGGGCATTTCAAAAGGTTCACCTTATCACCAAAGCGGCGGATCAACTTGGAGCCCAATGCGGATGCCCATCGCTTGACAGCTTCGCCCGTATGGGTAGAACGGATCTGTCTAACCCCATTCAAGCTGCCTGTTCCAGAATCGGCTGACGCACGAAAGGATGCTTTTCTCGCCGAACTCGCAGGCCAACTTCAGGCCTGCGACACCCACATCGAGAACTTCGTCCGCGTTCCCGAGCGCTGCCGCCATCTCGACCAGGGCATGGCCGCGCTCATCAGCGATCTGGAAATCCGCGGGTTGCTCGACGACACCCTCGTTGTGCTCACCACCGAATTCGGCCGAACGCCGCGGATCAACGCAAACGTCGGCCGGGATCATTTTCCCCGGGTTTTCTCGGCTGCGCTCGCCGGCGGTGGCGTCAAAAGCCAAAAATACGGCATGTCCGACGAAGGCGGCGTCAACGTGGTCGAAAACCCGGTCAGCCACGCGGATTTCAACGCCACCATCGGCTACGCCCTTGGTTTGCCGCTGGATCAGGCTCTCTACAGCCCGACAAAACGTCCGTTCACCGTGGCCCGGAATGGACGGCCGATTACGAAGCTTTTTGCCTGAGGGAAACTTGCGCTGACCCTAGATTTGGCGAAAAATCCTGCGATGCCCGCCAAAATCAAACCGCTGACCGGCAAATTCGGCGATTTTTCGGGCATCGTGCTCAAAGCGGCCGCAAGCGGGAACGCGGAGGCGGTTCGGCATTACCTGGAGGTCAATCCGGCCTGGCTCGACCAGGAAGGCCCGCATGGCCGGACGTTGCTTTGGGAGGCGGCTTATCGCGGGCACAAGGAGTTGGTGGCGGAGCTGATCGAACGCGGTGCGGACGTCAATCCCTTGGGCTCGTACTACACGCCCATGCTCGTGGAGCTAAGCCCGCTGGCGGTGGCTCGGGAGCGCGGAGATGCCGAGCTGATGAATCTGCTGATCGCCAACGGAGCGGCGGACGATCTTCACTCCGCGTGTTATCGCGGTGATTTGGAGGCGATCGATGCATTTCTCACCGAGGATCCCGATGCCGTGAATCGGCCCGCCCGCCCGGATGCGGAGCCGCACCCCAGAATGGGCTGGAATCCGATTCACTACGCGGCCGTGGGTGGCCGGTTAGGCGCGGTGAGACTGCTGGTGGGGCATGGCGCGGAAGTTGGCGAGCATTTGCCGTTGCTGCTTGATTGGGCCCAAGGCAACCGCGAAATGATCCGCTATCTCAGGAGCCAATCCGGCGCGCGCGGGAAAACGGCCCGGCCTTCGACCCAGCCGAAAATCGATCCCAACGTTCCCGCGGTCGATCGGCCGGATTGGATGGGTTTTCCGCTCTTGGTCGATGCTTGCCGGGGCAATCACAACGCGCCGGACGATCCTGGCCGCGTGCGGAAATTGCTGAAACGCGGCGCCAATGTGAACGTGAGGGATCACAAGCAAAAAACGCCGCTTCACCGCTCCAGCCAGGCGGGATTTACCAAAATCACAACGCTCTTGCTCGAACGCGGAGCCGAAATGGAGGCGGCGGACGAAACCGGGAGGACGCCCTTGTTTGATGCGGCTTACCATGGGCGGGCGCACCTGGTGGAGTTGTTGCTGGAGCGCGGCGCGAATCTCCATCACACCGACAGGCGCGGCGAAACCGCTTTGTTTGCGGCTGCTCGGCGGGGTTGGCAGGAGACGGTGGAGGTTTTGCTGGCCGCCGGCGCGAATCCGGCCCACGCGAACGCAAAAGGCAAGACCGCCGCTGATGTTCTGGGCGCAAGCCGCACGAAAACCCCGGCCAAGGAGCGCATTTGCCGGCGTTTGCGGAGTCAAACCTCGCCGTAGAGCGTGTGTCCGGTGGTATCGGTGATAGTTCGCTTGAGTCGCCATTCAAAATTCAAGCTAGTCCCGGCTTTTCAAGCAAATTGCTGATCTGTCCGAACGCATCCGTTTGCACCTGTTCCGGAGTCAATTCCGTGAATTCCGGCGCATCCTCCAAAAAATGCCGGACGGTTGTTGGCCCGAAATCATTGCGGTTGCGAAACTTCCCGGCAATTTTACGAAATCCCTCCGTGGCGATATCATCAGTCAAAAGGGCTTTGCATTGTTCGGTCAGGGCGCCAATGCCACCTTTAAAATTGCGAATCGAGAAATAGATGTCGTAGGCGTCTTTCATCTTGTCCCGCCCACTCAGTGCATAGCCCTTCATCACCAATGTCGCGGGAATGGTAGCAATCCTCACATCAACTGAATTCTGCCGTCCGTCCGGCATGCGGCCCTCCAAGTGTTTGGTGATGTTGTCCTTCATCGCAACCGAACAGCCATCCGCCGCCTGCACTCGCAGTCCCTCGACCAACGGTGGCCGATTTTTCACGTATTTGGCTTCGCGCGGCATCAACAGGTCAACGAGCACGAGAACCGGGTCGCCTCCGTCATCAACGTCGACCGAGCGAAGTAGTTGAAACGGCTTGAGGTCTTGATCGCCGCGCCGGTATCCCTGCTTTTCCAACGTCTCGACCAACTCGGCGTATTGCCCTTCGGAAAGGCCATCCGGATTCAGCCCAAGATCGACATCCAGCGTGCCGAGATGGGGCGGTTTTGCGTGGTCCAGAAGGAGCCAAGGAACCGAACCGCCCACGAGAACGACATTCTCTTGAAACGGGCTCAAAATCTGGCCTAGCTCAATGATGACTTGAAAAACCGGCTGGACATCGCGGCCATGGTAGTCAGTTGCAACAATCGGCTCATTCATAATTACCAATCTTTAATGATTTTATGCTTCAAAAGATGGTCGGCAGCTTCCTGGCCGCGCAGCGATTCCGCAACTCATGACACTGGGCATCGCCAGAGCCGATAGTTGATTCGATTTGAGGCCGGCAGTTCCTCCTAACAAAACTCCCAGCATTTTCGCATTTCTCGACGACACCTCTTTTGTACTTGAATCTGTAGTATTTTAATGCTAAAGATTGCCTGATGCCCAGCCGATCCTCCTTTTCCGCTGCCGAGCGCGAGTTGCGCTCCAAACTCCACGCCCTGCTCAACCGCGCCAGTGGCTTCCTTCACGCCACGCCCACCGAACTCCTTCGCAAATGTGGCAAACCCAATTGCCAATGCGCCAGCGACGACTCCAAACGGCACCGCTCCTTCACCATCGCCCAAACCCGCAAGGGCAAAACCACCACCACCCACATCCCCAGAGCCATGGAAAAAGAGGTCGCCGGGTGGATTGAGAATTTCAACACCGCGCGCGAGTTGCTCGAAGCCCTAAGCCAGCATAGCCGCGAGCGCATCAAGCAGCGCAAGGCTGCCGCCAAAAAACCTCCCAAGAAAAAGAACCCATCCTCCGCCGAGTCCTAACCTACGCAGAAAAGATCTTTGGCCTCAGCCGCTTCTGGGGCCAAATCGGTGACTCGCGCCTCAAGGCACAGATCCCGACCGCGGTGTTTCCCGCCGCGTTTTTTCTCATGTTTCTGTGCCGCTTGCCCAGTTTCAATGAGCTCGAACAACATCGCGGCAAACGTGGCTGGCGGCGGTGGCTGGGCGGCAACGAGCTTCCCAGCGCCGACGCGTTGGCTTACGTGGCCGAGCGCATCGACCCCGACGACCTGCGCCAATGCCACGGCCAAATCTACGCCCAGCTCAAGCGAAACAAAGTGCTGGAGCCCCGGCGCGGTTGGATGCTGGCGGCTATCGACGGGCACGAGATCGGCCACAGCGAGGCGCGATGTTGCGAGCACTGCTGCCAGCGCGAGATCAAGACCAAATCCGGGACCAAGATCCAGTTTTACCACCGAATCGTGCTTCTGCAGATTTTGGGCAAGGATTTTCGGCTCATGCTCGATGTGGAGAGCGTGTTGCCGGGCGAGGACGAGGTGGCGGCGGCCCAGCGCTTGATCGAACGCGTGTTGCGCAACCATCCCCGCAGCTTCGACGTGCTGACGGCTGACGCGATTTACCTGCGCCCTTCGGTCGTCAACCTGATGCTCGAACACGACAAGCACCTCGTCGCCGTGCTTAAAGAGAATCAGCCTGAGTTGCTAAGCGAGGCGCGCACCCTGCTGGCGCGTGAGGAGCCCAAGGTGATTTGCCGCGATGCCAAGCGCGAAATCGAGCACCGCGAGTTGGACGGTTTTCAGACCGAAAGCATCACCACGCCGTTGCGCGTTGTGCATTCCCACGAAGTTAAGCGCAGCCGCAAACGGGTGGGCAAGCGCTGGGAGCCAAAAGTGGTCGAGAGTGATTGGTACTGGGCCACGACGCTACCCACATCCTTGGCTCCGAGCGAAACCATCGCCGACTTTGGGCACAGCCGCTGGGAGATTGAGAACGAGGGGTTCAACGAGTTGGTGACCCACTGGCACGCCGATCATTATTTTCACCATCATTCCAACGCGGTGTTGGTGTTGTGGCTGATTTTGTTGATGGCTCACGCGGTTTTTCACTGCTTTTACCGGCGCAATCTCAAAGCTGAGGCGCGCCGCCATCATACGGTGATCTATTTTGCGCTATTGCTGGGGCGCGATGTGCGCATCGAGGAGAGTTGGTGGCCCCCTCCATAGTCTGGTGGCGGATCTGGATTGGCTTTGAGAGGTGGCGAGGGCCTTGTTTTTCAAGGCGCGGCTAAGTTTTTGCTAATGGCGCTGCTTGGTGTCTATCGAGGGGGATTCGGGGAGAAATTTGCTCGGAAATGCGAATAACGAAGTTGACTGGATGATCAGGCAACACAAAAAATCGTTCTGACGAGGCTATGTCCTGGGTTAACGACAGTGGTCAGCGCAACTTACGGAATCGCTGCTGGCCGCGTTCGCCGCTGGAAACCAGATCGAGGTATGTTTGAATCGGGTTGGTCGCCCAAAGATCCTGAGAAACCTGATCTGCCCTCCAAAAAATGGCCTCGTCACGTGGTTGTGTAATCACCACATTTTCCCCCTCCGGCACCACCTGCAACTGCATCGCGGCCGCAGAGTCTTCGAGACGCTGAAAACCTGGATTGAGTGTGCCCGAAATATACAGGTGCGTGAGAGGTGAACGCCCGTATGGAGCAAACCACTTGGCAGCGGAATTCCCGGCGAGAACAACTCGCGGCCGGCGCAGATCGCCATCGGGAGGGCGGTGTTCGTGGGCCAACTTGGAAAACCGAACGATGGCGTTCTGCAACTCCGCGCCGTGCAATGGGGTATAATACTGCCTGGATTCCCGTTCGCCGGGCTTATAAGCCTGCCCCCATGCGGTAAGCAAATCGGAAGGATTCGCGATTTGAACTCCATTTGGCGTTTCGACCGCGTAGTTCTCCTCCACCAAGCGATGGGTTACTTTCTGCACCATTCCCAAACTAACTCCCAAGGTTACAGCTTCCTGCAATTCCCTCAGACGCCAGGATCGTTTGACATTCTTGGGATGAAGCATGGTTCGCAATACCAACTGGGCCTTCTCGCTGGACCACGCAACCTTCCTGGATTCTGCCACATGCGGGTTCGGAATTCCTCCGCGCTGATCGTGAAATCCTGGAACGCTGATGTGACAATTGCCAGCCAAATCGAACCATCCGAGCCCGGCTTGTTCGATGACTTCACCCGCGCGTTTAGAAATCCACGGCGCCGCCAACAGTCCGTAGACTGGCGTTTTTCCCGGTAAATTCAGTGCCCTTGGCACCGATGGTTTACGCACGTTGCGCTCCAACCGTTGCGCGAGGTTGGCAACCTCCGATGGGCGGATCGAGGGTTTACATTCGACAAGAAAAACGACCCGGCCAAGCGGCCCGTGCATGACCGCAGCGAGATCTACGCGGTCATCGAGCGGGAATTCGGAAACGGTTGGGGACTCCTCCATCCATTGATGGTTGAGAAGCTCCAAGAGCGTCACCGCAAGTTGGGAAAAATAGTCCATCTCAACATCGCGTTCACGAAACCATTCTGTTCACAGTGAGCGTGAACATCACTATTTCATGAACAAACGCAACAATTTTTCCGGAATCAATCGCCAACCTCGCCGTAGAGCGTGTGCCCGGTGGTATCGGTGATTTTGACGTCGAAAAGTCGCCCGATAAGCCGTTTGCCACCATCGAAGATGACGATCCGGTTGGTGCTGGTGCGTCCGCTGAGCCGATCCGCGTTGCGCCGGCTGGGCCCCTCGCAGAGGACCCTAACCGACCTCCCAACGTGAGCCTGATTTTTGCGAAGCGAGATTTCATCGACCAAACGCAGCAAATCCTGGTTGCGCTCCTCTTTCACGCGCTCGGGCAGTTGATCGTCCATTTCCGCGGCGGGCGTGTCTTTGCGCGGGCTGTAGCGGAAAACGAACGCTTGGTCGAAATCGACGCGCCGGAAGACGTCTTTGGTCGCCTGGTAGTCCTCCTCGGTTTCACCCGGAAAACCGACGATGATGTCGGTGGAAATGGCGATGTCCGGGCGGGCTTGGCGCATGCGATCGCAGATTTCCACGAATTTGGCGGCTTTGTAAGGGCGGTGCATGCGTTTGAGAATGCGATCCGAGCCGGATTGCAGCGGAAAGTGGACGTGGCTGGCTAACTTGGGAAGGTAAGCAAAGGCGTCGATGACATCCTGCTTGTAGCCGACCGGATGGGGCGAAGTGAAGCGGATTCGCTCCAGGCCTTCCACCTCGTGCACGGCTTGGAGCAACTGCGTGAACGGTGTTTTGCCGCCGATGTTGGGAAACTCGTGCCGGCCGTAAAGATTCACGATTTGGCCGAGCAATGTCACCTCGCGGGCGCCCGAATCGACCAAGCGGCGCACTTCGTCCACGATTTGCGGGATTGGCCGGGAACGTTCCGAACCGCGCGTGAACGGCACGATGCAGAAGGTGCATTTCATGTTGCAGCCCTGCATGATGCTAACGAACTCGCTAACCCCGTGTGGTTTTGTCAGGTGATCGCGAATCGTGTTTTGCGACTCCGTTTCTTCCTCGATATCGACGATGGAATGCCGCAAATCGTCCATTTTCGCCTCCAAACGCGGCCGCAACAGTTCTTCGACGTGATCGACGACTTTGTGGTACTTCTGCGTCCCGGCAACGAGGCCGACATGCGGCATTTGCGCGACCAAATCCGCGCCGCGACTTTGCGCCATGCAGCCCAAAAAGCCGAAGACGACGTGTTGGCGTTCGCGGCGCAATTTGCTCAGCCGCGCCATGTTTCCCAGCGCCTTTTGTTCGGCCTGGTCGCGCACGCTGCACGTGTTCATGAGCACCACGTCGGCCTCGTTTTCGTCGGCAGTAAGGGTGTAGCCGCGCTCGACGAACATTTGCTCCACCTGCTCGGTGTCGCGGACGTTCATCTGGCAGCCGTAGGTGCGGATGTAGACTTTGGGCATCTCTTTGCGGCGAAAGAAAGACTATGCCCGAAAAGCTCGCCGCCACAAGCGCGCGAACCGGCGCGAGCTTCCGAAAAATCTATCGCCGGGGCCGGACTTTGCGGGTGCGATTCTGGTCGCCGGAGGCGGCCAGGGACGAAGTGGTGGGTTTCAGCTTCGATGCGGTGATTTTTGGCTTATTGGGCAATTCTTTGGCTTCCGGGGCGGCTGGTATCTTGGTCTCCCGCTTCACGGGCGTGGCTACGACCAGCGGTTTGCGTGGTTTTGGCGGGTTGGCGGTTTCGGGCGCGGTTTTGGGCTGCGGCGCAGAGGCGAGCGTGGTTTGCGGCGCTGCCGCGGAACTGCTGCTTCCCACCAGATTTCCGACTAATTGGCTGATGGCGGTGTGGTAGGCGCCGCGGGCGTGGACGGACTTTTTCTTGGGCGGATTGCTGCCGGGCGGGATGAGGCGGCCGTCGGCGGTGATGAGGATTTCCCGCCCCACGTGGGCGTATTTGTGAACGCCGAGTTTGCCGGGCGAATTCACCACCGGATCGCCGTGAATGGCCACGCGGATGTGCTTGGAAACCGTTCCGTTGAAAGCCCGCCGAAAACCTTCGTCGCCAACCCGGGGACTGCCGGAGACGATGGGGTTTATCGACGAAAATTTGCCGCGATAGTTTTTCGATAGATCGTAGGCGCAAATCGTCGCCAAAGCCGCTCCCAAGCTGTGCCCGCACAAGTAAAGCTGCCGGCCCTGGGCTTCGTCTAGCGCGGCGAGAATTTTGGGACGCAGCTTGTTGTAATCGCGCTGAAATCCGGTGTGGACCTTGGCGTAATCCAGCCGCGTATCGCCTAGTTTCAGCCCGCGGGGCACGGCGCTGGCGTCGGTGGCCACGTTTTGGAAGTAAGCCAGCCCGCCGGCCAATGTGCCGCGAAACGCCACTACCACGATGCCGCCTTTTTCCGCAACGTAGGCGCGGGAGCCGCTGGTGGCTCCGCCGCCGAATACGCCGTCGCCCAAGAGCCGGAAACCTGCGTTTTCCAGGTTGTGGCGCACCTGGCTGGCTCCGCCGCGCGAGACCCAGCTGGAATGCTGCTGCATGGTCGCCAGAATCTGGAGTTTGGAACTGCTGAAATGGAGCCCGTTGGAGGTGGGTTCTTTGTGAACGGCGCAGGAGCACGAGAAGGCTAGCACTACGCCGGCCAGGCATATGCGGGTGGGTTTCATGAAGGTGGATCTAGGGTTATTGGGATTCCCAAACGGTCCGCTGATTGAGCGGTTGCACCGGCCGATAGTTGTTGGCGTAAAGGGCGCGAAACGCGGCCAGTTGTTCCGGGGAAATCGACATGGGTTGGCGCAAAATATACCACTGAACGTCCTCCGTGCACGGTGGAGTGGTGAGCGAGCCCTGGTAGTAGTAGTAGCGGCGGTCTTTCGGCAACGCTTCGGCCGGATTCAAGGTGACTCCGGACGACTCCAGCGTTTCGTGCGCTTTTTGGGGCAAATTGCCGAAAAATTTGGCCAAAAACGGGTTCGCCGCGCCTTTTTCGAACAAAATGCCGACCACCAGGAGCTGTCCGTCGGCGGCTTTGTGCACCAAGTGCATTTCCAGGTCAAACTGGCGCCCGTTCACCCGGTGTTCGCTGCGGCTGTGAAAGTGAAATTGCGCCAAATCGTAGGTTTTGCCCATGATCTCGACCGAATTGCCCGGGGGAAAATTCTGCTGGATGGTGTGGCCGTTGTTCGCCAGGTTGAGCGACGCCGCGCGGTAGGCGAAATTGAGCGGATAAAGCACGGATGAGGAGCGAGGCTGGCTGATATCGACCGGCGACTGTTCCTTGCCTTCCTTGGCCGCCGCCCAATCCGGGCTCAAGTCTCCCCAATGCTGCGGGCCGGTTTTTCCCTGGTAGCTCCAGGCGGGCCCTTGGTGGACGACCACCTCTTCCTTGCCAAAACGGCCGCCGGGGGTGGGTATGGTGATGCAGGCGCCGAGCAACAGAAAAATCGGCGCCAACAGGGAGATCAATCTCGCTCCGGGCATCATTGCGGGCATTTATAGCACCAAAATCAGCGCATTGTCACGGCGTTTGCCCACACTTTTGAGCGATAGGTGGCGGGAACCTTGCCTGGTTCCGGTTTCCAGTGCCAAACCCGCTTGCCTTTTTGCCGGTTGGGAAAGGCGTAGACGGCCACTTCCACGCGGCGTTCGGCCTCTTGCTCGTCGTCCAGTTCCAGCTCGGTCACCTCCACGGAAATCTCGCGCCCGTCCTTCCACAACCCGCCCATCACCACGTCACTGGTCAGATCATTGCGCACGGTGGCCTGGTGCAACTCGCCCAGC
The DNA here is from genome assembly GCA_965224535.1 of Verrucomicrobiales bacterium. GTDB lineage: Bacteria > Verrucomicrobiota > Verrucomicrobiia > Verrucomicrobiales > DEV007 > JBCDHN01. The sequence goes on from CBDCZR010000047.1 coordinate 61,065, forward strand.
TTCACCTTCACCTCATAGCCGATCGCGGCGATCCAGATTTCGCCGGGATAATCCGGCGATGCGATGGGTTTTGGCACTTCAGGAGCCTCTCCGCTGGGTTGAAAGCGTTCGTCGCTCAAAAACGAGTGGTCGTTGATCTCCGCTTTGTGCGCGATTGCCGGATTTTCGGCCAAATTCACGAACCGGGTGTTGTCGAACTTCCATTTGCCCTCTTCCCGGATGAATTTGAGCACCAGGATGTTGTTGGGAATTTTCCCCTCCTCCACCAGGCCGAAATCGACCTTGCCGTAGTAAATCAGCGTGGCGGTGTCGCCTTTTTCAAACGTCTCCAGGTGCCCTAGCGTCCCGATTTCCGGCATGGCGACGGGAATGTCGAACATCGCCTCCGGCCAACGCTGTTTTTGCGAAATCACCAGGTTATAGGTCTGCACCCGGCGCGATTTTGCGGTGTAGAGCTTCCAGGAATCGTAATTTTTTGAAACCATGGCCGAAACCGCGCCGCGGTAGACGCGTTCGAGCGTTTGCCGTAGTTGCTGTGCCTCGCCGGAAGTGGGTAGCGCCAGAAGAATGGCTGCTGCCAGGATTCCGCCGCTGAGGCGTGGGGAGGTTGTTTTTTCGTCAAATCTGAGTATCATGGGCGCACCTCGTGAATCTAGCGTTGGAACCAAGCCAATCGAACTTTATTCGCCGGTTTTCCTCCTCCCCAAAATTCTATGACCGATACCTTTGCAGCTGAAACCTGGGTCGATCGCAGCAAACAACTGCTCAAACAAGCGCAGGAGCACGTTTACAAGGAAACCGACGACGGCTTGGCGCTCAAAGCCTACGTTTTTTCCTCTTCCGAGCAAGCCGAGCAACTGCGCCCGGTCATCCTGTTTTTCGCCAGCGGCGCCTGGGATCACATCCTCATCTCCCAGTTCGGCCCGCATTGCATGCACTTTGTCGAGCGCGGCGCGATGGGCATTTTGGTGGAGTACCGCACCAGCTCCGTGCACGGCTCCAGCCCCATGGACGCCATTTCCGACGCGCGATCGGCCCTGCGCTGGGTGCGTTACAACGCCGACATTCTCCATATCGACCCCACCCGCGTCGTGGCCGGCGGGGGCAGCGGCGGCGCCCACTTGGCCCTGGCCGCGGCCATGATTCCCGGCCTGGCCGATGATTCCAACGACCCCAACATCTCTTGCGTGCCCGATGCGCTGGTCCTGTTTTCGCCCATCGTCGATACGTCCAAAAAAGGCTGCGGTTTCGACCGATTTCGCACCGCGGACGACGCCAACCGCGCCAATCCCAGCAAATACATCGGCAAGCACCTGCCGCCCATGATCATCTTCCACGGCTCGGCGGACAAATTCATGTCCGTGGACCTGGTGAGCAAATTCGCCAAGCAGCTTCAGCGCAAAGCCAACGTCTGCGAGATGGTCGTGTTTGAGGGGCGAAACAACACGTTCTACAACTTCAACGTGGACCCGGATTGCTTCGATGCGACGATCAACGAGGCGGATCGATTTTTGGTGGATCAGGGCTTTCTGCCGGCGCGCCCAGAGGAAGGTGCTTAAACCTTAAAGTTTCACGAAAGCGGAGCCTGGCACTTCGGGCACCAACACGTGGTCCGTCCCCGCAATTGCTCGCGCACCAGCGGCTCCTTGCAGGCGTAGCGCGGGCAAATTCCCCCGTCTTTCCACCGGCGATCGAACAGCCAGCCGTCCGGCAAATCGCCCCAGTCTGCGCCGATGATGGAGAGCGCTTCCAGGCTGACTCGCCGCACTTCCTGCCAAAGCTGGCGGCAGGTGGCTCGGGGGATTTCGCGGCATCTCGTGGCCGGATGAAGCCGCACCCGCCACAATACCTCGTCCGCCATCCAGTTGCCGATGCCGGGAAATCCGCTTTGATCGAGCAGCACCGCCTTAATGACCGATTTCGGGCGCCGCGCCAAAAAAGAAGCGACCCGCTCTTCGGTGAATTCGCGCGAATGCACCTCCGGGGGCAGTTCCGTCCACCAATCCGGCAGATTTTCGGCCCGATCGATGCGGATTCGTCCGAATTTGCGCGGATCGCGAAAAATGAGGGCGCGTTGGGCCTGAAACAGGACCAGGTGATCGTGCTTTTCCGGTTTGTGATCCGGTTCGCCGGTAGTCAGCAGCCCCGTCATGCCGAGATGTCCCGAAAGCCAGACGCCGGGCTCGAAACCGAACAAAAGTTGCTTTCCGTGGGTGCGTGAATCGCGAAAAACGCAGCCCGGCAGCGCCTTGCGAATGACGCGCGGCTTGGTATCGCGGAAAACGCGGGCGAGACCGTTGAGATGAACCCGCTCGATCGGCTGGCCGAGGCCGCAATCCCACTGTTTGCGGTAAAACTCGACTTCCGCCAGCTCCGGCATCGCTAATTTGGCGCAGCAGGCCGGTTAGGCCGCGTTGGGCAGGGAATCGGCCTGCGCGGGGGCTTTTTCCGGCGGCGCATCCCGGGTTTCCGGCGCAGAGTCGGCCTTCAGCGGGGTAGCCGCCTCATCGCCGGCAGCCGGTTTCGGTTGGGAGGCCGCGGCGGTCTGGTATTCCTTCAGCCGGTTGGCAAATTCCTCGTTCTCCGGCTCAAGTTTGGCGGCTTTTTGCAGGTATTCGACCGCTTGGTTCACGTTGCCGAGCTTGAAGTAAGCCTGGCCGATGTGATCGTAAACCACGGCATCTTCCTGGTCCTCCTTCTCCTTCATAATTTTGGCGGCGCGCAGGAGGGTATCGACGGCGTTTTGAAATTCGCCCTTTTTGAAGTAATACCAGCCCAGACTGTCGATGTAGGCGCCGGAATCAGGGTTCAAATCGTTGGCCATGATGATGAGCTGACCGGCCTCCTCGATGTTCATGTCCTGCTCCAGCCACATGTAGCCCAGGTAGTTGTAGGGCATGGCGGCGCGCTGGGGATTGTTCTGCGGCACCAGATCGATTGATTTGCGGAACAGTTTGGCCGCTTCCTCGAACTTTTTGAGCCGCTCGGCCGATGCGCCGAAGGAGAAATAAAACGCGTCGGTCAACAATTCGGGCTGGGATTGAGTCGCCAGGTCTTCGGTCTCTCTGAACAGGTTGAAAGCTTTGTCGTACTGGTCGGCAGCGTTCAAAGCGCGCCCCATGTCGACTTGAATTTCGAGATCGTCGGGGTAATGAAACTGCCCGCGCTTCAACAGATCGATGGCCTCGGTGGCGCGGTCTTCCCACAGCATCATGGTGCTAACCAGCCGGTATTCGAACGGTTGGCCGCGGGTAATGCGGAACGCTTTGAGGTAGTGTTTGATGGAATTGGCCCAATGCCCCAGTTCGGAGGCGCTTTTGCCCTCTCTTTCGGCCGTTTCGCCGCGCTGATAGTAAATTTGGGCCAAAAATCGCTGAGTTTCGAGCCGGTGAGGGTTGATCCGCTCCAAAGCGATCAACGTTTCCAAAACCTTGTCTTCTTCGCCCAGCAAGCGGTAAACGCGGGCCAGTTTTTCCCGCACGATCAGTTCCTCTGGCCGTTCCTTGATGATGGAGATGTAAAGGTCGCGAGCCAGCTTGTATTGCTTGGTGAAGCTGTAGTAATCGGCCACCTTGTTTTCAATGTCAGGGTTGCCGCGGCCCAATTTCAGCGCTTTTTCGTAGATTTTATTGATCAACACCGGCGCGGGCTCTTGTTTGAGCGGGTAGAGCTTTTGAGCGACGGGAGCCATTTTGAGCCAGAAATCCGGGTCGTCGCTTGTGCTTTCCAGCGCCCGGGTTAGCACTTCCCGGGCTTTGTTGCGGTCTTTGCGGGCCAGATGCAAAGTGATGAGCCGATCGTAAATGGCGGTGTTTTGGCTGAAGCGTTTCGCAGCTTCCTCCACCAGTTCCAGGGAGCGCTCGCGATTGGATCGCTGGTTGTCGTGATAGGTCCAGAGAAATTCGGAAAGACGCAGGTAGGCGGCGGGAAGATGCCGGTTGGCTTCGAAGCTTTTTTCGAGAATTTCGCGGCCGCGCTTGCTGTCGCCAAATTGTCCGGCCAGTTCCGCGGCTTTCGCGGCGAGCCGCAATTGGTCGGGGCGCACTTCGAGCACTTTTTGAAACGAATCCAGCGCTCCCTCGATGTCGCCGGCTTTTTCCCGGGAGAGCCCCAGGTAATATTGGGTCAACGCCAGGCTTTTGGCGCGGCCTTCGGGGCGCAGCTTTTGGCGCGGGTCGGGCGGGGTAAAGCGATCGACTGATGCTTCGGCAAATTCCACCTCGCCGCCGGAGGGGATCTGCGATTGCGCGTTGGTCACAGGCAACCAACAGAGACCGGTCACCAAAACGGCAAGCGAGGAGACAAAAACCGGCGCCTTGCGGCCTGGGCCGAACCTTGGGCCGGAAAGAGGAAGGAGGGGCCCTGTATTCCCTCCCGGGCAGAATGGATGGGGGATCTGTCCCGGATTCATAGAAGCACAATCCTAGCTTGCTAGGATTTGTAGCGCAAGCGCTTCTTGTGGCGGTTGGCCTTCATGCGCTTTTTCCGCTTGTGCTTGTTGATTTTGGTCTTTCTACGTTTTTTGAGCGATCCCATGGATGGAAGTTCCGTTTTCTTGAAGTTTTTGGCGAAGGTTAGGGGACCAGCTTGTTGAGGGGGTATTCAATGATCCCTTGGGCTCCGAGAGTTTTGAGCTTGGGGATAATTTCCCGAACGACAGCTTCGTCGATCACCGTTTCCACAGCCAGCCACCCTTCCCCGGCCAAATTGGCGACGGTCGGGCGACGCAGTGATGGTAGGCACTCAAGCACCGTTTGCAAATTCTTTTCGGGCAGATTCATCTTCAAGCCCACCTTGTCGCGCGCGTTGAGCGCGGAACGCAGCAGCAGGGAGATTTGTTCGATTTTCTGGCGCTTCCAATCATCGGCAAGTGCCTCCTTGTTCGCCACAAACTGCGGGAAGGACTCCATCAGCGTATCGACGATTCGCAGGTTGTTGGCCCGCAGCGACGAACCGGTCTCCGTGATGTCGACGATTGCGTCCACCAATTCCGGAACCTTCACCTCCGTGGCGCCCCAACTGAATTCCACCTCCGCTTTTACCCCGCGTTCCTCCAAAAGCTGCTCGGTTAGGCCCACGGCCTCTGTGGCGATGCGTTTTCCGGCCAAATCCTCGATTTTTTGCACGTTGGAGTCTTCCGGCACGGCCAAAACCCAGCGGGTGGGGTTGGAAGTGGCCTTGCTGTACGGCAAATCGCAAATTACCTCCACCGCGGCCTTGTTTTCCGCGATCCAATCCTTGCCGGTGATGCCGCAATCGAGAAATCCGTGATCCACGTAGCGGCCGAGTTCCTGGGCGCGGATGAGGCGCAAAACCAGCTCCGGGTCATCGACACCGGGCTTGTAGCCGCGGCTGGAGGCATAGATGTTGAACCCGGCTTTTTCGAACAAATCCAGGGTCGCCTGCTGCAGGCTGCCTTTCGGGAGGCCCAAACGGAGCTGGGGAGATTTTGGGGAGTCTTCAGGCATCGTTTGCGCACAGTGGTAGGCGCAAAGGGGCAGTCAAGCGCCGGAATCGCGATTTTGCGGGGATTTTTTTCTAAGACGCTTGCCAAGAATTGCGTCTTGACCACGGTGTGCTGGAAGCTCAAACTTACCCCAGCCTTCTTTCTTCCCCCCAAAAACCAAATCCATTCGCACTACCCGTGACCGCTGACGAAATCCCCTTCCTGCTCAATGCTCTTGAGGCCGAACCGGAAAACTGGAACACCCGCCGTTACCTGGCCGAACATTATTTGCGCAACAACGACGAATCCACCGCGGTTAGCCTGGTGACCACCGCGCCAACCAGCCCGAACACCGAAGATCATGCTTTATTCGCCGCCCAATTGGCCGGTGGCCACAGTTTGAAGCGCGCCCATCAAATTGTGGACAGCTTTTTGCTGAACAACGCCTCCAGCGCGCGCGCCCACCTGCTGAAGGCTCACATGTACCAAATGCAGGCAAAGGACGACAAGGCCGCTACCCATCAAAGAGTCGCCTCCGTGCTGGATCCGCATTTGGGCGCGGATGGAATCAACCCGCTGGAAGTGCCGCCCATGCAATTGGACGGTTACGCGGAAGCCACGGTCGTACCCATGCCCGGTTTGGCAAGAGCTGCCGAAAGAACCACTGGTCATGTCGTGCTGACAGGCCTCACCCCGGCCACTCCCGCTCCTGCCGTCGCTGCAGAAGCTGCGCCTGCCGTTCCGGGCGTGGCTCCCATCAAACCACCCACCGCTCCCACGGAAACCGCGGCGCCGGTCGCCGAAGTGGCCGAAGTCGCGGCTGAAGCTGAGGGAGCTGGAGAAGTGGCCAGTGCGCTGGAGGAAATTCCCGCGGTAACGCCGGATGTGACCCCGCTGGCGCCTCCCGGGGCCGAACCCGATCCGCTGCCCAACCGTACCGCCGAGCAAATCAACATGGAGGGAACCGGATTGGTGGTGACGCCCCTGACCGCCGCCCACGACCCCTCCACCGTGGTCGAAGCGATCGATTTGGAAGGCGACGACGAGCCGGAGGACCTGGTGTCCCAAATTGTCGAGCGGCAGACAGCCATGGTGGCGGCCATGTCCTGCACCACCGACGAAATGTCCCGCAAACCGGAGGTGACGCAGGTTAAGAACACCAACGAAAAAGTTTCGTCCATCGCCATCGCGGTCATCGCTCACGTCGTCATTTTGGGCCTGTTTACCCTCGTGGCGATGAATTTGCCCGAAAACAAGCCACCGGAGATCTACGCCTCGGTTTCATCGGTCGATTCCTCCGACGACATGCAGGCCAACGAACTGAAAAAGCCCCAGGTCGCGCAACAACAACCGGCTCCGGCCACCCAACAGGTGCTAAGCAGCAACGTTTTGTCGGAGGTAGCCATGCCCAGCGTCGATACCGCGGTTGATTCGGCGATTATCGGGATGGGCAGCGATATGGGCGTGGATTTCGGCATGTCGTTCTCGCCTCCAGGTGGAGATAGCGGCATGTCCGCCATTCCGCCCTCCATGGCCGGCCGTTGCAGCATGGGCCAACGCATGGCCCGCCTCAAGGAGAGTGGCGCCACCACCAAGTGCGAAAGCGCCGTCCGCAAAGCGCTGCGCTTTCTAAAGGACAATCAAAATGAAGACGGCTCTTTCGGCAACGAATACCCCGCCGCGATGACCGGGTTGGTCGTTTTGGCGATGCTGGGGCACTGCGAAACGCCCGATTCAGTGGAATTCGGCCAAACCGTCACCAAGGCAACCATGTATTTGATGGGCCGGGCCAAGGATTCCGACCACAAATACAAGGCGATCCACTCGCCAAAAGGCAAGCCGGCCTACGAAAACGCGATTTGTACCTACGCGCTGGCTGAGATGTTCACCATGACCAAGGCAAGCGGGAGCGCAGCGCGGATTCCGCGGCTGGAATCGACCATGAAACAAGGGGTCAAGGCCATTTTGGAGGGGCAACTGGACCGCGGAGGCTGGAACTACGGCTACGGCGGCGGAACCGGCGATGGCTCGGTGACCGGTTGGCAATTTCAAGCGCTCAAGGCCGCCAGCAACACCGGCGAAAACATCTCCGGCTTGGAAAAAGGCATGAAAAAGGGCATCGAGTGGTTCAAATTCGCTCAATCGCCCCAAGGCGGCACCTCCTATCGCCCCGCCAGCGCCAAAAAGGAGCAAAAGGGTTTGGCTGGAGTGGGAACCCTGGCGTTCTTGATGGCCGGCTACGAGGGCGAAGAGTTCGATAAATCAATCAAAAATCTTGAGGACAACTACATCAAGGGCAACCCCCACGGCTATGCCTGGTATTACATCATGCAGTCGTTTTTCCTGCACGGAGGTGATTCCTGGCGCAAATGGAATGAATTCGCCATGCCCAAGATTTTGGCGACGCAGGCTGAAGACGGCCGGTTCAAAATTCCCGGTGGTCACGGGCCCAAAGAACCCGTCGCCAAGGCGGTTTACGAGACGGCGCTCACCACCTTGATGCTGGAGGTCTACTACCGCTACCTGCCCACCACGCAGAAAAATCTGGGGTAGCCGGCTGGCCGGCCAGCGCCCCCGTTTCCAAGCCCAAATTTCGAAAATGGCGGACGTTCTCTACCTGAGCGACCTGGAAAAGATGCAGTGCGGCACGCCGGGCTGCGACCATTCCGGCCACGACCACAAAATGTTCATCCACAGCAAATGCCACCCCCAAGCCGGCGCCAGCGTGGAGGTGGATTGGAAGTCCAGAGTCGCCAAAATCACCTGCGCAAAATGCGACAAGTTCATCTGCAGGTTGGCGCTTCGTTAGGGGTGTGGAGCGGAGATTTCCAGACCGCTATCCACCTGCTTCCACTCGGCCGTCCCCCCGCTTTTTCCGCTGTTTTAGCCAACGCGGTCGAACCGGCTCGGCGCCTCTTTGGCCTAGTTGCCGTAGTTCAATGCGCGTGGATCGTGACGCCGAATTTCCCGCAGAGCGCTTCCACCGTTTCGCGCTCGAGCAAGAGCGTTTTGCCTGCTTCGACGACGATCGCGCTGATGCCGGCTTCGTGCGCGGTTTCGAGGGTTGTGGGGCCGACGCAGGGCACGTCGAAACGCAGGTCTTGGTTGGGTTTGCTGACTTTCACCACCATGGCCTTGCCTTTGCCCAGCTTGCCGCCGCGCTCAATGGCGCGATTCGTGCCCTCAAAGGCTTCGACCGCCAAAACTGTGCCGTTTTTGACGACGATGGTCTGGCCGATGTCCATGCGGCTGACTTCTTTGGCGATGCCAAAACCCCATTCCGCGTCCGCCAATTGCTCTTTCTTGAGCTTGGGCCCGCAAACGTGGCCCGCGGGCGGAATCAGCTCGTCCAGGTAGGTGGTGGCCAGGATTAGCTCGATGCCGTCTTTGGCCAGCTCATCGGCAATGGCGCCGAAGATCGATTCCGCGTTTTTCGTCTTCAGTTTCAGCAGTAGCATGGCGGTGCGGCGGTCCGGAATGAGGTCGAAGAGGTTGGACGGCGCAATTTGGCCGACCATGACCGCGTGACGGACTTTTTGTCGCTTGAAGTAGGCGATGACCTTGCCAAGCTGGCCGACGCGGAACAAGGCCAGATCATCGACGAGTTCTTCCAGCCCGGGCTCGGTTTCGTGATGAAACGCGGCCGCCGCCAGCCGCCCCACCCCAGCCTTGCGGGCAGCACGGGCAAAGGTGGCCGGGTAGACGCCGTTTCCGGAAATTATGCCAATGGACGGGTAAATTTCGCTCATTTGCCAGGGTTTGGACGGGGAACACCCCTTGCGCGGGGCCAAATTCTCCTTCATGATGAAAAGGAAACCAATCAGAGTCAAAGACTAGACGTGAAACGGATAGCTTTAACCACCAAATCGCCGCCACGGCGAGAGGGAAGCGAAATTTGGGAAGCTCAGCGGCGGGAAACGTGTGCCAAATTCTCGCTCCCACGCGGCGACGGCAAATTCGCCCGGCTTTTTCTGAAAATTGAGAAATTTCCAATAATTACGAAAAAATTAGATGACATAGCGGCCAATTTTGGTCTAGTCCCCCTGCCACCATGAAGATCCTCGGACTCCTCTTCATTTTCTCCATTTTTTTCTTCACCGCCGTGCACACGCTGCATTACGTCAAGGTGGAGCGTCCCAAGTTGTTGGAAGAAGCGGATCTTCTCTTGGCTGAGGCCGAAATTGAAGACGTTCGGCCGGTTTCACGCGGCGGAATGGATTTGCGGCTGATCGGATCGGTAGACGCGCTGGAGGAGCGCGACCGGGCCGAGCGCATGGTGGACCAGATTTTTGGCCTGCGAGCCCTTTCGCTGGCAAATTTCATCGAGTCGCCCGGCGGATTGCAGACAACCTACGATTCCGACTCGCTGGAGGTGGTGATGCAGGGCAGCCTGGGCAGCAAAGAGACGGTCGACGCGGTCAAACGCGCCATTCAAGAGGGCAATAGCCTGCCGGTTCGCGACCGCGTCAAAATTCACGGCTCGATCAAGGAACCCTACTACCTGACCAACCAAAAATTTTTGGAGTTGGTCAACAAGCTGCACAAAACTCCGCATCCGGCATCGATTGAGGCGGGCCAAAGGACGCTGCGGTTGAAAGGCGCCACCACTCAGGACATGCAGGCGGAATGGTTGGCGGCGATCAAGGAGGTGGAACGGCAAACCGGCCGGCGTTTGGACATCGACACGGATTTCCAGCTCTTTCCCTCCCGCTACCACATGCCGGGTTACTTCCGTTCGCGCCGATCCAAGCTAAATCGCGACGAATTCAACCGGTTGATGGCCAAGCTGAAGCTGCACCAGATTTATTTTGATTCCGGTGTCTCCACCATCAATCACGACGACCAGCTCACCAAAAAGACGCTCGAGGATTTGGTGTCGCTCATCAACCAGCAGCGATCGTCGGTTTATTTTGTTATCGGCGGGCACGCGGATTCGCGCGGAAATGCCGCTGATAACCGCAAATTGGCCCAGAAACGCGCTGAAACCGTGAAAGAGTGGCTCGTTTTCAAGGGCATCGACCCAAATCACCTGGAAGTGGTGAGTTTTGGCTCCACGATGGCGGGCGGAAACCAGAATTCCGCCGAGGCACGGGCCAAAGCGCGGCGCGTGGAACTGCTAATTTACTAAACCCGCTTCAAAGCAGCGGCAATCGCGCTATCTTAACGAATCAACAATCCTGAAACCCTAGAACACAACGAAACGGCATGGAAGGAATCGCCTACCTACTATCATCCGCTTTTGGCCTAACCTTAATCTCCGGCTTGATCTTTGGCCTGCTCGGCGCCGTGTGGGGCTGGGTTAATTGGGGCCGCGACCGCGACTCTTACGAGCAAAAGGCCTCGCAGGCCCGCTTTGAGCTGAAAAAGGTCAAGGAGACGCTGGCCAAAGAGCGCGAAGACAGCGCCAACCGAAAGCGACGCTGGGAAACCGAAACCCAGGAACTCCTGCAACAGCGCAATTCCCTGAAACAGGAGCGCGACGAAATGGCTCGCGGCCGCGGAGACCTGGACGGTCAGCGCGCCGAAATCAACCGCCTGCGCGATCAACTGCAACGCGAACAAAACGAGGCCGCCAACCAGCGCCGCGAAAGTTTGAGCCTGCGCGACCAGTTGGATCAGCGCAAACGGCAGATGGACCAGGAATTGGAGGCCGAACGCCGCCAATTGGAGCAAGTGCGCGCCCAGTTCGAGCAGCAGCAGGCCGAGTTGCAGGCGCGGATCGAGCAATTCGAGCGAGATCGCGCCCAACTGGGCAACGAGAGCCAGGAACTGGAAATTCAGCGAAATCGCGTGGCCGAGCTGGAAGGCGAATTGCAGCGCGTTCGCAACGAATTTGAGGCCGAGCGCCAGCAACTGGTCGAAAACGGCAACTCCCTCACCGCCGCCGAGCGCGAGGAGTTGGCGAACCAGATCCACGCGTTGGAGCAAGGCCGCGGCAACCTGCAAGAAGAGGTCAACCGCCTAACCCTGGAGCTGAACAACCGGGGCGACACCCAGCAGGAATGGAGCGTGGAGCGATCCAAGCTTATCGAGCAACTGGCCGAAATGGGCCACGAGCGCGACAACGCCCACCTGGAGCTGGAGCACTACAAAAAGGAGAGCAAAGACGCCGAACGCCAGTTAGAGCGGCAATTGGACCAACTTCTCTCCGAGCGCGAAACCTGGTCCAACGGCCGGGAACTGCTGGTCGACGAGCGAACCGAGCTGAACCGGCGAATCCACGATCTGGAGGCCGAGCGCAAGGAAATGAGCGACAAAATCACGGAACTCAGCAGCCGCCCTGCCGGCGGACGCGGCCAGCACGAGTTTGACGATTTGCTGAAGGACCGCAATCGGCTGCAACACGAGGTGGACGAACTCCACGCCCGCGTTCGCGAGTTGGCCGACCGCCCCACCAGCAATTACGCGCAGGACAAGCGCGTGGAAGAGCTAACCAACGAGGTGGACCGCCTGGAGAAGCAAATCGTCAACCTGAGCAACGAACGCATGCGCCTGCGCGACGAATTGGACGAGCGAACCCACGAATCCGACCAATTCGGCGATTTGAAGGCCGAGCGCGATGAATTGGTGAGCCAGGTGATCAAGCTGGAGGATCGCATCCGCGACCTGTCCAACCGCCAGCACGACACCTACGCCAACGACCGCCGCGTCGAGCAGCTAACCGGCGACGTGGACCGTCTGGAGCGCCAAATCGTCAACCTCAGCGAAGATCGCACCCGCCTGCTGCGCCAACTGGAAGAGCGCCCCGCCGTTTCCAAAGAACTCCAGGATGCAGCCCGCGAGCGCGACCGTCTGGCCCGGCTCCTTGCCGACCGGGATCGCGAACACGACCGCCTGGAGCATCAAATCGTCTCGCTCAGCGAAGAACGTTCGCGACTGGCCCGGCAACTGGATGAACTCAAGATCGGCGCCCAACACGAGCGCGATTTTTCGGACGAGTTGGACCGGTTGCGGCGCGAAAACGACCGTCTGGTGCGGCAACTGACGATGCGCGACGACGAAACCGGCCGATTGCAGAACAAACTCGCCGAGCTCAACCACGAGCGCGACCGGCAGAAAAACGAGCGCAGAGGCGACTCCGGCGTTCCCTCCGGTCATCGCGACCCGGCCGATAATGCTGGCGCCCGCTCCCACTTTGAGGATCGAATCGCGGAACTAACCGACGAACGCAACCTCTTGGCAAATCGGCTGAGCAAGGTGGAGCAAGACCAGGCTGAGTGGACCCAGCAGTTGCAAAAAGTCCTCCAACGCGAAAACAAAGACAACGGCGCGCCTTCGTACTACGGTTAGGGGTCGTGCGATGACTCCCCTCAGGCCTCAAGCCAGCCCGCTGCGCACCAGCAACGCGGTTTGATCCGGATCGCGGCCCATGAAGTCGCGAAACAGCTTGGCGGGATCCTCGCTATTGCCCTTGCTGAGGATTTTTTCGCGAAATTCGCGCCCCACCTTGGGATTGAGCACGCCTTCATCGCGAAACCGGGTAAACGCGTCGGCGTCCAGCACCTCCGCCCATTTGTAACTGTAGTAGCCGGCGGCGTAACCCGTGGGACTGCTGAACAAGTGACTGAAGCGCCGCGCCATCGTCGGCGGGCGGGTTTTGAGCGGTGTGAGGTAGCCTTCCAGCAGTTGCTCGCACAGCGCGTCCAACTCACCGGCGTCTTTGTGCGCCAGGTAGTTGATGTGAAGCTCCAGATCCATCTTGCCGAAGGCCAGTTGCCGCATGGTGACCGAAGCGGAGCGGAAATTGCGCGCGGCGATCATTTTGTCGAACAACTCGTCGGGGATCGGCTCGCCGGTCTCGTGATGGCGGGCGAAAAAGTCGAGGCAATCGCGGTCCCAGCAGAAATTTTCCATGATTTGGGAAGGCAGCTCGACGAAGTCCCAAACCACGTTGACGCCGTTGAGCGAGCGAATCTCCACCTCACCCAGCAAGTGGTGCAACAGGTGCCCGAATTCGTGGAAAACGGTCTCCACCTCGCGGTGGGTGAGCAGGGCCGGCTTACCATCCACGCTAGGCGTCATGTTCCCGGCAATGAGGCCCAGGTGCGGCGTGCGTTCGCCGCCGGCTTCCGGCGGGAGGCCGGTTTTCAGGTAATTCATCCACGCGCCGGCGCGTTTTTCGTCGCGCGGATGCCAGTCGGCGTAAAACGAGCCCAAGTGATCGCCGTTTTCGTCGTGGATATCGTAAAATTTCACCTCCGGGTGCCAAACCTCGATTTTCTCCCCGTCGGGGGCCGACTTTCCCGGCTCAACGTAATCCGCCTCGCGCTCCTTCAGATGGATGCCGAAAATCGTCTCCGCAATGCGAAACATGCCTTGAATCACCCCATCGATCGGGAAATACGGCCGCAGTTCCTCTTCGTCGAAGGCGTATTGCTCCTGGCGCAATTTTTCCGCCCAATACGACGCATCCCACGGCTGCAACGGCCTGGGTTCGGCCCCGGTTTTTTCCGCGGCAAAGCGTTCCAAATCCCGCGTTTCCTCGTCAAACCTGGCCAAGATGCGCGCGTGGAGATTTTCGACAAAATCGAGCGCCGCCTCGCCGGTTTTGGCCATGCGCCGCTCCAGCACGTGGTTGGCAAAATGAGCCTCGCCCAGGATTTCGGCCAATTCCTGGCGCAGGGCGAGGATTTGCCAAATCAACTCCGTGTTGTCCCAAGGCTCGGCCAAACCCACCGTTGTCGAGCCTTCCCAAACCTGCTGCCGCAAGCCGGCGTCGTCCGCGTACTCCAAAACCGGCGCAAACGAGGTGATTTGCAGCGAAATGCGGAATTTTCCCTCGTGCCCCTTCGCCTTCGCGCTGGCCTTGGCTGCATCAATCTGCGTTTGCGGCATGCCGGCCAATTTTGACTCGTCGTCCAAAATCAGCTCCCACGCGTTGGTGGAATCCAGCACGTTTTCGCTGAACTTTTGGGTGAGCTTCGCCAACTCCGCCTTCACCTCCTTGAGCCGCGTCTTCCGCTCCTCCGGCAAATCCGCGCCGCTCTGCCGAAACTCCGCCAGCGTCTCCTCCAGCAGCCGTTTTTTCGCCCCGGTCAACGCCTTGGCCTCCTCCGTCTCGGAAAAAGCCCTGACACGCCGCCACAACCCATCGTTCAGCGGAATTTGCGCCGTAAACTCGGTCACCTTGGGCAGCATGGCGTTGTAAACCTCGCGCAACTCGTCGCTGTTGCGCACGCTATCCAAGTGGCCCACTTTTCCCCAGGCCTCGGTCAGCGGCTCGGTGGCTTCTTCCAGCGCGAGGAGAGTGTTGGCAAAGGTCAGGGTCTCGTCCGTGGATTCGGCCAAAGCGTCGATTTTGGCCCGGGCGTCCTCCAGGGCGGCGGAAATGCCGGCCTCGACGTGGTTTGGCGTCAATTGCGACCAGCGGATGTGAAAATCGTCAGCAAGGAATGGGTTGCTCATGTTAGGGGCCGTTTGAAAAATGGGACGGCGGCGCACTTTTTCATGCTTTTTGGGAAAAGTCGCTTCGCATTTTTGAAGATGCGGCGCTTTTTTCGCTCACGGCTGAATTTCCCACGCACCGGCCTTCGGCTTGCAGGCCGGCTCTTCGAGGCCAGCTTTCTCGAATCGCTTGGCCAGTGGCCAAATGAGCCATTCGATCGAGCGCCTTTTGCATTGCCTCTTCGCCCTGAAGCGGCATGGGTCCAGGGTGAGTTCCAAAAAGAAGGGTAACGCAAAGAAAAAACAAACCGGAGCCGCAAAGACCTGGTGGCATCCGGTTTTCGCGTGGCTGGTCGGCCATCTTTTGGGTGAAGCCTACGAAACGGAAAAGGAGGTCGCCGCCGGTCAACTTCCCAAGAGCATCGACCTGGTCGCCCGCAAAATTCCGGGCAAAAGCCTGCCAACCTGGTTCGCGAATGCCGCAAAAAGCGTGTTTTCCCGGCTCAATGAGATCACGTTGTTCGAATTCAAAGGGCCGACGGCCAATTTACGATACGGCGATATGGGCAAAGCCATGTCGCGGCTGACCGGTTGGCATCCTGGCCAAAAAGACAAACCCGGGCACGAAAAAGTAACCCTCATTTTCGTTGCGCCCGGCTTATCCAAGGGATTTGAGGAGGAACTGGAGCTTTGGGGAATGAAAGCCGTGGAGGTTGAGAAAGGGATCCACAAAATTGAGGGAATGCTCTGTGAATCTTGGGTCATAAGCACAACCGAGGGCGCGAAACGAGGCGAACCTTTGCTAGCCCTGATGAGTTCACAATTTCTCAAAAAACCCACGGAGATCGTCGACAACCTTGCGGCAAGTGGCTATCTTGAAATCCTGACCGTCGTCATCGAACGTGTGTGTCAGTTTCGGAAAGAAAATCCCACTTTGCCCATCCCAACCTTTGAATTGAACAACATGGTCCAAATTAGCGAAGATGCTCTCAAGCGCATGATCGACACGATCGGCTCCGAAAACGTGGTGAAGCACGTTCCCTACGAAGAGCGGCTCAAAGGCGTACCTGCTGAAGAGCGGCTCAAGGGTGTGCCGGCCGAAGAGCGGCTCAAGGGGCTGTCCGAGGAGGAGTTGGAGAGGGTACGCCGGTTGATCGCGGAGGAGGAACCTGAGTGAAGCTGGGAATCAGGTTCGCGGCATTTTTGACCTGGCCGATCCCTCTGCCTTCTGCCTATGCCCCGGTTAACTTCGTCAGCTCCATTTTCAGCCGCATCCGTGTAGAGGCTACCGTGGTGCTGGTTGACCGGGTGAATCTCGCTGTTTTTTACGATGGCCGCCGATTCTGAGACCGTGTCGTCGCCGTCGAATTCCGTCTGCACCTCCATTTCTTGCACCTGCCCGGCGGAATCGCGGTCCACGATCACTTTCGAAAGCGACTTCACCCCGTAGCCAAAAATTGACACCGTCGGCACCGATGTCGGCCGGTCCAAATCCGTGCGAAAATCATGAGCGGCGCGGCTCCATCGGCGTCCCGTCGCGGTCGAAAATGCACGGATGCGTGGGCAAAGCCTGGTAGGCCGAGGGGAATAATTGTAGATTCGATTGGCAATCGAATCCTCTGGCAACGAGAGCTTCGATTACCAATCGAAGCTACGGGGCTGCATCAAAGCGGAACGAGCCGAATCTGATTCCCCCAAGCATTTGGTAATCAGCGCTCGCCACTTTTTTCGGTCTAACGCGTGACGAGCGATCCTACCAGCAGCACTCCGCCCAGGATGATCAGCAGCGTCCCGATCACCTTCGGAACCTTCTGGTTCGCGGATTCAGACAGCATGTTCGCGATGAAGCGTTTGAAGCGGAACGGGTTCCAGCGATACGGCAACACCCACGCCAAAATCCCC
The DNA here is from genome assembly GCA_965224535.1 of Verrucomicrobiales bacterium. Lineage (GTDB taxonomy): Bacteria > Verrucomicrobiota > Verrucomicrobiia > Verrucomicrobiales > DEV007 > JBCDHN01. Next base: position 77,797 of record CBDCZR010000047.1, read on the forward strand.
AGCGCGATGGCCGCGAGGCCGGCGAGAAGCAGCTTGGTCGGTTCGTCCATGATTTGGTGGGAGGATTCAACGCGCACGATTCCGGCTGTCAAATCATCGAATTGGAGTTGGACATCCTGGCTGATGGCGATTTCTGCGATTATCATGGCTTCATGACACCGACTCCAAGCGAAAATCCCTCCGGTTTGGCGCCGTTTCATCTGGCCATTCAGGTGCGCGACATCGACGAAGCCCGCCAATTTTACGGGGCAAATCTCGGTTTCGCGGAAGGCCGCAGTTCGTCGGCGTGGATCGACTTCAACATGTTCGGCCATCAATTGGTCACCCACCTGAATCCAAATCTGGGACCGGAGGGACGTGTGCCGACACATTGCAATCCGGTCGATCGTCATGTCGTGCCTGTCCCCCACTTTGGGGTGGTGTTGACGGTTCCAGAATGGGAACAACTCGCCGGGCGCTGCCGTTCGTTCGTCGATCGCTTCATCATTGAGCCCTATGTTCGCTTCAAAGGTCAGCCCGGCGAGCAATGCACCATGTTCTTCGAAGATCCGTCTGGAAACGCGTTGGAATTCAAGGCGTTTGCCGACGTTGGGGCGAGTTTGTTCGCCAAATAAGCCTAACGTGCCCTAACGCACGCTACTGAGCCGATCCGGCGCCCCAACGGATCGATTCGGTGAGAATCGGATGCAGCGCCGGGGTGAATTCCGGGTGCGGGCTCACCGAAAAAATCCGCCTTGTCAGGGGCGCAACCCCGATCGAAACGTAACCATGCCGACCAATCCACCTCCCGACCAAAGCACCGTTTCGCCCTATCTCGTTGCAAATGGCGCCGCAGAACTAGCCGAATTCATCAAGACCGTTTTTGACGCGGAAGAAAAGCTCCTCATGCCCGGGCCCAACGGCACGGTCATGCATGGCGAGTTAAGAATCGGCGAGAGCGTCATCATGTTCGCCGACGCTTGCGAACACGCCAAACCCCGGTCGGCGATGTTGCACGTCTACGTCCCGGACGTCGATGCCGCGTACCAGCGCGCGTTGGATGCGGGCGCGAAATCGGATCGCGAACCGGCCGATCAATTCTACGGCGACCGCTCGGCTGGAGTGATCGACAAGTTCGGGAACAGTTGGTACATGGCGACTCACGTCGAGGATGTCCCTCCCGAAGAATTGGCACGCCGGCAGAAGGAAATGATGCAGGACAAAGGGTGACTGGCGGTCACGCCGCGATTGCCTGCACCACTTTTTGCGCCGCATCGGCCAAATCCTCGCCGGCGATCAAATTCACGCCTGAAGCCGCCAACGTCGCTTTGCCGGCCTGGACGTTGTTCCCTTCCAGCCGCACGACCAGCGGCAGGTTTAAGTGCACCTCCTGACACGCCGCCACGATCCCTTTCGCGATGACGTCGCAGTCCATGATGCCGCCAAAGATGTTGACCAAAATTCCCTTCACGTTGGAGTCGCTGAGGATGATTTTGAAGGCGTTGCGCACCTGTTCCTGACTCGCGCCGCCGCCAACGTCCAGGAAATTGGCCGGCTCACCGCCGTAGTGTTTGATGATGTCCATGGTCGCCATGGCCAAGCCCGCTCCATTGACCAGGCAGGCGATATTTCCGTCCAGGCCGATGTAGTTCAGGTCGAACTCGGCCGCCGCCACTTCGCGCGGATCTTCCTCCGAGGGATCGTGCATGGCCTCGATGTCGGGATGCCGGTAGAGCGCGTTGTCGTCGAAGTTAAACTTTGCGTCCAGCGCCAAAACCTGGCCATCACGCGTCACGACCAGCGGATTGACCTCCACCAGCGAGCAATCGCGGGCTAAAAACAGCTCGAACAGGGCGCTGGAGAGCTTGCCGGCCGCTTTTGCCTGTTCCCCGCGCAAACCCAGGAAAGCCGCGATTTTCCGCGTTTGATAGGGCTGCAAACCCAGGAGCGGATGCACGGGTTGGCGCAGAATTTTCTCCGGCGTTTTCGCGGCCACATCCTCGATGTTGACCCCGCCTTCCTGGCTGGCAATGATGACGGGCCGCTCGGATTCGCGATCCATCAAAATGGCAAAATATAGCTCGTTGGCGATATCGACGCTCTCGGCCACGAGCACTTTGCGCACCAACTTCCCCTCCTCGCCGGTTTGATGCGTCACCAGCACCTGGCCCAGCATTTGGCCCGCTTTTTCGGCGGCGTCCGCCGCGTCCGCACACAAGTGAACGCCGCCCTGGAAGCCGTTTTTGAACGTGCCCTTGCCGCGGCCGCCCGCGTGAACCTGCGCCTTCACCACCAAGCCCGCACCGCCCAATTCATCGGCCGCCTGACGAGCTTCCTCAGCCGTTGCGGCGACTTTTCCACGCGGGTTGGCGACGCCGAATTGGTCGAAGAGTTCCTTGGCTTGGTATTCGTGGATGTTCATCGGTTAGGAGCGGACGGAGCGCGCACTTTATGGAGGGCCCCGGCCCCGTCAAGGAGTGAATCCCCGGCTGCTGCCACGGGCAATGCGGGCAACTCAACCGCCGCATGTTTCCGGGATTTCCCCAAGCACCATTCCCCGGTCAACCGCGGTGGATTGGGCTGAAATGTTGGTGAATCCCAGCTTCTCCAGCATGTCGCGGTACTCGCTAACGGCGTAACACTTGCCTTGGGTCACGTTCATGAGCAGGGCGGAGTATTCGGCGACCTCGCGCGGGCCCGTTTTGGCTTCGTTGATGAGCGCCTCGTGAATCACCACCAAGCCGCCGGGTGGGAGTCGTTTCGCGGACAACGTCAGGAGCCGCTCTACTTCCGGCACGTCCCAATCGTGCAACACGTTGGACCACAGGTGCACGTCGGCTTCCGGCCACGGATCGCCGAACATGTCCGCGGTGGCGACGGAAACCTGCGATTGGCAGCCGCGGCCGGCCACGGCTTTGCGCGAAATCGCGTCCACCGGCGATTTTTCCAGAATTGTGGCCTTCAGACCGGGATTGGCGCTCGCCAGCAGGCAGGCGTAGATGCCCGAGCCGCCGCCGATGTCGAGCACGTGCCGCCGCCCGCGTAAATCCAGCTTTTGGGCCAAAATCTGGCCGAGATAGAGCCCGCGGCAGTCCATGGCCGCGGTAAACATTTGCGCGAAATCCTCGCGTTCCATGGCCACGTGCCAATCGTCCTTTTCGCTCTCGGCACTGCCCCAGTTGGTCGGTTTTCCGCTCCGCAAGACCTTCACCATGTCCTTCAGGACGGGCCGGTCGCTCAGGGAGTCGTAGTACGGCCCCATGAACCACGGCGAGTCCTTGGCCAAAAACTCGCGGGCCAGCTCCGTGGCTCTCAATTCGCCGCCGTTTCGCTCCAGGTAGCCGTTGGCGGCAAACAGCGTCACCATCACGTCGACCGGACGCGCTGCGAAGCCGAAATGCCGGCAAATTTCCGCTTCGGTGGTGGATTCGCGGCCGCACAGCCAGGTGAAAAAGTCGAATTCCACGAGCGCCGCGCCGATGAGGTCCACCGCGTAGAGCCGGTCGCGGTAACGGAACACGGATGTGGGGTCGCTGGCCGGCAGCCGGCCGGGTTCGAAGTCGGTCATCCGCGAACTTCACCCGGTCACGACACTTCGCAATCCGGACAAACGCCAAAAAACTCCAGCTCGTGGTAGAGGCGGCGAAACCCGGATTTTTCGGAGATTTCGCGCTCCAGCGCCTCAACCGGGCAAGAGATGTCCAGGGCCTCGATGCTGCCGCATTCGGTGCAAATCAGGTAGTCGTCGTGCCGGTCCGGGTAGCGCATGGTGAAGTAGGCGGAGCGCTCGTGCAGGCCCAGACGCCGGATGATGCCTTTTTCCTCCAGCCTGACCAAGAGCCGGTAAACCGTGGCCTTGTCGCATTGGCCGGAGAGAGCCGTGGCCAGATCGCTGAGCGTGAGGGGGCGCTGGCTATCGATCAATCCGCGCAGCAGCTCCTCCATCGCCTTGGTCCGGCGCAGGCCGAGCTTTCGGCAGCGATCCACGGCCCAGGCGACCGGATTTTCGCGGTCCTGCGGCATCGGCTCCATCGCTCTAGCGGCCAAATTGCACGGGTTTGTGCCCCTTGGCTTGCAACATCTCGATGACGCTCTTTTTCCCAACCAAATGGCCGGCGCCCACGATGAACATGGCGTTGCCCGGCTGCTTTAGCTCCTTCTCGATCGCCGGGATCCAGCTTGCGTTGCGGTCGTAAAGCACGGCCTTGGTCAGGGCGACGTTTTCCTCCTCGTTGAAATATTTGTTGAGCAGCTCATCCAGGGCCTTGGTGTCGCCACTCTTCCAGGTCTCGATCAGTCCGTCCAACATCTCGGGCGTCTCTTTCACCTGTTGCAGGGTCATTTTCAGCAAATTGTCTTGCTCCTCGTCGCTGAGGTTGTTGAACAGCCCCATCTGAAACTCCACCGTCTCCAAACCCGCCACCGGCTTCTTGTCGGCGCGCGCTTTGGTGTCGAACACCTTTTCCACCCCCAAATCCGGAATGGCGCCGATTTTCATGGCTTCGACCGAGGCGATGGTCAACGAAAGCATGCCCGGGGTCATGCGTTTCAGCATTTTGGCCATGCCGCTCAATTGCTCGTTTTCCGCGATGTAGGTCTCCAGCGCTGCGTAAGTCTCCTCGGAAATGAGATCCTCCACCAGCCCGCCGTTGGGAATCATGCTCATGCGGATCATCTTCATCTTGTTGGCCATGGACTCCATTTCCGCCAGATCCACCTCAAAATAGATCCGCTCGGAATCGTCGTAGACGGTGTTGTAAGCTTGGGGAAGCGGATGATCCTGTTGGCGCAGCAGATGGACCGATCCCGCCAGGTAAACCGTCGAGGCCGCACCCTCAACCTTCCAGATGGCGGCTTTTTCTTGCGCCGCGCAAACGGAGGCAAGGGCTAGAACGACGCCGGCCGCTACGCCGGCAATCCTGGAATTTTGCGATGGGGAGTGGGCCATGAGAATCTCGGGGTTTTTGGGAAAAATTCGGCTAACAAATCGTTCCCATCTTCCTTCCGGTCAAAGACATTTGCCAATCGCCGCAAAATCCCTTCACTGCGCGGATGAAACACCGCTTGCTCTGCCTGCTTTTCCTGTTTTGCCTGCTTCCCCACCTCCTTGCTGAAAATGAGGAGGGCTGGGTCGCGCTTTTTGACGGCCAATCCACCAACGGCTGGACGCCGCGCGCGGAAGTCACCAGATTCGTGGCCAAAGACGGCGAATTGCAGATTTTGTCCCAAAAAAACGTCTGGATCGTCACCAAATTGGAGATGGCCGATTTTGTGCTCGAAGCCGAGGTGAAACTGCCCGATGACGCCGCGGAAACCGGCTTCAACTCGGGGTTGGCGTTTCGTTGCTCCGGCGACGGCAAGCCGAAGGGCTACCAACTGGAAATCGACCTCAAAAAGCCGGGCGGCGTCTTTGGGATCGGCCTGGGCGGCTGGCTTTACCCAACCGGCGAAACCGCCGCGCACTACGCCGAACGCGCCAAGGGCGCCTTTTTGCCGAACGAATGGAATCGGCTGCGCGTCGAGTGTCGCGGCCCCAAGATCCGCACCTTCGTGAACGGAAAGCCGATCGCCGAAATCGAGGATTCGCAGTCGTTGCGCGGATTTTTCGGCATCCAGCATCACGGCAAGGGCGGCACGGTGCGATTTCGCAATTTGCGGGCGCGTGAGCTGAAATAACCTGCGCGGCCATGCACAAACCCAGAATTGCCATCACCATGGGCGACCCGGCGGGGATCGGGCCGGAAATTTGCCTCCTGGCCCTAACGAATCCCGATGTTTCCGACGCCTGCATCCCCATCGTCTTTGGCGACGCGGGAATTCTGCAACGCGCCGCCGAGGAAGTGGGCCTGGAACCGCCGGAGCACATCATTCCCGAGGATGAGTGGGCGGAAAATTTCGAGCTTTTCGAGCGACCCGCCCTGTTGGACGTCAACGCCATGAACGCGGAGGAGGTCGTCCCCGGCCAGATTAGCGGGCAGACCGGCCAAGCCGCCTACGACTACATCATGCGGGCGATCCAAGCCGCCAAAGCCGGTCAAATCGACGCGGTAACCACGGCGCCGCTCAACAAAGAGGCCCTGAGGTCGGCCGGGGTCGACTTTCCCGGTCACACCGAGATTTTCGCCGCTGAAACCGAGACCGAGCGCTTTTGCATGATGCAAACCAGCGAACCGCTGACCTGCACCTTCGTCACCGTGCACGTGGGCTACCACGAGGTGCCCGGCCTGCTAAGCGTGGAACGAATTCTCGACGTCATCGAGCTAACCCACGACGCCCTGCGCAAAATCCGCGAAACCGAGCCGAAACTGGCGGTTTGCGGCCTCAACCCCCACGCCGGCGAGCACGGCCTCTTCGGCAACGGCGAGGAAGAGCAATTCATCATCCCAGCCATTGAAACGGCGCGGGAACGGGGCATCGAGATTGAAGGCCCCCTACCGCCGGACACGGCTTTTTTGAGTTGGCAGCGCGATCGAATCGACGGCATTGTCTGCATGTACCACGACCAAGGCCACATCCCGCTCAAAGCGCTGGCGTTTGACGAAGCCATCAACACCACCCTGGGCCTACCCATCGTCAGAACCAGCGTCGATCACGGAACGGCGCTGGACATCGCCTGGCAAGGCAAAGCCAACCCTAACAGCCTGTTCGAGGCCATCCTCCTGGCCGCCAAACTCGCGCCGACGCCGGACGCGGAAGAGACCTAACCGACGAAAAAGGACCGAAAAGGCGGAAAAGACGTCACTTGGGTCCCTTGCGTCGTTTTGGTCCCTTCAACCCGTCCTTTTTCGGGACGAATCGCAAAAGTTGGGTTAGGTGGTTTGCGATGAATTCCGACCCGAGCGAACCGCCTTCCCCCATTCGCGGAGCCAGCTTCTGGATTCGCGCGATGGCCCACGCCATCGACTTGTATCGATCGTTTTGGTCTTTGCCTGCGTGCTGACCATTCCGCTGGTGATTCGGGTGATGAATCAGGGACCCGATGCCGCGGCGGGAATGGACCTGAACGTGCCGCTGTGGCTGGAACTGACCGTTGATCTGGCGTTGGTCTTGGCGGTGGTGCTGATTTGGCGCCGCTGGCAAACCACTCCCGGAAAACGCCTGTTTCAGCTCAAAATCGTCGACTCGCGCACCGGCGGACGTCCCGGTTTTGGGTGGCTCGTGGCGCGTTACCTCGGGTATTTGGTCGCAATTCTCCCCGTCATTCCGTTTCGGCAGATTGCGCCGTTTTTGCAGGAAGATCCCATGATCGGTCCGCTGCTTCAGGGCTGGACGGGCTGGCTTGTTGGGATTCCGCTAGGATTTGGCTACCTCTGGATCCTCATCGACCGCCGCAACCGGGGTTTGCACGATTTGCTGAGCCGTACGGTCACCGTGCAGGCCAATTTTGGCGGAAATCGTCGGCAGGAGGAGGAGTAAATGCTTACTCGATGGTGATGGCGATGGCTTCGGTTTTTACCGCGCGTTCGCGGCGGTCGCGGGGGCGAACCAGGTAGGAGGCGAAGCCTTCCCACAGCTCCATGTCTGCCCGGGTGCCGGTGTGGAGCAAGAGCCGGTTGCTGGTGGTGCGGGCCTTGATCTTGCGGGGGCCAAAGGAGGGGCCGTAAATTTCAAATTCGCGAACGGCGTCGGGCAGGGTGCGGAACATTTTGTTGTAAACCAGCAGGTTGTGGCCGCGCTTGAAGCCGAGTTGCGCCCAGGCCTTGCCGTAACGCTCTTCAGCCTGGGAAGGCAGGTAAAAATCGGCGAAATTGTCCTGCATGGCCACGCGCAACTCGTCCAGCGTCAACCCTTCGGGAAAATCCGTGGAGTAGTAGGAGTCTTTGCTCTCCCAGGCCAGGCGCGGCATGGTGAAGAAGATGTAGGCGCCGTCGCTTTCGTCGTTGGGCGGAAATTCGGCCTTGTAGGTGCCGGTCATGGTCTTGTCGCGGAAGGTGAACCAGACGTCGAACTCAATTTCGTCCTCCAGCACCATGGTCCAGCGAAATTCGTTGCCTTCCAGGGTGGGTTCTTCGCGGTTGCGGAGGAATTTGCGCTTGCGCGTGTGCCACCTGTTGTCGGAGCCCAGGTAGGGCTTGCGGCTGTGGTAGCCGAAGACGATGGGCGACTGAATGATGCCCTTGTCTGACTTGAGGAAGATGTAGGCGCGCGCTTCGGGGCCGCAGAGCACGATGTCGAACGTTGGCTCCTCGATGGTCTTGATTTCCTTGTAGATGTTGGTCCGCAAGTTGGGCCGGTAGGAGTAGAGCTGCTCTCCTTGCCGGACGTCTCGCGTGGTGGCGTAGGCGACTTTTTCCGAAACTTTGGGCTTCATGTCCTCCTCGCTCTGCACCACCACCAGCGGTTTGGGCTCTTCATCCAGCTTAAAGAGGTCCACCAGCGGCGGCAGTTGCCGGCCTTTGCTGCGATTGGCGATTTTTTTGGTGACGATGCTGAGGTGATCGGTCTGATTTTCCGCCGGTTGCACGTAGGCGCGCACTTTGCTGCGGCCCAAAAGCTGGCCGAAAGTTTCGCAGCGCTCTTCTTCCACAAAATCCTCGAAATCGGAGAAAACGTAGAGCGAATCGACCTTTTGCTCGATCAAAAATTCGATGGCGGCGCCGATGCGGTTGTAGCCGCCGCGCGCGATGAACGAGTTTGGCCGCTCCTTGAAGGTGCGGATGAGCCGGTCCACGGAGCGTTGCGGCGCTTTTCGTGGCAGATCGCCCCACAGGAACCAGTACGGGCTGCTGCCTTTGGCCCAAGCCCGCGGCCAGGAGGGCAAAACCTCCTCTTTTTTGATGGGATAGATGTTGGTGGACTCCGTGCTGCCGCGAATGAGCGCGTGGTTGACGTAGACGATGGGCGCGTTTTTGAAATTGCGGTCCACTTCGCGGATCACCAGCGGCAGGTGCTCGGCCATCGATCCTGACACGTCCAAAACGACGCCCAGCACCTTGCCCTCGATTTTTTGGCCGAACATCATCTTGGAATCGGACGAGGAGGTTGGCCCGAAGCTCATCGCCGGGGTAAAATCCGTGCCAAACATGGCCGCGGTGGCCGGACCGTCGAAATCCACGTTGGACATGGAGATGGCCGAGGTGCTGGCGGCCATGATCACGTTGGGTGTGGCGTTGGCGTTGGTTGAGGGCGGCCGGACGGTAGGTTTGACGATCTCTTCGGGCCGCATTTGGTCCTCCTCCGGCGCTGGGGCCGCTTTGGCGACGATTTGCGGGGCAACGTCGATTGGGACGGTAACCACGGCCAGTCCTAACGCGACAACAATGCCCACGTGGATGAGGATCGTCACCACCAGCGAGTTGAGCTTGTCGCGGCGCAGGGCGCGTTGGCGAACGGCGTCGTTGACCTCTTGCTGATGCCGCAGGCTGTCATCGGGTGTGGCGACACGTTGGCCGTCCTCTGTTTCCGCGGCGGCCACGTTGATTTGGTCCGGGCCGATGGCGGGATCGAAAATTGAGTCATCGGGATTTTGGTAGTCGTAGACGACGCGTTCGTCGGTTTTCGGCTCGACGACCACGTTGTGCGGATCGGCTTCGTCCGCCAGAGTGGGAACGTCGCGCGCCGGTTTTGCCCGCCGGAGGACGGGCGGTTGGGGCAGGTTGGCGGGATCGACGATCGGTTTGACCTGGCGAGTTGCGACGGCGGTGCTGAGCGTTTGCGTGGGAAATTGGCCAGGCGCGGCGTAAAACACCGGTTTGCCGGGTTCCTGCGCGGCTTCGGCCTCAGCTTCGGGCAGGTTTGGAACTGGAGGCGCGGCCAATTCTTCCTCCGCGGCGGCGGGAACTTCTTGCGCCGGCTCGACCTCGGGGACCGCGGGCATTTCGGCGGCGATTTCCTCGGTTTGAGGCGGAATTTCGGCAACGGGCTCGGTTTGAACCGGAATTTCGGCGACGGGCTCGGTTTGAACCGGAATTTCGGCAACGGGCTCGGTTTGAGCCGGAATTTCGGCGACAGGCTCGGTTTGAACCGGAATTTCGGCGACGGGCTCGGTTTGGGCCGGAATTTCGGCAACAGGCTCGGTTTGAGGCGGAATTTCGGCGACGGGCCCTGGTTGGGGCGTTGGTGCCGGCGCCGGCTCGGGAACCGGCGTTGGCGCTGGCGCGGTTCCGCCCAATACGCCCCCGTAGGCGGCTTGAAGATCGGGATCGGACAAGCCGGGATTCAGGCTTGTGGCGGTGATAAAGTGTCGCATGGCCGTTTGCGCATCGCCGACTTGATGGGCGCTGGAGGCCAATGCCAGGTGGGCTTCGGCGTTGGCGGGATTCGCGTCGAGAATGGGCTGCAGGATGCCGTGCGCGTGTTCGAATCCGCCGACCAAGCCGTAGCATTTTGCGGCGGCAATCTGCGAGGGTTCGTCCTCTGGCAGGGTCTGCACCTCGTTGAGCAGCAAGCGGGCTTCGTTTTTGTGATCCTCGCGCATGTAGGCCTCCACAAGCGCATGCCGATTCTCCCAATCGGAGGGATCGAGGTCCAGGGCCTTTTTCAAGGCGTTGATGATAGCGGACATGTCTGGGTTGGTATGTTGCGGAATAAATTGCCGTTTGTCACGAATGAATCGCGACTGAAATGGGGTGATGTTGGGGAGAAAACGCGACAAAGCGCTCCCTCGCCCTATTTCACGACGCCCGGGGGCCGATTTTGTTAGGAAAAAGGCGTTTTGGGTCGATTTCTTGGGTCTGCAAGAAACCTGCGATTTTTCGCCCTGCCAGCACTTGACTCGGGCGCGAGTGCCAAAGAGGCTTGCGATGCGTGAAGAAATCGCAAAAAAATACGCCAAACCCACAACCTTCCGCGGAGGATCGCACCTTGGACCTCAAAGAGATCAAACAAATCGTGGAACTCATGAACAAGCATGAGCTGTCCTACTTTCACCTGGAAAAAGACGATTTTCGGCTCAAGCTGAAAAAAGGGCCGGATTTGGACGCGATGCAGGAGGCGCTCTCCCGCTCCGCGGCCGCCGCTCCGGCTCAAATCGCCACCGGACCGGTCGCCTTGCCGCCGGTGCAGCCGTTGACCCCGCCTGGTGGCGGAGGCGGCGAAGGAACGGCGGAAGCGCCGGAGGAGGGCGACACGTTCAAAGCGCCGATGGTGGGGACGTTTTACCGCGCCGCCTCGCCCGACGCCGAGCCGTTCGTAAAAGTGGGCAGCCAGGTGGATGAGGACACGACGCTGTGCGTGATTGAGGCGATGAAGACGTTCAACGAGATCAAGGCGGAGTGCCGGGGGACGATCGTGAAGATTCTGGTCGATAACGCGCAACCGGTACAGTTTGAGGATGGCCTCTTCGTCATCAAACCGGCCTAATCACCCGCCATGTTCACGAAAATTTTGGTGGCCAACCGGGGGGAGATAGCGCTTCGCGTCATTCGTGCGTGCAAGGAGCTGAACGTCAAAACCGTGGCCGTTTATTCCACCGCGGACATTGATTCCATGCACGTGCAATTGGCCGACGACGCCATTTGCATCGGTCCCGGGCCCAGCGCGCAGAGTTACCTGAAAATCGACGCGATCATCAGCGCCGCGGAGATCGCCAACGTGGAGGCGATTCACCCCGGCTACGGTTTTTTGTCGGAAAACCCGAAATTCGCGAAAATCTGCGAAAGCTGCAAAATCAAGTTCATCGGCCCTTCTGCGGAGGTCATCGCAACCATGGGCGACAAGAACCAGGCGCGCGCCACCGCGTTGAAGGCGGGCGTGCCGGTTACGCCGGGCAGCGACGGAATCGTGGCCAACGAGGATGAAGCGATGAAATTAGCCGAGGAAATGGGTTACCCGGTCATGATCAAGGCCACTGCGGGCGGCGGAGGGCGCGGAATGCGCCCGGCTTACAACGAGGCCAGCCTGCGCACCGGATTTACCGCCGCGCGGGCCGAAGCCGAGGCTTGCTTCGGAAATCCGGACGTTTACATCGAAAAATTCATCGTCGATCCCCATCACATCGAATTTCAGCTCGTGGCCGACGCCCATGGCAACGTCGTCCACCTCAACGAGCGCGATTGTTCGCTGCAACGCCGCAACCAGAAGATCATCGAGGAATGCCCCTCGCCGTTGCTAACCCCTGAATTGCGCGAAAAAATGGGCCAGGCCACGATCGAACTCGCGCGCGAAATTGGCTACGAAAACTGCGGCACCATCGAGTATTTGGTCGATGACGAAGGCAGCTTTTACTTCATGGAGATGAACACCCGCATCCAGGTGGAGCACCCCATCACCGAGGAGGTTCACGGCTGCGACCTGATCAAGGAGCAAATCCGCATCGCCGCCGGTTACCCCATCAGCGAGCACGTCTCCAACAGCCAGCCGCGCCACCACGCAATCGAGTGCCGAATCAACGCGGAGGACCCCTACAACGGCTTCGCGCCCAGCCCTGGCATGATCAAATTTTTCTACGCTCCGGGCGGGCGCGGCGTTCGCGTGGATACGCACATCTACACCGGCTACGAAGTGCCGCCCTACTACGATTCGATGATCGCCAAGCTCATCGTCACCGGCGCAACGCGCGATATCGCCATTTCCCGGATGACTCGCGCGCTGAGCGAATTTCAGATCGAAGGGATCAAGACGACGATCCCGTTTCAGGACAACATTTTGAAGAATTCCGACTTCAAGAGCGGCAACTACAACATCGGCTGGGTGGAGCGGCTTTTGTCGCTTCAACCGAAGGAGGGGTGAGGGGCCTCGCACGAAGACGCGAAGGCACGAAGGGATCTTTGGGTAGTTGATCCGGATTTTCTTCGTGCCTTTGTGCCTTCGTGCGTGGCTTCGAATTAGCCGTCGGTGCCCTCAAATTCCAGGATTGTGTTCAATTCATCGACTTCCGGGCCCAATTCGTAGACGTTGCGGTAACCGTAGGTGAAAAGGGTGACGAAAGTGGGGATATTCAGCGCCGCTGCCGGTGCTTTTGAGGCAAACGCCGGTGAGTTGTTCGTGAAGTTGTTGTTGCAGTAAATCAGGATCCGCGTCTCGGGATTCGGGATGACTTTGGCCAGCGAATCCTTGGTGATGTCGGAAAAATTGAGGTGGCGCGCGCCTTTGATGTGCTTGCGGTCAAACGCGGCTTTGGATCGGGTATCGAGCACGATGGTTCCCGAGGTATTGGCGAGCCGCACGAACTCTTCCACGCTGACGCGGCGTTGGGCGCGGTGCGATTCCACTTTCACGGCGTCGGCGAGAAAGGCGTTGAAATTGATCTGGCGATTGACAGCCGGTTTTTCGGCTTGAGCCACGAAAGCGAGGATCGGCAAGCTGACGGAGAGGAACAGGATGGTTCGGAATTTCATGCGAGTATGGATGGGTAGAGGTTGAGGTTGATTTGGCGGCCAGGTTGCCACATCCCGGCGACCGATGTGTCAGACGGATGTCAAAAGGTTGTAAAAACGCACGAAGAGAGTCTCGCACAAAGGCACAAAGGCACGAAGCCACAGCACGGCTTCGCCAATCCCAAGCCCAGAAGATTCCTTCGTGCCTTTGTGGCTTCGTGCGAGATTCCTTCGTCCGAGGATCCGAGCCTCTGGAATCTGCTGGAATCAACCCACCAAAACCGTTAAGCTTCGCCTCCATGTCCGGACGGCGAACCAAGGTCACCATCGCCTTGCTCTTGATGACGGGATTGATCCCGCTGGCGGCGTTGTGCCTGTTGCTCTACCCGCTGATGTTGGGTGGCCATCGGGATCGGGTCAAACGCCAGGTCAACGCCTACGCGGACATCCAGGCGCAGCGCATCGAGGATCTGCTGGCGCGGAAGGCCGGGGAGCAACCCGTGGTGAGCAGCTTTGGCCAGGAGGAAAACGTGTGGATCCTGGAATTCGACGCCCGGGAGTGGAATCGCCTTTTGCGCAGCGACGCCGCGCTCGGTTCGAGCGCTGAAACGCTCATCGCGCAAAGCACCAGCGGCGGCGGGTTGCGTTATTTGGTGCCGGCAAACGTTGGCGGCCGCGCCGTGGCCGTTTACGATGGTCTGGAGCGCGATTTGATGTTCCTGGCCGCGCACGATTCGCCGGGCAACGCGGTGGAGGCGTCCGGATCCGGCGGGGAGGAGCTGATTGCCGCGACGCGCTTCATTCCGGGGGCGAATTTGGCGGTTTTGGTTCGTCTGGACCGCCGGGAGGCCTTTGCCGAGGCCAATCGGTTGGCTAAAATGGCGCTGATTGCCCCGGCGGTGGCCCTGGCTCTTGCCGGGCTGATGTCCGTGATTCTGGCGCGCCGGCCGCTTCTTAGCCAAACCGCGGAAACCGAGCGAACGCGGGATTTGGAGGCTCAAATCGCCGAAAGCCGCGTCGCGCAGATTGCCCTGGCGGAAAGCGAGGAGCGCTTTGCGTTGGCGGTGGCGGGAAGCAACGAAGGCATCTGGGATTGGGACATCGCCTCCAACGACGTTTACTTCGCCCCGCGCTTCAAAGAGTTGCTGGGTTTCCAGCCCGGGGAGTTGGCCAACGACTTCGACGCGTGGACCCGGCGGCTGCATCCCCGGGACAAAGATGTGACGCTCGCCGCGCTGCGCAATCACCTGGAAACGGGCCAGGCCTACGACGTGGAATACCGGCTGCGTTGCGCCGATGGCGCTTACAAATGGTTCCGGGGCCGCGGATTGGCCGTGCGCGACGCCAACGGAAATCCCACGCGCATGGCCGGCTCCATCACCGACATCACCAACCGCAAAAAGGCCGAAGAAGAGCTGCTGCGTTCCAACGAAGAATTGGAGCAATTCGCCCACATCGCCTCCCACGATCTCCAGGAGCCCATCCGCACGGTTAGCAGCTACGTGCAACTCTTTGCCCGCCGTTACCAGGGCAAAGTCAGCGCCGAGGCGGACGAATACATCGGCTTCATCATCGAGGGCGCGGACCGCATGCGCCAGCTCATCCGAGGGCTGCTCGTCTACGCCCGGGCCGGCACGCGGGACAAAGATTTCGGCCCCGTTGATACCGGTGAAATCCTGAAAAACGCGCTCAAAAACCTCAAAGTCGCCATCGAGGAAAGCCACGCAAAGATCGCGCACGACGAAATGCCGGTTGTGCATGGCGACGCCGTCCAAATCACCCAACTTTTCCAGAATCTCATCTCCAACTCGATCAAGTTTCGCGGCGAAAATCCGCCTGAAATCCACATCGGCGCCAAATTGCACGACGGCGCGTGGCGATTCTCCGTGCGCGACAACGGGATCGGGATCGACCCCAAGCATCAGGAGCGGATTTTCCTGATTTTTCAGCGTCTCCACACGCGCGAAGCCTACGCCGGGACGGGCATCGGCCTCTCGGTCTGCAAACGCATCGTCGCCCGGCACGATGGCTCGATTTGGGTCGATTCCTCACCCGGCCACGGCGCGACTTTTGGTTTCACGCTGCCGGTTGCCGCTTTTGAGGGACCCCAAGCGGAATCGGCGCCGGCGGTCGCCAGTCAGCCCGGCTCAACCCCGCAACCGGAGCAAGAATCCGGGCAGAAAACCCAAAAATTCGAAGAGACGCGGCGAGAATCCGGGCGTAAATCCATTTCACATGAAGTTGTCGCTTCCAACTAAGCCGTCACCGATTTTTTTGACGTTTTTGGCGTTTTTGACGTGCCTGCTGGGCGTGAGCGTCTGCCCCGCCCAAGACAGCGGAGGCGTAGCAAACCCCGGTGAAGGCGCCAGTGAAGCGCATACCTTGTTCACCAACACCTGCGCCATTTGTCACGGCCCCCAGGGGCATGGCGATCAAACCAAAATGGCCCCGTCCATCGCTCACCTGCCCTACTGGTACATCGAGATTCAGCTGCAAAAATTTCGCGACGGCAAACGGGGAGTCGATCCCGCCGATCCCTTTGGAATTCAAATGCGGGCCATGGCGTTGGCGCTGAAAAAGGAGCAAATTACAAAAATCGCCAAATACGTCAACGCCCTGCCTGCCAAAACGATCGAACCCCATGCCGATGGCGGCGATCCCGTGCACGGAGAGCGAATTTTCATGGAATTCTGCGCCCCCTGCCACCGCTACAACGCCTACGGCGAAAAAGTCTTCCGCAGCCCGCCGCTCACCGGCCTGCCCAGTTGGTATGTCAGCGCGCAACTGGAAAAATTTCGCAAAGGTCAACGCGGCGGGCACGAAGAGGACCTGGACGGCGCCAAAATGCGTGAAATGGCCAACTCCATCGGCAAGGAAACCGAGCGCGACATCATCGCCTACCTGGCGGAACTGGCGAAGCGTTTTCCGCCGAATGAGCGCAATACGCGCTAAGGAGACAGGCTAAACACATCGGAATTCTTACTTGCTGAGAGGGGAGTTTTCGACGTTTTACGCCCAACTCCCAATTTTTGTCCAATTTTCCCAAATTTATGAAGCGAACACTGCCAACCCTCCTAACCCTGTTCCTCGTCCTTCCCGGTTTTTCCATCGCCAAGGACGTCACCACCGGCAAGCCGGGTCAATTCATCCGCATCGAGCTGCCCAAGGGCGGGCAACTGACCCTGGCGGAGGTGGAAATCATGGCTGCGGGGCAAAATGTGGCCCACAGCGGCAAAACCAGCCAATCCAGCGTCGGCCACGGCGGTGTGCCGGAACGCGCGATCGATGGCAACAAGGACGGCGATTTCGGCAAAAAGGGCCAAACCCACACCAATAACGACAAACCCGCTTGGTGGGAGATCGATCTCGGTCAGGAGCACCAGATTGAGACGATCGAAATTTGGAATCGGGACTCGCTTCAGGAGCGTTTGGCGGATTTCAAGATTTCCGTGCTCAACGCAGCCAAGGAGCCCGTTTTCGTGCGGGAAAAGACCGAAGCGCCCGAGGTTTCCGTGCGATTCGACCTGAAAAACGGCGGGAAAGTCGCGTTTTTGAACAAAAAGGGCAAACCGGGCAAGCCGTTCAAAGCCAAGCCGAAAAAGAAATCCGCGCCAACTCCGCAACTCTGGGCCTTGGCGACGAATGAAGTGCCGGCGGACTATCGCGATCCTGAAAAATTCGCGTTCCAAACCGGCGACGTGGTGGCAATGATCGGCAACGCGCTGGCGGAGCGCATGCAGTATGACGGCTGGCTGGAAGCGCTGATCCAGAGCCAGGAAAAGGGCAAAAAGCTGCGTTTTCGCAACGTGGCGATTTCCGGCGACCGGGTGGATCGTTTTCCGCGAAATCGCGGGTTCATGCCGGTGGACGCCTACCTGCAGCACGTGAAGGCGAACGTGGTTTTCGCGTTTTTCGGCTACAACGAGAGTTTCGACACCAGCCCGGAGGATTACGCCAAAAAGTTAGGCGATTTGGTGCAAAAAATCCGCGCGACCAAGCCGGCGGACGCGTTCCCGCGCATCGTCCTCTTCAGCCCCATCGCGCACGAGGATTTGGGTTCGCCAGACCTGCCGGACGGCAAGGAGAACAACGCGCGTTTGGCGGCGATGACCGAGGCGACGAAAACGGCGGCGGAAACCAGCGGGGTGACGTTCGTCGATCTTTTTGAGCCGTCCAAAGCGCTTTACGCGGCGAATTCCGAGCCGCTAACGATCAACGGCATCCACCTGAATCCGTTGGGCAACAAGCTGATCGGCGAGGTGATCGCCAAAGCGCTGACCGGCGCGGAAATCGCGGCTTCGGAGGCGCACGAGCGCATTCGCGAGGCGGTGCAGGACAAGGATTTGCAGTGGTTCGACCGGCATCGCGCCGTGGACGGCAACGACATCTGGGGCAGCCGTTCGACGCTGCATTTCGTGGGCGAGCAGACCAACGGCGATGTGTTGCGCCACGAGCTGGTGATGCTGGACGTGATGACGGCGAATCGCGACCAAAAGGTGTGGGCGCGGGCCAACGGCGGCGATCACGACGTTTTGGATGAAAACGTGCCGAAGCCGATCGAGGTAATTTCGAACGTCGGCGGCAAGGGCAACATGTCGAACGCCGACAAGGAGGGCAACGTGAATTACCTGAGCGCGGAGGAGAGCCTGGCGACGATGGATGTGCCGGACGAATTTCAGCTCAACGTGTTTGCGGACGAATCCAGGTTTCCAGAGTTGGTGAACCCGGTTCAGATGCAGGTGGACGGAAAGGGCCGCTTGTGGGTGGCGGCGTGGCCGACTTATCCCAAACAGGCGCCGATTCGCGACATCGACGACGCGCTGCTGATTTTCGAGGACGACGACCGTGATGGCGTGGCCGACCGGGTGAAGAAATTCGCGAATATTCCCAACCCGCTGGGATTCGAATTTTGGGGCGGCGGGGTGATCGTCTCCAGTCAGCCGAACCTGGTTTTTCTCAAAGACACCGACGGCGACGACGTGGCCGATTACCGGGAAATTCTGCTGCACGGCGTCGGTTCGGCCGATACCCACCACGCCTGCAACAACCTGATTTACGGCCCGGATGGCGGGATTTACTGGCAGAGCGGGATTTTCCTACAAAACAACTTCGAGCATCCGTGGGGGCCGTCGCTGAGCACGGGCAGTAGCGCGCAATATCGCTTTGATCCCCGCCGTTTCACCATTTCCCAGCACGGGACCAATTCGCCGAACCCGCACGGCATCAGCTTCGACCGCTGGGGCTATCACTACGCCACGGACGGCACGGGCGGGCGCGCTTACCAGGTGCGGCCGGACGGCAAGGGCTGGAAAATGTTCCCGTTGCTGAACAAAGAAGTTAGGCCCGTGCCGGCGAGCGAAATACTCTCCAGCACCCATTTTCCAGAGGAAATGCAGCAGGACTACCTAATTTGCAACGCCATCGGTTTTCTGGGCATCAAGCAATACCGGCTGGACCGCGGCGGCCAGGGTTCCGAGCGAAAAATGGGCGAAGTATGGGGCGAACCGTCCGGAGCCGAGCTAACCGTGACCATGGGCGACAAAGAGGTAACGTCCCGCGGTTTATTGCTGGCCGGAGACAAGAATTTCCGACCCACGGACGCGATCGTGGGTGAAGACGGCGCGCTTTACGTTTCGGACTGGGCCAACGTCATCATCGGCCACATGCAGCACAACATTCGCGACCCTAACCGCGACCATCAGCACGGACGGGTGATTCGCCTCAGCCACAAAACGCGGCCGCTGCAAGAGTCGGTGAAGATCGCCGGGGAGCCGACCGCCGCCCTGTTGGAGAATTTGAAGCACCCGGTCGATGGTGTGCGCCAACGCACGCGCGTCGAGCTAAGTGGACGCGATTCCGACGAAGTGATCGCCGCGGCCAAGGAGTGGATGAAAGACTTCAACCCTGCGGACGAAACCCAGGCCCATCACCTGCTGGAAGCGCTCTGGCTGCATCAGCAACACAACCGCCGCGACGGGAAATTGCTCGCCAAACTGCTGAAATCCTCGGTCCAGCACGCCGCGGTGGCCGCAACCACCGTGCAGCATCACTGGTACAATGCAGATCCCGCGACCGGAGGCGGCTCGGTGGCGCAAGAGCAGGAGCACAAGGACGAAGCCAAGGGTGGCGTCATTGCCGACACCGATGAACTGACCACCGTGCGGATCGCCTCGGTCATCGAAAAGATGCGCTACAACGTGTCGTCCTTTGAAGTGAAGGCCGGCAAGAAAGTGAAGCTGACCTTCGTCAATCCGGACTTCATGCCGCACAATTTGTTGGTGGTGAAGCCAAAAACCGCTGAAAAACTCGCGTTGGAGGCGATGGCGATGGGCGCGGAGGGCTTCGCCAAGGGATTTCGGCCGGATTCGGACGACATCCTCGCCGGCACCAAAATGCTGGACAACGGCCAGGAAGAAACCATCGAGTTTACGCTGCCGAGCAAGGGCGACTACGAATTCGTCTGCACCTTTCCCGGGCACTACCTCCTGATGCGCGGGATCATCAAGGTGAAGTAAGAACGCGAGCCTCAACTCAACCAAGCGGCCAAGCAGCCTCCGTCGGCCGGAAACGCGTCAGCGAGCGATGCATTTGCCGGCAATGCGGCACGTTGAGACTTTTCTCCAAAAAGGAGCGCGATTGCTCGAAGCAACCGAGCTTCAAAATCTCGATTTCGACGTGGCGCACGCCCCAGTCGTTCATCGCTTCGCGGTTCGGCCGGTAGATGTCGATGGTGTCCGTGCCAACCAGCGCGCTGCCGTAGTCTTCGATCACGTAGGTCGTGTTTTCGCCCGCAATGCGGAAAACCGTGCCCAGCGGAAACCGGGACCAGTCCGCCGCGGCCGAAGTGTGGTGGCGTTTGGCGGTGAGGACGCTGCCAATGGCGGTGAATTGTCCGTAAGCCAAGTGATCGTCTTCTGTGTGGGTGTAGGCCGTGGTTCGCACCGTTCGGCGTAGCGACCCATGGCCCCGACTCGCCAATCGCCAGTTTTTGCCCGAAACCGGGGTAAGCC
This sequence comes from Verrucomicrobiales bacterium, assembly GCA_965224535.1. Classification (GTDB taxonomy): domain Bacteria; phylum Verrucomicrobiota; class Verrucomicrobiia; order Verrucomicrobiales; family DEV007; genus JBCDHN01. Next base: position 98,042 of record CBDCZR010000047.1, read on the forward strand.
CGCTGGGCGGACGCATGCGGTTGCTGATGCTGGCGATCTCCGTCAGGCGGGCGCTGGGCTGATAGGGCGTGGCCATCTGGTCGCGGGCCGGCGGATTGGCGTCGATCGGCGTTGCTTGCACACGGTTGGGCTGTTTGCTGCTTTTTCGAAGCGAAAGCAGGTTTGGCGGCAGTAAAATGGCGCGGCGCAAGACCTTGACGACGCTTCCCGGCACTTTGCTCAAGGCAGAATTGGCCGAATCGGCATCAGTTTTGTTTTTACCGCGAAAAATGGCGGCCCGGGCATCGGGGGCCATTGTGGCAACGAACACCAACAGGGTGATGAAAAGACGAGTTTTCATGAGTAGGACCGGCAAGTTATTAAAATTTTCCATACTGTCAATAAATTTTAACAGTTCGGGTTTTCGAACTTTTGCGGCGTTTTTCCGGCTTCAATCCCAACCAACTACGCCGCCTCCAAAAAAATTGACTTTGGCTAACTAACTAACTAGCGCCAAAACGACATTTTGTGGTGCCGATGCCAGATTAACAAAAAGCCGCGAAGTGAAAGATTTTTGCCTGAATTGTGGAAATTATAATCGCCTCAAAATCAGCCAGTTAAACGTTTTGTTACTCAAGAGGACGCGGAATTCGAAAAGTCGTCGCTTAGGGTCCCTGAGGTCCCTTCCAGTCCCTAAAATCCCACGGCAACTGACGGGAAAAGCGTGGCTATTCCTGGATGCGAAACAGCCCCGTTTCCGTGCGAATGAGCAGCGCGGCGCCATCGACAGCAACGGAGGCGAGGGTGCGCTCGTCGAGGGCGTTTTCGGCCAGCAGATTGTAGCTTGTGCCCGCCTGGATGACGTAGCAGGTGCCGCGTTCGTCCAGGGCGTAGATCCGCCCGTTAGAGTGGATGGGCGAGGCTGACATGTCGCTGCCAACGCGTTCTTGCCAGTGGACCTTGCCGGTTTTGGCGTCGAGACAGGCGCCAACGCCCTTGTCGTCGAAGAGGTAGAGTTCGCTGCCGACGATGAGGGGCGAAACGTTGCGCGGGGCGCCTTTGTCGTTGTATTTCCAGGCGATGTGCGATTCGGTGACGTCGCCGCGGCCGCCGGGTTTCACGGCGTAGATGACGGGGCGGTCGTAGCCGCTGCTGGCGATGACGAGGCCGTGGCCAAAAACGGGGCGCGGAACGACGCTGTAGCCCTCGCCGTAGTTGCTGCGCCAAAGCTCGGTTCCTTTTTTGGGGTCGTAGGCAAAGAGGTTGCCGCTACCCGGCAAAATCAACTCCTCGCGGCCACCGGCTTCGATCAAAATGGGGGTGGAGAACGAAAATTTGCGCCCGGCCTGGGTATTGCGCGGCGTTTTCCAGACCAGGCGGCCCGTCCGCACGTCAAGGGCGGCCACGAACGGATCCGGCGGACCGTCGCAACTGAAAATGAGCTTGTCGCCGGCAACAATTGGCGAACCGCCGTTGCCATGCACCGGACGGTAAGCCAGGTCGCGGTTGGTCCACAAAATTTTGCCGTCCAGCTTCAGGCAGGCGGTGCCCTGATGGCCAAAATGGACGAAAAGGTGATCCCAGGCCACGATGGGGGTGGGAGATGCGTGGCTGTTTTTCCGATGGATTTTCGGCGATCGCGAGTTGTCCTGCGCAAAAACCTCGGTGTCCCACAAAATCTCGCCGGTTTTCGGGTCCAGGGCCAGGGTTCGCAGGGAGCGAGCCACGCCGCCGGCATCCTGGTCGTCTCCCTCAGCCACGGCCGTGGTTAGGTAAACGCGGCCGCCATGGATGACGGGTGAGGACCAGCCTTTGCCGGGAATCTCCGTCTTCCAGGCGACGTTTTTGTCACTGCTCCAGGTTAGCGGCAGGTCGGGCCCATCCGGCACGTGACCTTGCCCGGTGGGGCCGCGAAACTGGGACCAATCGGCGTGCAAGAGGATCGGGAAAAAGGCGATGGAGAGGCTGAATTTGCGGATCATGGTGAGGGTTGGTCTCCCACTTGGCCGGATTGTTCGATTTTGCGCTGCTCAGCCTCTTGGGATGCTTCGCGGCGGAGGCGTTCGCGCGCTTCGGGGCCCAATCGCAGCACCGGCGGCAAAATGGGGAAGAGCGCGGGAAGCAGCCGGCGAACCGCAGCCATCGTGGTCCGCGAAATGAGGGTCGATTTGAGCCCAAGACGTTCGCGCAAAGGCGGCGGTAGCGTCTCCAGCGGGAGAAATCGCACCGCAGCCCCCACCAGGCGGGCGCCGCGCGAATCCGCCGGTTTAACGATGCACTGGGCCAGCTTCGCGCAGAGCGGGTGACTGCCTAACACGTCGCCCTCCAGCATGTCGCGGTAATATCGCTGAAACGCGGGATAATCGGGCGGTCCGAACTCAACCGGCAACTCGAAAAACGCCCCAAACTGGCGCATTTCGCGGTAAAACGGCTCTTTTCGCGCCAAGGGCAGCCGGCCGAAGACCAGCTCGTATCCCTGGAGCGCGGCCTCAATCAACGTGGCCAGCACCCACAGCAAAAGATCGGGTTCCAGCGCCGAATATCGCGGCGGACCCGGCATGTCGGCGGAAACTCGGCCCTGCACCCCGCGGTGAACTTGACGCATCCGCTCGCGAGTCGATTCGGCTTCCTGCACGGTGCCGAAGGCGATGCGGTTGGTGGAGCCCAGCGTCCGGCGTAAGCGCCCGATGGAGTCGGTTTCGAAATTGCTGTGGTCGGCGACGCCGCGGGCGATTCGAGGGTGGGCAATCTGCAAAATCGCCGCGGCGGGGCCGAAAAGCAGCCCGCAGCGTTGGTGGTTGATCCGCCACATCTCGGAATCGAGCGGAAAGGCAAACTGCGGGGAGGAATTGGGCGGCATGGCGAAACTTTGCACCGCAAAGCAACCTTGGCAAACGAGAGAGAGCCGTAGCATTCCCACGTTGACGGCCGCGACGACTTGAAGATCCTTTTGTCCGAGGTTTACTGACCGGCTCCCTGCCAAAGCTTCGACATTTTTTGGATTCTCGCCCTGACCTCAACCGTCGTGGCCAATCCAGTGCGCGAGACCTTTTTCGCGAACCACTGTTACGATTGTCTCGACGACCTAACGGCAAAAGGTGGACTCGATCTTACCGCGTTGTCCGCCGATTTCGTCAAAGAATTTCAGGTATTCATCCAGGAATGAAAACCGGTGTTTGGGGGGAGAATCCAGCTTTTTTGGGCATCCTGAAGCTAACTTTGGGCTTGAAGCCAAGGGCGAAACCGGCGATCAAAACGGCTACAACCTTGCCGTCCATTTCCCAAAATTTACCCACGCTCGCCATCGTGCACGATGAGCCGGGCGTGACCCGCAACCGCATTTCCGTCGACATCCGCGGAATCGGCTTCACGCCTCCCGATGCGCGACACGGCGTCCAAGCTGAGGTGAAAGAATCATGAACGCCGTCACCCACTTCATGCTCTGCGCGGTTTGGCTGGGAATGCTGGGCGGAGTCGTCTCCGGCGCGGTCATCGGCCTGTTTTTCGCGCGCGAAGACTGGATGGGCGGGTATGGCGGTTGGCGGCGGCGATTGACGCGGTTGGGGCACATCTCGTTTTTCGGCTTGGCGTTCGTGAACCTGGCTTTCGCGGTCACCAACCACATCGCCGGTCTGCCCGCGGGGCTCGGCAAAATCGCCGCGGCGGGATTCGTCACCGGAGCGATCACCATGCCGCTGTTTTGCTTCCTTTCGGCCTGGCGCATGCCATTTCGGCACGGATTCGCCATCCCGGTGTGCGGCGTGCTAACCGGCGTGTTGTGCACCCTAACCGCTTTGTGCAAAACATGAGCGCCAATACGACTATCCTCCCAGGATGAAACTTGGCTTGATCGCGATGAGTGGCGTGCGCTGCCACAACCAGGAGCTGATGGAAATCGGCCTAAACCTGCCCGGCTTCGTCGAGCGCAGCAAGGTCATCGCCAGCCTGCCTAGCCTGGGCTTGCTGACGCTGGCTGGCATGACGCCGCAGCAGATCGAGGTCAACTACCTGGAGGTGCCCGATATTCAGGCGCTGGATGGTTTGCCGGGAAATTTCGACGTCGTGGCCATCTCCAGCTTCAGCGCGATGATCAAGGACGCTTACCACCTGGCCGACCGCTACCGCGAGGCCGGAGTCACGGTGCTGCTGGGCGGTCTGCACGTCACCATGTGCCCGGATGAAGCCGCCCAACACGCCGACGCCATCGTCATTGGCGAGGCCGAGCCGGTTTGGCCCACGCTCATCGCCGATCTGCTGGCCAACCGCCTGAAACCGCGCTACGACGCCCGCGGCCTGCCCTTTGACCTGGCCGATGCGCCCATGCCGCGCTTCGAGCTGCTGGACCCCGACAACTACAACCGCATCACCGTGCAAACCCAGCGCGGCTGCCCCTGGCGCTGCGATTTCTGCGCCGCGTCGATGCGGCTGAGCCCGCGCTACAAAACCAAGCCCATCCCGAAAATCGTCGCCGAAATCGAGCAAATTCGCCAGGTTTGGGCCCATCCGTTTCTGGAATTTGCCGACGACAACACGTTCGCTTCCAAAGCCCACGGCCGTGCCTTGGCCCGGGCGATGATCGCGCATAATTTGAAGTGGTTCACCGAAACGGACATCTCCGTGGCTGACGATCCCGAGTTGCTCGCCCTGCTCAAGGAGAGCGGTTGCGCGCAAATCCTGGTGGGCCTGGAAAGCCCGCAAACCGGCGGGTTGGACGGCGTGGAAGCGCGCATGAACTGGAAATTGCGCCAAATCGACCGCTACAAACGCGCCATCGCCACGATTCAGGACGCCGGCATCACCGTGAATGGCTGCTTCGTGCTGGGGCTGGATGGAAGCGACGAAACCGCCTTCGACGCAGTGTTCGACTTCGTGCGCGAAGCCGGGCTTTACGAGGTGCAAATCACGGTGATGACGCCGTTTCCCGGCACCCCGCTTTACACGCGGCTGGAGGAGGCGGGACGCATTTTATCGCCAGGCGCGTGGGAGCTGTGCACGCTGTTCGACATCAATTTTGAGCCGCAAAACATGAGCGTGCAGGAGCTGGACGAAGGGTTTCGGCGCCTGGCGCAGCAGATCTACGACCGCGACTTCATCCACGAGCGCCGGAGGCGATTTTTCGCGCGGCAACGGGAATTGCGGCGGCGGGAACGGTTGCAGGGCGCCAGCGAAAAAATTTGTGCGTGAGGTTGGCCGCGCCTCTCATTCGTCAGCAAGCCGCTCCCAGCGCAGCCAGTTCAAGCAAGTGTTGGCGCCCGGTTTTCCGGAGCCGATTTCCACCGTCAACCTGCCGTCGCGGACGTCCACCTCCACGCTTTTTTCGAAAAACCGGCCGCTCGGGGTGCGAACCTCGTCGACCGCTGCGCGGGCCTCGATTCGAACGCTTTGCCCCGGTTGATCGTGACCCGCATCGCCCACGCAAACCCGCACCCGGTAACGGCCGGGCTCAGCCACGCATTCCCAAACATCCTCAGCCCGCGTGAACACAAACGTATCGCGCTCCACCTCGGCCAACAGGCCTCGGCGACGATGATTTTGGCGCAAATCGCGCTTCCAGCCGAAGCCGCGTTCGGCATCGAAGACCTCGCCGCGATCCCGGACCAAGCCTTTGGGATGCGCGGCGGTTGCCCCGCAAAAATCGAACGTCCGATGGCCCGTCGCGTCCTTCCCCACCGCCGGAAGCAATCCATCGGTCTCGGCCGTCAACCGCGGCTTGTCGATCTCGAAGACGATCGGTTCGTTCGCGGTGAAGGGGAGAGGATCGTCGTTATCCGCGATGCCGTCCGCGTCCGCATCGTCCGGGGCGAGACGTGGAAACCGCGCCGGGGGCGACTTTTGCGCCAAATCCCAGGTTAACCGGCAATACTCACCCCTCGTCGTCGGATTTTTCGTGACGATCTGGAACGGCTTCGGAAATTTCGCGATCCACCCGGCCGTGGCCGGTTCGTCCGGGCGAAAATCCACGTTTCGCGGCTCGTGCGGGAGAATTTTGCGTGCCGCCAAGCGATTGATCGCGACGAACGCGGGATGGTCCGCCGGTAAATCGCGAAATGGCCAAATCAGCAGCGGAACGCGCGTTTTCGCGCCGCAAAGCTCCTCGCGCACGTCTTCAAGCCGTGCTGCGTCGTAGGGAATCGCGCGTGGCTGGATTTCGTGGCGCAAACTCACGATTGCCGCCGCTCCCGCCGCTTGACCGATGGCGATGCGTTGATCGTGCAGGCGAATTGCCGCGCTGACGATGCTGCTGAAGCCGACGTTGCCCTGCGCGCCTAACAAACCATCCATTTTTTCCGGAATGAGGCTGCGCAGCGGAAATACGGACCGGTCGCTGAGAAATTTGGTGTGCCGGTTAGGCTTGTGGAAGTCGATCCATGGCCCGCTTTCGCCTTCGCTCTTGAGATAGGTGCGCCCCGTGCGGTGGAAATCGTAGTGAAATTGCCAGGCGAACACCGCGTCGGGATATAGCACGTGGGCGAAGCGTTCTTTGGCCGCGGTTTTCGTCTCGCCGTCGCGATTTCGACCGTCTTGCTCGCGCATCACGTACATGGCCTTGAGGCGCAGACTTTCGCGGATGTAAGGCTTCGGCGGCAGCGAATCCGGCGTGCCAAATTCGTCGCTTAGCGTAAAACGGCGAAAACTGTTCGTTTTATCCTTAGCGCGCTGGTGAACGTAGTTTTGCAGGTGGTATAAAACGCCGAGCGCATGTTGTTTGGCGTCGTCAAAAACCATCTGCCGCTGGCGTCTTGTCATAACCACGATGTTCTTCCGCGATGCGCCCGGTTCGTCGGCTTCCAGGGCATCGGCAACGCGTTGCGGCAGGCGTTCCAGTGGATAATCCTGGCCGTTCATGTAATTGAGCAAAATCGACGTCTTGCCGTCTTTGCTGGTAAAACCATCGACGATGCGGCGCACGGTAAACACGCTGAGTTGACGCGGCGAAGCCTTTCCCGCCGGCGGCCAATGTTGGATGCTGCCAACCGGGACTTTGCGGTCCCAGACCAGATCTTTCAGGTCCGCTAGGCTCAGTTTGCTGACTCGCGGGAAGTTGCGGTCGTCGTAGTTTTGCGGCAGCGGGATTGGCGTCTCGCCCTCGCTCTCTACCACGATCATGGCCCACGTGATGGGGTTCATCTCGTTGGCGGGAAACTCTTCTGGCGCGCTCGGTTCGCCGTAGCGCGAGGGCGGATCGGGCCCGGCCTCGAATCCCGCGCCGCTGACCTGAATCGCCTCGCCCCAATCGCTGGCGTCGATGGTGAGTTTGGCGTGAACGTGGAGGTTCGGCGTCTCGCTGCCGACTGGCGCGAACGTCAAGCCTTCCAGCTTCGAGCCGGAGACGTCGGCCTTCACCGGGTAACGCTTCCAAATCAGCCTAACTTGTCCGCTAGCCACGTAGGGCTCTAACATGTCGCGAAAAATCGCCTCCGCTTCCGCCGGCCGGAAGGTGGATGGGCCGTGATAAGGCCGCCCGGGCATGGTTGAGCCGTATTTTTTCGTGTTGTGCGCCTCAATGCGATCCATCAGCTCCCGAGACAAGCCGGAGCGGTGAAACGAGCGCTTCATGGGGTGCCAATCGACGCCCCAGCCCACTTTTCCGACGCCCTTGTTTTCATCGACGCAGGCCAACGCTTGCTCGGTGAACTGCCCGCCGATCCACTCTCCGTCGTGAACGATCGCGATCGATTTCACCCCTCCGCGAGCCGCTTGAATCGCCGCGGCCCAACCCGATTCCGTCGCGCCGACGATCAGCAGATCGGTCTCGATTTCCTCCACCTTCGCCTGAGGTTGACGTGGGCTTTGCAGGTAGGCGATGAGGTTGCGCAGGCCGTCGGTCGAGAGCGTCTGGAGCAGCCCCTCCGGCATGATCGAAAGCGGGGAGACGGTCTGCGTTTTAACCTCGGACCTGGGAAGCGCGACCGTTTCGTTGACCGAGCGCAGGGTGATCGCGGCATCGGTTTCCGCGCTGATGAAACCGGTTAGGACGCGGCCGTCGTTGGTCTCGATGACGCGCATTTGAAAGTCGCTGGCAACCGCCGCACTTGGATCGACGAGGTTCTCCAGCAGGTAATCCAGGTTAGCACGTTGGGAACCGGTGATGTCCGGCCCGAGGTCGCCGCCCTCGCCGAAGAGCTTGTGGCAGGCGGCGCAGGATGTTGCGAAAATTTTGCGCCCGGCGTGGAGATCCGCTCGGGCCAACGCGGCAGGGCTGAGCTGTTTTCGGTAGCGTGCGATGAGCTTGGCTTTGTCGCCCGGCGTGGAGCGGATGGGGCCGAAAATCTGGCTAACGCGCTTGGTAATCTGCGGGTCGCCCAGGTTGGCGAGTTGACGCGCGGTGTAAGCCGAGATTTCGCCAGGTTTCACCGCGTCGAGCAAAGCACGAGCCCAGGTTTTTCGCGATGCCAGGGTTTGCATCGCGTCGTTCCAGGTTTGCGCGTCAAAGTCGCCTCTGCGCGCCAAAAGGACCTCCGCGGTCCGGGGGTGGTCGTAGTTTGCCAGCGCGCGAATTGCAGCTCTCCGCGTCGCTTCATCCTCGACCAAATCAAGCAAGAGCAGCGCCAGATTCGGCGGTTTTTTCCGCGCCAGAGCCTCAATGGATCGTACCCGCGAATTTGGCTTCGCATCCGCGTTAGCCGCTAAGTCGCGCAAATCGCGCAAAGCCGCCGGATCGTCGAAAATCAGCGCGAGGCGGACGGCGCGTTCGTTTTCCGGGCCGAGTTTTGCGTAAATCGCCGGCCACGACTTCGGCATCGCGACCTGGCGGCGGCCCTCGAACCCGGCGAGCAGCCCATCGAGCACGGTCGGCAGATGCGCCAGCTCCACGGCGGCTTCCAGCGCCTCTGCGTTTCCGGAATCGGCGACGCGGCGGGCGATGTGCTCGGCGATGAGCGGGATTTTCGCGAGACCGGCCAGGCGCACGAACAACGCGGGATCGTCATCGATGAGCGGTTCGATGGCGTACCACTGCATGAGCGGCAGATTCTGGTCGGCGGCGTCTTCGGCGCGTTGCACAAGGTGTTCGGCGATGATCCAGCGTTGGTCGAGATCGAGGCGTTGCAGGGCGCTGGCGAGTTGGAGGCGGACGACTGGCGAAGGGTCGCGTTCGGCCATTTCCTCGAACCGGCTCATCGCCTCGGGGCCGGGATTTTTGTCCTCGCAAAGCAGTTTGACGCTCCAGGCGCGGACGTGCTCGCCGGGATGGCTGAGTTGGGCGACGAGGAACGGCGTGTCGAGCCCGCCTAACGCGTGAAGTGTCCACAAGGCGCGGAGTTTTCGGGTTTCGTCAGGATTTTCGGCGAAGATTTGGTGGAGGCGTTGGCGGGCGCCGGTGACGTCCTGGCCATCGGCGAGGCGCTCCTGGAGGAGTTGCCGCGCGTGGCGGACGTGCCAGTCGTTGCGGTGCAGGTGGAGGTCTGCCAGTTGGAGGGCGGAAGGGTTTGGAGTGCGTGCAGCCTGCTGCCGCTTTGGGAGGGCCGCAGCCTGCTGCGGGGGGATGGCGCGCCGGTCCTGCGCAGGCTCCGCACCGCCCGCAGCAGGCTGCGGCCCCCTCAAAGCGGCAGCAGGCTGCACGCACTCCACAGCCGGCCGCTCGTAGGTGATTTTGTAGATTCGGCCAGTTTTTTTGCGCGTATTGCGCGTGCTGTGACACTCGCCCGTATCGCTCCAATCGCTGGCGTAAACGGCGCCGTCTGGTCCATATCTTAGCGTCACGCCCATGTACCACGGATCGCGGCTTATCATAACATCCGGCAGGTGACTAGCGCTATAGCCGGACCCCTTGCGATCCAGCGTGTCGTTATTGATGCGCCGTCCGTGAATATTGTTCATGAACACGGTGTTGCGATAACGCTCCGGCCAATTGTCGCCCAGATAGACCATGGTGCCGCAATGCGCGTGTCCCCCGCCGGCCGCCAGCTCTTCGTGCGAGCCGAGTTTTTCGCGAACGTTGTCCACGCCCAAAAAATGCAGGTGATCGGCGATGGTTTCGATGCGCTTGTAGGCATAGCGGCTGGACTCGCGATTTCGCCAAGGATCGTAGTGCGCGCCTTGGATAACGTGGAATAAATGCGGGTTGACGCAGTTGCAAACAAAGCCCTGGCCGTAGTCGTCCCAGTCGATTCCCCACGGATTCGTGGTCCCATCCGCGTAGGGCTCCCAAACCTGGCGAGTTGGATGCCAACGCCAGACACCGCCATCGAAACGGAGACGTTTTTCTGCGGGATCGCTGGGTTTGCCGATCATCGACCAATTCGTGCGCCCATGCGTCGCGTAAAGCCAGCCATCGGGTCCCCAAGCGAACCCATTGGCCAGGTTATGCGAATTTGCGTGCGTTCCGAAGCCATTCAGGAGCACCTGCGGCTCAGAATCCGGGATATCGTCGCCATCGCGGTCCGGGATGAAGTAAAAATACGGCGGAGACATTACATAAGCCCCGCCGAAGCCGGTTTCGATGCCGGTAACATAGTTGAGCTTATCATAAAACACCGTGCGCTTGTCGAATCGCCCATCGCCGTTCTTATCCTCGAAAATAAGGATGCGGTCGTTGGCCGGTTTGTCGGTATGTTTGGGATAGCTGTAGGCCTCAGCAACCCAAAGGCGTCCGCGATGATCGATGCTGAAGCCGACGGGTTGCTTCACGTGCGGTTCGCCGGCGAAAAGCGTCACTTTGAAGCCATCGGGCACAATCATGGTTCGCGCGGCTTCATCCGGCGGGAGGGGATTCGGCGCTCCGGAGGGGTCGGCGGCGATTGCAAGCCACGGAATGGAGAAAATGGCGATGACGTTGAGCTTCATGGAATCGACCGAACATCAGGTTTTCGCATGATCCAGCCAAAAAACGGTTCTGTTCCGCTGCCGTTGCCATCGGCCCGATGCCGCGCTAGGTTTGGCCGCGATAATGACCTTCAGCGACTATTTCCGTTCAACTCGCCCAGTCGATCAACTGGTCCAGGATTTTGGTTACCGATTTCAAAGGGCGAAATTGGACTGGCCCGAAAATCCGGCGATCCAGGCTAGCGAGCGATTCCTGGAGCGTTTGCAGCGCGTCCTCAATCAGGCGGATTTGCTCACGGAGATCGCTCGCCGCGAGTTTTTGATCGCCCCGGTATTCGCGGAATTGCTGATGGAACGCGATTTTCGCATTCGGCCGGAATATCCCGTCGAAACTGAAAGCGGCCTGCAGGGATCAATCGACTACCTCATCGAGGGGGAGCATCACCTTGTGGTCGTTGAGGCCAAGAACGCGGATTTGGAGCGCTGCGTGATTCAGCTTGCCGTGGAACTGATCGCCGTGGCCGAACTCAACCCCGGCGAGGCGGAAATTCACGGGATTGCAACCACGGGAGACACTTGGCGGTTTTGCAGGCTATCTCAGTCTGCCAAGATGATCACCCAGGACACCTCGTTGCTAACGTTGCCAGACGACGCCAGCCAAATTTTGAGCAACATCGCGTCATTGCTTTAGGCCGAGGCTTCCGAAGCTTTGACTCCGGATTGCGGGCCATCGTCCGAAATCGGCGCACAAGCTCCGCCCGAATCCGGATGCGGCTGGGAAAGCGCGATGAGCCGGTCCAGATCGCAGGCCACTTCCGGCGCCTCTTTGTCCCAGTAGTGGGTGTGGGCGCCGGGGCTGAGGCAGTATTCGCGGATTTTGAGCGGCGGTTTGCCCGGCGGGGTAGGTGGATAGGTCGAGGCCTTGCCGCCATCGTAGGCAAAGGGCACGAAACAGTCCTGATGCCGGCTGCGGAAAATTTGCCACCTGGGCGTGGGATGCCAAAGGTAACGCCCCACGTAGTCGGCCGCCCGAAACGCGTTCCACCAGTGCCTGACGCCCAGCAATTGGTCCGGATTCGGGCCGAAACGCCAGGGTTGGTCTTCGCCCTCGTGTTCGCTTGGCTCCGGGCGGGCCCAGCCAAATGTGTCCGGAAACCGGCGGCCGTAGAGTTGGCGCAGGGGGCTGCCCATGGTGAACATGCGCAGGTCGATTTCCCCGCGTTCCACCCGGTCGATGAACGCAAATTCGTTGACCTCAGTCAGTTTGCGATCTTTCAGCAACCGCAGGAGATCGACGGTCATGACCGTGCCTTGGCTGTGAGCCAGGATCACGACGCGGCTATAGCCCAGGGAGGTGGCGTCGCCCGGTTTGCGCCACTCGCAGATGTATTTGAGCAGGGAGGCGTATCGGCTCAAAATCTTGGCGCGGGTGGTGGCTGTGCGAGGGTGACGGCGCAGGTAGTTGGTGACGTCCAGGCCGATGTCCGTTCCCGCGCGGACGGCGGTTTCCACGGGCCGCACCAGCCCTTGAGTCGCGGGCATGGCGCCGAGGAGAACCAAAACCAGCAGGATCGAGGTAGCCGCGCCAACCAGGTTACCGGCGTCGATGCTGCTGATCTGCTCGTACCACGATTTCGGCTGCGAGATTTCCTCTGTAGCTGGAAGCGGTATGTTTTGCGGCGGCGACAGCTCTTTTTCGATCCCCAACGTGTTGTTGAGTGCTTGCTGGGTGCCTAGAAAGCGCTCGACCGGCGAATAATTCTGATCCTCCACAGCCTTGGCCAGCATTGCCTTGTCGCTGGCATCTTGGGCTTTCATTTGCGCGATGCGCGCATCCATCAACCGGTCCCGAACCACAAAACCCGCCAACAACGCGATGATGCCCCCAATCAACGCCATTTGGCCAAACCAGAGCCAACGGCCGTAGGCGGAGCTAAGATTTTGGCCCAATGCCTGGGAGAGTTTTTGCAGGTGGGCCCGCTTTTTTTCCGGCTCCATTTTTTTGTTCTTCCAGGGCGACATTTCCGCTGCGGCGGACGGGAGCAGGCACCAGATGGTGTAGACGCCAACGAAGAGGAAGACGCCGAAAACGGCCTGGGTAAACGGCGCTTGCACGTTGGTTAGGCCCGCCGAGGCTAGTTCCGAGATCTTGGGCGCGGATTTGAGTTGATAGGAGTCGCGCTGCGGCAAATTTGTCGCCTCTTCCTGAATTTTCAGCCATTCCAGGTAAAAACTGTGGACGTTTATCGACGAGGCCAGCGTCTTTTCCACGCCCACGATCCAGCCGGGAATTTCGAAGCTTTGGCCGGCGGTGAGTTCGCTGCGCCTTTCGATCGCGCCATCCATCAGCCCCCAGTTCAGCGGCAGCAACGCCACCCCCCAAAGGCAGAGGTTCAGCAACATCACGAAGAGCGTCGGCATGGCCATGGAGATGAGCGCTGTGCCCAATCGCGCGCGGCCGCGTTTTCGCTCCGCCGCGGTCTCCTTTTTGCCAAAACGCAGCTTGAGTTGAAACAACAGGTCCAAAATGGAGGCAACAACCACGATGCCGTAGAGCGTGAGCCAGATGATGGTGAGCAGCGCCAGGCCGGTCATGAAGGAAAATGCCCCGGCGCTCATGATGATGGGCCAGTTGATCGGCACAAAGAGCCCTACGACGAAAAATCCGGTCAAAATCACCCAACCAGCCAGTGCTTCCATCCAAAGCGCCGGGTGGCGGGAACTGAGCTTGGCAATGGTGAAGGCAAACAGCCCGGAAACGCAAAGCCACCACATGCCGGCGAACAATCGCTCCGCCACAGCCGGGTTTTCGCTCGTGAAAAACCAAAAAAGTCCCCCGGCGCCAATCCCTGCGCCGACCAGCAGCGCAAAGAGGATGGGCCAGTTGAAACAGCGCCAAATTCCGCTCACCCCGGCGCCAACTCCCAGGCCCACGGCAACGCCTAACCCACCCAAAATCGCCGAAAGCATGGGGTAGGGCGGGCTCCCGCCAAAAACCTTGGACGCAGCTTCCGTTTCGATCAATCCGCCCAAAATCGCGAACAGCAGCGCCACCAGCAACAGGTTAAACACCGGCACCATCCGCGTGAGCAGCCAGGAATACACCCAGTGCAGGCCAATCAGGCTCTGGACGCCCCGGGGGCGCGTTTTTTCCGGCCAATTTTTCAGCGTAGCCACTCCCAGCCAGGCCAACTGAAACGTTAGCCGGTAGATGCCCATGATCAGCGAAAGCAGCCCATTTCCCAGCCGGCTGTAGTCGGCCCAGTACATCTCGTAGACGTGCACCTCGCGCTCCGGTTTCACTTCCTTGGTCCGGGCGTCCTTGCGGTAACGCAACCCCTCCAGCCGCACCGTGTCGTAGGAATTTGCGCCCTCCTCGCCTTCGTAATGTTCCAGCTGATGGTAGATCTCCTTGCCCCAGGCGGATTCATCGCCTTCGTCATCTTTTTGGATGGAAGGCGTCACTTTCAGCGGTTGCGTCCCTACGCGAATGTGCTCCTTCTCAAAGCCGCCGTACATGGCGCTAGCGCCTTCGATTCCATCCAAATGCAGCAGTAGATCGGCCGCGGTCACCGCAGTTTGGTTGGCCGTTTGATCGGCCACCCCGTGCACGGCAATCACCGCAACCGGCCCGTTGGAATTTGGATCTTCGGTTGCTGGCGTTGTGGTCGATGTGGCCTCCGGCGTCATGGGCAAGAATCCTAGCAACCCACCTAAATCCGGCAAGCAAAAATCCGCGGCGCTGTCGCGAATCGGCAAGAAAATCACCGCGAAAGAAACGCCATCAAATCCCGCAACTCGCGCGGAGTCAGGTTGATGACGATTCCACCGGGCATGAGCGAGGTTCGCAACTCTTCGCGGCCCGCGATTTGCGCTTTCACGAAGTTTTGCTCCGCGCCGGTGATGTCGCGGTAAAATTCCTTGCCGCTGTTGCCGCCTTGGCGCAGGGCGATGCCGGTGAACTCGCTGCCGTCCTTCATGTGCAGGCGCCAGGGGTAAAATTGCGGCGCAACTTCGCGGTTAGGCTCCAGAATCGATTGCAGCAGCCAGGTTCGGTCGCCGCGGCCGGCTACGGCGCTCAAATCCGGCCCAACCACGGCGCCGCGGCCGGAATGGCGGTGACAGGTGTGGCAACGCGTGAGGCGCGGGTGGAAAAACAAGCGCCGGCCGGCCTCAAGATCGGGTTTGCCGGGAACGGCGTCGATTCGCGCTTGCCAGGCCTCGGTGTCGGTAAACGCGGGAATTGCGGCGTGAATGGCGGGTTGAATCGTCGCCCAAACAACATCCTGGCTTCTACCCCGCAGCGGGCCGATCCAGCGGTTCGGAAGAGCCGCTTCGCCCAATCCCCGCAAAGCGCGCAAGGCTTCCTCGCTGACGGCGATTTCTCGCGACGGGGCGAGATCGGCCAAGAGTTTGGCGTGTGTGTTAGGCTCCACGGCGAGGCCCAAAATCGCCTCGGCTCGGTTTTTTGCCGAAATCCCGGCATCCGCGGCTAACTTGGCCAGCTCAGCCCGCGCTTCGGGCGAGTTTTTCGCGTTGAGGCTGCGGATCACCTCAAAAGTTAGCTCCTCGTCGCCAACCGCCAGCAATTGGTTCAGCAGCGGCAACGGCAACTGTTTGTGCTCCGCGGGAAAGAGCCGCAGGGCGTAGGCTCGAATGCGCGCGGGCGCCTTTTCGTCGCGAATTCGCGCCAGCAGCATGTCGCGGTCCGCGATTCCGGCGCGCGGATTTCCGTTCAGCGTGTTGGCCGCGGCCAGGCACGCTTCAAAGAGCCGGTAATCCAGCTCGGGATCGCGAAAAAGCGCCTCAATCTGCGGTTGAAACTCGACCAGATTCTCATCCGCGATCCAGCGCAATGCCTCGAAGCGCACCTCGGCGCTCGCATCCGCCAACGCGGCGGAAATCCAGGATTTTCGCTCCGCGCCGCTGAGTTTCGCCGCCAAAAGCGCGTTGGGCCGGTCGGCCTCGCCTAACGCGCGGAACCAAGCCGGATTCGCGATTTCCGGCCGCCGCGCCAGCTCCATCAACGCCGCCCGAGCGAGAAATGCGTCGGCACTGCGCGCATAACTCAAAAGCTCGGCCAAAGTCGCCTCCGGCGCTCCATTTCGCAGCTTCGCGGCCATTCTTGCACCGCCGTTTTGCGCTTGCGGCTTAGCAGGTTTCAGCCAATCAGCTTTCCGGTCGATCTCCAGCTTCCAGAGCCGTCCGCGCTGATGCAGCGTGTAAGCGGTGAAGACCCAATCCGTGAAAAAAATGGCCCCGTCAGGCCCCTCGGCAAAACACGTTGGGCGGAAGTGCGTGCTGCCTAACACTAGCTCAATTCGCTCCGACGCGAAGCTCGCTCCCACGCGCCGCAGCGGATAAAAATCGATCCGGTTATCGCTCCAGGACGGCACGAGCAACCCGCCGCCCAGCGGCAACACCGCGCAAGGCGCCTCGCCGATGGAATGGATCATCGGCAGGGTGCCGCGCAGCTCGCCGTTCCACGCCACAAACGGGTGAAACGGCGCGCGGCCATAACGACGCTGGTAACCGTAGTCGCCGCCCTCCACCACGTGGATGAGCCGGCAGGGTGGGCGAGCCCCGGGATCGTTCTCCGCCGCGAAAACCTCGCCATCGGCCCTAACACACACACCAAACGGGTTCCAGAATCCCTTGGCGATGCGGCGCAACTTCGCCCCAGCGGCCGCGCACCGAAAAATTCCGCCCTCGCCCGTTCCGCTCACTTGCGAGCCATCCGTGCCGGTCAACGTCCACGGCGTCCAATAATTTTCGCCTAACGCAAACACCAAATCGCCGCCGGGATGCCAGGCCAACCCCGCCAGGCCGTTGTGCGGGTAATCGGCCTCCGTCTCCAACACGGCCACGTTTTCCTCCACGTCCGCCTTGCCGTCGCCATTGGTGTCGCGGAGGCGCAAAACGCGGTTCCGCTCCGCCAGGTAAACCCAGCCATCGGCGCCCAATTCCAGATCCATCGTCGCGGTGGTGGAATTGGCGAAAACGCGGCGGTTGGAGCCATCGGAATCGAAAATCAGCACCTCGTCGTGCTTGGGGCCCGGGTAATTCTCGGGCCGAAAATGGGTGTGGCTGGCGACAACCCAGATTTGGCCGGAATCAGCGACGTCAATCCCGGTTGGCGTGACCAAATCCGGGTGTTCGGCCAAGAGCGTGAGCTTGACGCCGGGTTGGAGGATTTTTAGCTCGGGCGGAACTTCGGAAGGGACGTCGATGGCGAAGGCGCGACCGCCGGCCAGGGCCAGAAGGAGGGTAAAATGAGCGTGGTTGGCGAGTTTCATCGCCAAACCGGTGAAGCTGCTTGAACCCGGCGGCAACCGGGAAATGAGCCTCACTTCGCCGGATTTTCGTACCAAACCACGCCCAGGTTGTGAACCTCCTCGCAGGTCATGAGGTCCAAGTCGCCATCGGCGTCCAGGTCCAGCATTTCAAGCCGGTCAAACTTGCGGCCTCGCTCGTCGCTGATGCGGTGTTCCTGCCAGGAACCGTCGTCACGCGCCTCCAACCAGGCCACGGAGACCATTTCCGGCTTTTCGCGTTGCGCCTCGGAGGTGGTGACGAGATCCGGCCGGCCATCCAGATTTACGTCGGCAATTGCCACTCCCTTGCCGGCGGTTAGGCCAAAAGGCAGGGGAATGGCGGATGCGTCCCAGCCGGCGTCCGCCGTTCGCAGAAAAACCAGCAATTCGCCCTCCAGCGTGGCGCAAACCACGTCCTGGCGCCCGTCCAGGTTCAAATCCCCGGTGGTCAGAAACATGACGTGACGCCCGGCGCCGCCGATGAGATGCCGCTTCCAGGGCTTGCGAGCCTCCCCGGCGTTTTCCAGCCAAAACACGCCGCGATCCTGCTCGTAGCGGTCGCTCAGCACCACGTCGCGGTCACCGTCGCCATCCACATCCAGGGCGCGTAGGGACATGATCCAGCCGGCTGGGCACATTTCATGCAACTGCCAGGCTGCGGCATCGCGAGGCTCCGCCGGTTGCTCCAGCCAACCGACCATCGCGTCCTTGTTCTTCGAGCCCACCACCAAATCCAGCCGATCGTCGCCATTCACGTCCATCGGCAGGGCAAACATCCAGCGGCGCTTCGCACTTTGCGGAAAAACGGCGGTCTTCCACGCTTCCGGCCGCAAATAGTCGCCCGCGGCCGTTGGCGCCCAGTGGACGAAGACGTTGTTGGTCTTGCCCTCGGCGCAGGAAACCACGTCCACCGCCCCATCGCCATTCAGATCCGCAAACGCCGCGTCTTCCACCCCGCGAATGCTGCCAACGGTCACTGCCGGCCAGGGTTCGCGCGCTTTTTCGGGACCGGGGTTCAGGCAAACTCGCACCGCGCCGCCCTGCTCCCAACCGGTGGTGACGTCGGGCGCTCCATCGCCATTCACATCCGCCAGCCGCACGCCGTCGGCCCCGCGTTTGCCGGCGTCCGGATCGTAGGCGTCGATGGTGTGGCGGCTCCAGGTTTGGGCGACCGACGCTGGTGGCAAGGCCAGGCCGGAGGCGATGACGATGAGGAAGGGGAGAAGCTGGGCAGAGTGATGCATGGCGCACGCTCGGCAAGGTTGAGGCGCCGGGCAAGAGTTCCCTGCAACCATCCACCAATTTCTTGACGGCGCAGACATCCGCCCCTCCGTTGCCGCGCCTATGAAAACCCCAGCCATCGCCACGTTTTTTGCCGCTTTAGCCGTTCTATCCAGCTTTGCCGGCGGTAAGCCCAACATCATCTACATTTTGTCCGACGACATGGGTTTCTCGGACATCGGTTGCTACGGCAGCGAGATCAAAACGCCCAATCTCGACGCGCTGGCTGCCGGCGGCCTGCGTTTTACCCAGTTTTACAACACCGGCCGCTGTTGCCCCACCCGCGCCAGCTTGCTGACCGGGTTATATCCCCACCAGGCGGGGGTTGGGCATATGATGAACGACCGCGGTTACGATGGTTATCGCGGCGATCTCAATCGCAAGAGCGTCACCATCGCCGAAGCCCTGAAATCCGCGGGTTATCGCAGCTATATTTCCGGCAAATGGCACGTTACGCCAAAAGTCCAGCCCAAGGCCGCTATCGATAAACGCAATTGGCCGTTGCAACGCGGTTTCGACCGGTTTTACGGCACCATCCACGGCGCGGGGAGCTTTTTTGATCCCAACTCGCTGACGCGCGACAACGCGCTGATTTCGCCCTACGCGGATCCTGAGTATCAGCCCACGCAGTTTTATTACACCGATGCGATCAGCGACCACGCGGTGCGTTTTATCCGCGAACATCACGTGGATCACGACGATCGGCCGTTTTTTCTCTATGTCGCCTACACCGCCGCGCATTGGCCGATGCATGCGCTGGAAAAAGACATCGCCAAATACCGCGGCAAATATAACAAGGGCTACGACGCCATTCGCAACGCGCGCTACAAGCGGATGGTCGAGTTAGGCATTGTCGATGAAGAGTCCACCGTCAACTGGCCCATCCCGGAAGAGTGGAAGGAAACCGAGCACCTGGCCTGGGATATCGCCAACATGGAGGTCTACGCCGCGATGATCGACAACATGGATCAAGGCATCGGCCGCATCGTCCAATCATTGAAGGATACCGGCCAATTCGACAACACGTTGATCTGTTTTTTGCAAGACAACGGCGGTTGCGCGGAGGGCTATGGCCGCAGCGGCGGTTCGGGCGGCGAACGCGCGCCAAAACCCACCTTGCCGCCGCTTGCCAACAACTATCTCCAGCCTGACATGAATCCCAAGCAAACCCGCGACGGCTACGTCATCCGCCGCGGCAAAGGCGTGATGCCGGGCCCGGCCGACACGTTGATCGGCTACGGCCGCACCTGGGCCACCGTCTCCAACACGCCGTTTCGCGAATATAAGCACTGGAACCACGAAGGCGGCGTTTCCACACCGCTCATCGCCCACTGGCCGGCAAAAATCACCCGCAAGGGCAAGCTGGAACACGCCCCGGGTCATTTAATCGATCTCATGGCCACCGCCATCGATCTATCCGGCGCCACCTATCCCAAGACCTTCCACGACGGCCAACCCATCACGCCGATGGAAGGGAAAAGCCTCGTTTCCGCGTTTGAGGGCAAAGGCATCGAGCGCGAAGCGATCTATTTCGAGCACGAAGGAAACCGCGCGATTCGCGTGGGAGACTACAAGCTTGTCGCAAAAGGCGTCAAAGGGCCCTGGGAGTTATATAACATCGCCAAAGACCGCTCCGAACAAAACGACCTGTCCCAGTCCCAACCCGAGCGCGCCAAACAATTGGCCGAAATGTGGCAAGCCTGGGCCGAACGCGCTCACGTCTTGCCGCTCAACCCGCGCAAGCCCAAAAAGAAGGCGTGAGGCCGAAAATGGCGCCCGTCGCCACCTGGATTACCGGGGCATTCAAAACGTCCGAACGGCGCTAGACCAGAGACTTCGCTTTACGTTGGTTAGGCATGAATCGCCTACTCCTCGTAGAGCAAAAACCCCTCCCGCCGCATCTTGAAATCCTCTAATTCCTCCGCCCACAGCTCGCGAATCTCCACCAGCGGCTTTTGCGCGCGCAGGGCTTCCAGCGTGGGCGGGTGGACGAGGAGTTTTGAGAGGTTTTCCAGGTCGTAGGCCGGGTATTTGCGCGCCAAAATCCGGGCGATGCTCAGGCCGGCGTCGATGGGGCGGATTTGGTCGCGGTCGTGGATGAGGAAACGCACCCCGCGGCACAATTCACCGGCAAAAATGCTCGATTCCGGGGTGTAGCGCGTGGGGTTGAAGGCGATTCCGGGCAATTCCAGCTTCCGCAGCTCGCCGACCAAAAAATCCGCGTCGATGTAGGGCGCGGCGACGTGCTCGAAGGGGGTGTCCGTCCCGCGGCCGACGCTGAGTTGGGTGAATTCCGGCAGGCCGATGCCGGGATACAAAATCGCGGCGTTGAGGCTGCGCATGTTAGGGCTGGGGTCGACCCATTTTAGCGCGGTTTGGTCGTAGCGCATGTGCCTGCGCCAGTGGGAGACGGGCACAATGGTGAGATCCAGCTTCAAACCCAGCTCCTCGCGAAACATCAGCGCCAATTCGCCGACAGTCATGCCGTGCTGGATGGCGATGGGGTGGTGGCTGGTGAATTTGCGCTCGCCGATCGCCACCGGGCCATCGACAACCGTGCCGCCGATGGGGTTGACGCGGTCGAGCACGAAAAATCGCAGGTTTTGCGCCGCGGCGGCTTCCATGGCCAGGCCCATCGTGGAGATGTAGGTGTAAAAGCGGCAGCCGATGTCCTGAATGTCGAAAACCAGCGCGTTGAGCCCTTCGAGCCGCTCGGCCCCGGGTTTGCGGCTTGCGCCGTAGAGGCTGTAGACGGGCAGGCCGGTTTTGTCGTCCTTGCCGTCGGAAATCTCGGCCTGATCCAGTTTTCCGCGAATTCCGTGCTCCGGGCCGAAGAGCGCCTTCAGCTCGACGCCGGGCGCTTTGTGGAGCAGGTCGATGGTCGGCACGCCCTCGCGGGTTAGGCCGGTGTGGTTGGTGATGAGGCCGATTTTTAGCCCTTGCAGCGGTTTGAATCCGTCGGCGCGCAGGGTGTCGATCCCGTTCATGGGCAGGCGACGGGGCGGATGAGCGGCGCGCGATTTGGCGATGGCTTCGACCGCGAGCGTGGCCACATCGTAGCGCATTTGGCGCACGTCGCCGCCTTTGGGATGATTGCGGTTGGCGAGCATAACCACGATCATGTGCCGTTCGCGGTCGATCCAGAGCGACGAGCCGGTCCAACCGGTGTGCCCGAACGAGTTTCCGACCGAAAAATGGGCTCCACGCGGGCTTTCGGCCAGGCGCGAGTTGATGTCGAAGCCCAAACCGCGGCCGCCGTCGTGGATTTTCGTCATCTCCCGCACCGTTTCCTCGCGCAAAATCCGCACGCCGTCCAGCGACCCGCGATTGCGCATCATTTTGGCGAAGCGCACCACGTCGTCGATGGTTCCGAACACGCCCGCGTGCCCGCAAACGCCGCCCAGCAGCCGGCAGGTGGGATCGTGCACCACCCCGCGAAGCACGTCGTCGCCGATTTTCTCGGTGGGCGCGATTCGCTTCGAATTTCCAATTTCAAATTTCGAATTTCCAGCAAACCCCGTGTCCCACATCCGCAACGGCTCCCAAATTTCGCGCCGGGCGTAATCGGCGAGCGAATCCCCGGTCAAACGCTGCACGATTTCGCCGAGCAGGATGAAATTCAGGTCGCTGTAAATGGTGGCGACGCCGGGTTCGGCCTTGGGCGGATCGGTCCGCAAGCGGCGCATCGCCTCGGGGTAATTCGGCGGCCGATTTTCCTTGCGGAACCCTGACATGAGCCCGGATCGGTGGGTCAAAAGCTGGCGGATTGTGATTTTGTCCCAAGCCGGCGAGCCAGGATCATCGTCGGTTCCCGCGATTGGCTGGAAATCCGGCAAAACCCGGGAAATCGACTGGTCCAAGCCCAATTTTCCGCGTTCGACCAGCCGCATGATCGCCGGGGTCGTCGCCATCACCTTGGTCAGCGACGCCAGGTCGTAGATCGTGTCCGCCGCGTTAGGCTCTTTGTCGGGAACCAGCGCCCGATGGCCGTAAACCTTGCGAAAAACGTGGCCCGGGCACTCCGCGTGGACGATGGCGCCCGGCAATTTTTCGTCGGCGATCGCCGCCTCGACCGCCGCGTCGATTTTCGCCAAAATTTCGGGATCAAAGCCCTGAGCGGCCGCGTTTTTCATCGCCGCAACCAAGCACAAAGCACCAAGCGCCAGACACAGAATTTTCATGCTTCGGGTTGGACGTCGGCGGGGAGGCAATCCAAGCAATATTCCTCGTCGTCGTCCTCGATCCGGAATTCGGCGTCGGGGTCATCGTGCTCGGTTTTGCCGCATTTCGCGCATTTGTGAAAGGCGTCGTCCTCGGAGATTTGGGCGGATTGGAATCTGGCGCGGCGGATGGCGCTTTTTTGGCGATGTTTGATCTCGAAGGCGAACCGGGGGAAGAAAACGAGCATGAACGGGGTCAACATCGCCAGGAACGGCAGCCAGGCGAAAATGCCGATCATTCCGGTCAACAAAAGGATCTGGTAAAGCATGATTGCGACGACCACCAGGGCCATCCACTTCATTTTGATCGGGATGACGAAGAAGAGGCGGATTTCGTAGTTGGGCACAATGGCCGCGGCCGCCAAAAACAGCGTTTCGAACAAAAAATATCCGCCGGCGTAGGACATGCCGATTTGAAACGGGTTCGGCAGCAAGAGCAACGCGCCGAGGAAAAGGACGACGCTGGCGACGGTGAACAACGTGACCTGAAAGGCTCCCCAAGCTTGCTCCAGCAGATCGCTGATGAACCAAAGCAGCATCATCGCGATGAGACCCCAGAAGAGGTTGAGGGTTTTGGGGATGAAAATGCAGGTGAACAGGCGCCAAACCTGGCCTGAGGCGATTTTTTCCCAGTCAAACGTCAGCATTTGGACGTATTCCGGTTGCATCCGGGCGATTAACACCACCAAAAACTGAAAAATCGCGAGAGCGCGGATCAAGCCGGGAAAAGCCAGAAAACCGAATTTTTGCTCCACAGCGTGGATGGGTGAATACCAGGGATGGCGGAAATTCATGGATTCTGGCCTTAATTCCTGTGAACCGGGTGAGTTGTCCAGCGCAAAGGCGGTGATTTCGGCAGCCAAAGCATTGACCGGCGGCCCAAAGTCCGCTTACATACGGCGGCATACCTGTTGAACAAAGAAACTTCCCTCGACATGAACAAACAGCTTCCTTTGATCCTGCTTTGCGGCGTTGCGATGCTCGTGACGACCGCCTGCAACACCACATCGACGCGGATTCCGCGTTATCGCGCCCAAACCGACCACGCGGCCCGTGCGCGCCAGCCTATGTCCCCGTTTTGGGAGCGGATTGGCTCTGCCCCCAGAGTCGGCGGCGCCAACCAGAACTCCGGATTCGGCGGTTGGCGGTTTAACGGCCAAAACAACGTGCCGCGCTATGGGCGCAGCATCCCGCGCGCCGGCCGGTTCGAGCCTCGTGAGGAAGCGGCCGACCGCCCGGCGTCCCGTTCCAGCAGCAGCAACCGCAGCAGTTCATCCGGGGCCAGCAGTAGCAGCAGCACCAGGCGCTCTTCGTCTTCAAGCGGATCGCGTTCGTCTGGCGGCAACAGCTCGCGAAGCCGCTCGGGCTCATCGTCGTCGTCAGCAACCCGGCCCCCGGCCAGCAGTACTCCCGCGGAGGCTCCCGAGGCTTCTGAAGCCGTTGGCAGCGGAGGCGAATCCGCGCCGGAACCTGCCAACACCACCTCATCCAACGACACGCCTTCGCTGGGTGGGCCTCCCACCATGGGCAACCAGCCAAAACCCGTGGTTCCCGAAGAATTGCCCTTCGCCGTCCCGGTTCCCGGAAAGAGCGGCTACGTCACCCTGCCAAGCGGCGGATCCTACGATGGTGAGATCGATGTCAGGGGCATTAACCCGGGCACGCCGGTGGAAATTCCCGATCCCGACTCTCCTGGCGAGACGGTTAAATTCCGCGTGCCGTAAGTGGGAAAACTTGAAATCCGAAACTCGAAACTCGAAATCCGAGGCGAATCGGCGTTTGACGTTCGATTTCGTCCGCAGAGCGGGCCGGTGTCCCGCTTTACGCTGTCTCGAACCCCGGAAATCCCATTTCGAGTGTCGGATTTCGGATTTCGAGTTTTCAAAGGGTCCGTTTTCACGCTTCGAAACTTGGAAGACGCACCTGGCTTGAGCCGTGAAAGTCCTTGAGCCTTGGAGTGAAGAAATTTTTTGAACGGGCGCCCCGCGTTTTCGTTCAGAAGCAGAGCCTCCTCCGGGGCAATGTCGTCATGTCATTCACACCCATCCCATGAAGAAATTTCACATCCTAACCCTCCTCTTTGCAGCCGGAACTTACGCCGCGGACGATCCCGGTTTTGACTTTCAAAAGGACATCGCGCCGATTTTGGAGTTCAAATGCGTCGAGTGCCACCGTTCCGGCAAAGAGAAAGGCGAATTGCGCATGGACACCAAGGAATGGCTGCTAAAAGGCGGTGATTCCGGTCCATCGATCGTTGCCGGCAAACCGGAGGAAAGCCTGGTGATCGACCGCGTGACCTTACCGGAGGACGATGTGGATGTGATGCCGCCGGAGGGCGAAGGCGAGCTTTTGTCGGAAAAAGAGGTCGCTCTGCTGGAAAAATGGATCAAAGCCGGCGCGCCGTGGCCGGAGAGCCTCCAGCTCATTGCCAGGAATCCGGAGGATTACCAAGGAATTCAACCGTTGCCGGACCGCGGCAAAAAAATCAAGGAAGTGAAGGTCTATCCGCCTGCCGTGGCCCTGGAAACCGGCAAAGACCGCCAAAGCGTGGTGGTGGTGGCCAAATATGAGGATGACACCACCTACGACGTCACCGCCAACACGGAATTCGTCTTCGACAAGCCGGGTTTGGCGGAAAAACGCAAGCACACCTTTTATCCCAAGGCCAATGGCGAGGCGGTGATGAAGGCCAAGGTTGGCGGTCACGAAGTGAGTGTGCCTTTCAAGGTCGTCGGGGCCGAGGTCAAGAAGCCAACCAGCTTCAAGCTCGACGTCATGCCGGTGTTTATGCGCGAAAACTGCAACACTGGCGAATGCCATGGTTCCGCCCGCGGTCAGGACGGGTTCATGCTCTCGCTCTTCGGTTATGATCCGGATGGTGACTACCACCGCGTGACCCGCGAAATGAACGGCCGGCGCATCAATCTGGCCCTGCCGGAGGAATCGCTGCTCGTGGAAAAGTCGATTGAGGCCGTTCCACACACCGGAGGCAAGTCGTTCGAGAAAGGGAGCGAAAGCTGGCACACCATGGTCGATTGGCTGGCCGCGGGCGCGAACAAGGACCCCGATGATATTCCCGAGGTGACCGGCATTGAAGTCATGCCCAAGCAATTGCTGCTGGAGGGCGACGGCACCTCCCATCAGCTCACGGTGCGCGCCACGTTTTCGGACGGAACCGACCGCGACGTGACGCATTTGGCCGTGTTCATCACCAACAACGGCCCGACCGCCAACGTGGACGAAGACGGGCTCATCACCGCCGGAAAACGCGGCGAGGCCTTCGTCATGGCGCGCTACGACACGTTTACGGTCGGCAGCCAGGTCATCGTCATTCCCGAGGGCCTGGAGTACACCCGCCCTACCATCCCCGCCAACAACTACGTGGATGAGCTGGTGCACGAAAAGCTGCATAAACTGCGGATCGTGCCTTCGGAGGTTTGCACCGATGAGGTCTTCCTGCGCCGCGCGTTCATCGACATTTTGGGTCAATTGCCGGAGCGCGACGACTACGACGCGTTCATGGCCAGCAAGGAGCCTGACAAGCGCGCAAAATTGATCGATCAGCTCCTGGACCGCAAGGAATTCAGCGAAATGTGGGTCATGAAGTGGGCCGAGTTGCTCCGGATTAAATCCGACAACAACACCCTGAGCTACAAGGCCGCCTTGCTCTATTTCAACTGGCTGCAGGAGAAAATCGCCGGGAACGTGCCCATGGACCAGATCGTTCGCGATTTGCTCGCATCGACGGGCGGCACGTTTGAAAATCCGCCCACCAACTACTACCAGACCGAGCGCGACCAACTGAAAGTGGCCGAAAACGTCGCTCAGGTGTTCATGGGTTTCCGCCTGCAATGCGCTCAGTGCCACAACCACCCGTTCGACCGCTGGACGATGGACGATTACTACGGCTGGGCCTCGTTTTTCACCCAAATTGGCCGCAAACGCACCGAAGATCCCCGGGAACAGATCGTCTACAACAGCGGCAGCGGCGACGCCCGGCATCCCGTGGGCAATCGCTCGGTAAAACCGCAGTATCTCGGCGGAACGGCCCTCACACCCGAACAGTTGGCCGGAAAAGACCGCCGGCAAATCATGGCGGACTGGATGACGGCTCCGGATAACCCGTATTTCAGCCGAAACGTCGCCAACATCGTCTGGGCGCACTTTTTCGGCGCCGGAATCATCGATCCCGTGGACGACGTGCGCGTCAGCAACCCCGCTTCCAATCCCGAACTGCTGGACACCTTGGGCCAAAAACTGGTGGAGTATCAGTACGACTTCCGCCGCGTGGTGCGCGATATCTGCAATTCCCGCACCTATCAGCTCGCCACCAAGGCTAACGGCACCAACAAGGATGACCTGACCAACTTCTCCAAAGCGCGTGTTCGCCGGATGCGCGCCGAGGTGCTGCTCGACACCATCACCCAGGTGACCGAGACGAAGAACAAATTCCGCGGTTTGCCGCTGGGCGCCCGCGCCGTGCAAATTGCCGACGGCAACACCAGCACCTACTTTTTGCAAACCTTCGGCCGTGCCTCGCGCGAGACGGTGTGCTCCTGTGAGGTGCGGATGGATCCCAGCCTCTCCCAGGCGCTGCATCTTATGAACGGCACCACGGTCACCAGCAAAATCGACCAAGGCGCGCTGGTCCGGCGTTTGCTGACGGAGAAGAAGCTGACTCCGGAGCAAGTGGTGGAGGATCTCTACGTCCGCTGCGTGAGCCGCAAGCCGACCCCGGACGAGATGAAGGCCGTTACCGAGCAAGTCGCCGCCGTTGGCGAAGACGCCGCTCAGCGGGAGATGGTTCTCAACGACGTGTTTTGGGCCTTGCTCAACTCCAAGGAATATCTCTTCAACCACTGACCGGCAAAAAGGGACGAAAGGGACCCAAAGGACTGAAGGGACGCCTTTTTTTGAGGGGTGACGCCGTTTTGGGCCTTTTTCGGCAGGTTGACACTCTTCGCCCGTTCCCGTAAAATCCCGCCGATGCCTGCAAAACTCCTCACTGCTCCCGAACGTAGCGGACGAACGTTTGGCGTGGCGGTGCGTGTGTTGGGAGCGGTGGCGCTGGCGCAGTTGTTGGTTGTTTTGTGGGCGCTGTTGCTGCGTTTTGACGGCAAACCCAGGATTGCGCCCAGTTCCCTCCCGTTGCGCCCCACGGTTCAACAGGTGGCTCCACCGGCCATTTCGGCGCCGTTGCCTGCCGCTTCAGCCGATCCGGGGATTAGCGGGATTCCAACAGCCGTCAGCCAGGATCAGCCGGCTTACACAGTCGTGCCCGTGGAACCGCCCACGAGGTCCCCGCGCCCTCGCACTGAGCCAAAACATCCCGCTCACCGGGTGGAAAATCCAGAGGCAAAGTCGTTGGTCGACCAAGGGCTGCGGCTTCGGGAAACCGGCGACATTCAGGGGGCCCTGAGCGCACTGAAAGGGGCCGAAGCTCGCGCTCCGGGGCACCCGAAAATCCTGGCGGAACTGGCGGCGACCTACAGCCAGTTCGGGCAAACGGAGAAAGCCACGCAGTTTTGGGAGCGCGTGCACAAAATGGGCTCAAACGCGGCCGGCGCCTACTGGGATCTGGCGGATATGGCGCTGAAGGGGCACATGGTGGAGGATGTGACGACCATGGACACGCAGTTGCGCATTTCCCGGCATTCCGCGCACGGATTGGAGGCTAGCGACGGCCAAAGGGTCATTTTGCGCATTCACACGGAATCGACGGCCGATACCGCGCTGGACGGCGAGGAGATGTATCTCTACGTGTTTTTCTACGATTTAGCGGAGTATCCCGGCGGAAGCCGATTTGAGAAAACCATCGCCCGGATGGATCAGCGGCTCATTTCCGAGCCCTACGATTGGCGCAACGGTGAGGAGGAGGTGATTGAGGTGGAGTATTTTTTGAAAGAGCTGACCAAGGATCAGGAGGCGGCGTTGGGTAAGCGCAAGTATTTTGGCTACGTGGTGGAGCTGTACTACCGCGATGTGTTGCAGGATGTGGTGGCTCATCCGCGCCGGCTTTTGCGAAATGCCAGCCAGGCGCCAAAAGGGGTGCCGTACCAGGGAAGCAGCCTTTTTCCACAATGATGCAACCTTTTGGCACAAGAACGTGTCCCAACAACGATGACACTGTGCGAGGGAAAGGTTTGCGTTCCTGCCATCAACCTGTAAAACGGGGACTTCGCCAAATTTCTAACTTTTGCTGACACGAGATGATTGCGCTGCTGCTTGACGAACACGTAGACGATCGCACCCAATTGGCCGATGCCTTGGTTGAGACGTTTGATTGCACCCTTTACACCTCTGAAACGGTCGATTCGGCGCTAAAAACGGCGAACGCGCTCGAAAATCTGGAGGTTTTGATCGCTGAGGTTCCCGAAGGCGGCGCCGACGCGGTTTTGGACGCGCGGGCCGCGGTGAAGGAGAGATTTCCCAACGTCCTGGTGATTCTGCTGGCGCGCTACGATTTATCCAGCCACTACGAAAAACTGGCCAAGGAGGAAGCCGTTTTTTACAAGCCGCTGGACCAGGCCTCGCTGTTCGATTGGTTGGACCGCGTTTTTCCCGGCAAACGCAAAAACTCCGGTGTTGAGGCGGGCGATCAAGCGCCAAATCTGGGGTTGACGGCTCCGGTGCAGGCTTCGCCGACGCCCGCCGCGGAGAGTGGCGAAAACGGACCTGAGGTTCCCGGCTCGGGCGCAAATTCCGCCCCACCTCCGCCGCCCGAGCCTCCCGCAGCCCCGGCCCCGCCTCCAGCCGACAATTTGCCGGCTCCCATGGCCGCGGGGACGGTTCTCGGCGACTACGAGTTGCTGGAATTCCGAAATCGCGGCTCCACGTCGGATTCCTTCGTCGCCCTGCAACGTTCCGTCGATCGCAAGGTGGGTCTGCGCATGTTGCGGCCGGACTTTTTGAGTTCGGAATCGGCCAAAAACCAGTTTCGCGCTGAAGCCAAGGCCCAGGCGTCGGTCAGCCATCCCAAGATTGCCTCGGTTTTCGAGTCCATCGAGACGGACAACGCGTTGTTTTACACGCAAGAACTGATCGATGGCACCAGTTTGGCGGATATGGCGACGAAGGGGACGAAATTGAGCGAAGAAGAGTTGCTCGATGTGGTGAAATCCTCCGCCCAGGCCTTTAAATACCTCCACGACGCGGAATTGCCGTATTTGCCCGTCTGGCCGGAGCACATTTTTGTGTGCGAAGACGGCTCGACGCGCATCGGCAACACCGTTCAGGACGACAAGCCGGAAAATCGGCTGCGGCAGACCGAGCAGATCAAAAATCTCGCCAAAAGCTGCCACCCGGTCATGGATGAGGACACCAAGGTCAACGAAACCATCCCCTCCCTGTTCTACGAAATGGCGGGAACCTCCGAAGAGAGCGAAAAATTGGGGAGTTGGGACGATTTGCTCTCTGAGGTGCGCTACATCGAGCGGCAGTGGAAGGAGATGAGCGGCGGCATGACTCCGCGCAAGGCCGCGATTTATCTGGCCAGCGTGTTAGGAGCGCTGGTGGTGCTGGTGGGGGTCATTGCCCTGGGAGCGCAACTTTTCAAGGCGGCTACCCGCTCGAAAGTGCGCGTCGGCGAGCAGATGATTCGCGTGCCCGCCGGGCCATTCGTCTACCAGGACGGCGTTACCGAAGAAACCGGAGAATTCTGGATCGACGCCTACGAAGTGACGGTCGCGCAGTACGCGGAATTTTTGAACCACCTCAACGGTTTGGAGCCGGATTTGCGCAAAAAATTCGACCACGCCGATCAACCGGCCTACAAGACCTCCCATCAGCCGGCAGGGTGGGATTCCTACTACAAGCACGCCCAGGAAAACCGGAAATGGCCGGTGGGAGACGGCCAATTGACCTACTTCATCGAGATCGACCTGAACTGCCCCGTGGTGATGGTGGATTGGTGGGATGCCTACGCTTACGCCTCCTGGAAAGGTCGCCGTTTGCCGACCGAGAAGGAGTGGGAAAAGGCGGCTCGCGGCCGGAAGGGCAGCATTTACCCCTGGGGCGACGAAATGGATTTTTCCAAGCTGAATTCGGGAATCGACCACGTGCCGCCCGGGCAAACCGAGCGAACGGAAACCGGTGGTGAAAATCCGCCGCCGAACGGGGATTCTCCCGAACCCGCGATGGGCGATGCCAACATGCAAGGCGGCGATATGGAGGGTGGCAGCATGCAGGGCGGAGACATGGAGGGCGGCAGCATGCAAGGTGGAGACATGCAAGGCGGGATGAGCGGCTCCGGCATGGCGCCTGAGGGTGGGGCGGACATGAAAAGCGGGGATGCGCCCGTTGCTCCCCCAGACAACGGAGAGGCGCCCGCTGTTCCAGCCGATAAACCCGCCACGGACGAAGCCGAAGACGCCGAGCCCAAGGAAAAAGCGCCGCAACGCGACGGTTTCAACTTTTGGTGCGGGGTGGACGTGATGAAAGGCGACGTCAGCCCCTATCGCGTAGGCGGCATGGCCGGAAACGTCAGCGAGTGGACCGGAACCTGGGAGCCGCATCCCAACGACCCCGAAAAAAGCGTCCCCATCCGCCGCGGTGGCTCGTTTCGAGACAAAACCCAGCTTGAGCTGAGCACCCGCCGTTTTGCCAAGGAAGCCGGCGAATGGAACCTATCCATCGGATTCCGCACCGCCTCGGATTCCGCGCCCGTCAAGAGCGAGCCCGAATAGTGCGCGGTGCGCTATCGCCTCAATCGGTGCTTTCTTGCCGCGCACATGTGGGTTAAGATTTGCCAGCGTATCCTAACAAGCCCGCTTTTTTGCTGATGAACAGAATTTTTGGTTTCCTGGTCGCCGTCCTGGCGTTTGCGGCATTTGCCCCGCAGGCCCGGGCGCAGCTTGGGGTGCAAATTCAGCCCACCAAGAAAATTTACGTGGCCTACGAGCCGGTGCAGGTGGTGCTCACCATCGTCAATCGCGCCGGGCGCGATGTCGTCCTGGCCGGGCGCGGCAAAACGCCGTGGTTGAGCTTCCACGTGACCGATTTTCAGGGCAACCTGGTCAGCCCGCGCGGCAAAGGGGACTTTAAGCCCGTGCTCATCCCGCCCGGGCAAAGCATCAAGCGCAAAATTACCGTCAACTCCATGTATCCCATGGGCCGGCAAGGCACCTACCGCATTCGCGTGGGCGTCTACTTCACCCAGTTGGATCAATTCTTCAATTCCAAGGAGGAATCCGTGCAAATCGCCGATGGCCGCAAGCTCTGGCAGCAGGTTTTGGGCGTGCCGCAAGATCAGGAAGGGGCCGGCACCTACCGGCGCTTCACGCTCCTGACCTTCAACTCCGGGGCTGAAAAGCAACTCTACATCCGCGTGCAAGACGAGCGGTCCGGCGCCGTCCTCACCACCTACTCCCTGGGCCAGGTCATCATGATCCGCGATCCTCAATGGACCATCGACACTGCCAACCGCCTCCACATCCTGCACATGGGCGCCCCACGCACCTACGCCCACAGCGTCATCGGCATCGACGGCAAAGTCATCGCCCGCGAGATTTACCGCGAAAACGGCGGCGACCGCCCCCGGCTGCTGACGGCCCCGGAAGGCGACGTGGTCGTAGTGGGCGGAATTTCGGATCAGGAGCAAAAAGAGAGCCCCCTCGCCAAAAGTGTTCGCAAGCTCTCCGAGCGTCCTCCCGGCTTGCCAAAACTCTCCAATCTGTCGGCTCCCCGATAGTGGAATGGAGAAGCGCCCGAATAGGAAAGCCCCGAGACCCGTCTTGACGCATAAGATGAGGGGTCACTGCCCAACCGCTTTGCTACCGCCAGGAAAACACCGTGGAAACCGTCAAACCAACTGACCTTCATCGCCGCACGTTTCTGAGCAAAACGGCTGCCGGAATTTTTGGGGCGGCCGCCGGTTCGCTGGCGCTGGCGCCCGACGCATTGGCTGCCGGCAAGGTCAAAACCGTGATAATCGACGCCGGTCACGGGGGGCACGACGTAGGGGCGCATGAAGGCCGCGTTTTTGAGAAGCACCTCAACTTTGACGTCTCGCGCCGGCTGGAAATCCAGCTCAAGCGCAAGGGCTACCGCACCATTCTCACCCGAAAGCGGGACGAATTCATCCCGCTGCTGACGCGCGCCAGAATCTCCAACCGCTACCGGGAGAACATTTTCGTCAGCATCCACTTTAACTCGGCCTGGCGCAGTTCAGCGGTGGGAATTGAGACGTTTTACTACGGCTACGCAGGCTATCAGTTGGCCAAAAAGGTCCACGCCGCCGTCATCCGCAAACTGCGGCCGGAAGACCGCGGCGTGAAGCGCGAAGCCTTTTCCGTGCTGCGCAACACCCGCGCGCCGGCCATCCTGGTGGAAGGCGGGTTCATCAGTAACACCAAGGAGCGGCAACGCTGTCTCCAGCCCTGGTACCGTCAGGCTCTGGCGGAAAGCATCGCCTCCGGCATCGTCAACTACGACCGGGGCCGGTAGCCGCCAACCATCCATTTTTCGTCCCTCGCCTTGATTCTAACCTGCGCACAAATGAAGTCCGCGGAAGACGCGCTTTTTGCCACGGGCGTGGAGGCGGAGCCGCTCATGGAACGCGCCGGTTTGGGGTGCGCGCGGGCGATTCGCCGGTTTTTCCCAAATCCTGGCCGCGCCACGCTTTTTGTGGGAAAAGGCCACAACGGCGGCGACGCGCTCGTGGCCGGACGCCACCTCCGCAAGGCCGGTTGGCTCGTCGAAACTCGCCTTGCGGCCGAACCTGGCGATCTGGCGCCGCTCACCCAAAAAAAGTTGGCGGAATTCACCGCTGTCCCCTCCCCCGAGGCGGATCTCGGCAATCTCGCCCACGTCCAGATCGACGGTTTGCTCGGAATCGGCGCAAAAGGCCCCTTGCGCGGGAATTTGGCCCCGTTAGCCGCGGAAATGAACGAAAATCGCGCTTTTGGACGAGCCGCGACCGTTGCCATCGACATCCCGTCCGGTTTGGACGGCGATTCCGGAGAGCCCTACGACGGTGCCGTAGTCGCCGATTTCACCCTGACCATCGCTCACGTTAAAGCCGGCCTGCTCGCCGATTCCGCGATCGACCACGTGGGCCGCCTGGCACTCATTCCGCTCCCGGAAATCGTGGCCGCCGAGGGCGACGATTCCCGCCAAACCCTCCACGCACCGGGTTTGGCCCCAAAAATCGCCCCAGCCGCGTTTTCGACCCACAAAGGCCAGGCCGGCCGGGTCGCCATCATCGCCGGATCCCCCGGATTTGCCGGCGCAGCCGTCCTCAGCGCCTTGGGCGCCCTCCGCGCCGGTGGAGGCCTGGTCACGATTTTGTGCGATCCCGCTGTTATCCCGCTCATCGCCGCCAAAGCGCCGCCGGAAGTCATGGTTCGCCCCTCAACCGCGGAAATCGAGCCGGACGCTATCGCCATCGGCCCCGGGTTGGGAGCCGAACCTCCCGCCGCTGCCGCCGTCATCGGCAAAATCGCAACCGCGCCTCAGCCAACGGTCGTCGATGCCGACGCCCTCAACGCCCTGGCGCGAGATCCCAAAATTCTCGCCCAACTGCCGCAAAATCGCCTCTTAACCCCGCATCCGGGCGAAATGAGCCGATTGGCGCCGGATTTAGCCGGCACGCGGTTGGAAATCGCCCAAACCTTCGTCCAGCGGCACCCGGCAACGCTGCTTTTCAAGGGCGCGCGCACCATCATCGCGGCGCCGGATCGTCCGGCAGCCTTCAACACCACCGGAAATCCCGGGATGGCCAGCGGAGGGATGGGCGACGTCCTAACCGGCGTCTGCGCCGCCTTTGCCGCGCGGGGAATCGGGCTCTACGACGCCGCCTGCCTGGGAAGCTGGCTCATGGGACGCGCGGCGGAGATTTTGGTGTGGGAACGGGGCTGCGCGCCGGAAGGAGTCAGCGCCGAGCGGGTTGCCAACGCGCTTCCGAATGCCGTGACCAGCGTGCGGCGGGGAGATTTTTGAGCTTGATCGAGCGAATCGACCCAGCCACCCGCTCACGGCGTCAAAACCCGCCCTTCGCAGGGGGTAAGCCAGACATGAGCATGGGATCTGGACAGAGAAAGAGAGTTCATGGGGAGGCGGCCCTTCGCTGATCCGTGGGGGGATCGGCTTTGACTGACTGGAACCGCCGAGTACGGACCCGTACGCTCGGTGGTGTGGGGGGCCGGGGTTCAAACCCCCGGCCTACCCGATTAGCTGTCGCGATAGGGTTGATGGGGCTTCGCGTTACGGACTGGTGCCGAAAGACGCCCAGATTGAAAATGGAATCGGTTCGGATGGGGGCTTATCAAGTTTAAGGTTTAGGACAAGCGTTCTGCCGGAGCCAATTTCGAGCGAACCATTCCCCAAAAAATTCAAGGGACCTTTGTAAACTACAGCACTTTCGTTCGGCTTCACTTCAACGTAATTTGCTTGATACTCTGCGTTGAAATCCGCGGCGTTGTACTTTCGAGGCTTGAAATACACCGACTGTTTGCTGGCGTTTGTAACGGTAGCTACCACCTGGAAGTGGTCCGCTACTTTAGAAAAGCTCCCGTGAAATCCATCTTCGTGCCGTCCTCCTTTGAGGGAAAACCGAATCTCTTTTTCCCGACGGTCGATGACTCCCGAATACCGTGTGTCACTTCCAGAAACAAAAGTCCCCCACAAGAGTTGGCAACTCATCAGCGGCGAAAACACCGAAACAATTAGAACAAATCTTACAGCGCTTTTTCCGGGGATATTCATCCTTCTTCAGCTAACAATTTGTTTAGGAGTTGAAGGTTCCTTCCTCAACTCCACTATATGGATAGTGGATTCGGATAGTGGATTCCAGTTAGCGGTGTCAAGGGGAAATGGGGAAATGGGGAAATGAGTTGACAAAAGTGGCGTATTGGGACGAAAAGAGAACCTCAAACCCTGGAAGTTATGGAAAATCAACAACCTGGAGCATTAGAGGCACAAATTCGTGATACCGCGCGGCGAAAAGGCTTTTCTTTGGAATCCGAAAAAGCTTATGTGTCTTGGTATAAACGGTTTGTGAAATTTCACCTGTTACGTCACCCGGGCGAGATGGGCAAAGAGGAGGTGGAAAGGTTTCTGACGCATTTGGCCACGGAGCAGAATGTTGCCGGGGCGACGCAGGATCAGGGGTTGAGCGCGCTGGTGTTTCTCTACCGCGAGGTGCTGAGTCAGCCATTTGAGGGAATCGACGCCTTACGGGCGAAGAAGGCGAAGCGGGTCCCGACGGTGTTGAGTGCGGATGAAGTGGGCCGGCTATTGGGGGAGATGCGGGGCGGTTTTCTAAATCCGCATCCTTCACCCGCAAACGTTCGCACTCCCTCAGCCGTACAACAACTGGGCTTGCAATCGCCCGGATACGTCGGGTCGATTTCTGGAATTTCCGGGTCAATGAACCCTCCTTCTCCGGGGGGTTGCGTTTTTTTAGCTTCAGTCTCGGCTTGTTGGAGCAGAAATTGGAAATCATCGCTTTGGGCAAAAACAGGGGCCCAAAGAAGGGAAATCGCCAAGGCGAGAATCGCCCATCGATACGATTTCGAGGCTCTGTTTGGGTTCAGATTCATTGATTCATTGCCGCACAGAATATGCTGAGGTTGCGGGTCCCTATTGTTTTGGTTTCTGGGTGAGTTTGCGGTCGGCCAGAGCTTTGTAGTTATTCACAAGGCCTCTATGCCATTGAAGCACGGTCTTCCCGGATCCGATTCTGTGAAGCGCGACCGGTGGTGGAGGAGTGAATTTTGCTGGAGACTAACCAAAAACTGCAATAAAAAAGTGCAATAAATCCGAAGTAGAGCACCACCTTGACACTGTGGGGGCGCAGGTTCAAATCCTGTATCGCACACCATTACCCACTTCATTTCATTTGAGAGGTTACGACCCTTAGTCTCCCTTGGTTACCCATTCTACGGATTCAGTTCCTGAATCATCGCTCGCGAGTCGGGGGCCCAGATGCGCAGGTTGCCTGCAAAATCTCCGATGACGATGAATTTCCCATCCGCTCCGAATTCAGCCTGAGTCGGGAGCGCATCGAGTTCGCGAATCTCCCCAACCGCATTGCCATCGGTTTGCCACCACCGGAGAGTCCGGTCACGGCCCGCGGTGAGGAAGCGGCCGTCTTGGGCAATCGCGATGTCGAGGATGCCGGTTTGCCGGGTGTATCGTGAGGGCTCCTGCTTCACGGTGTGGGGGCTGGCGGTTCGGGTCGGCCAGCCGTCCTTCATGTCCCAGAGGACAAACTTGCCGTCCTCCGCCGCCGACGCCAGCAGCTGACCGTCGGCCCGCCAACTCAGACCAGTGATGCGAACCTTGTGCTCGTCTAACGTGTAAACTATGCCTGCATTTTCGCTCTCCCAGACGTGAATCCCGCCGTTGCGGTCGCCGGTTGCCAGCATCTTGCCGTCCGGGCTGAAACGAACCGCGGTAACCCAGTCGGTGTGCTTATCGATCGTGTGCAGCAGTTGCCCGTTTTCCGCGGAGAAGATTTTGACTTTTTTGGCCGGGGTGCCGATGGCGACGAAGCGGTGATCGGCGCTGATGTCGGCGGAGAGGACGATGTCTTGCTCATCGGCAATCGTCGCTTTGCGCTTGCCGGTGCGGACGTCGAAAACGGCTACCTTTCCGGAGTAAGCACCACGACCGCCGGCTGCGACTAACAGATCACCATTTCGCGAAAAGCGTAGATCGTGAACATCGCCCTCGGGAAACGGCAGGGTGCCTACGTGTCCTAACGTGGTGCGAACATTGCTCTTCATCGTCGCGACTTCCTCCGCCGAGAGGGCGCGCTTGTAGATTCGCAGATCATCGAGTCCACCGCGGTATTGGCGATCCTCGTGATGACCGTCGCCCGCGATGAAAAACGGACGATTGTCTTCGATAAATCCAACGTGATCCGCCGGAATCTCCTGACGAGAAACCTCGATGCCGCCGTAGTAAAACACCCACTCTTTGCCGTCGCAGGTCACCGCGATGTGTTGCCAACTTCCCGCCGGAATTTCGCCGAGCCGGCCAAAGTAGCCGATTTTGTTGTCTTTCGACCGCGTCATCAAGCGCAGCCTCCAGCCATTGCGGGCCTTCTCCAAAAAGACATCGAAACTGTATCGGCCGAAGACCGTTCCGCGGACCAAATCGGCTTCCGGCTTGATCCACGCGGTAAAACTGAACGCACCGTGCTTGTTCAGGAAATCGCTTGGAAATTCGTCCAACTGCCGATGTCCATTCGCCTTCCACGCAGCGCCAATTACGCCCTCTTCGGATTCATCTTCAAACTCCTGACGCACAAACAAGGCGTCCTTCGCGACCGGCTCAAATTCGTCCGCCTCAATCGCCGCAGGTTGTTCGCCGAAGAGCAAAATCTGCTCGTGACCGCTCGCCGCGATCAGATTCGTCCACGGGCTGCTCGCCAACGCCAAAATCGGTGGGGCAACGCGCGTTTCGGCCAGGGGAACGTCGGGCAAATTGGTGGGCGTGGCAGGATTCTCGGGGCGCTCCATCGAGCCGGCCGCGAGATCGAACGAGACGTTGCGCAGCTTCGATTTTCCGCCTTCCGCTTCCAGTAAGCCGCCGGCGATCCACTTGTGAATCATCTCAATCTGCGCTTCGGCGATCTTCGGCTTTTTCGGTGGCATCGGCTCAATACCTTCGGCATGCGTGATCGTTTCGTAGATCCAACTTGTGTCCGGCACACCAGCCTTGACGACCTCGCCACCGGAACTGCCTTTCAGGACGCCCGAGTAAGTCGTAAGATCGAGATCAGCTTTGCGTTTGTCAGGGTTGTGGCAGCCGTTGCAGTGTTCTTTGAAGATCGGCAGGACGTGATCTTCGAAATTCGGCGGGTCGCTGGCCACGCACAAAGTCACGAGGGCACAATGGCTGAAGCAAAGGATGGAAAGTCGCATGCTTGTTAGGATCAGTGATTGAACATGAATTCGCTCGAATTGAGCAGGCCCCAGAGGACATTGTTGAACGCCAATTGCCGTTGGCGTCGATCTTGCGTCTCGGGCAACGTTGCCAAAATGCCCGCCATCTCGGTTGCGGATGGCTTTCGCGATAGAGCCCGGACGAAGAGTGCCTCGACAATGCCCTCGTCCCTCTCGTGCTTGTCGAGCAAACTGGGAATCAGTTGCGGATTGCGCTGCAGCGCTTGGTCAATCGTGGTCCCATTGATCAAATGCAGCGCCTGGGACAAATTCGCGTCGGTCCGGTCCTCACACGCACACACGCTTTCGCGTTTCGCCTGGCCGAAGGTTTGGAAGAAGTAGGAATTAAAGCTATCGCGACGTCCGCCTTCAAACATGACCAACGCGCGGTCGGCTGAGGATCGGCGGAAGGTGGCTTTTTTGTCGAGCGCCTGCATCAAGCAGTCGAAAAACACGTCCGCGCGCAGGCGACGCAGTTGGGAGTGGGAAAACAGGCGGTCATCGTGTTCGTTGCTGGAGTTCGTCGTCGCCGCTAGTTGGTAGGTGCGTGAGGTGCAGATATCGCGGATCAGCTTTTTCTGGTCGTAGCCGTAATCCTCACCCAAACGACGGCCGATTTCGGTCATCAGCGCGGCATTGCTCGGCGGGTTGCTGATGCGGACGTCATCGACCGGTTCCACGATGCCCTTCCCAAAAAAGTGAGACCAAATCCGGTTCGCCATGTTCTCGCGGAAGAGTCAGGTTGCCCGGCTCCGTCAGCCAGGCGCCGAGGACCTTGCGCGGGTCCTTGTCCTTCACGTCGGCAAAGTCACCACCGAGAAATTTGTGCGGCATCGGGACGGCCATCGACCAGGTTTGGCGCCGGCTCAGCATCGACGTCAACGAAAGTGAAGTATTCTCGCGCCTCGGACCCGTGTTTGCGGCGCACGCCCATGAAAAACGACTGGAACGCGTAGTAGTCATCGATCGTCCAGCGATCGAACGGGTGGTTGTGGCACTGGGCGCATTGCGTTTGGATGCCCATGAAAATCTGCGCGGTATCTTCGCTCAACCGAACCGGATCGACTTTGCCCTGTGGGATCATCGTGTAGTAATTCGATGGTGGGTTGGTTAGGTTCGAACCGTTTCCGCTCAGCAGCGCGTAGGCGAATTCGTTGAGCGGCGTGTTTTCGATCATCTGCTCGCGCACCCACTGGTAGTAGTTCCAGCCCGCCAGCATCGCGGTGCCTTTTTCCGGATTCGTGTCCGTGAAAATCCGCAGCCACTCGCCCCATCGCGCAGCCCAGACTTCGCCGAAGGCTTCGCGGCCCATCAGTTCGTCGATGACTTTGGTGCGCTTGTCAGGATCATCGCGTTCGCCATGAATTCGGCGTATTCCTCGGGCGTTGGCAGCGTGCCGGTGAGGTCGATCGTGACGCGGCGAAGGAACTGCTCGTCGTTGCACAGTTCCGAGGGCAGAATGCGCATGTCTTTGAGCTTCGCAAAGACCAGTTCGTCGATGTAATTCTGCGCAGGCGGGTTAGGCCAGGCGAAATCGCCTTCCGGCAGAACAGTGATTTCCATGGCGATGGTGAATTTGTCGAACCGCGCGAAAACATGCGCCCCACCCGCTTTCGGCGCGGTAATCAGCCCGGCATCGTCGATCGCCGCGACCGATTCGTTGCTGGTCATGAAGAGGCACCAACGCGTGATGTCGCGTTCCGAGCCGTCATCGTAGGTCGCGATGATTTTCGCCTGCAAACTGCCGCCCGGCTTGGCGAATTTGTGCGAATCCTGCTCGAAACGGATGCCCGTCGCCATCGCGGTATCGTCCGGATCACGCCGCGCGCCTTGCTCCAGCCAGTCGAGGATGATTCGGTAGGACTCGGTTTCTGGCTTGAACAATTCGCCGCCGGTGTGCGCCACTTTTCCGGTCGCTTTGGCCAGCAGCAAGCTCTTCTCCGGCTCTGCCAAGTTCACGCGGCGGCCCGGATATTCCTCCATCAGCCGAAAGTAGTCTCCCTCCGGATTGTAGCCGAAGAGCGAAAGCGTGAACCCGTCCTGCCCGCGGCTGGAACCATGGCAATCGCCCGCGTTGCATCCCGACTTCATGAAAATGGGCATGACGTCGTTTTTGAACGAAACGTCCGCGGCAATTGCAAAGCATGGAAAAACGAAAACGCCGAAAATTCGGCAAAGTATGCTAGTTTGTGCGGTCATGATCACTTACAAAGCTCTGTTCAAGTTTCTTGATGACGGAAGTGTCCACGCTGAAGTGGGGGACTTTCCCGGAGTCATCAGCTGCGGGAAAAATTTGGAGGATGCCCGCGCCATGCTCAGCAGTGCTTTGGTGGACATGGCGGAGACCGCTCTTTTGCATGGCGAAGCGCTTCCCAAACCGGGTGATGCCGCCAACGATTTAGATGCCGATCTGGATGAGCCGATCCATTTGGTGCTTACCGCGTCACGCCGCGTGCATGAGATGCCGGAACCCGCAATGGCATGAAAAGGCGCGATTTGCTGAGGCACTTGGAGAAGTGCGGATGCCAATTTGTGCGCGAGGGAGGCGATCACAGCATTTGGGAAAATCCCGCGAAGAAGAAGCGAACGGCGGTTCCCCGCCATCGCGAAATCCCAGATTTTACCGCGAAGCGAATCTGCAAGCAGTTGGAAATTGATGCGCCCTAACATGCTCCTCATTTTCGCTTTTCGTCGATGCGAAGCACGCCGTCTCCGGTTTGCTGGTGGATTTGTTGGCCGGAATCGGTGATCGCGACGTCGCAGGCGAGTTGGCGATATTGACCGGTTAGGGCGTCGGGCGCGATCTTGAGCTGAAAACGCACTTCCTGGTCGCCCGGCTTGATTTTGGGTTCTTCGACCAAAGTGACGCCAGTCGGGAGACGCAGAATTTTCGCCGTCGCGACGCCTTCGAAATCGCGAAGCTGGTTGATCTTCCCAATCATCTCACCTGTCGTGCCTTGCTCGATCGCCGCGCGTTGCAGGTCGATTTGCAGATACGGGTCCATCACTTCGACCGAAATTAGCGGCGAGGCGATGTAGTGATAGCCGACGCCGGAACGCGGATTGCCGCCGTCGTTCTCCCGAGCGGTGATCGTCACGCGGTAAGCGCCAGCTTTCGCTTGGCTGGTCGCGGAAATGCGGTAGTAGCCCACGTTTTCGCCCTCGGGGATGATCATCGGCGGCTGTTTGGTCACGCCGGCTGGCAGCCAATCGGCTTCCAGGTAGATTGCGCCTTTGAAATCGCCCTTGCGCTTAGCGTGAACCTTCAGATCAAGCTCAGCATTCTTCGCCAGGCCGATTTTGGGCTGGTCCACCCAAACATCGAACGGCGCCTCCTCCAAAATCGCGAAGGCGAGCTTTCGCGTTTTGTTGAACATGGGCGAGTAGTCGCCGCGCTGACTATTCGAGGAATGCGTCTGCGCGAAAGAGCCTAACAAATCCACATTTTCATCGACCGCGTGCGGAATCAGCTCCAGCAGGGCCGTTTGCAGCTTCGCACCAGTTGGTGCGCGAAACGTGGTGATGATGTTGGGATCGTTTTTGGTGAAAATCGGGCTTTCGAACTCGATTCCCTCCGGCAATCCGCGCACTTCCAGCCGAATCGGTCCATCATAGCGCGACCCAAAGCCGTTTTGAATCGCGATGGTTCGCGCCGTGGTCGATCCGCGATGCAGACCGACGACATCGCGCACGATGGTCGACTGCGAAGGGTAGTCTTGGTAAAACGTGAAGAGGCTGTCGCGATGCGGCTGAAGTTCCACGCGGTAAATGTAGTCCTCGCCCGACTCGCGCCGCGTGTCGGTGATGCCGAGGAGGTAGTCGCCGTCCGCATCCGGCTCGAACATGAAAACCGGATCGAGCCGATCTTTCACCTGGTGGCGGTAATGGTGCCCCTCCCAATCGTGGCCGTCCCAAAGCGAATCGTCCTCTTCGTAGATTCGGCGGCTCGGATTGCCTTCGGCGGGTTTGATCCAGACAAACGGGTCCAGCTTCGAGCCTAACGTTTGCGCGTAAACTCGGACGCGGTAGCGCTCGCCCTTTTTCGCGGAAAACCGGTACCAATCCTTCTCGCCCTCGGATTTGATGATGCCGTTGAGCGCAACCGGCAGCGAGCGGCCAATCGATTGCGCGTTTTCCGGCTGATGATGGCCGTCAGTCTCGAAGACGTTTGGAAACGGAGCGACTTGGAGGCGGTTCGGCGAAATGATTTCGGGCAAACCCGTGACGGAAGTCAGGTCAATCATCGATTGCTCGAACAATCCCACCTTTTTGGGTAGCTTCGCCTTCAGCTTGTCCTTCGTTCCATCGAGGTAAAACACCTCGAGGTCCAAATTCTCACCCAACTGACCGCCGAGCGGAAACGTGATCGCCGGGCGAGGGAAATCGGCGACGTGCAGCGCGTAGTGCGCCCGGAAAATCTCCGTGTCCATCTGCTGACGGACGGTGATGAGATAGTCACCCGCCTCTGGCGCAATGAACGAGAGCACAGGATCGTGGGCAAACAACGCCGAGCGGCTGTTTCGCGCCACCCGCTTGCCAGAAGGCGAGCGCACCTCGATCGCCATGTCCGTCAGGCCGCCGCCGTGAACCGTGCCGAGCCGCGCGTTGAGCATTTGGCAGGTGCAGCGCTGCCCTTTCTCCATCTTAACGCGGTAAACATCCCAATCGTTCGCGGATTCGTTGCTCGTGCAGATTCCAGAAATCGTGGAGCCGAATGGGATGGGTTGCGCATGCTCCGGAGAGTCGTTACGCGCGCCATCGCGATCGCTAAGGGGATGCTCCTCTTCCACGACGGGAAACGGCGTGACCCAAAATCTCAGCATTTCGGAGAGTTTCGCCCGGGTGCGCAGACGCAGTTGATATTCGCCCAGCGGCGCGTCAGGCGCGATTTTGAAGTCTAACTCGATCGCTCTGCCGGGCTCGCAGTCCATCGGCGTGCCGTTGTGAGGGTGGGGCTTGGAATCCAGCTGGCGAATTCCAGTGCAGACGATGCCCTCGCGGTAAAAGAGCACCTCCTCGGCAGTTTGGAGGCCCCATCCTTCGATCCGAACCGTTACGGTGGTTCCGCGTTGCCCGATTTGAGGCAAGAGAATCTCCGCCGTGTAAGTGTCGTTGGCGGGCGCATACCGCCCAAACCCAAAAGTGGCCAGCAGCACGGCTAACCAAAGACCTTGGATCGACCTATTCCTGTGCATTTTTGTCAAATTCTTGTTCTGCTAGGGATTGCTCCAAGACATCCCGTTGTTTCCGAAAGAAATCGGCCATCTCCTTCACAGTCGGAGGGTTTTCGGTCAACTGCGCCAGGCCTTCATCATCCTTTTGAGGCACGCCGCTAGACAACCGAGTGAGGCCCAAGTCTACGTGGGTAGGAATCTCCGCCCTAACAAAGGCCTCACGGTAGTCCGCGATTGTGAAACCGTGTTGCCGCATCAAACAGTGAAGATCAAACCAATCGCGCGATTTTGAGCGTTGTGCCGAAACCAACGCCTTCGTGGCAAAAAGCTCCGAAAGCTCGGCAATGCGGAGTTTGTCCTTCAAGCCCGGGCTCAAAACGCGGTCGAGCGCTTCGTCCGCGGTAAAAAACGTCAACTTCACAGCCCCATTTACCAAAAAATCCTGCTGGTAGTTGTGGAGATCCATCCCTCCAATCTCAAATTCCACAAGCGCTCCCTCGTCATCGTTGCGGTCGATCGTCATTCCCGCCTCTTCGCGCAAAAAAACGCGCAATGCATCGAGTTGTGCCGACGGCAAGCGCACTCCTTTCCAGGCAAAATCCAAATCTTCGCTGAGCCGGTGCCGAATGCGCAAACTCAGCGCCGAGCCACCAATCATCACGAATCCACGCAGCAAGGGTGAATCGGAAATCGCATTCCAAACCTGTTTAGTGTCGGGAGGCAGCACGTTGTTGACCGATTTCTATGTTTGTTAGGATTCGCTCAACCGGCGCCTCGGCTCGCAGAGCTTGCGGCGATGCCTCCTCTCGCAAAACTTTCCACTCCTGACGAACGCGCCGCAGCCCGAAGGCAAGCACGATGTCCAAAATCCTCCCGAATCGAGGCCGCAGTAGAACCATGCGGATCCGAACCGAGTCGTCTGCCTCGGGATTGGACCAAATCAGTCCGGGGTGCTTTTGCCAGACGGGATGCATTGCGTAAGCTATCGCGGTAGTCGGTGTTAGGCAATTAGCTCGTCCACCGGCTTCCCTTCGTCCACGATCTCGATCGGCCGCTCGCCAGGCGCCATCAGCTCCTTCTGCGAGTTGATGCCGATCAGCTTGTAGATCGTCGAGTGCAAATCGCAGAGCGGCACAGCTTTGTCGGCAGGCCCACTCGATGTTGCATCGACCGAACCGTAGAATTGCCCGCGATTCAGCCCGCCTCCCGCGAACGCCATCGAAAAAACTCGCGACCAATGATCTCGTCCTGCGGCAGAGTTGACCTTCGGCGTGCGGCCGAACTCGTGCGCCACCCAAATCAACGTGCTGTCGAGCATACC
Source organism: Verrucomicrobiales bacterium (assembly GCA_965224535.1). Taxonomy (GTDB): domain Bacteria; phylum Verrucomicrobiota; class Verrucomicrobiia; order Verrucomicrobiales; family DEV007; genus JBCDHN01. Next base: position 142,985 of record CBDCZR010000047.1, read on the forward strand.
GCGCTCGTCGAGGTCGTTGATCAGTGCGGCAAGGGCGTGGTCGAAGGCAGGCATCTGCGTTTGGTAGGCTTCGCGCAACTGCACGTGCGTGTCCCAACTGGCATAGGTCAGCGAAACGAACCGCGCGCCAGCCTCGACCAATCGCCGAGCTAGCAACATGCGTCCACCGGCCTCAGAGCCTAACGATTTTCCGTAGTGGCCGCGCTCCAAAAACTTGCCCATGCCGTAGCGCTCCTGCATTGCCTGGGGCTCTTTCGACATGTCGAAGGCGTTTCGCACGGCCTCGCTTGAGATCATCGAGTAAGCCTGTTGGTAGTAAGAATCCATCGTCTCCAGCGGCGCCGGATTCGCCTCCAGCTTGCGGAACTGATCGTTCACCAGTTGGCGAATCGCTTTGCGGTCCTCGAACGCCTCCATATCCACGCCGTTCGGCAGACTGAGGTCGCGAACCTGGAAATTGTTCCCCTGTGCAGGATCGCCGCCCACGCCAAACGCGCCGTACTTCGCGCTGAGGTAACCGGTTCCCGCACCTGGCATACCTTCCACCGTAGGCACGCCAATGTAGCCGGGCAGGCCATTGCGAGCGCCGAACTCATGATTCACCACGGCACCGACTGAAGGGTGCTTGATCGCCTGGCTCGGCTTTTGGCCGGTGATCATGTGGTAGGTCGCGAGGCCGTGATCCGGGATGTTGCCGACGACTGAACGCACGACGCACATCTTGTGGGCAATCTTTGCTTGTTGCGGAAACAGCTCGCTCAGCACAATTCCCGGAATTTTCGTCTTTGTGAAGCCAAACGGCCCGCGGTATTCCAAGGGTGATTCCGGCTGCGGGTTCCAAGATTCCTGAGCCGCGATCCCGCCGGGTAAAATAATCTGGATCACGCTCTTCGCGGTGCCTTCCTTCGACTCGAACCACTTTTGGGCGGCTTCCGCGCGATTGACGTTTCCAAGCGTGAGTCCTAAGCCCGCGAGGGAGCCAACGCGGAGGATGTCGCGGCGGGAGCGCGCGTGAAGTTGGTGAAATCCGGAACAGCCGGTAGGAGATTTTTTCATCGGTCAGAGTTTGGCGTAGAAATTTGAATTTGGGTGAAGTTCCCGTGGGGTTCGAGGAGAAAATCTTGGGCGTTTACCGCGTTATCACCGGTCTGCCAGTTCGCATCGGGAATCGCGAGGAGTTGTTCGGCCGTCCAAGAGCCGCGCAGGAGCAGCTTAGCGCCTTGGGAATCAAAACGCAGCGTTCCGTTGCCGTTGCCGGGGCCGGGGCCGAAGACGAGATTGTCCACTTTCAGCTCGCCACCTGACAAACGCACCAACGCCCGGCCGTCATTGCCGCCGATTCGCAAATTCTCAAGCTCAACGACGCCATCTTCCAGGTGAAGCTCGGCAAAATCGTGAACCATCTCCAACGTCGCCGCCCGCAGCGTGCCGCCCTGACGAACCCATAATTTCGACTCAGTGTCCGCCCCCCGGGTGCCGTATTGCGCCATCCGGATCAGCCCATCGCCCGCGTTCCAGGCGCCGCCCGCGAGGTCGACAAGCGATTTGGCGTTGTTTCGGCCGATGAACGCCCGGCCGCGCGTTTCCAGGCTGCCTTCGACGATCAGTTCAGCCTCGGCGCCGGGGTTGAAACCGACGATCAGACATCCGAAGCCCGATTTGGCAAGCTGGCCGCCGGGCGCGATGCGCAGTTTACCGCGTGAATGGTTGTGCAGCGCGATGACGACGTCCTGCTTGAGCTGGACACGATGGGTAATCACAGCCTCGCCGCCCGTGATGGCAATGCGATCGCGCGCCGGGTCCGGTTTGCCATCCCGCCAGTTTTCGGAGCGATTCCAGTTTCCAGTTTCGCCTTTCCAAAACGCTTGCGGCACGGAAGCGCGTGGCTGGGAAGCTAAGCTGATGGAGACATCGTCCGCGAAGCGGCCAGAGAAAGTTTCCTGCCCAGCATCATGCGCGCAGACGCTAACGAGCAAAAAATCCGTGCCGGGAGGAACGTGAAGCGCAACTTCGAGCGGTTCCCAGTTGGTAGGATCATCGTCCACCAAGATTTCAGCCGACGTTTGCGTGAGACGCTCGGAAGTCGGGTCGTGCTTGCGATCCCAATACTCCTCAGCCTGGGAAAGTTGGCCACTGAAGGCCATCAGCTGAATCTGAAAACGCGCGGAATCGACCGAGGCGGATTTGTTGAAGCTCGCGCTGAGCTTCGCGGTAATCGCACCTTGATTGACGTCGTCCGCGATCTCGCGAAGATCGAGCAGTTGCCACATTTCGGACGCCACCTGGCCTTGCGAAGCCTCGCCGCGGGTATGCGGCGCGATGAATTCCAGCGCGGTGCGATTTCCCGGCAGCGCGACGATTTTGCAATGGTCGCCCCCCCAAACCCCGGGAGATTTCGGCATCCCCGTGCCGAGCTGGGTTTCGAGTTGAAAGTCGCCAACCAGCGGAATCGAAATCGTATCGCGGCCTGGCATGGGGAACGAGAGCGAGTCGCTTCCAATGTTGGCCAATCCGTTCATCCGGACCGCTTGGGCCGTGGTGAGGCGTCGCGTTTCGCCCGCGTTCTCGACATCAATCGCGCCTTCGAAAACATGCGCCTCGGTTTCGCCGGTTTCCCTAACATGCACCCCAAATCGCGTGCCAAAATCGACGATCCGGCCTTCGGGCGTCTCAATCGTGAAACCGTGGCCTGACTCTTCGATCTGTGCCGAGATTCTACCGCGCTCGACCGTCATGCTCATCGCGTCGTGCAACTGAAATCGCGCCGGACCTTCGACCGCGAGCCGAACGCCATCGCCAATTTTTAAGACGGCGAGGCCGGATTTTAGCTCATGCCAGCCCGCGCTGAGATTCTGAGCTGAATTCGTCACCCAGGTTGGGCTGGCGGCGTGAATTAACGTGGCGATGGGCGCTTGGTCTTCCGGTTTCCAGAACGAAACCGCCGCCACAACGATCGCCGCCGCGGTTGCGATCCACGCGGGCGGATACCGCGGCTTCTTCGGCTCCGCGTTTGGCAATTCGAAGCCAAGCATTTCGTCAGCATCGGAAAAATGCTCGCAAAGCGCATCGTGAAAGGCGATCCGGTTGCGAAACTCATCGCGAGCCGCGCGCGAATCGTCGAGCATCCGATTCAGCATTGCGCTATCGGTTTCGCTCAACGAGTCGTTCAGATACGCGTCGATCAATTCGTGCAAATGTTCGGAGCCGTCGTCGTTCATTCGTTCAAATCAGGCAATGGCGCGTCGGACGCAGTCCCGCAGGTCGGCTCGCGCCCGGGAAAGAGCGACGTAGACCGAATTGACTCCCCAGCCTAACCGATCGGCAATTTCAGGCGGCTTGCAGTTTTCGCGGTATTGAAGCTCGATCGCCCGCTTCCGTTTTGGCGCCAGTTTTTCGATGCACTTGGCGAGGGCTCGCAAGATCAACGATTCTTGTTCGGGATCCGGTTCCTCGGCCTCATCCGCCAGCTTCTCGATCACCGAATCGGTTAGCAGATGCGGATCTCGTTTTGCCCGCCGCAGGTGTTCGAGCACCTTGAACCGGGCGATCGCAAACGCCCAAGCCTTGAAATTCGAGCCGAGAACAAACTCGTCCGCCTTCGTCGTCACCGTGAGGAAAACCTCCTGCACCACATCGTCGGCCTCACTGCGCCTGGGCATCAGCGACAAGACAAACCGCCTCAGCGCAGGGAGGTGTTCGACGAAGAGTTTTTGCACTTCGAATGTTTGGTCGGATTGGGGCATTCGCAGGGGGTAATGGCATGAGATGCCTTGGACTTAGCCAAACTACGCATTTTTTTGGCCTGTTTAGACCGTCTTGGCCGGAAATTTTGCCGGTTTGCGAAAAATGGAATCTTTGTCAGGTTTGGCGCATGCTCGTCAACGGCAAATCCTACCGTACAATCTGGCCGCATCCTGAAAATCAAGGCGCCGTCCGAATCATCGACCAGCGCAAGCTTCCCTTCGCCTTCGAAATTGAGGATCTGACCAGTGTTGCGGAAGTCGCCACGGCCATTCGCGATATGCACGTGCGCGGGGCCGGGCTCATCGGCGCGACCGCGGGTTGGGGGATGGCTCTTGCGGCGCGCGAAGCCGGTGACGACGAAGCTAAGCTGCACGCGCTGGCCAGCGTTTTGCTCGAAACCCGGCCTACCGCCATTAACCTGCGCTGGGCCGTGGAGCGCCAACTTTCCGCCATCGCTGCGGGAAAATCCGCGCGCGAAACCGCCTGCGCCATCGCCGATGAGGACGCCGAAGCTTGCCGCCAAATCGGCGCCCACGGGTTGCCGCTCATCCAGGCGCTCGCCGCGAAAAAATCCGGCCAACCGGTCAACATCCTGACCCACTGCAACGCCGGTTGGCTGGCGTTCGTCGACTACGGCTCGGCGACCGCGCCCATCTACGCCGCGCACGATTCCGGCATCCCGGTTCACGTGTGGGTGGACGAAACCCGGCCCCGAAATCAGGGCGCCCGCCTCACTGCCTGGGAACTGGGGCAACACCGCGTGCCGCACACCGTCATCGCGGATAACGCCGGCGGCCACCTCATGCAACACGGCCAGGTGGACCTCGTCATCACCGGCACGGACCGCACCACCCACACTGGCGACGTGGCCAACAAAATCGGCACCTATCTTAAAGCGCTCGCCGCCCGGGACAACGATGTGCCGTTTTACGTGGCCCTGCCCTCGTCCACGTTCGACTGGGAAATCCGCGACGGCGTCGGCGAAATTCCCATCGAACAGCGCGGCGGTGAGGAGGTGTGCGAAATCGAGGGCGTGGATGCCGGCGGACGGCTCGTTTCCGTGCGTTTGACCCCGGAAACCGCGCCCGCGGCGAATTTTGCCTTCGACGTGACCCCGGCGCGCCTCGTCACCGGTTTGATCACCGAACGCGGCGTGTGTGCGGCGACCGAGGACGGGGTGCGCGAGCTTTTTCCCGCGGATTAACCGAAAAAATGTCTCAGTTCGAACGATCCAACGCCCTGAGCGAGCTGGAGGATTTCCGAGTCGCCTCTCTTCTTGGATGCCGCCAACGAACTTTTCTTCCAGGGCGCGAGTAAGCGTCCGCCTGCGTTCTCACCCTTCGCCCTTGCGCCGACGCCCGGCGCGAAGCAACTCCTGCAGCATTTCCGGCGCGATGTTCAGTTCGCCGATTTTTTCCGCGTTGCCGGCCAGTTCGTGCAGGGCGGCTGCGATGAGCCGGTCGGGTTGCATCGACACCCCGGCAAGCGCTTGGACGATTTTTGGGTCGGCGTCACCCAGCGCCTTCACCACCGCGTTCACGCTGTGGGCGCGCGCGTCGGATTCCGTGCGGACGTTCTCCGCGGAAAGCGCCACCAACTCCTTGCGGCGCTCTTCCATCGCGATTTCGTGGCTGGTCTGCGTCGCGGCGATTTGGTGTTGCTTTTCCTGGACGGCTTGCTCGGTGCGCAGCTCGTTTTCCTTGATGGAGCGCTCCTGTTCCACGGCGGCGTTGCGGCGGGCGTAGATGGCGTCGTCGGCCTCCTTCATGAGTTGCTCGCGGGCTTCGGCTTCCAGGGCGCGAGCGGTTTCCGGGTTGGGTTTGATGGCTAAAATCGACAATCCCAGGATTTCCAGACCCATCGAGGTCACTTCCGAATCACCGGCCAGCTTTTCCAGCACTTCGTCGCCGAGTTGCGAGCCAAAACGCAGCGTTTCGCGCAAGGTGGCGGATTGAATTCGGGCGCGGGTCAGCACTTTCACGGCGTTGATGACGCGCTGCTGCAATTTCTCAGGATCCTGGGATACGTAGTGCCGGCCGCTGCGATCCAGCGTGTAATTCAGCAACTGCGCGATTTTTCCCGGTTCGGTGATGCGGTAGGTGACCTGGCCTTGGATGGTGACCTCCTGAAAGTCGGACGTGACTTCCTCGAACATGAACGGCGCGTCGGTTGACTCCAGGGGGATGGCGACGAGCGAGGTGTTGGGGCGAAAATACCAAAACGCGAGGCCTTGTCCTTCGGTGACCAAGTTGCCGCTGCGAAACCGCAAAACGTGCTGGTTGGGATCGAATTTGATGTAGCGGAAGCCGAACATTTGTTAAGTTTACCGTAATTTCCAGCAAACACAACGATCGGCCTCCCCCCTGCTCCCATCGCGGGCGGCTGCACGCAAGCGAACACTTGCGCCTGCGCCACGGGGTTAAGATCCCGGGTGCAAGAGGCTGCGCACCTCGTCCTCAGTCAGCCGGACTCCCGGTTGCCGAATATCCAGGGTGACTTCCGCCTCCGCGTGCCTGGCGGTGCGCTGCTCCAGGGCGGTCGGGTTGTCGAGGTTGCGGTCCTTGCGAAAGTCGAAACGGCGCTCAGAGTCGCGACTGGCGTCGGTAGCGAATTTCTTGCCGGCGTCGCGGCCGGAATGCGTTTCAAACGGACGCTGGGAGCTGGAAACGCGATCGGCGGCGAAATTCGACGGCAGATTGGAGTCGCGGCCGGCCCAGGGCGCGGATTTGCGCGAATCATGCGCGGCACGTCCGCTGGAATCGACCGAGACCGCGTCGAACGTCTTGCCCTCAAATCCTTTGATCCCCGTGAAACGCTCGACGCCGTCGTCCTCGTTCCCATCCAAAATGCGCCCGAGCATTCCCGGTCGAATTTTTTTCACTGCAGACCGGGGAACGTCCATTTTTTCCCCGCCAACGTTCAGGGTCCGGCTTCGCTTATCGCGGCGCGAGCGTTTTTCCGGCTCACCGGCGACCACGGCCCGCCCATCGCGAATCTCGAAGCCGCCGGCGAATTTTTCCTTGAGTTCATCCACGTCACCGGCGTGTCCGCGCCATTGATCGCCAAAGGACATGCGGCTTTCCGTGCTCAAAACCGTGCGTTCGGTTTCGCAACCGGCGAGAAGGAGCGCCGAAACGGGGATGAGGAGGAAAAATCGGGTCATTGCAGTCATTTTGCCCTGAAATTGGGCCATCTGCGAGGTTTAAATGACGCGGGGCGCGATTTGCGGATTCAAACCTAAAATCGGCGAAGCATTCCAAAATGCGCCCCAGTTTCCACTGCTTTGCCACCGAAAACGCGATAAGTTAGGAGGCCGCTCAGGCCCAAACCCAATCCAACGATGCCAACCCAGAAATCCGCGCAAATCATCCGCAAATCTCTCGTTTTCACTGGCTACGTGCTAGCTGCGGTGGTCGCGATTTCGCTTTTGAGCCGAATCGGCCCGATTGGATTGCGCCTTTTCGTCCCGCTCTTGCTGATCGGAACGACGATTTGGCTGCTGTGGAGCGCGGTAGTGCCGCCTGGATCAAGGATCGAACGCCACCTGCACGGGCGCGAATTTGAGCGGGCATTCCTGCTAGCCATGAAAAAGGGCCAGGGTTCCAAAATTTGCGACTTTTTGCGCGAAGACTTGCCTCTGCCGGCCGACGTTTTGCGCGCCAGCATGGTGGCCACGTTCAACGAGCTGCGCGCGCTGCATGCCAGCGCCTACGATCCTGCCAACACCTTCATCTCAGCGGGCTTGAAACGGGCGATGCAGGAAAGCTCCGATGAGGCGCGAAACGCGTTTTGGGGAATCTGCCGCAACCTGGCGGTGGTGGCGCATCAAAAGGTGAAATTTGCCGACGACCACCACAAAATTCAGCATCTCAACCGGTCGATTGAAGAGCTGAAGGTATCGGCCGGTTCGGTGCGAGTGAAGCTGGCGGAATTGTCGCTCGGGGCGACCGACGCCGAACTGGACGAAGCCGCCCAGGCGATCGAAAACGTGCGCCGGCAGAGCGAGGCGCTTTTGGAGCTGGAGGCGACTTTTGGCTAGCTGGCTGTCGGCGCGGGCGGGAAATTCAGATTGCAAAGCCTGACAGGCCCGACAAGTTGGATCGGTTAAGCTCGTGGAAACTTTCCTGCAAAAATTCGTTTTCGTCATCGGGGTCTTCGTGCTGGCTGTCGCCTGCCGCTCGTTTGCGGTGCCGCTTTTGCACAAGGCCGGCTCGCTGCTCTTGCTGGTGGGCAGCTACATGTTGGCCTACTTTTTGTTCGATAGTCACGCGGCTGGAGTCGCCGCGGTTTTGATCTGGTTCTTCCTGCCGTGGGTTGAGCTTTTGACGCGGGTGCGGCAGATGCGTTTGCCCATGGAAAAAAAGCTGAGCCGGCGCTCTCCGCCCTCCTACGACCTGTTTCCGGAGCTTCAGGATGTCACCGCAGAAGTCGAAGAAGCCGGTTTCGAGCACGTGGCCGACACCGGCTGGGATTGGGGCGAATTGCGCCAGTTTTTTCGCATTTTCTACAACCCGGAGACGAAAACCCAGGCCGCGCTCTGCCTCAACGAGCAACACGGCTTGTCCCTGGCCTACATCGCGATTTCCTCCCGCGGCCAGGACGGGAAAATCTGGCGCTCGTGGACGTTTCCCTTTTCCGAGCCCATGCAGACTGCGCCGGGCGTGACGTTGAATCGCATCCCGGAAATGGGCTCGATCGAGGAGTTGGTGGAGCTGCACAGCCAGTTTTTGCGCGAAAACAACGTGGCGGTGGAGCAATTGGCTGATGACGACCCCGAAACCATCGAGGATTTGATGGAAGGTGAGGTCCGCAGCCAGATCGAGCACAACCTCTCGCGCGGAATCATCGTTCCATCCACGGAGGAGGGGACGTTTCGCTATTCCTGGCGTGGGCTGTTCTTCTTGTGGACGCAGATTTTGAAGGATATGGTGAAGCTCTCGTAGACCGAACCCAACGTCCATGGCCAGCCAAAATCAGCGCACCCGGCACAGCATTGATGAAGTCGGCGCCAACGAGCGAGCCGCCAAGTTCACCAAGCGCAGCATCAAAAAGGAGGCCAAACTTCAGGGGCTGAAAATGGCGGTGTCGATGATGGACCTGACCACGTTGGAAGGTCAGGATACGCCGGGCAAGCTGCGTTATCTCTGCCAAAAAGCCCTCCAACCCATGGCCGTGCGTTTTGAAACGCCGGCCTGCGCCGCGGTTTGCGTTTACCCCAACCTGGTTCGCGATGCCAGGAGCCTGGTGGGTCACAGCGGCGTAAAAGTGGCGTCCGTGGCCACGGCGTTTCCCAGCGGCCAATTTCCGCTCAGCCAGAAGCTGGATGACGTGCGGTTTGCCGTGGGTGAGGGCGCCGAGGAAATCGACATGGTCATCAGCCGGGGCGAATTTTTGAGGGGCGATTTGACGGCCGTGGCCGAAGAGATCCGCGCGGTGAAAGAAGCCTGCGGCGAGGCGCATTTGAAGGTGATTTTTGAAACTGGCGAGCTGCAAACCTACGACAACGTGCGTTTGGCCAGCGAACTGGCGATGCAGGCCGGCGCGGACTTCATCAAGACCTCCACCGGCAAGGTTTCCCCCGCGGCGACGTTGCCGGTTACCCTGGTGATGCTGGAAGCCGTCCGCGATCACTTTTTCGCCACCGGCCAACGGATTGGCGTGAAACCGGCCGGCGGAATCCGCACCGCCAAAGAGGCGCTGCAATACCTGGTGATGGTGAAAGAGACCCTGGGCGATGACTGGTTGACGCCGGATTTGTTTCGATTCGGCGCGAGTTCCTTGCTCGGCGACGTGACCTTGCAAATTGCTAAGCTGCACGACGGAAACTATCAGAACTCTGACTATTTTTCGCTCAGTTAGCTAGCGCCAAAACGACATTTTGTGGTGCCGATGCCAGATTAACAAAAAGCCGCGAAGTGAAAGATTTTTGCCTGAATTGTGGAAATTATAATCGCCTCAAAATCAGCCAGTTAAACGTTTTGTTACTCAAGAGTGCCTCGCCCTCTTCGCCCCTGGGCCATGGCAATTCCCGGTCTTTGGCAGGTTTGCGTCCTGACCGGACCAAAAACGCGCTCTCATTCGGCAAACAAATCGGGTAAGCCGAGCAATGCAGACAACGTGGATCGTCACGCAAGGGCGGCGGCAGTTTCGCGGCTTGGGCGGCGGCACGCGCCTGCTTCAGGAGTTTGCGGGTTTGCCGGAAAAGCGCCTGATCCAGCACGACCGGGATGCGTTTGCGTTCCGAGGCGTAGTCGTTCCGAGGCGTAGTAGATGCTGGCCCGTGCCGGTTCGAAGCCGTGCTCCCGCATGAGCAAGGCATACGCAGCCACCTGCACGGCGTCCGGTGTTTTCGGAACGCGGCTTCCATTTTCATCCCGCCTTGGAGCGCCCTTTTTGTAGTCGATGATCTCGGGACCTGCGCCTGAGCCGTCGTCTTCCACCAAGTCGATCACGCCGCGCAGTCCGAGCGTTTCGCTTTCCAATTCCAGGCTGCGAATTCGCGCCCGTTCGGTAAGATCGAGCTGTTCCTGCCAATGGCTCGGACGGTCTGCGTTGCGATGCAAAGCGGAACCGGCGACGGTGTCGGCGTTTTCTTCGAAAAGGTTTTCGACCCACTGAAAATAGAAGAGCCGCGGGCAGTAGGCGAAATTATGGAGCCGCCGCACGGGCATGGGCGGCGAATCGGTGGCGGCTTCCGGATTTGAGGCCGGAATGGCGGGAGTTTGGGCGATCATGTTGCTTGTGTGTTAGGGCAGCAGCGCCCGCCTCACAATCCCGCGTCCTTCAGCACGCGCATCCGGTAACGGCGCAGAAAACGCAGCGTGATGACGATGACGCACACTGCCATGAGACCAACGGGTACGAGCCGCAACAAATGGTTGATAGCCGCGTTCCACCGCAGTGGCGGCCGCAGGGGGCCGATTTCCGTGTATCCGGCCCAAAAATCGGCATGGGTGTCCGGATGCATCCCGGTTTGGAGCTTGGCGAGCATGAACTGCGTCCGATGCGCCTGCCATTCGTCTGCCTTTGCCCGCGCTTTTTGAAAAAATCGATCGAGAGACCGCGGCGAGCGCACGTGCGTGCGTTGGGGGCGGACGTCCTCCAGCGTGAACCGGTCGCCCAGCAGTGATTTTTGCCCGCTTTCGACCAGTTCCTGCGCGCGCAACAGACCCAAATACGCCAGGTAGTTGTCATCCCGCCACATCAGAGCCGAAACCAGTGCCCGGTGGATGTCCACGCTTTGCCACGCGGCTCCCAGGGTGATGAGCCCCGCCAAATCTTCGGCCAATTTCGCGGCCTCGCGCTGCATCGATGCGCCGCCGGAATGGAACCGGTTTTGACCGATGAAGGGGATATCTTCCGCATCCGCGCTGGTGTCCGGCAGCCAGCGCACGATCCATTGCAGCGCCTCCAATTGCACGGCTTCGCGGCCGAAGTGAGCGTCCGGGTTCGACGCGATGGCTTGGGAAATGTTGGCGATGGCCCGGTCCAAATCGGTCATGTCGTCAGGATCGGCTCCGCGTTTCAGCCACCGATGCGCGTAAAACGTGCCGAGATTGGCGAGGTAACGATATTGCTGGGTCGAATCCTCGGAATTGGCGCGTTTCATGGCCTCGGCCTTGCGTTGCATCCAGTCGATCGCCGAATCCGGATCGCCCAGCCGGTCGAAGGCGACGGCCAAATCATCGTAAAGCGCGAGATTGTCCGGTTTTTGCGCGATTTCGGCCAAAACTCGGTCGCGGCGCATTTCGAAATAGAGCGGCGGGTCGCGTGGAAACCGCCCCACCAGGACGTTGAGAATTTCCGGCGCGCCGGCGGCTTCGCGCCTCAACGTGTCGCGATCCCAAAGGCAGGCAGTGAGCCCCGAAATGGCGAAAATCCAGGCAGCAAAGCAATGGTGCGGAGCCGATCTCACCCGACCAATTTTGCACGGCTGGCGAACGGCGGCAACGCTGGAAAATCGGGCCTGCCGATTGCTTGCGAAGCGCGCCTCGCCGCTGTAGCACTGTGCATGCGCAACCTGCTAACCTTCATCCTCAGCTCGATCGTGGCCTGCTGCCTGGCTTCCGCCGCCGAGCGCCCTAACATCCTCTTCATCATCGTCGACGATCAGTCGCCCTTCGATTTGAAGCTCTACAACCCGGATTCCGAGCTGGAAACGCCAAATATCGACCGATTGGCGGCCGAAGGCATGGTTTTTGACGGCGCCTACCACATGGGCTCGTGGTCGGGCGCGGTTTGCACGCCGTCGCGGCACATGGTCATGAGCGGGCGCACGGTTTGGCACATCCCCGGCAAGCGCCGCCGGGCTAACCACCCAAACGAAGCCAAAACGTCCCTCGTGCCCGCGGATTTGGCCGAAAACACCCTGCCCGCCGTCTTCAACCGCGCCGGCTACGACACCATGCGCACCTGTAAACGCGGCAACAGCTACGAGGCCGCCAACGCCCTCTTTACCGTACGCCGAGACGCCACCAAACGCGGCGGAACCGAGGAAACCGGCAGCGCCTGGCACGGCCAACAGGTGCTCGACTACCTGGCGGAGCGCGAAGCCGCCAACGACGAGGATCCCTTCCTGATTTACTTCGGTTTCTCCCACCCGCACGACATTCGCGACGGCACGCCGGAGTTGCTCGCGAAATATGGCGCGGTCAACCACACCGACCGCGAAATTCCGCCTCCGGCCCATCCCAAGCAGCCTGCGTTGCCGGTGAACTATCTGCCGGAGCACCCCTTTCACCACGGGCACCCAAAGTTGCGCGACGAGGTGGCCGTAAAGGGTGTCTGGACCCGCCGCGACGAGCGCACCATCCGCAACGAATTGGGCCGCGAATTCGCGTGCAGCGAGAATATCGACATCCAGGTCGGCAAGGTTTTGGCCAAGCTGGAGGCGATGGGCGAGCTGGACGACACCTACGTTTTCTACACCGCCGATCACGGGATGGCGATCGGCCGGCACGGGCTGCAGGGCAAGCAGAACCTCTACCAGCACACCTGGCGCGTGCCGCTCATCGTCAAAGGCCCGGGAATCGAGGCCGGAACGCGGTCCACCGGCAATGTTTACCTGCTGGATGTGCTCGCCACGCTGTGCGAGCTGACCGGTGTCGAGCCTCCCGCCACCAACGAAGGCATGAGTTTTTCCCCCGTGCTCAAAGGCGCGCAGGACACCATCCGCCAGGTGCTCTACGGCGTGTATTCCGGCGGAACCAAGCCGGGAATGCGCTGCGTGAAAAAGGGCGATTGGAAGCTCATCAAATACGACGTCATGGATGGCGAAGTGCGCGAAACCCAGCTCTTCAACCTGGCGGAAAACCCGCACGAATTCATCGCGCAGCATCAGGATTCCGCCGTCGCGGCTCTTTCCGGCGCCAAAGCGCAGAAGCAACAGCGCAACCTGGCTGAGGACCCGCAACATGCCGCTAAATTGGCGGAAATGGAGGCGTTGTTGCTGGCTGAGATGCAGCGGCTGCACGATCCCTACCGGCTCTGGAATCAACCCGAAAAATGAAGCCAGCCCCATTCGCCAGCAGCGCCATTTCGCGGCGTCGCTTTTTTCCCGGCGCAGCGGCGGTTTTAGCGGGAATTCCCGCCTCCAGGCTCGCGGCAAAATCCTTCGGCGAGAATCGCAAGCTGCTGAAGCCAATTCACGACGCAATCGTCTGCCCGTGGTCGCCAAAACATCCCCGGCACGACCATCAGTTGATCTTTCCCCTCGATGACAGCCGGCTCTTGTTCGTCTGGTCGGAATACGAGGCGAACGGCGCCAACCCGGTGCAGGAAATCGGGCAAAACGGCGTCGGCGACTCGGTTTCATGCCGAATTTCGTCGATGATCTCGCAAGATCGCGGCCGCACCTGGAGCGATCGGCGGGTGATGCAGCCGAATGAGTGGAAGCGCAACGTGAAGCACCCAAATCTCGTCCGGTTGTCCGATTCCGAAATCCTGTTTTCCTACGTCGGCTGGGATTCGAACTCGCAGCGCAACGTCTTCATGCGCCGCTCGCAAGACAACGGCCAGAGTTGGGGAGAGCAGGTGCAAATTTCAGAGCCGGGCTGGTACTGCAACAACGCCGACCGCGCCATCCGGCTGAGCACGGGACGCGTCTTGTTGCCGGCGCACGGTCCGTTTTCCGCCAACTACATCGGCGGCCAGCCTTACCGGGGCCGGAATTCCAAGCTGCACTCGTTCGTGTTTTACTCCGACGACGGATTCCGGACCTGGCGCCGCTCTTCGGATTCCATGACGGCTGTGGGACGCGGCTGTCACGAACCCACCATCGTCGAACTAAACGGCGGCCGGCTTTTTTGCCTGATGCGCAACACCAACCAGGTCCAGTACTTCAGCATATCCGAAGACGGCGGCGATCGCTGGACCGAGCCGGCCCCCACCGTGCTGAGCTCGCCGGAATCACCCGCCCTGGTCAAGCGCATCCCCTCCACCGGCGACATTTTGGTGCTGTGGAACAACGTCGCCTCAAAATCCAACTGGCCACGGACGCCGCTTTGTTCCGCGATTTCGACCGACGAGGGGCAAACCTGGCGGCACGTGAACGACATCGACAATCGGCCCGAGCGTGACGCGGCCTATCCCTCGGTGACCTTCTCCGGAGACGAAGCTCTGGTCGCCTACTACACGCGGTCCACCAAGTGGAAACGCGATGCCGAGGTGGCCTTGCGGATTTTCAAAACCGAGCAGTTTTACTCCTGACATTCTCCTGCTGACCAGGTGTAAACCAGCGATTCCGAGCTATGATTGGGGGCGATGGAATTGCGCGAGTTTGCCGAGTCGATCCTCTTTGCCGAGACCCTGGAAGCGAAGTTAATAAAGCCGCCGGAGGAGATTTTCGACGAAAAACCTGGATTGCCGCTGGATTTGCCGGATCACCCCGGCCGGCCGGAGCAATTGCGGTTCGACCGCGGAGATTCGCCGCCGCCGTTGCCGGGCCTTCACTTGCTGGAGGACGAGGCGCAGCGGGGCGTGTTGCTCCATTTTTTTGCGAACCACGAGTTGCTGGCCACGGAGCTGATGGCCCTGGTGTTGCTGCGGTTTCCGGATGCGCCGGCGGACTTTCGCCGCGGCGTTTACGAAACCTTGCGCGAGGAGCAGCGCCACACCACCTGGTATCTGCGGCGCATGGCGCAATGCGGGGTGAATTTCGGCGATTACCCGGTCAACGGCTTCTTTTGGCGGGCGGTCGCGCCCATGGACACGCCGCTGGATTACGTGACCCGGCTGAGCCTGACCTTCGAGCAAGCGAACCTCGACTACGCCCGCAATTTCGCCGCCATTTTTCGCGATTCCGGCGATGCAAAGTCGGCCACGATCCTCGATCGGATTTACCGCGATGAAATCGGCCACGTGCGCTACGGTTTGACCTGGTTTCGACGCTGGAAAAACGCCGCGGACTCGGATTGGGAGGCTTTTGAGCGAAATCTCGCTTTTCCCCTCAGCCCCAGCCGCGCCAAGGGAAACGGGGCGACTTTCAACGCTGACGGCCGGCGCGAGGCGGGGTTCGACGCGGATTTCGTGCGGCGCTTGCAAGCGTTTCAGCGCTCCAAAGGCCGAACCCCGCGCGTTTTCCGGTTTTGCGCCGATGCGGAAAACGCCATGGCGGACGCAACTTACGAGCCCCGCCAGGCCGTGAAGCAACTGGACGCGGATTTCGAGATTTTGGCCGCGTTTGTCGCCAGCCACGAGGACGTGGTCTTAGTGCGCCGGCCGCCCAGCCTCGCGCATCGGGAAAAGCTGCGGGATTTCGGCTTTCGGCTGCCGGAATTTGTCGAAATCGGGGAAATTAGCGGGTTGGCGGACCGAAAACTGGCCGAATTGCGGCCCTGGGCGTGGTGCCCGCAAATCGCGGAGCTTCTCAAGCCGCTGGAGGCGAATTTGCCGGCCAAAGCGCGCAAAATCGCCGATTGCTGGAACGAGCGCACCCGCCGGCTTTTTTCCAAGGCCAACGATGTGGCGTGGCTGGCGGAATTGCTCCAAGCGCACCCCGCGCCGTTTTGGGATGCCGCGCAGGTGGGCCGCGCCGTTCGCGATCCCGCGGATTTGCCGGAGGATGCGGCCGAAACCGGCGATTGGCTGGTGAAAGCGCCGTTCGGCGCCTCCGGCCAGCGCAACCAACCCTGGCAAGGCGAAGCCACGCGCCGTTGGGCGGAAAAAATCATCGCCCGGCAGGGTTGTGTCATCGTTGAACCGCGCCTGCCGCGAATTTTCGACTTTTCCGCGCAATTCGAGATGTCCGCCGCCGGCTTGCGGAGTCTGGGATACGTCCGGCTGGAGAACAATTCGCGCGGTCAGTTCCTCGCCGCGCAATGCGGGCCAAAACCCTGCCAAGGGCTCCCCAAAGATCTCGCCCGATTCCTCGGCGAGCTGGTTTTTCCGTTCTACGGTCAGGAATTTCGCGAATTTCTGGAAGCCAGGCTCGCAGCCACCGGATACCAGGGTCCGGTTGGCATCGACGCCCTGGTTTTCCGCGATTCGACCGGCAAACTGGCGCTCAAACCCATCGTGGAGATCAACCCGCGCTACACCATGGGCCGGTTGGCGGTGGAATTGCGCAAACGCGTCGCGGCGGGCCGATGCGTGCGGCTGGAATTTGGCCCCGCCGATGCCGCGGCGCCAGACGGAGGCATCATCCTCAACGAGCCGGCGGAAACCGCGGTGATTTTGCGGGTCGCCGCGCGTCACACAGATTGGTAGCGGGCCGCCCGCAGTTCCAAACGGCGTCGCTTGGGTCCCTTGGGTCCTTTTGGTCCCTTAATTTAGTCCTTTATTCCGCGAGACTTAAAAGTCCTCGCTACCAACCGGCCAAAGCTGATCGTCCAGGGCGACGCCCAAATCTCCGCCGCTGCTTCCCTTGCCTTTGCCGGGAGAATTCTCCGTGAGCCGGAAATCCCGCGCATTGGCGTCCATGAAGCCGGGATCGGTGAAAAACTGACAAGCGGTTGTGGAGACGCCGTGTTCCTCAAAATCCTCAGGATTCTCCAGCCGTTTGAGTTCGTTGGATGACCTCGGCTCGGTCATGATGCCGAAAGCGCGGCCGGGAGAGACGATGGAATTGCGGATCACCGCCCGATTCAGGTTGTTGTAAAACTGAAACTGAAAATCCTGCCCGCCGGCGAACACGCAATCCTCAAACGTGGCCTCGCCCAGGCCGATGATGATGGGGCGGCGCTCGAAAAAGGTGATGTTGTTGAAGCGCTTGGGGTTGCGGCCGCCGGCCACCAGTTTGTCGATCAAGCAGTTGCTCACGGTGGCCGCGGAGTTGCCGCAGTTCAGCTCGCCGAAGATGCAGTCGCGGACCTCGGTTTTGGCCGAACCGCCCAGATCCAGGAATCGCACCCGCAAACCGGAAACCTTCACGTTGGAGGCGGCGATGCGAAAGCGCGTGTTGATCTCCGAACGGTGGCCGCGAATGGTGACGTCAGGCTTGGTCAGCAGGTAGTTGCCGGCGCCAACCAGGTTGAGCCGCTCACCCTTGGAGCTGTTGGGATATTTACCCGGAGCCAGCCACAAAATGTCGCCCGGTTGCACCTGATCGAGGGCGGAGTCCAGGGTAATGGTGTCGCCGATTCCCTCCGGACTCACCCGAATGGTCTCCGGCATGCGTTCCGGGTCTCCGGCCATTTTCGCGGGCTCGGGCACCGGCTCGGGAGCTTCCTCGACGATTGGCGCCACGCCGATGGCTTGGCCACGCTTATCCAGCCAAAGTTGGAACCAATTTTTGCAGGTATCCGTCACCGCGGACGGGTTTTCGATGCCGCGGCCAAACACGATCCACCCCTGAGAACGGCTGCGCGTGCCAAAAACAGCCGTGGGGCTGTCATCCTTGAGCGGGCCGACGCCAACCACGATGCGGTCGATGTCTTTGGGCAGGTTTTTGGGAATCAGGTTGCTCACCCGCGATGCTCCGTCGTTGCCGATGCCGGTCACCGTGCCGTCGGCATGAAGGGCCAAGCCGGCGGTGACGGATTCCGCACCCTTGCGCGCGCCCACTTGCACCACGTCCTTGAGCCCTTTGACCAGCCGCTGATCGTCGCGGTTAAACTGCTCGAAGGGATCGACTAACTCGACGCTCCCGTTGTTTTGCAGGCACAGCGCCCAGCCATTGCCATCGGCAAAATCCACGACGCGGGTCACATCTTCCAACCCTTCGCGAAATGCGCCGCGCACACCTCCCCAAGCCACTAGCCGGCCGCGATTGGTGAGGGCACAAGAGAGGTTGGAGCGGGCATACACCCTAACCACGCCGCTGAGCCGCTCCGGGACGCTCGATTGGCCGGCAAAATTCGCTCCCCAAGCCCGCACCTCTCCATTTTCCAGCAACGCCACGGCATGCTCGCCGCCAATGGCCAATTGCACCACGTTGGTGAGGCTGCGCGGCATTTTCAGCACGGCCTCGTTGTCGTTTTGAAACATCTGGATCTTGCCTTCGGAATCGACCGCGCCATAGCCGGCGCCATACCCCCAAATGCTGGCAACGGACACCGCGTTGAGGATTTCCGGCGCGTCCGTGCGGAGCCGGCCGCTAACCTGGCTGGCCATGACGAATTTGCCGATGCGCGACGGCCGTTTGGGCGGAAAAGGCACCTCGATCGGCAAAGTGATGGGCTCAAACTGCGGAATCGTGGATTTTTCTGGCTCGTTGGCCGCATTCTTGGGTTTTGGCGCAGATTCTTCGACCTTTGGCATTGCCTCCAGCTTGGCCAACAGCGGTTCGCGCACTTCCTTGACCTTCGTGGTTGGCTCCAAAACACCTTTGGCCACCAGTTGGTTGGAAAATTCGTTCAACGCGACCAATTGCGCCTCCAGCAGCGGGCGCTGACTGCTATCGCGCTCCTGCTCGATCTTTTTGAGCTGCTCCCAATACGCTTCGCGAGCTTTTGCCAGCATTGGCGGATCGGCGCCGCGCTGAATGGGCTCGGGCTTGGAAACGAGCTGGATTTCGCTACGAATCGCTGAAGCAATCTCCGGACGCACTCCCGGCCGCGACAATTGCCCCTGAAGCGCGCGGCTGTAGCCCTCATGCATCTGCTTGAGCTTAGCGGTAAAGGGTTGCTCCACCTCCGCGGCAGCGCGTTTCGCAAAATCCGCCTGCAACTGCGCGAATTCTTCATCCGCAGCCTGATTTTCCGCCTCGCGCTGACGCGCCAACTCCGCGGCGGGATCTTTTTTGGGCTCCGGCTCGGGTTCCATTTCCGGCTCGGGCTCCGGGTTCACCTCGGCCACGGAGACCGGTTTTTCGGGCTCCGCATCAAAATCCCGATCGGTATCTTGGTCCTCCAGACGATCGGCCATCGGCGGCGCGGGCGGCTCGTTTTTCGGCTTCATGAAAATGAAAGCCGCGATTCCCACCACCGCCAAAGTCCCGGCCACGATGCCCATCACCGTCATCTGCTGCTTCTTTTGCGCCTCATAGGCCCGCTGGGCGATCGCCGCGGGATTTTCCCCGCGCGTGATGGTTCCGCCGGAAAGCTTGACCGGCGCCGTTACCATCAAATTCTCCTTGGGTTGGGGGCTGGTAGCGATTTTTTCGACCGCTTTGCCCAAAATGGCCGCCGTTTGGTAGCGGTGCTCCGGATCGGGCTGCATGCAGTAGAGGATGACCTGCTCCAAACGGTGATCGATCGCAGGATTCAGCTCCGTGGGCGCCACCCACTCATCGCCGGGCGCCTGACCCGTCAGCATCTCGTAAAGCAGCACCCCCAGGCTGTAAACATCCGCCCGGTGGTCCACCGCATCGTAGTTTTCCAGCATCTCTGGCGCGGAATACGCTGGCGTGCCCATGGCCAGTCCACCCTGATCGGCCGCGCCCGTCATCACCAGGCCAAAATCGGCCACCTTCACCTTCTCCTCGTTGGTGATCATGATGTTGGCCGGCTTAATATCGCGGTGCACCATCCCCTTGTTGTGCGCGTAATCCAGCGCCTCACAAATCTTCGGCAACCACCGCAAGGTGTGGGTTTGCTGGAGCTTGTCCGTCTTGATCCAATCGCAAAGATCGGTCCCCTCCACATACTCCATCGCAAAATAGAGCAACCCGCTCTCAGTCTCGCCAAAATCGTAGACCCCGATGATGTTGTCGTGGTCCAGCTTGGCCATCGCCTGAGCCTCACGCTGAAACCCCTTGGCAAACTGGCCGCTATCGTCCTCAATCGGCCGCAACACCTTGATCGCCACATTGCGGTCCAGCTTGTCCTGACGGCCCTTGTAAACCGCGCCCATTCCCCCGACGCCGAGCAAGGTTTCGATCTCGAACTTGTCGCCAATATCGGCATCCAGCTCCTCCGCGGAGGGTGGAGTAAACCCTTCGTAAACCTGTTCGATTAGCTTCGCTTCACTGTCTTCACTCATAATCCTACGCAATTTGGTTGGAATTCCTGCCAGGATTACCCTGGACCGGCCTAACTCTGTCGGAATTAGCTCACAGCGCCACAAAAACTTTTGGATTTTGTTGGGGCGCGGCTGGGCAATTTTTTCCAGCGCCCCTTCCCATCGCACCAAAACGAAGCGTCCCGGCTCAAAAGCTCAAAATGATCGTGCCAGAGCTTCGGCATTTGATCGCGAAAGCTTGGACTTTCGAATCAGGTGGAGAGAGACCAAACCAAATGCGATCAACATTGGACCTTCGGAGTACGTCCACGAGGCGGGCAGTCCCTCAAATATGTCGACTGCGAACAGCGCGACACCCAAAATCATCACCGCCCAGGTGAGATAGAGGAGGACGTGGTAGTGTCGCCGGAGATCGAAAGATATCACCCAAACCAAGCCTGCAAGCAGTGTGTACAGCGCGGAAGTGGATCGAGCGAGATACCCGACGATTGGCTCCTCGGGAAGGACGCCTAATCCGAGGCTCGAGTGAACAGAATTCATCCAGGCATACGGCGCTGCTACGAATATAGCGGCCAAAAGGGTGACGGTCGCGACCGCGCGCATGCAGAATCTCAATGTGCGTTCCGCTCGAGCCGCCGTTTGGTTGGTCGCCATCGCACTGTCAGCACTCGACACAGCTTCCCTTCTTTCTTGGCGTGCAATCAATCACCGCCCCTCGCCGGTCTCGTTCGAACTGGCAGCAACGATCCAAATTGTCGCGGAGCATCTTCCGGCCTCGAAGAATTCGGGATTTCGCCGCGGGCAACGACGAACCAAGCCTGCGCGCCACCTCCTTGTGCGGCAATTGCTCGATGTCAGCCAGCAAAACCGCCTCGCGATATCCGTCGGGCAGCCCCTGGATCATTCGACGAAACGAGGCCAACAGCGGTTCGAGATCGGGCGGTTCGGCTGGATCGTCAGCCAAGGTCATGTCCTCGATATCGACGGTGGTTTTTCTCGTTCGATAGTGGTCGATGCTCGCATTGCGCGCCGCGCGGTAGAGCCACGCTCGAAGGTCCCGAATGGAGTCGCCCGCCTGGATGCGCTGATGCAATCTGAGAAACACATCCTGTCGAATATCCTCCGCCACCGCCGCATCGCCAACACGGCTGCGGAGGAATCCGCCGAGCTGATCGGCAAACTCGCTCCACAGACGTTCCAATTCCTCATCGGCGGTCTTCATGCCTCTACCTTTACCGCCTGAATGCTGGCAGACGCCACAAAATCCGCCACTCCACGTCCGGGGAACCAATTTTCGAGGATGTCCCGACTCTCGCCCTTTCGCGAAATGCGGATGTCGCGGAACCCGGCTTGCTCGAGCATAGCGCGGAGGTCGTCCACGATGGATGCGCCGGCAACACAGCCCGTGTAGAGTTCCCAATCCTTCTCCAATTCGGCGGGAATCGGAGCCATCGCCACCACGTCGGAAACGGCAAGTCGCCCGCCGTTTTTCAGAACGCGAAAAGCTTCGCGAAAAACGGCGGGCTTGTCCGGCGAGAGGTTGATCACGCAGTTGGAGATGATCGCGTCCACCGTGCCGTCGGCGACGGGGAGATGTTCGATCTCGCCAAGCCGAAATTCGACGTTGTCATGGCCGGCTTTGGTCGAGTTGGCGCGTGCCCTGGCCAACATTTCCGGGGTCATGTCGACTCCGATCACGCGCCCTTCCTCGCCCACTGCCTTGGCAGCGAGAAAGGCGTCAAATCCCGCGCCGCTCCCCAAGTCCAACACCACTTCGCTACGTTGGAGGGAAGCGATCGCCTGCGGGTTGCCACAGCCGAGACCAAGGTTTGCCCCTTCGGGTGCGGCTGCCAGGTCATCGTCGGTATAGCCGATGCGGCGGGAGAGTTCTACGGGGTCGTTTGCGGGAGATCCCCCGCAGGAAGTCCCCGTGCAGCAGGTGCCACTGGTGTCCGCGATCTCGCCGTAGCGGGCGCGGACGGTTTCTCTGATTTCTTCTTGTTCGGTGATGTTGGTCGTCATGATTTTCCTCTTGGGTTATGCCAGACGATTCGTCGGGCGGGTCGATCATGCAGACGAAGCGGATTTCGAAAAGATGCAGGAAATCTTGCGACACGGAAATCGGTTTCCAGCGAGACAGTGTGGCTTGCGCGACCACTTTCTCAGCCACAACTTTTCATTGTCACCGGGCCATTCGCACTCCAGAATCCGAATCACCATGGCTGATTTGGATGCATTGAAACAGGCGGTGGCGTTGTCTCCCGAAAACGTCCCGCTGCTGATTATGCTGGCGAATGCTCACTTGGACCAATTGGAGGCCGAGGAGGCCCGGTCGGTGTTCGAAACAGCACTCCAGCACGAACCCGCCAACCCGGAGGCGAAGCTGGGGATGATTCGGGCGCTCGATTTTCTCGGCAAGGGCTCGGAGGCGATTTTGCGGGCGGAAGCCTTGTGCGAAGAGGCCCCGAATTTCGCGCCGGCGAAGCTGCAATTGGCCAAATTGCTGCTGAAAGAGGGCGATGGGAAAAAATCGCGAAGCCTGTACGACGCCGCGGTAAAACTAGACGCGAATCTGGCCGATCCCAGCTTGCTAAAACGCATCGAGGAAGCTGGTGGAACGGAAAAAGAAAAGCCCAAAGGTCCGACGCCCGGTTCGGCGAATTCCTGGCAAGCTGGCGCATTTCAAGACGATGGGGAAGACTGGAAGGACGACGATCCCACCGAGGATTTGCGGCTGGATTTCCTCCAAAAGGCGGACGCGAAGTTCGAGGACGTGGGGGGAATGGAAGACGTCAAAAAGGCGATTCGGATGAAAATTCTGCTGCCGCTGCAAAAGAAGGAAATGTTCGCGGCTTACGGCAAAAAGGCAGGCGGCGGCGTTCTCCTCTACGGTCCGCCGGGGTGCGGGAAAACGCTGATCAGCCGAGCCACGGCGGGGGAAATCGACGCGAATTTCTTCTCGATCGGCCTCCACCAGGTGTTGGAAATGTGGATTGGGCGCAGCGAACAGAAATTGCACGAAATCTTCGAACTGGCGCGTTCTTCCAAGCCTGCGGTTCTCTTTTTCGACGAAATCGACGCGCTCGCGGCGGACCGGCGCGACATGCGAGGCTCCGCGGCGCGCACCTTGATCAATCAATTCCTGGCCGAGATCGACGGAAACATCGCCGACAACGACGAAGTGCTGATTTTGGGAGCCACGAACGCGCCCTGGCATCTGGACTCCGCGTTTTTGCGCCCCGGACGCTTCGACCGCCTCATTTTCGTTCCTCCTCCGGACGAACCGGCTCGCTCGGAGATCATCCAGGTGATGGCCAAGGACAAACCGGTCGGCCAGATGGACGTGGATGCGCTCGTCAAGAAAACGGCGGGCTTTTCCGGCGCCGACATCAAGGCCGTTTTCGACCGCGCGGTGGAATCGAAGTTGGAGGAAGCCCTGGAGTCCGACGAAATCATCCCGCTCAATACCAAAGACTTGCTTCGCTCTCGCAAACAGGTGAAACCCTCAACCGCCAAGTGGTTCGAAAGCGCGAAAAACTACGCGCTCTACGCCAACCAAAGCGGCTTTTACGACGACGTGTTGGAACACTTGGGAATCAAAAAATGAGCGACGAAGCAGCCGACCAAAAAATGCAAATGGTGGTGGCCTTGCGCGATCGCCGGCGGTTCGAGGAAGCCGAGGCGCTCTTGAAGGAGGCCCTGGCGCAGGATCCCGAATTGGCCGACGCGCACTACCAACTGGCGCTGACCTATCTCTGCATGGACAAGCGCAAACGCGACGCGCTCGCCGCCGTGGATAAAGCCGTGGAGCACGACGCCGAGGATCCGTGGTATCACGCTTTGCGAGCGGGAATTTTGGCCGATTTGCGCGAGTTCGACAAAGCGCACCACTCCGCGGACTACGCCATCCAGCTCGATGCGGAACTGCCGGCTGCTCATCGCGCCAAGGCCGAAGTTTACTGCGACCAAGACCGTTGGGCCGAGGCGGAAGACTCCCTGCTGGAAGCCCTGAAGTTGGACGCCGATGACGAAGGCGCGACCAACATGCTCGCCCACGTTCAGCGCATGCAGGACAAGATGGACGAGACCGGCGAAACCATTGATCAGCTGCTGAGCGAAAACCCGGAAAGCGCCTACGCCCACCACAACGCGGGCTGGGCCGCGCTGCAACGCAACGACCACAAACAGGCGGAAATGCACTTCCGCGAAGCGCTCCGGCTCGACGCCAGTTTCGATGGCGCGCGCGATGGCTTGCTGGAGTCGTTCAAAGCGCGCTCCCTGCCTTACCGGCTCTACCTGAGCTACTGTTTTTTCATGCAGCGCTTCACGGAAAAAGCGCGTTGGCTGCTCATCATCGGCCTGCTTGTCGGCGTTCGAGTTGGCCGCAGCTTGCTTGAAAAAGTCAGCCCGCTAGCGGCCAGCCTTCTCATTTTCACCTACCTGCTTTTCGTCCTTTGGGTCTGGCTGGCTTCCGGCGTCGGGAACTTTCTGGTCTTGATGGACAGCTCCGCCAAGCACGCCCTGCGCCGCGGCGAAAAATGGGAAGGAATCGCGGTGGGCGGCGGATTGTTGCTGGGTTTGGTGGTGTTTTTTGGCAGCACCGCGGCGAATTTGCACGGGCTCGCCGCGGCCGGCGCGTTGATCGGCCTCTCGACCATTCCCGCCTCCCTCACGTTTACCAACGAAAGCCGCGCCGGCCGATTTCTCTTCGGCGGGATGACGGCGTTCGCCTACCTGGGCGCATTTATCGCGCTGTTTCACGTCATCGCCTCGGGTCCCGCGCAAAAAGTCGATCTCATTTCCGGCTGGATCGGCTTTGCCATCCTGACAGCGGTCGCTTGCACCTGGCTGGGAAATGCGGGCAGCTTGAGAGAGCATCGGGAGTAGTTAGTTACGCTCATCGCCCTCGCGAAGTAGGCCACGATCCTAACTTCGCATCCCCAGCCGCGTTGGCTTAGCTTAGTAGCCCTCTACCTTCGATACAAGACCGCGTCGGAAGTTACCAACGAAGCGATCAGCGCTTTCCCTCCGCCGCTGTCGCGATATTCCTGCAGACGCCGGTCTGTCGAGCGGGGTAACTTCAATCGACTGACAGATTGGACCCATATTTCTACCCTTTTCGTGAAAACGATCTTCAGCGAGGCTGTTTCGTTAGCCTGCCGAGCCGGACACCTTCCGGCATTGGCGCGAGGGTCCTTTCGGGCGCCGGCGAAAGCACTGGAAGTGGGCGGTACATAGCGCGGAAGTGCATCGAGCGAGATACCCGACGATTGGCTCCTCGGCAAAGACGCCCAATCCGAGGCTCTAATGAACAGAATTCATCCAGGCATACGTCACCGGGCTCTTCACGAAAACCGGGCTGGAAACGAGGACGCGCTGAGTTTGGTGGTGATCGCGCCGAACGGCGAGGTCGAGCGCGAAGGCCTCGTCACCGTGCAAGGCGCGCACATCGGCGGGTTGGTGGTCGATTCGTTAGGCAACCTCTATCTGGGAGCGCAATTGTCCGCGCCGGGTTCGCGGATTCCCGCTTGGGCTAAGCCGAATTTGCCCGCGGATTCGCCGCATCATCATCCCCGCGCGGCTTACGCGCAGGAAGCAGCCATCGTGAAGTTTCCTCCGGACGGCGGACACATCCGGCTCGATGAAAACGGCCCGCTCACCGGCCATCGGCAGCGACCTGCCTGGGTGGCGCTTTCGGATGGTGTCAGGATCATCACGCGGGGTGGTTTCGTTCCCGGTAAAACCGGCGAAACAGCCTCGGCTGCGCCTGCGAAACGACGCGCTTCGACATCGACGAACACGACCGTTTGTTTGTGCCGGACGTGCATCGTTTCCAAGTTCGCGTGTTAGGCAGCGACGGCGGGGAACTCTCGCGATTCGGCAGCTACGGCAATATGGACGACCGCGGGCCGGAAATCCGCTTCGGCTGGCCGCTGGCAGTGCAAGTCTCCGGAAATCGCGCGTTTGTGGCGGATTTGGTGAATCGGCGAATCGTGGCGGTGCGGCTGGCGAAATAGGGGGCTTTTTGCTACCGGAAATTGCGTCTCCATGCCACGTTGTCTGCCTATGGCCACCGGCAACGACGAACCACCAATCATGCAATGGCACCAGATCGTGGCGCCTTTGCTCAAGGAAGAATTGGACGATCCCATAACTTTAGTTCACCCAGGTTCTACTCGGCTAGAAAGGTCGCTGCCCGCTCTGCCCCCGCTGACGATGCGTTTACCATCGGGGCTGATTGCGACGACGTTCACCGGGCTGGTGTGACCTCTCAACGTCTCTTGGCTTTGATCGAATTTCGCGTAAAGGTAGTCGCGCTCCCTGCCTCGGAGATTTTCGCGGGTGGAATTCAAAAATCGCCATGCTTCAGGGATGTCGCCAGCTTCCCACTCTCGTTGCGCTGAGCCGATTTGGCTCGCGTAAAGCAATCTCTCAGCACGGTTAAGTTCCTTCTGAGCGAGGTGTGTTTGGCCTTGAGCGATCTTTGCCTGAGATTCAGCCTCGGCTTTTCGTTCCAAGGCAAGCTTTTCGTTGGCCCGGGCGAGCAATTCGTTTTCTCGCGCAAGTTCTCGTTGTTCTTGAGCAATTCTGGTCTGCTCGTCCGCTTCCGCTTTCTGGAGATGGCGCGTCTTTCATTGCTGTGCGCCAATTGTTTTTGGCTCCAAGCAACTAAAGTTGCTGAAATCGCCAGCACGGTGAGAAGTGCGGTTGCGGAAAGCCAGGCGGCCAGTTGGCGGGTTCGACGACGCGCTTTTTCCAACTGGTAACTTTTGTCTTTCTGCGTCAAGGTTCGCATCGGAACACCGAGCACGCCGGCAAGAATCCTATGCCCTCCCAGTTCTTGCTGTTTTACGTAGGCATCCACAGCTTCCCGGACCGCCTTGACCTTCATCGTCCCTTGAGCCTCCAACGCCTCACGGTAGGCTGCCGGTGTCGTCCATCCTTGGTGCCCTCCAGGCTGAGTGCGAAAGTCAGCCGCAATAGGTTCCGCCCGCACGGATTCGTCCAATTCTCCTTCCGGCGAAACCGGATGCATCAGCGGCAATGGGAAACACTCCTGATAGGGCTGAACCCGGCTTTTTGCTTCCCTTCATCCCAACTCGCATTCGGTTCGCCCTCAATCATCACCGCCAAGATCCGATTTTCGCGCCCCAGTTGCTTGAAATATTTGATCTCCTCTGCCACATAGGTGCTCTCAGCGGCCCGGGGTGAGCAGATCACGATTAGGTATTTGCAGCGCTTAAGCGCGGAACGGATCGAACTGGCCAGATCGGCGTCGGCCGGTAGATCTTCCTCGTCACGAAAGACCGGGTAGATTCGGTCGGGAATGGTTTCGCCGAGATCGTTAATTTGGCCGACCAGTTCCTCGGGCACGTCGTAGGTTTCCAGCATCTGGTGCAGCCAGTTGGCCCATTGGCGCCCTGGCTGCATGTTGTCGAAGTGGCGATAAGAGATGAAGGCCCAGTATTTGGGCTTTAGGTCGGCCTCGGGAAGGGTGGATTGGTTAGTGGAGCGTGCGTAGATACTCATGTCTTCGGCACTCTAACGTGAAGGACATGATGGCCATAAAGGGCCCTTGATTCAAGATGTACAAGTTTATAGTTTAGGAGGGTACTTTTGGATGGACTCTTCAGACATTTAATGCCTCCGGTGAACAGGCAAATTTCGGCTCATTGTTGGCCAGCGGCGTAATTCTCATCCGATCGGCAAGGGAGAGGACTGGTTGTCGAAAAAGAAGGCTTAGGGACGAAAGAAGGCTTAGGGACGGACTATTCTTGCATGAAACATCAAACACACTTGGTTGTTAACAGCGAAGCACGCTGGAAGCAATCGCGTTTCGCGGAAATGGTGAATGCAGGCCACCATCAAGCGGTCCTGGTGCCTGCGAAATCTTCGTTTGGCCAATGTGGCCACACCACCCATGGCACGCCAGCCCCTATCGCGGGCGTCTTTTGCCCGACTCATTTCGGGGGGGAATTGAAACACGGAATGACACCGGATTCTACACCTCCGCGCACAGATCGAGGTGAGTCGCTTGGGACAGGCTCATTTTTCGGCAGTGGAATTTGTGATAAGTATCTCATTTGCCGGAAAATATACCCACCCCCCCGATTGACCACCGGCCGTTCGCAATTCGATCCATCCTGGAAGTCGCCTTGGCTTGCTCCACGCGCCCCAAACCGCCACAGCCTTTCGCATCGCGTCGATCTTCCCGGTCTCTCATCCGAATCACATACCACGAAAAGCCTCCGCACGATAAACCGTTTTCGGGCGAGTTGCGCGAAGGGGCCTTCGATTTCGGCCAGGCATACCGGCTTCTGTTTACCGCGACGAAACACCTTGATCAGTTCTTCACCAAAGTAGCCCCCGGTTGTCCGCTTCTGGGCTTGTCATCAAGGCGGCGCCCTTTAAGGCCGACGAGGATGCCGATGTAGAGGATTTGGTCGTCATAGGCGAGGGCGGCGCGGGTGTAGTCGACGTCGCGACCGCTGAATCCTGAACTGATTCGCATTTGCTGAACGACTCGCCATTCCATCTCGGGCCATTCCGTGAGGTCGCCATCCGCGGAAACGGGATTCTTCATCAATAGACCGTGATGATGTCGGGACGCTTCCCAATGCGGCGACTCCCGCCCCCCGGCGACCACGACGCAGGGGTGGTTTGGCGGCATGCCAGGGCGTGTTTTCACTGCTGCGGCCAGGTGCATCGCAAATGTCACCGGGCACAGGACGCCTTGGGCATGGTACATCAGGCGCACGAACTGGCGCAGGTCGGTTTTTTCACGAAGATCGACTGCGCCACGCAACGGCGGGTGGTGGTGGTCCGCTTCTCCCCCTTGGACAAACAGGACCTTACCGCGGAAATGTTTCACCACGGCC
The DNA here is from genome assembly GCA_965224535.1 of Verrucomicrobiales bacterium. Taxonomy (GTDB): domain Bacteria; phylum Verrucomicrobiota; class Verrucomicrobiia; order Verrucomicrobiales; family DEV007; genus JBCDHN01. The sequence continues at coordinate 171,946 of CBDCZR010000047.1, forward strand.
TGATAACGCTCGGGGGACCACCATTTAATCGTGAAATCCGATTTGCTGCCCGCGATTACAATCCAGAATGGTGTGGCTTCTACGGTCAGCTCTTCGATTTGGGAAAACCAGCTTTTTTCCTCATTGGAAATGTGGATGTCGCCGCAGAATTCGCTTGGTTCGATGGTGATTCAGAGCCGATCGGAGAGAAAGCGGTGAAATCCGTGGATAAAATGATAGGGCCGGGCGTTGATGTGGTGAATTAATGGATAGTGGCACTCAATCGTTTCCGCTTCGCGATCGTCATCGGCCATCGCAGTAAGGTAGGGTTGTGTTCCCACAATGCCGGGCAAGGAGTACGCACATCGGTGATATAGCAGTTCGGGTGTTGGCGGTGGAGATCGCGAACCGCCGCGGTAAGCATCACAATGTCACCGGGAGATTGGTGGTTGGCCAGGATTTGCTTCATAAGGCACACACTTCGGGATATGGAAGTAGATTGGGGACGGACCGTTGAATTGATTTTCTCGATTTTTTTTAAGTTGCCCACCCATGAAATTTTTGCAACGCTAAGGTTCAATGTTCAAACCGTCACGATTTCGTGTGATGAGTTCTTCATCTTCCAGCAGTAGGGCCGCTTCCTCTTCGAGTTCAGCCGAGAGTTTGTCAAGTTCGGCACAGAGTTCTTCCAGTTCCAGGCAAACGAGTTCGTCGTCATCAATTGTCAGTTCGAGTTCATCATTTCCTGCTCAACCTTCGTCATCTAGTTCGGGCGCTGAGCCAGAAATTGTTTGGGATATTGCAAGCGAACACCCGGTCGATAGTAGCAATTCAAATGTATTGCCCGGAGATCAAATTGGATTACGATTGAAGTGCAATGGCAACCCAACGAACATCAATTGGGATATACCAAACACGATTTTCGAATTCTACCACACTCCAAACACAGGCCCTGCAGAGTTAAAGAAGGTAGAAGAATTGACGTCACAGACCGTACTATTTCGTTGGTCAGACGTGCCGAACCCTGGAGGTAGTGGAACGCGGACAGTTACAGTATCGTTCGAAATTGATGGCGTTCCAGGTTCTGTTTCCGTTAGAAACGCGCCATCGGAAAACAACTTGGCATCAAGTTGGTCGGAATCACGGATACAGCCTATTTGGATAGATACCATGCAGGCCCAGAAATTCGTAGAAGTCAATTGCCCGCCGCCATGTCCAATAAACTAGTGCACCTACTTCTTGCATTTGTGTTCTTTCTTGCATTTGTGTTCTTTTCATCGTGTGATAAACCTGATCCTGTTATGAACAAAACGAACTCTCAATGCACGGAAATTCGCGAAGCGATTGAACTGTGCGCTACATCAAAGGATATTTGGGAACCGAGTGAAACTCCTACCGTAACCGTAACATTAGAAAACAACGGTAACGGTCCTTGCAGATACGCAGTTTCTGCAGGGTATCCTGTTTGCACGATTGTACTAATACACGGGAATGAATCGGTTCCGTACACCGGGCTAGGTGAGGGGATTTTTTCGGAACCTAAGAATCTCTACTCCACAACCGATGAGTCGCTCCCATTTGGCAGTGTTACTTGGAAAATACCGCTCGCTGACATTTTTGAAATCGATCAGGCCGGGAGTTACACTCTAGACATTGAGTTCTACCTTATCGAGCCAAGCCGGGGCATTGAAGTCGTAGGTCTGGAGTTCAACATTCGATCGTGACGGCATCCCCGGTGAGACTGGCAAATTGTTCGTCGCTATCGTTTGCATGGACGAGCCCTTATTCGAATTGTTGGGTTGAAACCTTCTTCCCTGCAATGTATGAGGACGCGTTTACAGTAAAGGTTAAGCGTGTGGAGGATTTTTATCAAAAGCTTGCCAACACGCGACGTCATCCATCGATCTTAGCAATGTGGAATTTTGTCGTGGAGCGGGCTGCGATTCAATCAATCTGCCGTGAGGTGGGCATTAACATCGTTCATCTAGAGGACGGGTGGTTTCCTCACTATGGTTCCGCACATGCTGACCCAATGGGGTTTTGTTGGGAATCGTCCATTCCACGCCTGGTGTTCCGGGAATTAAATGACATCCTCCGAAAGCGCGCCCACGAAACACGGCGAAAGTGGCTCCAATTTAAGGGGCGTGAATTGCCATCCAATCTTAAAAAACCGTTCGTCCTCTGGCCGCTCCAGTTGCTGGGAGACAAGGTCAACCGCCTTGACATCAATGCATCCGATTGGGCGCCGTATTTGATGCATTTCCGCCAGTGCCTGCCGAATGATTTCCAACTCGTCGTCAAACCTCATCCGCGCTCGGGTGTGGAGTACAACAAAACGTTGGGACACGCCATCGGCGCGATGGGAAACACGATTTTGTTACCGAAATCGCCTGCGGTCCATTTGAAGACGTTGCTTTCAGAGGCCAGTGGAGTGGCTGGGATGAATTCCACCGTGTTGTTGGAAGCGCGATTGATGTTTCACCTGCCGGTATGGGCGTATGGGCGCAGTTGGTACGACAACCACACAGACTTGGTGCCGCCGGTGGCGTTTCAGTTCGAGCCGCGCCCACTACCGCGGTTGGATTGGCTGGAATCACCGGAAGCGATTCGGAGCGAATACTTGAATGACTACGCGGATTGGTTTTTGAGCCAACTGTTGGCTCGGCAATTAGCGGAGGAGCGGGATAGCACGGATCCGGAGGTGATTCGGCAAAAAGTGGAGCGGTTGAGCTATCATTCTTACCTGGAACACGGAGAGGCGATATTTCGAGCCGGATTGATCCTTTTTTACACAGATGGGCGCATATATCCACAGATGGCGACAGATCCAGTCGTGTAGATTCGATTGCCAGTCGAATCAGGACCACGATTGCCAATCGTGGCTACAAATCCACTGAGATGAGTTCACACAGCACCATTCTTTACGAATTTGATCTCAACGGCTTTTTTACGGTTGAAAATGTGCTGGAGCCTGAGCTGATGGAGGCGCTTGAGGCTGCGTGGGCCGACGGGGCGCCGGGAGTGCGCGCCTTTGATATTTGCTTCGGCTGGGGTGATCCGTGGCCTAGGTTGTTGGGTGAAGGGGTAAGCCAACTCGATCCGATTCTGAAGACCATTCTCGGCCCGCGATACAAGCTGGATCACGCCTTTTGCATCACGGAAGCGTTTTACTCCTCCAAAGACAAGCTTCACCACCAAAGCCACATGGTCGATAGCGGTATTGTCTACGCGGTGCGCAAGGGGAGGCCGTGGACGACGTTGTTGACCTTGAGTTTTGCGCTGCGCGATGTGCCGCCGGGCGAGGGCGGTTTTTGCTGCGTGCCGGGATCGCACAAAGCGGAGTTCAGTTGCCCCAAGCCGTGGTTTCGCACGATCGATCATCCGCACGCGCGCCAAATTCCGCAAAAGGCGGGCAGTTGTGTGGTGTTCACAGAGACGCTGACCCACGGCACCTGGCCAATCGGCCACGAACGGGAGCGGCGCAGCATTTTGTTGCGGCTGACGCCAGGGGGAGTTCAGTTTCGGCGCAGCCCGGAGGCACGGCGATCCATACGCCTTCCAACGATTTTTCCAAAGATTGATCCGCAAGTGATTGATTTAAGCGAAATGGACGAATTCTCCGCATCGCTTTTTCGCCCACCATTCTTCAAATAACCATCAAATCCAGAGAGCGATGACCAATGTTTTTTGTGCGCCCAAAGGGTGGCTTTTCGAGCAATTGTGCCGGTGATTTGCTTTGGAACCGGATGTCGTGCGCAGTCCGCGTCCGCTGGAAAACGCGAATGCATGGATCTGCATAAGAACCAACGAAGCTTTTCGCTCGCCTGACCCAAGACGGACGATCGTTCAAGTGCACGACCTTTACAGGCGGAGATTTGCTCGATTCAATGAGTTTGCGGCAGTCTTGTTCACCCACCCCAGTCAACAGGAACTGTGGAACCAAAACGGCTTCTCCGGGCATTCAATCTTACAACCAATTGGAGCCCGGGACGAAATTGGAGTTCGCGATGCACTGCCAATGGAACCGACAATTGGGGTCTTCTCTCGTGAGATTTGCCGCAAGGGAGTCTATCTTAAGCATTCGGATCTTGTGGTTGAAGCCGCTCCGAAGATTAACGGACGTTTTCATGTGTGCAGCCCCAACATTGTTATCCCTGGTTTTCCAAGACACCGTCGGGCATCAATCCCCACGGATTATGAAAAAATCGATCTGCTCCTGTCCCTCACGAGATCCTCAGCTGTGCCTCTCGCGGCCTATGAGGGATGCGCGGCTGGCGTACCGGTGATAGTTTTTACCAATACCCAGTTGATTGGCAATGATTGGCCAGGTGTAATCAAAGTCGATCCACAGAAATTGGCCCCTGCCGCAAATCAGGTGATTGAACAGAGGAGTATTTGGTTCGATCGACGCCACAATATTGCCCGTTCCCCCTACAGATTAAGCGATTGGGTTCGTTTGAATTTGACGCTTGCGGAAAATGTTGACCGTTGATCGGATATCAGGGGCAGGAAACTGTGCTCTGCGACAACCGTAGGGCCCAGATCGACGTATTCCACCCATCGCGCCGGTCACCGCGCCGGCGGCGATTTTTCCCGGCCAATTGCTCGCTCTCCGCGTTTCGCAAATCCCAATCGCTTGGCTGAAATCGCGAACAGCGCCCCAATTTGCTCTGGCTAACGCTCCTTGGCCGTCCATTCGCAGCCCAAATCGGCTGTCGTCCAACCGGCCGCCCCGCAACTCGCGAATCCGCGCTTCGATCGAGTCCTTGCGGCCGGGAAAATGACGCTCCACCCAGTTGAAGAACAGCTCGGGCATCCCGTGTGGCAGGCGGACGATGGAGTAAAACGCGAACGTCGCCCCCGCTTGCCGCGCCGCTTCCAAAATCGCCGGGATTTCGTGGTCGTTCAGGCCCGGGATGACCGGAGCCAGGGAGACGCCCACCGGAATTCCCGCCTCGCTCAGCTCCCGAATGGCCCGAAGTCGAAATTCCGGGGTTGAGGCGCGCGGTTCCATCGCGGTGGCCAGCTTTCGGTCCAGCGTGGTGACTGACAAAACGACCGATGCCGCGTTGGATGCCGCTAATTCGCGCAACGGCTCGATATCGCGCGTCACCAGGTGATTCTTCGTGATGATGGCGACCGGGTTGCGGAATTCCGCGAGCACTTCGAGGCACCGGCGGGTGATTTCCAGCTTTCGCTCGATGGGTTGGTAGCAATCCGTCACTCCGCTGCAGGCGAGGGGTTGCGGCCGCCATTTGGGCGAACTCAGCTCGCGCCGCAGCAATTCCGGCGCGTTGGGCTTGACCATGATGCGCGTTTCAAAGTCTCGCCCGGCGCTAAATCCCAGGAATTCGTGGTAAGGCCGCGCGTAGCAGTAGCTGCAACCGTGTTCGCAGCCGCGATAGGGGTTGAGGCTGGTTTCGAACCCAATGTCAGGGCTGGAGTTGCGGCTGACGATCGTTTGCGTGTCATCGCGGAAATAAAGCGTTTTGGGCCTCGGAGCCTCGAATTCCGGATCGTTCTGCGTTTCCTCCCACGCGTCGGCATCGGGCTCGATTTCGAGTTTTTCGAAGCGATTTGCGGGGTTTTCCGGGATACCGCGTCCATGCGGCGGTGAGAATTGGGAGAAAATTTCGCTCACGGGTTGATATGTTCGTTAGAACAGTTAATCCGGTTTTGACCGAAGTAAAGCCCTCGCGCTTGTGAAAAATTTCTCAAAATCCGGTGGCGTGTGCCGTGTGCCGTGTGCCAATGGCTGGCCCGCCTACCGCAAGTTCCGCGCCAACGTGGACAAGATCTAGGTTTGCTCCCGGCAACTAGGTTGGGCGATGACCTCCGCAAGCTTTCGGAAGCGGCCGCAAGTTTGCGCAATATCCTCCGCAAGCTTTCAGAAGCGGCATCAAGATTGCGCGATGACCTTCGTAGCGTTTCGGAAGCCGTCACAAGATTGCGTAACGGCCTCCCGCACGATGCGAAATGGCTTGCGCGGTTACGCATCGACCTTCGGAGGCTTTCGGCAGCACCTACGTACGTAGTTGCGTTATGATTTCCGCGCGCTGCGGAGGTGGCTGCAAGGTTGCGTAGGTCGTTCTGGAGAGCTGCGGAGGCCATTGCGCTATGACGGCAACCGACGTTTCTCTGCTTCTGGTCGAACCATCGCTACGACGCGAGGCGAATTGAATTTGCCCTGCAAAATGGTTGAAGAGAAAAGGATATCCCTGCAATCTTGCAGGATATTAAACTTTCGGCTTAAAAATGAACCAGTGGAACTTCATATCGATGGCTCATCTAGCTAGACCCTAGCCGAAAACCATTTTCTGCAAAGTTTGCTTAGCATTTAAGGTAGAGCGTGATACTCTTATCTTGTTGACTATCAGCAAGATGAAAGTACCCGCTCCCTCAGAAATCGTCCCATTCCCCACCTCCCAACCCGAGTTGCTTGATGCCCCCATCAGCTCGGAGTTGGACAAATTCGTGGCAAAAGCCCGCCAAATCGCCGAATCGCGCCCCGATATCCTCCGCGCCATTGAAAACGATCAAAACGCCACGGACTCAAAAGAAACAAGCGCGCCTAGCTGATCAAGCATACTTCGACGCCCAGAATCCTCCCCTGGCCAACCTCGAAATCGAGCCGCCCCAAACCCAAGACCCCACCGAACTCAAACTCGAAGGCGGACGCCGCAGAATGCCTCCCCACCGTCGTCTTCGTCCTGCTTCTCGTGCGCGGCTGATCGGAGGCCCAAATCGCTCGACTTCCGCCTGGTGCTGCGCGAATCCATCACCCTGCGCCAATTCTTCGAAAGCCATGACATGAAAGTGCCCGGCCTCAGCACGGTCGCCGACAACATCAACGCGGTAAGTGCAGAGACCCAACAACTCGTCCTACGCAGCGAACTCGGTCATGCCAAGGATGCTAAGCTTGATGACTTCGACACCTGCCGCATCGACAGCACCGCCGCCAACTCCAGCAGCAAATACCCCACCGATTCCGGACTCCTCGCCGCCTTCGCCAAGCGCATTCTTGCCTACTTCACCGTCGTGATCAAACTTGGTCTGCCCGATCTCCGTCAGCGCCGCGATGCGATCGAAGCCGCCGAGTTGGCCCGCGAAATCGAACTGCACTCCAAGCAAATTGGGATGATGTCAGGCAAGCAAAAGGTCAAAGAAAAGCGCAAGGCTCTCTACAAGAAGATCTACAGCCGGGTGGAGCGGTTCGGGAAAAAAATTCGTCCGCTGCAGCAACGCGCCGCGGATTTTTTCGCGAAAGCCGAAGGCCCTCCCTCCTGGCGCGGGAGGGTCGAAGCGTTGAACCAGCAGTTGGAAGAGGATCTCTCTAACATAGCCACCATCGGTGAATATAGCGCCGAGCGCGTCTTGGAAGGCAAGGCGATTACCGCGATCGCAAGTGCTATCGGTGAGCGATGCCTCGGCGGCGATGATCAAGAAGGGTGGATGGGACACCACGTTTGGTTACCGGCCGCAATTGGCCTTCAGCGGCAAGGGGCTGGTAACAGCGCATGTGTTGCCGTTAGGAAACGCGGCCGATTCCGGTCAATTGGAAACGGTCTTGGACGCAGTGTTAGAGAATACGCAAACGACGCCGTCGGTGGTGACGGTGGATGATGGTTATGCTAGTGGCCCGGTACGTGAGAAGTTTCTTCAAGATCACGCCAACGAGGAGAAGCGATGGTATTCAGCGTGGCCGGTTCGAAGGGCGAGCGATCATTGAGCAGGAGCTTTATGAGAGCGAGGCTTACCGCGATGCTCGCCACGACCGCAGCGCAGCGGAGTCGTGCGTCTACGCGCTGAAGCAAATGCATGACTACGGTGATGTGATGCGGCGCGGATTGGAGGCGGTGCGGCACGAGCAGATGAGCAAGGTGTTGGCTTACAATGTGCGCCGGATGGTGCGCTTGGAGGAGGATGCGGCCAATGCTGGGCGTAAGGTGTTATGGAAAAACAGCGGGCGCGTGTGGAGCGAGAGGCGGCGTAGGCAGTCAGATTCAAGTGTGCTTTTACCGAGATGGCGAATGGCGGGAGGACTGTGTCCTGGTGGGACGGATTTTGCAAAAAACATGGAGCATGTAGCCTAAACTTGGTCGAGGGACAGGATTCTGCCCCTGGCTGCTGTTCCGACGGTCGCGAAAAACCAATGGACTAACCATTTGCGAGAGAATCCGAATGCTCAAAA
>CBDCZR010000048.1:0-95019 GCA_965224535.1 Verrucomicrobiales bacterium
GCACGCGGCCCAGCGCGACATCCACCGGCGAGCCCTTGGCGGAGTAGGGCTGGTCGTAGAGATCCAGCACGTTGCCGGCGGGGTGGGTGTAGCTGACGATGCCGCCCTGATCCAGCGTCTCCTGCGCCACGTCGGCGTTGGTCGGAACGTCGTAGGGATTGGTGGTGTTGGCGAACCCGGTGAAAATCGGCTCCACCAGTTGATCCAGGTTAGAGAGCGTCAGGTGCCCCCAAAGCGTGGCGCGAAATTCCTGGTTCCAGTAGACGATGGTTTTCGCGGTCGAGCGTGGATCGGGCCGGCCGAGGAAGAATTGGCGGTCGAACACGGCGTCTCCGTCGGAATTGCCGATCACGGCGTTGCAGACGTTGAGATTTTCACCCTGACATTGCCTGAAAATGGTGTCCGGCGTGTTGTACCATTGGCCGTAACCGTAATTGGCGTGGACGTGGTTTTCGCCGGAAAACCAGCCGCGTTCGTTGAGGTTGATCCAGCGTTTTAGCCGCAAGGTCACCTCCCTTGTGTCACCCGCGGCGATGGTCTGCGTCACTTCGGCCAGTTCATACTCTGGCCCATGCATTGCCTGGATGACGTAATCGCCGGTTGGAACCTGAAAGTCGGCGCCGGCGCTGTAAAAATGGCCCTTGCCGGTCACGCGGTAGAGACTCTGCGCCGGAAAATGATACTTTCCGCCCACGCGTTTCACAAAAACACGCGCCGTGGCTGGTTGGCCGTTTTCATCCAAAATTTTGAGTCGCAGCACACTCGGTAGGCTGCGTTTGGCGGAAATGGGGACGTGGGTGCGCGTTTCCAGATGAACGCCCGCCAGCTCGGTCGGCCCAAATTGGTTGCTTGTCAGGATGACGCGCTTTCCATCCGGGGTGGGAGTAGGGCGGTCTTCGTCTGCCTGGCCAAAGGTGAGCTGGCGCGCCAGGCGAAGCGGATTTTTCAGCGGAGCGTGCCAAATGTCGTTGTGCGCCGTCCCGCGATCGGTCACGAGGAACAAGCCCGTGCCCGCGGTATCGACGTGCAGGTCGTAAATTCTGGCCGGCCATTCGAAAAGTTGCTCGCCGCCGCTGCCATCGCTGGAAAAACGCCAAACCCGGGATTGCGGCCCGTACATGCCGCTCTGCTCGGTGGGAACATCCGCGTGCGTGGCCAGAAAGATCGCGTTTCCGTCCGGCGATAGCGCCCAAACCGGGTTTCCCCGCCGAAAAACGGCGTCGTCCGGGTCGCCGATCGGCAAATTGGTGATTTCGCCCGAATCCGCGTCAAACCACGCCAATCGCGGCCCAAACATGCCGAGCAGGCGATTTTCCCGCGGATGCCAAAACAGCTTGCTGCGGCCCGCCGCCGTTTTTGGCAGCGAAACAGGCTCGCCGGATTGCGCATCCACGATTCGCAGCGGCCCGCCGTAGAAGTTCGGCGTCTCAAAGTAGGCCAACTTGCTTCCATCGCCCGCCCACACCGGCTCGATGTCCCAACTTTCGGCATCGGTTAGGATTCGCATCGCTCCGCCGGCGATTGGCAGGGTGACGATGGCGCCCTGGAAGCTTGCGGCGATGGTTTGGCCATCCGGCGAAACGCGCGGCTGAACGAGCCCGAAGCAGGTTTCCGGCTGCCGAGCACCTGCGTTGCCCAGCAACAGGCAAAGCGTTAGGGGAATCTTCCCGATTCCCCTCAGCCAGGCGCCGGGCTTCACGAGGCAAGGTCGGCGATGATTTCGTGCATCACCTGGAAGTAATCGCGCGCCTCGGCCAGCGGCATGTTCAGCGGCGGTGCAATGCGAATGACCGTGCCCGAGAGCGGCCCCAGCAGGTGGATGGCCTGGCCTTCGGCATTGCCAACGTAGCAGGCGCGGACGATTTCATGGGCCACCTCGCCGGCGGATCGCGCGCCCACCGCGGCGCACTCGATTCCCCAAACCGTGCCTTCGCCGCGAATGGCGTGAATCGCGGGCAATTCCTCGAGGCGGAGCAAATTTTCCAGAATCATGCCGCTCAGGGCCTTGCCTTGCTCCAGCACCTCGGTTTGCTCGAATTCATCCAGGGTGGCGAGAACGGCGGCGCAACCCAGCGGGTGAGCGCTCCAGGTATCGGAGCCTTCGCCGTAGTTCAACGCCGCAAAAAGGTCCGCGCGGCCCGCGATGGCATCGACGGGCACGCCATTGCCCATGCCCTTGCCTAGCGCGACCAGATCCGGCTCCACGCCGTATTCGCCGAAAGCGTACATCGAGCCGGTTCGGCCGAAATTGGCCTGAATTTCGTCCAAAATGAAGACGATGTCGTTTTCGCGGCAAAAAGATTCGAGCATCTGGAGGTACTCTTTTTGCGGATGATAGGAGCCGCCGCCGCCCAGGTAGGGCTCGGTGATCAGGCAGCAAATGCGGTTGCCCAGCTCGTCCTTCAGCGCGTCCAGTTCGGCGCGGTAAGGCGCCAGATCGATGGGTTGGCGCCGGCGTTGCAGGGTGCTGCACTCTTCTTTGGGGAAGCTGATGAAACGCACGCGGGGATCGCGCTCCTTGTCGTTTTCGCTGCCGGTTACGGCCCCCGCCAGGCCCTTTTTCCCGTGAAAACCGCCGCGGGTCGCCAAAATCATGTCCTCGCCGGGCCGGCGCGCCATCGCCGCCCAGAGCCCTTTTTGAATGGCCTCGCTACCGCTCGCGGCCCAGAGCACTTGCTCCATGCGCGCCCCACCTGGTTCGGCGCGCAGGTTCGCCAACAGACGCCGGTTCGCCTCTAGTTCCACCTCGGTCGTCGCGTTGTAAGCGGTCAGGGTGACGGCTTGGTGAAAGCCGGATTCGTCCTGCAGGTTTGTCAGGCTCATGTAGTCCAGCAGGCGCTTCCACCAGCGCGCGGGGTGATGGCCCAGGTTGCAAACCAGCACGCCGGAGGTGAAATCGGCCAACTTGCGGCCCTCCGGGGTGTAGTGATAGGATCCCGCGCTGCGAGACAACACCGCCAGGCTGGAGGTTTGCGTGCGCAGGCACAGGGGCTCGGTTTCGGACAGCGTTTCGCGAAGCGCGTTGGAGTCGGCTTCGTTGGAGTGGTGAATGGCAGCCATGATGATGAGTAACCAAGCAGCGCGCGATAGCAACCGGACATTTTTCGCCTTCCAAGACGGACGGTTCGACCTCGCAGTGGCCGGAGCGCAAGAATGGCGTGCCGGGCCCGGTGTGTGGGGCTGTGAACACGCGATTTTTCATTCTTCCGCTGTTGCTGAGCATCTTGGCCAGTCTGCCTGCCGCCGCGCAGCAACCCGATGCGCCGTTCGTTGAGTATCCAGCGCATCTTCGCGACTATTTCTCCCGCATCCAGCAAGGTTCGCAAACCCACGCGTTCAGCGAATCGCGGGATTTTTCCGAGTGGCAAACGCAGGCGCGCGAGGCGTTGGCGGAGCTAACCGGGCTCAAGCGCATGGCGGCGGATTTGGCGGGTTTTGAGCCAAAAGTCTCGCTCGGCGCCCCGGAAAACGTCGGCGGCAACTTCGAGCGTAGCCTGGGCTCAATCGAAACCGAGCCCGGCGTGCAAGTTCCGTTCTACCTGCTCGTTCCGACCGACGTGAAAGCCGGCGAAAAGCGGCCGCTCGCGATTTGCCCGCACGGTCACGACGCGTTGGGGCTGCATTCCTACGCGGGGGCGTTTCGCGACGAAAAACATCGCCAAAGAGTCCTGACCAACCAGGGAAACATCGCCGAACAAGCCGCGCTGCGAGGATTTGTCGCCATCGCGCCCGCCACGCGTGGCCTAGCTGCTGAGTTAGCCATTCCCGACCCGAAAAAGCGCCACGGCAACCGTCCCTGCCGCGCACAACTCATCCACTGCCTGCTCGCCGGCCGCACGGCCATTGCGGAGCGCGTTTGGGACATGCAGCGCATTCTGGATTGGGCCCTAACACAACCAAACGTGCACCCTGACAAGGTCATCATGACCGGCAATTCCGGCGGCGGAGTGGTTACGGCCTACGCGGCTGCGCTCGACCCGCGCATTCACATCGCCATCCCCAGTTGCTCGTTCACCTCGGTAACCAGCGCGGAGGGATTCGTCTTTCACTGCGATTGCTGCCTGACGCCGGGAATCCGCAACTGGGGCGACCTCAGCGACGTCGGCGGCCTCATCGCACCGCGCCATTTGTTGATCGTCCACGGGCCGGCGGACGGGTTGCATCACCGCGCCGATGTGGAGCGCAATGCGGCGGCCGTGGCCAGGATTTATCGTGCGGCGGGCGCGGAAAATCGCGTGGCGTTGAAGTGGGGCGACGCCGGACACCGGTTCTATCCCGCGCTGATGTGGCCGTTCGTGGATGCCGCGCTGAAGTGACGATCCCCAGCGCTTGGCCTACTTGAAATAGCGCTCCAGCACGGCCCGCTCGCTCGGCAGCAAATTCGATTCCCAAACGCTCTCCCCGCCTTTTCCCGCTGAATTTACGGCGCCGGCCGCGGAGGGACCGGTTGGCGTTTTGTCGATGTCGTGCTCGGCGGTTCCTTCGGCGATCACCTCACCCGGCGCGGCGCGGGAAACATCCAGGTTCTGCACGCCTTCGGGGTTGTTGGTGTTCAGGTTAGACTCGTTGTCGTTGTGGAACATGGGAGCATCGCCCCGGCCGCGGTTGATGCCGCCCTGGCCGGGCTTCATCCCCTCGCGCCAGCCTTCGCCAAAGAGCAGCTTCATCAGCTCCTCCTCGTCTTCAAAATTGTTCCCCCACCCGCCGCCTTGTCCTTTTCCTTCGCCCTCGCCTTGTCCTTCGCCCTGGGCCATCATCTCGCGAAGTCGCTGCGCGTTTTGCTGCATGGCTTGGCGCAGTTGCTCCATTTGCTGGGCGTTCATTTGCTGGAGCTGCGCGGGATCGATGCCCTTGAGCGCTTCCATCATTTTTTGATCGGCGGGTAGATTGCCGAATTCCAGCCCCTTCAGCGCGTCGTTAAATTCCTGGAGCAATTGATCGCGCGCGCCCTCGCTCATCATCTCGGAATATTTCTCCAGCGCGCCCAGGCTGCGGTCGGCGGTGGAGAGGTTTTTCTCCATGTCGTTGATGGAGCGCTGGAGGTTTTCGCGCAAGGTGTCGGTGGCTTCCAGGCTGCTGTGGCTAAACCACTCTTCCTCGGGTTGGTCTCGCAAGGCGCCGATCTGCTTCATCACCTCCTCCACCTTCTCTTCTTCAGCCACTTTTTCCTCTTGCAGCTCTTCCAGCCACTCCTCCATCTCTTCCCACGCGATTGGCTCGTTGCGCGCTTCGGCCTTGGCCTGGATGGGTTGAACCGGGATCAAAAACGCGGCGGCGACCAGCGCGACGGCCAACAACGGCGGGATTGCCAATCGGCCCCAATTCCAGGCAAATCCATCGCGAATTTGCGGGTTGGCAGGCGGTTCCGGCCACTCCGAGACGCCGCTTTTTGCGGCGGTTAGGGCGTTGTGCAGGCCCATCTCGCTTTCCAGGCGAACGGCGGCCTCTTTGGCGGAAATAAACCGAAGCCGGGCGAGCAACCAGGCCACAATCGGCAAAAGGAGCAGGACGCCGCCGGCGATCATCGCGGCGAGGTTGAATTTTTCCGCGAACCAAGGCTGCGAGCGCAAGTAAAGCAGCCCGCTGGCCGCCAGCACGCCGTAGCCGATGCTGAGCGGCCCCAACATTTCCAGCCACCAGCCAAAATTGACCTTGCGGCGAGTTGCTGCGATTAAGCTGCGCCACTTTTTTGCACGTTCTTCCGCGGTCATGCCGTCAGACTAACCGCTCTCTGCTTGCGATGCAATCAGCTTCGGTCAACCAATCTTGCGATGATTGTCCCCCGTTTCGCAAACCTTCCAACCGCAGCCGTTCGCCGACTTGCGGCGCTTTCCGCTGCGATTCCGCCCCGGGTGCGGGTGGGGTTGCTGGTGGGCGGATTTCTCGTGCTCGGCGCGGTTCATTTTTTGGGGCTGTTTGCCGCGCGAATTGACTTGAAATCTGCGGACTTGCGCGAAACCGCCGGTCATGCTGCCAGGTTCAAAAACGGCTTCACCAAGGCCAACCGGGACTTTATCAACCGCCACGGCCGAATCCTGGAAAACGGGTGGGCGCGGCGCAGCATTCCCGCCACGTCCTCAAAACGGGTGACCGAACAGGGGCAAGGGCGTTTTTTCGTCACCGATTCGGGAAATCTGTGGTTTTCGTCGTCTGACAATGCCGCCATAACCGGTGAAAATCGGACGTATCACCTGGAGGCCCCGCGCAAGGCGCCTGTTTGGCTAATTGCGGCTTGGGCGCTTGGGTTAGCGGTCCTTGCCTGGCGTCAACCGGGGATTTTTCCGCGCTGGTTGCTGGTGGCCACGTTTTTGGCGGTGGGGCTGATGGCGGTGTTCGAGCAAGCCTGGATTTACCGGGAAGCCAACGAGCGATTTCCCACCATGGATCCGGACATCTGGGACTATCACTGCCCGGCGTTGCGGTTTTATGATACGGGCGAGATAAACGTGCACGGAAACCGCTCGTTTCTCTATCCAACCGTGGTCGGGTTGTTGCTACGCCACGGCGGGCCGTCGTTTGAGTATTTAACCTACCAACAGCAGGCCATTTCCCTGTTTTGCGGCCTGTTTTTGGCCGCTGGCGCGCTCATCGCCGTTTGGCGGGTTTTTCGGTTCCCGTTTTGGGTTGGATGTGCGGTGTGCCTGTTGTGCTACGCGCTCTACGCTTTTTCTCCCGCGGTAATCTTCTACGAAAGCGCCTTGCGGCCGGAAATCGCCACGATTTGCGCATTTTGCATCCTCACGTTTCTCGCCGCCTCGTGCATCGTCGCCAAGCGCTCGAAAAAGCCGGCGGTTTTCAGCGTTTCTCTGGGATTTTTGGTACTATGCAGCGTCGCAATCGTATTTACCCGAAAAAGCGCCGGCATGGTCCTTTTTACCCCCATCATCCTGCCTCTGTTTCTGATGAATGGCCTTCGCGCCAAGGTCGTCGCGGCCGCTTTAGCCGGATGCGCGATCGCCGCGGTTTTTTTGCCGTTATACGCCTACCAAAAGCAATTGCAACAGCGCCACGACAGCGAATGGTCGACGAAATTTTTTGCCCGCTATCTCATGATGTGGCAGGCAGACATCATTCGCCCCGTTTTGGCCGAACAAGCCGCCAACGAGCCCGGCAACGCTTTTCTCCAGCATCTTCACCAAGCCTACGAACGAGAATTTACGCGGGAAAAGATTCCGGGCGAATTCGACCTCTACTACGCCAAATTTGGCTACAAACCGGAACATATCGAAAGGAACCTCCGGCCTTACAACGGCCTGATAAGCGCAGAAGAAAAGGACCGGCTCTACAAACAACTTTTTGCCGAAGCAGTGCGCAAACATCCAACGCGTTATGCGCGGAAAATTTTTGGTCAGTTAGGGTGGTACTACGCGTTCGACGGTCTGCCTTACCCTACCGGCTATGCCTTGCCGGAAAAACGCTTCGCCTTCACCAAAATATCGATCGAAACGCGCGCTCAAGTCTCTGCGCGAGAAATTCTCGGCAACGATGCGGAAATGCAACGGATGGAAGAAGCTCGCGATCTAATCCACCGGCTTCCACCGAAACCGATCGTCATTTTCTTCAAATTCGCGGCCAAGTTATTCCCGGTGACGCTATTGTTATTGCCGATTGCCATTGGCGCGCGAATTTTCGCAAAAAATCGGGAAAACGGGGTCGAATTTTGGGATGGCCTGACGCTAACGGCCTATGCCTCGGTAGTTCCGTTCGTCGTCGTCTTCACCTTTGCTTGTCTCAGCAGCCTATCGCTCGATCGTTTCATCGCGATGCTCTTGCCCGCTACGTTGTTTGCGCAAATCTGCGCGATTTGCTGGATTTGGCGCGGTTTCACCATTTTTTCTAAGATCAACACTTCCAACAATCAGCGAACGTGATGGAAAACGGGGACGATAGCGTAGAATCCACGACGCCCTTCTATTTCCGTGGGAAAAACCTGTTTTTTCATTGGTTGGCCGGCGTTGTGCTGCCGATTTTCCCCATTTTAGCCTCGCTTGCGACAGACCGTGGCGGGCCAACGAACGAATTCCAGTATGAAAACCCCGATTTGTCTTACTACGCGTCCGCATTTCTAGGCTCGGAGGTTTCGTGGATGTTCGCTCCGTTTTTCTTCGTTTCCATGGCCTGCTTCTTCGCCGTCTTGCTAAATTGGGAGCACGGCAGGTTTTGGTTTGTGCGGCTTGGCGTCTACGCCGGCGCGTTTTTGGGAATGATCTTCAGCGTGGCCATCGGCCTGTCGCTAGGCGATTATTCTCTATCGTTGGGGTTTACTTCATTTTCCCTTTCCATCTCCAAGGCATGGTTTGCTCCGTTGGTGGTGGCGTTTTTCTTTGGGATCTACTTCCTTCAACACGGGCTGAAACGGCGGCATCGTCATGCCCACTGGGTCATGTGGCTGGTTCTGCTGGGCCTGCCGTTCGTTGGGTCCGTGGTCAGGGCAGATTTTGGGGCGGGTATGGTGTTCTACTTGGCTGCCATGTTTTTCCTGCTTTTCGTGATTGCGTTCGCCGCACCGTTGGTCGTGCTGAGCTACGGGCTCATGGGTTGGTTTCTAATTCGCACCCACGAGTTGGCCAAACCCATGCATTCCGCCCTTGGCGCGCTGGCGTGGCTGTCCGGCCTTGGCGTGACGCTTCAGGTTGCCTTTCGCCGCTCGGTCGAAGTTTACGAATCGCTGCCGCCTCCCCACTCGAGTTGCTACGTCGCCACCGCCGCGGCGCGGGGCAGCCGGTGGTTCGTCGGTTCCTGCGAAAACGGCGCGAACGATCAGCTTCGCCTCCTCAAAGCCTGGGAAATCTTGCTGGAACTGGCATTTCCCGCTTTTCATCGGTTTTTGCGCAAAAGTTACGACTGTGCGGGTCCGCCCCTCGCCAAAATCATCGCAAAACGGGTTTGGCTGGCCAATTGCGCCTACCTTTTTCTCAAACCCGCGGAATTCGCCGCGCGGCTGACGCTTGGGGCGCTGTGCGAGGACGGGATCTCCCTGGCGAAGCGATTGTATCGCAACCGTTGATTTTTCGCCAAGTTAGCGTTTACTGCGCCCATGGCACAAGACCTCAACATCACAGCTTACCTCAAAACCCACTGCGGTTGGAGCGAGGGCGTGCGGGCGATTTTTCGCAAGTACGACCTCAACTACGAGGAAAAAGACATCATCCAGAACCCCGCCTTTCGCTGGGAAATGGAGCAAAAGAGCGGCCAACCGCTTTCACCCTGCGTGGAAATTAACGGCACAATGTTGGCCGACGTGAGCGGCGATGAGGTGGAAGTCTGGATGAACGAGCAAGGGTTGCTGAAAAAAAGCGACGCGCCCGCCGATGCTCCCACCGACTCCTCCTGCACCGACGAGCAGCACGCCGCCATGGAAGCCGCCGCAGCGGGGGGCAAAATCCGCTTTGTCGAGTAACCTCAGCTTCCGCCTGATCCGCGGAAAAAAAAATTCAGCCGTCATGGCAAAAAAACAGGCCTTAGGGAGGGGGCTCGACGCTCTCATCAAAACTCCGCCAGCCGGCGAACGCTTGGCGGGTTTGGCTGCCAACGGCGACGAACCGGGAGTTGGCGAACGCGTCCAACACATCGAGCTGGAGGCGATCGTCGCCAGCCCCTTGCAACCGCGCAAACGCTTTGCTGAAGGCGCCATTCGCGAGTTGGCCGACTCCATCCGCGAGCACGGCATGATCCAGCCACTCATCGTACGCAAGGTTGACGACGGTGAATTCGAGCTGATCGCCGGCGAGCGCCGCCTGCGCGCCTGCCAGATGCTGGAGCTGGACCAGGCGCCCGCGATCATTCGCGAAGCCGGCGACGAAGAGGTGCTGGAGATGGCGCTGATCGAAAACCTGCAACGCGAGGACTTGAACCCGATGGAGGAAGCCGAGGCGTATCGAAAGCTGGCCCGCGGTTTCAAGCTGCGGCAGGAAGACATCGCCAAGCGCGTCGGCAAAAGCCGTGCCGCGGTTGCCAACGCCATACGCCTGCTGGATTTGGAGCCGTCGGTCCAGGTTTTGGTCGCGCAAGGCACCATTTCTACCGGCCACGCCAAGGTGATTTTGGGGATCAAGGAAGGCCAGGAGCAACGCGCCGTGGCCGACTCCATCGTGCGCAAGCGCCTAACCGTCCGCGAAACGGAAAAAGTCGTGAACGAAGCCCTGAAGGGCGCCGGAGGCAAAAAAACCGTCAAAGCCGGCGACGCCACCCCCGGCAAGGGCCGAAATTCGGTGATTCCCAACTTTGTGCGCAACATCCAGGATCGCCTGCGCGGTCGCCTCGCCACGCGCGTATCGATCAGCCACAACCCGAAAAAGGGCGGCAAAATCGAGATCGACTACTACGACAACGAAGATTTGGGCCGGATTTTGGAATTGATCGGAATCGAACGGGACGATTGAAGATTGGCGAGTGGGTTTTGTTGAATTTTGCATCAATGGCGCTTTCCACGACCGGTTGACGCCGCCGAGTCCGAACGCTAACCTGTCGCCGTGATTCCACCCGTAGAAGCGCCAATCCAATCCACACCTCCCATTTCTGAGGAAGAGGTGGATTGGGAAAACATCGTCACCGAGGACGACGAGCCCGTGGACAACATCCTATCAAGCCACCACATGCGTTGCTGGCACGAGCCGTTGCGGGACTCGTGGAAACCCGGACGCAAATTCATCTGCAACGCCAACGTCGGCGTGTTTCCTCATCCCATGGGGCAGCCGCTGGTGCCGGATTTTTTCCTGAGCATGGACGTGGAGACTCCCGCGGACCTGGAATTGAAGGCCAACGACAAGCGCAACCGCTCCTATTTCATCAGCGAATACGGCAAACCACCGGATTTGACCATCGAGCTGGTCTCGAACAAAAAAGGCGGCGAATTGAGCCAGAAAATCATCGATTACGCGGCCATGGGCGTGCGTTACTACGTCGTCTACGACCCCGGCCAATTCATCCAAAAGCAAATTGTCGCTTCCTACGAACTGGTTGGCGGGATTTACCAACTCATGCCTGGCCCGGATTTTCCCGCTCTTGGTTTGCGACTGGTGGAATGGGAGGGCGAGTTCGAAAATTGTTGGCGGAAATGGCTGCGCTGGGCGGACATGGGCGGAAATTTCATCCCCTTCAGCAAAGAGAGCGCTAGCGTCGAGAAACAGCGGGCGGAAGAGCAACAGCAGCGCGCGGAAGAGGAAAAGCAGCGGGCAGAAGAGCAACAGCAGCGCGCGGAAGAGGAACAGCAGCGCGCGGAAAAGGAAAAACAACGTGCAGAAGAGCAACAGCAGCGCGCGGAAGAGGAAAAACAACGTGCAGAAGAGGAAAAGCAGCGTGCAGAAGAGGAAAAGCAGCGGGCGGAAGAGCAACAGCAGCGCGCAGAAGAGGAAAAGCAGCGTGCAGAAAAGGAAAAGCAGCGTGCAGAAGAGGAAAAGCAGCGCGCAGAAGAGCAACAGCAGCGCGCAGAAGAGGAAAAGCAGCACGCGGAAAAGGAAAAGCAGCGTGCAAAAGAGGAGACACAGCGCGCAGAGGAGGAAAAGCAGCGCGCGGAATCCGCCGAACAGCAGTTTGAAAAACTTGCCGCAAAGTTGAAGGCTAAGGGCATCGATCCCGATCAACTCTGATCCGTGGCCACGAATCTCGACCGAACCTACGTTGCGGGGCACACCGGGATGGTGGGCGGGGCGATTGTGCGCGCCTTGGAAGAAGCCGGCGCTGGAGACGTCCTATCCGCAACCCGGCGCGAGGTCGATTTGACCGAACAACTCGCCGTTCGCGACTTTTTGCGAAAAACCGAGCCTCGCGCAGTAGTCATTGCCGCGGCGCGAGTTGGCGGGATTCACGCCAACGACACCTATCCGGCTGAGTTTATCCGCCAAAATCTCGCCATTGCCACCAACCTGGTGCACGAAAGCTACGCAGCCGGCGTCAGGCGCGTCTTGTTTCTGGGTAGCTCCTGCATTTACCCCAAATTGGCCGAGCAACCCATGCGCGAAGATGCGCTTCTAACCGGCCCGCTGGAGCCGACCAACGAGGCCTACGCGATCGCCAAAATCGCCGGTCTCAAGTTGTGCGAATTTTATCGGCGGCAATACGGCGTGCTCTACCACTCCGGCATGCCCACCAACCTTTACGGCCCTGGCGACAACTATCACCAGGACAACTCCCACGTCATCCCGGGCCTGCTGCGCCGCTTCCACCAGGCCAAGCTTGCCAACGCTAATTCCGTCACCATTTGGGGGACTGGTGCTCCCATGCGCGAATTTCTCCACGTAGCCGACCTGGCCGGCGCCTGCCTCCACTTGCTTCAGCTCGAAAATCCCCCGAACCTCGTCAACATCGGTTCCGGCGAGGAGATTTCCATCGGCCAACTTGCCTCGCTCATCTCCAACGTCACCGATTTCGGCGGCAAAATCGACTTCGACCCCGCCAAACCGGACGGCACTCCGCGAAAACTGATGGATTCGTCGCTTTTGCGCGCATCCGGCTGGAAACCCGGATTTAACCTGGAAGCCGGCCTGCGCGACGCCTACGCGGACTTTCGCAGGGCGCTAGAAGCGGGAACCATCCGCCAATATTGACCCAAAACCGGCGCGCGAGCAAAATTGTCGATTGTTCCGAGACCGTTCGTGGCTTTGGGCTAACCAACCACCCCCTCAACCACCTCCCCATGAACGTCGGTCAGGCGAAAATCCCGCCCGGCGTAGCGGTAGGTGAATCGCTTGTGGTCGATGCCTAACAAGTGCAAAATGGTCGCGTGCAAATCGTGGACGGAAACGGGGTTTTCGACCGCTTTGAACCCAAAATCGTCGGTCGCGCCGTAAACCGTGCCGCCTTTGACGCCGCCGCCGGCCATCCACAGAGAGAAGCCCCAGTGGTTGTGATCGCGGCCTAACGTGGCGCCTCCGCCTTGAGTGCCCAACTCCACCGTCGGCGTGCGGCCGAATTCGCCCGAACAGATGATGAGCGTCTCCTCCAACATGCCGCGCTGATCCAAATCAGCGATGAGCGCCGCCAGCCCTTGGTCGCACTGACCGGCAACGTTGCGGTGGCTGGTTTTGATGTTGCTGTGGCTGTCCCAGGGTTGCCCCTTGCCGTGCCAGGTTTGGACGAAACGCACCCCGCGCTCGACCAGGCGGCGCGCCATGAGTAGTTGCCGGTTTTGCGGCCCGGGGCCGTACATCTCGCGGATGTGTTTGGGCTCGCGGCTGATGTCGAAGGCGTCGGTCGCTTCCAGCTGCATGCGGTAGGCCAGCTCGAAGGACTGGATGCGAGCTTCCAGCGCCGCTTCACCCGGCCGCTGGGCCAGGTGGCGGGAATTGAGGCGGCGCAGCAGGTCAAACTGAAGCGCCTGCTCGCTGCCGGACAGCCGGGCGTTACGCAGGTTGGCGATGAGCTTCTTCGGGTCGTCTTGTGAGGTGTCGACCAGCGTACCCTGGTAAACGCCGGGCAAAAACGCCGAGCGCCAGTTGTTCGTGCCGCCCACGGGCAAGCCGCCGGGGCAAAGCACGACAAAACCGGGCAAATTACGATTTTCCGAGCCCACCCCCCAATTGAGCCAGGATCCCAGGCTCGGCCGGACCAGCCGCTGATCGCCGGAATTCAGGAGCATGAGTGACAACTCATGGCTCGGCAATTCGGCGTGCATCGAGCGAATGACCGCCATTTTGTCGACATGCCGGGAAAGGTGGGGAAAGAGGTCGCTCACCGGGATGCCGCTTTGTCCGTGCCGCTTGAATTTGAAGGGAGAGGCCAGGGCGACGCCGGTCCGGCGCTCGGTGAGCAGGTTTTGGTAGGGCAATTCCTGACCATCGCGGCGCGTGAGCTCCGGCTTGGGATCAAAGGTATCCACCTGCGACATTCCGCCGTTCAAGAACACGTGGATGACCGATTTTGCCTTGCTGGCGGCGTGAATTCCGCCGGTCGACTCGCCCACCATCATTTGCGCCAGCGCCAAGGAGCCGATTCCAAGCCCGCTACGGCGCAAGAACCGGCGGCGAGGGAAAATTTGGTTATTGGGTGGCTGATTCATGGCGTCTGTCAGGATTCTGTTTTGTCCGCGAGCAAGCTCGACACCGCTGCCTCGGTGAGTCCGGTGCCTTGGGCGATTTGCTCGATGGAAAAGCCGTTTTCGCGCAGGTTGGCGATCAACTGGCGACGCTCTTCCAGTTTGCCTTGTTCGATGCCTTTTTTGATCCCGGTTTCCACGCCATCCTGGTGCGCGGTTTCCATCACGTCCATTTCCTGGACCATCGCATCCACAAAGCGGTCGTAGCGTTGCCTTTCGGCCTCGCTCATTTTGAGATACGCCAATTTTTGGCGCGCCGTCGCCATCCCAGGTGCATCAAAGTCGCCGCGCACCTCACTTTGCTTGAACAGGTAGACCCACTGGTCGAGCATCTCCAAATCTTCTTGGTCCATCTTGTGAAACCGCTCCACGTTGATGACGTGGTACTCCGGAAAAACGTCGCGCAGTCGCAGGGCGCGATTTCCCTCCTCATCGATGAAATGTTCGGACACGAGCAAGGGCTCGTCGGTGTGAACGCCGCGCAGTTCGGTCGTGCCGGAGTAGACGTAGTCCGTGCCCTGGCCGAGGTTGAAATACAGGATGTGGATGGAAATGATTTTGGGGATGTCACGATATTTCTGGCCCTTATCGATCGACTCGATCACCAATTTTGAGGTCCCAAACAACATGCGCTCGATGTAGTCGCTTTGCCGCTCGTTCTGGATTTCAATCAGCACCTTTCGGCCGTTGGCATCCTTGGCCAACAGATCGACGCAGTTGTATTTTGACCCGTCCGAATCAGGGTTGCTTTCGCTCTCGATGATTTCCAAAATTGTGAGCTCTTCGCCGAGCAGCGAGTGCAAAAACCCCTCCAAAATGTCGAAATTCGCCTTGTCGCGCAGCAACGACTTCATCGCCCAATCAAAGCGGACGATTTTGACGGTGCCGTTGGTTTTAGAGGCCATGTTTTTGCAACCTAGCGCGTGGAAAACCGCGAATCAACTCGCAGGCGCGCTCAATCGACCTCCGCGAGCAAGCTCGACACTTCCGCCTCGGTGAGCCCGGTGCCTTGGGCGATTTGCTCGATGGAAAAGCCGTTTTCGCGCAGGTTGGCGATCAATTGGCGGCGCTCATCCTGTTTGCCTTGTTCGATGCCCTGTTCGATGCCTTGTTCGATGCCTTTTTTGATCCCTGTTTCCACGCCATCGCGGTGCGCGGTTTCCATCACGTCCATTTCCTGGACCATCGCATCCACAAAGCGGTCGTAGCGTTGCCTTTCGGCCTCGCTCATTTTGAGATACGCCAATTTTTGGCGCGCCGTCGCCATCCCAGGTGCATCAAAGTCGCCGCGCACCTCACTTTGCTTGAACAGGTAGACCCACTGGTCGAGCATCTCCAAATCTTCTTGGTCCATCTTGTGAAACCGCTCCACGTTGATGACGTGGTACTCCGGAAAAACGTCGCGCAGTCGCAGGGCGCGATTTCCCTCCTCATCGATGAAATGTTCGGACACGAGCAAGGGCTCGTCGGTGTGAACGCCGCGCAGTTCGGTCGTGCCGGAGTAGACGTAGTCCGTGCCCTGGCCGAGGTTGAAATACAGGATGTGGATGGAAATGATTTTGGGGATGTCACGATATTTCTGGCCCTTATCGATCGACTCGATCACCAATTTTGAGGTCCCAAACAACATGCGCTCGATGTAGTCGCTTTGCCGCTCGTTCTGGATTTCAATCAGCACCTTTCGGCCGTTGGCATCCTTGGCCAACAGATCGACGCAGTTGTATTTTGACCCGTCCGAATCAGGGTTGCTTTCGCTCTCGATGATTTCCAAAATTGTGAGCTCTTCGCCGAGCAGCGAGTGCAAAAACCCCTCCAAAATGTCGAAATTCGCCTTGTCGCGCAGCAACGACTTCATCGCCCAATCGAAGCGGACGATTTTGACGGTGCCGTTGGTTTTAGAGGCCATGTTTTTGCAACCTAGCGCGTGGAAATCAGCGAATCAACTCGCAGGCGCATGCTCAATCGACGAAGTGGAACTCGTTGGAGGCCAAAAGCGCGTGGGTGAGCTGCGACCAGGCGGTTTCCGGCGATTTGCAGGCTTTGAGAAAATCCAGCGCAAGCGCGATTTCTTCCTGAGACGGCGGACGCGAAAAAACTCGCCGGTAAATCAGGTGCAACCGATCTTGGTCGTTCCCTGCCTGTTGCAGCTCCGGAGCCGCGGCCAGCGCTTTTGCGCGGTCCTGAACAAATTCCGAGTTTAGCGCGTGAAGCGTCTGCTGCGGCACCATGGTTTCGGGCCGTTTCAGGGTGCAATTGCTAGGGTTGGCGGAATCGAACGTGCTGGCCAGCCGGGAGATCACGTCGCGATTCACGAACGCGTAGACGCTGCGGCGGGGGACGCCCTTGTCAGCGTCGAAAGGCCGGCCGCCGGGGCGGGGGTGCAACTGCAATTCGCCGCTTGCCGCCAACATGGCGTCGCGCATGGCCTCCATCTCCAATTTGCGCGGAATCATGCGCCACAGCAGGCTGTTTTCCGGGTCTCGCTCGCGCGCTTCCGGCCGTTCCCGCGAGGCCTGACGATAGGCGGCGCTCAGCATGATGCGGCGATGGAGCTTTTTCAGCGACCAGCCGTCTTCCAGCAGTTTTTCGGCCAAAAAGTCGAGCAATTCGGGATGCGTCGGCGGATTTCCGCGAGTTCCAAAGTCGTCCGGCGTTCGCACCAAACCGCGGCCAAAATGATGCTGCCAAACCCAGTTCACGAGGACCCGGCGCGTCAGCGGGTTGGCGGGATGGACGATCGCCCGCGCCAAACCCAGACGCCGCTTCCCATCCGCGAAACGGGCCGGATTTTCGCCAACCAGCGCGGTGAGAAAGTGCGGTTCGACCCGCTCGCCGCGACTGACCGGATTTCCGCGCAAAAACACGAACGATTCGCCCGGTTCCGCTTCCTCCAGCAGGCTCATGGCCCGCGGCGGGGCGTTAGCGCCGAGGTTGAGCTGCTCGATGGCCCCAAAGGTTCCGCGCACACTGTCGCGAACGCCGCGATTCAGCATCAATTGGTGAAAGCCGTCCTCGAATTGGAGCGAGGTGGGCGATTCCGGCGCGTAGAGATGATGCCGCAATTGCCGCTCGATGGCGCTGTTGACCACGCGATGCTTGGCGTCCTGATCCGGCACGACTTTGCCGTCCGGCGCAGCCTCGGCGGAGGCTTCCAGCAAGGACGTCAGCCAACGCCGATGCACTTGCGCGAACACCTCCCCATAGACGTCCGCCACGTCCAAAAACGACTCCGGACGTGCAGCCGCCAACGCATCAAGCACGCGCGGATTCCACGTTGGCGCCTTGGTGGCAAGCAGGTGCTCGTTGGCGAATTTTTTCGGGTCGCCGTTTTCCGCGGCCAGCGCCTCCACCATTGCCTGGCACTGGGCGGCGTAGTCTTCGCCGTCAATTTGGGCAAGCCGATGCCACGGTCCAAAAACGGGATCGCTCTCATCGCGCGCTTTCAGGTAGGTCCGCCAGCGCTCCAGCACCACGGGCCGCAAATCTTCGGTGCGGTAGGAGAGAAACGTGGTTGAGGTGTCCTGCTCCGGCGTGCCTTTGGCCAGCTCCCGCAGGTAGAGGCCCACCTGCATCCTGAGCCGGCCGCGCATCACTTCGCCTTGCTCGCGCACGATGTCGCCGCGGAGCCGTTTTCGGCGGCTTAGCTCAGTTTGGTAGCCCTCGGCCACTTCCGGGTTGCCCACCAGCGGCAGTTCCGCCGGCGGACGGCTGCCGGACAAGGTGGCGTGCAGCGCATAGTAGTCGGCCGTGGGGATGGGATCGAACTTGTGGTCGTGGCAACGCGCGCAAGCTACCGTCAATCCCAACAAACCGCGCGAGATGACGTCAATTTGGTCGTCCAGCCGGTCGTGGCGATTGCGAAACTGCCGGCCGACCGTCAGGAAGCCCAGCGCGGCATGCGCCGGGTCGTTGGCGTCGAGTTTCAGCTGATCGGCGGCCAGTTGCTCCAAAATGAAGCGGTCGTAGGGCAAATCCGCGTTGAACGCGCTGATCGCGTAGTCGCGGTAAGTGTAGGAAAACGGGAACTTTTTGAACCCGATGGCGCTCGCGCCGTGGGTATCCGCGTAACGCGCCAAATCCAGCCAATGCCGCCCCCAACGTTCGCCGTATTCCGGGGACGCCAGCAGCCGGTCGACGACTTTTTCGAACGCGCGCGGGTCGGGATCGCCCGCAAACGCTTCCACCTCGCTCCATTTTGGCGGCAGGCCGGTCAGGTCGAACGCGGCCCGCCGAATGAGCTTGGTGCGCGAAACCGGCGGCGACATGGTCAGACCGCGCTCGCGCAATTTCGCGACGATGAAGCGGTCGATTTCGGTCAGCGTCGCACCATCCACGTTAGGCGGCTGCCGGGCCTGGATTGGCTGAAACGCCCAGTGTTTGGCGTATTTTGCGCCACCGCCAATCCACGTCCGCAACGTCTCGATTTGCGCGGCGGTGAGCTTTTTGCCGGTTTTGGGCGGGGGCATCACTTCATCGGGGTCAGCCGACGAAATTCGGGTCAACAGCGCGTTCCAATCGGTTCCCTGGCTTTCGCGATCCAGCCGCAAATCGGCCTTGCGCTCGGCGGCATCCGGTCCGTGGCATTCCAGGCAATTCTCCGACAAAATCGGCAACACCTCGCGGCTAAAATCGGACCCTTCGGCGGTTGCGGCAATCGAACCGGCCAAACACGCCGACGCGGCGATTTGGGGCCAAATTCGGGTGGAATGCAGGTGACTCATCGGGTGATGCGAACAACGCGCCCGCTAAGCTGTCCACACCCGCGCGGTGGCCGAATTTTCATCAAAAACCGGCATTCGCGCTTGCGGAGAGCCCGATTCTGCCGCGTTTTTCGCCATGAACCTGCGCCTTGCTCTCTTCTCGCTCGCTTGGGCCGCAATTCCCGCTTCAGCGCTGGAAATCGCCCCGTTTTCCGCCGACGTCACCCCTCCGGTCGGCCACCAGCTTTTCACCGGCGGCGCAAAGGAAGCCGTCGCCGTGGATTCGCCGCTCTTGGCCAAGGGCTTCGTCCTAACCGATGCAAAATCCGCGCCGGTGGTCTTCGTTTCGGTGGATTGGGCGGAAATTCGCAACGACGCCTACGACCGCTGGCGCGAGGTGTTGGCCGAAGCCGCGGGAACGGAGCGGATTCGCGTGCTGGTCACCTCCATCCACCAGCACGACACGCCGTTGCCGGATCTGGAGGCCCAACGCATCCTGGACGCCGCGGGCGCAGACACGCAGTTGATCGATCCCGATTTTCACGAGCGCGCTTTGCAAAAAGCGGCCGGGGCCCTCCGCGAGGCGCTGAAATCCA
Organism: Verrucomicrobiales bacterium; assembly: GCA_965224535.1. Lineage (GTDB taxonomy): Bacteria > Verrucomicrobiota > Verrucomicrobiia > Verrucomicrobiales > DEV007 > JBCDHN01. Next base: position 19,329 of record CBDCZR010000048.1, read on the forward strand.
AGCAAACGGTGACCCATCTGGGCACGGGCGAGGCTGAGGTGAAAGAAGTGGCCTCCAACCGGCGGTTTGTCGATCCGCAAGGAAAAGTGAGCTACGGGCGCTACAGCGGCGGCGGCAGTTTGGCCTCGAAAATGGCCGGTGTCGGGACCATCGATCCCTTGCTGAAAACGCTCAGTTTTTGGGACGGAGAAGACGCGATTTGCGCGCTGAGCGTCTACGCCACCCATCCGATGAGCTACTACCGCACGGCGCGAATCTCGGCGGATTTTCCCGGTCTGGCTCGCGAAAAACGGCAGGCCGAGACCCCGAAAACGCTGCAAATTTACGCCAGCGGTGCGAGCGGCAACGTGACTGTCGGCAAGTTCAACAACGGCAAGCCGGAAATGCGTCCGATTTTCGCCGAGCGCCTCCACACGGCCATGAATCAAGCCTGGCAAAGCACCAAAAAGCTGCCCGTCCCGGAAATGAGCTTTCGATCCGAGCCGTTGACGCTCGCGCCGCGGCTGGAGGGCAATTTCACGCCGGAAGCGCTTCAAAATCAGCTCACCGGGGAAAATTCCAACCGCATGCGCAAGGGCATGGCCGCGCTGGGCATCAGTTGGCAAAAACGCGTCGTCGCGGGCCAGCCAATCGACGTGCCGTTGATCGAATTGGGCCCGGCGAAGCTGCTTTTGCTGCCCGCGGAAATTTACGTGGAGTACCAGCTGTTTGCCCAGGAATTAGCGCCGGACGACTTCGTGGTTGCCGTCGGTTACGGCGAATGCGGGCCCGGTTACATCCCCGTCGAGCGCGCGTGGGAGGAAAAGGACCAAAATTTGGGCGATTGGGCATGGGTCGCGCCCGGCGCCGAAAAACCGGTGAAAGACGTGATTCGCAAGCTTCTTCAGCCGGGTGGTTAACCGGCCAGTTCTTTGAGGAACGGCGCGGTTCGGCTTTCGTCCACATCAATCAGCTCCTCAGGCGAACAGGCCGCGACCAACGTTCCGCCGTTGTCGCCCGCTTCCGGGCCGATTTCGATGACGTGATCGGCTTCGGCGATAATGTCCAGATTGTGCTCGATCACGACAACCGTGGCCCCGTCATCAACCAGGCGGTGGAGGACATCGAGCAACTTTTCCACGTCTTGCATGTGCAGGCCGATCGAAGGTTCCTCGATGAGGTAGAGGAACGACTTTGGCTGGCGGTTTTGGCGTAATTTCGCCGTTTGGCTCCGGCCGACGCCGCGAGTCAGTTCGCTAACCAGCTTGATGCGCTGAGCTTCGCCGCCGGAAAGCGTTGGGCTGGGTTGGCCGAGTTGCAAATAGCCCAGGCCGGTGTCGCGCAGCAGGTTCAAGGTGCGCGCGATGCGTGGGCTGGCCTCAAAAAATTCGGCCGCCTCATCGATGCTCATCAACATGACTTCGCCAATGTTTTTGCCGTTGTAGAGAATCTCCAGCGTGGCCTCGTTGTAGCGCATGCCGCGGCAATCTTCGCATTCCATATAACTCGTGGGCAGGAAGGTCATTTCCATCTTGATGCGGCCATTGCCCTTGCAGGTTTCGCAGCGGCCGCCTTCGGTGTTAAAGCTAAAACGGCTAGCTGTATAACCACGGGCGCGGGCGTCGGGAACCTGGGCGTAAAGTTTGCGGATATCATCAAAGACCTTGATGTAGGTGCCGGGCGTGGAACGGCTGGTTTTACCGATGGGCGATTGATCGACTTCGTAGACCGCTTCCAGCTGATCCGCGCCTTTGATGGCCTTCCAGGTTTTTTCGCCGGGTTTGCTGCGATTTTTTGGTAAATTCGCCTTTACCGCGGGTTGGAGCACGCCGCGCATCAAGCTGCTTTTGCCGGAGCCGGAAATTCCGCATAGTACCGTCAATCGGCCCACCGGAATGCGCACGTTCAGGTTTTTCAGGTTGTTTGCCTTCGCTCCTTGGATGCGTATCCAGCCGGTTTTGGCGTTAGCGGCAGGAATCGGCCGGCGCTCGCCGCGCATGGGGTGAGAAACCGGGGTTTTTAGCTTACGGCCGGTCACGGAGAGCTTGTTGCGCTTGATTTGCGCCAACGTGCCTTGTGCGGAGACTTCGCCGCCAAAACGGCCCGCGCCGGGACCGAGGTCGATGATATGATTGCTGCGGCGCATCGTCTCTTCGTCGTGTTCCACGACAACCAGGGAGTTGCCTTTGTCGCGCAAGGTCGTTAGCGTATCCAGCAGCTTGGCGTTGTCGCGCGGGTGCAGGCCAATCGTCGGTTCGTCCAGGACGTAGAGCACTCCGCGCAGATTGGAGCCGAGTTGTGCGGCGAGCCGAATGCGCTGACCTTCGCCGCCGCTTAGCGTAGTCGCGCTACGGTCGAGCTGAAGGTAACCCAGGCCGACTTCTTCCATAAAACGCAGCCGCTGGATGATTTCCGGCAAGATATCGCGGGCGATGACTGCGTTTTTCCCGCTGAATTTGAAGGTTTCGATTGCTTCCCGGGCCTCACGGACACTCATGCGCGCAATTTCGGCGATGGAACGGTCTCTCACGCGCACGAACAACGCAACCTCGTTGAGACGCGCGCCGTTGCAGGTGGGGCACACGGTCAACTCCTCGGCATCGGCCCATTTGCGGTTCCGTTCTTCGCGTAGCTCGGCCGCCAACTGGGATTCGCTGTCGTCTTTCTCGCATCTGGGCCGCACGTAAATTTCGCCATAGCCGCGGCAGTCCGGACACCAACCGTGCGGCGAGTTATAGCTAAACAAACGCGGGTCGAGTTCTTCAAACGAGCGGCCGGTATCCGGGCAACTCATGTTGGTGCTGACAACGTGAATTTCATCGTCCGCGTCGTAGTATTTTGCGGTTTGTTTGCCGATTTTTAGCGCCGTTTCCAGCATAGCGCGAATTTCCTGCGTTTGCGTGGTTTTGTTGGCCTCGCCGACCACAACGTCGATGGTGTGTTCCTGAAATCGCGTTAGTCTTTTGAAGTCGCGCGAGGGTTTGAACGCGCCATCGACAAGTAACTCGGCGTAGCCCTGTTTTTCAGCCCATTTGGCGACATCCGTGTGAAATCCCTTCCGCGCTTTGATCAGCGGCGCAAGGATTTTGACCCGTCCCGTTTTGGCGGCGTTTCTGACCTTTGTAACAATAGCGGTGACCGATTGGCGTTCGACCGGTTTGCCAGTTGCCGGAGAGTGTTGCGTGCCGACTTTGGACCATAACAGACGCAAAAAGTGATAAACCTCGGTCACCGTCGCCACCGTGCTTTTTCCGCCGCCGCGGGAGATGCGTTGTTCGATCGCGACGGTCGGCGGGAGGCCGGTGACGCGGTCGATTTCCGGTTTTTCCATCTGCTCCACGAATTGGCGGGCGTAAGTGGACATACTATCCAGAAAACGGCGTTGTCCTTCGGCGAAGAGGATGTCAAAGGCCAAGGTTGACTTCCCGGAACCGCTTAGCCCCGTAACCACGACCATCTCGTCGCGGGGAATTTCCAGGTCGATGTTTTTCAGGTTGTGTTCGCGCGCGCCGGTAATGCGAATGGCTTGCGTAGGTTCGGCCGGCAATCGAACCCCATCGCTTTTCAATCCGCCCCGTTGCTTCCCAATCGTAGCCGCCAGCGCCCGTCCCGTGTAAGACTCCTTAACCTTCATCACCTCCTCCGGCGTGCCCGCAGCAACCAATTCCCCGCCAAATTTCCCCGCCTCCGGACCCAAATCGACGATCCAATCCGCGCACTTAATCACCTCCACGTTATGCTCGATAACCAGGATACTATCCCCCTGATCCACCAGGCGCTGAAAGACGCGCAGCAACATGGCTACGTCGTCAAAATGCAGCCCGGTGGTGGGCTCGTCAAAGATCAACAGGCTGGATTTTGCAACGCGGCTGCTCTTGCTTTCCAGCAGGTGGCCGACCAATTTCAGACGTTGCGCCTCACCGCCGGACAAGGTGTTGAGCGGTTGGCCCAAACGTAGATAACCCAGGCCCACGTCTTGTAATGCCTGGAGGCTGGAAACGATGTTTTGCGCCGTTTTTCCCCCATCCAGCTTATCAAAGAACGCGATGGCGTCATCCACGGTCATGGAAAGCACGTCGTAGACTGATTGGCCGTCTAACAACACCTCCAACGTGTCCGGCGCGTAGCGCTTTCCTTCGCATTCCGGGCAAGTGACGTAGATATCGCTGAGAAACTGCATTTCCACCTTTTCAAAGCCCGTTCCCCAACAACGCTCGCAACGCCCGGCGCCGGAATTGAAGGAAAAATAGCCGGGTTGCAAACCGCGAGCCTTTGCGTCGGCGGTTTCGGAGAAAAGCCGCCGAATACCGTCAAAAACGCCAATAAAAACGGCTGGCGTGGAACGCGGAGTTTTGCTGAGCGGCGATTGATCGACCATCACCACGTTGTCCACGCGATCGACCCCACGCAGCGCTTTGAGGCGGCCCGCTTCGGTTTCGGCGACCTCACCGCGTTGGCGCAAAACGTTTTGGTACAAGACGTCGTGGATGAGCGTCGATTTTCCGGAGCCCGAGACGCCCGTGACGACGGTAAACACCCCCAGCGGGATTTTGACATTGATGCGCTTGAGATTGTGCTGGCGCGCTCCGATGATTTCGATCCATTTGGCCGGTTTGCGCCGCGATTTCGGAATTTCGATGGTTTTTTCGCGGGTGAGATAACGGCGCGTCAACGAATCACCGGTATCGGCGAAGAGTTCTTCGCTAGGGCCGGAAAACACGATCTCGCCGCCGTTTTCACCGCGTCCGGGGCCGACGTCGACCAAGTAGTCGCCTGCGCGAATCACCGCTTCTTCGTGCTCGACGACGAGCAGGGTATTGCCCTTGTCGCGCAGATGCTCCATCACCTCGATGAGCCTGCCGGTATCGCGAGGATGGAGGCCAATGCTAGGCTCATCCAGCACGAACAGCGTGTTAGTGAGCGAAGCGCCCAAGCAAGTGGTTAAATTGACGCGCTGAACCTCGCCGCCGCTCAGCGTACGCGTGGAACGGTCCAGGTTGAGATAGCCAAGCCCAATTCGGTCGAGATATCCCAGGCGAGAGACGATTTCGTTCTTCAACAGCTCTGCGGAGTGATCTTTTGCCGGTGTTGCGACACCCTGAAAAAAGGGCAGCAATTCATCGATCGGTTCCTGCCATAGATCCGGCAACGTTTTGCCCTTGATCCGGAAATTAAGCGCATCTGGCTGAAGGCGCGAACCGTCACACGTTTCGCATTCGGTATAACTCCTGAAACGCGACAAAAACACGCGAACGTGCATTTTATACGCCTTGCTTTCCAGCCACTTGAAGAAGCCCTTCACGCCATACCAGCTTCCGATGGCGTAAGCAGCGTCCGGATCGCCGCCGTCGCCCTTCAGCACCCATTCCCGGTCGCTCTTCGGCAAGTCTTCGAACGGTGTATCCAGGTCTACGTCTTGAACCACGGCGCAACGCTCCAAATCTTCCTGGCACTCGTAGTATTTGTCGCCTTGAAACGCTTTGACGACGCCGTCGCGAATCGAGAGCGTTTTATCCGGCAACGCGCGCTCCAGGTCTATACCGATAACGCGGCCGAATCCGCGGCAAGCCGGGCAAGCGCCGATGGGGTTGTTGAAGCTAAACAAACCGGCAACCGGCTCGTGGATATCCAGATCGCACGAGGCGCAGTGCCAGGCCGAGGAAAAATCCGCGCGTTGGCCGGTTTCCGCCTCCACCAGCGCGATTTTGCCCTTGCCGTAGTGCAACGCGGCCTCCACAGCCTCAAGCAGGCGGCTTTTGCGATTTGCCGCGATGCGATCCTGAATCACATCAACCATGGCCGGTAATTTGCGGTCAAATGCATCCGGTTTGTCGGTGCGATAGACCTCACCGTATAATAATACGCGCAAATATCCTTGAGCCTGGAGAAACGCGAAAAATTCGGCGATTTCCGCCCCGTCCGGCGCCCGAACTCCAAACGTCACCAAAACCGGTTTTTCGCCAAAAGTCGCCTTCGCCGCCACAACGATTGATTGCGGGGTATCAGGGCGAACCGGCGACTCGCATTCCGGGCAAAATCCGTCGGCAACGCGCGGGAAGAAGAGCTTCAGGTAGTCGTTGATTTCGGTAATCGTCCCAACGGTCGAACGCGTCGTTTTCACGTTGTTCGCTTGCTCGATGGCGATCGCCGGCGGGATGCCGCGAATTTCGTCCACCCGCGGTTTGTCCATCCGATCGAAAAACTGGCGAACGTAGGGGGAAAACGTCTCCACGTAGCGTCTCTGGCCCTCGGCGTAAATCGTCTGGAAGGCGAGGCTCGATTTTCCGCTGCCGCTGGGCCCGGTCACGACGATCAACTGGTTGAGCGGCAGATCCAGGTCCACGCCCTTGAGGTTGTTTTGGCGCGCGCCGCGAATTCGGATCGAATCGGCCAGTTTGGCGGGTGATTTCCGGCGTTTGGCGCGATTTGTGGGCTGTTTGCTAGGTTTTGCCATCGCGCCCATACGATGGCAGGAGCGGCGCGGTCTCAAGCGGTTTTGTGTGAGGAACGCAAAAAAGCGAGGGTCCCACGGAGGAACCCTCGCTGTTGGCCGGCCTTGCGGCCGAAATGTGGTCCGGGCTAATGGTAGAACCCGCCGCCTCGTTGCGACTGACGCTGGCGTTGGCGCTGACGTTGGTTCTGAGACTGCCGCTGGAAGGATTCCGCCGACGATTCCGAGAAGGAATCCGAATACGATTCCGAGGAGGATTCCGCGTTGGCGTAGGAAGCCGAGGAGTTGTTCACGTGGAACCCGACTCCGCGGATTTCCAACCCGTCGTTGGCGATTTTTTGCGACGCGCGGGCTTCCTTGAGCGCTGCGGAACTGTGGCGAATCGCAGCGGTTCCCAAGGCGATATCGGCCCCGGCTCCGGCCAGTTTGGCGATGGTGTCGCTGCCGCTTTCGCGGTAGACGTCCGCGGAATTCATGGCCAGCGCGCCGGACGATTTATCGTAGCGGGCGACGGAGGCGATGGTAAGACCTTGGATTTTTACGTCGCCCACCGCAGTGCCGTCGACGGATGGGTCGGCGACATTCATGGAGGTGCACGCACCCAAGGCAAGGGTGGTTGCGGCGAGGCAGAGGTTGAGAGATTTGATGGCTAGTTTACGGCTCATTCTTAGACATTGGGTTAGGTTTTCGGTTGGTCGTCTGAAGGGGTCGGGAGGGGGAAAGAGGGGGGCTTGTGAAGATCAGGTTTTTGGCTGAAACCATCGGAAAAACGCGCGCCAGCCTCCTTGCGCCGCGGCAGGGGCCGCGGACGTTTTGCGGCCGCCCCGGTAGGAGCGTTGGCGCTTTGATTTCGTGCCAATTCGCCCTGCGGCTTGAAATGGCTGGGCAACGGCATTTTGCGGCGCTCCCGTGGCCTTGGTTTTGGTCCGGTTTCGGGAAATGCGCACCGGCACGACGCGGGATCCGATCCGTTTTGGGGCGACCCGCCGGGGCTTGCTCCGGGGAGGAAGCTCGCTGATGGGTTTGACGCTGAGCGTCTGATACTGCGGCTTGGATTCATCCCGGGCCGGGCGCCCGAAGAGGTTGTAGGTCCGCGTTTCGACGGACACGCGCAGATGCTCGGTCACGGCGTTCTGGTAGCGTTCGCCGCCGATTCCGGTGACCTTTTTATTCGTGGAAAAGAAGTCGAACAGGCCGGCGTTGCAGGTTAGGGAGCCCATGGCTGCGATGCTGGCCAGCAGGAGGGGGAATTTCCGGTTTTTGGGCGAAATCAGGTTCATTGCGTCAGGTTTTTTGGGGGTGAAAACTCAGCGTCCGCGATGCCGCCGGCCATAGAAGCGGGGAAACGAGCGGGGCGTGGCTGCGCTGGGAAAGGAGGGCCGCTCAATGGCGACGCCGGGAGTCTTCAACGCCGGTTTCGCGAAGTCGAGCTGCTCCGGCGCCTGGCTTTGGTTGGTGCGCTGGTTCGCGGCCTTGCCGAATATCCGGTTGAGGAGAAGCAGGCGCGTTGCCGAGCCGGAGTCCGTCGTTTTTGCGCCGCTCGATGGGTGGCCGTTCAGCACGCTGGTTGGTCCGGGAATGGCCGTAGCGCGCTTGATCGCCCGCCGGCGGTTGATGACGGGCGAAATCGTGTTCACCCCCAATTCGGCGTCGAGGTGCCCGAAGTAAAACCCGGCGATTCGGGCGGGACGCGCGATGGCCTGGCTGATTTTCTGGCCGACATCGGAAACGCTCGACCGCTTGACACCGGCTTCCAAAACTTCGTAGTCCGGCTTGGATTCGGTGACCGTGGCCACTCCGTTTTCGTCCCAAACCGCGGTGACCTTGCTGGTTCGCTTGATTTTGGCGACGGAGGACACCAGTGGGCCGTTGATTTTGACCTTACCCACGGCGGTTTGTGAAAGGGATGGGTCGATGTCCTCAAAACGCTTGGAAGCCAGCGCGGTTGGCTGCACGGCGAGGCCGGCGAGAGCTACCATGAGAGCGGCGGAGGGGACTTTGAAGGGAAGGAAGGAAGCGTTCATGGTTTAAAATTTTCGAATCCAAGGAGGTTTAGAGAGATGTTTGATAATTTCAATAAAAAAACATCAAAATTACAATTTTCTCGATTTTGAGAAGAATTTTAACCCGAAAATTGCCGCTTTTAGCCCACCACCGAAAGTGTTCGCCGCCGAGGTAGATCCCGTCTAGCCTTGCCCGAAAAATCGCCCCTCCAGATGCATCTCCACGCCATCGCCAGCGCCTTTCCGGAATTCGCCTACACCCAGCAGGAATGTTGGGAGCGGATCAAGATGGCTCCGGCGGCCCGGCTGCTCAAAACGCGAAGCCTGACACTGCTCGAAAAGATCCTGACCGGCGATTCCGGAATCGAGAAGCGGCATTTTTGCATCCCTAACCCGCCGGAAATCTTCCTGAAAAGCGCTCAGGAGCTGAATCGGGATTTCGAGCGCAACGCGCCGCTCATCGCCGGCCGCGCGCTGAGCCAAGCCATCGATTCCGCGGAAATCGCGCCGGGCGAGGTCGACGCGCTGTTTGTTTGCACCTGTACCGGCTATCTTTGCCCGGGAATCACCAGTCACCTGGCCGAGCAACTGGGTTTTCGCGCGGATGCTTACCTTCAGGATCTGGTGGGCCTGGGTTGCGGCGCGGCCATCCCCACTTTGCGCAGCGCCTCGGACTTTTTAGCGGCGAACCCGGAGGCGACGGTTGCCGTCGTCGCGGTTGAGATCAGTTCGGCGGCGTTTTTCATGAGCGACGAGCCCGGGGTGCTCATCAGCCTGTGTTTGTTCGGCGACGGGGCCAGCGCTTCGATCTGGCGGGGCGAACCTCGCGATGGCGGTCTGCGACACCGGTTGGGCAACTTCCGCACTGTCCACAAACCCGAGCAGCGCGAAAAAATCCGCTTCGTCAACGCCGGCGGAAAGCTGAAAAACCAGCTCGACCGCGCGGTGCCGGGATTGGCGGCCGAAGCGGTGCGCGAGCTTTACCTCGCCTCCGGCCGCAACGGCGATATCGACCGCGTTTTGGCGCATCCCGGCGGTCGGGATGTGATCGAGGCGATCGAAACGGCGATGCCGGAGCACCCCTTGCCGGAAAGCCGCGAGGTTTTGCGCGAAGCGGGAAATTTGAGTAGTCCCTCGGTTTTGGTCGCGCTGGAAAAGCACCTGGCGGGCGGCGAGGTTGGCCGGAATCTGTGGTTGACGGCTTTTGGCGCGGGATTTTCCTGTCATTCGGCGGAATTCGCGCGAGAAGATTGATCGTTTGCCCCCCGCAGCATGAAAACGCTTCGCATCACGATGATTTTTGGCATGATTTTCGCGATGAACCTTCGCGCGGAAGTCACTTCACAAAATTTCGGCGACGGGTTGGTGGTTTTTACCCTCACCAACGCCAACGGGCTGCGCGTGCGCGTTTTAAACTACGGCGCGACGCTCATCGGCGTGGACGTCCCGGACCGCAGCGGAAATCTGGCCAACGTCACCCTGCATCTGGACGAACCGGAGGACTATCGCAAGGGTCACCCGCTTTTTGGCTCCGTGGTCGGCCGTTTCGCGAATCGCATCGACACCGGCGGATTTTCCATCGACGGCAAGCGCTACGACCTGCAAACGGTGAACGCGAAGACCGGCGTGCACATTCATGGCGGGAAAACCGGCTTTCAGCGGCAAATCTGGAGCGGCCAGGTTGTTGAAAACGGGGTGAAATTTCGCCTAACCAGTGAAGATGGGCACGAAGGGTTCCCCGGAAAGTTGAAGGCAGCGGTCACTTACGCCTTAAGCGCTGAAAATGAACTGCAAATGCGCTACGAAGCCACGACTGACAAGCCTACCCACGTGAACCTGACCAACCACGCTTACTGGAACCTGTCAGGGGCCGGATCCGGCCCGATTCTGGATCATCGCCTGCAATTGCACGCGGACGCGATTTTGGCGATCGACGAGCGAAAAATCCCCACCGGCGCGATTTTGCCGGTCGAGGGCAGCCCGTTTGATTTTCGGCAGCCGCAAGCGATCGGTTCGCGAATCGCAGCGGTGGACGGCGGGGGCTACGATCACTGCTACGTGCTGAAAAACGCCGCAAAACCGGGTGAATTGCGAAAAGTCGCGCACGTGGCGGATCCTAGCTCCGGCCGCGTCATGGAGGTGTTCACGACGGCGCCGGGCGTGCAGTTTTTCTCGGCAAATTTCGGCCGCCCCGTTCCCGGCGCCGGGGGCCAAAACTACGGGCGACATCACGGATTTTGCCTGGAATGCCAGCATTTCCCGGATTCACCCAACAAGCCGAATTTTCCGCCGACCCTCTTGCGGCCGGGGGAAGTCTACCGTCAGTTAACCGTTCACAAATTCACCCTTCGCCAGCCATGACCACACGATTGCTCCTTCTCACCGTCTGCCTTTCATCCTCAGCCTTGGCTCAAGGTCTGTTCACCCCCGCGCTCAAGCAGTACGCGCAAACCGTGACCGTCACCCAGCCAATTGTCGTGAAAAGCGGCCACGTTCACGACGGCCGCCACAGCAATGGCAAGCTGACGCGCTACGTGGCGGCTCGAAACATGGGCGATGGCTCCCAGCGCGAAGATCAAAAGCCGCTCTTCATCCTGGAGCCGGGCGCCAAGCTGCAAAACATCATCCTGGACCGGCCCTCGGCGGACGGCATTCACGCGCACGCCTCAGGCGGCAGAACCACGCGCATCCAAAACGTGCAGGTTCGCGACGTGGGCGAGGACGCCATCACCATCAAAAGCGGCACTTCCAGCGGGCGCGTCATCATCTACCGCTGCTCGTTTTTGCGCGCCGCGGACAAGGTCATCCAAATCAACGCGCCGGCCAACGTGGTGGTCGACAAATGCTACGCCCAAAACTTCACCCGTTTTGCGCGAACCACGGGGACGGGGCCCAACAAAGCCTACCGCATCACCATCACCGACTCGGGATTTCGCAACGGCCACACCATCCTGAAAATGACCAACTCCAAGGCGCGGGGTTCGCTCACCAACGTCCGCTACGAGAACATCAAACACGTCGTTGAAACCGACAACGGAGCGGATGCGAAACTTCGCAACGTGGACGAGCATGAAGAGCGCCGCGGATTGTTCGGAAGGCGTCGAGGTTGATAATTTTCACAATTTTTGGCCTAAATCTTGATAAAATCGGCCTTTTGGGCTTCATTTTCGGCCCATGGAGCCCCAACCCTTCCATTTCCGGATTCGCCTCGCCGCGCTTGGATTGCGCCTCCTCGCCGCGGCGGCTTTGTTTTGGGCGGGGCACTCGTTTTCCCCCGAAAACCGCGATTTTGGCGGGGATTTGCCGAGTTTAGCGCAATTTCGCTGATTGACGCTGGCCGGGCATTCGGCAGAATCCGGGCGTGGCCCAACCAACCCCGCCGCTTCAACTCACCAAGCCGCGCATCGCGCTTCTCGCCACGTTTGTGCTGGCGACGATTTTCTGGATCCCGGTAGCCGGCGAAACGTCCGGATGGACCGCAAAATTCTCCCACGGGCTGGCATTTTTGCTCTGGACGGCCTGCCTCATCCTCACGATTCGCGACGCCGATCCCAGGTTGCGCCGGCGAATCGGCGTTTTGCTGGGTTGCATCGCGATTTTGGCCCTAACCGACATCCAAACCTCCACGGAGAACGCGAATTTTCTCCGCCTCGGCATCCCGTTCGCGATTTGCGCGTTCGTTCCGCCGTTGCTGCTGGCGAGGAGCGATCCCGGGGTGATCCGCTACCGGTTTTGGCCGGGAAATTTCCGCTGGGTGGACGTGATTTACACCATCCTCTCGCTGCCGTTGGCCTGGGCGGTCATCAAGCTCTACGGCTGGCTGAATCTCGCGCTTTTTGGCGACAACCTCTTCACCCACTGGAGCCAGCCGGAGATGCTCGACCAGGAAGAAATCCGCCGCCTCTTCATTGGCATCAACCTGGTGGGAATTTGGGACGAACTCTTCTTCGTCAACGTGGTTTACGCGGTGTTGCGCAGCCTTTTCACCTACAAAATCGCCAACGCCCTGCAAGCCGTCGTTTACACCGCGGTCCTCTTTGACATGGCCTTCACCGGCGCCGGCGTCGTCATCGTCTACATCTTCGCCTGGACCCAGGGCAGCATGTTTGAGAAGTCCGAAAGCCTGCTCTGGGTGCTCATCGTCCACCTGGTGGTCGACTTTTTTCTGGTTGCCGCGATCGTCGGCAATTACTACCCGGGCACTGGCATGGGCGTGCTCTTGCGGCACGGCATGTGAGGCGAACGGCTAACTGGCGAAACCGCCCGTGCGCTTGAATTGCGGTCCCAGCCGATGTAGGGGGAACCATGATCGCATCCACCCTAACTCTTGCCCTGTCGCTCTCCGTCCTGAACATCGTCGATTTTGGAGCCACGCCCAATGATGACACCGACGACACCGCCGCCATCAACGCAGCGCTGGACCAAGCGCGGGAAAACGGGGGCGGCATCGTGCGAATCCCCGCCGGAACGTTCATCATCAGCCGCCAAAAATCCGAGGCGTGTATTCTTGAGGTTCCATCCGATACAAAAGTGCAGGGGGAGGGAAGCGCCTCGGTGCTGAAATTCGCCGAGCGCGTCAATTCAACGAATTTCTGGCGCATGATCGGCTCCTATCGTCCCGTCGCCAACGTCACCATCCAGGATCTGGCCCTCGACGGGTCGTCCACCCTGGCGCGCTACGAGCCCGGCACGACGTTCGAGCAAAACCACGGCATCTGGTTCTACACGGCTGAAGGCCGATTGACGAATGTCACCATCGACAACGTTTATGCGCACCATTTTTCCGGCGATTGCATCGCTTTGGGCCGCGGCAGCGTGGGTTCGGTCGTCCGCAACTGCTCCTTTCACGACGGCCTGCGCTGCGGCATCCAAATTGGCGCTACGGGCGGTTCGAACATCCAGGTCACCAACAATCGGGAGCTGCCCAACGTGCTGATCGAAGGGACTCCGCGGGGGCTGCACCTGGAGCACAATACCGGGGCAAAAAGCGTGCTCGTTTCCGGCAACGTGGTTGACGGACCCATCGTGGCCGGCGATGGGATCGACGGGCTGACGATCACCGGCAATCATGCGGCGTTTATCTTGGGAAATATCAACAAAAACGTCCATGTCACCGGCAACCAACTGCACTCGGCAACGGCATCTGCCTCGGTCTCCATCGGCCTCAGTTCGCGGGTCAAAATTTCCAACAACGTCATCGTCAACACGAACCCAAAATCGTTTGCCGCGATCTACGTCTGGGACAATGCAACCGAGAAAAAGCGCCAGGTGATGGTGACGGACAACCTCATTTCTTGCCCGGGATACGCCGTGGCCATTGCCGGCATGGACGGCGGTCTGGTTGCGGGCAACTTTGCGCCGGATTCGCGCTCCCACTACCGCAACCACTACGGACGCTCTGAAAACATCGTGGTTCGCGATCCCCTTGAGTAATCTGGCCGGGAATCACGCCGAAATTCGCGCTTTGCGGGAAAGATTTCCGGCCCCGGGGTAGAAACCTCCCCGAATGCCCCAAAACGACGCATCCGCCGTTTCCAGCGAAGACTTTGCCGCGCTCTATTCCCAGACGCACCTCAGTCTGCTCCGCTACGTGATGACCCTGGTTCCCAACCGGACTCAGGCTGAAGACGTGGTGCAGGAAACGGCGCGCGCGCTTTGGAAAAAATCCGCCGACTACGATCCCAAGCAGCCGTTTTGGCCCTGGGCCAAGAAATTCGCCTACTTTGAGGTGATGCGGCACCGCAAGCGGCAAGCGATCCACGGAAAATACTTCTTTGCCGATGAATTGATCGAAACTTTGGCCGAGGAGCACGACGCCGCGGAGCTGATTTTGGAGGAACAGCGCGCCGTTTTGAAACAGTGCCTGGAAAAGCTGGATGGACGCGCCCGTGAGCTGGTGGTGCAGCGCTACAGCCGGGAACGGACCCTGGACGAGATCGCCCGCAAGGAAAATCGCTCGGCCAACTCCCTTTACCTCATGATGCACCGGATTCGCAAAAAATTGGTCGAATGCGTCAACCGCACCCTGGACGCCGCGGAATGGGAACCCGGAATTTCCAGCCCAAACGGATGAAACGGCCGCAACATTTCGAGCCAGGCGTGGAGCTAATCTCCAAGCTGCTGGATGAATCCATCACCGAGGCGGAATTCGCCCGTTTGCAGGATCTGCTGGCCGGCGAGGCGGATTTGCGCCGGGTTTACCTGCAAATGGTGGACCAGGAGGTGGAATTGGGTTGCTGCGAGCCTTTTTCCGCGTCGGTGCCCGCGATTCGGCGGTTTCCCCGCCGATTTGGCGGATTGGCCCTGGCCGCGGCGGCCGTGCTGGTGGCGTCGTTGCTGGCTTTGGCGCTGTTTTCCTGGCTGGCGCGAAATTCCGGCGATAACGGGGAAAAAATCGTCGATTCCGAGCAATTGCAGCCGCCAATGCCGCCTGCGCCGGTCCCAGCTCCCAACGTTCCCGACGCGCCTCCGTTGCGTCGCATCCCAACCGCACCGGCCCAGTGGACCCAGGATTTTGAGGACGGCTTGCCCGCCGGTTGGTTGGGCGAATTTGTCGATACCGGGCTGCCGGACGGCTCAAGGGGCGGGGTGCGGACCGTATCCAAAACCCAGGACGGAAGCGAGTATCGCCAAATCATCCCCCCTATTTCGTGGGCGCCAGGTCTCGTCACCATCGGCTCCAACACCCACCTGCACCTGACCCTGAAAATCGAGCAGCCGGCCCAGTTCGACCTGTTCATGCTCACCCACGTGCCCAACCCGGCCCGCGGCGAGGTGCAGCTCTACAAATTCGGCCAGCCGATCCTGTGGGAAGGCGCCGCCGGCAAGTGGCGCCGTTTGTCGATCCCGCTGAAGCGGTTCGCGTGGAAGAATGCCGAAACGGAGAGCTTCGTGGAGGATGACATCTATCCCGAAACGGGCGAAGTGGCCTGGCAAATCTTCGTCAGCGCGCCGAATGCCGCATTGGAGCTGGTCATCGACGAGTGGCGGGTGGACGAAACCGGCTCCGGCAGCGTCCGAGCGGTCGAGCTTCAGTGAACGGGGAAAAATCGCGCCCGTCGCCCTATTTCGTCCCTTTCCCTCCCCTACGCCCCTTGCGTCCTTTGCCCCCGCAGCGCGGCAATCCGCTCCAAAACCGGCGGGTGCGAGTAGTTCAAAAACACGTGGAACGGATGCGGGGTAAGGTTGCTCAAGTTGTCCTTGCTCAGCTTTTTTAGCGCGGTAACCAGGGTTTCCGGCTCACCGGTCACGTTAGCGGCGTAGGCGTCGGCCTCAAATTCGTTTTTGCGGCTTAGCATCGTCATAAAAATGGAAATGACCTTGCTGATGGGTGTGTAGAGCAGCCCAAAAAAGATGAGGCTCAGGTAAACCGAGGTTTGCGGCACGCCAAACGCCGCAAACAGCGCCTCGTTGTTCAAAAACAGGCTCAGCAGGTAAAACGTCGCCGCCAATTGCACGATGCTCAGAACCATGGCCTGGACGATGTGCTTTTTCTTGAAATGGCCGATTTCATGCGCCAAAACGGCGACCAGTTCCGGCACGCTGTGTTTTTCGATCAAAGTGTCGAACAGCGCGATTTTTTTGTTCTTCCCGAAGCCGGTGAAAAACGCGTTGGATTTGGCGGAGCGCTTGCTCCCGTCCATCACGGAGACCTCGGTGAGCGGAAACTCGCATTTTTTGGCCATGGCGTTGATTTCCGCTTTCAACTCGCCATCCTCCAGCGGCTCGAATTTGTTGAACAGCGGCATGATCCAGGTGGGGGCGACGTAACTCAAAATCAGCGAAAACGCGGTCACTGCGATAAAGGCGTAGAGCCAGGCCAGGTCCCATTTGCCGAAGAGCCACAAAATCAGCGCCAAAATCGGCAAACCCAGGATCGCGCCGAGCGCCAGGGCCTTGATTTGGTCCACGACAAACGTTTTCGGCGTGGTTTTGTTGAACCCGAACTGTTCCTCAATTTTGAAGGTGTTGTGAATCTCGAACGGCAGGCTCAGCAGCATGTTTCCCAGGTAAAGCAGGCAAACGTAGAGCAATCCCCGCAGAATTGGTCCATCCACCCAACCGCGCACCAGGCCATCCAGCCAGCCAAAACCGCCGCAGAACCAAAACAGGAGAAAAACGGTCAGCGAAAAGGTGGATTCGATGAAGCCGAAGCGAGTTTTGACGCGGGTGTATTCCTGGCTTTCGGCGTATTTTTCCGCGTCGTAGACGTCTTTGAACTCGTCGGGCGGCTCGGAGCGCAGGGCCTTGAGGTTGAGCAATTCCGAGAAAAAATCCAGCTTGTAGAGCCCGATGACGGTGAGCAGGATGATGAAGAAATAGGCGTTGGGTTCCATGGGACGGGCTTACTTCGAATCGGGCATCGAAATTGGCAACTCGATGTTGCGGATACCTCCGCGTTTTGCTGTGGCAATCCTCGCCCAGAGGGGCAAAATGGGCTCCATGATCCATCGTTTCGTGTTTCTCCCCCTCCTCGCGGCCGCTGCCATGGCCGAGCCGGAAGCTTTTGAGCGCCTCACCTCGCATTCCGCGCCAAAACCGCTCAACGCCGAGGCGGTGACTGCCGATTGGCCGCGATTTTTGGGTCCGGCGCACGATTTGCACTCGCCGGAGACCCATTTGCTCAAAACTTGGCCGGATTCCGGTCCCACCGCGATTTGGGAGGTGAAACGCGGCAGCGGTCATGCGCCGGCGGTGGTTGCGGGCGACTATTTGGTCCTGTTTCACGAGATGGACAGCCGCGAGGTGATCGAGTGCTTGCAACCGGAAACCGGCAAGCGGCATTGGCGCTTTGACTACCCGGTTCGGCTGGGAAGCAGCTACGGCCAAACCGATGCCCCGCGGGCTCCGGCCGTCATCGATGGCGACGGCGGCCTGGTTTTCGTGGTTGGAGTGCGCGGCGACCTCCATTGCCTGCAACTCGCCACCGGTGAGGTGGTGTGGAAGAAGAATTTGACCGCGGAATTCGGGGAATCGCCGTTTTTCTTCGGCCGCGGCTCCTGCCCCCTGGTTTTGGGCGACCAACTCATCGTCAACAGCGGCGGCCGTGCCTGCGTGGCGAGCTTGAACAAGCGAACCGGCGAGCTGATTTGGTCGGCAGAACACCCCTGGCACGCCAGCTACGCCTCGCCCGTGCCGGCCACGATTCACGGCAAGGAGCGGGTGCTCGTTTTTGCCGGCGGAATGACCGATCCACCAATCGGAGGGCTGCTTAGCCTCGACCCGGCAGCCGGAAAAATCGACGACGCTTTGCCCTGGCGCGCGCGAATGTTCGCCAGCGTCAACGCGGCTTCTCCGGTGGCCGTCGGGAACGCGGTTTTCGTGACCGAGGCCTACACCGAGGGCGGCGCGATGTTCGAATTTTCGCCGGAAGGCAAGGGCAAGCTGCGTTGGCAGGCATCGCGCTTCGGCAGCCAAATCACGACGCCCGTGGCTCACGATGGCTACCTCTACGGCTTCCACGGCAGCTCGCAAAGCGGGACGGAGCTGGTTTGCTACGACGCCAAATCCGGGCAGGAAATGTGGCGCAACGGGCTGGTGGTGGAAACCGCGCAAGGCCGCGCCTTGCCGGGCCGCGGGAGCCTGCTTCACGCTGATGGCGCGTTCTTGTGCACAGGCGCGCAGGGAACGCTGCTTTGGCTCGATCTTTCGCCGGACGGGGTCAACATCCTCGCCAAAGCCCAACTATTCCGCGCGCCGGAAACCTGGGGAGCCCCCGCCTTGAGCCGCGGCTTGCTCTTCATCAACCAAAACGCGCTGGGGTCGCGGCTCGTTGCCTACGATTTGCGGCGTTAGCAGTTAGGAGGCTGACCGCCTCAAAAGTGATCGCAGGTCGTTGGCTGAATTCACCGCGTAACCTCGCAACGCGGCTGAAAGGGCGGCAAATCGGCGGCGGTGTACCGAGAAATCGAAATTTTTCGCATGAAAACGAACCTCCAGCAGCCCCGCCGCGCCTTTTTGGGCGATCTCGGCATGGGATTCACAGGTTTAGCGTTAGGCGCTACGCTACAACGCGACGCCAGCGCCTCATCGCCGCAATCCTGGGCCCCGCCGACCGGTCAACCGCATCGCGCGCCCAAGGCCAAGAGCGTCATCTGGCTGTTCATGAACGGCGGCGTCAGCCACATGGAGAGCTTCGATCCCAAACCGATGCTGACGCGTTACGCCGGCAAAACCATCAGCGAAACGCCCTTCGCCGAGGTGCTCGACCCGAATCGATTGGCGATCGAGCGGCTCGTCGTCCCGGACGCAAACGGCAACCAGCGGCTGGAGCTTTACCCGCTGCAAACCGGCTTCGCCAAACACGGCGAGAACGGCACGGAAATCAGCGATTGGTTCCCTAACATTGCGCGAAACGTGGACAAGCTCGCCATCGTCCGCTCCATGTGGACCACCGACAGCAACCACGGCGCGCAAACCCAGTTTCACTCCGGACGCCACCGCAACGACGGCGATTTCCCCACCCTCGGCGCCTGGGTTCACTACGGCCTGGGCACGCTGAACCAGAATTTGCCGCAGTTCATCTCCATCGGCCGGCGCGAGTACTGGAACAAAAAAGACGGCCATTACCTGGGGCCTGCCCACGATGCTGTGCCGCTGCGGATCGACCCGAACAACCCGCTGGATTTCGGCAAACCCGCGCGTCCGTTTTCGCCCGAAGCTCAGCGCGTGGGCCTGGATTTGGCGCGCGATTTGAACCAACTGCGCGGCGTCGAGTATCCCAACGACGAAGCCATGGCGGCGCGCATCGCATCTTACGAGTTAGCCTACCGCATGCAGATGTCCGTCCCCGGCGTGGTCGATTTTTCCGGCGAATCGGAGGCGACCAAGCGGCTCTACGGCCTGGATCAGAAGGAAACGCGCGATTTCGGCCAGCAACTGCTCGCGGCGAGGCGATTCGTCGAACGCGGCGTGCGTTTCGTGCAAATTCAGCAGGGCGGCGGCGGCGCGGGCGCGTGGGATTCGCACAGCAAGCTCGAGCCGAATCATTCCCGCCTGGCGCGCAACGTGGACCAGCCAATTGGCGCCTTGCTGGAGGATTTGGACCAACGCGGGATGCTGGAGGAAACGCTCGTCGTCTTCGCCACGGAATTTGGCCGCACGCCGGGATCGCAGAATGCCGATGGCCGCGATCACCACATTTTCGGCTTCACCGTGTGGATGGCGGGCGGCGGCTTGAAGCGCGGCGTCGTGCACGGCGCGACGGACGAAATCGGCTTCCACGCGGTGGAAAACCGGCACTACGTGACCGACATCCACGCCACGATTTTGCATCAGCTAGGGTTGGATTCGCGCAAATTGGAGATTCCCGGCCGCAAGCGTCTGGCCATCGATCACGGCACGCCGATTTGGGATGTGATCGCGTGAGGGGGAGATGCCTAACCAAACCACGGACGAAGAACGCAACACCGAGTGGCACCGCATTTTCGCCGGCGCGGTGGGAGCCGTCGTTACCGCGCATCACTTTGAGGTGCAGGCTGAAGGGCGCTTTGGGATGTCCTTGCGCGGCAATCGAGATTTCCCGTCATCTCGCGCCTATTTCACCGCGTCTCATCGCCAATTGGGTAATCGGCTTCGTCCGATCATCAACAAGGCGCGTCTACTCGCTGTTTGAGGCGATCCCATCGCCAACCAAGCCCAGCCCGATCGGATGGCGCTCAGAGGCGATCGAAATAGGCTACATTGGTAACGGACGTGGTCTTGGGGCGAAATTTCCCGGAGATGCTCCAAAGTTCGACGGCCATTGCTCAATTTTGCAATTTCAGGACTGGGCGAAACGTTTTCCGTTAAAGATTGTTGAGCCACCGTTTCAGCCGAGGTTTACCTCGACATTCGCTCCATTTTCTCCACCCTTTAGCCATGACCGAGAACCAAAACCCACCTTTCCGGCGCGTGTTGACCTGCATGGTTGCGGCCGGCGTCGCCTTGGCCGGTTTCGCCCGCGCGCAAAGCGAACCGACTCCGCTGACTTCCAGCCAAATCGAAGCGATCAAGAAACAGCTCGAGCAACTTCGCGATGCGGCGGACAACAAGCATTTGAGCAAAAATTCCAGCGCCGAGCAGGTTTTCCGCTCGGCGGCGGGAAGCGACAAAGCGGCTCTGGAGCTGTATTTGCGCTGTCAGAAGGAGATCAACTTCACCCGCTTGAACAAGGACGACGGCGATTGGCGGGAATGGCGCGACGCCAACGAGGAGCAGCACTCTTTCGAGCCGTTTCTCACCGCGTTGCGCCTCCAACTGGAGTATCTGGCGCTGGCGACGCGCGCGGCGCAGGAGGAAGAGGTTTCCTCCGTTTTTTCAGCGCTAACTTCGTTCATGGCCCGGCTGGCTGCTCTGGATGCGCCTCCGCACCCGGAGTTGAACAAGGACATCGGCCAAACCATCTTTGCCGAGACTTACGAGCTGGATGAAGCGCTGAGCCGCAACGAGGAGAGATGGGAGGGAAATCCTCTCAACATCGGCGGCGTTTACGACAAGACGATTTTGCCGTATTTGCGCCAAAAAATGCCGCAAAATCTCCCCAACGCCTGGAATTCCCGGATTCAGCAGGAAGTGGCCATGGCCAAGCTGTTCATTAAGTTTGAGGACGAAATGGAGCGTTACCGGGATCGCAATGACGGCGAAGGCGGGGCTGTGCGGCGGCAAATCGGCCAAATGGCGAATTTTGTCCGTGGCCGGGCCAAAGCGGCACATCAGTTCGAAAAAGAGCGGCTCCCGCAGTTGCGTTGGAACCAGGCGAAGGATCAATTCGCGTTCGGCAGCCGCGCTCTGGCCGCCAAGGCGATGCTGGACATCATCCAGGCCAACATCGGGCACGACAACGTGAAAAATTGGATCGGCGAACTGGAAGGCTTGGTTGGCAGCGGTGCAAATCCGGCTCCAACGGCGCCCGCAACGGATACAGCCCCATGAAAACGACGTTCTTTCTGCTGGCAGCGGTTTTTTGGGCGTCGCCGGCTATTTGTCAGGATCGGCAGCCGCTCTGGCCGAATGGCGCGCCGGGAGCCAAGGGCCTGGAAAGCAAGGATCAGCCGTTCATGGACGTTTACCTGCCGGAAAAGGCGAAGGCCAACGGCTGTGGAGTCGTGGTATTTCCCGGTGGCGGCTACGGCGCGCTGGCCAGCGATCACGAGGGCCACCAAATCGCCCGATTTTTCAACGAATTCGGCGTGGCGGCGTTCGTCGTCTACTACCGGCTGGGGAGCAAGGGCTACCATCATCCCACGCAAATCGGTGACGCTCGCCGAGCCATTCGCACGGTTCGCGCCGGGGCGAAAAACTTCGGCGTAGACCCCAAACGCGTCGGCACGATGGGATTTTCGGCCGGCGGCCATTTGTGCTCCATGACTGGCACGATGTTCGATTCCGGCGAGCCAAATGCGGTCGATCCGGTGGAGCGCCAAAGCTCGCGCCCCGATTTTTTGGTGCTGTGTTACCCGGTCATCTCGCTTTCGAGCGAATTCGGCCACGCCGGGAGCCGGCGCAACCTGCTGGGTGGCAATTTTGCGCCGGATTCCTACCTCGCGCGCCAGGTTTCCACGGAATTGCAGATTCGTCCTGACACACCGCCTACGTTTCTCTTCCACACCGGTGAGGACGCCGGCGTTCCCGCGGAAAACAGCATCCGCTTTTACCTCGGCCTGCGCGAGCACAAGATTCCCGCGGAGATGCACATCTACCAAAAAGGGCCCCACGGCGTTGGTCTCATGCCGGGCGACCCGATTTTGGGAACGTGGGGCGGTCACTTGCAAGATTGGCTGCGCACCAACGGATTTCTCGCTCCCGGCAAGCGCGCCGCGGTCAGTGGAACCGTGCTTTTAGACGCGACGCCGGTCAGTTGGGGCTCGCTCACGTTTTATCCGGAAAATCCGAACCAGGCCGTCACCACCGTGCGCGTGCGCGGCGGGAAATTCCGCGCCACGGCGGAAAACGGGCCGATTGTCGCCAAAAGCCGGGTGGAGTTTTCCGGCTCCATTTTTGAGGCGACGCGAAACCCGGCCCACGGCGTGGTGGAGGTGAAACCCGGCGCGAAGGTGGACGTGAAGCCGGAAGCGGCGTTCGAGTTTAAATTTCGCTCTCCAGCAAAACCCGGGTTAACGTCCAACCAACAACGATGAGCGCGGAAATCGCAAAATACCTGAAAAACGCCGAAAAACTCTCCGAAGAGGGCTTGCGCAAGATTCAGCGCGAAATCGACCGTTTGGTGAGGGAAGAGCAGCGGCGGCAAGAACCGGATGAGCAGGTGAATTGGCGTGACCTGACGGAGTGGCGCCGGGGAGTGTTCGGGGAGTCGCACGAAAAGTATCCAAACATTATTTTGGAGATGCGTGAAGAGTCTGACCGATAGCCGGATGCTTGCTTACGCTGACACCAGTGTGATGCGTGTTTGCTAACCCTCGACAACCGCCAAGCTTCCTTGGTCCCAAAAAAAAATCGGTTTGATCGTCATTACCCAGACATCGTGAAAATATCCCTAGCCACCTTCCTTTTCTTTGCGTTGCCCGGTTTGGTCTCGGCCGTCGCACCCAATCGCAACGACACCGATCTCATCACCGCCAAAGTGGCCAAATTCACCCTCGGCAAGAGCGTGCCCGGCGTGCTGAAACTTCGCGACGCCCAGGCGCGGGAGTTGCTGGCTAACGAGGATGGTAAGACGTTTGGCGCTGTTGGTTTCACCTCCACACAAGGCCGGGTGGCCGCGTTTGCCCACGGCTCCTTCCTGAAACCGGGCGGCCTGCTGGACCAAGAGGGCGCGAAATTGCTTGTCGCCAACACCATCCGTTGGGCGGGCAAATCCGGCCGCCCCAGCGTCGGTCTCGCGCCCGGCGCGGCGAAATTGCAGCCGCTTTTGGCGGAAATTGGCATGTCGGCCCGCGAATTGAAGCCGGAGGATCTGGCCGTCAACCAGGTGGACGTCTACTGCTTCATCGGACACGAGGCGATGAGCGAAAAAGGGCTCGAAGCCGTGCGCCGGTTCGCGCTCAAAGGCAGCGGCGTGGTCATTGCCGCGACTCCCTGGCCGTTTGCGGGCAAATTCCCGGATTTCGCCACGTTTCCGGGCAACAAGGTCGCCAATCTGGCCGGGATCGACTTTCAGCCGAACGGTTACGCCGGCGTTCGCGACGCCATCACGTTTGGTCCACCACCGGCTAACGAAGCTGGTGTGCCGCTGGCCATCGCTGCCGCGCGGGAATTGGCGAAAAATCGCGGAAAATCGACGCCCAAGCTGATCGCGGACCTCAAGAGCGGCTCCCGGCTCAAAGGCGAGGAATTGGACGCGTTTTTGGGCGTGTTAGGCGAATTGAACCAAGCAATCGGCCCCATCGTGCCGACCAAGGAGAAACCGATCGTCCCGGGCCAAAATCCGCTGACTGACACGCTCGTCGAGTTGCTCGACCACTTCAACCGAACCGCGCCGGCGGAGAAAATCCGGCCGAATCCCGCCGCGGCTGACTATCCTGGTCAGGTGCCCGAAAACGCCGAGCGCGTTGCGCGCGACCTCGCCATCAACTGCGACTACAAGGGCTGGCTCAGCGGCCGCGGCGCAGGCGCGAACAACGCCAAGGAAATGCGCCCCACCGGCCTTTACGCCGCTCCCGGTGAGCCCTTTCGCGTCACCGTCCCCGGCCGCATCGCCGGCAAGGGGTTCGAAGTCGTCATCGGCGCTTACGGCGGCGGTTTGAAGAATCGCGACAAGTGGCATCGTTGGCCTCGCTTGCAACGCAGTTTCGAGATCGACAGCCGCGAGACGGTTGCCGCCAATGGCCTCGGCGGGCTCATCACCATCCGCGTCCCGCGCGGTGCGGAATTCGGCGAGCAAGACATCCGCATCGAAGGCGCCGTTGAGGCTCCGCTCTACGTGCATGGCCAAACTTCCGTGGCCGATTGGCGGGCGAAAATCCGCAAAAATCCCGCGCCGTGGGCGGAACTGGCCAGCGCGCGCATCATCATCGCCCTGCCCAGCAGCTATATTCGCCGGCTCAATAACCCGGACGAGGTCATGGAGGTGTGGGACGCCTTCATCGATACCGCCGCAGAACTCGCCGTCGTCGATCGCGACAACTATCGGGCCGAGCGCATCGTTTTCGACCGCCAAACGGCCGCCGGCTCAATGCACAGCGGTTATCCGGTCGCCGCCCACTTGGGAGGGTCCGCCGAACAGGCCGTGGATGCCGATTCGCTGAAACGCGATGGGAACTGGGGCTTTTTTCACGAATACGGGCATAACCACCAACATAACCTGTGGGCTCTGCCCAATACCGGGGAGACCACCTGCAACCTGTGGAGCGTCTATATCTACGAGGAGTATGTCGGCAAACATCGCGATAAAACGCATGGCGCGATCCACCCGCTCAAACGTCTCCAAACGCGAAACGCGTATTTCAACAACGGCCGCAATTTTTCCACCGAATGGGCGGTCTGGACGGCGCTGGATAGTTATCTTCTGATCCAGGAAAAATACGGCTGGGAGCCGTTTAAGGCGGTGTTTGCCGAATATAACAAGCTGCCTAAAGACCAGTGGCCCAAAACGCAGCAAGAAAAGAACGACCAGTGGGTCATCCGCCTCTCCAAAGCCTGCAACGCCAACCTGGCGCCGTACTATGCAGCGTGGAATTTACCGATGAGCGACCGCGTGGCGCGAGAATCCGGCAAACTCCCGCCGTGGGACGATCATCCCGTGAAGCGCTACGTCAAATAAGCGGAAAGACGGCAGCCGCAAGCTGCGTAACCTCCGCCACGGCCAACATCCGCGAAATCGCGGTTGGCTTTTGGCCAAATTACCCCAGTTTTGCGCCCCATGTCTAACACCACCACCAGCGGCGGCGTCGTCATTGCCTGCGGCGGCACCGGCGGCCACCTTTTTCCGGGAATCGCCATCGCCGAGCAACTCAAGGCCCGCGGCCACGAGGTTATCCTGCTGATTTCCGAGAAACAAATCGACGCCGTGGCCAGCGAAGGCTACGCGGACGAATTTCGCTTCGAGCGCCTGCCCAGCATGGCCATGCCCAAGCCCTGGTCGCCAAAAATGGCGCCGTTTTTGAAAAACCTGGTCTCCGGCATCGCCAAAACCCGCAAACTCATCCGCGAAATCAGCGCCACGCACGTCGTCGGCATGGGCGGATTCACCTCCACTGCGCCGCTCATCGCCGGCAAGCTGGAAAAGTGTCAGGGCCTCATCCACGAGTCCAACGCCATCCCCGGCCGGGCCAACAAACTCAACGCAAAATTCGCGAATTGGGCGCTGGTCGGTTGGGACGAGTGCGCGCAATACTTCCCCTACGGCAAGTCAAAAATCGTCGGCACGCCGGTTCGCGCCTCGCTCTACCAATTGCCGGGTCGCACCGCCGCCCGGGCGAAATTCCGGCTCGATCCGGAGCGATTCACCCTTTTCGTCATGGGCGGCAGCCAGGGCGCGCGCGGCATCAACGAGGCCGTCACCGGCATGCTGAAATTCTTCGACCCGCGCCTTTGCCAGTTCCTCCACATCGCCGGGCCGACCGACGTCGCGACCGTTCGAGAAGCCTACGCCGCAACGGACGTCACCGCGCACGTCTTGCCGTTCGTCCGCGAAATCGAGTGGGCCTACGCCGCCAGTGATTTGGCCATTTGCCGCACCGGAGCCTCCAGTTTGACGGAAATGTCCGTCGTCGGCCTACCCGGGATCCTCGTCCCCTATCCCTATGCCGCCGACGACCATCAAAACCGCAACGCCGCCGTTTTTGCCGAAAAAGACGCCTGCATCGTCATCCAGCAGGCCGAGTTGGAGCCGGAAAAACTCGCCCAAACCGTCGCGGATTTGGGCGCCGATCCCGATCGCCTGCGCCGCATGGGCGAACGCGCCCGGATGTTGGCGCCAAACAACGCAGCGGAGGTGATTTGCGACCTGATCGAAGGAAAACCGCGGTAATTTCGCGCTTCGCGGACATATTCTGGGCGTCATCAATTTATTCCTTTATTTCGGTCGCGTAGTCGCGTAGTCGCGTAGCGACAATGTATGGTAGCCGTGGGTTTTAACCCACGGATGCTCGGAGGAAATCGATGTGCGTCGCGTAGCGACTGCTTAGTGAGTTAGGATTCGCGGTTAACCCAGCCTAACCGGTCGCTACGCGACGGGGCAATTTTACGCCTGCCATCCGTGGGTTAAAACCCACGGCTACCATACATTGTCGCTACGCGACGAGAAATAAAGGAAAAAATTGATGACGCCCAGAATAAGGGACGAAAACGAAGGGAAATTTGGGCCGAATCCTCGACTCTCGACGCCGGGCGGGCTAAGGCCGACAGCCTCCGCGCCTAAAAATCGTGCACTCGACGGTTCGGACCGAGTTGGCGTGGCGACGTGACGTACGACGTGCAATTTCCCCCAACGCGTGGAACGTTTCCCGGATGCCGCGTTTCCCGTTTTTCCTCGCCGTTTGCCTCTCGCTCACGCCCTTGTGCGCGGAGCATTGGGCGTTCCAACCGCTTGTTCGGCCCGAGCTTCCGGCAAACAGAGCGCCCCATCCCATCGACCGCTTCATCCTCGCGAAAAACGGCCAAACCATCGCCGCCGAAGTCAACCGCGAGCCCCTGATCCGCCGCGCCACGCTCGACCTGACGGGCCTGCCGCCCACTATCGCCGAAATCGACGCTTTCCTGGCCGACGACGCGCCGGACGCCTACGCGCGCCTCATCGATCGCCTCCTCGCCTCGCCCCACTACGGCGAGCGCTGGGGCCGGCACTGGCTGGACGTGGCGCGTTACGTCCAGGGAACGATCAAGGTCGACGGCATCGACCGCATCGACATGGCCGAGCCCTACCGCGATTACGTCGTGCGCGCCTTCAACCAGGACAAACCCTACGACCGCTTCCTCACCGAACAACTCGCCGGCGACCTGCTGCCGAGACCCGCTGAAACCGCCGCATCCTTCGACCAAATCATCGCTCCCGCCTTCCTCGCCATCGGCCCGTGGTTCGACGAGTGCACCGACCCTAACAAGCTGCGACTCGACATCATCGACGAGCAAATTTCCACCCTCACCAAGGCTGTCCTGGGCCTGGATTTCGCCTGCGCCCGCTGCCACGACCACAAATTCGATCCCATCCCCACGCGCGACTACTACGCCCTGGCCGGCATCCTGCGCAGCACGAAAATCACCAGCCACTTCGCCGAATTTTGGCGCGACGGACGCCCTCGCCTCACTCAAAGGCTGGAAAACCGGGCCCAGCGCGAGCAAGCCGAAAAAATCCAGGTTCGGCTGCAAAAGTGGCGAACGGCGCGGTGGGAAACTCTCGTCGCCGCGCGGAAAAACCTGACCGCTCAAGTCGCGGCTGAGGAATCGCGTTACCGCGAAGCCCTCGCCTCGCTTCCCGTGCTCGCCAGCGTCGAATTCGAGGCCGAAAACTACGCCGGCCAGAAAAATCTGCGCGGTTTTCCGGATGAAGACGGCCCGGTCATCGGCACGCGCAAGCGCCAGGAGCAATGGGTCAAATTTTACGTGGATGTGCCGGAAAACGGCCGATTTTCCCTGCATGCGCGTTATGCCGCGGCTGAGCCCGTTTCGGTAAACGTGGAGATCAACGGCAAGCTGCGTCAGGAGGCTGCGTTCGGCCGCGCGACGGGCGGTTGGGGCGATGAGCATCAAGCCTGGATGCCGGCCGGAGCTTATGATTTGAGGAAAGGGCGGACGTTGATTCGGCTTCTCGCGCAGCGTCACGAATGGTTCCCCCGCCTCGACAAATTGCGGCTGACGAGGGTGGCAAAGGCGCCGGTCGCCACTTTTGGCGAAAAACCTGGAAATCCTGCGTTGAACCCGGAAATCCTGGATTTTCGCTGGAAATTCCCCGACGCCTGGCCGCCGACGATCGCCGAAACCGAGCGTTTTTTGGCTGAGCCGCGCAAGTTAGCCGAAATTGACGCCCGCATCGACGAACTCCAGGATTTGCTGGCCGAACGCCCCATCGCCCTGGCCGTTGCCGAAGGCGAACCGGTTGATCTGCCGGTCCACATCGGCGGTCAGGTTTACCAGACTGAGGACGCGCCCGTTCCGCGCGCAGTACCCACGTTAGGCCAGGTTTCGCGCCCTAACATTCCGCCCAACTCCAGCGGCCGCTTGGAGCTGGCGCGTTGGCTAACAAACCCACAAAACCCGCTCACCGCCCGCGTCATGGTCAACCGAATCTGGCACTGGCACTTCGGTCGCGGCATCGTCGCCACCAACGCTGATTTCGGCACCCAAGGCGCCGCGCCCACGCATCCTGAGCTGCTCGACTGGCTCGCCGCGGAGTTCAGCGCCAGCGGTTGGTCGGTCAAGGCCATGCACCGGCTCATCATGACCAGCGCGACGTATCGGCAGGGCTCGAAATCCGAAATTCGAGATCCGAAACTCGAAATTCGAGACGCTTTTGTTCCGCGGCGCCGCTTGGAAGCCGAAGCGATCTACGACAGCATGCTTAGCACAATTGGTAAGGTCCCGCGTCAGCCCGCCGGACCACTGGACGTCGCAAAATCCAAGGATCGCGCCCTCTACATCCTCACCTCCGACCGATCGCCCGTCGGTCTCGGCCTGGAAATTCGCAAAATGTTAGGACTGTTCGGCTTCGACGCCTCCGGCGTGCCCATGCACGCGCGATCCACCGCGGAAACGCCGGCCCAAGCGCTGTTTTGGCTCAACAACCCCCTGCCGCGCTACTACGCCGAAAAATTCGCCGAGCGCCTCCTCGCGCAACCGAACCTGGACGAATCCGGCCGCATCATCCTCGCTTTCCGCACCGCCCTGGGCGCCACGCCAGATCCTGACAAAGTCACCAAAACCCGGGATTACCTCGATTTTTGCCGAACGCGCGAAAAGCTCTCCGAACGCGACGCCTGGGCCCGTGTTTGCCTCGGCATTTTCTCCTCCGAAGCGTTCCGGTTCTTGGAGTGACGCCGGGCTCAACCTTGGGTTTACCGGCCGTCCTCAGCCCGAGAATTAGCGCCTGTTTCCGCGCGCACGATGGTGTAGAGCGCGTCCGGCGGGAGGGTGAGTTCCACGCCGCCATCCACTTGGCGCAGCTCCACTTCTCCCGTGCGGTAGCCGGAAGGGTTCAGGGCCAGCGCTTTGACCAAATTTGGGTTCCGAATCGTGAGTTTGGCCTCCAAATTGGCGATGCGCCAGGGTGGGGAACCGGTGGCGACGATTTGCTCGCCATCGATCGGCTTCGATTCGCCGCCTTGCTCGAAGGGGACCCGCGCATCCTTGGTCAGCCAGCCTCCCAGGCGGGCGACGGTCCCCGTTTGAACCAAAATTCGGCGCGATTCCGCCAATGGCTTGCGATCGAGCGCCACGGCTTGAATCGTGGCGTAGTCGGTCGTCGATTGGATGGAAATGGCGGACAGCTCAAAGGCGCCGCCGGCCTTGGCGAGGAAGCCGGTTACCCCCTGAGCGGCAGGCGCATCCACGGTGCAGACGCCCTTGCGGTAATCCCACAGGTGTTGGCCGGTAACGCTGCGAATCGTGCCCGCTTCCGCGTCCAAAAACTCGGAAATCTCCCCGCCTTTCGAGTTGTCCGGACTCCCGCCGAGCCGGGAGAGCACCGGACCGGCCAAAAACGCGGCGCGATTGATCTGGCCGTCGAATTTCGGCTCCCAACCGGGCTCGAGTTCGGGCTGTTTTCGCGCGTCACCGTAAATTTCGTTGTCCTCGATGTTGGCGGTGCGCCGCATCCACAAATCGCGCAGTTGTCGGATGTCCATCACCAGGGGTTCGGGCGTTTCCAGCAGTCCCAGCCGGTGTTGCACGGCATTGGCGGGAAACATGCCCACGAGCATGGGGGTGCTGCAACTCCACTTGGTCAGCGCGTAGGAATCGCCGACTTTCCAGAAGGTCCGGCGCGGATCCAGGTGCCAGGTGGCCTCGTTGCAACTGAACCAGAACACCGCGTCCAGGCCGTTGAGCGATTGGTAGGCGCTGATGAGGAAAGGGCCCTCGCTCTGGTAGCGGTTCGGGTGCTTCCAACTGGTTTCGGTGACCATGAACGGCTTGCCGCGCTCCTGCCGGTAGTTCACGGACAACTCCAGCGGCTTGAAGAGGACCGACTCGTTGACGAGGTAGTGGCCGGGATCGATCCGGTAGCCATCGTTCTCGCCGACGTGTTGGTAATCGCTGCCCACGTACTCATTCTCCGCGTCGAAGTCGAGCGCGTGGTAGCTGTAGCGCTCCAGCGCCTTGAGCCGTGAATCGTCGGCCGTGCGCCAGTTCGTGGCGTTGAGCAGTTGTTTGCAGCCCAGTTCTTCGCGGAGAAACTCGCCCATTCCGCGGTAAAATTCCCGCTGAAACCTGGCCATGAACTCCACCTGATCCTTGATTCGCCGGCTCATCCCGCCCGTCCAGGGGCGCGTCAAAAAATAGACGTCAAACACGCCGGCGACGCTGTTTTTCAGATCGTCGTGCTCATGACGGCGCGCGCTACGGCCCCAGCGGATGAAGGCGGCCTCCAGCGTGTCGTATTTTTCCACCAACCACGTGGCGAAGTGCCGGCCGAGCTGTTTTTTGTGGGCATCGCTCATCCGCGATTGGGTCCAGAAAAACAGGCTGTCCTCGTTGTGAACTTGCAGGAAGGCGACGGTCGGGTCGTCCTTGATCGCGAGCCCGGTGTGCGGGTTGACGGTGGTGTAAAGGTGGCGCGTCCAGGTTTTGTAGGCCTCCTGCATGCGTGGCTCCACGAAAATGACGCCCCACGGCTGTACCCCGGTGTAGTCCGGCAATTCCCAGCTCTCCGGCACGGGATGATGGCCGTAGTAGGGCGAAATGAGCACGTAGATCCCGTTTTGCTTCGCGGCCTGGACGAAGCGAAAAATTCCCTCCACCTCTTTTTCGTCCAAATCGCTGATTTTCGCTCCTTCCTTCACGTTGGGCACGCGCGCGTGCAATCGGGCCAAATTCACCCCCATTTTCGCCAAAAAGCGGCAATGCCGGTCCATTTCCTCCGGGCTGCGCCGATACATGTCGGTCCCCACGGCCCAAAATCGGATTCGCCGGCCGTCGCCGCGCAAAAAATCGTTCCCGCTCTGGGTTAGGCGCACGAACCCGCTTTCGCCGGATTGCTCCTCGTTGAGCCGGCGCAAATCCAGCATCGCATTGTCCGCGAACGCCTCCTCACCGGGGACGAACGGCCAACTGTTGGAATCGTCCAACGGAACCTCCGCGGCGGAGGCCAACATTCCGGGCACAACGGCAGAAATAGCAAGAAAAACGGGGAAACGCATGAGCCAAAGACTGGGGGGCGGAAACCTCTCCGTCAACTGGCGAAATTGATCACCCTTACCTCAAATCCACCTGCTGATTTCACCTGTTTTGGTGGCGAGGCGCTCCTTAACCGTGGCCACGCGCTTCCCGTCGGTTTGCAAAGCGAGGAAGAAAAGGTTCGAACATAACGCGCCGAAAAAAAAACGGGTTAACTTGGGCAAAACAAGGTATTCGACCGCGCGATTTCCTGACGCATGCTACTGCCATGAAAACCGTTTCTCCCAAAACCACCAAGCGCCCGGCCGAGGAACGCGGTCAAGCCGACCATGGCTGGCTCCAGGCGCGCTTCACGTTTTCCTTCTCCGGCTACTTCGATCCGGATCACGTGGGTTTCCGCTCGCTGCGCGTGATGAACAACGATACGATTCAGCCCGGCGGCGGATTTCCCACCCATCCGCACGGGGACATGGAGATTTTCACCTACGTCATCGAGGGCCAACTGCAACACCGCGACAGCATGGGCAACGGTTCGGTAATCGAGCCGGGCAACCTGCAATACATGAGCGCGGGGTCCGGCGTGCAGCACAGCGAGTTCAACCCATCGAGCGAAAATGCGACGCAGCTCTACCAAATCTGGCTGCAGCCAAACGAACCCGGCGGCGCGCCGCGGTATGCCGAGAAACCGCTCGGAGATGAGGCAAAACCGAACGACCTCACGCTGCTCTTTTCCGGTGATGGACGCGACGGCTCGACCGCGATTCGGCAAAACGCGGAGATCTATTTTGGAAAGGCGGATGCGGGCAAAGGCGTCCAAGTGCCGGCTTCCGCCCACACGCCTCACGCGTGGATCCAGGTGATTCGCGGCGAGGTTACCGCGCTGGGCGAAACGCTTTCCACCGGCGATGGCCTCGCAATCGAGGAAGCCGCCGAATCCTTTTCCATCGACACAACCGAAGACAGCCAATGGCTGCTCTTCCGCCTCATCTGAAATCACCCTAACAAACCAACCAACATGAATCCGGAAGAACTTTCCGCACTCGGCAGCGTCCAACTGCTCGATGTCCGCCTCGAAGACGATTTCGAGGCCGCTCACCTCAGCGGCGCGGCCAACAATTGCGTTTTCGAGGTCGCCTTCCTCAATCGCCTCACCGATACCGCGCCTGACAAATCCACCACCACCGTCGTCTACGGCGCCAACGCCCAAAGTCACGAAGCCGAAGCGGCGCGCGACAAGCTGCTGCGGGCGGGTTACTCCGATGTTCGGATTCTCGAAGGCGGTTTCGAAGCCGCGGAGGCTGCCGGGCTAACTATCGAGCGTGGCACCCTGCTTCCCGCTGCGCCGGCGATTCCCGACGGGCCCCTCGCGGTGGATCTGCAGGAATCGCGCGTCGAATGGCTCGGGCGCAACCTGATCAACAAGCACTTCGGCACGGCTGCTCTGGAATCCGGCCACCTGCAATTCGCCAACGGCACCCTAACCGGCGGCGAATTCGCGATCGACCTGCGCCGTCTCGAATGCACCGATCTCGCGGGCACGGACCTGCACGACGTGCTGATCCATCACCTCCACGACGACGACTTTTTCGACGTCGCCAACCATCCAACCGCCCGCTTCGTCATCACCCGGGCGACGCCCGTGACCAACCCTACGCCCGGCGCGCCGAATCTGGACATCACCGGTGATCTGACGCTCCGCGGTAAAACCGAGCCGGTCCAATTCCTTGCCACAGCCGGCCTGACTCCGGAAGGTAAGCCCGCCGCCCAGGCCGCCTTCGCCATCGATCGAACCCGCTGGGGCGTGCTCTACGGCTCCGGCAAGTTTTTCAACCGCCTTGCCGGTCACCTGGTCAACGATTTCATTGAATTCCAACTTCGTATCCTCACCGCATGAAAAAACTACTCGCCTTTGGAGGCTCCACCAGCTCCACCTCCATTAATATTAGTCGCCAGCTTGCGAACCACGCCGCCGGGATCGTTCAGCTTGCCGATCTACTCGTTTGACGAGGAAATTCAGGACCGCCATCGCGCGCACGACGGCATCGTTGTATCGTTGGCCGAGCAACTGCGTTAGGCCCTCCGGCGTTTCCGAACATGTCGGTTAGGGGTGGCCTCCCGCCGTGGGAGAGGTAAATCACGTCGTCGCGCACGGATTTGCCAAGGTCGAGTTCCGGGGCTCCGTGCGCGACAGGAGTGTCGCGGCTCCTTGATGCGACGGGAGCGTTCAAGGAGAGGCTACACTCTTGTCGCCCGCGGACGATTTGCCGAAGCCAAATTGCCGGGGCAGCGTTCGCCCACGTGGTGTACGCGGCGAATTCAGTGCTGGACGCCGCCTCCCGCCCGTCCAGAGTTTCGGGATGATGAAAGTCCGCTTTGCCTATCCGAGCGCAATCGCGATCCTGGCGCTAACCAACACCCTCACCGCCGAAAATTGGCCGCAGTGGCGCTACGATTCCGGACGCACCGCCGCTTCACCGCAGAATTTGGGCGAAAACCTGCAAATCCGCTGGATTCGCCGCCTTCCTCCCCTCGAACCGGCGTTTCGCGACGTGCGGCTCCAGTTCGACAAGGGCTACGAGCCGGTGATCCTCGGCAAGCGGCTCTTCGTCGCCTCATCGCGGGAAGACAGCGTCATCGCGCTGGACACGGAGACCGGCGAACGGCTCTGGCGCTTCTTTGCCGAGGGACCCATCCGCTTTGCGCCGGTGGCTTGGGGCGAGAACGTTTGCTTCGGCTCAGACGACGGGCGCGTCTATTGCCTCAACGCGGCGGATGGGAGTTTGCGGTGGAAATTTCGGGCCGTTCCGTCGGAGCGTAAATTGCTGGGAAATCGCCGGCTCATTTCCGTGTGGCCCGTGCGCGGCGGCCCGGTCTTCCGCGATGGCCGCGTTTACTTCGCGGCGGGCGTTTGGCCGTTTGAGGGCGTGTTCGTTTACGCGCTGGATGCGGAGAGCGGCGAGGTCGTTTGGCGCAACGAGCGCTGTGGCCACCTTTACGGCGTGCAGCCTCACAATGCCGTGGCTTTGGGCGGGTTGGCGCCGCAGGGTTACTTGCTCATCAACGGCGGGGAATTGATCGTGCCGAGCAGCAACGCGTATCCGGCGCGGTTCGACCTGAAAACCGGCGAATTGCTGGAATTTGAGCTTCCCGCCGCAGGTCGCAAACCGGGTGGTTGGTTCGTTTCCACCGCCAACGCGGGCGAGGGTGGGAATTCGAAGCTGGGGCTGATTTCGGGCACGGAATTGGCCGAAAAACGCGCCTTACTCTTCGACCGCTCCGTCAACGCAAAACGCCACGAAGACCGGTTGCGCGAGGAGGGAAAAAATGGGGTACGGACGGCGATTTTTGCCGGAAAACGCAGGTTGGGGTTCGAGGACGAGTTGCCCGGCGTGAATGGCGTGGTTCACACGATGTTGGCGGCAGACGGCAAACTTTTCGTGGTGACGCTGGAGGGCGAGATCTACTGCTTGGCGCCGGAATCCGACCCCGTGGTTCGCCACGAACCGAACACCCGCGACGCTGGTCCCGGCGACGAAGCCGCGCGCGAGATTTTGGCCGAAACCGGGGCCAAGGAAGGCTTGGCGCTCGTGTTAGGATCGGAAAACGCGGCGTTTCTGGAGACCTTGGCGCGAGAGTCGAATCTGGGAATCGTCGCCATCCAGGCCGATGGCGATTTTGCGGCCAAAACCCGGAAAATCCTCGCTGAATCCGGCCTCAACGGCCATCGCGTCGCCGTTTTGCACGACGACCCGCGAACCTGCGATTTGCCGGCTTACCTCGCCAACCTCATCGTGGCGCGCGAGGCCCTGCCCGAGGCCGACCTGCGCCGCATCGCCAACTCCGTCCGGCCTTTC
Source organism: Verrucomicrobiales bacterium (assembly GCA_965224535.1). Classification (GTDB taxonomy): domain Bacteria; phylum Verrucomicrobiota; class Verrucomicrobiia; order Verrucomicrobiales; family DEV007; genus JBCDHN01. Next base: position 54,821 of record CBDCZR010000048.1, read on the forward strand.
GGCGGAAAACTCGTCACCGCGGGTGAAGACCTGGATTTGGCAGATTTTGACCGCTCGCAAAGCACCCTCACGACCTACACCCGCAGCACCCTGCCCGGCAGCACCAACTACACCGGCGATTGGGAGCAAAGCGCCGATGAGTTGGTTCGCGCCCCGGTCGGCGTGCTCTGGTTTGACGATGCGTTAGGCCACTTCAAGCGCTCGCCGCAGCCGAAATTCATCGACGGCGTCATGATTTCCGCGGACAAAACCTGGACCGACGCCTCCACCCGCACGCGTGAGGTCGATTACCGGCTGCAACCCGCCATTTTCTCCGATGTCTACACCGGCCGCGTCCTAACCGCCGAAGAAGCGCCCGTCCTGCGCCAATCGTTCGCGGACATCGACCTCAAAACCATCCAACCCAGCAAATATCGCCCGCCCCGGCAACTGGGCACCTGGAAGCCCGGCCAGCCGCACGCTAGCAAGCGCGCCAATCCTTTGACCGGCGAGGAAGAACGCCGCGTCATCCCCAAAAGCTACGGCTGCGACGGCGGCTTCAACTACGGCTACATCCACACCATGCGCTCGGCGACCGCCGCGTTTTACGACAAGCGCGTCGAGAGCGGCACCATCAATTTGGCCGGTCCGCGATCCGGCTGCACCAACAGCGTCATCCCCGCCAACGGCTTGCTCAACGTGCCCTATTTTTTCGAGGGATGCACCTGCAGTTACCCCTTGCCGGCGGCGATGGCCCTGGTGAGCCTGCCCGCCACCCACGAGCAATGGGCGAACTGGGGCGAGGTTCCCGCCGAAGCGCTCCACGGCAAAATTCAGCGGCTCGGCGTCAACCTTGGCGCACCGGGCGACCGGATGACCCAGAGCGGCACGCTGTGGCTGGACTTCCCGAATCAGGGCCCGTCGCCGCAAATCCAGGTGAATGTGGAGCCCGTGGACCGGGTGCGCTACGTCTACCGGCATTCCGCGTGGATTCGGGATCCCTCGCCGGAAGCCTGGCCCTGGGTCGCGGCCTCCGCCGTCATTGGCGCGGAATCGATCCGAATCCAGGGGCTCGAGGACGGGACCTACCAAGCGCGCCTCATTTTCGCCGAGTTAGAGGGGGAAACGGAGCGAGATTTCGACGTTTTGGTGCAAAATCAGCGCCTTGAGCCCGATTTTCGCGCTGCCGGCGGCGAATTTCGCGCTTTCGCCCAAAAACTCGCGAAAATCCAGGTTTCCGGCGGCGGCACAGTTGAAATTCGGTTCGAAGCGAAAACCGGCGAACCGAGCCTCAGCGGGATCGAGTTGGTGCGGCGCCCATCTCCGTAACGGGTCAAAAAAAGACGAAAAGAAGTGACTGATGCCAAAAAAGTCGGGTTCCCGGAACGGATGAAATTCCGATCGGTTACGGTGACAGCCTACGTGTTCTTGATCGCTGGATCGTTTGCCTTGTTTGCCGCCGATACTGCCGGCCCAGGCTATGGATTGATTGCAAATGCTGCGCCAAGAGCGGTTTTTTGGGCGATGGTAGCGCCCAGTCTTGGTCCGGCCCTTGCTATTTGGTTGGTTGCAGTTTGGGCGCTTTTCAGAAGAAACCGTTTGTGGCGAAATCGAGCATGGATAGCGATTGCTCCTCCGGTATTGTTTTTGGTTTACCGTGTTGGATTCCTGGTTGTCGATCCGCCATCACCGCAGAAATATTTCCACCAAACCTTTGGCGTGTATTTACCGTCAAAATTTCGAGTGATCGAGGTGGCTCACCCAACGATGGCGGATCCAGGTCTTGTGGAGTATGCAATCCTTTGTTCCAAGCAATGTACGCAATCGCTGGTAGAAAGGATGAATCTAGACCCTGTAACAACGGAACCGCGGGCGCCCTTTGTAAATTTTCGCATAGCGAGAGAATGGAATTGGGATGCATGGAGGACTCCCAATCAATACGCGAAAACTCAGCGGACGGGCACTGGACACATTTTGGTCGCAGATGGAGAAATGGAGAGAATTTTGGTATGTAGAAATCCTGGTTTCGCCAAATCGGAAGCCGAGAATCCACTTGGGACCTACAAGGATTGATTTCACGCCTTCCCAAGCCGTGCCGGCATTTTAAATCTACCTCTGCGGCCCAGCAGCGTTAGGCTCGGCTTCACTGGCCTCACTGGCCAACAATTCTGGAAATGCGGCGGAATTGACGATAAGATCATCGGATGATCTCGCCAGTTTTAGGATGATTCGTCAAAATGAACGAGGAAGTTTTCCTCGTCTTCGCGTTGTTGGCGGCGGCTTTTGTTGGCGTTTGCTTGACTGTGGTCCGGTCGTTTGAAGATGAGGTCCTGTGGTTTCGATTTCGATTCTCCACCGTGGTTTGGGTTGGCCTAACCACGATGGTCGCTGCGGGTCTCATCAACATGTCCGACTCTTGGCCGATTTTGTGCGGCTGGGTTTTGGCGTCTTGCTTTTTCGCCCAAAGAGCCTTTCTCTCCACGAGCCTGGCACTCTGGCAAAAGGTTGTTTGGGCGCTTTTGGCGATGTTACCGGTTTCAGGCTGGATTCTGTTTTTCAGCCGTTTTCCCCATTTGCATGGCATGGAGGCCTCCGCCGGCGAAGCTACACGGCAGCCTTCGTAGTCGCCAAAACGTATCGTCCGCAGGCATCCAATGCCGCCGGCGGACTTTTCCCAAGCCGCGCTCTCAGCTCCGTAGGCCCTTCTCGCGCAAAAGCTCATCGGCCCAGAGTGCATCCTCCGCGCAAAACCGCGGTTCGGGCTCTTTGGCGTAGTCGACCCGGTTTCCGTAGCCGCCGTGGCGATAGTTCTCGTCGAACGCGGATTGTAGCTGAATGACGACATCGCTATCGCAAGGGCGGAGCGGAACCCGAAAAGTGGGAAGCAACTCGCGCAAGGACACCGGATAGATCTCCCAAGTCAGGGTCACCGCGCGATGCACCGACACGATGGGAGCACCGCGTTTTTCATCGGGAATGGACTGAATGGGAGCGCCGACAATGTGTTCGCCGGACCGAATCAGGTCGATTTCCACGAAATTTGTGCCGGTGGCGTGGTAGGCGTCGCGTTTGGCGATGTAGCGGGCGCGGTTGTCGGTCCCCAGCTTGTTGGCTGGGCTCAGCAACTCGATGGCGGTTACCACTTCGTCGCCGGTCGTGGTGTCAATGATGACGATGCACCGCTCTGTTCGCTCGACGGTGTCTTGCACGATCAGAGGCTCGGCAACCGCAATATCCGCCGTGCCGGTGTTCGGCTCGGATTCCCACGGTTTGGCGTCAAAAACCGCCGCGTCAGGTTTCAGCCACGATTTGCTGCCCGGGGCCGATTCCACCACCACGGTCTCTTCGACATCGGCCCACAAACCATCGGGCAACTGGTCCTGAAGCTGGTTGCGAAAGTGCGTGAGCAGGCTGTTGTGCACGCCGCTCCAAAACGGCTCCAGGTAGGGGTCCAAACCGGGAAACGGGCTTACTTTCATGCGTAAAACGTATCGCCCGCATCCAATGCCGCCAGCGGATTCTTTCCCAGCCCCGTTTGATTGCGCCGGTCCGCCCGGTTTGACAATCGGCCGCCCCGTCCGAGAGTGGCGCGATGGCGAAGGTCCTCTTTGTATGCACGGGAAACGTCTGCCGCAGCCCAATGGCCGAAGGGCTGTTCCGCAAGGCTTTGGACAAAGGCGAGAAAATTCAGGTGACTTCGGCCGGGCTTAGCGTCATGGCCGGCCGGCCGCCGAGCGATCACTCCGTGGTGGTTCTCAAACAAGGTGGGGTGGATATTTCCAAGCAGCGCAGCATGCAACTGACCCCGCAACTGGTGAACCAGGCCAGCCACATTTTTGCCATGACCCAGGGCCACAAGGAGGCGATCGAGCTGATTTTTCCCACTGCCGCGGACAAAACCTTTCTCCTGCGCGAATTTACCGACGGCGCGGCGCCGGAGGACGCCAAGCAGGGCTTGCTGGACGTGCCCGACCCCATCGGGATGAGCCTGGAGGCCTACGTGTTGACGCGCGATTTGATCGCCGAGGCCATTCCCTCCGTCCTTAAATTCGTGCGCGAGACCCATCCGGCTGACAGAACTGAGGATTGACAGCCCGGCGGCTCGCGCGTAAGCGCTTCTCATCCTGCCCAAAAGCACACCATGAGCGACCGCCCTAACACGATCATCGGCGCCGACCACGGCGGCGTGGAACTGAAAGATCAACTCGTCCCCTGGCTGCGAGAACGCGGCCACGACGTGCTGGATGTCGGCACCCACGGCCGCGATTCCGTCGATTACCCGGATTTCGCGCACACCGTGGCCTCCGCCGTGGATTCCGGCCAGCGCGAGCTTGGCGTGCTGGTTTGCACCTCCGCGGTTGGCGTGTGCATTACCGCCAACAAGCACCCCAACGTCCGCGCCGCCCAAATTTACGATGTGGACATGGCGCGGCTTTCTCGCAGCCACAATGACTCCAACGTCATTTGCCTGGCCGGCGCCAAAACCAGCTTCGACGAGGCCACAACCATCCTGGAAGCCTACCTTTCCACCGCGTTTGAAGGCGGGCGTCACGAACGGCGCGTTGGGAAAATCAGCGGAAAATCGCTCGCCGGCGTCGATCCGGAGGTCTACGCGGCGGTTCGTGCCGAGCATCAGCGCCAGACGGACAACATCGAGTTGATCGCCAGCGAAAACTTCGCCAGCGCCGCGGTTCGTCAGGCCCAGGGCACGGTCCTCACCAACAAATATGCCGAGGGTTACCCGGGGCGCCGTTGGTATGGTGGCTGCGAAAACGTGGACGAGGTGGAACGGCTGGCGATCGGCCGGGCCAAGGAGCTTTTCGGCGCAAAATTCGCCAACGTCCAGCCTCACAGCGGCTCCCAGGCCAACGCGGCGGTCTACTTCAGCGTGTTGGAGCCGGGCGACAAAATCCTGACGATGGACCTAAGCCACGGCGGCCACCTCACCCACGGCCATTTCGCCAATTTTTCCGGCAAATTTTACGAAGTGCAGCACTACGGCGTATCCCAGGACACCGAGCAAATCGACTACGATCAGCTTGCCGGCGCGGCCGAGGAATTTCAGCCCAAAATGATCACCGCCGGCGCCAGCGCCTACTCCCGAACCATCGATTTTCCGCGTATGCGCGAGATTGCCGACTCCGTGGGCGCCTACCTGTTCGTGGACATGGCGCACATTGCCGGCTTGGTAGCCGCAGGCGTGCATCCCAGCCCGGTTGGGCACGCCCAGTTCGTGACCACGACCACGCACAAAAGCCTGCGCGGCCCGCGCGGCGGCCTCATCCTCACCAACGACGAAGATTTGGCCAAAAAGATCGACGCCACGGTTTTTCCCGGCGTTCAGGGCGGCCCGCTCATGCACGTCATCGCCGCCAAAGCCGTTTGCCTGCACGAGGCCCTGCAACCGGACTTCAAGGACTACCAGACCCAGGTGGTGAAAAACGCGAAATGTCTCGCGGAAAAACTGGCCGCTCTTGGCTACCGCATCATCGCCGGCGGTACGGACAACCACCTGTTCATGATCGATCTGCGCCCCAGCGGAATGAATGGCAAGCAAGCCCAGGAAGCGCTCGACCAAGCTGGCATTACCGTGAACAAAAACTCGATTCCCTTCGACACCGAGAGCCCGTTCAAGGGTGGCGGCATCCGCGTCGGCACCCCCGCGGTGACCACGCGCGGGATGAAAGAAGCCGAAATGGAAACGATCGCCGGTTTTATGCACGAAGCGCTAACCAATCGCGATGATCTCGAGAAATTGGCGCAGCTTCGTGGGCGTGTTGTGGATTTGAACCGGGTCTATCCGCTACCCTGACGGAGCGGCCGGCGAAAAAGGGACAAAAAGGACCAAGGGGACGGAAAGGACGAAGATCGGCTGTTTTCGGCGCCCTGTCGCTTACGTCCCTTGGGTCCCTTACGTCCCTTTGGGCAAGAATGGCCGAGAAACCGGCCAACCAGCGCCCCCAATTCACACAATGTGAAGCCCCAATGAAAAAAGTGCGGGTTTAGGGGCGATAACCATCGGCGAACGGCGCGGTCGCCAAAAAAAATGCCTAAAGTGTCGTTTTTACACTTTACTTCGTGTAAAACAGACACATATTAGCCTCATGCCTCACACCTATCAATACCCCCGGCCGGCTCTCACCGTCGATTGCGTCATCTTTGGCCTCGATCACGAGGAGGAGGACCTGAAGGTGCTGCTCATCGAGCGCGGCGTCGATCCGTTCAAGGGCATGTGGGCCATTCCCGGCGGATTCGTGACGCCTGGCGAATCCGTCGATGACGCGGCCCGGCGCGAGCTGGAGGAGGAAGCCGGGCTCAAAGACGTGTTTTTGGAGCAACTTTACACCTTTGGCGCGCCGGATCGCGATCCGCGCGAACACGTGGTGAGCGTGGCCTACTATGCGCTGGTCAACCTGAACGATCACATGCTCCAAGCCGGCACCGACGCGGAATCCGCGGCCTGGTTTTCCCTGACCGACCTGCCAAAACTGGCCTTCGACCACGCGGACATCCTGAAAACGGCGCTGGCGCGCTTGCGGGGCAAAATCCGCTACCAACCGATCGGATTCGCGCTTTTGCCCCAAAAATTCACCCTAACACAGCTCCAACGCATGTACGAGATGCTCCTCCAAAAATCGTTGGATAAGCGCAATTTCCGCAAAAAAATCCTCGGTATGAAAATCCTGCGCGATCTCAACGAAATCGAAAAAGACGTCCGTCACCGCGCCGCCAAACTCTACCGCTTCGACAAGCGCGCCTACCGCAAACTGGAGAAACGCGGGTTCAATTTTGAAATCTAATCCTAACACACCACCTCACCATGAACATCGTTGAAGGAGACCTCATTCAACTGGCCTGTGAAGGACGCTTTGACGTCATCGTCCACGGCTGCAACTGTTTTTGCCGGATGGGCGCCGGCATCGCCAAAAGCATTCGCAAAGCCTTCCCAAAGGCCTACGAGGCCGATTGCGCCACCCGTGAAGGCGACCGGACCAAGCTGGGCGACATCTCCTACGCCGGCGCCCGCGTGGGCGGCAACGAGCTGATCGTCATCAACGGATACACCCAGTATCACTGCGGTGGGGAAGGTGTTAGGGTCGATTACGACGCCGTGCGTTCCGTCATGCGCCGGGTCAAGTTGATGTGTGCGGAATTCCGCATCGGTTACCCCAAAATTGGCGCCGGCCTGAGCGGTGGAGATTGGGACAAAATCTCGCGAATCATCGACCAGGAGCTGGACGGCGAGGACCACACGCTAGTGGTGTACAAGCCGGCTGTTCGGTGAGGGGGCTACCGATCGGCAAAAATCGACCCTTGCCCAAGCGCGGGAACCCTTTTAGCATGCGGGAAATGCGCAGTTTTATCGGTAGAAAATGAAAGAACAAAAATTTCCGGAAAACGCAACAAAGTCCGAGCCTCGAACAAACTGCGCGCAGTGCGGCGCGGAAATTCTGGCTGTCACCGCCAAGCACAACAAGGGCCTCTGTGGCGTCTGCAACCGCGGTGGGGCGGCCTCTCTACCTGCGTCCACGAAGAAACCATTTTCCATCGGGAAATTTTTAGCCAACACCGCCATTTTCATCCTCCACTATGCAAATCCAATTGGTGTTAAATACTACACAGCCGGATTTGGCACGACCCCGGGCGAAGCAATTGGTGGATCGCTCTTGCAGCTTCTTGCCTGGATTCTCTTGGTTGCGGCGTGGGGTGGAACGGTTGTAGCTTGCATCGCCTTTGGCGCTATTGCGGCCCCCATTGCGTTGGTCGTTGGGATCCCGGCCTGGTTTCGCTATCTTATCGACCGGAAAATGGGCGTGGAGCCGGAGTTTTTGGACTAGGGCGTCCTGAATTGCGCTTGCCTCCTCGGCTCTTAGCCCCTAACCTCCATTCCATGAGCGAATCGGTAAAGGGTAGCGAACCGGGCCCGGACGTTTTCATCTCCTACTCCCAGAAAGACCGCGCCCATGCCGAGGAAATCGAACGCATGCTCCAAAACCTCGGGCTGAAAACCTGGCGCGACGAAAAACTGGCCAACTGGGCCAACACCGACTTCATCACCCAGATCGACGCCGCCCACGCTGCCTCGAAAATCGTCCTCGTCCTCTGGTCGCCGAATTCGGTGCTCTCCCCCCTGGGTCCTGGCCGAGGCCGAAGCCGCCGCCAACGAGAAAAAATTCGTCCCCTTGGCACTCACCTCCGCCTTTGCCGATCTCCGCGTCGCCATCCGCTATCGCGTCTATCCCACCGCCACGCTCGACCAGGTTCGCGCCGAACCGGAACTGCTCCGCCGAATCGTCACTCCGGGCACCGATCTCGGCCAAATCCCCGATTTGCGCCTGCCGGAGCGCCATCACCCGCCCAGGATCAACACCAAGGGCCTGCCCGCCACCTACACTGGCAAACTCTACGGCCGCGAATCGGAGCTGGAGCGGCTGTTCGCCGATCTGGAAACGCCCAAACCCGGCTGGTGGCTTACGATGCGATGGGCGGCACGGGAAAGACCGCGCTGATCTACCATTTCGTCCAGGAGCTGAAAACCAAGGGCTGGCACAACCTGGAGAGCGTCTTCATCTGGTCCTTCTACTCCCAGGGCGCAAGCGAGGACAAACAAACTCACGCCGCCGATTTCTTCGAAGCGGCCTACGCCCATTTTCATCCTGAAGGCAAAAACGCCAAGTTGCCCGACGATCTCCGCGAACAGGGCGCGGCTTTGGCCGATCTCATCGCCGCCCAGCCCACCCTGCTCGTCCTGGACGGGCTGGAGCCGCTGCAATACGCCGCGGGCGATGCCAAGGGCGCCCGGCAATACGGCGGCATCAAGGATCCCGGCGTCAAAACCCTGCTCCTGCGCCTGGCCGACGCGGGCCGCGGCGACGGGCTCACCATCGTCACCACCCGCATCCGGCTCGACGAATTCACCGAGGGCGAAAACGCCAGTTTTCGCCGCCATCATCTGCGCCACCTCCCGGAAAACGCCGCCATCGAGCTGTTGCGCGACCGCGGGATCGAAAAAGCCGCGTTTCCGCGCGAAACCCACCCGGACCTGCCTGAAACCGTCCGGGCTGGGTTCCTCCGCGCGATCCGGGACCTGAATGCCCACGCCCTGTCCCTGAACCTAGCCGCTCACTTCGTGGCGGAGCAGTTCGAGGGCCAAATCCGCGCCTTCGCCGATGTCTTGCCCCATCTCCACGAGGACGAGGACATCCACGAAAACCATCGCAGCCCCTTCCGGGTGATTCGCGCCCAGGAAGCCGGGCTTTACCGCGTGCTCCACGGCCGGCTCAAGACCATGAGCGCCGAAAAAGCCGACCAGCTCGACGAACCCAATCACCAGGCGATTTTCGCGCGACGGCAGACGCAAACGCTCTCATCGCCGCTGGCCATCTGGGCCAAGCGGAGGCGCGTCTCCGGGGGGCCGAGAATCTCTGGCGCCAAGACGATCGCCAGTCTTATCTCTTCTCATGGCAGGGCTTTTACTACTGCGATCTCCTCCTCGCCCGCCACCGCCCCCAAGAAGTTGCCGAGCGGACCGATTGCTCTCTGCCCATAGCCCAACGAAACCAGTGGCTCGTCGATATTGGCATTGACCAACTCAACCAAGCCCGGGCCAAATCCGTTTTGCGACCTCAGACCTGCGACTCAAATCCCGCTTTCCTCTCCAACCTCCACGAAGCCAACGAGGAAGGCTTCCTTGTCCGCGGCTACCTGGCCCAAGCGGAAATCTTGCTGCATGCGGAAGACGGTGTGCGGCATGCGGATTTGATTCTAGCCGCGCTGGACGAAGCCGAAACCCGGGCGCGACGGGGACCGATGCCATTGTTCCAAGCTGAGGCTTTGCTGCTTCGCAGCCGCCTCAGTTTGGAAAGTTTCAAGTTTTAAGCAAAAGAATCACAGGTGACGCTGACGCGGAAATAACTTGGCAGGCGGACCGACGCTCCCCCAACATGGCGGGATGCAGTGCGAGCGGAAACCAAGGCCGTCGTTACTTTGGTGATTACGTACCCGTTTTTAAGCATGGTCCCGACTTTTCGCGGGCTGGTTCCTGGTGAAGCGCAGGGCTTTGCAGCTTTGCGCTATCCCGTTTGGAAGTCTGCTATTTGTTCGAAAAGCCGGTCCGCTCGCACTGCGATTTTCAGTTCAAACGAAATTCAACATGGCCAAGAAATCGCAAAAGAAAAAGACCAAAAAGACCAAAACCCAAAAAACGCTTCTCAACCAAGCGTGCAATCCCGACGCTGCCGGCATCGACGTCGGCGCTGAAGAAATCGTCCTGGCAGTGCCCGCAGATCGCGACCCCGAAGCGGTTCGCACCTTCGGCACCTTCAACGAAGACCTGCGCGAAGCAGTGCAATGGCTCAAGCAATGCTCCATTACCACCGTGGCCATGGAAAGCACGGGCAACTACTGGGTCACCCTCTACCAAGTGCTCGAGGAAAACGGCATCGAATGCTTCGTCGTCAACGCCCGCCACCTCAAATCAGTCCCCGGGCGCAAGAGCGACGTCCAGGACGCGCAATGGATCCAGCGCCTGCATACCGCGGGGTTGCTGCGCAAATCCTTCGTCCCGGACCAAGAAGTGCTCGGCATGCGCTTTTTGCACCGCCAGCGCCAGGAGCTGATTCGCGGCGGATGCCAGGCCATCTTGCACATGCAAAAAGTGTTGACCGAGATGAACGTGCAACTGCACCACGTGATCAGCGACATTGACGGAGTCAGCGGGCGGCGCATCATCGAAGCGATCATCGCCGGCCAGCGCGATCCGGTTTACCTGGAGAGCCTGCGCGACGGACGTTGCAAGACGCCGAAACAAACCGTGATCAAGGCCTTGGACGGCAACTTTCGCCAGGAATACGTTCTATCCCTCCAGCTGGCCTATCAGCGTGAGGTGGGGCCGGCTTCCATCCAAATCGCGCCGAGTTTCTCGCTCAATTCCCCGGATTGCGCCGCAATTCCTCCAACGCGCGGTCGTAGGCCAGGCTTAGGTTTCCGCGGGCCTCCGCTTCGGTAATTTTTCGCTGGCCGGTGCGGTAAAGTTCGTCGATTTCCTCGCGCTCGGCGCCGATTTTTGCGAGCAACACCAGGGGCTCCTCGTAAACTTCGGGAATGTCCGGGTAATAGCCGCGAACGCGCTCGTATTCGTCGATCGCATCAGCAAATCGCTCCTCTTTGACGTAGTGCTGGGCCAGGCGCAGATCCAGCGGCGGGCGTTCGGCAAAAAGCGTGCCGGTGCCGAAAATGGAGTCCACCAGCAGGCCGATTGGCTTCATGAGTTCCGGCATGATCAGGAGGGCCACGGCGATCAGCAGCGGCAATCCGAGCAAAAATCCAAACGGGCTGCGTTTGGCCATCAGAATGACGCAAATCACCAAAGCCGCCGCAATCGCCCAGCGCAGCTTCCATTTCCATTTTGACTCGCCATCGCTCATTCGCGGGGTTTGGTTGGATTTTTAGTCCTTCGCGCCATATTTTCAGCTATAGTGTGCGCCTCCCGCTGATGCAAATCCAGGAATATTCCAGTTGCCGGCTTCCAACCCGCCACGGGGAGTTTGACGTGCGCGTGTTTCGCAACGATTCCGACCAAAGCGAGTCGCTGGCGATCAGCATGGGTGAGGATTTCGCGCCGGAAACGCCAGTTTTCGTGCGCATCCACTCGGAGTGCTTCACCGGTGAGGTTCTCGGCTCGTTGAAGTGCGATTGCCGGCAGCAGCTCGATTTCGGCTTGCGCCACATTGCCGAGAACCAGCGGGGAATCGTCGTCTATCTGCGTCAGGAAGGCCGCGGCATCGGTCTGGGCAACAAAATTCGCGCTTACGCCGAGCAGGCCAAGGGCGCAAACACCGTGGAGGCCAACCACATCCTGGGTTTTCCCGCCGATATGCGCGATTTTAGCTTGGCAGCGCTGATTTTGCGCGAATTGGGCGTTCGGCGAATTTTGCTCAACACCAACAATCCGCGCAAAATCGACTCCATGAAGCGCTACGGCCTGGTGGTGGAGGAAGTGATCCCCGCGCTGACGCCGCCGACGGAATTCAACCAGGCTTACCTGGCGACCAAGGCCGCGGAGATGGGGCACTTGAATTTGAGCGAGGGCCTGGAAAAAAGTGGCGAATTAAGCCCAAGCGCTGCGCAAAAACAGACAGTTCTGGGCAAATCCTAACACCTGCGCCGCAAAATTCCGTCCCACGGCCCTTTGCGCCTGCTTTTCGCTTGAAGTTGGCACGCGCGCTGCTAATGGCGGGGAGATATTTTCCTGATTGCAAGGGGCCCTGCCGCCCTATGGCGCCTGAAAAATCTCCCAACACAGCATAACAACCACACACCCCAAGAAGACATGGCTAAGTACAAGCTAGAATACATTTGGCTGGACGGTTACAAGCCGGAGCCAAACATGCGCAGCAAGACCAAAATCATCGACAGCGACGATTTTCCGACGTTGGATCAGGTGCCTGGATGGTCGTTTGACGGAAGCTCCACCGAGCAGGCTGAAGGCGACTCCTCAGACTGCCTGCTCAAGCCGGTGAAGATCGTTCCGGACATTCAGCGCAAAAACGGCGCTCTGGTGCTGTGCGAGGTCCTCAACCCCGATGAATCTCCGCATCCCTCCAACCGCCGCGCTCAATTCGACGACGACCCCGACATGTGGTTCGGTTTCGAGCAGGAATACACCTTCATGGAAGGCGCAGCGCCTCTCGGTTTTCCCCAAGGCGGCTACCCGGCTCCCCAGGGCCTCTACTACTGCTCGACAGGCGCAGAGGTGACCAAGGGACGCGAAATTGTGGAAGAAGCGCTCGACGCACAACTCGCCGCGGGTCTGGAAGTCACCGGCATCAACGCAGAGGTGATGATGGGCCAGTGGGAATACCAGATTTTTGGCAAAGGCGCCAAGGAAGCCTGCGACGCCTGCTGGCTTTCGCGCTACATCCTCTCCCGCACGGCGGAAGCCTTTGGCGTGGATGTCTGTTTGCACCCCAAGCCGGTTACCGGCGATTGGAACGGCTCTGGCATGCACACCAACTTCTCCAACACCGCGATTCGCGATAAAGGCGGCAAGGAGTTGATCGAAAGCATCTGCGAGGCCTTCGGCAAGGTGCACGAGGAGCACATCGCCGTCTACGGCGCCTACAACGACATGCGCCTGACCGGCCTGCACGAGACGCAATCGATCGACAAATTCAGCTACGGCGTCTCTGACCGCGGCGCGTCCATCCGCATCCCCGTCGGCACGGTCAACGACGGATGGAAGGGCTACCTGGAAGACCGCCGTCCCGCCTCCAATGCCGATCCGTACCAAGTCGCCGCGCGGATCATCAAAACGGTGGACTCCGCGAACGCGAGTTAGCGGCTAGAGCCGGCCGAAAGCATTTTTCGGCGATTTTTTTTCCAGCCCGAGGTTCGAAATGGACCTCGGGCTGTTTTGGTTTGGATCGACCCGCTCAATACGCTGGAGTGTTACGCAGAGCGCGTGGGACGCATCTGACAGCCGAATGGGTGACAGGTGAATGGGAGAATTTTGGAGACGTTTCACATTCGTCTGTCCACCATTCGTCTGTCACCCAGTCACTGGTTCGCGGGAGGGCGTTTTGCATCCGTAAATCTCATCGCCATCAAGTTGGTATTCTCCGGGCCACAGTTTTGGCAACGTGAGCGAAAAATCGATGAAAAACAGCGCGGACGGCGGGCGTGGATTTGAAACTGAGACTCAGTCTCAACTTTTTCCTTGCGGGGTCCAAATTCCCGGCTAGAGAGTGAATCTCAACCCTTAAACCTGCCATGAATCTCGAAGCGCTCCACATTCCGGCCGCCAAATCCGGCCAGTCCGCTTTCGGCTCCGATCCCGTGGTCTGCCATTGCCACGAAGTCCGCGAATCCACGGTTCGCGACGCCATTTCCCAAAATTCAGCGGAATCCGTCGCCGAGGTGACTGTTAGCACGTGCGCCGGGGGAAGTTGCCACGCTTGTCATTGCAAAATCGAGCGCTTGCTGGAGGGTAAACCGGCTTCGATTGGCGGCGCCACCGCTTTTTGCCTGGAATGCAAGAGCATCGTGGCCCTTTGCCAATGCGTTGCCGCCTGAGAAATTGTCGAGATTTGTCGAATTTTTTGATTTTTGCGTCCCCAATCCATGAAAGGTAACGACCAAGTCATCGAAGCCCTGAACGCCGGGCTCACCATCGAGCTAACCGCGATCAACCTCTACTTCATCAACTCCAAGATGTGCCGCGATTGGGGTTTGAACCGGTTGGCGAAGCATTTTCACGACGAATCCATCGAGGAAATGAAGCACGCCGAGGAGGTGATCGACCGCATCCTTTATCTGGAGGGAACGCCGGAAATCGCGCGCTACGACGACATCAAAGTCGGCGCCAGCCCCAAGGAGCAGATCGAATACAGCTACGAACTGGAAAAAAAGGGCGTGGCGACTTACAACGAGGGCGTGGCCGTTTGCGCGGAGGCAAAGGACGCCGGGAGCCGCGATTTGATGGAGCGCATGGTCGTCGAATCCGAGGAAAGCATCGATTGGGCGGAGTCGCAGTTCGACCTCATCAAAATGGTGGGGATCGAAAATTATCTAGCCCAACAAATGGGGGAGGAAACGGGGTAAAAACCCGCCACGCGGCTCCAAAAACCGAAGTTCGACGCTCAAAAAACACCAATCGCGCCCCTTTTTTTCTCAATTTGCTGAGACTGAGTCTCAATCTCAGCGCGAATCCGCCAATTCCTCACCGAAACCAACCTCATGAAGCAAAAATTCCCTCTTTTTTCTCTCAAACGCGCTTTCGCCGCCCTGATCGCGGCAACGAGCCTGACTGGCCCGGTTTGGGCTCAAGACGTGGCGGAAATCGCCGCTCAGTTGGAGGCGATGAAGCAACAAATCGCCGCGTTGGAAGCTCGATTGGCCGAGGCTGAAGCCAAGGCCGCGGCGGCCCCCGAAACCTCGTCCGCCGCGCCCGAATCCGCCGATTGGACGGGCAGCCCTTCGGAAGAATCCGGCGGAAAAGGCGTTGTCGGTGACGCCATCGGCGAAGAAGGCTGGTGGGATCGCACATCCCTGGGCGGCTACGGCGAAATGCACCTGAATCTGGGCGACAAGGAGCAACTGGACTACCATCGCTGGGTGCTCTTCATCAACCACGACTTCAACGACCGCATCCGCCTGTTCAACGAATTGGAGCTGGAACACAGCCTGGCCGGCGACGGAAAACCCGGCGAAGTGGAGCTGGAGCAGGCTTACCTGGAATTCGAGCTGGGCAACGATTTTTGGCTGAAAACTGGCCTCTACCTCATCCCCGTGGGCCTGCTGAACGAAACTCACGAGCCGAACACGTTCTACGGCGTGGAGCGCAACATTGTCGAGGCGGAAATCATCCCGACAACCTGGTGGGAAGGCGGCGCCATGCTCTCGAAAAACTTCGACAGCGGCTTCGGGATCGACCTGGCCGGTCACTCCGGGCTCAACGCGCCCGCCGACGGCGACAACGCCTTTCGTCTCCGCAGCGGCCGGCAAAAAGTAGCCGAAGCGCTCGCTGATGAAGGCGCTGGAACCTTGCGCCTGCGTTACAACGGAATCCCGGGGCTGGCCCTGGCCGGCAGCGCGCAGTATCAGAGCGATCTGACCCAGGAAACGGCCGAAAACAACGATGCCTGGTTTTACACCGCGCACGGCGATTTTCGCCGGGGGCCTTTCGGATTGCGCGCGCTGGGCGGCTACTGGGAAATCGACGGCCCCAGCCCCGCGGCCCTCGGTTTGAGCCAACAATGGGGCTACTACGTGGAGCCCAGTTGGCGCTTCAGCACCGCATTCGGCGAATTCGGCGTTTTTGGGCGTTGGGGCGAGATTGACTCGGAAAAAGGCGAAAACCAGATCATCGACGCCGGCATCAACTACTGGCCCATCCCGAACATCGTCTTCAAGGCCGATTGGCGCAAATTTAGCGGCGACAGCGACGAAGAGACGATCAACGCTGGAGTCGGATTTGCCTTCTAAACCTGAAAAATCCTCCCAAATGCGCCAAATTGCCAAAATTCTCGGAGTGTGCTCCGCCCTTGTGGCCAGTCACCTCCTTTTCCCCGCTCAAACCTTGGCCGAAGACGTCTACGAAGCCCCTTCCGCCTTCATCTCCCGCGCGTTTCCCGGCCGCTCCCCTCAAATTGGCACAGTGACGATTTCCGGCGAACTGGCGGGCAAGGTTCGTCAGGTTTTTTCGCGAAATTACCGCACCAGCCGGGTGCGCTACTGGCGCTCAGGAGACCGCACGGCCTGGATTTTGGAGGAAATCGGCAAAACCAAGCCAATCACGACGGGGATCATCGTCGATGGCGGCAAAATCGACACGATGAAGGTGCTGGTTTATCGCGAAAGTCACGGTTGGGAAGTGCGGAGACCCGCGTTTACCCGGCAGTTCGGCGGGGCCCGGCTCAAGGATGGCCGGCGTCCCAATTTATCGCGGCGGATCGGCAACATTTCCGGCGCCACGCTCTCCGTCAACGCGCTGACGAAGCTGGGCAAGCTGGCGCTGCTGTTGGATGCCGAGGTGACGGGTTAGGGCGCTTGACGCGTGACCAAATGTCGCGTTCATGTCTCCTCACCATCATGAAAAACCTAGCCATCGCCCTTTGCCTCTCCCTAATCGCCCTCCCCGGCCTCGTTTCCGGCCAGGAAATCAATCGCGCCCAACTCGCCATCTTCGGCAAGCTGCCGGAAGCGTTCGAAAATCCCGCCAATCCGCTGACGGGCGCAAAAATCGCGCTCGGCAGGATGCTCTACTACGAGCCCCGGCTCTCCAAGGCGCAGGAAATCAGCTGCAACTCCTGCCATGGCTTGGACAACTTTGGCGTGGATGGCCTGGACTTCAGCATCGGCCATTTGGAGCACAAAACCGGCCGCAACTCGCCCACCGTCTACAACGCCGCCGGGCACATCGCCCAATTTTGGGACGGACGCGCCGCCGACGTCGAAGCCCAGGCCAAAGGGCCGATTTTGGCCGGTGGAGAGATGGCCATGCCCAACCCGGAATACGTCATCAAAGTGCTGAAGTCCATCCCCGGTTACGCGGAGAAATTCAAGGCCGCCTTCCCGGACGCGGAGGACCCCATCACCTACGACAACGTCGGCGCGGCCATCGGCGCGTTTGAGCGCAAATTGACGACTCCCGGCCGATTTGACGAGTTTCTCGCCGGGAAAAACGACGCCCTCACCCAGCAAGAACAACGCGGGCTCCAGACCTTCATCGCCACCGGCTGCATCACCTGCCACGTGGGCCCCACCGTGGGCGGCCTGACCTACCAAAAACTGGGTCTGGTGAAGCCCTGGCCGGCCCTGACCGACAAAGGCCGCGGCGCCCACACCGGCAATGCCGCGGAGGACTATTTTTTCAAGGTGCCCAGCCTGCGCAACATCGCGGAAACCGGTCCCTACCTCCACGATGGCTCCATCAACAGCCTGCCGCTGCTGGTGGCGATGATGGCCGAGCACCAACTGGGCAAAACCCTAACCAACGAACAAATCGCCGACATCACCGCGTTTTTGAACGCCCTGACCGGCGAGATTGACGCGGACTACATCAAAAAGCCCGATCTACCCGCCAGCGGTCCCAACACGCCCAAACCGGACCACAGCCCGGCGCATTGATTTTTTCGCGTCGCCGGGCGTCCGATAACGGAGCCTACAGCAAGCCCGCCCGCGGAACTCCCTGCCGAGGGCGCCCCGAAAAATCGCCGAATCGCGAAGCCAATTTCCGCGAGTTTTTGCTCGCGCCAGGGTGCGAACGGCGCTAATCGGTTGGCTCTCCTGTCCTCTGACTAACTCACCTAGATTTTTCGCATGAAAGTGATGGTTCTTGGCGGCGACGGCTTTTGCGGTTGGCCGACTTCTTTGCATCTCTCCAATTTGGACCACGATGTCGTGGTCGTGGACAATCTCTCGCGCCGCAACATCGACAACGAGCTGGAAGCGGGATCGCTGACGCCAATTTCGCCGATGGGGACGCGGATTGCCGCTTGGAAGGAGGTTTCCGGCAAGGAAATCGGCTTCCACAACCTGGATGTGGCTCAGGAATACGACCGCTACCTGGGCGTAATGCGCGATGAGAAGCCGGATGCGATCGTGCACTTTGCCGAGCAACGCGCGGCGCCGTATTCGATGAAATCACCGGCGCACAAGCGTTACACCGTCGATAACAACATCAACGCGACCCACAACACGCTTTGCGCCGTGGTTGAGAGCGGTTTGGACGTGCATTTGGCGCATCTCGGCACGATGGGCGTTTACGGCTACGGCACCGCGGGGATGAAGATTCCCGAGGGTTACCTGGATGTGGAGGTGACGACTGAGGAGGGGGAAAAAATCGAGCAACAGATCCTTTACCCGACCAATCCCGGCAGCATTTATCACATGACCAAGAGCCTGGATCAGTTGCTCTTCGCCTACTACGTGAAAAACGACCAAATTCGCGTGACGGACCTCCATCAGGGCATCGTGTGGGGCACGCACACGCCGGAGACGAGCCGGGACGAGCGCTTGATCAACCGCTTTGACTACGACGGCGATTACGGGACGGTTTTGAACCGGTTTTTGGTCCAAGCCGCCGTTGGCCACTCGCTGACGGTGCATGGAACCGGCGGCCAGACTCGTGCTTTCATCCACATTCGCGATACGGTGCGCTGCGTGCAATTGGCGCTCGAAAATCCGCCAAATCGCGGCGACCGGGTCAAAATCCTCAACCAAATGACCGAAACCCACCGGGTGCGCGATTTGGCGGAATTGGTCGCGAAAATCGCCAACGCCGAGATTGCGAACGTTCCAAATCCGCGCAACGAAGCGGCGGAGAACGAGTTGCACGTCCACAACGACTTGTTCCTGGATCTCGGGCTGAAACCCACCACGCTCAGCGAGGGGTTGCTGGAAGAAGTGACCGAAATCGCGAAAAAGTACGCGGATAGGTGTGACAAATCGAAAATTCCTTGCTATTCCACGTGGACCCGGGACCAACAAGCCGGCGTGCCAGGCTGAACCGTGATTTCAACGTGAAAAACCCGAAATTCGAAATTCGAAATCCGAATCCCGAGATTCGAAGCTCGAAGTTCGGCGCCCAGATTGCGATTTTGACTCCGGGACGCCGATTTTTGGATTCCGGGCTTCGAATTTCGGATTTCGCCCCCGCATGAAAGTCGCCTTTTTCACCGAGACCTTTCTGCCAAACATCGACGGGGTCGTCACCAGGATGATCCGGACGCTCGATCAGCTTCATGATTTGGGGCACCACGCCATCATCTTTTCCCCGGAATACCGCCACAGGGAAAACGTGCCGGATTACCGCGGATTTCCCGTGGTTCGGCTCAAATCCATCCCGTTTAAGCCGTGGTATCCGGAATTACGGCTGGGGATGCCGAGCACGCGAATTTACTCCGAATTGAAGGATTTCGGGCCGGATTTGGTGCACACGGTCAACCCTTTCGTGATCGGCGCCTGGGGGACGGTTGTGGCGGCGAACATGGACATCCCGATGGTGGCGAGCTACCACACGGACCTGGGCCAATACGCCGAACGGCTCAAGGTACACTTCCTCATTCCACCGGGCCGGCTTCACGTCCGCACCGTGCACAACGCTGCTCAATTGAATCTCACCACCAGCGTCCCCATGGTGAAAGTGGCGGAGGAAATGGGGATCAAGCGCATTCGCGTTTGGCCCAAAGCTGTGGACACGGAGATGTTCCATCCGCGAAATCGCAGCGACGAAATGCGTCGGTTTTTGAGCCAGGGCGAGCCGGAAAAGCCGCTCATCATCTGCGTGGGCCGGCTTTCGCACGAAAAACGGGTCGGCTGGCTGATTGAAGCCGCAAAACGCATCCCAAATGTTCGCATCGCCATCATCGGCGGCGGTCCGGCGGAGGACGAGTTGAAGGACGCTTTTCGCGGCACGCCAACTTTCTTTGCCGGCTACCTGAAGGGCCAGAAACTGGCCGAAGCCTATGCCAGCGCGGACGTGTTCGCCTTCCCTTCAGACACGGAAACACTCGGATTCGTCGCCATGGAGTCGATGGCCAGCGGCGTCCCGGTTGTCGGCGCCCGCGCGGGCGGAATTCCGGACGTGATCGAGCACGAGGTCAACAGCCTGATGTTCGAGCCGAACAATCGCGGCGATTTCGTGGCCAAACTCAACCAACTGCTCGACGACGAGGCTCTGCGCGCCCATCTCGGCAAACGCGCCCGCATCGACATGGAAGCCTGTAGCTGGCGCGCCGCCACCGAGGCTTTGGTGGACTACTACCGCACCTCGGTTCGCGCGCATCGGCGCTGGAAGCAACTGGACGCGGTCGCCTAACCGGAAAAATCAGCCATTCGGGTCGTCGGCCGGCTTTTGATTTTGCCTCGAAGCGATTCCGACACGCGATAGAACCAAGTGGCGTCGATTTTTGCCGATTTCGGGCCGATCGCGCAGATAAACGCGATTTTTTGCGAACAACGTCGATTTCATCGTCACCGGGGTTTCGAACTCCAACACGCGGCGGAAGTCTGGCGCTTCCTGCACCCTCCCGCTCGTCATCGGCGTTACCTGGGCGGAAAAGCTGATCCATCCCAGAAGGACCGGGGCCCAATTATGTTAAAGATTATGAATTTTATGGAATCATCATTGATCGCTGCGGTTTTTGCCGTAGAGTGGTTTGCGTTACAAACCAGTATGCAACCATCACTATGACTGAAACCTCACAAACACTACAGAAAGCCGTCGCTGACCTCGCGGTCATCCGGCGGGCCATTGGAAGCGCGCAAGACGAAGCCGATTCGTCGAACCGCACCAACCAAACCGCCATCGGCGCCAACATCATGCTGCAAGGCGCCGCCTTATTCATCGCCGTGTTTGGCATCATCGCCGAACTCGCCTCCGGGCACAATGGAACCCAGCAATTCCTCGATTCCGCCTTCAGCGCGAACCTGCGCATGGTCGGGCTCGTCCAACTGGGGCTCATGGTCGCCGTTTTGGCCGGGGCGCTCTACTTCCTGGTTTACCGCGCCGCCAAGCGCAGCAAACGGGACTTCGAACGCTATGTCTCGCGAAACTTCGCCTACCTCAAAAACCTCTCGTTTTTGTCGGACCTGGCCATCAAGTTCGGCGTCATCGCGATCGTGATTTTGGCCCAAAAACCGGAGTGGATCGCACCTGTGTGCATGCTCTTCATCGGCGACTACCTCATCCAGGGCCGCTTCTTCACCGTACCGTTAACAGCGGCAATGGTGCTGGGTGCAGGCTGCATGATCGGCGCGCTGGCGATGTTCTACTTCAGCTCGGCGCTGCTCATCTGGCCCTTCACCGCCTTCGCAGCCGTAACCGCGATTTCCCTGGTTCAGGTGATTTCGCTGAGAAAGAGCCCAACCCAGCAAAACGGGGAGGAAGCATGAGCGCCGCCACCGTCGCCACCAAAGACGTCCTGGCGCTGAATTCCTTGCTAACCGACAAGGTGAGACTCGCAATCGTCGTTACCCTGGCTGCCGCGGACGAGGCTCCCGACTTCAACACCCTGCTAGAACGGCTGGACCTCTCCAAAGGCAACCTTTCCAGCCACGTGCGCAAGCTTGAGGAAGGCGGGTTGGTCCAGGTGCACAAGGAGTTCCTCGACCGCAAACCCCGGACGACCTACTCGGTCACCACGAAGGGCCGGCAAGAACTCAAAAGCTACCTGGAAACTGTCGAAGCGCTGCTCAGCGCCGCCGCTTGAGACCAAAGTTAGAACCCAAAACCCGGTTACCACAAACCACAAAGGTCGCGGCCGTGCTTTCTCAGCGCGGCCGCGATTTTTTTCCCAACACCGCACCAGTGCGCGGAATTTTTTCATGCACAAGCCGCTTTTTGCCGTTCAATCAGGGCATGGAATTCGATCTGCTCGGTGAACATCAACGCAACGCCTACAAACTCCTGGCCGGCCTGGTTACGCCCCGGCCGATCGCCTGGGTAACCACCCAAGATCAGCAAGGCCGGGTCAACGCCGCCCCGTTCAGCTTCTTCAACCTCTTCGGCAGCCAACCGCCGATTTTAGGCTTCGCGCCGGGAAACAAATCGGCTGAGATCCCCAAAGACACCGCGCGCAACATTCGCGCCACCGGAGAATTCGTCGTCAACCTGGTGGATGAGGACACTGCTGAGGCCATGAACCTGACCGCCGCCGAGCTGGACTTCGGCGAAAGCGAAATCGCCCACGCGGGCCTAACCACCGTGCCAAGCGTCGCCGTCGCGCCCCCGCGCATCGCCCAGTCGCCCGTCTCGCTGGAGTGCAAGGAATGGGCCACACTGGAAATCGGGCGCAATCGCCTCGTCATCGGCGTGGTCCACCGTCTGGCGGTTCGCGATGGCGTGCTCGACCCGGAGACGTTGTTGGTCGATCCAGAGATCTTTCGACCCATCGGGCGGATGCAGGTGCCATCCGGCTATTGCCGCACCCGCGACCAGTTTGAGATGCCCCGCCCGCGGTAACCGGCCCAAGGTTTGTCGCCCTGCTCGGCTTTTTGAGTAATTCGGCGTTGGCGCCATCCACACGCTCAATACCGCACGTGCAACATCCAGGCCCGGAAGAACGGATTCGAAAATTTCAGCCCCTCCGGCGTTTCCTGCAGGATGCGGCGGCGGACAAGCCGGTTGGCGGCGGCTTTCGACGAACTGGCGTGCGTAATCCCCGCAGCGGCCAAAAAATCGCCGGATTGGACCGAGGCGCCGCCGAGTTGGGCGATGGCGCGGAGCACGGAAAGCTGCTGGCTGGAGACATCGGCGACAATTTGTTCGTAGCCCTTGCGTTCGTCGGCAAAAACCTGGATCAAACCGGCCCGGACGTGTTTTTCGGTGATGGTTCGGGACCGCGAAGCCTTGGCGATCTCCCAAACCGAGGCGCAAAGTTGCTGGGTGTCTCCGGGGCTGCCCTCAGCCAAGCGCATGATTTCCGCCAGTCTGTCGTCGCTGATCTTGAGCTTGCTGGCCTCGAACTTTCGGCGCAAAAACCCGGCCCAGTCCTCAAAATCATCGGCGGCGACTTCCAAGATGGCGGCGGACTTGTAAAACGGGCCGTTTTCCTCGGCAAAAATTCGCCACATGTCACTGCGGATGCTGCCGCAGAAGCAAAACGGGATTTTGCCGAGAAGCTGGATTTCGCGGCGCAGGAGGCCCAGGATTTGGCCGGCGTCCTCCACCTCCGCCAGATCCTGAAATTCGTCGAGCGCGACGATGATTTTGCCTTTGCCGTCATCCAGCGACGCCCAAAGCCGGGCGATTTGGGCCACGGTTTCCGGGGCCGTTTTTTTGCGCGCTTCCAGCGATGGGGTGATGGATGGAGCGCCGGTCACCGGATCGACGCTCATGCTAACGGTTAGGCCGGGAAGGGCGCGGGCGATTTTTTTGATCAAACCGGCTTTGTCTTCGATTGCGTCGAGCGCCTGGACGCAGCGGCGGATGAAATCGGGCAGGGTGTTGACGCCCCAGAGGTCCGCGTAAACGAGGGTGGCGCCGCGGATGCCCCTGGCCGTGCGGTGGATGAGCGAGCTTTTTCCGACGCGGCGCGGTCCGAGCACGGCGACGTCTTGTCCGCTGCGGAAGAAGGAGGCGAGCCGTTTTTGCAAGCGCGGGCGGGCGCAGAATTGGTCGGTCTCCACAATGCAGCCGTAGAGGAAAGGGTTGACGTCATCGGAGGGCACGGTTGAAGCAATATCGCAGCGTTTGCTGTCACAGCAAACGCTTTCACACAAAACGGTGTCACAGTGTTTACTGTCACAGTGTTTACTGTCACAGTGTTTACTGCGACGCCGCCCGGCAGATGCGCGCGCCGACAGCGAAGAATCAATTTACTCGTCCTCATCCGGCGGCAGCATGGCCATTCCTTGCTGGGAATCGAGAAAATCCTGCAAGATCACCACTGCGGCGGCTTGATCGATGACGCCGCGCATTTCGCGGCTTTTACGTCCCGCAGCTTGCAGTTGCCCCTGCGCGGTGACGGTGGAAAGACGCTCGTCGATTTCCAGGATTTCCGCGTTTGGGAGCCGCGACGCCAGATTTTCGCGGAATTCGCGCACCTTTGCCGCTGCCGCGCCTTCGCTGCCGTCCAGCCGAAAGGGCATACCCAGGACGATCGTGGAAATCCCGCGATTTTCGACGATTTCCGCGATTCGCGCGATGGGCTCGTTTTTGGCGACGTGGATGGTTTCCAGCGGGTGAGCCAGCATCCCCAACTCATCGCTCAGCGCCAGGCCGATGCGGGCTTCGCCGTGGTCGATTGCAAGGATTCGGGGCATTCTACCAAGTTGCCGTGAAACGCCGCCCGCGCAATGGGGGTTGCGGAAATCCACAGCGCGGTTTATGCGGTGGAATCGCAATCTCATCCCCTTTTCACGCATGAACGAATCCGAACCCAGCCCCCTCGTCGGCATCATCATGGGCAGCACGTCTGATTGGCCTACCATGAGCAAGGCCGCCGAGACGTTGCGCGATTTTGGGGTGCCGTTTGAATGCCGCGTGGTCAGCGCCCACCGCACCCCGCAGTTGCTCTACGATTACGCGGAAAAGGCGGCTTCGCGCGGGTTGCGCTGCCTCATCGCGGGAGCAGGGGGAGCGGCGCATTTGCCGGGCATGGCTTCGGCCATCACCACGCTTCCCGTCCTGGCCGTGCCGGTGAAAAGTCGCACGCTCAATGGGGTGGATTCGCTGCTTTCCATCGTGCAAATGCCCGCCGGCATCCCTACGGCCACGTTTGCGATTGGAGAAGCCGGAGCGGTCAACGCAGCGTTGTTCGCCGCGGCCATTTTGGCGGGCGGAGATCCCGATTTGGCGCAAAAACTGGCCGATTACCGCGAATCGCTCCGGGCAAAGATCGAGGCGAGCGAGCTTCCGCCGCTGGAGGAGACGGATTGAACGCTGGTGGGCGTGCCAGGATGTGAAATTGGTTGAATTGCGTTCGCGTTTCGCTAGCCGTTGAGCAGATGTCGTCGCCAAAAAACGCCCCCATCGTTCCGGTTGAAAAA
This sequence comes from Verrucomicrobiales bacterium, assembly GCA_965224535.1. GTDB lineage: Bacteria > Verrucomicrobiota > Verrucomicrobiia > Verrucomicrobiales > DEV007 > JBCDHN01. The sequence goes on from CBDCZR010000048.1 coordinate 79,793, forward strand.
GGCGGCGAGGTTTGCCTGTCGGAAAACGGTCAACCACCCGCCCGCTTGGTCGCCGGTCTCAGTTGGCGCGCTCGTCAAGCGCAGCAACTTGAGGCGTTTGATGTCGATCTCGGTTGTCTCCTGCTCGACGGTAAAAAATCGCTCCCTTCGGAGCAGCACTTCGTGTTTTACAACAACTTGCGGAGTCCGGAGGATGCGGTCGTGCTCGATACGGGTGGAAGGGAATCGGAGCAAAGTTACGCCGAAGAAATCGCAATTTCGCTCCCGACCCTGGACCCGGAAATTCGGCACCTGCTGTTCGTTGTCGCGTTTTACCAGGGAAAGGAACGAAACAACCGTTTTGGCCAGCTTTCCGAGGCTTGGCTCGATTTTTTCACCAAAAACACGACCTGGCGCATCGATCTAAGGCCAAACGCTCCCCAACACGCCGAGAATCGTGCCTGCGAGTGCGGCATGCTTTCTCGCGACGGCAACGGATCCGGTGATTGGCGTCTCAAAGCCCTTGGCCACTCGATTCGCGGAGATTTGAGCGAATTGCTGCCAAAATACGCCGGTTTCCCGATTGTCAGCACCCCCAGCAAATCCTGGCCGGATCGGCGATGAGCGGAATTTCCCAACTTTCACCGGGATCGACCGTTGGCGTGCTGGGCGGCGGACAATTGGGGCGCATGTTGGCGCTGGAGGCCCGGCGCATGGGTTATCGCATCGTGGCCTGGACCGGGATCGACGGCGAAATCGGCCCGGCGGCGGTTGCCGACGAGGTGATCGCGAAATTCTTCGACGACGAGGGAGCGTTCGACGCGTTCGTCGAAGCGGCGTCCGTGGCCACGGTGGAGTTCGAAAACGTTCCCCGCGGGCTGTTGGAACGCGTGGCGGGGCGGATTCCTCTGCGCCCCTCGCCGGAAGCGGTCGCGACTTGTCAGCATCGTGAGCGGGAGAAGACGTTCCTCGAAAAAGGCGGCTTTTCGTGCGCCAGTTTCCGCATCGTGGATAGCGCGGAGTCGTTGCGGGCGGGTTTGGAGGCGCTGGGGGCCGATTGCATCCTAAAAACGGCGGAATTCGGCTACGACGGCAAGGGCCAGCGAGTCACCCGGCTTGGCGAAGATGCCGCGGCGGTTTGGGCGGAATTTGGGGCTCCGCGGGCCGTTTTGGAGGAAAAAATCGCTCTTGCCGGCGAAATTTCCGTCCTCGTGGCGCGGGATTTGGCCGGCAACTGCCGCAGCTACGATCCCGCGGAAAATTTCCACCGCCACCACATCCTCGATCTCTCCCTCGTGCCGGCGCGCCAGCCTCGCGCCATCCTGGATGAAGCGCGCGAAGTCGCCATCGGCGTGGCAAAGGCCCTCGACTACGCGGGGGTGATAGCGGTAGAGTTTTTCATCGACGGTGGCGGAAATTTGCTCGTCAACGAAATTGCGCCGCGACCGCACAACAGCGGGCATCACACCCTGGACGCCTGCCACGCCTCCCAGTTCGAGCAACAACTGCGCGTTGCCTGCGGTTTGCCGCTTGGCGATCCCGGTTTACTCCGCCCCGTGGTCATGTGGAACCTTTTGGGCGATCTTTGGCCCGCACCGGACAAATCGCCGGATTGGACGCCAATTTTGGAGACGCCCGGTGCAAGTCTGCACCTCTACGGCAAGGCCAAAGCTCGCCCCGGCCGGAAAATGGGCCACGCCACGTTTTTGGCTCCGACCTTGGAGGAGGCCGTGGCGCGGGTTGGCGTTTGCCGCGAGGGTTTCGGGCTGTCAGCGCCAGCGTAACGTCACCGCAAAGTGCTACGCTGAAATTTTGGTTCGCCGAAACTTCCAAGCGCGCCAAAAGTGCGGGATGGCTAAGAAAAGATCCGCCAAAAAATCGCCCAAATCCCGAGCAAAACGTCGTTCCGACCGGGATGGCGCCTGGAAGGAGTCCTTGCGCCGGCATTTGCCTCAATTTCTGCTCCGTTTGTTTCCAGCGGTCTTTAACGCGATCGATTGGACCCAACCGGTGACGTTTTTGGACAAGGAACTTCGGGCGGTCGCGCGCAAAGCAAAACTGGGAAAACGCCACGTTGATGTGTTCGTCCAAGTCACCCTCAAATCCGGCCAGAAGCAATTGCTCTACCTTCACGTTGAGGTTCAGGGAACTCGCGACGACTTGTTCCCAGAGCGAATGTATTGCTACAACTACCGGCTGGAAGATTTTGTGGGCCAGGGCGTGCTCAGCCTCGCGATCCTGGCCGACGACGATCCGAATTGGCGACCGGACCGCTACGAACGCTCCTTGCTGGGCAGCAAGCTGACCTACGTGTTTCCGGCAAAGAAATTGCTCGACCTCGATACGCCAGCCAAGCGCCAGAAATTGTTGAAAAACGCCGATGCCGCTAGCTTGGTGATTCTGGCGCAACTGGATGAACTGAAATACCGCGGCAATCCCTCCGAATTGAGACGTCGCAAATTTGCGCTGATCAAGCAACTTTACAAGGCGGGCTACAGCAAGGATGATGTGCAAGCCATCTATGAGTTGATCGACTGGATGATCACCCTGCCGGACCTTGAAGAACGCCGGCTCATGACAGATATCGAAAAATACGAAGCAGAACAAGCCATGCGCCACATAACCAGTGCCGAACGAATCGGAATCAGCAAAGGCAAACGCGAGGGAAAACGTGAGGGCAAGCGTGAAGGAAAACGCGAAGGAATGCGTGAAGCCCTGGTTCGGGTTGTTGAGGCGCGTTTTGGCCCGGTCGAGGAAGACCTCGTCGAGCAGTTGCAGGGGCTAACAGAAAAGCAACTCGGTGAGTTGGTTGCCGAAGCCAGCCGGGCCGAGACGCTCGCCGATTTTTGCGCGGATTTGCCGTTGGAAACCGCCAAAGCGTAGGCGCCGGCCAACCCCGCCATTTCCGCATTAATCCTGCTGGCGCAGCCATTCAAGGCACGTTAGAGGTGGCGCTGTTATGGCCGGCCCTATCGAATACCAACACACCCTCGCCAAATCCGCAACCCTGGCGGGCACCTCGTTGCACACGGGGGAAGAGGTCTCCCTCACCCTGCAACCTGCGCCGGTCGATCACGGCATCAAATTCCGCCGCATTGACCTGGAGGACAAGCCGTTCCTGGATGCGCACGTGGGCAAGGTGCAGGAGGTGGAACGCGCCACGACCATCGCCGAGGGCAGCGTGAAGGTTCACACCGTCGAGCACGTCATTTCTGCGCTCACCGGGATGGGCGTGGACAACGCGATCGTGGAAATGGACGCTAACGAGCCGCCGATCGGCGATGGCAGCGCCCGCCCGTTCGTGGAACTGGTGAAAAAAGCCGGGTTGCAGGAGCAGGATCGGCTACGCAAGGTTTTTGAGGTGCGCGAGCCGATTCATTTGGAGACGCCTGGTGGCTCGCTCATCACCGTGGTTCCGGACAAAAAGTTTCGCATCTCCTGCACGCAATCGGGACCCGATGGCCGCTTCACCCAGTTCAAGAGCCTGGAAATTACGCCGGAAATCTACGAAAACGAGATCGCCCCGGCGCGAACCTTCGTTTTTTACGAAGAAGTGAAGCCGCTGCTGGAAAAAGGGCTGATCAAAGGCGGCAGCCTGGAAAACGCGGTCGTCATTCGCGATGAGGAGGTGATGAGCAAGGAGGCGATGCGTTTTCCCGATGAATTCGCGCGGCACAAGATTCTCGACATCGTCGGCGATCTCATGCTGAGCGGGCGCAGGATCATGGGCCACGTCATCGCCGTGAAACCGGGCCATCGGCCCAACACCCAGATGGCGCAGAAGATCAACGACGCCTTTCGTCAGATTGAGGCTGCCGCTCCCAAACCGGTCAACATCCCCACCGGCAAGGGCGTGCTGGACGTCAACGAGGTCATGCGGATTTTACCCCATCGTTACCCCTTTCTCATGGTGGACCGGATCATCGACTTTGAGGGCGATTTAAAGTGCACGGGCGTCAAGCAAGTGACCGTGAACGAGCCGTTTTTTCAGGGGCACTTCCCCGGTCACCCGGTCATGCCCGGCGTTCTCCAGGTGGAGGCGATGGCGCAGGTGGCCAGCATCATCATGCTGCGCAAACCCGAGCATCAGGGAAAAATCGGCTACTTTGTCAGCGCGGACAGCGTGAAATTTCGACGCCCAGTCACCCCGGGCGACACCCTCTTCATCGAGGCGGAATTTCTCAAGGTGAAGCGCAACATCGGCCACGCCAGGTGCCGTTGCGTGGTCAACGATGAGGTGACGTCATCCGGCGAGCTGAAATTCGCGCTGCTGGATGCGTAGCGGTTACGATTTTTTCTTCTCCTTCTCTTTCTCCTTGTGCTCGTGTTTGTGTTCGCCTTCTTCGCCGTCGTGGTGATGATGGCACGAGCAGGCGTATTCCTTGAAATCGCATTCCGGGCAATCCTCCAGATTCAGCTGAAATTTCTCCAAAACCGGCTTGGCGTCCCCACCAGGCTTGATTTGCAGCACTACCGGGAAGTTCATCCCATCGGGCAACGTTCCCGCAGAAAGTAAAACGTCGCCTTGTTTTTCGAATTTCAGCCGAGTGGGTTGTTTTCGGCTCCCCCCGGTCAAACGCACGGTTTGCTCGGCAATTGGGACCAATTTGTTGTCGTGATCGTAGGCGGAAATTTTCACCTTGCGGTCCTTGAGCACGAGAAACTCCAGGTGGGGCTCCACGCCGAACAGCAATCGCCCGCCGTTGGGACCGGTGACTTTGTGATGGTCGTGGTCGTGGTCCTTATCGCCGTCCTTGTCCGCAAACGCTGGCGTGAAGGCGATGGTAAGGGCGAAGAGGGAGGTTAGGATGGTTTTCATAGCTGGTGAGACGCAATGTGCGGAGTGTTTCGCGGTTTGGCAATTTGAAACTCGAAATCCGAAACTCGAAACTCGAAATCCGATTTTCAATTTCCAATTTCTCAACTTTCCTGCGTCTAACACCGCAAGAAAAACCAGTTCGACTCCGCCTCGGAATTATGCCTAAGTCCTCCCCATGAAACGAATTCCCTTTCTCCTCCTCTCCCTCTCCGCGCTGATTTTGGGCTCCTGCAACAGCATCGTTTACGACACCATGGAGCAGTTTGGCGTGGCCAAGCGCGACCTGCTGGTGAAGCGCGTGCTCAAGGCTCGCGACGCGCAGTCGGAGACCAAGGAGCAGTTTCAATCCGCGCTGGAACAGTTCGCCACGCTGGTCAATTACCAGGGCGGCAGCCTGGAGCAAACCTACAACCGGCTCAACACGGAGTACGAGCGCAGCGTATCGAAATCTAACGCGGTGAAGGAGCGCAACGATGAGGTGGAGAGCGTGGCCAAGGCGCTGTTTCGCGAGTGGGAACGCGAGTTGGACCAATACTCGGATTCCGCGCTTCGTTCGGCCAGCGCGCGGCAGTTGGCGGAGACTCGCAGCCGTTACGGCAGCCTCATGCAGGCCATGCGCCGCGCGGAGGGCACGCTGGACCCGGTTTTGACGAAATTTCGCGATAACGTGCTCTTTTTGAAGCACAACCTCAACGCGCAGGTCGTTGGCTCGTTGCAAAGCGAGTTGCGCTCGGTGGAGATCAACACCGCCAACCTCATCCGCGAGATGAATCGCTCCATCGCCGAGGCCGATCAGTTCATTCGCGCCATGGGCAACAGCGGCGGCGGGGGTTCGGCCGCTCCGGCAGCGCGGCGGGTGGGGACCTGAGACTGCGGATTTAAGGGACCAAAGGGACCTAAAAGACTGAAAGGACGGCTTTTGGGAACAACAGCCGATGCCGTAGCTTTGTTGCTTTGGTCCCCTGGGTCCTTTTGGTCCCTGAAGTCCGCAAATTACTCTCCGCTGGCGAGTTTTTCGTAGTACTTGCGCACCAAATCGCGGTAGGGACCGGGGACGGGGTCGCGGTCGATGGGGACCAGGGGGTTGTCCTTTTCTTTGCGGGCGATTTGTTCGCTGACCCGGTTGCGCAGTTCCACGAAGGGGTCGACGACGGTGGTTTGGACGAGGTCCCACTTTGGGGCGGCGTCGTTGCGGCGGTAGTCGATGCGCATGGCTCGGGCGCGGTCGAGGACTTTGCTGGCTTGGCTGCGAAGTTCGGGGACGTCGAGGTCTTCTTCGACCTTGCGCAGGCTGTCGGCGAATTGGCGATTGCTCCCAGTCTTGGCCCATGATGAACGCAAGGGGACGCTTGCGCCACGTTGTGCAGCCGTTGGCTTGCATGGCGGAGGAGTTGCGCTCAGCCTTGGGAACCGGCGTCGCTGTTGCCGAGCATCTGCACGATCTGCGCCTTCACTTCCGGCGGCCATTGGGCGAGATCGGGAGGGAGACCGGTTCGATCGGCGATTTGTTGGATGACTTCTTGCGGCAGTTGGGCGAGCACAGCGTCCGCCAGTTGCGCCATCGCGGCGTCCATCTTGCCGCCTGAGTTTGGTTGGGGCGCAGGCTCATCGGCCCTGTTCCTTCAGATACGCGTCGCGCTCGGCGTGATACTCTCGCTCCGCCTCGCGAAGCGGTTCGAGCACGGGCTCCGCCGCGCCTTTCTTCTTCCCGATGCCGAAGAACCCGGATTTGGGAGGCCCATCAATCTGGCGGGCCAACTCCTCCAGCCGCGGCATGAGATGCCACCAGCCTTCGGCGACCCGCGTGCAGGCGGTTTGGAAGTTTTCCAGACACGGGTCCAGCTCCGCATCCAACACCGCCAAATCCGGCTCGCGTTGGCCGTAGTGATGCTTCCCAATCAGGTCCGCCGCCTCGTCGCGATACTTCCGCGCTTCCTCCGGGTTCCCGCCCAAAAGCTCCAGCCGGCTGCGCATGAACAACGCATCGGCTAGAAACAGAGGCATCGGCCCGCGTTTGGCGATGGTTTCCGCCTCGTGCAGTGACTCGGTGACTTCCTGTGACAAGCCGACAAGGTGACCGGGTGACAGGGGGTTTTCACGTGCATCCGCGGCGGAGACTCCCGTCACCCCTTCACCTTGCCCCCCTTTCACCGTGTCAAGCAGCGAAGCTGCCAGCGCCAGGTAGCCGCGCGGGAGATGGTTCTCGGAGTTGGCTTGCTGGAGGGAGTTTAGAGGGGAGGAGGAGAGAGGTGAGGAGTGGAGGAGGGCCCGGGCTTGCGCGCGAGACAGAAGTTCAATGCCTACAGTCAATTCTGGTGTCCGCGGATCGTTGGCAGATCGGGCTACCATATACTCAGCGCGATCGGCGACTTCCCCGGGGCGGCGGCGGGCGAGGAGGAGTTCGCCATAGAGGAAGCCGCCCAGCGAATAGAGGCGGGGCAGGTTCGGCTGGAGCTGTTTCTGGAGGCGCTCGGCCTCGCGGAAGCGTTGCTCGGCCTCGGCGAGGCGGCCCCGGGCCAACAGCGCGGCTGCTTCTTTGCCGCGTCCGCCAATCCGCTGAAAAAGATCGCCGGACTGGTCGGCGAAAGCGACGGCGTCTGCTGCGGCACTGAGCGCTCCCGGGTCCTGGTCTTTGCCCTCGGGACCGTCCTCCAGGCGCCCCAGCGTCACCAGCAACTCGCTCAGGTTGCCGGAGTTGAGGCCGGCCTGGTCCCAAACTTCATCTTTTTCATACGCGACCACCGCCGCCCGCATCGGTTCGACGGCGTCGGGGAGGCGGCCGATGGCGCGCAAGGCGGCACCGGCCAAGTTCAGCACCAGCGCCCGCCTTGAGGCAGGTTTGAGGCCGGGATGCGGTTGGGAAAAGGCCGTGGCAAAGAAGCTGGCCAGCGCGGCGAGGTTCTGGCCGTAAAGCCCCAGTTTGTGGAGGGCGAACAGCTCGTTGCCCCGGGCGATGCGGGGCATGTAGACTTCGAGGAAGCATTCGTCGTGACGCCCGGCCAGGCAGCCATGGGCGATGGCCTCAAACAGCGGTTCCATCCCCGCCGCGTCCTCCGGCCGAAATTGGTGGGGAACAGGGGTCGATGGTTCCAGGAAAGGAAGCTGCTCGTTTAATTCTGCCTCCGTCGCGTATCGAAGAGCCGCGGGAATGTTTGCCCGTTGAATCTCGTTCAGTTGATTTGCTATCAGCCCTCTTATCAGCTGTGCAGCGTGTTCGGGGAATCCAGATTTGTAGGCCAAAGCCCCATAAGCCACCGGCTCCCGAAACGCCTCCGGCAACCCGGCATACCGGTAATGATCATACAAGCGCCCGTGCGCAGCCTGGAAAGCCTCCTCATAATGGCTTCGCAACTGAAATCCAAAATATTCGCGGATCAGCGGATGGCAGTCGACGTGGTGGCTGAACCACTCTTGGTTTTTTTCCAGTTTCTGCCACTCCACCGCGCGCCCGCCTTCGCCCTCGACCAACCGGGCTTTGGAGACGAGCCCCTGGTCGCTCAATTGTTGCAGGGCATTGGTCACGCTGCGGTTGTCGCTCTGCGGACGCGGCTCGAAGGTCGCAAAAATGGGCTCCATCCAGTAGCCGAAGGATTCGTCGTAAAACAGCGCTTCAAACGCTTCCCGCGCTTCCAGGCGATCGTCGTCGGTGGAGTGCGGATCGTCGAGCACCGTATCGCGCTTGGCGGCGGCGGTTTCGATTTTTTGCAGAAACTCAGCCTTTTCGCCCGGGATGACCGATTCGCGCAGCTCCGGCGGGGAATCGTAAACCACGGGCAACAACTCCAGCGAGGCGGGCCGGTCGAACAGCGCCAGAAAGTAGCAGACGGCCAGTTGGTTGGCCGGCGGGCAATTATCGAGGATCTGGGCCGCGCTTTCGCGTTTCAAACGGCCGTGCAAATTGCGGAACAGCCCGGTTTCAAAGGCGCGGATGACGCGGAAAGCGCTGCGGTAGGTGCCGCCACCGATGTCGTCTTTGCCGCGAAAGATGATGGCTTCCTCGAACGCTTTGATCTGCCCGCCGTGATTCTCGGCAACGATGTGGGCGGCGATGTTCAGCGACAAGGCGTGGTTTTCCAGCCCGGCGATCGCTTTTTCGAACTCGGCGCGAACGGTTTCCGGCAGCTCAACCTCTCGCGGGAAGGTTTTGGCCTCGATACCGCGGTCGCGCAGCAGCTCGATGGCGTCCGGCGTGGGGATGTGGCCGAGTTCGTGGCGGCGAAAGCTTTTGTTTTGGTCCAACTCGCGCAGTCTGATCCGGGTGGTGACGATGGTGAGGCCGTTGTCGATGTCGGCCAGTTTTTTGAGCAGAACCTTGACGCCGGGGTCCTTGATGCCGCCGAACTGGCGCGCTTTGCTCCCGGTCTGGCCCCCGGCGGCGTATTGCAGCGGCTCCAGGCCATCGAGCACCAGCAGCGAAGGCTGGACGGCGATGAGATCGGCGAGTTCTTCGCCTTGTTTGCGGGGATCCTCGGGAAGGACCGCGTTTTCGCCCTGCGGATGAAAGTGCGCGAAGGCGTTTTTGAAGAAATCAGCGGCGTGGGTTTGCTTGTCTTCGCTGGAGCCCTGGGAATAGAACGACCAGACGAAGACCGAGGCGATCCCGCGCCAGCCGTCGAGCTTCAGGTTTTGGACGAAATGCTGGACGAGGGCGGTTTTGCCGGTGCCGCCCATGGCGTCGAAGGCGACGATGCGGATGTCCGGGTCATCGAGATCGGCGTCGAGCAGCTTCAGTTCCCCGTCCCGGCCGTAGAGTTTGCGGACGTGGGTGGCGGGAAGGCCTTTGGTGTTGATTTCGGGATGCTTGCGGAAACCGGGGCGCAGATCGATGACGTCGCGCCCGGGGAACAGCTCGGAGGCGTCGCAGTCGTCGATGCGCAGACCGATGACCCGTTTTTTCAGGTCGCGGGCGAGTTTGATTTCCTCTTTGACCCAGTGCGAGGCGACCGAGTGGGTGGAGACGATTACGTAGAAGCGGGTGGAGGAACGGATGGCGTTTTTGATCTCGGGCCAGAATTCTTCGCCGGCGGGGATGCTGCGCACGTCGTTGAACACTTCGCGTTCGATGAGAGAGCGGATGAAGGCTTCCACTTCAGCGACGTAGGAGTCGTCCTTGGTGCTGTGAGAGAGGAAGACGTCGAAGGGTTGGGGTTCTGCCGCCATGTTTCCGGGGGGGGTCAGTGATTTCGAGTGAGTATTCGCGCCCGGTTACCGTTCCAGCCCGAGCCAACTGGGTTGACGATGGCAGAAAACCGCGCTGCTGACAAGTCCACACCCGCGCCGCAACCGGCCGCTCGCATTGAGGTCGGAGATTACTCCCCGCTGGCGAGTTTTTCGTAGTACTTGCGCACCAAATCGCGGTAGGGACCGGGGACGGGGTCGCGGTCGATGGGGACCAGGGGGTTGTCCTTTTCTTTGCGGGCGATTTGTTCGCTGACCCGGTTGCGCAGTTCCACGAGGGGGTCGACGACGGTGGTTTGGACGAGGTCCCACTTTGGGGCGGCGTCGTTGCGGCGGTAGTCGATGCGCATGGCTCGGGCGCGGTCGAGGACTTTGCTGGCTTGGCTGCGAAGTTCGGGGACGTCGAGGACTTCTTCGACCTTGCGCAGGCTGTCGGCGAATTGCTCCCAGTCTTCGCCCATGATGGGGCCGGGGTCGCGGGCGTCTTGGATTTGGTCGAAGAACATGGGCGGGGCGGTTGCGGTGTTGGCGGGGCCGGGGCCGTCGTGGCGGTCGTCTCCGCCGAACCAGTTGGTGCTGCCGCCGCCGCCTCCTCCGCCGCCGGCTTGGGAACCGGGCGAGTTGGATTGGGCGAGCTGACTTTGGCCCGGCTGCTGGCCCTGGCCGGGGTGCTGGCCTTCCTGACCTTGGCCCGGTTGTTGGCCCTGACCGGGTTGCTGGCCTTCCTGACCTTGGCCCGGTTGTTGGCCCTGACCGGGTTGCTGGCCTTCCTGACCTTGGCCCGGTTGTTGGCCCTGACCGGGTTGCTGGCCTTCCTGACCTTGACCCGGTTGTTGACCTTGGCCGTTTTGGGCGAGTTGCTGGGATTCCTGGCTTTGGCCCGGCTGTTGCTGACCTTCCTGACCCTGGCCCGGTTGTTGACCTTGACCGGGTTGTTGGCCTTCCTGCCCATTTTCCGCCATTTCCTGATTTTCGCCGTTTTCGCCGGGCTGTTGACCTTGACCGGGTTGTTGACCTTCCTGACCGTTTTCCGCCATTTGCCGGTTTTCCGGGTTTTCGCCAGGATTTTCGCCGTTTTCGCCGGGTTGTTGGCCTTGGCCGGGCTGGCTTTCCTGGCCGTTTTCGGCCATTTGCTGATTTTCCGGGTTTTCGCCAGGATTTTCGCGTTTTCGCCGGGTTGTTGGCCTTGGCCGGGCTGGCGTTCCTGGCCGTTTTCGGCCACTTGCCGGTTTTCCGGGTTTTCGCCGGGATTTTGGGCGTTTTGCCGCGATTCTCCAGGTTGCCGCTCGCCATCCGGGTTTTCGTCCGAAAGTCGCGAACGGCCTGGTTGTTGACCTTCGTCCCCGGCTTGCGCGAGTTCCCGCGATTCCGCGTTTTCGCCCGGCTCTTCCTCCCCACCACCGCCACGTTCGCGCTGTTCCTGCTCCAGTTGATCGATGACGCGGTCCAGCTCATTGCGCGCCATCCGCAAGGCTTGCGCTTCGTCGCCGAGGACGGATTCCGCGGCTTCTTCGACGCCTTTTTTCAGTTTTTCGATGGCGCGGCCGGCTTCGCGTTCGGGTTGCTGGGCGCGGCTGAGCCGGCCGTAGCGCGTTAGGGTCGAGGCTTCGTCCAGCGCTTCGTCGATGCCTGCTTGGCGGGCTTGGCGCACGCTTTCGTAGAGCTCGTCGCTCAAGACCGGCTCGCTGTCCTCGGATTTTTCCGAAACCTGGCGCATTTCCTCCAGCAACTGCTCCAGCTTGGCTTTTTGCTGGCGCAATTCCTGGGCGACTTGGAGGTTGTTGAACTCGCTTTCCTGCGCTTTCGAACGGGTTGTTGGTGTCGGGCGCATTTTCGAATTCTTCACCGATTTCGTCCTGCGCTTTGGCTAGATCGCGCGCTTTTTGGCGCATGCCCTTCATTTCCTCGGCGAACTGGCTGGAGGTGCGTTTGCGGAATTCTTCCTGGATCTCTTGAAGCTCGCGTTGGGCGCGGGTGGCGGAGTTGGCGGCTTCTTCCAGCTCGTTGTTTTTGAGCTGTTCGTTGGCTTTTTGGACGTCTTCGCGGGTCTCGGCGAGTTTTTGGCGCTCTTCGGCCATGCGATCGGCGTTTTGCTCGGTCGTCCATGCGCTCCATCAGGTCGTCCAGGTCGCGCAGCAGCTCTTCCTGCTCCTCGCGCAGGCGCTTGAGTTGGCGCTCCAGCTCTTCTTTTTCTTCCTCGGTCTTGGCTTCCTTGAGCGCGGCTTCGATCTCCTTGATTTTCTCCGCGAGCGCTTCTTCGCGCCTGCGCCAGTTCCTTGAGCCGGGCCAAAATCGCCAGGTTTTCGTCCTGCTCGGTTTGAGGTTGCTCGTCTTCGGCCTGGCGCTCGGTCTCGTAGCGATCCTCGTTCTGCTTCAGCTCCAGTTGCATGAGCTGGCGCTGCTGGCTTTGGCTTTGGCTGCCTTGGGATTGGGCGCTCTGGCTGCGGGTCACCTCGCTTTCGCGGCTCTCGGCCTTGAGCAGTTGCTGGTAGGCAGCTTTTTCGGCGCTTAGCGCGTTGGTCATGCGCTCGCCGTCGGTGTGTTCCACCACCCAATGCAGGAAGCTGACGGCTTTTTGCATCTCCTCCTTGGCGCCGGTGAGGATCATGACCAGCTCCGGGTCCTGCACCATCTCGATGACGGCATCGACGTTTTGCAGGACGATTTCCTGGCCCTGACGAACCACGTCCACGTCCTCCAGCTGCTTGGCGATGCCGGAGACCGCGGCGCGGCGCATGAGCTTCCACGTGGCGTTCATGATCTCCTTCTGCTGGATGCGTAGCTGCTGGCTCTGGTTCTGCTGACCCTGACCTTGACCCTGCTGCGGGGTGCCTTCGCGAAAAATGTGCTCCCAGTGGCGCACCTCGGCGAAGAACATGTCGCTCTCCGTGCGGCGCGGCTGTCCGTCGGGGCCGATATCCTCCGCCCAGAAGTGGTAGCTGACGAGTTGGGTCGGCTCAGCCTCGTAATCTTCCAGCGCCAGGACGGTGCCGAAATCGTGCTTCTTCTGGCCCTTGAGCTTGGCGTCGTTGAGGACGAGATCGGCGGTTTTTTCGCCCACGGACACCGTCGCGCCCACTTTCACCACGCCCAGGTCGTCCCAGACTTTGCCCTCCAGCGCCATTTCCTCCAGCGCGGAGACTTCGGAGTCCTTGCCGGGGAAAGCCAGCTCCAGCTTGGGCGGCTGATTTTTCTTGAGCTTCACGGAAAACCACGGCGGGGCTTTGTTCGGGCGATCGTCGGCGTCGATGAGGTGGAGGCGATATTTTTGGGCCGCGTCCGGGCGGAATTTGGCGATGAGGCGGGTTGGATCCTCGGGATCGGCTTCCAGCGGGATGGCGGTTTCGTCCTCGCCAAAGAGTTCGGCCTCGGCCACGGGCTTGTTGACTTTGAAGGCGAAACCCAGCTCCGAACCCTCCAGCGCGGTGACTTTTCGCACGTCTTTGACCGTCTTGGCCTCCTGCTCCGCGTAAGCCGGCGGGGTGATGGTCACGTCGGCCTGCTCCAGCTCCGGATGCACGTAGATGCCGACGTCAAAGGTGTCCGACTGCCCGGTTTCCGCGTAGGCAACGCGGTACTGCACCGGCTCACTGATGCGCGGGACGACCGTGCCAAAGACGGGATCGTCCAGGTTTCGGCGCATCTCCAGGGAATCGACGACCTGGCCGGAATCTGGCGAAATGACCTCCAGGGTGGCTGTGTTAGGCACCGTGCCGTCAAAGCGAGCCTCGACCACGAGCTTGGTTCCCTTCTCGACCTCGGTGTCGCCGGGATGGACCTCAATTTGCGTGGTTGGCGACTTTTCGGGCGAAACCGGGGATTCTTCGGCAAGCTGGGATTTACCCGAATTGACCGTGAAAAGCAGCGCCGTGACCAGGACGAAGCCGATCAACGCCATGGCGTGGAACGCCGCGGCCCAATTGCGCTGTTTTCGACGGTAATCGCGATCCCAAAAGTTGTGGACGGAGTGATCCACGGCCTCGAAAACGACGCGTTCTTCCAGGTAACCGAGGTTTTCGCCGGCTTCGTCGCCCTCCACCTCCACGGCGGTGAGCAAGCGGCCGTCCAGCTCCGGAAATCGGTCCTCAAGCCGGCGCGCGATGGCCCGCAAATCCACCGGCCGGCGGGTAAGCCAGTTCCACAGCGCAATGAGCAGGACAAAGCTGCCCAGGAACCAAAAAACCACGACCTTCGGTCCGCCCCACCCCGCGGCCCAGAGGATGACCCCCACCAGACACGCCAACCCGATGGCTATCGCGGTGACGCGGTGTTTGCACAAATTTTTCTCCGCTTCAAGGATGGGCGCGAGGCGGTGTTTGAGGATGTTAGAGATCATGGGGTGTTTTGGATAGTTTTATAGGACGGATGGGTCTTACGCGACCTCTTTTTTTGGCGGCTATGGAACCAGGGCCCGAAGTTTTCGGACGAAACGGGAACCCGTGGCGACGTCTTTTGGGCTCAAACAGAGCCGCCAAGGCAACGTGCCAAATCGTCAATTTCCGCGGCTTGCCCCTTCGCGGCCCGGCCCATTCAGGCGACCGTCATCAGGTCGCCCCGCAACTCATCCCGCTTGCGGCCGCGCTGGTGGCGTAGCGGCCCAAAATCCGATCCCGCAGCGCCCTGGCTTCGTGCAAATCGCGCGTTTTCAGGCTCATCCGGACGCGTTCGGTGGTGTAATCGGGCTTGTGGAGGGTAAAATGGCACCACCAGGTGCCCCGGTTGTTCCACAAGTGATGGTTTTGGTTCTTTTCGTTGACCCGGACGCTTAATTTCGTCCCCGTGGATTGGAGTTTTGGCTCATTGTTTTGATGCGATGTCGGTTGGAAGGTTCGTTCACCGCATCAGGAACAACCGGATTGGTTCCGGTGGAGAATTACTGTTCGGAAGCGCAAAAAATTGGCTCCGCACATCGGAGACCGTGGGTTTCAAATCCACGGCTTCCAAGGCACCTTGGCTTCTCCTCGCCAGGTTTGCCGGATTTCGCGTTTTTTTGGGGCGAAATCACTCCTGATGCTGGGCCGATCCTACCCGAGCGCCGGCGACTTGCAACCCCAACTTTTGTCATACCCCTCACACCGCGGCGATGGCCGGTTTCGCGCGGTTGACACCAAAAACCTTCTCCCTACCGTAAGCCGCCAGCCGGTTGCTGAGTCCAAGCGCCCACCCAACTTCACCCCATGACCTTCGACCCATCGATTCCCGAACGGGAATTTGTCTCCCACGCGCCCAGGATACTGGGCGGGATCGATCC
>CBDCZR010000049.1:0-59042 GCA_965224535.1 Verrucomicrobiales bacterium
CCGCGCGGCTCATCTAGCGGAAAATCGCGCTCGCCCAAAAATGAACGCAACCTACCACTCCACCGTCCTGGAAAACGGCGCGACCATCGCCACCGCGGAGATGCCGCAGATGGAGAGCGCTTGCCTGGGCGTGTGGGCAGGGGTTGGCAGCCGCGTTGAGCCACCCAAGCTCAATGGCATCGCCCATTTTGTCGAGCACCTCCTCTTCAAGGGCACGCCCACTCGCGACGCCTACCAGATTAGCCGCGAAATCGAGGGAATGGGCGCCAGCATCGATGCCTTCACCACCGAGGACCACACCTGCTTCTACACCCGTGGCCCGGCAGAAACGTTGCCCGGCCTGGCCGATGTGATGCTGGATATGGTCTGCCACCCTAACTGCGATCCGGTGGAGATCGAGCGCGAACGCGAGGTGATTTTGGACGAAATCCACATGTACCGCGACAATCCCGCCCAACACGTGGAAGACTTGCTCGGCGCGGCGGCGTGGCCGGATCATCCCCTGGGCCGGCCTATCACCGGAACCATCGACTCCGTAGCGCAAATCAATCGCGGCGACCTGTTTGGCTTCCACCAGAACCGCTACACGGGGGCCAACATCGTGGTTAGCGCAGCCGGCAGGCTCGATCACGCTGCGGTTGTCGATTTGGTGGGCCCGGTGCTTGAGGAACTGCCCCGCGGGGAAAAAGTCTCCTGCCACAAGGTTTCCACGTTTTTGCGCGAAAGTGGCCCCCGGCGCTGCGAGGAACTGCGCCACAACATCGAGCAAGCCCACCTCTGCATCGGTTTCCACGCCTGCAATCGCCATGACGAGGCGCGTCACGCGCTCAAGCTTTTGAACGTGTTGCTGGGCGAAAACATGAGCAGCCGCCTCTTCCAGGTTTTGCGCGAGGAGCACGGCCTCTGCTACAGTGTTTTCAGCGATTTACTCATGCTGGAGGACACCGGTTTGCTCACCATCACCACCGGCTTGGACCCGGAAAACGTGCCCCGCGCCTTGGAGTTGATTTCTGGGTGTTTGCGCGAATTCGGGCGGCTCCAGGTTTCCGCTCAGCGGCTGGAACTGGCCGCCAATTTCACCATCGGCCAAAGCCGCATGGCCCTGGAAACCTCGCTCAGCCAAATGATGTGGTGCGGCGAGAGCGCCATGGTCTACGGAAGCATCATCGACCCCGCGGAATCGTTCCAAAAGCTGCGAAGCGTCGCCCCGGCGGAGGTTCGCGAGCTGGCGGAACGCGCGTTTCGCCCTCGCGGAACGGCGTTGGCCTACATTGGCGCGGATGTGCCGGATTTGGCGTTGAACGCGTTTTTGAGCTAACATGCCTCCGCCTCAATGCCACGGTGAAGGCCATGGGTTTCTACGCCGCGATGGGCTATCGCCCCGACCGAGAGCCGTCGTGCGGCTTCGGCATCACGAAATGTCGGCCCCTCGCCAAGGACCTCTGAGCAAATCGCCTTTGCGCTTGCTTTTTTCTCAAATTCCCCTGACACTGGCCGCTCCTCAAAAAAATGACGGCTCTCTGCAAGACCCAATGGCTTCAATCCCCTTCCTATTTCGCGGGCGGGATGGGTCATCGCGTGGCTGATATCCCGAAACCCAAACGAGCAGGCTAGCCGATCGAAATTTTCAAGAAAACACCCGAATTGTTCAAACCTTCCAAGCCCTGCTCTTCCCCGCGACGAGCAGGGCTTTTTTTGCGCTGGTGACAACACCCGAGAGAACGTTTTTCCAGGAGCTTCGCAGCCTGTCCGGCCCCATCCGGATTTTGGCCGCGGGAACCTTCGTGGACCGGTTCGGGACCTACATTTTCCCGTTTTTGGTGCTGTTTTTGACCGATCGCGGCCTCAGCAGGGAAGCCGCCGGGATGGGACTGGCCTGCTTGGGAGTCGGCGGGATCGGGGCCGGCTGGTTGGGCGGATTTTTATCCGATCTCATCGGTCGGCGCCGCACCATCGCCATTTCCATGATCGGCGGCGGCGTCATGGCTTTGACCCTCTATTTCTGCGCGACTTATGCCGAGCGGGTAGGCGGTTTCCAGGCCACGTTCGCGGCGGCCATGATCTACGGCCTGGTGCGCGGCATGTATCACACCGCCAGCAGTTCGTTGGTGGCAGACCTGGTGCCCGCGAAAAACCGCGTGGCCGCCTTTGCCCTGCTGCGCTTCGCCATCAACCTCGGTTGGGCCCTGGGAATGACGCTCGGCGGTTACTTGGCCGAAATC
The DNA here is from genome assembly GCA_965224535.1 of Verrucomicrobiales bacterium. GTDB lineage: Bacteria > Verrucomicrobiota > Verrucomicrobiia > Verrucomicrobiales > DEV007 > JBCDHN01. Next base: position 2,223 of record CBDCZR010000049.1, read on the forward strand.
TCGTTCCTGTGGCTTTTTGCCCTGGATGCGGCGACTTCGTTCGTGTTCGGAATCGTGGCGGCTTTGTTTCTGCCTCACGGCGTGCGAACCGAGCGTTCTCAAGCCGGATGGGGCCCCGCCTTGGCCGTGATGCGGCAAAACCGCGCGTTTTTGCTCGTCTTCGTCAACGCCTTGGTTTTGGCGACGGTATTCGTCCAAATGGGCTCATCTTTTGCACTCTACCTGCGTGAGGGCGGCTTTGGGCTCAAGCTTTTTGGCTGGCTCATGGCCCTGAACGGCCTGCTCATCGCGCTGTTGGAAATGCCGATCAGCGCCTGGTCGCGCCGTTTTTCCGCGCCTCACATCATCGCGCTGGGCACGTTTCTAGCCGGCGTTGGTTTTGCGGCAAACGCTTGGGTAGCCGGTTGGCTAGGATTCGCCTTCGCCATGTTCGTCTTCACCGTTGGGGAGATGATCGCCATGCCCGTGCAAGGCGCCTACGTCTCCCAACTGGCACCGGAAAAAATGCGGGGCCGCTTCAACGGCGCGATCGGCTTTGCCTGGTCTGGCGCGAACATCATCGGCCCGGTGTTGGGGCTGTGGCTGCTGGGTTTCGGCATCCAGGTCTTGTGCGGCGCGATGCTCTTGCTCAGCGCGGTGGGAGCCGTCTTGCTGACGGGCGCGTGGAAGCCGCGCAGGCAACCCGCGAGTCCGGAATTGGGTTAGGGTGCCTCCGCGTTTGAATTGCGCCCGTTCCTCGCTACCGGTGCGGCATGAGTTCCAAAATTTTCGATTTGTCGGGGCGCGTTGCGCTGGTCACCGGTGGAAGCAAAGGGCTGGGCAAGGCCATGGCGCGCGGTTTGGCCGAGCACGGCGCCGATGTCATGATCTGTAGCCGCAGCGCAGAAGAATTAGCCGCCGCGAGGCAGGAAATCGGCGAAAATCTGGACGTCCGCGTGGAATTCAGGCCCACGGACATGACCGATCGCGCTGAGGTTAAAGCGTTAGCCGACGAAACGCTCAAAAAACTCGGCAAAGTGGACATCCTCATCAACAACGCCGGTTCCAACGTCCCCGAGCCGATCGACGAAATTACCGACGAAGCGTGGGACCGGATTTTGGAACTGAATTTGAGCAGCATCATGGTCTTAACTCGCGCGTTAGTCCCCGGGATGAAGGAACGCAGCTGGGGGCGCATCATCCACATTTCCTCCGTTTTGGGCTTGGGCTCCAAGGAGGCGCGCAACGTCTACTCAGCCACCAAATCAGCGTTGATCGGCTTTGCCAAGGCCAGCGCGCTGGATTTGGGACCGCACGGCATTACGGTCAACTGCATCGCTCCCGGGCCGTTTTTGACCGATCTGCCGCTCGGCCTGCTGAACGAGGAGCAGCAGCAAAAATTCTCCGATTTCACCGCGCTGGGCCGTTGGGGGCAGCCCGATGAACTGGCGGGCCCGGCGATTTTGCTCGCGAGCGACGCAGGAAGCTACATCACCGGAGAAACGTTGCTGGTGGACGGCGGAGCGTTTGCGCGGGCCCTGTAGTTTGGGCGCCTGTTCCGCGCCTGAGCGGACGCACGCAACAAATTCGCGATTTAGCTACTGCGGCCGTCCGTCCTCAGCCGGTTTTTCGCCCTGAATCAGCTTCACCGCCTGACGCGCCAATCGCCGGCCAAAGAGCGCGTAACCCTCCTTGGTGTAATGCAAGTCATCGCGCTTCACGCCGTTTTTTTCCTTGTCGTTGAGATCGTCCGTGTCCACCCAAGCGCCGCGTTCGTCTTCATTCGCGATTTTGACGTGAATTTCGCGAACCTGATCCCATCCGGCTTGCGATTTGGCAGCGGGCGAGTGGTCGCTGAGCCGGCCGATCACAAAATTCAGGTTCGGCTGCTCCAAATCCCGGCGCAAGTTGGCGATGAGCTGCTTCAAGCTCGCCTCGTAAGCCGCGGCGAGGCCGGTTTTGGCGTCCTTTTCGCCCTGCATCCAGCAAAACGTGACCGAAGCAAAATTCCCGTGCTTTTCCAGCAACGAACGATATCCCGCCAGGATTCGGTCGTAAAATGGCGTCTTGTCGTTAGCCAACTCGATCCCCGCGGCCTTGGAGATTTCGTTCCACTCAGCGACCCAAAGCCGAATCGGCTGCCCACCGGCCGCGACCTTGAGATGGGCGATTTCCGCATCGGGCAACAAGGTGGCCGCTTCCGGCAGAAAGCCCGCCGCAGGATTCATCCCCGCCATGTTGGATTGGCCGGAAAGCACGAACAAGTGGACGGGCTTATCGGCTTGGGCGGAACAAACCGCAAGGGCGGCAAGGACGATGGCGAGGGAAAGGCGAGAAAGGCGCATGGGTTGGCGAAGTTAAGGGTTGGAGGCGCAACTCTAGGAAGGGTTGCCGGGTTTGTCGATGTCGAAGCGCGTGGCGCGCATTTTTGCGTGGACGCTACCCTATTTCGCCGCCCCTACCGACGCAACCGCTCCTCGCTGATGATCAGGTCTTCGAGCAACTCGTAGGCCTTGTGGGTGCGGTCTACGGATACGGCTACGATGGCGCGGCCCTTGCGGCGGCGGATAATTCGCAGGCTGCGCACGTGGATGTTGGCTTCGTGAAAACGGCGGGCGACTTTGGCCAGACTGCCGGGCTCGTCGGGCACGCGAATAAGCAGGGCGTCCTCGCTCACGGCGTCAAAACCGGCGTCGCGCAGCACGAGAAGGGCTTCGTCGTATTGATCGACGCTTAAACTGACGACGGAGGTTTCGTCCAGCGTTTCCAGCGCCAGGCTTTCGATGTTGATGCCTTGCGTCCCCAACGCCTCGGCGATTTCCGTGGTGATGTCCGCGCATTCCTTGGCGATGACGATGATTTGTTTCATGGCAGGGTTAAAACAATTTTGGCGAGGTTCATGGCGTGAGTTCCAAGGTCGCGCGCAGGTCGCTGCGGTCGATTCGGCGGCGTTTTTCGCCGGGGAGCTTGGAAAATTTCGCGTAGTCGTCGATGAAGGCGTCGATTTGGGCCCGGGTGGTGTGAGGCATGATCAAAATGTGGCCGATTTCATCGTGAACGGCGATTTGCCACTCCTCGCGCACTCTTTCCGGCGGACGGGGGAAAACCACGGTGATGGCGTGGGGATTTCGCCAGGCTTTGACGCCGATTTTCGCGAATTTGCCGATGGCGTAGTCGGCGTTTTCCAGGCAACGCTGCACGCGCCGTTTGAACCCGGTCACGCCCCATTTTTGGATGGCGTACCAGAGAAAAAGCGGCGTTACCGCGTTACGCGAGCCGGTGATGGTGGTGTCCAGGGTGCCGACATACTCGATGGAGCGCGCGATTTGACGCACGTGGCTGCGATTTGCCAAAACCACGCCGCAGGGAATGGGCGAGCCAATGAATTTGTGCCCGCTGATGGAGAGCGAGTCGATTTTTTGGCGAAAGTCGAATTCCGGTGCGCCGTCGATGAAGGGCAGGGTCATGCCGGAAAGGGCGCAATCGCAGTGGATGTAGCTCTGCGGGATGGCTAAATCGGCCAAAATTTCGCGAATTCTGGCTACGTCATCCACGCCTTCCCGCATCGTGGTTCCGACGTTCGCGAAGATGATGGGCGGCACGTCACGGTGGATGCGAATGGTCTCGAGGAGGTCGTCGGTGTCGATCTGGCCGTTGGGCTGGCTCTTGATCATGATGTGCTGCATTTTGAGCACGCGCAGGATTTTGGCCACGCTGTAGTGGGTGTCCTGGCTGTAGTAACACATGCCGTTGGGGAACATTTCCCGCGCCAGGTAGAGCCCGTACATGTTGCCTTCGGTGCCGCCATTGGTCACGTAGCCCCAGTACGAGTCCTGCGGCGCGTGGCAAACATTTGCGAACCATTCGATGACTTCGCGCTCAAATTCGTGGGTGTGCAGGCCGTAGGTGCCGTCTTTGAACGGATCGCCCACGTTGTTGATGGGAAAATCCAGGAAGCGGTAGAGTTCGCGAAAATCCAGGTCGGCCGTGCAGGGGTAGCCGATGAAGTGTTCCCGCCGTTCGTTCAGTTGCTCGAATAGCCGGTCGAGCCGCGCCGTCTGGTCTGGAGGAAGGTGAAAGTCCATCAGGATCGGGGGTTGCCAATTCTCAACTTAGCACACTTTGTCTGACCATGCTTCGAATCTCAATCTTCATCACGACGCTTCTGGTTCTCCCCCGTTTTCTTTTGGCTGAGGGGAGCGTTTCCTGGGAGGACGTGACGCCGCTTTTAGCGCAAAACCCGCAAATCCGAGCCTACGTGGCCGCGACTCTGGACGTGGAACCGGCCGGAATTGGGATTCGGTTAGGCAGTCAGTTCGAAAATCTGGACGGCCAGCGCGTAGCGCCCTACGCGTTCCTGGCCAAACCCAAAGGCAGCGACGACGGATTCCCGTTCGAGCTGATTATCCAGGCCGATTTGCGATTTTTTGACGAAAACGGCCAAATCATCGCCAAAGAGGCCGTTGACGACATTCACCTGGCCACGAAGCTAACCGAAACGCTCGCTGGCGTGTCCATTCGGCCCGCGCCAGCCGCTGAAGAGGCCCTGAAACTCAGCCCTGAGGCGGCAAAGGCGCGAACCGCGGAAATTCGCAAGCTGTTCGACGAAATCAACCTGCGCGAGGCCCGGGTCAACGCGATCGAGTTTGAGGACGGCGATTTGCCGATCGAAGGCAAGGCCGTTTTTCACCGGCATCCGGACACCAGCTCGCTGGAATTGATCACGGTCGATGGAACGCTTGGCGATCACTCCGGATTTTCGGAATCGTTCTATTTTTCCGGCGGCGAGCTGATTTTCGTCTACCGCCAGGAGAGCCACTGGACCTTTCATCCGCAAAATCCCAACTCGACCATCGATACCGTCAAAGAGGAGCGCTACTACTTCCAGGACGCCCAAATTTACCAGGCGCTGGCCAAAAAATACGAAGGCGGCGGCCCCGAAAAACTGCAAGCAGCCGCCAACGCCGCCAAAAACAAGCCGTTGCCCCTGAGCGGCGGCGAAGCGACCCGGTTTTTCTCCCGTATCTCGCGGCTGATGATCGCGCGTAAGGCCGAAGACTGCGTTGCAATTTACACCGACGTTTTTGGAGGCGAAGAAGGGCGGGATTGATCGTAAATCCGGCAGCATTTGGCTCTTGACTCCCGACCGACAAATCAAATCATTGCGCGGCGGCGATGTAGGCTAGCAAATCGGCCAGGTTTTGCGGCGTGAGCGTTTCTTCCAGGCCTTCGGGCATGATTGAGCGGCCCAGGCTCTTCATGCTGCTAACCTGCTTCCTGGGAAACGTTTTTTCCAAGCCGCCGGGCATGCGGATGGTCATGTCCGTCCGGTTTTCGTCTGCAATGACGCCGAGCAACGTTTGGCCGTCGCTCAGGTTGAAGGTGTAGGCCTGGTACTGCGGGGCGACTTCGCGGTTCGGGTCGAAGAGGTTGGTCACGATCGATTCGCCGCCGGCGGTCTTAAACGTGGCCAGGTCCGGACCGACGACGGCGCCGGTGCCGTCGGGCGCGCGATGGCAGGTGATGCAGGCGGCGGTTTGGTAGATCTGGGCCCCGCGCGTGGCGTCGCCGGTGAGTTTCAGGGCCGGCAAAAAGCGGGCGACGACCGATTCCCGCGAAACGGCGGCCGGAGCGGGGAGAACCTCGGCGGCGAGGGCCTTGACCTTGGCGTCTTTGTGCTCGCGCAACTGCGAGGCCTGGTTCAGGGAGACGTCATCGGCCGAAATTTGGCCGGCCTGGATCGCTTGGAGCAAGGCCAGGCAATTTGCCGGTTTTGCGGTCAAAACCGCCAACACGCTGGTTCGCAGCGTCGGCGAAAAAGTCGGCCATGCGTCGATGAGAATCGCCGCGGCATCGGAATTGGCCGCCAGGGCGCCGATGGCGATTTTTCGCACGCTTTCCGCCGCGCCGGGATTGGTGGCCAGGCTGCGGATTTGCACCCGGGAGGCCTCGTCGGTGTCCAGCGCCAGAAGCCGGGCGGAATTGGCGTCGCGCAGGGCGTTTTGGCGGGCGGCGCGAAACGCTTCGACCAGCTTGCCGTCCGCATCGGCCTTTTGCAGGGTGGTTTTGGCGGCACGCAATCCTTCGCCCAGCGCCACGAGGTGCGTGGGATCGGTGGTCGAGCCCAAAACGGCGCCGGCGGCGGTTAAATCGCCGGTTTTGCCAATCATTTCGGCCAGCGGACCCTTCAGACCGGCGTCCGCGGTTTTCCAGGCTTCGGTCATGGCGCCGGCGTCGCGCAATCGGTGTAGGGCAAAGGCGATGGCCCAATCGTCGCCGCCGCCGTCGAAATCGAGAATTTTCTCCGGCGTGGCGATTTTCACGGGCTTGCCGGCTTCGTAGCTCAGGCGTTGCGCGGTGACGCGGCTCCAGCCGTTGGGGCTCTGCAAGTCCGGTTCGCGGACGCGGCGTTCGTAATTTTCCGGGACCAAGCGCCAAATCCGCCCGCGGTCGTTGCCGCTGTTGAGGTCCAGGTGCTTTTTGATGCCCGGCGGCAGGCTCCAGGGATGCTCGATCACCTCGCGATACATGTCGGCGACGTAAAGAGAGCCGTCGGGACCGTTGGCAAAGCTGACGGGCCGAAACCAGTTGTCCGTGGAGCGCAAGAACTCGATTTCGCGCTCGTCCTGCGCCCGCTCGGCCACTAACCCAGCGCCTCCCTTGGTGCGGATGACCTTGCGGTGGACCAGGTTGCTGCCGGCGTCGCCCACGAAGGCGTTGCCGGCAAAATCGTCGCCAAAAGCGTCGCCGGTGTAGAGCGTGATGCCGGTTGCGGCGGTGAAATATCCGGAAACGCGGCCCCCGCCTTCCACCATGCCGCGCACGACGCCGGCGATGCGCCAACGCGTCCTAACAATGCGCCAAGGCTCGTCCCCGCTAATCCGGTAGACCGCAGCGGCGGCTCCATCGGTGGCGATGCTCACGCGCGGCGAAGGCAGGCGAAAATAGGGGTTCGGCTCAACCCAGCCGCGCTCCCAGGCGATCCACTGGATGTGGTTGGAATTGCTGCAAACAAAGCGGCGGCCTTGGGAATCGAAGCTCATGCCGTACTGCGCCGTACCGTTTTCCGCGCGCAAATCGAGCTTGCGCGGGTCGAACGAAAAATCCGCGCCCGAAAGGTTGATGGCGGCGGATTCCGGCTGATCCGGACGGCGGACTTTGCCACCGTTGGACGCCGTTGCGCCCCAAATCCGGTTGTCCGGCCCCCAACGCAGGCTGTTGACCAGCGCCTGCATGTTCAAGCGGGGCTCGCGGCCCGCGCCGAAGCCGGTGAAGACGGTTTTTTGGCTATCGGACACCCCGTCGCCGTCTTCGTCCTTGAAGTAAAAAATGTCCGGCGAGGCGGTCACGAAAATTCCGCCGTCAAAGCAGCAAACCGATGTGGGCCACTTCAGCCCCTCGGCGTAAATGGTGGCCTTGTCGAAGAAACCGTCGCCGTCTTGGTCCACCAGCAGCTTCACCCGGCCCAGCGCCTCCTCGCGCCGCTCCGAATAACCGCGCATTTCGACGACGAACAGGCGGCCCGACTCATCGAACTGCATGGCGATGGGATCGACGATCAAGGGCTCGTGCGCGGCCAATTCCAACCGAAAGCCGGGGCGAATTTCGAAGGTTTCGGGAGCTTTGTCCGGTTCCGTCGCGGGAATTCGCGGCAAATCCGCGGCGTCCGCCTCCGGTTCCGTTTCCTGCGCCAGGGACAGCGTGGAGGCAAGGAGGAGAAGAAGGGTGGCCAGGTGCGTCGTCGTCGTTTTCACGTTTCTGGACACGGGCCAAGCACCCGGACTATTGCCACAGTTTGGTGGAGGGTGAAAAAGGGCGGCAAATCCTCACAAAACCACAAATCCTAACATTTTGCTTGCGGGCCCCGATTGACCGGCTAGGGATAGTTGAGAAATCGCCCCTGACAAAGCTCTCAACGGCAATGCATTCAGGCCCTGAAAGCCGGGGTTGATTCGCTCAGAGTTATACCTGGTTCTTCAGGGCCCTGGCTGCCTCGCGCGGCCAGGGCTCTCTTTTTTTTTGCCCAAAACGCAGGTTCCGGCTCAACCTGCTCAACTAAGCATCACCGCCGTTCCCGAAACGCTGACCATCAGCATGGAGCCCGATCCTTCCTTGGAGCCGGTGATGGTCTCGTAATCGATGTCGATCCCCACCACCGCGTTTGCGCCGAGTTTTTCGGCTTTTTGGACGAGTTCCTTCATGGCCACCTCGCGCGCCTCAACCAGGGCCTTTTCGTAGCCGCCTGATCGGCCGCCAACGATGTCTCGCAGGCCGGCGAACATGTCCCGAAAAATGTTCACGCCGAGGATGGCTTCACCGGCAACGACGCCGAGGTATTCGCGCACGGGGCGCCCGTCAATTTGATGCGTGGTGGAGGTGATCATGATAGGGCCGAGCTTGCGGTGTTTTTGGACCGTTGGCAGCTACAAAGCACCGCCGGGATTGTAAGCACCGGACCTTCGTTCCTCAGTTGCCGACCTTGGCCAACAGTTGGGTGTGCATCGTCTTGCAGTGCGCGTATTTAGTGCGGCCGGCGAGGATTTTTGCCGATTTTTCGTAGCTGCCGAATTTGATGATCTGGATCTCGACGTGCTGCACGCCCCATTGGTTCATCGATTTGCGGGAGGAATGGTAGAGATCGATGGTTTTGGTCCCAACCAGCGCGCTGCCGTAGTCGTCGATGACAAAGGTGCGGTCGAGCCCATTGATCCGGAAAACCGTGCCCAGTGGGAAAACGGACCAGTCCGCCGCAGCGGAGGTGTAGCCCTGCTCCGAGCGCAATGTCGTGCCGGAAGCGGTGTACTTGGCGTATTTGATGTGGTCGCTTTCGGTGTGGGTGTAGGCTGTGGTGCGAACCGGAAGCTTGGGTTGGACGTCTTCGGTGAACTGACCGGAGTTGGGAGTGCCGATCAGGGCTTCGCCGGCGGCGTTGAGGGTCAAAGAGGCGGCGATGAGGGAGGTGGTGAGAGTGAGTTTGTTCATGTTTCGAGGGAGTGAGTGGAGAATGAGAAAAGTTACCACTCTTGCACCCAGAAACAATAATTTTTATGGAAATTATTAAATTTAATCGCCATTTTGCCACATTTTTGTCATCCGAGCGAATTTTGCGGCCGGTTTTCGCCGTGTTTTCGCCGTTTTAAGGGGTGAGCCCGCGTCGCGTTTCGCTTTTGAGATGGGCCCGGGGGCGCCGGCTACGAATTCCGCCGGGTTTGAGAATCAAGATCGGGATTTTCGCGGTGGGGCGGCCTTCAAGGACAAAAGGGACCAAATGGACTGAAAGGACGCCGTTTGGGAAGGTTGTCCCTTGGGTCCCTTTTCGTCCTTTTCGTCCCTTAACTCACCCAAGCCGCCCGTTACGGGGCGGGGTGAATGGCCACGGGATGGCCGTGGCCGCCCAACACCAGCTTTACCCGGCTATCGAGGACGAAGGGGTGCGGTTCGCGCACGGGCATGACGTATTTCTGGCCGTTGTCCCCGTCGATCCACAATTCCCAGGCTTTTTTGGAGGACAACGCCTTTTCAGCCTCATTCCCGGCGATCGTGCCGACAATCAGCCCGCCAATGGCCCCGGCGGCGTGGGCGGCGGCGTCTCCCCCAATCATACTGCCGCCAATCATCCCCGCACTGCTGCCGATGAATCCGCCTATGCCGCTGTTTTTGCGCAAAATGGTGGGATTCATGCTGGTGATGACGCCCTCCACCACGCGTCCCCCGGAACGGCCACCGGCGCCATAGTGGGTCGGGGTTGACTGGCAGGCGGCAAGGAAAAGGCCGGCCAGCACGGACAAGGTAAGTGGGCCGAGAAATGAGGGGAATGGGACGGGAGGCTTCATTTTTTTTCTACTTTGGGTGACGCTGGGCGTGGATTGATTATTCGTCGTCGAAGAGAATCTGGCGCTGCCAGACCATGAGCAGCTCATCCTGGCGTTGCGGCTCGTTGGCCAGGGATTCCAGCGAGCTGCGGGTGGCGATAATGGTCGGTTCCAGGTTCAATTCTTTGGCGCGGGCGTCGCGGCGGGCACGGAGGGCTTCGAATCGAGCGGTGTCGATCTCTTCCCGGCGTCCACCCTTGCCGAGGCGCCGGCGCGGCCAATCGGCTTCTGGAATCTCCCGGGCGCCGGCCAAAGCCGCGCGAAACCGCTTGGCCTGGCTGCTGTTGAGCCCCTTGGCGCCGCGCAAATTCTGGCCGCGGGCCGCTTTGTAGGCGAAATCCAGCATGCTCTGGTTGCTCATGATGCGAAACGGCGGGCAATCCCGGCTTTGGCTTTCCTCGTCCCGCCACAGCCACAATTCGCGCAAAAAAACGAGCGATTTGCGGTCGAGCTTGCCCCAGCCCGGGATTCGCCAGATTTCGTCCGGAGAGCGCTCTTTGCGCGCCAAAACGGCGTCGCGGGACACCTGGCACCACTCGGCAAACCAGTGAAGGCGGCCGAGATCGCGAATTTCCGCGGTTAGCTTGTCGGCCAGGGGCAAGAGGTAGCGCACGTCGTCAAATGCGTAGCGCAGCAGCTTTTCCTTCAGCGGCCGGGCGCCCCAATCCGCCTTTTGCGAGGATTTGGAGAGGTGCACGTCGAAATATTCCGCGATGAGCCCGGCCAGGCCAAATTTCGTGTGCCCGGCCAGGCGGGCGGCGAGTTGCGTGTCCAAAATGCGGCGGGGCACCAGGTCAAAGGTGCGCTGGAGCAGGGTGATGTCGAAATCCGCGCCGTGCATCCACACTTCCTCGGCTTCATCCCAAAACGCGGCCAGCTCGTCCAACGCTTCGGCCTCGATTTTGAGCGGATCGATGATGGCGAGCACGTTTCCGCAGCTCATCTGGATGAGGCAGAGCTTTTCCCGGTAGGAATGCAGGCTATCGGCCTCCAAATCCACGGCGCAGCGTTTTTCCCCCGCTTTTCCCAGCCGGGCCAGCAGGGCGAGCAGATCGGCGCTGCACTCCACGAACAATTCTTCGTGACCGGCGTCGTCGTTCCCCTCCTCCATCACTTCAAGCCTTTGAGGAGCAGTTCCGCGTTCGTCCCGCTGTTGTTGAGATTTTTGATCAACACTTCCAGGGCCTCGACCGCCGGCATTTGAGCCAGTTCGCGGCGTAAAATCGCGATTCGCTTGAACTCATCCGGGTGGTAGAGCTTGTCGTCGTTGCGCGTGCCGCTCTTGAGGATGTGGATGGCGGGGAAAATCCGTTTTTCGACCAGTTCGCGGTCCAGGGAGATCTCCATGTTGCCGGTGCCCTTGAATTCTTCGAAAATCACCTCGTCCATGCGGTTTTCTGTCTCAATCAAGGCGGTGGCGATGATGGTGAGGCTGCCGCCTTCCTCCACGTTGCGGGCGGCGCCGAAGAATTTGCGGGGCTTGATCAGTGCCTTGGTGCCGATGCCACCGGAACCGATGCGGCCACCGCCTTGCACCTGGTTGTAGCCGCGGGCGAGGCGGGTCAGGCTATCGAGCAAAATGACGACGTCCTTGCCCAGCTCGACCAAACGGCGCGCCCGCTCGGAAACGAGTTCGGCCACCTGGATGTGGCGCTTGGGCTGCTCGTCAAAGGTGGAGCTGAAGACCGGCACGTTGACGGTTTCGGTGAAATCGGTGACTTCCTCGGGCCGTTCGTCCAGCAGCAGGACCAGCAGCTCAACTTCGGGGTAATTTTTGTGAATCGACGCGGCAATGTCCTTGAGCAGCAAGGTTTTCCCGCCGCGCGGGGGAGCATTGATGAGCCCCCGCTGGCCTTTACCGAGCGGGGCGATCAAATCCACGATGCGCGCGGAAACGGAGGCGTCTTTGGGGGTTTCCAGGATGATGCGGTCCTTGGGGAAGAGCGCGGTCAGGTCGTCGAATTTCTTCGGCTTCTCCCAGTCGTCGATCGGCGTGCCCTCGATGGACAAAACCTGTTCGACGCTGAAGAATTTATCCTTTTCGCGCGGCGTTTTGATCTTGCAGCGCAGGGACAATCCCGGGCGGATGCTGAATTTACGCAAGATGCTGCTGTGGATGTAGAGATCGTCCGGCAGCGGCGCGAAACTGTAGCGCGGCCAGCGGATATTGCCGTAACCGCCGCCGTCGTATTCCAGGACGCCCTCCGCTTCCACTCGCGTGCCCCGGCGCATGTAGTGGGAGAGCAGCTCGAAGAGAAGCTGGTGTTTGGAACGAACGCCCGCGACGCGCAAATCCTGACCGACGGCCAATTTGTGCAATTCGGCGAGCGGTTGGCCGTGAAGCTCGTTCAAATCGCAAAATTCCGGCGCCGGCGGCAGTTCCTTCACCTCCTCCTTGGGCTCGTTCGGCGGTTTGGTGGCTTCATTTGGCGCGGAATCCGCGTTTTCGGCGGTTTCGGCGGATTTTTCAGTTTCCGTGGCCTTGGCGGGCGGCGTTTCCGCTTTTTTGGCGGCGGCTTCAATCGGGGCCGCTTCGGGCGGGTTTTCCGGTTTTTCGGCGGCAGGCTCTTCGGCAGCGGGCTCGGTTTTGGGTTTGGGCTTGGACCGCTTGGTCTTGGCCGCGGATTTTCGCCGCGTCTTCTTCGGGGCCGGGGCAGCCTCGGCCGGGCTTTCGGATGGGGTTGCGGTTGCGCTCTCCGGCGTTTCGGCCGGAAGCGAGGTGGTTTCTTCGGATGAATCGGTAGTCATGAAATCAGGAGTCTGATCCGGGATGCAGCCAATCGAGTTTGCCGCAGGAGCGCGTGGGAAGAACCTTCGTTCCAAATCACCACATTGGCTCGCCGCATCTTTTCCGCAATCGGTAACTGCGCGGCAATTCGTGCACGCGCCTGGTCCGGATCGAGTTGATCGCGTTGGTTCAGCCGAGACACCTGCGTCTCCGGCGAACACGCCACAGCCACATCAATGTCGCGCTTTAGCGGAAAATCAACCTCATAAAGCAAGGGAACTTCCACCAGGACGCAGGAGGCGGTTTGTTGCCCGCGCCAGGCGCCCACCCGCTCCAACACCAGCGGATGGAGCAAATCTTCCAGCCAGGAACGGGCTTCATCGCCGGAAAAGGCCGTTTTTCCCATGGCGCGGCGATTCAAGGATCCATCGGGGTGAAGGACGGAATCGCCAAATTTTTCGCGAATCCGAGCCAACACATCCGGATCGCGGTAAAGCTCGTGGACGACGGCATCGCAACTCAGCCACGGCGCATCCAGAGCCTCGGCGAGCGCCTGACAGACGGTCGTCTTACCCGATGCTATTCCCCCGGTGATCGCGACGGTAACCATGGGTGTGAAACGAAAAATGGCGGACGGCCCACAAGCGAGCCGTCCGCCACGTTAAAGCTGGATTTCGGTGGATGAAACCGGGAAAATTCGCCTACAGGTCCGTTGGCGCACCGCCAATATTCGGATCCGCCGGCCCGGTGATCGAATCATGAATCGGCAACCCGGCCGGGTCGATGAGACGCGCGGTGACGAAAACGGTGAGGTTGCGCTTGTTGGTCACTTCGCCTTCAGTCCGGAAGAGGAACCCGACGATGGGGACATCGCCCAAGATCGGCAATTTGTCCTCCACGTGCTGGATGTCCTCGCGAATCAAGCCGCCGATGGCCACGGTTTGGCCGTCCCAGATGGTCACGGCGGTGCCAATGCGGCGCGTGGCGAAAACGGGCATTTCGATTCGGTTTTCGGTCAGGGTCAACTGTTGCGGTTGGCCATTGACGACGCCACCGGTGTTGATGGGGCTGCCGTAATTGATGAACCCTTCGAATTCCACCACCTCAGGCGTGAGCCGCAAATCGATGGTGAATCCGTCCCCCCCGATCACGGGATCGACCTCCATGGTCACGCCGACGTTGCGGGTTTCAAACGCGGCCGGGTTGGCCGGCGTAACCGGGAAAGAGACGATGGGAGGCAAAATAACTGTGCCGGTGCCGCCGCCACCACCGGTTCCGCCAAAGGTGTCCGGGATTTCCGGGGGATCGTATTCGGTGGGGTAGATAAACTCGCGAATCACCTCTATTTTAGCTCGCTCCCCGCTTCGAGCCACCACGCTAGGCGCTGATAGCAGGTCCGTGCCGCGATGCTGGCTGAGAGCGCGAAGCACCACCTGAAACTGGGGATCGGTAAACACGCCGGCCAGGGCCATAACCCCCGGTGCGAGGCTCGTTTCCCCGGCGATTGCGGTGTTGAGCAGGTTATCGATGGTGTTGCCGCCGATTGCCAACTGACCCGTGCGGTTGCCGGCGGTAAGCGGAAAATCGCCCACGGGGCTATTGCCGCCCGGCGGGACAAACGGCCAGTCCAGGATGTCTGTGCTGTTGCGGGCGATTCCGTTGGTGCCGCCGCTGCCGAACACCCGCTCGCTGTTGCCGACGTTGAACTGTCCCAGCGTCCAATCGAACCCGAAAGTCTCGTTGTCGTCCTGTTGCACCTCGACAAATTTGGAGGTGATGAAGATTTGCTGAGGCACATCTTCGATTTGCGATTGAACGAAGGCTTCTACCAAATCCAAGTTAGCCTGCGTGTTGCGGACGATCAGTTGGGAGGTGGTGGGGTTGTAAAGCGCGCTGGAACCGGGCGGGAACGTGATTCCGGCGTCTTCCAGCACCTGGCGGGCCGTGGGACGGGCCGTCAGCGTGGTTCCGCCGCCTCCGCCGCCGCCGAGATCGGCAAACGGATCGGGATCACCGCCGCCGCCGCCATCCTGGTTGGGCTTGAGAAAGCCCGGGGGCACGCGAAAAATTTGGGTGAAGAGGTCGTTGGTGGCTTCCGTGATCGGCACAATCACCACCGCGGTGGGCTCCACCTTGAATTTCAAGCGAGCCAGTTCCGTGGTGTAGCGCAGCGCTTCCACCAGGGGAACGTTGGAGAGTTTGAGCGAAATTCGGGTCTGGCCGGGGTCGCCGCCGCCTCCAAAACCGCCGCCTCCACCCGCGTTCGGGTCGTCAAATCCCAGGTCGCCACCGCCGCCACCAAGCGGATCGGCGCCACCGCCTCCTCCACCGCCGCCCGAGGTGCGGAGAATGATGTTGATCCCCTTCCGGGCCGGATCCGGCTCCATATCATCCAGCTCGACGCTCTTTTGGCGCAAAAAGTCGATCGCATCAGTCAGCGGGGTGTCCTCAAACTCAATTTCGGGGATGATGATCCGCTTCAGCTTTTCGTTGATGTAATCGATACCCGTGATTTCCGGCGTGGTGTCGATGATGTCGATGGGTTCCAGGCCGATTCGCGGCACTTGCAGCTCCCACTGCTCGGCCACCTGGCGCAACATGGCCGCCCGGGTGTGATCGTAGGCCGTGTCGAAGTAATTGCGGCGGTGGCGCTCGACTTCCTCCAATCCGCGGCGCGAGGAGGAGTTGTAGGGGTCGAAATTCAGCGCTTCGAAGTATTTTTGCTCGGCAGCGTCGTAGTCTCCCAGGCGAATGTGGCTTTCGGCCACTTTCATGGCCTGCTCCACCCGCTTGACTCGGGCGATGTGCTCCGGAGAGAGGGCCGGCGAGTAAATTTCCGGGTCGTTGAGGTCTTCGAGCAATTGTTTGGCCTCCCGGTTTTCCGGATCCATGTCGGGCTCCAGCACCTCGGTCACCAATTTGATCGATTCATCGTAGCGGCCTTCTTCAGCCCGTTGGCGGGCCAGGGCGACGCTGGCTTCGGCAAATTGCCGGGTGTACTCATCGCGGCGATCCTGGACGACGGGTGCATCCGGCAGCAAATCCAGCGCTTTGCGTAGTTCGGTCACGGCGGCGTCGTAATCTTTGTCCGCCATGAATCGTTGCCCGCGCAGAGCCGCTTCATCGGCCTTGGCGACGAGTTCCTGGCGCCTGGCTACCGCTCGTTTGGCGGCGTCGGGCACCATGCTGGCGCCGGTTTGGGCGAACGAGATTTCCGGTGATGTCCAAACTACAGCGGCGAGGCTGAGGAGACAGCACCAACGACATTGTTTCAAAGCGTAAGCGATCATGAATGTTGAGCCTGTTGTTGCCGGCTTCCCCGTCGAGAGGCCGGAGTGTGGGAGGTAAATCGAGGTTTTAAGGGTCTGTGATGGCGAATGCAATCTTATTTTCACCTTTTTGGCGACTTTCCTCAAATTTGCCTCGCGGGGGTGCGAAAATGCCAGCCGGCGCTCAAGGGACCTAAAGGACCAAAGGGACGAAAAGGACGGCCGACGCGAAAAAAGTGTCCCATTGGTCCCTTTGGTCCTTTTGGTCCCTTGCGTCCCTTTTTTACGTCCCCTTGCCCTCCAACGCGGTTTTCGCTTGCTCGGTCAGGTTTTCATCCAATCCCGCATCTATCGCCGCGCGCAATGCCGCGGC
Source organism: Verrucomicrobiales bacterium (assembly GCA_965224535.1). Classification (GTDB taxonomy): domain Bacteria; phylum Verrucomicrobiota; class Verrucomicrobiia; order Verrucomicrobiales; family DEV007; genus JBCDHN01. Next base: position 18,444 of record CBDCZR010000049.1, read on the forward strand.
GCCTTTGTCGTTTTGGCCGGTTTTGAGGTAGCTGATGCCCAGATACACCAATCCTTCGCCGTCGAGCGGCAGGGTTTTGGCGCTTTCCTCCAACATGCGGATGGCGTAGGCCTGATCGCCGCGCTTGAAGCCGATGCAGCCGAGAATTCGGGCCAATTCAGCGTCGCCGGGCATGATTTTGCGAGCTTGCAGGGCCAGATTGCGGGCTTCGTCCAAACGGTGGGAGCTTTGGGCGTAAATCGCGGCCAAATCCCTCTGCGCCATGGGAAAATCCGGCCAACGGATGAGGATGCGCTCGTAAACGGCCATCGCGTCCCCGTAAGCTTGCTGGCCGGCCAAATGCCGGGCCTGCGCCATCAGCGCGGGGACGTAACCGGCGTCCTGATTCAGTTTTTCACCGGCCTTGGCAGCGGAATTGGCGCTCGTTTCATCGGTCAGCGTCAAGAAGTCGGCGGCGTCGGTGGCTTGCTCGGCTTTGGGGCCGTTTTTCAGGACTTGCTGCATCCATCCCCGCGCATCGTCCACCCTGCCCAGGTGATAGGCAGACCACGCCAGGCTGTGGAGCAACAGCGCATCTTTTTGGCCGGACGACCGCACCGCGGACTCCATCAATCCATGAGCCCAGGACGCCTTGCCCTCCAAAAGCGCGGCCCGGCCCAGCAAACTGAGCGCCTCGGAGTCGCTGGGAGCCGCATTTCGCGCTTTTCGGGCAAAATCCATCGCTTTTCCCGAATCCTGAAGCGGGCCGAGGTTGAGCCGGGCCAAACCCTTCAGCGCGCCGGCGGATCCCGGGTCAACCTGCAGGGCCGCCTCGAAATTGGCCGCAGCTTCGTCCGTGGCTCCGTTTTCGCCGTAAAGTTGCGCCAGGCGAATCCGGGCTCGCAAATCGTTCGGTTGCTGGCCCAGGTGAGCCTCCAACTGCGCCGGGGTCATTTGTTCCAAGGCGGAACCGCGATCTTCCAACAGGGCCAATTGACGCTTGGCCTCCTCTTTGCCGGCGAATTCAAGCTTGGAGCCAACGGCGGCTTCAAGCGGAACGCGCGCGTCGTCGTGGCGGCCCATCATGATCCTGGCCATGCCCAGGTGGTACTGGATTTCCGGGTGATTCTTGGCTTGAGCGGCGCTTTCTTCCAGCAATCGCAGGGCATCCTGGTAATTGCCCTGGCGATAGAGGATCCAGCCCAGCGTATCCGCTATGCCGGGGTTGGCGGGCAGGAGGCCGCGGGCTTTGCGAGCCAGGTTTTCCGCATCGTCCAAGCGCCCTTCCTGCTGGCTGTAGAGATAGGCCAGGTTGTTGAGCATGGCGACGGAATTCGGGGCCGCTTTCAGCCCGGCTTCGTATTGCGCGGCCGCGTTGGCATCGTCCCCGCTCTCCGAGTGGAGCGAAGCCAGCAAAATGCGGTGTTGGACGCTTTCCGGGCGCTCTTGCAGCAACGTTTTCAGTTTTTCGATGGCTTGCGGGGTTTTCTTGGCCCTCACGTAGACCGAAAGCAGGAGATCCCGCGCAATGGAGAGGTCCGGCTGGGTTTCCAGCGCCTTTTGCAGCGTTTCTTCCGCCTCGTCCCACTTTTCCTGCGCCGCGAAAATCTTGCCGCGGAGAACCAACTCCCCGGCTTGCGCCTCTTTTCCGGGAAAATCGGGAATCCGGGCCTCCGCGGCGGCGAAATTCCCTTCCGCCAGGTCTAAATCGACCAATTCGGAGACGATCGCCAGGTTTTCCGGGGCCTGGCTTTGCGCCGTCTCCAGGCACTGGCGCGCGGCGGGCAAGTCGCCCTGGCGGCGAAGAAGCTTGCCCAGCATCAGGTGGCTGCCCGCGTTTTGCGGTGCGCTGGCGATTTGCCTCTGAAAAATCGCCGCGGCGTCGGCCAACCGACCCTGGCTCTCGTAAATTTCCGCCAACATCAATTGCGCCTGGAGCAAAGTAGGGCGCTGCTCGATCAAAGCTTCCAAGCCCAAAACCGCCTCGGTAACGTCTCCGGCGCGCATTTGCAGTTGCGCCAACTGAAGCGACGCGTCGGGGTGATCCGGATAAAGCGCCAGGGTTTGTTCCAGGGCGGCGCGGGCCTTGATTTCGGCGCCCTCGCGCAAATGGGCTTGAGCCAGGCTGTACTTGAACAAAGGCGAGTCTTTGTAGGTGCGGTCCAGTTGCTCGTAAATCTGCGTAGCCTCGGCGGTTTTGCCCATCGCGGTGAGAATGCGCGCTTTCATGCCCAATGCCCGCGGATTGGCCGGATCGCGCCCAAACACTTTTTCCAGCAGCATCAGCGCGTTTTTGTAGTGCTCCTCCACCGCGGTCAGCTCCGCCAAAAGAACCCAGCCCGGGATGTAATCCTTCGCCTCGGCCAATTGCGCCTCGATCAGCGCCTTGGCCTCCTGCGCCTTGCCGTTTTTCGCCAAATACTGCGCGTAGGTCAGCTTGACGCTCGAGCGCGTTTCGGAAAATTCCGCGGCTTGCCGCAGCGCTTCGCCCGCCAACTCAGATTGCCCCTGGACCTCGTGCAAACTGGCCAGAGCCAAGTGCGCGGCGACGGAATTCGGGTCGATGGTGCGCGCTTTTTCCGCGGAAACCAGCGCAGCCTCGATTTGCCCCTTTTTCGCCTGGCTAAAGGACGTGACCAGGTGAAACGCGACGCTGGTTTCCGGATCGAACGCGCCCAACCGCGCCACGGCTTCCGCCAACTCCTCCTCGCGCAGGCTGGCGTTGGCCAAAATCAGGATCGCCCTCTCGTGAGCCGGCGCTCGCTCCAAAACCGCCAACGCCTCCCGCCGGGCATCGGCCACCTGCCGCAGCGACAGAAACGCGTCCGCCAATTCTGTGCGCGCCTCCAGATTGTCCGGCTCCAGCTCGACCGTTTTGGCTAGGTAAGGAATCGCCCGCAACGGAGCGCCCTGCATCATCCAAATCGTGCCGACCCGCTCGTAAGCGGGAACGTTTTCGAAATCGGTTCGCAGCACCTTGAGGTAAAAAATGCGGGCCTCCTCCAGTTTTTCGGCCTCAAACGCGGCTTGCGCCTGCTCGTTGAGCCGTTTGAGCCTGGATTCGGAAGAGCACCCCGCAAGCAGCGCCGCCGCGGCGAGAATTGGCCAAAAAGCAGCCCCGGAAACCCGGAAACCTCCTGGCAAAGCCCCAAAAATTCGGTTCATCATAAATACCATCGCCTTCTGTTTGTGGAAATTTTGGCGATAATAGGAGCGCCCGGTGAGCTGAGCAATCGCAATTTTGATGAAAATGGTGAAATTCGGGAGGCAAAGGGACGTGTTTCAGAGGATTGTCCCCTTGGTCCCTTCCCGTCCCTCTGGTCCCTTTGGTCAGGATGGCCAATCCGCCGATTCCAATCGGCTCCGAACAAGCGATTTTGACCATGCCCGCTTCCACCTCCCCAGTTACCTTGGGGCTGACCGGTGGTGTTTTTTTGGGTTTTCGCTCAAGCGCCCCAATCAGGCCGATTTCGCAAACCCGTTTTCGAAGATTTTCCAACGAACGGGTCGAAAGACTGACTTTTCTATCGATCGCTTCAAAATGAGGTCCAGAATCGAAAAATGTTGAAATTTTGAGATTTTGCGGGAATATTTAGACCGAAAACTGTCTAATTGTAAGACAAAACGACACTTGGCGGCAGAAGACCACCTGACATCCGCTTTCCTCCCAAAAACGAATTCCGTCGCTCCCAGAGCTAGCTGTTGACAGGCCTCTTGCTGCCTCCCCAATCGAGGTAACAATCCTTCCATCATGCTAGCCCCAAAACAATCTCCACCGGTTGAGAACGAGGCGCCCGATTCCGATCTGCGCTTGCCCAATATCCGCCTCGATTTCGGCGAAAACCACATCGCCGTGCTTACCTTCGACCGGCCGGATCAAGCCGCCAACATTTTCGACGCCGAAACCCTCGACGAACTCGGCAAACACCTGGATTGGCTCGAAGGCGAGCCGGATTTGCGCGGCGCTGTGCTCATCAGCGCGAAACCGACGATTTTCATCGCTGGAGCCGACGTCAAGGTGCTGCGCGACGTTTCCGGCGACGAAATGGAGGCGTTCATCCGCAAAGGCCAGGATACTTTCGAGCGGCTGGCGAAATTGCGCGTGCCGACCGTCGCCGCGATTCACGGAGCCTGCATGGGCGGGGGTTTGGAGGTGGCGCTGGCTTGCGACTATCGGTTGGCGACCCCGGACCGGACCACATCGATCGGGCTGCCGGAAACGCAGATCGGCATTTTGCCGGCCTGGGGCGGGAGCACGCGGCTTCCCCGGCTCATCGGGCTCCCGAAAGCGCTCAAGTTGATCCTGTCGAGTAGCCGGATGAACGGGAAAAAAGCCCGGAAACTCGGCGTGGTCGATTCCGTCGTTCATCGCGAGCATCTCAAGGCCGAGGCGGAGAAATTGATCGATCGCTGCACCCCGCGGCACGAATCGCATTTTTGGACGAACAACCTGGTTGGCGCCACGATTCTGCGTTGGATCGTCGGCCGCCAGCTTCGCGCCAAAACGCGCGGGAATTACCCGGCTCAGGAAGCCGCCTTGGACGTGGCGACCCGCGGTGCGAGCGGTTCGGTGCGTGATTCGCTGGAGCGCGAGTGCGAGGCCGTTGTGGAGCTGGCGGGCACTCCCGCCGCGAAAAATCTGATCCGCGTGTTTTTCCTCCAACAAGCCGCGCGCAAGGCGAAATTTGACCCTAACGTGGCTCCCAAACCCGCGAAAATCGACCGAACGGCCGTCATTGGCGCCGGCGTCATGGGCGCGGGAATCGCTCAGTGGGTTAGCTCGCGCGGAAGGCCGGTGATTCTCCAGGACATCGACGAAAATCGCGTCGCCGCGGGCATGGCAGCGATTCGCAAGACTTACGACGGTGCTGTGAAACGCCGCCTGTTCACCACGCACGAGGCCATGCGCCTGATGGACGGCATATACCCCGCGCATTCGCCGGTTCCGCTCCAAAACGTGGATTTGATTGTCGAAGCGGCGGTGGAAAACCTGGACGTGAAGAAGAAAATTTTCGCCGATTTATGCTCGCGGACACGCGAGGACGCGATTTTGGCAACAAACACCTCCGCGCTACCGATCGGTGATTTGGCAACCGCGGATGGCGTAACGAATCCCGAGCGAATCCTGGGTTTGCACTTTTTCAATCCCGTTCACCGCATGAAGCTTGTCGAAATAGTCGTGGCCGAAAAAACGTCGCCGGAAGCCGTGGAAGCTGCGCTGAGTTTCGTGAAAAAGATCGGAAAACTACCGGTCGTCGTCAAAGACTCGCCGGGTTTCCTGGTGAACCGGATTTTGATGCCCTACCTCATCGCCGCGGGCCGGCTTTTCGACGACGGCGTGGATCCCCGCGAAATCGACGAAGCGATGCTCGATTTTGGCATGCCGATGGGCCCGCTGCGTTTGCTCGATGAAATCGGCCTCGACGTTGCCATCGACGTGGCCGACACCATGGAAGCCGCGTTTGGCGAACGTCTCGCCGCACCGCCGATTTTGGCTCGGTTAGTCGATGCGGGCTTTCTGGGACGAAAATCCGGCGGCGGCTTTTATCGTTACGGCGACCGCCGAAAACCACCACAAATCCACGGCGAAGCCATCGAGCTGCGTAGTGGTATAACCCAAGAAATAAGCCGTAGCGACATCGCCGAGATGCTAGCCGGCCTAACCGTCCAAGAAGCCGAGCGTTGCCTGGAAGAAGGCGTCGCCGCCAGCGCCGATGACGTGGATTTCGCCATGATCATGGGCACCGGCTGGGCGCCATTTCGCGGTGGGCCCATGAGTTACGCCCAATCTATCCAAACCACTTCTGGGCAGAATAATTAGGGCAGAATCATTTTCTCATTATTCTGCCCAAATCATTCTGCCAAAACCCCTTTCCCATGAAACCTGACACCCCCACCAAACCCAACCTGATCGACACCTCCAAGATGAACGAAGGCGAGCGCGCCGCCTTGGAGCTAGCCGAAGCCGCTCGCGAAAAAACCAAGCGCGGAGCCAGTTTCGCCGGCGCGTTCTTCATGGGAAGCCCCGATTTTTCCCGCCTTCTGCCCTTTCCCGATCAAAGCGCCCAGGATCGCGAAAAAGGCGACGCGTTCGTGAAAAAACTGCGCCAATTCCTCCTGGAGCACGTCGATCCCGACGCTATCGACCGCGAAGGCGAGGTTCCGCGTGAGGTGCTGGACGGTTTGCGCAAACTGGGCGCATTCGGCATCAAAATCCCGACCGAATACGGCGGCCTCGGACTCAGCCAGACGAACTATTCACGCGCCGCGATGGAGCTGGGAAGCTATTGCGCAAACCTGACCGCCTTGCTAAGCGCGCATCAATCCATCGGCGTCCCCCAACCGCTCCTCGCCTTCGGCACCGAAGAGCAAAAGAAGCGTTTCCTCCCCCGATGCGCCGCGGGCGAAATTTCCGCATTCGCCCTCACCGAACCAGACGTCGGATCGGACCCGGCCAAGATGAAAACGTCCGCCGTGCTTAGCGAAGATGGCGACGCTTATATCATTAACGGCGAAAAGCTCTGGTGCACCAACGGCGTCAAAGCCGGCCTCATCGTCGTCATGGCGCGCAGCGCGGATTCGCGCGAGGAACTGGCCAAGAGCCGAAAAATCACCGCGTTTGTCGTGGATATGGACGAACCGGGCATCGAAATCACGCACCGTTGCCGGTTCATGGGCCTGAAAGCGCTCTACAACGGGGTGGTGATTTTTGACAATGTTAGGGTACCGAAGGAAAACATCGTCCTGGGCGAGGGACGCGGCCTCAAAGTGGCGCTTAGCACGCTAAACACCGGCCGAATCACTCTGCCAGCGGCTTGCTCCGGCATGGCGCGGCGTTGCCTGGAATGGTGCCGCGATTGGGCCAGCCGCCGCGTGCAATGGGGCGCGCCAATCGGCAAACACGACGCCATTGCGCAGAAACTTGCCCGCATGGCCGCGGACACTTTCGCGATGGAAGCGATGACGTATTTTACCAGCAGCCTGGTCGATGCCGACAAGAAAAACGACATCCGCCTGGAAGCCGCTTTCGGTAAAATGTGGGGCACCGAGCGCGCCTGGCGCATCGTCGACGACACCATGCAAATTCGCGGCGGCCGCGGCTACGAAACCGCCGACAGCCTGCGCAATCGCGGCGACGAACCCGTGCCCGTGGAGCGCTTTTTCCGCGATGCGCGAATCAACACGATTTTCGAAGGCAGCAGCGAGATCATGCGCCTCTTCATCGCCCGCGAAGCGCTGGACCCGCACCTGAAAATCGGCGGTCCCGTCCTCAATTCCACGTTAGATCGCCAAACCCGGCTTCGCGCAGTTTGGCGCAGCGCGTTGTTCTACGGCCGGTGGTATCCGCTGCTCTGGTTACCGCGTTTTGGCGGTCTACCCAGCGGGCTCGATCCCCTCATCCGGCGCGAGCTGAAAAAGGTCCGCGGTTTGAGCCGAAAACTCGCCCGCCGGCTTTTCCACGCCATGATGCTCCACGGTCCCAAGCTGGAGAAGAAGCAATCCCAGCTTGGACGTTATGTCGATATCGGCGCGGAACTCTTCGCCATGAGCGTGACCTGCGCCCGCGCGCAAAAGTTGCTCGATGGCGGTGCGCAAAACGAGGACGAGTTGCTCAGCACGGTCGCGTTTTTCTGCAAAGACGCACGGTCACGGATCAAGCGGCTTTTCGCGGAAACGCGGACGAATGCGGACTTCGAAGGGTATCGGTTGGCGAGGGGATTGCTGCGGGATTGATCCGCTTGAAATTTCCACCTAAGCCGCTTGCGTAAGAGGGTTGTGAAACTCCGCATGAAAGTCGCGCTGTGCCTTCTTCCTTTTGTCGTTGTGGGAGTTTGGCGCCACGTGTTTGGGCTCCCCAATTCGCGCCAACAACAACAGCATTGGATGGTGACCATGGCAGGAAAACCAGGGCGGTTGCAGCCGTTTTGGATTCGGCGGAACCGCGATCGAGAGCAACGCGTTCGGCACAGCTTGGTCCGCCACACCGTTGCACTGGAGTTGGTAGGAACCACTTGGCTCGATCGGGAAACGGGAGCCGTTCTGCAGTTTGGAACAAACAAAAAGTTGAGCTGGATCAGGAAACCGGAAATCCGAAAATCCACGCACGAAGACTCGCACTCGAATGAGGAAATGGAAGAATGGCTGGAGGGGATGGCCTACGATTTCAAGCCTGACGCTAACAACGTCTGCTTCTACGAGCGGGGAGCCGGTGAGGCAGGAGGGTCAGGGAACCCCTTTATCGCGGACTCGCGGCTAAATCACGAAGCCGGAGTTACATTTAACGGCCATGAGCTTGCGTTTTGGGCCATGGGACCGGATAAACGTCCGATGCCGGCACGACTGCAAGCGGGGAAAACTGAGGCGGATATTGCTGCGTTTTATGCGTTTGAACCGGGGTTTCTCTACCTTGTCTTCGACGAACAGCTAGAGCCCGGGGACTACTAGGAGGCCGTCGGACTTAGAACGTCTGGCCGCGAAATTCGAACTCCTCACGAGTAAATCTCCGCCCCGCTCTCCGCGAATTCCTTCGCTTTCTCAGCCATCCCGGCTTCCAGCGCTTCATCCTCGCCGATTTCTTGCTCCGCGGCGAATTTCCGCACGTCGTCGGTGATTTTCATCGAGCAAAACGTGGGCCCGCACATGCTGCAAAAATGCGCCGTCTTTGCGCCGTCCTGCGGCAGCGTTTCATCGTGGAATTCTCGCGCTTTGTCAGGGTCCAGACTCAGGTTGAACTGATCTTCCCAGCGAAATTCGAATCGCGCCTTGCTCACCGCGTTGTCGCGATACTGCGCTCCCGGATGCCCCTTCGCCAAATCCGCGGCGTGAGCGGCGAGCTTGTAGGTTACCACGCCTTCGCGGACGTCGTCGCGATTCGGCAAACCCAGGTGCTCCTTCGGAGTAACATAGCAAAGCATCGCCGTGCCATACCAGCCGATCATGGCCGCGCCGATGCCGCTGGTGATGTGATCGTAGCCAGGGGCGATGTCCGTGGTTAGCGGCCCGAGGGTGTAGAATGGCGCTTCGTGGCACCATTCGAGCTGTTTTTGCATATTTTCCTGAATCATCTGCATCGGCACGTGCCCCGGGCCTTCGTTCATCACTTGCACGCCTTTGTCCCGGGCTGTTTTGGTTAGCTCACCCTGCGCTTCCAATTCGCCAAATTGCGCCGCGTCGTTGGCATCCGCGATGGAACCGGGACGTAGACCGTCGCCAATGGAGAAGGAAATATCATAAGCCGCCATGATATCACAAATGTCGTCCCAATGGGTATAGAGAAAATTTTCTTTGTGATGCGATAAGCACCATTTGGCCAATATAGAACCGCCACGACTTACGATGCCGGTCATGCGATTTGCGGTCAGCGGGATAAAACGCAGCAACACGCCGGCGTGGATCGTGAAGTAGTCCACGCCTTGCTCGGCTTGTTCGATAAGCGTATCGCGATAAACCTCCCAGCATAGCTCTTCCACCTGGCCGTTCACTTTCTCCAGCGCTTGGTAGATAGGCACCGTGCCGATCGGCACTGGCGAGTTGCGAATGATCCATTCCCGCGTGGCGTGGATGTTCTTGCCGGTGGAAAGATCCATCACCGTGTCCGCGCCCCATTTCGTGGCCCAACGCAGCTTTTCCACTTCTTCGTCGATGGTCGATGCGACGGCGCTGTTGCCGATGTTGGCGTTGATTTTGACCAAAAAATTGCGCCCGATGATCATCGGCTCGCTCTCCGGATGGTTGACGTTGGCCGGGATAATCGCGCGGCCGCGCGCAACTTCATCGCGAACGAATTCCGGCGTGATGTGCTCTGGAATCGCGGCTCCGAAACTCTCGCCCGGATGTTGCAATGCCAAATTGTTGCGCGGACCGTTTAACGCCGCCTCGTAAGCCGCCGCGCGCCCCATGTTTTCGCGAATCGCGATGAATTCCATCTCCGGCGTGACGAAACCCTGACGCGCATACCAAAGCTGCGTTACTGGTTCGCCCTTGGCCCGCAGCGGCTGGCGTTGCAGACCGGGATAGACCTTCAGCTTGTTTATGGCGGCTTTGTTAGCATTGAACTTCTCAGCATGCGCGTCAGACAAGTAGCCATCGTCCTCCGGCTTGGCTTCGCGCCCGGCGTATTCCTCCACATCGCCGCGCTCCAGGATCCAATCGCGCCGCAACGCCGGCAGCCCGGCTTCGACCGAACCGCCGAACTCCGGATCGCCCCACGGCCCACTGGGATCGTAGACGCGTGCCGGCTCGTTTGGCTCGATTCGCCCATCGGCGTGATTTGTCGGCGAAAGCTCGATTTCGCGCATGGGAACCTGGATTTCCGGGTGAATTTGGCCGGAAACGTAGATTTTGCGGCTTTTCGGGAAGAGCGACTCGCGCTCGCGGCGGGTGAATGGGAGAGAGTTCATGGGATTTGGCGATCGAACTCCGGGGCTGCCGCGAATTTCCGGATTTTTCCAGGTTTTCGGCTGCGAACTCCCTGCGGCGGCATTACCCGCATCAGGTTCAAAGGGTCGAATTTCTCAGCCGGCTGGCAAGGGCCGGCACCCCCGTCGTTTGGCTGAAGTTAGGCGAGTTTGGCGGAATGCCAACGGAAATGATGTTTGCCGTGGATGGGTGGATTCTTCTTTTTGCGGGCCGCCTCGTTGCAGACCAATCTGTCAGCGCCTATTCTGAGAGGCAGCAGTTATGTCAACAGCCATTCAAATCATCGACGAAATTCACGATCTGCCCAAGGACCAACAGTGGGCGCTGTTCGATCGGCTGCAGGAGGAATTCGCCCAAACCCGGGGGATGGAAGCCGCGGCATCGCCCGGCGAGTTCGATGACGATTGGCGGGACGCAGTTTTGGGGGATTTGACTGACGAATTCGAGCAATGCAGCCAACCTGGATGGGATGGATTTGGAGCCAATGCCGTGTCGCGCGAAACCCATGCAACTGCCCGCCGTTTCGTGCGGTCGCTTCCCATTGGAATTGCCAGTCCCGAAGTTTGCGCGGAGGCCGATGGACATCTCTCCCTGGAATGGCGCAGTGTTCCGGATTGGAGCATTTCGGTTAGCGTCGCCGAAAACGGGGAACTCCATTACGCAGCGCTGTTTGGCAGAAATCAAACCTACGGGACGGAGGTTTTTGATGGCAAGGCGCCCCGTTTCATCCTCCAACTCATTCGACGTGCCACAAACCGATGAGCGAAGTTGAGCTTGGTGAATCGCCGATCGCGGCTGATGAGGTGTTGGCGCGATTTCTCCTCCACCGGCGTTACGTTAGACAGGATGGAACGGTCCGGGATGCGGCTTTCGTCCCGTATCCCTGGCCAGACCTTTCTGTGACGCGCCACTCGGGGCTCGTCGAGGACGAACTTTGGAGCAAAGGGCGAAGCGTGGCCAGCGAAACCGGCAAGGTGTTGTACGGGAGGGCGGATGTCGTTGCGGAGACCTTTCTGGACTTGGAATTGACCGTCGAATCGGATCCAATCGAAGGTAATCCGAATCATGCAAATGTCGGCGGTTGGCCGGCGGAAAAACCGGCGCAGAAGATGAAGGCCAAACTGATCGCTGCCAAGGCGACGGTGGTTCGGGTGGATTCACCTTCGTAGGTAGATACTGGCGCCACAAGAGCCCAGACTTGTCGCGTCGAACCCTATGAGCCTTCTTTCAGGTTCAAAGGGTCGAATTTCTCAGCCGGCTGGTTAGAGCCAGCACCCCCGTTGTTTGGTTGCAACGTAGGCGGGATTGGCGGAATGCCAACGGAAATGGCAGGATTCGTGGAGTTTGTGAGTGGGATTGCCTTTGCAATTTCAAGGCGCGTGTTATCGTCGTCAAAATCATGGCAGACCGCATCCCGGAACGCGTTTTCGTCAGCTACAGCCGCAAGGACCAGGACTGGCTGGCCAAGATCGAGGCCCAGCTCGGTCCCTTGGTGCGCCGCGGCGAAATCCAGCCCTGGATCGACCGCGGGCGCATTGAGTTCGGCGACCAGTTCACTGCGGAAATTACCGAGGCCATCGACACCTGCAGCGCGGCGATTATTCTGGTCAGCCCCCATTTCCAAAACTCCGACTTCATCCAGGAAAACGAGCTGCCCCGCCTGCTGCGTCATGCCAATGCCGGAAAATTGCGTCTCTATTGGGTGCTGCTGGCCGATTGCCTGCTGGTGGATGAACTCGGCGGCTACCATGCGGTGAACGATTCCAACCTCCCGCTCGAAGCCATGTCCTCCAGCGAGGTCAACTCCGTTTTGGCCCAAATGGCTCGAGCCCTGCGCAAACACGTCCGGCAAATGCAGGCGGGCGAGGCAATCGAACCTCCCGAACCAGATCCATCGCCCATTTCCGCCGAGAATCCGCTGGAAAACTGCTTGGGGATGAAATTCGTCCCCGTTCCCGGGTTGGATAGCGTGCTCTTTAGCGTGTGGCAAACCCGCGTGCAGGACTACGCGGCCTTTGCCGCGGAGAATCCCGGCATCGACATGGAATGGAAAGATTACGAATACAAGGGCCACAAACAGGGCCCGGATCACCCGGTGATCAACGTCAGCTGGGAAGATGCGGTGGCTTTTTGTCAATGGCTCAGCAAAAAGGAGGGAAAAACCTATCGCTTGCCCAGCGATCACGAGTGGAGCGTGGCGGTGGGAATCGGCGACCGGGAAGATCCCAACGCATCGCCGGAGGACAAGAGTGACAAACTGGGCGAAATCTACCCCTGGGGCACGCAGTGGCCGCCACCGGAGAACGCCTGCAATTGGTCTGGCGAAAAACGCTTCCCGTTTACCGCGCCGGTGGGCAGTTTTGCGCTGGAGCACCACGGCATCAAGGATCTCAGTGGAAATGTCTGGGAGTGGTGCCAGGATTGGTATGATAATGACCATAAATACCGTGTTTTGCGTGGTGGTTCGTGGGGCAATGGCAATGAGGTCCTTCTCCGGTCGTCGTACCGCCACGTCGGCACGCCTTCCTCTCGCTTCAACTGCCTCGGGTTTCGTTGTGTGTTGGAGGTTGGTTCCGGGGGCTAGGTATCATTACCCTTGCCCGCGCCGCAGGCGCGGAATGCCCTCCTCACCCTCTTTGGAGGTCGGAAAATTTTTTGACTCCCCGGCGCGGGACCGGCATGTTCCAGCGGGTGTAGGCGCGGCGCAGGCCCTCACTGTTGGCCTCCTGGGGCCGCCACCGGGGCTTGTCCCCGTGGAGCCAAGTTCAGCCAACAGAAGCGAATCCCAATTCAATCGCCCCGGTCGGGCTTGTCCCGGTCGAGCGGTGTCGGCTGATTGGACGCGGGCCGTGTGCAATGGAGGCGTTTTCAGGGGGGACATCACGCCATCGGGGCAAGCCCGAAGGTGGGTTGGGGGGAACCCGGGCTGTTCATCGAACTCGGCTCCACGGGCACAAGGCCCGGTGGCGGCCATAGGGCGATTCCGTATTCCCGCGCCGCCATTGGGGCTTGTTCCCGCGGAGCCTGGTTTTGCACCCAGACAATCTCCCGCCAACGAAACGCCACCTTCGGGCTTGCCGGCTTGCCCCGATGGAGCGATGTCCCTACCAAAGACGAATGACCAAACCAAAACCGATTTACACTGCGGAAAACTGCCGTTTCTCTCATCCGCTGAACTGGGGCGTCTCCGTATTTTGGCGTTCGCCATGCAAGGGCGATTCGTGGTTTGGCGAACTAGCCGCAGCACTGGAACCAGACGGATTGCGCTTGAAATCGCATCAATTCGCCGAATCGGGAACGAGTCAATTCGTGGTTTCCTCACCTCCGGAAGTCGCGCCGGTCAAAATCGTGCAACGGATCAAGGGCAGATTGCAACACGCCGTTCGGGCCGACCGGCCCAAGGCCTTGAAGCGTAACTTCGCTCTGCACGGTTTTGGCAAGGTAACGCGCAACGTCGTCCAGAATTACGTGGCCGATCAACTGGGGCATCACCAAATGGCTGATCCGAAAGTTCAACAGCGCCTCCAAACCTACCAAATCTCATGCCCTGAGATTGATCTTTCTGAGCCCCAAAAGACGTCTCACGGTTTGTTTTGGGTTAACTTGCATCTGGTCTTTGTCCACCGGCACCGATGGAACGAGATTCGCGGCGAGGTGCTGATGAATGTAAGCCGGCGAATTCGCAAGGCGGCTGAGGCCAAAGGCTATCTGCTCCGCGAAGCGGGGATTTTGCCGGATCACGTGCATATCCTGGTCGGCTGCCCATTCGAAGAATCGCCGTTGGACGAAGCGCTGGGATTTCTCAACAACTTGGCTCACGCGCAAGGGATGAAGCAGGTTTACCAGTTTGGCGGGTTTATGGGGACTGTGGGCGAGTACACATTTCACGCTTTGGGGCGGGGGACAGCGCTCGACCGGGACGAGCCCGGCCGGGGCGATTGAATTGGGATACGCTTCTGTTGGCTGAACTTGGCTCCACGGGGACGAGCCCCGTGGTGACCTGGGAATGCGGAATCAACAAATGGCCGCCACTGGGCCTTGCGCCCGTGGAGCCGAGTTTGACGAACAGCCTGGGAGTCCCCCCCAAGCCAAGCCACCTTCGGGCTTGCCCCGATGGCGCTATGTCCTCCCCTGAAAACGCCTCTATTGCACACGGCCGCGTCCAATCAGGCAACAGCGCTCGACCGGGACGAGCCCGGCCGGGGCGATTGAATTGGGATACGCTTCTGTTGGTTGAACTTGGCTCCACGGGGACGAGCCCTGTGGTGGCCCGGGGATGCGGAATCAACAAATGGCCGCCACGGGGCTTTGCGCCCGTGGAGCCGAGTTTGACGAACAGCCTGGGAAGCCCCCAAGCCAAGCCACCATCGGGCTTGCCCCGATGGCGCTATGTTCCCCTGAAAACGCCTCTATTGCACTCGGCCGCGTCCAATCAGGCAACAGCGCTCGACCGGGACGAGCCCGGCCGGGGCGATTGAATTGGGATACGCTTCTGTTGGTTGAACTTGGCTCCACGGGGACGAGCCCTGTGGTGGCCCGGGGATGCGGAACCAACAAATGGCCGCCACCGGGCCTTGCGCCCGTGGAGCCGAGTTTGACGAACAGCCTGGGAGTCCCCCCCAAGCCAAGCCACCTTCGGGCTTGCCCCGATGGCGCTATGTCCTCCCCTGAAAACGCCTCTATTGCACACGGCCGCGTCCAATCAGGCAACAGCGCTCGACCGGGACGAGCCCGGCCGGGGCGATTGAATTGGGATACGCTTCTGTTGGCTGGACTTGGCTCCACGGGGACGAGCCCCGTGGTGGCCGGCTTACGCCCGAATCCTGGGAGCCAATAAGCGGCGCTTTGAGACGGGGCGCAACCGCATGGCGCGCCAGGGCAAGAGCTTGCAAGAGGTGACCGCCACGGTGTTTGGCTGGTACCAATTCAGCCGGGAGGCCAACAGCGAGGGCCTGCGTTGCGCTTACACCCGCTGGAGCACGCCGGTCTCGCGCCGGGAACTGAAATGTGAACAACCTTCGATTTCGCCAAAAAAATTTCGAGTTTGCGAGAGCTTTGCCGTTCGTCAGCTATCGGCACGGGGTTGGTAGGAGGGCAAGGATGCCCTAAGCCCTACGAGCCTTTATTCACCCACTTTTCGATTCTCTTTTTGAGAGCGGCCAGGATCCCAAAAATTTCAAAAATATCCTCACTGGTTGCATCGTGGGCGAGGCTCACGGCATACTTCCGGTTGGCTTCCAGGACCAGAAAGAACCACAATCTTCCCAAAATGTAGGCGCCGTACATGGGTTTTTTGTCTGCGTTTAAGTGTTGAGCCACCATCATCGCGGACAGCACCTGTCCGATTGGGTCGACATCCTTGCCTTTTTCCGGTTTGTATTCATGCAAGCAAAAATAGGGAGAAATTGGCTCCAGCCGCCCGGTCGCGATCATTCCATCAGCGATGCCGGACAACTCGTGATCGTCGATTTCCGCCCTCAAGCTTCGTCCCGCGAACGAACTGTAACCTTTGCCTTCAAAGTCCACCAGGGACAGCAACTGCCCGATGAAGAACAGCTTGATTTCCTCCTCGTTCCAACCATTGACGTGAAACAGGAGCTTCTTTCGCAGCGGTCCCAGTGTGACTTTTTCACTCTCGGAAGCCTGGACGTTCTTGCCATCCGTCAGCCAGGATTTGAGCGAAGGCAACTCCGGTTCCATCGCCAGCCCGAAGGTCAGTTCGAGCTGTTGCTGGGTCCAGTCGCTGAATTTGGATTTGATGGGTTCGCTCATTTCTCTTGCCTACGGTAAATTGGCATCGGAATGTTGGCAAAATTGTTTTGGTTCAAGGTCTGGATTTTCCCCAACCTAACCCGGCGATCAGAGGTCGTTTGGCTGAAGTTAGGCGAAATGCGGCGGATGCCAACGGAATGTTTCGGTCCACCAAATTGGGAGAATCGGCTTGCGTCCGTAAACTTTGCGAAGCAAAGTAAGTTTTATGACCGCTCCTGAAGAAGCCGCCGAAAATTTGCGCGTCATCCGCAATCTCATGGAGCGCGCCACCGTTTATCGTGCCATTTCCGCGCCAACCGCGCTTTGCGCCGGAATTCTGGCCATCCCGGCCGCGGCGTTGACGGCGCATCGCGGGCTTGCGCCGATGGCGTTTTTTGGGTTGTGGATGGGGATTTACCTGGCGATCGACCTCTTCAACGCCTGCTTGCTCTGGCAGGATGCAAAACGGCGCGGAGCGGATTTCGTGACCTCCAGCCTGCTTCACGCGGTGGCTTCGTTAGGGCCGCCGATGCTGGTCGGGGCGGTGGTGAGCTTGCTGGTTATCCGCGATTCCGTGCTGGCCGCCACGGTAAGCTGGTTGCTTTTTTACGGGCTGGGGTTGCTGGCCACCCACAGTTTTTCGCCCACCTCCATCAAGGTGCTGGGGGCGGCATTTGTCTGCGCGGGGCTGGGAATTGCCTGCGCCTGGCGTTTTGGCCAATTGGAGGATTCCGCCGCTACGGCCAGTTGGGTGATGGGGGCTACGTTTGGCGCGCTTCACCTGATTTACGGCGTGGTCATCGGGCTCAGGACCGGATTCCGCGTTTGCCAGGCCACCGAGCCCACCGCGGCATGATCGGCACGATCGACTTCGGTAAGCTGGACAAAACGATCCACGAAACCGGGCGTTTGGCCATCATGACACTGCTGGCGGCGCGGCGCGACTGGCATTTCCCGGATTTGAAGCAGGAGTTGGGGATGAGCGATGGAAACCTGATCACCCACCTGCGAAAATTGAACGAAGTAGGCTACGTTTCGATGGAAAAGGAGCCGCAACTCGTGGGCCGGGCCACGACGAGGTGCGCGCTAACGGAGGCGGGGCGCAAGGCGTTTGACGAGTATCTCAGCGTGATGGAGCAGATTGTGAAAGGGGTGGAGTTGGATTAAAATTCGAAACTCGAAACTCGAAACTCGAAGCTCGAAATTGGAAATTGGAACGCGGAAACTCGAGTTTCGGATTTCGGATTTCGAGTTTCGAGTTTCCAAACTCACTCAAAACGCAACGTCCGCCCCGGGCCGCGGCCGCCTTCCTCGATCCACTCGCGGGTCAGGTGGTCGAGGATGAGTTCCAGGTGCCGCTTGTGGCTTACGTTGAATTCCACCATTTTGGCGTGCGTTGTGTCCGGATAGTGCTTGATGACCGAGCGCGTGTCTTGGCCGCTCTTTCCTTCGGCCATTTTTTGGGTGGATTTGATCCGATTGTTGATGATTTGGCCGGCTTTGAAGGGGCTGTTCTCCAAAAGCGACTCCAAAAAGTAGAATCGCGCCACCACGCCGCCGGTGGTGTCGATGGTCAGCTCGTAGACCCGGCCCCCGCCATCGACGATGTAGTCGTGATTGCTCACCGAAACGATGCGCGAGTAAGGTGCGATAAAGCGCCCGCCCTTGTAGTCGATGTTCAAAAAACCCCGCCAACCGTCCTCGGTCGTGCTGTTTTGCTGGCCGGAGCCTTGATTGGGGTTGTTGTTCTGATTTTGGGCGATGGCGCCGCCGGACAGGGTCCAGGTAGCCAAAATGGTGAGAAAAAGGGAGGTTGCGATTTTTGTTTTCATAAATCCGTGCATGTGCATGTGTGTGAACCCCGACTGTAGCGGAAAAGTTTCGGCTCTGTCAAAAAGCTTCGAGGAACGATTCGTACTGTCCGGGGCGGTAACCGTGCAAGTTGGGCAAATCCGCGTTCTCCACCCGCACCAGTTTCCAGCTCCACGGCGCGGCGCCCTCCTTTTTCCAGGTAAAGACGAATGGCGCGTTGAGCCGGTTGGCTTCGGTGACGATGGCGGCGGCGATGGGTGAGGGACCACTGCCCGCCATGCTGATTTTTGCGGTAACCGTGGCCTCATTTCCGGAAATCTCCGTCCGCGCGTCGGTTGGCTGCAAATCGACGGTCAAAAACTGCTGGCGCAATTCGCGAAAGGCGGTGATGACGTCGTTTTTGCGGAAATCCCACAAATCGGCGTAGTTTTCAGAGATCAGCTCGCTCAATTTGCGGTGCGAGCCGTTTTCCACCGCCACCAGTGCGGCGCTTTGCTTCATGCGGATCTGCGTTTGCGGCCTCCAGCGGAAGCCGACCAGGTAAAACGCGAAAACCAGCAGCCCAACGCCGGCGATGACCCAAAATCGCAGCGATTTTGCCAAATTGAGGATGGTGCCGAGCATGGAAAAACGTGGGCGGAAAGGGTTGACGCGTGAGGGTGAGCTTTCGAAACTCGAAACTCGAAATTTGAGTTCCCAAGTCCGAGTTTCCGGCTTCAAGTTCCGAACTTCCGGTTTCGGATTTCGAATTTTCATTATGTCAGAATACCGGCCAAATGTCGCCGCCATTCTTCAACGCTCCGACGAAAAAATCCTCGTTGCGGAGCGCACTGACGTTTCCGGCGCCTGGCAGTTTCCCCAGGGCGGCGTGGACCCCGGCGAAGACCTGCTCGCGGCTCTCTACCGCGAGGTGGAGGAGGAAATCGGCATCGGCAGCGATTTGCTGGAACTCATGGCGCTGCGCACCGGTTACCGCTACAAATTCCCTAGCGGTCACCTGAAAAAAGGCCGCTGGCGCGGTCAGGAGCAAACCTACTTTCTCTGCCGGTTTTTGGGTAACGACGGCCACATTGCGCTGGATGAGCACACCCGGGAATTCGCCCAGTTTCAGTGGATCGCGCCCGCGGACTACGATCTGAGGTGGCTGCCCAAATTCAAGCGGCGCGTCTATGGCCAGGTGTTTCGCGATTTTTTCGGCGTCAAGCTGGGTGGCGGCCCGTCCTCATGAACTCCTCAATCTCGTGAAAATTTTGGCTCGAACCTCGAATTTCGCCGCCAGACGTTCTAAGTCCGTCAGCTACCCAAAATCGACGCCGTGAGGGGCGCCGGCCGAATCAGCGCGGCGGTTCTGGGATTGCTGGCCGTGGTTTTTCTGGCTTCGCTAACGGGTCAGCGCGTGCTTTGGCTGCGCACCAGCCAATTCGTCGTCGCAGCGGGGATCGACAACGGGGCGCTGGTCGTCGTCAACTCCACCAGCCGCGTGCGTTGGGGCGCGATCGAGTGGGAAGGAGCACTGGCGCCGAAATTCGAGCGTCACAGGTCGCCCGCTAGCCCGTTTTGCCTCTGGTTCGGCCGCAGCACCTGGCCCACGCATCGGCTGGTTTGGCGCCGCTGCCCCATTTGGCTGCTTTTGCTCCCGCCGGCGTTCGTTTTGGCGCGCGTTTGCCAAAAATCGCGGTTGCAGGGCAAAAAGGCGCAGGTGCGTTGAGCATTGAGCGTCATCTTTCGGCTTCCCGGACGCACCTGGGCTTCCACCAGTGTATGAGCAGCGGCACGGCGATGTTAAGCCAAAAGCAGGTGAACATGAGCGTGTAAAACGCCTCGGTGCTGAGAAGTGGATGCTGGACGTAGGCGATGTCCATCACCACGAAAGCCAGCTCCGCCCGGCCTAACATGCCGAACCCCACCATCAGGCTCTCCGCGGGTTTCATCCCGCCAGTGTAGCGGGCGGCCAGGCTGGCCGAGGCGACTTGAGCGATGAGGATCCCCGACGTCAGCAACGCGGTTTGCGGAATGACCGAGATGAAGACGTCCCACTCAAAAACCAGCTTGGCGCCCAGCTCCACGAAGAAAACCGGGCCAATCCAGGTGAACGCCACGTTGTCGATGATGCGGTGGGTATCGGCAAACGAGCCGTGATCCTTTCCCGGCCGGAAATACTCCTCGTTGAGAATCAGCCCCGCCATGTAGGCGCCGACTGCCGGGTGAAAACCGAAGTGATGGCCGATCAACGCCGAAAGCAGCGCCAAAAGCAGCACCTGAAGCGTGGCGTGCCGGCCCCGGTCGAAGGCCAGCACGTTTTCCAGCCCCAGCTTCCCCAAAATCGGCGCCCGGCTAATCCAGCCCTTCTCATGCCGGGGAAAAATCCAGACGCCGATGATGGATATCGCGGCAAAAAACAGGATCGCCTTGCCAATGATGACCCCCGTTCCGGCCAGGCTAACGCCTTCCTGCTGGCCGGTCACCAGCGGCACGACGATGGCGACCAAAGCCAGGCTGGCGATGTCGTCGAGGACGGCCGAAGTCATGATTCGAGTCGCCGCCGGCGAGGTTTGCAGCCCTTCGCTTTTGAGCGAGACCATGGTCAGCGACACCGCGGTGGCCGTCATCGCCAGCCCGCACATCAGCGCAATATTCGCGCTTTCCCAAAAATGGTAAGCCACGCCAAAAGCGACCAAAAACGGCGCCAACGCCCCAAAAAGCGCGATTCCCCAGCTTTGGCGAATGCTGCGCACAAAATTTCGCGCGTTTTCCTCAAAACCCAGGGCAAACATGATGACGATGATCCCGATTTCCGACAGCCCACGAATGAACGGGTCGGTCTCCTCCGGCAACCAGCCTAAATTGACAAACAGCGAGCCGACGCCCAGGTAATAAACCACCGGGGTGAGTCGTGTGGCCCTCGCCGCGATGACCGCGAGAAAAACGCCACCCCAAATCAGAGCCAAATGAGAGAGAGGTTCCAAGGTTGCGAGAGTGCATCCAACGCCCGCCAGCCTTCGTCAAGCTTCAACCCTTGCTTTCGCAAATTTGGCGAAAACTTGGGCAATTGGCGGGTTTTCGGGACGGTGGTCCACCGTGGCTGAGTTTGCGGTTGATCGGCAAACGCTGGCGGGCAAGCGTAGGGCATGAAAATCGCGGCTGTCTCCCTTGTTTTCGCCCTCACCTTGCCACCAGCGGCTCTGGCGGAGCGCAACGCCCAAACCGACGCTGAAAAACGGCTCGCACGCCACCCGATTGAAGTCGCCGAGCAGTTGGGCCGCGCCTACGGCCAGCACCTCAACCACGTGGCCTACATTCCGTCACTGGCGCTGGTTGGACGCTTGCGCCTGGCCGATTTGACCAACGACGACGCCATGGCGCAAGAGGTCCGCTCCATCGCCGAATCCGCGCCCGATCCCGCGAAAATCTCCGGCTCGGTGGTCGCCGGCTACCTCATCTTCGCGGAACTGGGGATGAACGAGCGCGTTGCCTTTGCCGCCAAGCAAACGCCGAATCACCACGAAATGAGCGACGCCGTTTTCATGGGTTGCCCCATTTTAGCCGCGGCGGGCAAATACGATGCCTGCCTGGCGCATTTGCGCGAAATGCAGCGGTTATGCCTCCGGGACGACGGGATTTACCGGCACTCACCGCTCAACGAAGCCGCCTGGGGCCGCGGAAACGGCTTCCCAGCGCTGGGATTGGCCTGGACGCTCGATTTCATTCCGCAAGATTATGCCGGGAGGCCGGAAATCCTCGCCAGCCTGAAAAATCACCTCGCCGCGCTGCTGGAGCACCAGGACGCCGACGGCATGTGGCATCAGGTCATCGACAAGCCGGAGAGCTACGCCGAGTTCAGTTGCACGTGCATGATCGCCTACGCCATGCTGCATGGCATGCGCTACAGTTGGCTGGATCGCCAAACCTACGAACCGGCCGTGAATCGCGCGTGGACCGCCATCAAGCTGCGGATCGCCCTGGACGGCGAGCACCTGACCGGCGTCTGCACGGGCACTGGCAAGCAAAAGACGCTGGAGGCCTATTTCAAGCGCCGCGAGATTCGAGGCCGCGACGATCGCGGAGGCGCCATGGCCCTGATGCTATCGACCGAAATGGCGCGCTGGATGAAGGAGCGGGTGGCAAAGTAGGCCCCGGAATTCTCACCTAACCGCAACCGGCCAAGCCGGAGTTTCAAGTTTTAAGCAAAAGAATCACAGGTGACGCTGACGCGGAAATAACTTGGCAGGCGGACCGACGCTCCCCCAACATGGCGGGATGCAGTGCGAGCGGAAACCAAGGCCGTCGTTACTTTGGTGATTACGTACCCGTTTTTAAGCATGGTCCCGACTTTTCGCGGGCTGGTTCCTGGTGAAGCGCAGGGCTTTGCAGCTTTGCGCTATCCCGTTTGGAAGTCTGCTATTTGTTCGAAAAGCCGGTCCGCTCGCACTGCGATTTTCAGTTCAAACGAAATTCAACATGGCCAAGAAATCGCAAAAGAAAAAGACCAAAAAGACCAAAACCCAAAAAACGCTTCTCAACCAAGTGTGCAACCCGGACGCCGCCGGCATCGACGTCGGCGCTGAAGAAATCGTCCTGGCAGTGCCCGCAGATCGCGACCCCGAACCAGTTCGCACCTTCGGTACCTTCAACGAAGACCTGCGCGAAGCAGTGCAATGGCTCAAGCAATGCTCCATTACCACCGTGGCCATGGAAAGCACGGGCAACTACTGGGTCACCCTCTACCAAGTGCTCGAGGAAAACGGCATCGAATGCTTCGTCGTCAACGCCCGCCACCTCAAATCAGTCCCCGGGCGCAAGAGCGACGTCCAGGACGCGCAATGGATCCAGCGCCTGCATACCGCGGGGTTGCTGCGCAAATCCTTCGTCCCGGACCAAGAAGTGCTCGGCATGCGCTTTTTGCACCGCCAGCGCCAGGAGCTGATTCGCGGCGGATGCCAGGCCATCTTGCACATGCAAAAAGTGTTGACCGAGATGAACGTGCAACTGCACCACGTGATCAGCGACATTGACGGAGTCAGCGGGCGGCGCATCATCGAAGCGATCATCGCCGGCCAGCGCGATCCGGTTTACCTGGAGAGCCTGCGCGACGGACGTTGCAAGACGCCGAAACAAACCGTGATCAAGGCCTTGGACGGCAACTTTCGCCAGGAATACGTTCTATCCCTCCAGCTGGCCTATCAGCGCTGGAAGCAGCTTCACGAGCAAATCGAAGCGATCGAACAGGAGCTCTCCCAATTGATGGCGGCCTACCAAAAGCGCGAAGAACCCAAGCCCGAAGGCCGTTGTTACGCGTTGCAGAACGCAGATTCGGACTCGGCGCCTTCAAGCCCGGCGAGTCTGCCCGTAGCCGGGAGCGTGAGCGCGCGCAAACAAGCCACCAAGCACGAGCCATGCTTCGACATCCGGGGCGAAGCCGCGCGCATTTACGGGACCGACTTGAGCCTCATCCCCGGAGTCTCCAGCGGATTGCTCAGCACGCTGATCTGTGAGATTGGGGGAGGCGATGCGTTTCGGGAGCGCTTCAGCAGTAGCCAGCACTTCACTTCGTGGCTGGGGCTCTGTCCGGACAACCGGATTTCGGGCAGCAAACCGTTAGGCCGGGCCAAAACACGGCGGATCAAGAGCCGCATCTCCGATCAACTTCGGATGTGCGCGATGACGCTGTGGCGCAGCGACAACGCACTGGGCAACTTCTGCCGGCGAATGAAGGCGAAGCTGGGCAAAGCCGAAGGAATCTCGGCAACCGCGCACAAGATGGCCCGAATCATCTATGCGCTGATCACCACCCAACGCAGCTACGAAGAGGAGGTGGTGAGTAAGGTTCCGGAGGCGGTGCTGAAACGCCGAATCAAGAACCTCGAAAAACAGGCCGAAAACCTTGGATATCAACTCGTTGCGGCATAAGCCTTGCCAAGGTTGTTATTTGGAAGTCCTGACAGATGCACCAAATTCTGCGCAAACCTGTCGAGACTTCAGGATTGAGGCACTAACCGCAACTGCCGCAACCGGATCCGCAACAACCCGGCTGCAACGCCCGGGCCGATGGTGTGACGGCGAGGCCGCCTTTGGACGTGCAGCGCAATTCCGACGGCATGGAGAGTCCCACCGCGTAAACGGCGTCGATCGTCTCGTCCAGCGGGATGAAATTGGTGTAGCCGCCCAGCACCAGGTCCGCGTTGACGAATGCGTTGGCTGCGGCGGCGCCGTTGCGGGTGTGGCAGGGAATTTCGACCATGCCGTGGAGAAGATCGCAAACCGTGCCCATGGTGTTCTGAAACGCGATGGCCGCGGCGTCGCAGGCTTGCTTGGCGCTACCACCAACCGCATCGACCACCGCGGCGGCGGCCATGGCTCCGGAAGCGCCGATTTCAACCTGGCAACCAGCGATTTCCGCGGCAAACGTCCCCCGAATCGCCAAAATCATGCCGATCGCGCCGCTGGCGAGCAAGGCCCGGGCAATTTGCTCGCGGGTCAGGTTGCGTTCCTCGGCCAACGTCACCAGCGTGCCGGGAATGACGCCGGCGCTGCCACCGGTCGGCGCGGCGCAAACCACGCCCATCGCGCCATCCACGTGCATCACCGCCAGGGCCCGGGCAGCGGCGCGGGTGTGGAGGCTGCGCACGGACAACTTTCCATCCGCCTCGGCCTGAAAAATGGAGCCGGCACAGGAGGGGAGCAATTGCAGGCCGCTGAACTCCGGATCCAACCCGCGTTCGACGGATTTGGCCATGACGTCGTAGCGGCACAGCATTTCCGCGATCACCTCCCCCTCGCTCAGCCCGAGCAATTGCGCTTCGTGCGCCAGGGCGGCTTCTCCCAGCGAAATTCCGCGTTCTTCGGCCAATTTCACCAACTCCGCCGCGCTGGCAAACAGCGGCTCGCCCGTTGCCACGAAGTAAACCGGCGCCGACTCCCAAATTTGCGCGCGATCGTCGATGCGGCGCAAGGAATCGCGAAAATTCGGCGGCAGAGCCTGGTGGCGGCGGGCGGAAAAGCGGGCTACGCCGTTAACCGGCGTGCTAACCGGAGTTTCGAGCAGTGCGCCGTCCTCCCCCAGCAAATTTAGCGCGGCTTCTCCCCGCTCGGCGGGAATTTCCACGAACGCCTCGTGGCTCGTCCCGTCAAATCGGACCTCGCGGCCGTCGATTCGGGTGATTTCCACCGCGCCGCCGCCGATCGACTTTGCCACGAGTTCCAGCGGCGAACCGTCCTCCGCGGCGAGGCTCATTTGCGTCGTGTTAGGGTGTTCGGCGCCGGAAAGAGGCTGAATTTCGTAGCGCAAATCCATGCCCCGGCCGGCGGCATCCTGCAACGCGGTGAAAAAGGAATCGTCCGTCAGCGGTTTGTCCATCAGCCCCATCGCAAAACCCCGGTCCGCGCCCTGAGGCTGGTAAGTGGCGGCGTAGGAGCCTTCGGGATCGAAACTCAGCACCGCCTTGGCCGGGGTTTCGCCCAAAATCGACCGCGCCATGCTGCCAATGTGGTAGGCGCCGGCTGTGTGCGAGCTGGATGGCCCGCGCATCACCGGTCCCAGCACGTGGTTGAAGATGCTGACGGCTTTCATGGCAAAAAAAAATCGGCAAACAGGTTGGCCAAGTAACCCGGTGAAGCGTGGTGACGCAAGCGTCCGCGGCCCGCACCTTGACAGATTAACTTTATCCCGTGAACCGAAGGGTTTGGCTGACCGACGCACAATGCCGATTCAAGCGATCCAGTGGAATGCCTTTTCAGGCCAGGATGGACAGGCTTCCTGCAGTTGCGACAGCATTGCTTTGCCGCAATCAGCCTGCCATGTCAGGCTATTTTCGTACGGCTGCGCGCCAAGCCCGTAACGATCCCACCCAACCCCAGTGCGCTAAAGCCAAGCGTGCATAGAACAAAGGTTGAACCGGGGTCGGGAACGGCTGAGGCGGCAGTTGCTGTTCCCAAATATTGGCCGCGAGCAGGCGTAGACGAGAGATTACCCCAGTAAACATCGATCGAGTTAATGACACTAGGATCGAAAACACGTGAGGACCAGGAGGCGCTTAGCGTGCCGTCTAATGCTTCCCCATCTGAAAGGTTTGACGAGAACCAGTGATACACATACTCCCCGTAGAAGTCGCTTCCTAGGCTGATATTTTGATGAGCCGGCTGAGATCCAGTAAAGTTAGTGGTCGAAGAACGGATGTAATTTGGCCCAATCACCCAATTCGGGGCACCTGATTTCAACGGGTTGCTCTCAAACACGAGCAGCCTTCTATGCTGACTCGTGAAGGTTGGCATCGTACCGGAGACACGAACCGAAAAACCAGAAGGGGTAATCGATAAGTCAGAAAAAACGAGAGCCGCTTGGCTGGTGTTAACCATAAAAACCCAGGCGAAAAGAATTGGGGTAAGACGTAAGGGTGTCATGGGGGGCTTTGTATCTAGTTTGTGTCGGTTAATGATGAACCGATGCTAAATTAAAGGGTTAAAGGCACTTTGAACGGATTAGAAGAGGCAATTTCCGCGCCAATCAGGCATGCGCTCAAACTTCGGGAGACATAAGTGCCTGGCAAACAGCGGCTTGCGGATTTTATATTATTGGGATTGAAAAACAGCAGCGGCGATGCAGCCTGTAATCTGTAAGAAAATCCGACACTTTGTGAAGAAAGTGTATGGAATTCCGACAGCGCTCTTGGCCCGATACAGGTTGCGCTACTACCTTCGCGCCGGCCGGCCGTTGTTTTGGTGGCAATGGTTTGGCGCCGATTTCGGTTGTTTCACGCGGGCGAGTGCCTAGATTCGCGCTCATGACCACGCCAAACTGCGACCCCGGCGGACATTGGCAGCACGCCTTCACCAGCTTCAATCCCCGCGTCCGCGAGGGGCTAACCGTTACCGGCCGGCGCGGAATGTTGAAGGCGAGCCTGGCGGGAATTTCCGGGCTCAGTCTGCCGGGTTTGCTCCAGGCACGCGCCGGCAAGCCGGTCTCCAACGGCAAGAGCGTCATCCTGCTGTGGATGTGCGGGGGGCCCAGCCACATCGACACTTGGGACCCGAAACCGGAAATGCCGGCGCCGCATCGGGGACCGTTCGCGGCCATCTCGACGAAACTGCCCGGCGTGCGAATTTCCGAGCATTTTCCCAAGCAGGCTGCGATGATGGACAAGCTGACGGTGATCCGCTCCGTGGTGTGCCGCGGCAGCAGCCATCAGCCTAACCACGTGATGCAAACCGGCCACCTCAGCGCCGCGCCGCGCAAAAATAAGGAGGGCAAAATGTATCCCGCCATCGCCTCGATCGTGGCCAAGCATCACGGGCCGAATCATCCATCCATGCCGCCGTATGTTGCGCTCAACGTGAAGGATCGCACCCACATCGCGTGGGCTGGTTGGCTGGGCAAGAGCTACGACCCGTTTTTGGGCGACAACGCCGCGCGGGCGTTTCGGCTACCCACAGGGCTAAGCATGGATCGGCTGAATTCGCGCGTTAGCCTCCAGCGCCAAATGGACGGCCTTCGCGCAAATCTGGATGTTTCCGGCGAAATGGAAGGCTACGACCATTTTCACCAAAAAGCCGTCGATTTGATCGCCGGTTCTCGGGCGCAATCCGCCTTTGACCTC
Organism: Verrucomicrobiales bacterium; assembly: GCA_965224535.1. Lineage (GTDB taxonomy): Bacteria > Verrucomicrobiota > Verrucomicrobiia > Verrucomicrobiales > DEV007 > JBCDHN01. The sequence continues at coordinate 45,995 of CBDCZR010000049.1, forward strand.
AGCAAAGAGCCGCCCAAGACGCTGGAGCGCTACGGCGATCACGATTGGGCTCAGCAGGCGCTTTTGGCCCGCCGATTGGTGGAACGCGGCGTCAGTTTCGTAACCATTGACCTGAGTAACCACCGTGCTTCCGGCACCTGGGACAACCATGGAATTCCCGGCGGCGTTTACGGCGGAATTTCCAAGGGGCTCAAGCCGCTGATGCCGATTTTTGACGGTTTGTTCACCACGTTGGTTCGCGATTTGGAGGAACGCGGCTTGCTCGACGACACTTTGGTCATCGGCATGGGCGAATTTGGCCGCACCCCTGACATTGGCACCCAAAAAAGCATCGATGGCCGCAATCACTGGCCAGTGGTGATGTCCATGGTCATGGCCGGCGGCGGATTTCGGCACGGGCAGGTCATCGGAGCGACCGACAACCGCGGCGGCGACGTGAACGAGCGCCCGGTCTATCCCGGCGACCTGGCGGCGACGATTTACCACCACATGGGCGTGCCGCTCGACACCACCTGGCAGGATTTTTCCGGCCGGCCGCATTTTGCGGTTCAGGAAGGCGGCAAGCCGCTGGCCGAGCTAATTTGAATGGGTGTCAGATTGGTTCCACCGACTTTCTTGGGCTACGTTAGGTTGGGTTGGATACCGGTACGCGAAGGGCAATTGCGGATGACATCGGCGGTTTGCGTTGGAAAATCGCCGCATGACCACCGACAAACAGATCTACCTCATTCTCCAGCGCTGCCCGAAATTTCTCCACATCCTCGCCGGCTACAGATCCCCCGGCAAAAGCGTCTTCAAATCACTGGAATTCAAAGACCTCTCCCGGCGCGCCGACGGCATCGAATTTCCGCTCGATCCCAACCAGCCGCTGACCGTGGCCGAAGCCCAATTCGGCCTCGTCACCAAGAAAGGCAACGTCTACCGCCAAATCGTCATGAAAATGGTCATGGCGCAGGAAGAATACCCGGAGCGCGATGTACGCGGAGTCATTTTGTTCGCCAATCGCGCCTGCGATCCCAAAACCCAGCCCTGGAAGAAGCTGGTTCGCGTCCGCTACCTGGATGAAACTCTAGCCAAGCTTGAGGCAAAAAATCCCAACCACCCGCTGGTCTGCGTTTTCAAGCCGGTCATGGAGCAAAATGACGAAAAACTTGTCTGCCAAGCCCCTCAGCACTATCGTGCCATCCAACGCAGCAAGAAGCTGACGGCCACCCAGCGCGACACGTTGAGCGAAGTGTTCGAAAACTGGCTCTTGCAGCGTTTCAAAGACAAAACCAAGCAAGAACTCGCCATGATTTTAGATTTGCCAGACGTCCGCCAAACCCGCTGCGGAAAGGAACTGCTCGAGGAGGGGCGGGAAGAAGGCCGCGAGGAAGGTATGGCTGAAATGGTGCTGACAGCAGCCCACAACCGATTGGGAAAAGTCCCGAAAACGGTGGAGGATCGCATTCGCAAGCTGGACGCCGATCTGATGGAGCCCTTGCTGATCGCGGTGCTGGAGATGAAGACCGTGAAGCAGCTTCGCGAGTGGCTGGCAGCGAATTAGCCAACCGCAGCATTGGCGGCAGTTAGGGGCCGGCGCGGGGCTTAACGATAATCGCCGCGGCTTTTCCGCGCTTTCAGACCGGGTAGGCTTGACGCCGCCCTGCCCCTCCTCAAAATCGGCGCAGTCACACCAGGTCGACGATCGAGCCGAAATCCGCGTCAAAGAGCCGTTTGTAGGTCCGCGTGGCCAATCCGTCGGTCATTTGGGCGATGGCGTCGCAAACCAGCCGGGCGCGTTCGCGTTGGGACTCCGCCCGCCAAATCGCAGCCTCCTCGTTCGGCGAAAGCAGGTGCAGGTGATCCTTGCGCGGCTTGTCCGGCGCAACGTAAAAATCGGCAAACGCGTCGAACAAGCGCGTTAGGATGTGCTCGGCTTTTCGGTCGAGTTGCTGGAGCTGTTGGGAGCGAAAAACCAAGTCCAAAGCGATGCGTTTGTAAGCCTTGCATTCCGCCAAAATGTCCGGATCGAGGCCCAGCTGAAAACGGTAACGATTCGTCGCCGGACTCATGAAATTCGCGTCGCCGGCTAACGTGCATGCTGCGATGTAATCCCCAATCCGCTTGCCCGTCCGGCTTTCGATCCGGTCGTCGCGAATATTCCGCAAAATCCCGTGCACCACCGGTTGCACGGCGCTCCCGTCGTCCTGCGCCTCCGCCCAACGTTCCAGTCGCTCGATGGTGATGAATTTAGCCGCGATTCCGTCGGCCACATCGTGCAGCGAATACGCGGTGTCGTCGGCCCAATCCATGATTTGGCACTCGATCGAGCGAAACGCGTCGCGTGGCTTGCCGGGGCTCAATTCCGGCGGAAAATCGCGCCCGCCGAGCGCGAAATCCAGGTAACCAGCCTGCTCGTCGTAGAGAAAATGGTTCGCCGGGTCGTCCAGCTCGCCGTGCAGCGTTTTGTACTTCAGCACGCCGTCCAGCAGGCCGCGGCTCGGATTCATCCCGCTGACGGCAAAAATCGTCCGCGTCAGCAGCCGCAACGTCTGGGCGTTGCCCTCAAAACCGCCAAAATCGCGCATCAGCCGGTTCAGCGTCCGTTCCCCGCAATGCCCGAACGGCGGGTGGCCGATATCGTGCGCCAAACACACCGCCTCGACCAACTCCGGGTCAATTTGGAGCCCCTCGCGCAATTCGCCGCTCTCGTGATTGAGCCGCGCGCAAATCGAACGGCCGATCTGCGCCACCTCGATGGAATGCGTCAGCCGCGTGCGGTAAAAATCGTACTCTCCCGAGAGAAAAACCTGCGTTTTGCTCTGCAACGAGCGAAACGCAGAGGTGTGGATGATGCGGTCGCGGTCGATCTGGAATTCCGAGCGAAATTCGCCCTCGCGCCGTGGTCGGGGCTTGAGCGTTTCGCGATCGAACGCACCGTAAAAGTCGTTGGCCATGGGCGAAAGCAAAACGGGGAACTGACAGCGGCGAAAGCGGAAAAACCGGCGATAAACTTAGAATTTTGAGAAAATTGATAATTTGGGTTAAATTCCCCGCATGATCGTCCTCGAAAAACCCACCGCCCAACCCCGAACCCTCGATCGCAGCCTCTTTCTGGCCGCCGATTGCGATATTCCCGCCAAACTCGCCGCGTTGAGCGATGACGAGCGCGAAGCGCTGATCAAAACGCGCGATTGGGTCTCCACCTTTCCGACCCGGCGCGTAAACAAGCACGGCCGAATGGAAGCGATCTGCCCCTTCGTGGAACCCGCGATTCAGCGCGACACGATGTTCTTTTCCATCGCCCGACCGGAATCGCCGAACTCCATCGATTCGATCGACCAGGAATTGCGCCATTTCACGAAAATTTTCAACGCGCTGGAGCCGAAAACCATGCCCTCGGCGCTGACCAAGGCGGTTATCGCCATTTTTCCCGAAACCAAGGGCCAACTCTTGCTCGACGCCACCGATCCCGGCCGCGATTTGAAGGGCGACCTGATGGAAGCCGGGGTGCTGGTTGGCGAATTTTTCCCCAGTTGCCCGTTTGCGACCAGTTTCGACCCCAAACTCTTCGCCTTGCGTTCGCCGGTGCCGATGTACGTCGTGCGCACGTTCATCGAGACGGATTGGCGCTTCATCGCGCAAGTCGAGCGTTGGCGCGAGATTTACCGGGCCACCTTCGGCGAGCCGCCGCGCGATTTGCAGCACCTCGGCACACTGCGAGGCCGGGTGATGGAGAAGCTGAATTCGCTCAAGCGCCGTTTTGGGTGAAAATTCGGCGTCGAATGCGCCGGTAGCGGTGATTATTCGTCGAACGGCGATTCACCGATTTCCTCGTAGCCGTTGCGCGCCTGCTCGATGCCCACCTTGCTGCGGAGTTTTCGAGTTTCGAGTTTCGGATTTCCCCCGCTCACATCGTCTTCTCCCCACCTTCCACCGCGGCGGTTTCCGCAACTTCTCCGCCGCCACCGCCTTCATCCAGCACGATCCCCGCTTCCGCGGCAAAATCGGCCAAAGCCATGTCTTCGAGCGCTTTTTGCTCGCCTTCCATCACGTCGATCTCGCTGGTGTCGATGCTGTCCTTGGCAACTCGCGCGCGTCCGGCGGCTTTGTCGCCCTCATCCTTCACCATCTCGTGCAGGCGATCCAGCGTGTCGCCGGAGCCACCGATTTCGGAAATCATCCCCGTGGCCATTTCGTTCAGCTCGGCCATGGCTTTTTGCATGCATCTTCATGTCGGTGATGTCGCGCTGGAGCGAGGAAATTTTCTCGCGGGCGGCTTTCACGGCCACATCGCGCGAGCGGATCAGCTCCTGGTAGGTCTTCTCCGCCGCTTCAAGCTGACCGCGCGATTCTTCCAGGTTCGCGCGCACGCCTTTGAGCTGGTAGGCGTATTGCCCGGCCAATTCGCGGTTGCCGGCCTTCAAATTCGCGGTGGTTTTGGCGCGCAACTCGTTTTCCACTTCCACGGCGGCGTAGTTGTGCGGCTCGTCTTCGAAGTCGTTGTAAAACTCGGCGCGAACCAGGACGATGCCGGCAATCAGCAAAAGGAGGGGTAAACGGGAAAATTTCATCGGGCAAATCCAGGCATGTGAAGCCGGGGTGGAAATCTTTCGGGGCAGTTTGCCAGGCAGGCGAATTTGGCTGCAATTTAGCTCTAATGCTCGCCCTCGACGAGAAGCCGGTTGTTGTGCTCGGTGATTTCCGGCACCCGATCGTCGGGATCTACCTCAATCGCGTCTCCACGCTTGAGGCTTAGCTTGAAGGGCACGCTGGCCGAGCGCGGATGAAGATCCAGCGGCGCTGCGAGCGTTGCAATTCGAGCCGATTCCACGATTTCGCCCCCGCGGCGCACGATTACGCGAAAATCGGCTGCCTCGGCCCCGCCAATGTTGTGCACCCTAACGTCATTGCCATCGAGGGAGAGCGCAAGGTCGGCGCGTTGCCGAAATTTCGGGTCGAGACGCTCCTTTTGCTCGAATTCCAGGATCGTCACCGCGCCTGGCGTCAGTTTGAGCGGAATCGCCGAAAACCGCCGCAATTCCACCAACTGCTCGGTGTTGGTTTTGTCGATAAAACCGTCGTCGTCGCGGTCGAGGCCCGCTCGAAGGCGGTAGTTTCCGTGTTCCAACCGCCAAACGCGCATTTTTCCGGTCAATTCCCGGTCGGCGAAGTTGTAGAGCGCCACCCGCAGCGTTTTGGGGCCCGCGTCCCACACCAAGGCCGCAAAATCCTCGCCGCGGAGGTCTTCGTAGCTCACCGCGCCAAGATTGAGCCAGCGATTGCGATTCGGCGCGTCACCGAGGTAGCAGGAAAGCGCGGTGGTCGCGTTGTAGGTCAAAATGCGGTCGGTTTTCTGCTCCGCGGCGGTGTTCATGAAGCGAAAGCGCTGGAACCAGGAGAGCGATTTTTCCAGCCATTCGACGAGCATCTCGCGATCTTGACGGACGAAGAATCCGGCATAGCCGCCACCCTCCGAATTCGCGCGCAGGTGGGCTTGGTAGGGTTCCGGCCAGCGCACGAGATGGTGGATGGAGCGGCCGTACTGAATGGGCGCGCCGTTGAAGCCGCCGCCGTCGATTCCCATCTGAAACGGGCGCCGCCACTTGGGGTCGCCGGTCAGCAGGTAGAGCGCCAAAAACTCGTCGACGGGCGATCGATTCGCGCTTGGCGGCAAAGCATCGGAATTCCCCGCGGGTTTGCCGGTTTTGATGTCCACTTTGTCGACAAACGCGCCCGGCGCCTGGTAATCGGCCCAGGTTTCGCCCCATTGGGCGTAACGCGCGAGCACAGCCGGATTTTGGTTGTAGTCCGCCACCACGAACATGGGATGAAACATCAGCCGAATGGGCGCCCAATTCCACGTTCCCGGCGATTCGCCGATTTCCTCGTAGCCGTTGCGCGCTTGCTCGATTCCCACCTTGCGGTCGCTGGCAAAGTGCAGCCGGCCGTCGCCAGTTTCGACCATCAGCCGCATGACGGAGCGCGCCGACGCCATGACGCGCTCGAAATGAACGGGATCGCCGTAGTTCCACCAGGCGTTGAGCGCCAACTGGTTCACGCCTTCCTCGTAGGCGTGCAAGGCGTCCATGGAGCGCCGGTTCAGCCCTTCCTCAAGGTGGTGCTCCAGCATGATCGCGGCCAGCTTCGCGCCTACCGACTTCAGCTCAGCCCCAAGCGGTTCGCTCTCGATCATCGGCAGGCATTGCCACGATTGCATCAGGTCCGTATCGTCCTGTGGCCCACCGCCAAATTCGCCGTTTGGCGTGAGGCGATGATCTAGCCACCAGCGCGCGATATGGGCTTGCTCGACCCAGTTGTCGCGGACCAAAACCGCCCAACGCGGGGCGCCCTGACGTTGCGACAAAACGGGCGCGGGATGCGGATCGCGCTTGGCCAAATTCTGGTAGAGCCAGTCGTGAAATTGCGCGATTATTTCATCCTCCGGCGCAAGCAATCGCGCGATTTCGGCGGTCTCCAGCACTTCCAGGATCGCCGGTTGGTAGCGCTGAATGGCGGGGTTGGCGGCGATTTGTTCGTGGATGGGTTTGGCGTCGCTCAGGAGCATCCACGGCCGGGGCTCGCTTAACGCCGAAAATAAGCCGCGAAGCAGAAATTTGCGCCAGGCGACGGCCTCCGGCAGCGCGTTTTCCCGCGGGATTTGATGGGCTACGAGTTTTGCGGAATCCAGCTCAATCGCGTCCGCCGGTTCGACGGAAACGCGAAGTTGCGGCTTGGGGACGAGGTCGCCGTTCAGCGTTGGCGCCGGTTTCCAGGCGGTTTTCGGCGGCAGGAAGACTTGATCCGGCACATCGAGCGAAACAGCGTAATTTCCCGGTCCGGGCACGCGTAAATCCACGATCGTCGCAAAACGCCGCGAGTCTAACACGTCACCCACCCGCACGGTGAAGCTCGTTGCCTTGGTCGCGCGAAATTCCAGCGTGATGGCGGAAATCGCCTGCGTCCAGTCGTCCCATGCCGCGTCAAAATCCAGCGGCGGGGAGGGATTTCCGTCCGGTTTCGCATTTTCCACGCGAAAGAACGAAACCTGCGCCAACGCGCCTTCATCGCGGAAAAACGACACCCGCCGGGCTAAAATTCGCTCACCAAATGGCTGGGTTTGCGGAATTTCGCAAAACGGCGGCGTTTTCGGCTCCGTCAGCGAGTCAGAGTCGAGAAACACTCGGCCCCGCCAATTTCCACGAACTTGCAGCGCATCAAACCCATCGGCTGAGACCGGGAAAGTGACGTGCAAGCCGTTGTTGCCGTTGAAACGGCGAAAGTTCACCGCCGGCGTGCCTTGAGGTCCGCTCCATTCGCCGATGGTGTTGTTGGAGTAGCGCGTGTCTTCGCGGCCATCGGCCGGAGCATGGGTGAATCCTCTGACAACGCGGCAATCCGCCGGTAAAATCTGCCGAATCAGCAACTGCCCGCCTTCGGCCAACTCGATGGCGCCGTCCGCGGCCGCGAAACCTGGCGGAATCAGCAAAATCGCGGCAACAACGGCGAATTTCATGGTTCGACGGGAAAGTGACGCCGCGGGCTAATTTGTGCAATGGCAATCTCTGGAATTGACCTGAGAAGTCAACCCCGAAGCGGATCCCGGCCGGTCTCTTGCGCGTAGTTAGTTAGGGCCCGCAACAAGGGACGCCCTCGCCACCACCAATCAGCGTCCCACCCCTACGGTTTAGTTACAGGGTGCGTGGCCACGTATTCGAGTGCCGCGTGAGCCAAGAATCCAGACCGCGTCTCCCCCGCTCGGGATACGTAGTTGTCAATCTGCATCAAGAGGCGCTCGGGTAGGGTAATATTCACTCTCTTGGTTTCTCCAGATAGCTTGGAGATATCCACTTCAATGACACCCCAGATGCCGTCAACCAGATCCGGGTCGCTCGCATGGTTTTCAATACTCGTAGGAGTAGGAACTTCCTCCGCATCAATAAGCATTCCCTCGATGTGACATTCGGCAGCTTCTACGGCGTTTGCAAAAGCCTCGTCCATGGTCGCACCAGCAGAAAAACAACCAGGCAAATCAGGAATCGTGACACCGTAATCTGATTCTTGCTCTTTGTGGATCACGACTGGATATTTCATGGTAAACTACGGCCAGTCCCAGCCAGCTTGTTTGTAAATCTTACGGAGGGTTCCAATTGGGATATCCTTCTTGGGGTGTGGAACAGTAACCTTGCCGGGTTTATCAGGATGTTTGTATTGATGGTGGGAACCGCGAACGTGATGGAGATACCATCCTTGTGATTTCAACCTTGAAACGACATCGCGGCTTGACACCCCCCAAACTATACACACCGCGTGGATTCCACCAACTCCCATTTCCTATTTCTTGGCCTAACTTCCCTCACATCGTCTTCTCCCCACCTTCTACCGCGGCGGTTTCCGCGACTTCTCCGCCTCCACCGCCTTCATCCAGCACAATTCCCGCTTCCGCGGCAAAGTCGGCCAAAGCCATGTCTTCGAGCGCTTTTTGCTCGCCTTCCATGACGTCGATCTCGCTGGTGTCGATGCTGTCCTTGGCAACGCGCGCGCGTCCGGCGGCCTTGTCGCGCTCATCCTTCACCATCTCGTGCAGGCGATCCAGCGTATCGCCGGAGCCGCCGATTTCGGAAATCATCCCCGTCGCCATTTCGTTCAGCTCGGCCATCGCTTTTTGCATCTTCATGTCGGTGATGTCGCGCTGGAGCGAGGAAATTTTGTCCCGCGCGGCTTTCACGGCCACGTCGCGGGAGCGGATCAACTCCTGGTAGGTGTTCTCCGCGGCTTCAAGTTGGGCGCGGGATTCCTCCAAATTCGCGCGTACGCCTTTGAGCTGGTAGGCGTATTGGCCGGCCAGTTCCCGGTTGCCGGCCTTCAAGTTCGCGGTGGTTTTGGCGCGCAAATCATTTTCCTGCTTCTCCAGCCGCTTCACCTGGCTCATCATGCGCTCGCAAAGCCCGGCGTGGGCGGCCAGGCCCTTGTTGTACTCGGCAATTTGCTCGCGGAGATTTTCCTTCTCCACTTCAATCAGCGCCTCCGGGTTGCGTTTTTCCAATCCGGAGACAAAGAGGCCGAAAAAGCCGCGGATGAGGTTTCTGAGACGTCTAAACATGGCGGGAGGTGAACTTTGGTGGGTTTGTCAGGCGGAATTTTCGCACAATTGTGGGAAAACGCGATTACAAAGCGGCGAAACTTTTCTTGCCGGGCGCCGCGAATTTCCGGGGATTCCGGGGTTGCACGTTGGCCAGGATGTCCCCTATTTTTCCCACCATGGAAAACCCGGTGCAGAGCGCTACCAGCGCGTTGATCGAGATGCTGCAACAACGCGCCCGCAACGGCAGCGATCGTGTGTGGTTGACACCGGCGGCCCGCCGCCAATTGCGCGAGTTACCCGAAAAAATCGGCCAAAAATCGCAAAAAACGCCGAAAAAGGAGACTGAACCGCCGCCGTCGCCCCAAAAATTGCCCAAAATGACGATCGAGCGCCCTAAACCCGAAAATCGGCCTCCGCCGGCTCCTCAAGCCGCGCCGGCCGCGGAAATTCTCCAGCCTGAGGGCGAAACCAAAGCCGAAAAACTGGCTTGGCTGCGGGAACGCGCCAAAAACTGGGAACCGGCGCAAGAACTGGATTCTTTGCGCGAAACCATGGTTTTTGCGGTCGGAAACCCCGATGCGGACCTCGTATTCGTGGGTGAAGCGCCCGGAGCGGAGGAAGAACGGCAGCGCGAGCCCTTTGTCGGCCCCGCGGGGCAGTTGCTCACAAAAATGATTCAAGCGATGGGAATTACCCGTTCTGACGTCTATATTTCCAACATCGTGAAATTTCGACCCGCATTGCCCAACCAGGGCCAATCCAACCGCAAACCGACGCCGGAAGAGATGGCGTCGTGCGTGGCATTTGTGAAAGCGGAGATCGATGTCATCCGCCCAAAAGTCGTCGTGGCCTTGGGCGGAACCGCCGCCGAGGGTCTGCTGGGCTTGACGGGATCCGTCTCCCGAATGCGCAGTCAGTTTCACGATCTTGGCGGAATTCCCACGATGGTTACCTACCACCCCTCCTATCTGCTCCGAAATAAGCAATTGACCGAACGGCGTAAAGTTTGGGAAGATATGTTGCTGGTGATGGAGCGGGTAGGGTTGCCGATCACTCCCAAACAACAAGGCTTCTTCAAAAAATGACTGATCCCGAAACTGGACAACCGATTAATCCCATTGCGCAAGCCGTGGCCAACGCCAACAACCTGGGTGGCGGCAGCGACGAGGAGCCAATGATCGAACCGCGCGACTTTGCCGGCGCAATGCCAATGCCGATGGCCATGTCGATGGCGCAACCCGAACCCCAGCCCGAGCGAAAACTCACGCCTCCGGCCGCGAATCCCGCCCAACCGCAGCCTCAAGTTGTCGTTGTGGAGAAAAAGAAAGGCCGCGGCATGGGATGCTTTGCCATGCTGGCGCTCTGCACGCTGATTTTGACTGCGGGCGGCGTGGCGGTCTATTACCTCACCGCCAACAGCATCTGGAAATTCGGCGCCGGGTTGGCGAGAATCAGTGAAAATTTTCTGAACGAGAACATCACCCAAACGTTCATCGCCGCGCACATGGATGCGGAATCGAGCAGCTCGCTGGAGACGGCCAAGGCGGAGGTGCGCGAAACGTTCACCGATTTTCGGAATTGGAGATTTTTTGATTGGAACATCTTTGGAACGGGCATCAACACGAAATTGAGCGTTCCTGCGACCTATCGTTACCATGTCGATCTCAATGGAGCCTGGGATTTGGCTCAGGTTGGGAGCACCTGCGTGGTGGTGGCGCCACAGGTGCAACCGACGTTGCCCGTTGCGTTCGATTCCGCGGGGATGGAGTGGGACGTCAAAACAGGGAGTTGGCTACGAGACTTGGACAGCGATGCTGGCCGGCGCAAGTTGGAGCCCACGATTACCCAACAGCTCAAGGGCAGAGCCTCTTCAGAGGAAGCGTTGGAAAACGTCCGTGAACCCAGCCGGGTTTCGATCGCCAATTTCGTCAAAAACTGGCTCAAGAGCGAAGATCAGTGGCGCCGGGGCGGATTTACCGAGATTAAGGTGATGTTTCCGGATGAGGTCGACACCAAGCACCCGGATGAAATGCCGGCGACGCTTGTGCTCAACAAAAAGCCGATGATTAAGGTGCCGTTTTTGGAGTAGCTGGGTAAAAAATCCCTCGCTACGTCCTAACCCCGATTTTCGAACGCCCGGTGCAGCGTTAGCGTGTCTGCGGTGTCCAGGCCGCCACCCACGGGCATGCCTTGCGCCAGTTTGGTGACCTTGATCTGCCGGCTTTGCAAGACGTCGCTCAGGTAGTTTGCCGTGGCTTCACCGCCGACGTCCGCACCCAGCGCCAGGACCACTTCGGCAAAATTTCCGGCGTCCAGCCGGCTCTCCAATTCGCCGATCCGCAGGTCTTCCGGGCCCACGTTGTCCAACGGCGAAAGGCGGCCTCCCAGCGCATGGTAAAATCCGCGAAACGCGCCGGTCCGCTCGATCGGCAAGATGTCGGTGGGTTGCTCCACTACGCAAAGAATCGACCCATCGCGCGAGGAATCGTTGCAAAATGGCGCACCCGTGCTGGCGCGTCGCGAAAAACCCGCAGGAATCGCAGCAACCGATCTCCGCCTCGACCGTTTTCAGCGTGCCGGCCATTTGGTGCAGCACATCCGCCTCCTGTTGCAGCAGCCAAAGCGCCATGCGCTCCGCGCTGCGCGGACCGATGCCGGGAAGGCGCTTGAGTTGCTGAATCAAGCCCTGAACGGCGGCCTGGGTAATCCAGTTTCATTGGGAAAATCCGAAATCCGAAACTCGAAACTCGAAACTTGAAATCCGAAACTCGAAACTCGAAACCGAACATGCGAAATCCGAATTTCGAGGCCCAAAACCGAAAAACCAAGGCTCCGCACGCCAAAATCGCGCCCCTTTTGCGGATTTCGGGCTTCGAACTTCGTGTTTCGAGTTTCGAATTTCGAATTTCAAGTTTTCACAGCGTGTTCAACACCCGGGCGTGGCCGTGCATGAGAAGTCCGTCAGGATCGCCGGGCGAAGCTTCCTCGGTTTCCACCAAATTCGTCTGACAGCGGTCGATGAAGTAGTTCAGCGGCGGATCGTGCGGGTTGCGCGTCTTTAGCTCGCTGAGGATTTTCAGCGCTTCCTCGCCCCGGCCTTCCCGGTACATGATCAGGCCCTGCCAAAAAGCTTTGCGATCGGCTTCCTCTTGCTCGGTCAGGTTTTCCTTCAAATCGACTAACTCGTAGACCTCAGACATCAACTCGGCAGCGGCGTCGTAGATCATCTCCATGGGCCGCACGGCAAAGGCGTCCTGCACGATGGTGTAGGTGCGGGCGCTGAGGAGGATTTTGGAGCCGTAGTGGCTGTTGGCGGCGCAGAGCTTGCGGGAATACTCGATCACCTCCCCAACGGCGCTAAGCCGCACGTCGTTTTCCGAAGCATAGATCCCCAGGGTCATCGGTTCGGAGCTGATGGCGATGCCGTAGCTGAGCCGCTGAAAAAACCGCTTTTCCAGCTCCAAATTCAGGTTGTCCAGCCGCTGCCGAAGCTGCAACGCCACCTCGCAGGCGCGCATGGGGTGATCTGGCTGGCGATCCAAAATGCCGAAGTAAACGCGCACGCAATCGGGGCTGGATTCGTCCATGTAACCGCCGCGCCCGGTCAAAAACTCGCCGGAATTTCGCAAAAACAGGTTGGTCATCTCGATCAACTGCTTGGGATCGACCTGGGTGCGAATGTCCGAGTGGTTGAAGATGCGAACCGTCAAAATCGACACCTCGCGGTTCTGGCCGTCGAGAAATTCCGGCCGCCCGCCGTTCATGAGCCGGTTGAAGCTCTGCTCGGACACTCGCCCGCCCAAAACCTGGTGCAAAATGAGCTTGCGCGAGCCGTGCTCGGTCATGGCGTAGGCAAATCCCAACGCGGCGGCGACGAAAACGGCGGTGAGCGAGGAAAACGGCTCAAAAAACACCCCCAGCGCGACCGCCACACCGGAAAACGCGGTGACCAGGATCATGGTCGCCAGCGCCACGATGACC
>CBDCZR010000050.1:0-26042 GCA_965224535.1 Verrucomicrobiales bacterium
CCCAGCCTGCGGATCACAAAATCTGGCGTGGCACAATCTTTTGGGGCCGGGCAGCCGGGCGGGCTCGCAGCGCGCCCCACCACCACCGGGAGCCGCCGAGCCGCCGCAAACCATGACTCCCCTGAAAGCCAGGCGATGAAAACTGAACCCGCAAAACCGCCCCAAACCGAATCGGCCTGTGTTGCGGCAGCGCCCCGCCGTGCACGCCCGCCGCCGAAAATCACCCTTTCACCACCGGTTTAGGCCTCGCTCCTGTGGCCCGCGCGCAACGCGGGTCACAGGACGGACCACCCCGGCCCCCGTGGCACCTCCAGGCGCGTCATCCCTGCGATCGGGCCTTGACGTGGCGAGGATCGCACTAATACCTTCCCCCAGGAAGCCGGTTTGACCGTTAACCTGTCGGCCGCCGGCTTAGTTCAACAGGCAAGTATGCCATGAAGCCGATCACCCCGAATCTGAAAACGGAAGTCAAACGCGGCTTCACGGCATACTTGCCTTAACGTTCTGCTCTAACCAAATGGGTATTTTCGGCATCGGTAATTTTCTTGAATAAGGGTTGTTAGTTGGGGTTGTTGGTGGAATGTCGAGACATGAGATTCATCACCGCAACGACCGTTTTGGCAATCGCACTGTTGTGCGTCTCTTGTGTTTCGACTGGGAACTATGGGCGTTTTTATCAGCCTACCGGAGCGGCTCCGGGGAAGCGCAACGCTAATGCCGTGATTGAAGTTGTTTCCGGGAGGGAGGCATATAAACGTCGCATCCGGCAGTTGGTAGCAGAGGGTTACGAGGAACTGGGGCGATCAGAGTGGAGCGGGCCTTATCACAATCCCGCAGATGCGCGCCAGTTGGGCGTATCCAAAGGTGGCGACATCGTTGTGGCCGTAGCTTACGACACTGGGAAGAAGGGCACAACGACTGAGCGCTACGTTCAGAGTTTTACGCCTAGCAGGACCGTAACAGTTGATTCCAATGCGTATGGTCAATCAAACCTCTCTACGTACGGGGACCTGAACATCTATGGATCTGGTTCGAGTAGTTCCTATGGGTCAGCGACGGTAACGATTCCGGCAGAGACGACTTATGGTTTTCGTGATGTGTCCTTTGCCATTTTTCAGCATGGAGCTTGCGTACTTCGCAGATCTGGAGAAAGGTGAGTCCGCGTTCTAAATCCCCAGAGTGCCCGAATTGTCAACACGAAGCAGAACAAAACGGTGGTGACCGACCTGCGCCCCGCTCTGCAGTTGACGTTTCACCGTAATTCGAGAGGTTCTAATTGCAAACCACCGGCGTTCCCGGGCGCAGGCGGCACACCGTAAACGTTAGGCTCACAAAAATAACAAACGAACTATGATCAATAAATTGACCCAATTGCTAGGTTTAAGAGCGATAATAGGCACATGCTTGGCGATCGGTGTTTTTTAATGCTACCGAGTATACTCAACGCGGATAAACCGAATTCGGAGAGAGTAGCCGAACTCCAGAAGGAAAGAATCTCTGTATTGGAGGATCTGGTTAAGTTGCGCGAGAGGATGTACTCGGACGGACTCATCTCATACGACCAGATTGTATATGCCCTCGATCAACTCGCCGACGCAAAATATGAATTCGTGAAAACCGCAGATGAACGTCTTGCCGTTCGGAGGGATTCAGTGACACGTTGGGCAGGATTTGAGAAACTCGTAACTGCCCGATTCGAGGCCGCTACGGTATCACAGGGCGATGTGCTTGCGGCAAGATCCAGTCATCTTCGGGCGAGAATATTGCTGGCAAAGGAGCTCGAAAAAGATAGGTAGGTTACGAAATTGCTTTCGTCCGCATGCCTCAAATCGAACAGAAGCCAAAGATAGCTTCGGGCATGGCCTCGAAGCTATCGGTTGTTGAACGAGCCTGCTAACGCATTTGCACTCAACGCATTACGTCACCAGCAACCCGCCCAATCACCTGAAATCTCCGCACACGGGGGCCTTGAGGCGAATGGCTCCGCAGATTCGCCTCAAGCACGGCGGGGGAAGGGACGGTTTGGCCAACGCGCTTCGCCGGATCGTCACAGCGAGCCGGCTTCGGGCGATTTTGCAGTCTGCAGGCAGGTAGTTTCCCAAAACATGCGCTTTTGGCATTTGACCGGAGGGGGGGGGGAAGGACAGGACATGCCCCCTGTGGCGACCGATTTTGTTGGTTTGACGACGTTTAGATTAGAATCCCCTCAATTTCCCCCAGCGGCAGGCAATTGACCACGTCTCGGCGCCGGAGCCAGCCTTTGCGCGCTTGCAGGATGCCGAAGTGGAGGTACTGCAGGTCGCCGGTGCGGTGGGCATCGGGATTGATGGCGCATTTTACGCCTTTTTCAGTGGCGAGCTTCCACCAGCGCCAATCCATGTCCAGCCGCCAGGGGTTGCAGTTTAGCTCGATGATGACGCCGTTGGCGGCGCAGGCGTCGATGATCTTGGGGATGTTGACGGCGTAGGGCTCGCGCTGGAGGAGGAGGCGTCCGGTGAGGTGGCCTAACATGTTGACGTGCGGGTTTCCGATGGCGGCGATGATGCGCGCGGTCATCTCGTCCTCAGCCAGTTGCATGGCGTTGTGGACGCTGGCGACGACGTAGTCTAACTGAGCCAAAACGTCGTCAGCGAAGTCGAGGTCGCCGTTGCGCAGGATATCGACCTCCGAACCTGCGAAAAGCTTGAAGTCACCGCCAAACGTCTTGTTGAGCCGCTGAATTTCCGCCACCTGGGTCAAAAGCCGTTCCTCATCGAGCCCGTTGGCCTGAAACGACGATTTGCTGTGATCGGCGATGCCGAGGTACTGCAATCCGAGTTCGCGCGCGGCGTCGGCCATCTCTTCCAGCGAGTTTTTGCCGTCGCTGGCGGTGGTGTGGTTGTGAAAGGTGCCGCGCAGGTTGGTCAATTCGATGAGGCGCGGCAAATCGCCGGACTCCGCAGCTTCCACCTCGCCGGTGTTTTCGCGAATCTCCGGGGGAATCTCGTCGAGGCCGAGAGCGCGATACAAATCGGCTTCGTCCTGGATTTTTGGCGGTTTGGCGTCGTTTTTCTCCAACGGCGCCAAACGGTACTCGTTCAAGGTGAAGCCGCGTTTCTGCGCGCGGCTGCGCAGGGCGATGTTGTGCTCCTTGCTGCCGGTAAAGTAGGCCAGCGCGAAGGGGTATTCCGCGTTGGAAACGGCTCGGAGATCGCATTGGACGCCGTTTGGCAGGCGAATCGACGATTTGGTGTCGCCGTGGACCAAAATCTCGGCCGACCAGGGTTGTTCCACGAAAAAATCCATCAATTCGCGCGGTTTTTTCGTCGCCACGAGAAAATCCAGGTCGTGGACGGTTTCTTTGCCCCGGCGCATGGAGCCGGCCACTTCCGCGCGGCTGGTTTCGGGATGCGCCCGCAACGCGTCCAAGATTTCCTGTGCCTGACCGGCGACGTCGCCCAAGCGGAAGCGCCCGGCAAAACTTTCGCGGTAAGCGATGGCCTCGAGCACTTTTTCCACGCTTTTGGCTCCAAATCCGCTCAATTTCGCGGCTTCGCCGGATTCGCAGACTTCCTTCAATTTTGCAACCGAATCGACGCCCAGCTCATCGTAGAGCGCCTTGGCTTTTTTCGGGCCGAGCCCCTGAATCTCGAACAGCTCGAAGATCGATTCCGGGAATTCCACGCGCAAATTCTCCCAAAATTCCATTTTCCCGGTGGTGACCAGTTCGTGGATCTTTTTGGCCAGGGCGTCGCCGATTCCCTTGATCGGCTTCAGCTCGTTGTCCTTGGCCAATTGGATGAAATCGCCGCCGAACGTCTCCACGGCCTCTGCGCCGGTGCGGTAAGCGCGGATTTTAAACGGATTTTCGCCTTTCAGTTCGAGAAGTTGGGCGATTTGGCGCAAAATGTGGGCAATCTCTTCGCGGGTGATCATGTTAGAACGAACAAGCGTGAAAGCCGGGGCGGAATCAACCGAAGGGACGAAAGATTTGCACGCGGGGCCGAAATTGTCCAAAATGCGGCCGCATGTCCGATCCCCAACCCATCGCCGATTCCATCCATCTCCGATTGGCCGCCGCCAACGGGCTGATTCGGCGCCGCCGCAGCATCAAGCCGGCGGAAATGAGCGATGAGCCGGTGGATCCGGCGATTTTGGGCAACATCCTGGAAAACGCGAATTGGGCGCCGACTCACGGGATGACCCAGCCGTGGCGCTTCAAAATTTACGAAGGGCCGGGCCGCGAGAAGCTGTTGGCCGCCCTTCAGCGGATTTACACCGAAACAACGCCGAAAGATCAGTTTCGGCCGGAAAAACACGACGGGTTTTGCGAAAAAATCCTCGGCGCGCCGGTGGTCGTCTGCATTTGCATGCAACGGCAGGCGATCGAAAAAATTCCGGAAATCGAGGAGATTGAAGCGGTGGCTTGCGCCGTCCAAAACATGCACCTTACCGCCTCCGCCGCCGGCATGGCGGCTTATTGGTCATCCCCCGCGATGGTTTACACCGACGAAATGCGCAAATTCCTGGGTCTGGGAGACAAAGACCGCTGCCTGGGCCTATTTTACCTCGGCTGGCCGTCCGACCGGGAAAACTGGCCCGCGGGCAAACGCAGCCCCATCCAGGAAAAACTGGAGTGGATCGACGAATGACGATGCCGACGATGATGATGACGATGGACGCGCTTTTCGCCCTTACGGCCCCCAACTGGTTTTTGCAAACCGGCAACGTGCTGGCCAACACGATTTGCTGGGTCGTCATCGCCATCGGCTTTGTGTTCACGTTTTTGCCGATCATTCCCGGCCAGGTTTTCATCGTGATGGGGGCGTTTTTGCACTTTTTCTGGCTGGGCCCACAGCACGGGATGAGTTGGGCCGGTTTGGGGCTCTTGGTGGTGCTCATGCTGCTGTCGTTTTTGCTCGATTATGTGGCTGGCGCGATCGGCGCGAAAAAATTCGGAGCGACGAAGTGGGGCGTGTGGGGCGCGATTATTGGCGGCTTGGTTGGGATGCTGTTCATGCCGTTTGGTCTGTTGCTCGGTCCGTTGGCGGGCGCGATTCTCGGCGAGGTGGTTTTTTCCCGCCAACACCTGAAAACCGCCACGAAATCCGGTTGGGGCAGCGTTCTCGGCACGGTGATGGGCGTCGCCTGCAAGGGAGTCTTCGCGGTGATGATGGTGGGGACGATTTTGGTGGATATTTGGTGGAATCACCCGCTGGAGGCGAAAATGTGAGGCGGGGGACGTTAGAAATTGGAAATTAGAAATTGGATGTTGCGCCGTTCGTTTTCGCCTTCGAGTTTCTGCCCAAATGAGCGACATGAATCTGCCCGACCGCTTGCCCACTTTCCTTATTTTCGGCGCTCCCGGCTGCGGAAAGGGGACCCAAGGCGCGATTATCGCCCAAATCCCGCGTTTCCACTTTTTTTCCTGTGGCGACGCCTTCCGCCGGCTGGACACGCGGACGCCGATCGGCCAAAAATTCGTGGAATACTCCAGCCGGGGCGAATTGGTGCCGGACGAGCTAACCATCGAGCTGTGGCGCGACCAGATCGACAAGCGCATCACCGCCTCCACCTACAAGCCGGACATCGACTTCCTCTGGCTGGACGGCATTCCGCGCAACGTGCCCCAGGCCAAGCTGCTGGAAGAATTTGTGGAAGTGGAAAAAATCTTCCACCTCTCCTGCCCGGACCGTGATGAGTTGGCCAGGCGCATCCGCAAGCGCGCCCTGAAGCAAAATCGGCTGGACGACGCCAACGAGGATGTAATTCGCACCCGTTTCCGCACCTACGAGGAGGAAACCAAGCCGATTTTGGAATATTTTGGCAGAGAGGCGAGGATCGACATCGATGCGTCTCAGCCACCGGTGAAAGTGCTCGCGGACATCCTGGATGAAATCATGAAAACCGAGCAGTGGCAGGAATTGTCCAAGGTGGTGGCGTAAAAGGCTGGAGCTGCCGCGGAAACATGAAAACCGGTCTCCAGCTCCTTTTTTGCGCCTGCGTTTTGGCGCCTCTCCAGGCTCAGGACCGCATTTTGCCGGACGATTTCAACGCCGACCTGGAAACCCAGATGATGCGGGCGTTTTTGCGCAAACAGGCTCATGAAGCCCTGGATCGGCGGTTGGAGGAACTGGCCGCCGTCCGGACGCCGGAGCAAATCGCCAGCTACCAGGCCAAACGCCGCAAAATCCTCGCCAATGCCCTGGGGTTGATGCCGGAAACCTGCGAATTGCTCCCAAAAATCACCGGAACGCTCCAAGGCGACGGATTCGTGGTGGAAAAGCTGATTTTCGATAGCCAAGAGAGCTTTCGCGTCACCGCAAACCTCTATCTGCCCGATGGCGAAGGCAAGAAGCCCGCGATCCTGGTCCCATGCGGTCACGCCCAAATCGGGAAGGCTTATCCCGCCTACCAAAAGGCCTGCCAATTGCTCGCCCAGCACGGTTTTGTGGTCTTGTGCTACGACCCGATCGGTCAGGGCGAACGCAAACAAATTTACGACGAAAGCGGCAAACCCGCCTTCCGTGCCTCCAGCGAGCATCAGGCGCTGGGCATCGCCCCCATCCTTTTGGGGCAAAGTTTGGCGACTCACATGGTTTGGGACGCCGTGCGCGCCATCGATTACCTGGAGTCTCGGCCCGAAGTCGATCCCGAGCGCATCGGTTGCACCGGCAATTCCGGCGGCGGCAACCTGACCAGCTACCTGATGGCCTTTGACGACCGAATTGCCGCCGCGGCCCCGGGATGCTTCATGACGACGCATCGGCGCAAGAACGAAAGCCCCGGCCCTGGCGATGCCGAGCAGAATTTGTTCGCCCAAATCCGCGATGGCTTCGATCACCCGGATTTTATCCTGACACGTGCGCCAAAACCCACGCTGATTTTGGCAGCGACGCGGGATTTTGTGCCGATCGAAGGCGCGCGCGAGGCTTATCGGCAAGCTCGGCGAATTTACGGCTTGTTAGGCCATCCGGAGCGGATTTCGGTGGTGGAAGCCGACGAAAAACACGGTTTCACCCAGCCGTTGCGGGAAGCGGCGGTGGAGTTTTTCGCCCGTTGGCTGCAAGAGCGCGAAATTCAGGTTTCCGAGCCCGAAGACGTCCCCGTTTTTAGCGTGGAGGAGCTGCAATGCACGCCGCGGGGCCAGGTTGGGCGCCTAACCGGCGAGCTGTCCCTCCTGGAGCTGAACGCCCGCTTCAACGAGCAACTCGCGCCCCGGCGCGAAGCCTTGAGCCGGCTTCTCGCGCGCGGCGCGGCGGAAAAGAGCGACGTGCCGCTGGAAGAGTGCCGGGCGCGCGTCCGTCAGGTCACGGGAATCCGGGATTTGGACGCTTTGCCGCGGCCACAGATCGTTCGGCAGGGCGAAGGATGGGTGGTGCTGGCGCCGGAGGAGGGAATCGTCATTCCAGCGCGGCTGTTGGCCGGCGGGAAGCTCGATCCCGTGCTGATTTTGCGCGATTCCCTGGAACCCCGGGCCATGGAGGAAGCCGAGCGCCTGCACCAGCAGGGTCACCCCGTCATGGTTGCCGACGTGCGCGATATCGGGGAGACGCGCACGCGAAATTGGCGTTTTTTCGGGGCCGACGCCTACATCGCCTACATGCTGGGCCGCTCGTTCCTGGCCATGCGCGCGGAGGACGTGCTGGTTTGCGCGCGGTTTCTGGCCGGGCAAGGCGAAGGCGACGCCGATTCGTCCCGCCGGGTTCGGCTCGTCGCTTGGGGCGAAGTGTGCCCTCCCGCGCTCCACGCCGCGGCGCTCGAACCCCAAATTTTCGGTCACGTTCGGTTGATTCGTCCGCTGGCGTCCTGGCAAACCATCCTGAATTCGCCCAACCCCGCCAAGCACCTTCCCAACGCGGTTCAGGGAGTTTTGTGGCACTACGACCTGCCCCACCTCTTCCCGCTGGTGGGCCGCGAGAAGCTGGATATCACCGATCCCGTGGACGCGGATGGCCGGGATTTCTCCGTGCAGGGACTAATCGCGGAGTGAACCAGCCCAGGCCCCGCCGAGACGAAAATGAAGGGAATTTTGGGCCGAATCCTCGACTTTCCACGTCAGACAGGCTAAATCCGACAGACAAGCGCCCACGACGCATGAAATTCTTTCTCTACCTCACCCTGCCGCTCTTCATCCTGGATCAAATCACCAAGGAATGGGCGGTGCGCCAATTTCCGGACGGGCCCACCGGTCCGGGCGAGGGAATCGAGGTGATTCCCGGCTTTTTTTACCTGGTGCGCGTCCACAACACCGGCATGGCGTGGGGCATTGGCAATGGCAGCAGCTACTCGAACCTCATTTTCCTGGGCATTGCGGCTCTGGCGGTGACGTTTATCGCGGTTTTATGGCGGCGGGGGGCGTTTCCGGGAGTGCTTTCCAAAATCGCGGTCGCGCTGTTGGTGGCGGGAATCGCCGGAAACGTGTTCGACCGGCTCTATCGCGGCTACGTCGTCGATTTTCTGGATTTTTACCTCTGGCGCTGGAATTACCCCGTTTTCAACGTGGCCGATTCCTGCATCTGCATCGCCGCCGGGTTGTTGATTCTGGCCTCGTTTCGCGAAACCGAGGAATCGGACGAAAACCCGGCCACAGCGCCCTCAGCATCGGATTGACGGCCAAAAGCGCGCTCAAAACCAGCCTGGCTGGTTGTAGTCCCACCAGTTGGAGAGGCGATCGAGCCAACTCTCGGATTCCTCGTTGAAGTAAAGGACCCGTTCGGCGGAGTCGTAGCGCATGGTGGCGCCCGGGGTTTCGCGCAGATACCAGTGGAGCAACTGCTGCGGGGTCATGCCGACAAAGGTGCGGTCATCCGGCAGCGCGGCGGGTGCATCCCCGTCCCAAACGTTGTTGATGTCCCAGCCGACCTGCGCGGCGACGCAAAGCATCCCAAGCAGGTGATCCTCGGCTGATTCGGCCTCTTCGTGCAGGGTGATCCTCGGGAAAACGATGTCGAACAGGTTCTCGACCGTGCCGGGGTTGGGCGCATCCGGCACACCGGGAATTTCAAAGTTGAGTTCCGCAACGTGAGGCACGAACACGAGTTCCAGCGGCTGGGCGGTAGCGCCGGAAATCGGGCGGGAAAAGAGCACGACGCCGTTGCGCTCGCCCTGACTGGACCAGCCAAAATCCACGGAGCCGTCTTCGCGCCGCCAGCCGCAATGCTCGCGAATGAAGTCGTAGTCGGAGGCGCGGACGAGCATGTTGGGCCCGCCAGTTCGCTTGCTGCGCGTTATCCAGACCCTGCGCTCGCCGGTTCCCGTGAGGTCGAGGCGTTGGCGCGTTTCCGCGGAGCCGTCTGCCGGCGCGAACGAGTGCAAGGAGTCGTTGACCTCAAGAGGTCCACCGACCTCGGCGAGCGTTTGGATGCGCAACCGGTCGCCGAACACCACTTCCGCGCCCATTTCCGGCTGCAGGGTGTCGATTTGCGGTTCTCCGGTCAGGATTTGGGTTTGGAAGCGCATCGGGGTGTCGTGCCAGACCAGCAGCGCGAGGTCAAAGTAGGTCCAATCGCCGATGCTGACGGTGTGCGGCTCTTTTTCGTCCAGGGAATCGAGATCGTAGGTGACTTTGGCGTCGGTTTGGACGTCGGCGCCGGTGATTCGCAGGAATCGGGGGTGCTCCATCCCGCTGGTGCGGAAAAGGAGGCGGATTTTCGGCGTTTTGTACTGTTGCGGCGCCTCGAAGGTTCGAAATTCGGCAGGGACGCCCAATTCGTCGAGCCGTTTGGCGTCGAGCGCGGCCAACGAGCCGGCGTCGCGAAAATTCAGGCCGATTTTCCAGGTTGGGTCGGCGTAATCGTCCTCCGGCGCGGGATACCAGGCGGCAACGGCGACCAATTCGGCCGAATCGTCGCCAACCAGCCCTTTCGACCACCGGTTGGGCAGCCGTTCCTTTGGCTCAAGCTTCTCTGCGGACCAATCCAGCACAAAACCGCCGCCGGCGCCCTCAATCCGCTCCGGCACGAGCATTTCGCGGCTGGCGGGCCAACCCGTCCCCGCGCGTTGGATTGCCGGTTTCACCAAGCCCAGCCCCTCGTTGGCAAACCCGCGGGTGGTGCGTTTTTCCGCCGGGGCGCTGAACAAATCCGGCTCCACGGTGCGTTGGCGGTGGGTCAGGCCCAACGTCACGAACACACCCAGAAACAGCAGCACCAGCAAAAATCGCATCAACCGGGAACGCATGGCAATCAGGTTAGGCCAACTCCAGGGCGATGGGAACTGCAAATTCTTTCGAACTTCGCGGCGAATCGCCGAATCAGCGCCTCAGCCGTTCAAAATGACCAGAAAGCGGTCGTTGCACGCGCGAAAAGTCGCCTGCCGGCACGGCGCCGGGGCGGAAACGGCAGCGCCGGATTGCAAACTGAGCCCGCGAATCTCAAACACCACCAGCCGCGAGCGATCCGCCAATTTTCGCGGCAAATCTCCCAAACGCGGATCGCGGCCGTCGGTCTTGAACGTGGTGACCTGCAACGCGCCTCCCGGTTGCGTTGCGCGGGCGGATTGGAGGATCAAATCGGTGATCATTTGCCTCACTTCGCCGCGTTCGGCCTGGACTTTTGGCAAATCCAGCGCCAGGGCGGTTCTTACGTCCACTTTGGCCAATCGCAGGTGAAAATGGAGCTTTTTCAGGCTCTCCATCACCACGCGGGACAGATCGGTTTCCGTTTCATTTCCACCGCGTGCGGTGGAACCAAGGGTTGATGTGGGGGGGGATTGGTCGACCAAGCCGCCAGCCGGATTTTCTAGTCGTAGATTCATTCTCTCACTCCTTCATCCCCTTCCATGCGGAAAAATCGGGGAGGTGACACTTTTTCCCCAAAAAACCCCACTTTCGGGGCAGAGACCGGAGTCTTTTGGCCCTGAAAGTGAGGCGTTTCGGAATTTTTTGAGGAATGAAGTGGAACCGGCCTTCGTAAGCCGAATTCTGTCCCGCCCGGAGGCGGTGACGGCCATTTATCTAACCACCCCGGAGGGTGATTCCCGCCCGGAGGCGGGTGCGACTATTACCCGGGCTTATCCGCCGGAGCGGACCGGGCAGGCGGCCCGTTTACCCTGTTATGTCTTGCACCGCACGGGGTTTACCATGCCTCCTCCGGTTACCCGGGGGAGCGGTGAGCTTTTACCTCGCCTTTTCACCCTTACCCGCACCCGAAATCTAGCGATCCCGGGCCGCTGGCGGTATGTTTTCTGCGGCACTTTCCGTCAGCCGGCGCATGATACGCCGGCTGCCCCGGTTTTCACCGGGCGTGCTGCCTTGCGGTGTTCGGACTTTCCTCTCGCCAAGAGCCGTGACTCCTAACGAGCGGCCGTCTCAGGCCGGTTCCAGCGAAAACCTTACTTTCCTCCAAAAATTTCGCAACTCCACATTTTTAGCGTGACTTGAATCGCCGATTTCGCTAAAATCTCATTCTGCCTGCCTTCCCAGCCCCTTACACCCCTAACCACACGCAAAACCATGAAAATCCTCCGTCACTCAGCCGAGTGGATGAGATCGGTCGGCACGGCTCCAGGTGGAAGCAAGACCAATTGGCTGACCGCCGTCATTTTGTACGACGACGCGCAACTGGCCCATGCCGCCTCCGCCAAATGCCGTGAAATCGAGCAAAACGTCGGTTCGGCCAAAATCTACGCCCTGCGGACCATCAACCTCAACACGCTGCCGGACAACCAACAGTCCTCGCAAATGGCCAGCACTGAAGCGGCGTCGGCGGATCTGGTGTTCCTCTGTGTCCACCCCGACCGTCAGCTTACGCGCTGGACGCAACTGTGGATGCGGGACTGGGCTTCCAATCGCAGCAACCCCCGCGGTGCGCTCGTCCACTTTTGCCACCAAGAGCACTTTGGGGATTGGCAAAACTCGCTGATGCGCGAATTTCTCGAAACGGTGGCTTCCCTGGGTCAAATGGAGTTGGTCGAAACCAGCGTGGAGGCCGGAACGGCTCAGCCGGCTCAGATTTTGACCGGATTGAACTGAAACTGACGTTCCTGATCCTTCATCGCCGCGGCGGATAGAAAATGATCTCGTCCCCGACTTTTGGCGCGTTGGTTTTTGGCTCCGTGGGCGGGATGTAGCCAATCAACCCGCAGGTGGAGGTGTAGCCGGTCGTGGTTTCCACGATGGCGATGATGACCAGCTTGCCCTTGCGCCGCACGCCCAGGCGCATCCCCGAATTGACCCGGCGATAGGTCCCGGCGTTGGTCACGATGAACCCGAAATCCGCGTTGAACGCCTTGACCTCTCCGATTTTTTGCGCCCGGCGGATCGCCTCCTCGCTCAAGCGTCGATTTTGCGCGACAAGAACCATCGCGGCGCTAACAAGCAAGCCACCGATTAGCACCGAGATCCACAGACGTCTCGGGTATGGGGAAACGATCAACTACTTGGTCCTTGGAGGAAAAAAGATGACGTAGTCGCGAACTTTCGGGCGGCGGACCGGGCTTGGGTAAGCGCCCTTGTGTTCGAGAGTGAGGGTAGAGGTGTTTTGATTGACTTCTTCAACGATGCCGATGGCGACGACGATGCCGTTTTGCACCGCGGCCAATCTCGCGCCGACTTTCACGCCTTTGAGGCTGTTGGCGTTGGTGACCATGAAGCCCAACTCGCGATTGTAGGCGATGACCTTGCCCAGTTTTGGCGCGGAGTCGATTTGGGCGTCGGAAATGCCGGGAAGCTGGTTTTGCGCCGTTAACGGGCCGGCGAGCAGGAGAAAAACGGGGAGGAGAAGGGATGGGAATTTCATTGCGGTGGCGGGCTCGGGTGCAGGGCGTCGGTTTGGCTTAAAATGGCGAGTAAGGCAGCAAATCGTCGCCCGGCCGGGGTTTGAGCATTTCTTTGTCCCGGCGCCAACGGCCGATCAACTCGGCTTCGCTGTCGTTCTCGTAAATTTGGGAAATTTTCACCAGCCCAAGCAATTCGTGGCCGCGGCGGACGGCCAATTCCAGGCCCTGGGTCAAATTATTCTCCGTGCCGCCGTTGATGGTCAGGTAGCCCCAATCCGGATCGAAGGAGGTGACCTTGGCGATGGCCGGAGAGTTGCGAATGCGGATCTCTTCCGGGCTCAACCCGGCGTCAGGGTTCGTGCGAGGCACACTGGGGCGCGGGATGGCGGTTGAGGCCGGTGCGCCGGCTGAATTCGAGGCGCCACCCGATGAATTGAGCCTCTCAAAGCGCTGTTTCACCATTTCGCGCTCCTGACGCAGAGCTTCCAGCTCCGTCATGGACGGGCCGTTGCCAGAGCTGGCCAAACTGGTGGGCGGAGCCGGGCTGGTGGTGGTGACGGGATTGGGCGCGGCGACGTTGCCAGGCTGAATCGGCATCGGCATGGTGGACTGGCCGTCCGCGAGAATCTGGCCGGTGGGCTGGTAGGCGTTTTGTTGCGCCGTCAGGGCCGTTTGGGCCTCGGCCAATGCCTGCCGGTCCAGGGCTTGCTGCGCCAGGGCGTGTTCCTGGCGCTGGAAGTAACGGCCGTGAAAATAGTCGCTAACCTTCATTCCCACGATGACGCCGAAGAGCATGACGCAGACGATCAGCAGCAATCGCGTGAAGGTGACCGAAAAGCCGGGTTTTCTTCCGCGCGGGTCAGGTGCGGGGTGGGTGAATTCGTTTTCCATGTCTAGGTTTGGCAGGGCGCCTGGTTTCCGGTGGTGGGGATAGTGTAGCGGAAAATCAGGACGGAGGGAAGGAAAGACTTTAGCCGGCTGCGGCCGGTGGGCAACCAGTGTTTGCGCCGGAATGGACGTCCCGGCAGACGCAGGTGTTCATTTTGCGTTCGGCCCGGAAACGGTTACCGTCCCCGCCTTCCTGCGCCCCATGATCCCGCTCCAGCCAGCTTTCGACCAGTTTCAGGCCCTTGCCGAGCAGGGCAACGTCGTGCCCGTGTTCGCCGAACTCACCGCCGACTACGAAACGCCGATTTCCGCCTTCCAAAAGCTCAGCCAACCCGGCAAATGCTCGTTTTTGCTCGAATCCGCCGAAAGCAGCGACCAAATCGGCCGATTCTCCTTTCTCGGCTCCGAGCCCAAAATGCTCTTCACCGCCCGCGGCCGCAAAATTACCATCCGCGAGGGCGGGAAGTCCAAAACCCACACCGCCAGGAAAAATTCCGAACCCTTGGCCGAGCTGGAAAAATGCATGGCGCGCTACCAACCGGTAAAAATCGACGGCCTGCCCGTTTTCACCGGCGGCGCGGTGGGCTACCTGGCCTACGACATGGTGCGCTTCTTCGAAACCACCGTGCCGGACGCTCCCGACGACGAACTGGGTCTGCCGGACATGGTTTTCATGCTAACCGGCACGCTGGTCATCTTCGACCACCGTTTTCGCAAGCTGCAACTCGTCGCCAACGTCTTCCCGGACGAGCACGAAAACCTGGAAACCGCCTACGCCGACGCCCGCGCGCGCATCCAACTGCTCATCGCGAATTTGAGCCGGCCCATCCAGTTTTCGCCGCTCTCCACCTTCCGCCAAGCGGGCGAGCTAAGCTACCGCAGCAACACCACGCGCCAGGAATACGAAGCGATGGTCGCCCGCGCCAAGGAATACATCCACGCCGGCGATATCTTCCAGGTCGTGCCCTCCCAACGGTTTGAAGTCGACTTCCCCGGCTCGCCCGTCGACCTCTACCGTGCGTTGCGCCACATCAACCCCTCGCCCTACATGTTTTGCCTCCAATTCGAGCAAGGCTTCTCGCTCGTCGGCAGCTCGCCGGAGGTCCACGTGCGCTGCATCGGCGGGCGCATCGACATCCGGCCCATCGCCGGCACGCGCTGGAGGGGCAAAACCGAGCAAGAGGACGAAGCGCTGGCCCGGGACCTCCTCGCCGACCCCAAAGAACGCGCCGAGCACATCATGCTGGTGGACCTGGCGCGCAACGACGTCGGCCGCGTCGCGAAATTTCACAGCGTGCAGGTTAGCGACTTCATGACCATCGAGCGCTACAGCCACGTCATGCACATCGTCACCAACGTCGATGGCCGCCTGCGCGACGGCCAAAGCGCCTACGACGTCATGCGGGCCACGTTTCCCGCGGGAACCGTGTCCGGCTCGCCGAAAGTCCGCGCCATGCAGATCATCAACGAGCTGGAAAAGAGCAAGCGCTGTGCTTACGCCGGCGCGGTAGGCTACTTTGGCTTCGACGGCAACCACGACAGTTGCATCGCCCTGCGCACCGCCGTCGTGAAGGATGGCAAGGTCTACATTCAGGCCGGCGCCGGCGTCGTTGCGGATTCCGTGCCGGCCCATGAATTCGAGGAAACGGTCAACAAGGCCAAGGGCCTGATGCGCGCGGTGGAACACGCACGGTGGTTGGCCGAGCAAGGGTGATCGGGCCAATTGCAAAAAAATTGCACGGCTCCTTATTCTGGGCGTCATCAATTTTTTCTTCCTCTTCCTTGGGCTTGTCGAATCTATCCGTCGATTCCGTCGCGTAGCGACAAGGTATGGTAGCCGTGGGTTTTAACCCGCGGATCGCAGGCGTAAAATTGCCCCGTCGCGTAGCGACCGGTTAGGCTGGGTTAAGCGCGCATCCTAAGCAGTCGCTACGCGACGCATCCGATTTTCCTCCGAGCATCCGTGGGTTAAAACCCACGGCTACCATACCTTGTCGCTACGCGACGAGAAATAGGGCAAAAATTGATGACGCCCAGAATAACTTGACTCAGCCCGAGCCGCCAACTGCCTGCGCGATCGAGCAAACCCCACGCCAGCTACGGCCCCGAACTGGACGACGACGACGACGACGAACTGAAACTGAAACTGCTGCTTGGGAAACTCGAACTGCTTGGGAAACTCGAACTGCTTGGGAAACTCGAACTGATGGGGAAACTGCTGCTGCTCGGGAAACTCGAACTGCTCGGGAAACTGCTGCTGCTCGGGAAACTCGAGTTGCTCGGGAAACTCGAACTCGCGCCACCACTCGAACTCGGCCCGTCGCTCGAACTCGCCGCGGGACTGGATCCGCCGCCGCCACCTCCCGTCAACGCCGGACCGCCCGCCAGTGCCGGCGTGAAAAAACTCCCCAACACATCCGGATTACCGCGATTCGCGTTCGCCACCAACAGCAACGTCTCGAACAACACATCCACCAGCGCCGCCCGCGCCGCGCGCCGCTCCTGCTCGGAAAGCTGCTTGTCGGCGCTGGACTGCTCGCTGGCCGCATAAATCGCATCCCACTGCGCCTTGAGCGCCGTCGCCTCATCCAAACGCACCTGACCGATGGTCGCCACGATCGGCGTCAAGCCATCGATCACCCCTTGCAGATAATTGTCCACCTCATCATCCGGCGCCTTGCGCAGCTCGTTGGTGCCCGAGCCAATCACCGCGGTCACCTCCGGCGAGCCCTCGCCGAACGCCGCCACGACCCAGTTCACGATCGCCCGCACCGCCCCCGGCAGCGTGGCGCGAAAATCGTCCTTGGCCTGCTTGCGTGCTTTGCGTGAATTGCCCTGCACGATGTTATCGGTAATCCCGTCGTCATAGGCCGCCATCGCCGCGGTCGTCGCCGCGATACGCTCCGTCCATTGCCCCGCGGTGTTCTGATTTCCCAGCTTGCCCAGGTGATCGGTCGTCAGCGCCGCCAGTTTGTTGAAGCTGATGCTGCGGCTGTCGAAGGGGTTGACGAAATAATTGCGTGGATCTCTCATGGCGTGATTTTGTTTTTAAAGACGCTCGAATATTCACAATGATAAAAAAAATGGCAAACCAGTCAATCGAAAAGGTGAAAGCCGTGGAAAAGCCATATCCGGAAACGAGAAACACCTTCTCTACCGCGAAAAAGTCATGTCCCGAGCTGGGAAACACATTTTCCACAGTGGAAAAGCAATGTTCTGAAATTGGAAATATCTTTTCCACGGTGGAAAAGCCATGTCCTGAAATTGGAAGCATCTTTTCCACTGTGGACAAGCCATGTCCGGAAATTGGAAGCACCATTTCCGCCTTGGAGAAGTCATATTCTGAAATTGGAAGCACCTTTTCCATTGCGGAGACGCCATGTATGGAAATTGGAAATGACCCGTGCCGGTTCGCAGTTCACTGTTCACTGTTCATCCTCTCCCGGCAGATCTCCAGATTCTTGCGCATGGTCACCGCATTCGGATGCTCCGGCCCCAGCAGCCGCTCCAAGGTCTCCGCCGCCCGCCGGACGAGCGCCTCAGCCTCGGCGAATTCGCCCTTCGCGAAATGCAGCATCCCCAGATTGTTGACGCTGCTGAGCGTATCGGGATGTTCGGGGCCGAGGACGCGCTCAAAGGCCTCCAGCGCCCGCCGAAACAACGGCTCCGCCGCCGCATAGTCGCCCTTGGAATCCAGCAACCCCGCCAGATTGTTGACGCTGCTGAGCGTAGAGGGATGTTCGGGGCCGAGGACGCGCTCCCTGGCCTCCAGCGCCCGCCGAAACAACGGCTCCGCCGCCGCGTAGTCGCCCTTGGCATACAGCAACAGCGCCAGATTGTTGACGCTGGCGAGCGTATTGGGATGTTCGGGGCCGAGGACGCGCTCTTGGGCCTCCAGCGCCCGCCGATACAACGGCTCCGCCGCCGCGTAGTCGCCCTTGGCATACAGCAACAGCGCCAGATTGTTGACGCTGGTGAGCGTATCGGGATGTTCGGGGCCGAGGACTCGCTCTTGGGCCTCCAGCGCCCGCCGATACAACGGCTCCGCCGCCGCGGAGTCGCCCTTGGATTCCAGCAACAGCGCCAGATTGTTGACGCTGAGGAGCGTATCGGGATGTTCGGGGCCGAGGACGCGCTCTTGGGCCTCCAGCGCCCGCCGAAACAACGGCTCCGCCGCCGCGTAGTCGCCCTTGGCATACAGCAACATCCCCAGATTGTTGACGCTGAGGAGCGTATCTCGATGTTCGGGGCCGAGGACGCGCTCCCTGGCCTCCAGCGCCCGCCGAAACAACGGCTCCGCCGCCGCGTAGTCGCCCTTGGAATCCAGCAACTCCGCCAGATTGTTGACGCTGGTGAGCGTATCGGGATGTTCGGGGCCGAGGACGCGCTCCCTGGCCTCCAGCGCCCGATACAACGGCTCCGCCGCCGCGGAGTCGCCCTTGGACTTCAGCATCGCGGCGAACTCGTCGAGTTGCTGGGTTTCGACTCGATTGACGACGTTTCCCTGCTTCGCTTGGCGGTCGATCACAAAATACACGCCCCCGCCGATGAGCAGGAGCAGACTGAAGATCGCGAGGGTGACAACACAGCCACGGCGGCGCTCTTTGGCGCGCTGGGCGGCTTGTTGCTCCAACTGGCGGCGTATCGCGTCCAGGTTGACCTGCAACTCGCGGACTTTCTTCTCCAACTCGGTCTGGTTGGGAAAGGGCTGGTAGATTTGCTCGGCGTTGAGAATGGCCTGGCGATGGGCTTGCTGAAGCTGGCGTTTGTCCTCTTCCTCTGCTGACGAGTCGGGGTAGTCGTAATCGTCGGTGGCGATGAAGATGTAGAGCGGTTTGCCCAACTCGATGGCGATGTCGTATTCCAACTGGGTGTAGGAGCGGCGCGGCTGATCGGCGGCGCGTGTCTTCGGCTCGGCGCCATAGTGTTTGCCGGCGAGGTGGATCACGGCGTCGCAGGCGGCGATTTTCTTGCGCAGCATCGCTTCGATCGCGCGGTAGTCGGGCGGGAAGTTGGTTTGCTCCACCGGGACACAGCCGAGGGTGAGGAGGGCTTCCTTGACCGCCTGCCGCGCCGGGCCGAGATCGGCGCTGGCGCCGGAGACGAAGACGTCGGGCTTTTGGATTCTCATGGTGAGAGCGCGGGTGCGATTCAACCCAGCTTAGCGGAACCGGGGCGTGTGACAAGGCTGTTAGCGTCAGCCTTTCAACATCACCCAGGAGGGAAACCGGTCTTCAGCGGTGACTTGGAATTCGACGATGCGCGCGGCGTTGGCTTCCCGGAAGCGGTCGACGGCGGCGACGTTTCGCGGCCAGGCCTCGGGTTCGTAATCGTGACCGGCAAGGATGCCGCCGGGGCGAATCTTTGGCCACCATTGCTGGAGAGTCTCGCCATCTTCATTGGCTTGATGGGCGTAACCGTCGATGTAGACGAAATCGAGCCCGGCGTCGTCGAAGAGGGCGAGGGCTTCGGCAAAACGGGCGCGCAGGACGATGGAGCGGGCGCCGTATTTGGAGAGGCGGCGGGTGGCGGCGTCGCATTGAATGAGGTCGTGCCCGCGCTCGCCGGACCAGGCGTCGATGGAGTAGAGGCGGCGGATGGGGGCGTGGCGCAGGAGGTGCTCGGAGTACGTTCCGCCGGCGACGCCGAGTTCCGCGCCGAGTCGGGTGAGGCCATGGTGGGTGAGCAGGGCGGGGAGGTCGTTGCGGGTGGGGATGTTCATGACGGGATGGATTGCCTAATCCGTCCTGGAGAGCGAGGGATACAGGACGGATTAGGCAATCCATGCTACAATGACGACTCAATGGATCCATCCACATGTCACGAGACTGGAAACGGTGCTGTTACCGCGCGATGCCGCGGAGTTGGCGCAACGCATCGGGCCGCGGACCCGGGTGCGGGTGTGGCAGGAGGGAGTGGCGATGGATGTGCCGGCCCCGACGCCGGTGCCGGGCGAGGAGCTGGCGAGGCGACTGACGATGGCGGGGGTGGATGTGGAGTCGGTCTTTGATGTGGAGTTGTGGACGCCGCCGTTGTTTTTCGGGCAGGACGGGATGCCGGCGACGACGTTGCACGGTCTTTACGGCGGCGGGACGGTGTTTCTGTGTCTCAACGGGCCGAGTTTTGATGAGGGGACGCGGGAATTGCTGCGCAGCCGGCCGGGGATCGTGACGTTTGGCGTGAACAATGGGGCGCATGGGTTTCGCCCGAATTTGTGGGCGTGTGTCGATGCGCCGGAGCGCTTCATGGCGTCGATCTGGGAGGATCGCACGGTGACGAAGTTCGTGCCGGAGGAGCGGATGGGTGAGCCGACGCCGTCTTCAATGCCGCCTTCGCGGTATGCGAGTGTGTTTGCGTTTCGCCGCAACGACCGGTTCGAGGCGGCGAGGTTTCTGAGCGAGGAGACGATCAATTGGGGCAATCACAAGGATCGTGGAGGAGGGCGGTCGGTGATGCTGGTGGCGCTGCGCATTGCCTATGAGCTGGGGTTTCGCCGTGTGGTGTTGTTGGGCTGCGACTTTCACATGTCGGCGACGCAGCGCTATTGGTTCGCGGAGCAGCGCACGGAGCAGGCGATCCGCAATAATCTGAAGAGCTACGAGATTTTGACGGGGTTCTTCCGGGAGTTGTTGCCGGTGTTCGAGGCGGCGGGGTTGGCGGTGGTGAACGCGACGCCGGGCAGCCGGTTGACGGTGTTTCCGGTGGTCGAATTGGAAGCAGAACTGGCGGCGGCCGCGGTAGACACGAGCGCATCGACGGAGGGGATGTACCGCTCGGCCGGTGGGAAGTGAGGAGCCCGGCCCACGAAGAACAAAGCCCCAAACCATTGCTTCTTGCGCCGAAATCGTTACACTCAGCCTCGTCTCCCCCGCTGAAAGCCATGTTTGAACCGTTTTCGTCCTCAATTTCGCCCCGGCGACGCTTTGTGCGCTCCGCATTGGGCGCTGCTGCCGGTTTCCCGGTTTTGGGGCCGAATTCGCCGCTGTGGGCCGAAAGCGTCTGGAAAATCGTCAAGTACCAGCGCCGCGAATACGTGACCGCGGACAGCGTGCAGGCGTTTTACCGCTTTGAGCGCTTTTTTCGCGATGACAAGGACCTCGTCTACCGTAGCCCCAACACCATCATGAAATGGCGCGTGGGCAGCCCGGTCATTTTCATCAACAACATCAAATTCAGCCTCAGTTTCCCGGTGATCGAGCAAAACCGCAAGGTGCTCATCTCCCGGGTCGACCTCCAAAAATTGCTCGATCCCGTTTTGCGGCCCTGGTACATCAAATCCACCGATCCGTTCCACACCGTGACCATCGACGCCGGGCACGGGGGGCACGATCCCGGCGCGAAAAGCTCCCACGGCAACGAAAAAGACTTCGCGCTGGATATGGCCCGCCTATTGCGCGACGAGGTGAAAAAGTTAGGCCTGGCCGTTCACATGACCCGCGACACCGACGTGTTTCTCAGCCTCCCACAGCGCGTTGCCATCGCCAACAAGATCAAAAAATCGATTTTCGTCAGCGTTCACTTCAATTCCGGCAACGACGCCACCGCCTCGGGCATCGAAACCTACGCCCTGGCGCCGCAAGGCACCGGTTCCACCAACGACGGGTCGGTTTCCGCCTCAAAATTTTCCGGAAACCAGAGCGACGCCCAAAACATCGCCCTGGCCACCGCCGTTCACGCCATGGTGATGACGAAAATCGAGGCGGTCGACCGCGGGATCAAGCGCGCCCGCTACAACGTGCTGCGCGGCATCAACAAGCCGGCGATCCTCTTCGAAGGCGGGTTTCTGACGAATTCCGCCGAAAGCCGCCTGGTGGCCACCACCACCTATCGCACCAAGCTCGCCGCCGCCGTGGCCGGGGGAATCCAGAATTTCCGCAAGGCGATCGGTTAGGTTAGATTCCTCTACGCCTTGTGGTTCCAGGCCACGCAGTCCGCGTATTTCACCTGCGTTCCGCCGAACAAGTCCAGCGCGCTGCCGATCGTCAAATCCACCTTGCCGCCGCTCAATTCGTCAACGCGCCTGAGGTCATCGAGCGATTTCGCCCCGCCCGCGTAGGTGACCGGCAGCCGGCCCCAGGCGCCTAACAGGGCCACCAAATCCTGGTCGATGCCCTCGCACTTGCCCTCCACATCGGCCGCGTGAACCAAAATCTCCGCGCAATGCTCGCCCACGTCGTCCAACGAGCCGGATTCAACCGGAAAACGCGTCAACGTCTGCCAACGATTCGTCGCCACAACCCAACCATCGCCGCCATCAACCCGCCGGCAGCTCAAATCCACCACCAACCGCTCCGGCCCGACTTGACGCGCCAAATCTCGCAGCCGGTTGACGCGGAAACGCTCGCCCTCGAACAAAAACGAGGTGACGATGACGTGGCTGGCCTGCGCCTCCAGCCAGGTTTCGGCGTTGCAGTCGCGAATCCCGCCCCCAACCTGCAAACCGCCCGGATACGCGCCCAATGCATCGCGCGCCGCGTCGTCGTTTCCCGGGCCAAGCATGATGACGTGCCCGCCGCTCAGCTTATCATCGCGGTAACGCCCGGCAAACCACGCCGGCGGCCGTTCGCTCTCAAAATTCGTCCGCAGCGCGCCGGAATCCTCGTCATTGAGCGTGCTGCCGACGATTTGCTTCACGCGGCCTTCGTGGAGGTCGATGCAGGGGCGAAATCTGGTCATTGGCGGTTTGGATTTTTGCGCTAATTTGGCGGCTATGCCTGACGTGCTCGCCAAGCTTGCCGAAATCTACCCGCCCAGCCGATTTTTGCGCGAAGAATCTCACCTGGCCGCCTACGAATCCGACGGCCTCACCGCGTTTCGCTCCCGGCCGCGCGCCGTGGTCGTTCCGGAAGACGCCGAGGAGGTGATTCGGACCGTCCGCTTTTGCCACGACGCTCAGGTCCCCTTCGTCGCCCGCGGCAGCGGCACCAGCCTCTCCGGCGGTTGTTTGCCGGTGGAAGACGGGATCGTCATCGCGCTCAACCGGCTCAACCGGGTGCTGGGGCTCGACGCCGCTCAGCGCATCGCCGTCGTGCAGCCAGGCGTCTACAACTTGGCCGTCAGCCAGGCCGCGGCTCCGCACGGGCTCTATTTTGCGCCGGATCCCAGCAGCCAGCAGATTTGCACCATCGGCGGCAACGTGGCCTTCAATTCCGGCGGCGCGCATTGCCTGAAATACGGCATGACCTCCAACCACGTGCTCGGATTGAAGGCCGTGCTCGCGACCGGCGAGGTGGTGCAATTCGGCAGCGCCAGCCGCGAACAAATCGGCCCCGACCTAACCGGCTTGTTCGTCGGTTGCGAGGGCATGTTCGGCGTCGCGCTGGAAATCACGCTGCGTCTCTTGCCCGTGGTGGAGACCTATCACACCGTCCTGGCCGGCTACCCCAACGTCGAGGCAGCGGGGGAGGCGGTTTCGGCGATCATCGCCTCCGGATTGCTCCCCGGCGCGCTGGAAATCATGGATCGCCTGGCCATCGACGCGGCGGAAGCAGCCGTGCAAGCCGGTTACCCCAAGGAAGCCGAAGCCGTCCTCATCGTCGAATTGGAAGGTCCGGAAGAAGAAGTGGCCCACGAGCGCAAACAACTCCAGGGCATCCTGGAAGCCAGCAACGCCGAGCCGATCCAGATTGCCGCCGATAGCGCCCAACGGCTCAAAATCTGGAAAGGGCGCAAAAGCGCGTTTTCCGCCGTGGGCCGGCTAAGCCCGGATTTTCTGGTGCAAGACGGCGTGGTCCCCCGTAGCCGGTTGGGCGAGGCGCTGCGCCAAATTTCGGAAATCAGCCGGGAAAGCGGCATCCCGGTCGCCAACGTCTTTCACGCCGGCGACGGCAACCTGCATCCGCTCATCCTCTTTGACGGCAGCCAACCCGGAGCCTTGGAACGCGCCGAAGAAGTCGCCGCGCGCATTTTGAAGATGTGCACCGACATGGGCGGCTCCATCACCGGCGAGCACGGCGTGGGCATGGAAAAACGCGCGTTTTTGCCCAACATGTTCTCCGAAGCCGAAATTGAAGCGATGAAAGAACTCCGGCGCGCCTTCGACCCCAAGGAAATCGCGAATCCCGGCAAAATGTTCCCCGCCGCCGAAGCGCCGTCCTTGGGCCTGTATGGCTTGCATCCGCTGGAGAAAGAAGGGGTGATTTCGAGGGAATAACGGTTGCCGCGTTGGTGATTTTGTTAGGTTGGGGCCAGCTACCCGACCCGCCTTTGATAGAGCCGCGCGCCAATCCGGGTGAATCCTGGCATGGTCCGCGAATTTGCCGTTTTTTCGCTCCTTTTGCCGGTGCTGTCAGGCTCGGCGCAGGGAGACGCGTTTTTCGCCGAAACCGTCCTGCCGTTTTTGGATCAGCATTGCGTGGAATGCCACGACGCCGACACGACCAAGGGCGAAACCAGGCTGGACGCGGAAATCGCCGCCGAAACCTGGGAGCGCGTGTTCGAGCAACTCGCCGCCGGCGAAATGCCGCCGAAAAAGCGGCCCCGTCCGGACGCAACGCAAATCACCGCGATTTCACGCTGGATTGACGAAAAACTGGCCTCGCAACCGGCTAAATCGCCTCCCAAGACGCCTTTGCGGCGGATGAATCGCGCCGAATACGCCAACACCATCCGCGATTTGTTCGGAATCGAGTTTTCCGTCGGCGCAAGTATCCCACGCGACGATTCCGCGCACGGATTCGATAACGTCGGCGAGGCCCTGACCACCTCCCCGCTGCTGCTGGAAAAATTCCTGCGCGAAGCCGAGCGCATCACCCAACGCGTGATTTTTGCCGAACGCACCGAGCCGGTTCGCGGGCACTGGCCGGGAACCGAGCTGGTCTACGGCAAAAGCCCGCATTTGCGCGATGGGGAAAAAGTGACGTTCCAAGTCGTGGGCCGCTCCAACGGCGGCGGAGCGTTTTTCCCGCTGCCGGTCCCGTTCAAAACCAACGGCTACGTCACCTCGGCCCCCGGGAAGTACCGCGTACGGGTCAAGGTGCATCCGTTAGGGCCCAAGGCGCATGTCAGCAGCCGCTGGCGCATCGTCTACCGGCCGGAAGACTTCGAGGAAGAGCTGGAGGGCTGCGACGACCCGCGCCTGGTTTTCGTGCGCGACGGCGAGTTTGCGGGCCGGATTCACGTGACCGAACGCGAGCCCCACGTTTACGAGTTTTTCACCCAAGCCGAGGCCGGCCAGAAATTCGCGTTCACGTTTGAAAACGGCGCCGCGGGCATCCGCAAGGGTTGGTACGAGAAGTACAAGGGCCCTGCGGTCGTCGTCCACTGGATGGAGATCGAAGGACCGCTGGAGGATCAGTGGCCGACCGCGGCGTTCCGCTCGATTTTCTTCCAAAACCCCGACGTGGAGCCCTCGCCGGCCTACGCACGCGAGATTTTGGCGCGGTTCGCCGGCGTGGCTTACCGGCGCCCGGTTGACGAAGCGGAAATCGCCGAACTGGCCGCGATTTTCGGCCGCGAACGCGAAGCCGGCGCCAGTTTTGAGGAAAGTATCGCCGCCGGCCTGCAACGCGCGCTCTGTTCGCCAAATTTTCTCTACCTTCCAACCTCAGCCGGCAAATCGGACGCCTACGCGCAGGCATCGCGCCTCTCCTATTTTTTGTGGAGCAGCCTGCCGGACGAGCCACTGCTTGCCGCCGCGGAAAACGGCAGCCTGGCGAAAAATCCCGAGCCGCAGGTGCGCCGGATGTTGCGCGACCCCAAAATTGCCGCGCTCGTGGAAAACTTCACCGGCCAATGGCTGCGGCTGCGTCACCTCCAGGACATCGCCGTGGATCGCGTGCTCTACCCGGACTACAACGACTACCTGCGCTCGCTCTTCCAGCGCGAGACCGAGGCGTTTTTCCGCGAGATCCTCGACCACGACCTGAGCATCCTGAATTTCCTCGATTCGGACTTCGCCATGCTGAACGACCGCCTGGCCTGGCACTACGGCATCCGAGGGGTGGAAGGGCCGCATTTCCGGCGCGTGAAGCTGGATGACGAGACGCACCGCGGTGGTTTGGCGACGCAAGCCAGCATCCTCACGCTAACCACCTGCGGCACGCGCACCTCGCCCATTTTGCGCGGCACGTGGATGATGGAATCGCTCCTGGGCCTGGAGTCCCCGCCTCCCCCCAAGGACGTGCCGGAACTGCCGGCGGCCCCGCGCGGACGCGTCTCCCAACGCGAACGCCTGGAAGCTCATCGCGACGTCGCCGCCTGCGCCCGGTGCCACGACCGCATCGATCCGCTGGGATTTCCGTTGGAACATTTCGACGTGATCGGCCGCTGGCGCACGGACTACGGCATCGCCTCGCGCTACGGCCGCGGCAAGCGCACTTCCGGCCCGCCCGTGGATGGTTTGGCCGAGTTTACCTCCGGTCACCGCGTTGATGGCCCGGACGAGCTTCGGGCGCACCTGCTAGCCGAGCGAAAAGTGCTTTTCACCCGCGGATTTGTCGAAAAATTGCTAACCT
>CBDCZR010000051.1:0-45245 GCA_965224535.1 Verrucomicrobiales bacterium
TTGTTTTCCGGCTGGTGCAGGCCGCTTGCGAGAAAAAGTGACCGGCGCGGTCCGTGCGTGGCGGGATTCATCCGCGCAGAGAGATTTCGCGCCGGCGTCCCCACGGGAAAAAATCCCGCTTTCGCCCGCAAAAATCCGCGCAAGGGTGCTGTGTCTTCCTTGAACCCTTCGCCCGTTTGCCGAATGAACCGTTTGTTGCCCGTTTTTGCCGTCCATCTTCGCCCCCGCCGCGATTTTCGCCGCCGATTTTAACCGCGATGTTCGCCCGATTCTCAGCGACAAGTGCTTTGCCTGCCACGGTCCGGACGAACACGAGCGCAAGGCCGA
This sequence comes from Verrucomicrobiales bacterium, assembly GCA_965224535.1. Lineage (GTDB taxonomy): Bacteria > Verrucomicrobiota > Verrucomicrobiia > Verrucomicrobiales > DEV007 > JBCDHN01. The sequence continues at coordinate 328 of CBDCZR010000051.1, forward strand.
TTTGCGCCTGGATACCGCCGAGGGCGCGTTCGGCGATTTGGGCGGCTACGCGGCGGTCGTGCCCAAAAGCCTGGAAAAATCCGAAATTTGGCTGCGCATCGTTTCCGACGATCCCGATGAAGTGATGCCGCCGGCCAAGGCGCACAAAGAGCTGAGCGACGCGGAAAAACAGACGATTCGCCAGTGGATCGAGGACGGTGCGGAATTCGACATCCACTGGGCGTTCAAGGCGCTGGAACGGCCGCAAACTCCGAATTCCGCCTCAAAATGGCCGCTGAACGCCATCGACCGCTTCATCGTGGCCGAGCAGGAAATACGCGGGCTGAAACCGGCGCAAAAGGCCGATCCCGTCACTCTGGCGCGGCGCGTTCACCTGGATTTGCTGGGGTTGCCGCCCAAGCCGGAGGACGTGGCCGCGTTCGCGAAAAACCCGACCCCGCAGGCTTACGCGCAATTCGTCGCCCGCTTGCTCGAAAATCCCGCGTTTGGCGAGCGCATGGCCGTTTACTGGCTGGATTTGGTGCGCTACGCCGACACGATCGGCTACCACAGCGACAACATGATGGAGGTGAGCGCCTACCGCGACTACGTGATCGCCGCGTTCAACGAAAACTTGCCCTACGACCGCTTCACCATCGAGCAACTGGCCGGCGATTTGCTCCCCACGCCCACCCTGCAGCAGCGCATCGCCAGCGGCTACAACCGGCTGCTGCAATCCACCGAGGAAGGGGGCGCCCAGGCCAAGGAATACATGGCCATCCACGCCGCCGACCGCGTGCGCAACGTGTCCGGCGTGTGGCTCGGCACGACGATGGGATGCGCGCAATGTCACGACCACAAATACGACCCCTTCAGCATGCGCGATTTCTACAGCCTGGCCGCGTTTTTCGCCGACGTGAAGGAAAAGCCGATCGGACGCCGCCAACCGAATTTGAAGCTGCCAACCAAGGCTGAGGACCGCGGAAATGGCCGATTTGCGCCAAAAATTGGCCGAAAACACGGTCGAAAAAGTCTTGGCGCGCGATGCCGGCCTTCGGGAAAAAGTCGCCGCGGCGCAGGAAGCGTGGGAGGCGGGTTTGCTGGAAAAACTGACCTCCGGCGAGGAAACCTGGACCGTCGTCAAGCCGGAGGGACTCAAATCGAGCGGGGGGGCGACTTTGAAAATTCAGCCTGATGGTTCGGTGCTGAGCACGGGCCGGAACTCGAACGTCGACAACTACACGGCCCAACTGAAGCGAGCCGGGAAAGTGACCGCGATTCGCCTGGAAGCGCTGACGGATCCCTCGCTGGTGAAGAAGAGCCTGGCGCGCGGGAACGGAAATTTCGTCCTCACCGATTTCAGCGTGAAAATCGGCGACAGTGCGGTGAAAATCGCCAGCGCCAAGGCGGATTTCGAGCAAACCGGACACCCGGCCGCTGCGGCGATCGACGCGGATAAAAAGTCTGGCTGGGCCGGAAACGGCCACGTGGAAGCCAAAAATCGCGCCGCCGTCTTCATCTTCGCCGAACCGGTGGAATTGGCCGAAAATCAGGCGCTCACCGTGGAAATGCGGCACGAATCCGGCTACGCCAAGCACGCGATCGGCCGTTTTCGGCTCTCGCTGAGCGATGTGGCGGATCCCGGCGTAAGCGGCGGGGTCGATGCGCCGCTGAACGTGCAGCAAGCGCTGAAAATCGCCAAAAACGAGCGCGATTCCAAGCAAACCGAGCTGCTTTCGGCGCATTTTCGCGGAATTTCGCCGGAATTGGCGGAAACGCGCAACAACCTGGAAACGTGGCGAAAACGGCTGGAGACGGTCGAAAAATCCGTGCAAACCATGCTCGTTAGCGAGCCGCTCAACGAGCCGCGGATGATGCGCATCCTCCCCCGCGGAAATTGGCTGGATGACTCCGGCGAGGTGGTGGAACCGGCCATTCCCGCGTTTTTCCCCGGGGAGCAAATTGAAGGCCGCCGGGCCACTCGGCTGGACCTCGCCAATTGGGTGGTTGCGGACACCAACCCGCTGACGGCGCGGACGTTCGTCAACCGGCTGTGGAAGCTGTTTTTCGGCGCGGGGATCTCGAAGAATCTGGACGATCTCGGCGGTCAAGGCGTTCCGCCCAGCCATCCGGAACTGCTCGACTGGTTGGCGGTGGAATTTCGCGAAAACGGCTGGGACGTGAAGCACATGATCCGGCTCATTCTCAGTTCCGCGGCGTATCAGCAAACGTCGGTGGAAACGGCGGCCATGCGTCAGGCGGATCCCGGAAACCAGTGGCTCACGCGTCAGGGCCGCTGGCGGCTGGAGGCGGAATTCGTGCGCGATACGGCGCTGGATTTGAGCGGTTTGTTAGTGCACCAGCGCGGCGGCAAAAGCGTCAAGCCCTACCAGCCGGCCGGCTACTGGCAGCACCTCAATTTTCCCCGCCGCGAGTGGAAATCAGACGCCGGTCAGGCACTTTACCGGCGCGGGCTCTACACCTTCTGGTGCCGCAGTTTCCTCCACCCGGCCATGCTGGCGTTTGACGCGCCCAGCCGTGAAGAATGCACCGCCGAACGGCCGCGCTCCAACATTCCGCAGCAGGCGCTGGTTTTGCTGAACGATCCGGTTTTCGTCGAGGCTGCGCGCGTTTTCGGGGCAAAAATCGCCAAGCGCGATGGTGATTCGAACGCGAAAATCCGCTGGGCTTGGGAAATGGCCACCAGTCGGGCGCCGAGCGCCGAGGAATCGCGGATTTTGGCTGGCGTTTTCGAAAATCAGCGAGCCAAATTCGCCGCTGAAGCCGAATCCGCCGCCGCCGTGGTATCCGTCGGCAGTGCTCCGGCGCCCGAGGACATCGACGCCGCTGAATTGGCTGCATGGGCTCAGGTTGCGCGAACGATCCTCAACGCCTACGAAACCACGGCGCGAAACTAGCCTGCCTTACTCATGAAGGTTGCCCCGTTTTCGTAGGATTTGGTGCACCTGTCAGGACTTAAAACTTAAAACTTAGCACTTAAAACTCCGGCATGTCAGAACTCAGCAAGGCCTATCAACCCGCCGAAGTCGAGGAAAAGTGGTATTCCCGATGGCTCGAAGCGGATTGTTTCCGCGGCGACGAAAAATCTCCGGATCCCGCGTACTCCATCGTCATTCCGCCGCCCAACGTCACCGGCATCCTCCACCTGGGCCACGTGTTGAACAACACCATCCAGGACATCTTGGCCCGCCGCGCCCGCCAACAGGGCAAGGCGGTTTTGTGGTTGCCGGGGACCGATCACGCCGGAATCGCCACCCAAAGCAAGGTGGAGCAAAAACTGCGCAAGGAAGAGAAAAAGACGCGCCGGGATTTGGGCCGCGACGCGTTTTTGGAGCGCGTTTGGGACTGGAAAGAGCAACACGGCGGTATTATCATAAGCCAGCTCAAGCGGTTGGGTTGCTCTTGTGATTGGAGCCGGGAGCGTTTTACGATGGATGAGGAATATAGCCGCTGGATATCGAAAATTTTCGTCGATCTCTTCCGCGAAGGGCTGATTTATCGCGGAAAACGGATGGTCAACTGGTGCCCCAAGTCGCTGACCGCGCTTAGCGATGAGGAGGTCATCATGAAGCCGCAAAAGAGCAAGCTGTACTATATGCGCTACGCCGTTGTGGGTGAGGAAGGCCGTTATGTCGAAATCGCCACCACCCGTCCGGAAACGCTGATGGGCGACACCGGCGTGGCCGTCAATCCCAAGGACGAGCGCTACGCGGATTTGGTGGGCAAGGAAGTTTGGCGGCCGTTCCCGAAAGCCAAGATCCCGGTCGTTGCCGACGAACATATCGACCCGGAATTCGGCACCGGCGTGCTGAAAGTGACCCCGGCCCATGATAAGGCCGATTTTGAGATCGGCGTGAAAAACAACCTGGAAATCGTGGATGTTTTCAACGCTGACGGAACGCTCAACGAGCACGCCGGCGAGGAATTTAACGGCATGGACCGGTTTGAAGCCCGCAAGGCCGCCGCCGTGAAATTGGAAGAACTGGGCCAACTGGTGAAGGTGGAGGAATACGAAAACAACGTAGGTTTCAGCGAACGCGCGGATGTGCCGATAGAACCGCGCATTTCGATGCAGTGGTTCATGAAATATCCCTGCGTGGAAGAGGCCACCAAGGCCGTCGCGGATAATGAGATAACGTTTCGTCCCGAGCGCTGGAAAAAGACCTACCTGCACTGGATGGAAGGCATCCAGGATTGGTGTATTAGCCGCCAGCTATGGTGGGGACACAAAATTCCCGCCTGGCACAATCCCAAGGGAATGGCACGATTGGATGAGGAGGTTCCGGTGATTGAGGTGACAAAGACATTTTCGGGCGCCAAGGCAAAGGAACTGCGCGAACAGGCTCTCGCCTTCGTCAAAGATAAAGGCTGGCAGGGCTCCGATCTTCCGAACGATGACACGGGTTGGGAGGTCGGCGTCCGGCGCAAGACCATCGACCATATCTTCTCCAACGATGGCTATCACAATATCCAGGCCATTGCCGCTTTGGATCAGTTGCTGGCTTCCGCAAAATTGGTTTCCTCCATGAACCACCAACCTCCAAAAGGGGGGATCGCGGCGGTCCATCAATTCGCCGCCGCCGCGCGGTACGAAGGCGCACTATACCGCGCCAAAATCACGGTGAAGGAAACCAAAGACGGCCACAAATTTTACGATCAAATCCTTCTCGAGCCCAAAAAAGAAGCGACCGACGGTAAATCTGTGGGGCCGCATCTCCCGGAGGAGAAGTTGGGCGTCCACCCTTCATCGGTCGCTTGCGTCAGGTTAGGAGACCTTTTTGCCGATGTCAACCTGGATCCCGCCTTTCTGCGCGTGCAAATCGATTCGCCGGGTCCCGAATGGGAGCAAGATTCCGATGTGCTGGACACTTGGTTTTCAAGCTGGCTCTGGCCGTTCGCGACGATGCGGAATTGCGACGAAGAGTCGTCGCCAACGTTGGAAAAATTCTATCCCACGGGCGATTTGGTGACGGGGCCGGATATTATCTTCTTTTGGGTGGCTCGTATGATTATGGCGGGCTATCGCTTCGAAAAAAGGCTGCCGTTTACCAACGTTTTCTTCACCTCCATCGTTCGCGACATCAAGGGGCGCAAGATGTCCAAACAGCTCGGCAATTCGCCGGATGTGATGGATCTCATGGCGCAATACGGCGCGGATGGCTTGCGTTTTGCGCTTTTGCGGATGGCGCCGGTCGGTCAGGACATTCGTTTCGACGAAAAACAGGTCGAGGAGGGGCGTAATTTCGCCAACAAGTTTTGGAACGCTTGCCGCTACCGGCAAATGCAGGGGAACGTAGATAGTACGCCAAGCGAGCCCTCGATTTACGCGATCGATATTCTGGCCAAGCTGGATGAATTCGAGCAAAACCTGGAACGCGCCTACGCAAGCTACAAATTCAATGAAATCGCCCAATTACTCTACGATTTCGTCTGGAGCGAGTTTTGCGATTGGTATCTTGAGTCGATCAAGGGCGACTTTTCCGATGACGCCGACCCGGCTCAAAAAGCGGCTACGTTGCAGACGGTGGACGAGGTCTTGCGACGCGTGATTCGGCAGCTTCATCCCTACATGCCGCACTTGACCGAGGAATTGTGGGAAAAGCTGGGATTTGGCGCAAAAGACGAGTTTCTCATGCTCCAGCCTTTGCCAAAAACCTCTCCGCTTGCCGGATTTGAAGCAAAAGACGTCGAACGCTCCCAAGAACGAACCAAAGCGATCTACCAAGCCGTTGGCCGGGCCCGCAATCTCAAGGCCGAATATAACTTGGGAGCCAACAAAAACGTGAAATTGATCGTCGCGCCGGCTGAAGACTGGACTAGCGGCGAAGCCGAAGTTTTTCGCCTACTTTCCGGCGCGGGCGAAGTCGCGATCGATTCCGATCACCAGCCGGAAAAAGGCGAGCCTAGCGCAATAACCGACATTGGCCGAATCTATATGCCGCTGGCCGGATTGATCGACGTTGAGGCGGAAAAGAAGCGCCTCGGCGCGGAATTGGCCAAGGTTGAGAAGGAAGTCACGATTTGCGAGAGAAAGCTCTCGAACGAAAAATTCGTCGCCAACGCAAAACCGGAGGTTGTGGCGAAAGAACGCGATCGGCTGGAGAATTGGAACGCACGGAAGGCGCAATTGGAAGAAATGTTGGCGGGGTTGCAATAGATATTCTGGGCGTCACCATTTTTTCCTCCTCTTCCTTTGGCTTATCGAATCTATTCGTCGATTCCGTCGCGTAGCGACAATGTATGATAGCCGTGGGTTTTAACCCACGGATGGCAGGTCGCAAGATTGCCCCGTCGCGTAGCGACCGGTTAGGCTGGGTTAACCGCGAGTCCCTAAGCTAAGCAGTCGCTACGCGACGCATCCGATTTCCTCCGAGCAACCGTGGGTTAAAACCCACGGCTACCATACATTGTCGCAACGCGACGGAAATAGGAGACAAGGTTGATGATGCCCAGAATAGCCCCCTTCAAATTCCCAACGCCTCTCGGCATGTTGGCGATATTCGGTTGACGTTCCAGGCCGGTTCCCAGGTAAAACGCACAATCGCATCCCGAATCCCGCTGATGCGCAGAAGCCGCTCGCGAATGCCGCCTTCAACCCGGCCGCCGCCGCCGGTAACCAGAAAATCGTAGACCGGCCGGCCGCGGTGCGGCATGGTCAGGAGAACGTGAGCGACACCATCCTCCACCCGCACGTTGTAGATATAGCCCAGATCGACAACGTTGGCGTCAACGCGATAGAGTTGCTCGTCTTTTACTTCGCGCAACGCGGCCCAAATTTCTTGCTTCAGCGGCGCGGCCTCGGGGCCTTCACCCGGATGCGCCAAACGGCCCTCAGCGTTGGTTTTGAGCGGAAAATCCGCTGGATCGCCGGCCTGGATTTCCAGCGGGTTGATCAATTGGTGGCGCAAGCTGGAAATCATCTCGGAACCTTTTTCCTGCGTAAATTCGCCAAAAAAATAGGCGTTGCGCTGTAAGAACACCGTCCCGGCGTTCAATGTCGCCGCACGCGCTGGATACCGCGCCCAAAGCTGACCATGACCGTCGTAGTGCAAGGTGGGTGAACCGTTGTGCTCTATATCACTAAAATTCTCTGCTTCATGCTTCAACCACAGCGCAACAAAGGCGTCGGAGCTTTTACCATGCCAAAAACCGACGCCCCACAGATCGTTGGATCGTTCTGCCGGCGGTTTGCCCTCGTGGACGATTCCTTGCCGGTCAATCCATAGTTGCTGGTCGAACGCGTATCCGGAGAAAACCCACTCGTCGTCACGCATCGCGGAAATATCCACGCCCTTGACCGCTTCCATTTCGCCATGCTTGAAAAAGTAGGGTAACCCTGCATAGAACGCGTAGGATTGGTCGATATGAATGCGGCTTGGCGCGAAGAGAGGATGCACCGGGCTATGAGGAAAGCCCCAGCGCCTAACTTGCACACAAACCGGTCCTCGCCGCACTTGCCAATTGGGACACTCGGCCCAACTGCGGATGCGAAATTTCTGAAAATGACCTTCGTCGGCGTAGTCATTGGACCAATCGATTGTCGGTGGCTCGCCGTGTCCCTTGCCTCCGGCGAACAGCTCCAAACCATGTTCGCGTTTGGATGTAAGGCGCTCCAGTTGGCCCATTTGCCGTGAAAGTTGCGCCTTGAAAAAGCGATTTTCGACGTCCAGGCCATACCCTTCCCCCACCGTCTTGAGGTCGGTCTGATAGCCGGGCAATTCCGCGTTGGGATTGCCAAAAAAAATCAGAAAATTTGCCGCGGCGTGGTTGTCAACATCCGCTTGAAAGGCGATCTCGCAGCGATGGCCGGTTTTCGCCCTAACATGCGCCAAAATCTGGGACGGAATCTCCTCCAGCGCGCCTTGCTGCGTAACGCGGACGAGGCGAATCTCCCTCCAAGGGTCCGACATCTGGCCGGCGCCGATTTCCAAGCCAACGTGCACGGGTTCGCGCCGCCGCGCCACGCCGATAGTTTCGAACAGTGCGATCGCGTGAAAATGCGACCAGCCCCGGGCCCAATCCGCCCAAATTCGCGGCAAATCGCCGGTTTGCCGAACGGCATCTGGGTTGGCGTGGATTTCTGCGGCAAATTCGTCTTGCCGCGCGAATCGCAGACTGTCGCCGATCGATTCGGCCAGCGACATCGCCAAATCGTGGCGCTTAGCATCGCGAGCAGCCTGGAGGAGGCGGATTTTTTCCGGAATGTCGTCTGTGCGCGGGTTCATGGCCTACCTTTCAACGCCGTGGCGAGATTTTCCAACTGCTCCGGCGTATGAAGCGCGCTGAGCGAAATTCGCAGCCGCTCGGTTCCCCGCGGCACGGTGGGGAAACGGATCGCGGGGACGAAAAAACCGCGTTTTTCCAGGTTTCGGCTCAAATCCAGTGCCGCTGCGGAATCGCCCACGATTTGGGGACGGATGGCGCTTTCCGAGGGCGATTTCGCGCCCAACAAGCCGTCCAAGCGGCGAATGTTCGCCCACAACCGCGTTCGGCGCGATTCGCCCTCTTCGCCGCGAATTTGCCGGATCGATTCCGCGGCAGTTGCGGCGACGGCGGGCGGGGGCGCGGTGGAGTAAATGAAGCTGCGGGCGCGGTTGACGAGCAGGTCGATCCAGTCCGCGGAAGCCGCCACGTAACCGCCGGAAACGCCCACCGCTTTGCTCAGCGTGCCCATGGCAAAGTCGACTTGGACGCCGAGGCCGAGTTTGTCCGCCAAACCGCGTCCTTCCGGTCCGATGACCCCGATGGCGTGCGCTTCGTCGAGCAGGAGCAGAGCGTCGAAATTCGCCTTCAATTCGGCGATTTTCGCCAACGGCGCGGAATCGCCGTCCATGCTGAAAATGCTCTCCGTGGCGACGAGAATCCGGCTCTGCGCGGAGGCGCGTTCGCGGGCCCAACGGAGGTGATTTTCCAGCTTCTCCAGGTTGTTGTGCGGAAAAACGCGCATCGTCGCGCCGCTGAGTCGCGCGCCGTCGATGAGGCAGGCGTGGGCGAGTTTGTCGAGGATGACGAAGTCGTTTTTTCCCAGGATGGCGGTTAGCATCCCCACGGCGGCGGCGTAGCCGGTGGAAAACGTTAAGGCTCGCTCCGTGCGTTTAAAATCCGCCAACTCGGCCTCCAATTCTTCGTGGGCGGCGTGCGTACCGGTGATGAGCCGCGAAGCTCCCGAGCCGACGCCAAATTCTTCGGCCGCGGCCTGGAGGCGATCGCGCAAAATTGCCGAATTCGCCAAGCCCAGGTAGTCGTTGGAGCCGAATTGAACCAAAGTTTGGGGGAAATCCGAATCGTCGTCGGCAATTTCACCATGCGCACCTCGATTTTCGGATTTCGGGTTTCGAGTTTCGAATTTCAGATTTCGCGTTTCCCGAAACTGGTTCGCGGCGCGGATCGCGTCCAATTCTTCGCCGGGATCGCGCATCAGGCTCCCTCCACTTCGAGCGCCCAATGCAGCAAATCGCGCGAATCCTCCCAAATATCCGGGATTTGGCTGCCCAGCACCACGCAAATCACCTTTTTCAGCCCGCGCTCACCGTAGGAAACCAGGCAACGGCCGGCAGGGGCGGTGTAGCCGGTTTTCATCCCCTGACAGTAGGGCGTCATCCTCAGGACTTTATTCGTGTTGAAGATCACCTTTCGCCGGCCGTCGGGAAATTGGAACACCATCTCGCGGGTGGCGGAAAATCGCCGAATCGTCGGGTTGTTGAGCGCGTGGGTCGCTAAAATCGCAATATCGAACGCGGTGGAATATTGGCCAGAGGCGGTGAGCCCGTGGGGATTGACGAACCGCGAGCTTCGCATGCCCAACTGACGCGCTCTTGCGTTCATTCTCGCCATAAACGCGGATTCGCTGCCGGCTTCGTTCCGGGCCAGGCACTTGGCGATGTCGTTGCTGCTGCGCACGATCATCGCCTCCAGCAAAGCGCGTTTTTTGTAGCGTTCGCCCGCGCGGATCCCCATTTTGGTGGGATCTACGTAGGTGTCGCTGGCAGTGACGGTGACGGTGCGTTCCAGGTTGCCGCCTTCCAGCAAAACCAGGGCGGTCAGCAGTTTTTGGGTGCTGGCCACGGGACGCGCCTGGTGGGCGTTTTTCTCAAGCAAAACCTCGCCCGTGCGGGGATTGATGACGACGTAGGCCTTGGCGTTGACGTGAGGTGGCCGGCCCAGGTTTGCCGCCGGATTTTGCGCGGAAGAGCCCGATGTCCGGACTGGACGGGCGGGAACGCGAGCCGTTTCCGGCGCGGGAACGGAAACCTGGTAGGTGGGCCCGGCGCCTTGCGGAGGGGTTGGCGTTGTTGACACGCAACTGGCCAAAACCAGCAACGCGGCGGCGAAAATCAGAGCGCTGGGGAGTGTGGTTTGGCGTGTGATGTTGGCGAGTGTTGAGGTTAGGAATGGCGAGTGATTCTTGGCGAGTCACGATGGTTGAAGTCAATCGCTGAAGCCAGCGATTGAGTTGTCAGCCAACCGCCACCTCAGGCAAATGCTTGCAAAACTCCGCCAACGACTTGGCTTGGATGGAATGCGGGAAAAGCTCGTCCAGTTGCTCTTGGTCGAGTTGTTCGACGCATTCGCTAACCTCGTCCTTTAGCGGGCCGAAGCGGATTTTCAGGTTTTGGAGCAAAGCTGCGCAGGTTCCCTTTTCGATTCCAACTCGTTCGGCATTGGTGATGTATCGCATGGTTTGTTCGGATTCGTAGGCTTCAATGTCGGCCACGAGACGGTTCTCTTCAAGCACCGGCAAGGTGATCATCCAGTCGATCAACTCGTAGATGGCCTGGATATCATCCTTGCTGTGGCCGGCGTTGTAAAGCTGCTTGATCAGCCCGAATTTGCGCTGGCGCAACTCCGCGGGTTTGCGCCGGAATTTCAGCTCGTCTAACTGAGCCAAAATCAGCAGCCCGGCGGCGTCGGCTTTTTGGAGCAGTTGGGCGCGTTGAGGCTCGAAATCGAGCAATTTTCGGCTTCCGAACACGAATTCCAGCCGATTGTTCAACACTTTGCGCACGTAGCGATCCGGCCGCCATTTCGGGTCGCCGTCGGCCAAAATCGCCAAACTCACCACTTCTTGGCCGACGTAGTCTTCCAGCCGGTAGTTGTAGCCGTACATCCGGCGCGGAAGTTGCTCGTCACGCTGGTTTTGCACCTCCACGTGCAGGTAAAGAAGCTGGGTCTCGCCGGTTTTCAGGCTGACTCGCACGAAGACGTCGGCGTGGCGTTTGCCCAGCTTGGCTTTTCGGGCGACGGCCCGCAGTTCTTTGTCCAAAAAGACGACCGGCCGTGTCCAATCGATGGCTTTGTGGACATCTGGGAAGAGGATGAAGAGAAATTGGCGCAAATGGCGGCGCAAGGCTTCTTTCCAGGCTCCATCGCGGTCGGCACGGCGTTTTTTGGGCCGTTTGCGGGCGGTTTTTTTCTTGGTTTTCTTGGTGTGCTTGGGCATGGCCCGACTCTTCACGGCCAGCCAAAATGCGTCGAGGAAAATTCCTCCCGCAGCGCCATTTTTTTGCTTGGAAGCCCCTGACCTTTCTGCTAACTCTCACTCCAAAAAATGCAAGGTCAGGAAATCGAGTTGGAAGAGTTGTTGGCAAAAAAATTCCCGGGGGCCAAACCCGTCAACAACCCACCTACACTTGGGACCCTCAACGGATTCGGCTTCGGGATGTACGGCCGCCGCAATCAGGATTCCGATACCGGCGCATACGTCGCGACACACTGCTTTTGCGCGCTGTGGATTCCTCTGATCCCCTTCCGATCTTACGTGGTAGCAGATGCTCCCGAAGGCGGCTGGTATTTTTTGGCCAAGACCGGCTTGTCGAGCTTTGCCAGGGGTTGGAATTTTCTGCTTTTGGCCGTGGTGCTGGGGCTAATCGGCCAGGGGTTTTGGAACAATTACCAGCGCTCGCCCGCGGTTCAATCCAAGCGTGCGGTTGCCAAGGGTAACGCGGCCCTGAAAGCCGGCGATTACCTGGGCGCAGCCGGCGAATTTTCCAAAGTGGTGGAAGAAGACTGGCCTGGCGCCGAGAAGGCGCGAGTTGCCCTGCGCGATGCCCTGACCACGGCCCTGAACAGCGGCGATGTCGACAGCGTTGAGGGCGCCCTGGCTCACGTGGCCCGGTTGCCAAACTACGTCAACCGGCCGGATGCATTGGTGCCTGGAGCCTACTCCGACGGCCTGACATTTGCCAAAAATCACGCCTCAAAAAACGCGCAGGAGGCCCGCCGAATCCTCAGCGTGCTCAAACGCCTGGCTTCGCGCAGAAAAAACGACGCCGGCTTGGAGCAACTGGCAAAATTGGACGAGGAATTCCTCAACCTGGCCGTGGAGCAGAATCCGGACGATCCGAAGCCCGCCGTCGAGTTGGCGGAGTTGCACGAAAGCCGCGGAAACATCGACGATTGCCTACGTTTGCTCGAACCGCACCGCAACAAGCTGGGCGACGGCGAAGGCGCGCGAATCCTGGGTTCGGCCTTGATGGAGGGCGGCGATTACGAGGCTGCGGTGGGCTTCCTCCAGGCTTACGTTACCCCGCGTTTGAAGGCGATGACCGAGGCGGAAGCCGATCTTCAGCAAAAGACGGAATTCGTCTACAACAGCATTTTCAACACGCTTCGCGATGGCGATGGCCCGGCCTCGTTTTACCGCAAACTGGATGGCGCATCCGAAGCCGAGCAAGGTGAAATGGTGGATCAATACGTCGCCGGCAGGCTGCAAAAAGACCCACGTTACACGGCCGCCTTGGAGCGGGTTAAAAAGGCCAACGCCGTGGTCCCTGTCGCCTTTGATTTGGGCGTGGCCCAGCTCAATCGCGCTCAGGCGCAAAGCGATCCCGATGCGCGAAAACAGGGTTTGGAAGCCGCGGAAAAAACGTTTCTGTCCCTGGAAGGATCGGCCGGCGAAACCATGGAATATCGCCTGTTCATGGGCAAGGTGTCCTACTGGCTGGGCAAGGAGGAGGAAGGCAAGGCGTTGTTCGACCAATTGCTGGCCGCGGACCGAGGATTCCAGGTTTTGATGCTCGTGGGCCACAATTTGCGGGATCTTGGCGATGGGGAAGCCGCTAAGGCGCTGTTTGAGGAGGCTTACGAAAAAGCGGCCGACGATGAGGAACGCAACAGCGCCGCCCACATTCGCGCGATTAGCGAGGCAGACATCGAAAAACGCATTACCTGGCTGGAAAAATGCGACAGCAACGACCCAAACACCAAGGTGGAGCTGCACTCTTCGCGAGCCAGTTTGGCGAAGGACGCCGGCGACTTCGCCAAGGCCATTTCCGAGCTGAAACAGGCCGTCCGGGGCTACGATCAGATGCCTCCGTCCACTTCCAGCCTCAACAACGGGGCCCTGGTCAACGTTCGGCTCTTTTCGCTGACCGGCGCGCCGGGTGACTACGCCAAGGGCGTGCGCATGATGGGGGAAGCGCTGAAACTTTCGCCGGACGATCCCATCGTGGTCATGAACACGGCCTCGATGCTGTTTGAAGGGGCGGTGATCGAGATTTTGGCCGAAAAACTCGATCTCAAGGCGCTCAATGGCGAGACCGACGCCTCCATGTTGTCGCTGTTTTACGACGACGAAGCGGGCAAACAAGCGCTGGTCCGGCGCCTCTACGCCCTGGAGCCTGCCAAACGCGCCAAAACGTTGATCGACCGCGCGTTGATCATGGCGCCGAAGAGCCACAGCGCCTACACCGTCGCCCGTCAAATTTTCCAGCTTGAAGATGACGCCGCGGCACGCTCCAAGCTGCTCGGCCGGTTGAGGCAGGCCGAACTGGATTTAACCGCGTTCGAAACAGGCATCCAGGAGCTTCGTTCCGGCCAAATGGATCAGGAACGGTTGGAAAAAGCCAAGCGCGGCCGGGAGCGTTACAGCCAAATGGCCGAGGGCTTGCCGGCTGAATCGCTCACCGCGGCTTACGCGCGGTCTCAAGCCCTGGAATCGATCTTGAGCCTGGCCGCCAAAGGGCAGGAAATCGACGTGGGCCCCGTCGTTTCAGCCGTGGAACAGCTTGTGGCGCAACAGCCGTGTCTGCTCGCGCGCAGCTTGTTATCGCAGGCTCACCTCGCGGCTGCCGACCAGCGCCTGAAGCAGAGCAACCCCGCCTACCGCGCCCTAACCGAGCAAACGTGGCGGGAGTGGACGCCTCGGATTCGAATCACTTGGGCCCTGTGGCAGGCCGATCTCGGTGAAGCCGTGAAAGCCGACCCCAACGTCCAAAAAGCCCTGGAATCGACCCTCAGCATGCTCCAGCGATTTCCCAAATCTCACGATTTCACCGATTGGGCGCTGATCGCCAAATTGAAGCCGGAATTGGGCGAATCGATTCGAAGCAAAGCACAACAAAACCAGAGCGGAGCGGCCGATTGGTCCGAATTTACCCATCTCATGGCCCCAACCTCCAGCGGGGCGATTTGGGCTGAATACTGGCGGTTGCTCAGCTTGAAAAAAGACGCCGAAGCCCAAAATCTCCTGACCGAGGGGCGAAAACGTGGGGCGGTTTTGCCGGAATTTTGACGTGGGAGGCGGATTTGCCGCCGTTTTCAGGTTGCCGCGATCCTAACCTGCTTCAAAATTGACGCTCGATGAATGAGCCGTTTAAATACCGCGGATTTCTCAGCTACAGCCACCGCGACAAGGAGTGGGGCCAGTGGCTGCACGCAGCGATCGAGCGTTACCGCGTTCCGCGCGATTTAGCCGGCAAGACCACCCAAAACGGCTCGGTACCCGCAAAGTTGCGGCCGATTTTTCGCGACCGGTTTGATTTGGAAGCCGGCCACTCCCTCACCGAGCAAGTCACCACCGCCCTGAACCAATCGGAGTCGCTCATCGTGCTTTGCTCGCCGGCATCGGCGCGCAGCCCCTACGTCAACGAGGAAATCCGCCTCTTCAAAGCCTCGGGCCGGCCACACCGTGTTTTCCCCATCATCGTGGACGGCGAGCCCGGCGACCCGGAGCGGGAGTGCTTCCCGGAAATGCTTCGCGCTGTGTTAGGCGAAGACGGCCAACCCACCGGCCAACAAACCGAGCCGATCGCCGCTGATGCGCGCGAAACCGGCGACGGCAGGGATTTGGCGCTGTTGAAGATCGCCGCCGGGATGTTGGGAGTGGATTTGGACGAATTGCGCCGGCGCGAACAAATCGAGCGGCGAAAAAAACTGCGCCGCATGCAACTTTTGGCCCTGGTCATGGCCTTGCTGGCCATTGCCGCCACCGTTTCGACCATTTTCGCCGTGAAAGCCCAGCGCGAGGCCGAACGGCAGCGCCAAGTGGCCGTTGAGGCGAAAAACGAGGCCGAACGCCGCTACGAACAGACGCTCGACACCTCCCTCAGGCTCATCGTGACCAAAGCCAGCTACGAGAGCAAATTGAAGGACCAATCCTTCGCCGTGGCGCAAATTGCCACCAAGGGCAACGATCTGGCGTTCAACGATTTTCGGCACTCCGATCCGCGGGGCTCGGACTACGTGTTTTTGCGGCTGGCTCAGACGTTGCTCGCTTTCGCCAAAGATCCGCCGTTCGAGCTGCGCGATTTTGCGTTGGAGCGCGATTGGCTCGAACACGGCCAGGTGATCATGGGCAATCTGGCGCCCCGGCATCGCGACGACGAAGAATTCCGCGAAACCGCCGAGGCCATCGAGCAGGAACTGAGCCGGCTGGCCAACAACTGAGGTCACGGGGCCGATTTGCGGATTGAGGTTGACGAGTCAGGATTTCGCCGTGAAGTCGCGGGATGAACCCACCCGCCATCGGCATCATCGGCGGCAGCGGCCTCTACCAAATTGAGGGGTTGGAAAACGCTGCGGAAATCCAGGTTGAAACGCCGTTCGGCCCGCCTTCGGACGCCCTCGTCTCCGGAACCCTGGGCGGGCGTCAGGTTTACTTTTTGCCGCGCCATGGCAAGGGCCACCGCCTCCTGCCCAGCGAGCTGAATCACCGCGCCAACATTTGGGCCATGCGCTCGCTCGACGTGCGCTGGATCATCTCCGTAACCGCGGTTGGCAGCTTGCGAGAGGACTTCAAACCGCGCGACATCGTCTTGATCGACCAGTTTTTCGATCGGACCAGCCGGCGGGAGCACCACACCTTTTTTGGCGGTGGAATCGTCGGTCACATCAGCTTCGCGGAGCCGATCAGCGCCGGGTTGCGCGGCATTTTGCACGAAACCGTGGCCGAAATGAACCTGCCGGTGCACGACGGCGCGACTTACGTGAACATGGACGGCCCCGCGTTTTCAACCCGCGCCGAATCCGAAACCAACCGCAAGCTAGGGTTCGACGTCATCGGCATGACCAACGTGCCGGAAGCCAAACTGGCTCGCGAAGCGGAAATTGCCCTGGCCACCATGGCCATGGTCACCGACTACGATTGCTGGAAGCAGGATGAGGAGCACGTCAACGTGGAGATGCTCCTCGGCCACCTGATGGCCAACGCGGACAACGCCAAAAAAGTTATCGCCGCCGCCATTCCCCGGATTCCCGATCGCGCGGACTGGCCGGAGCATCAAGCGCTCGACACCGCCATCATCACCGACAAAAGCCTGTGGCCGGCTGAAACGACGGAGAAATTGCGGCCCATTTTGGCAAGGCTCCTGCCGGAGACTTAGATTTTTCACCCCCGCTTCACGCGGCCTTCACAATTCCACGCTAGGCTTGGGGAAATCACGCAGACCGATGACTTCCTCGCCCTCCCACCTACGCCAACTGCGATTTCTAACCGCGTTCATCATCTTCGGCCTCATTGTTTCCGGCGCCACGGCATTTCCGCTGCGTTGGGAACTGGACATCTTGGCTCAACTGTTGACACCGGCCGGTGCGGATTTGGACCCCGCAGGCCACTCCGGGCTGCGATTTTGGATTCTGACGGTGCGCGACGGGCTCCACGCCACCTACCAAAACTACCCGTTCATGGCTTACGGGACCGATTGGCTGGCTTTTGGCCACATTGTCATTGCCCTGTTCTTCGTGCCGGTCTGGATGAATCCCGTGCGGCATCAGGCGAATCTCTACGTCGGGTTGGCGGCCTGCGTGCTGGTTTTTCCGCTCGCCTTCATTTGCGGGGCCATTCGCGGCATCCCGTTTTATTGGCAGCTCATTGATTGCTCGTTCGGGTTGGTGGCGGGGGTCGTCCTCGGCTACATGATCCGGCTGGTTCGCGTAGAAGGGACGTAAGGGACCTGAGGGACTAAAAGGACGCCTTTTTGGGGAACGGTGTCGCTTTGGTCCCTTGTGTCCTTTTGGTCCCTTCGCCCTACGGAACCATTCGCGCCGCGGCTTGAAAAAAGCCCTCGGCTTTGTGCCGCGTTTCCTCAAATTCCAGCTCCGGCTCGGAATCAGCCACGATGCCGGCGCCCACGTGGAAATTCAGCGCCGCGCCTTCCACCACGGCCGTGCGAATGGCGATGTTAAACTGGCTCTCGCCGTTCAATCCCAGGTAACCGATGGCGCCGGTGTAAACTCCGCGCGGCGCCGGCTCCAGCTCGGCGATGATCTCCCGAGCCCGCTTTTTGGGCGCGCCGGTGATGGAGCCGCCGGGGAAACAGGCGACGAACGCATCCAGGTGATCGACGTCCGGCCGAAGGATCCCGCGCACGGTCGAGACCAGGTGAAACACGTGCTCGTAGCTCTCCGGCTCCAAAAGACGCGAAACCTGGACGCTGCCGAATTCGCACACCTGGCCGAGGTCGTTGCGCTCCAGGTCGGTGATCATGATCAACTCCGCGCGCTCTTTTTCCGAGGTAATGAGGTCGTAGCGGCTGCGTTCGTCGCGTTCGGGATCGCGAAACCGGGGTCGGGTGCCCTTGATGGGCCGCGTTTGGATGCCGCGGCCGCTGAGCTTCAAAAACTGCTCCGGTGAGGAGGAGAGAACCTGGCGGTTGCACAAATTAAGGTAGGCGGAGAAGGGCGCGGGAGAAGCTTCGCGCAAGGCTTGGTAAAACGGGTAGGCGCTGGTTCCCGCCGGCCACGGCGTGGTGAATCGGCGCGAAAGATTGGCCTGGTAGATGTCTCCGGCGGCGATGTAGTCCTGAACCCGGCAAACGCGCTGGCAATAGGCGGCGTGGCTCATTTGCGGCTCGAAACGAAGGGCCGAGCGCGGCGGGCGAATCGCGGAATTTTGGCGTCCGGCTTCAGAATTCGCGATTCCCCCTACGTCGAACCATTCTCCCGTCCGGTGGCGGTAGACGAGCAACCGGCGGTAGAGGCCGAACTCAAAATCGCCCTCGTAGCTGACGTAGCCGAATGCGCCGCCCAGCGGAAAACCGAGGTCCGGAGCGGAGGAAATCGCGTTTTGGCGCAACCAACGCCGCAGCGCCGACAAATCGGCCAAATTTCCGGCAAGGACCTCTTCCGGCTCCCACGCCAGCATCGAAAGCTCGTCGCCTGCGGGGCCAAACGCGGATGAATCCAGAAAAATGGCGCCGGGCCGGTCGGCAACGTTCGCAAACACGCCGGCGGGCTCGCGATCGGGCCAATCGAGGCGGCGAGGGGCAATTTGGCTTAGCTTTGGCGTTGGAACGTTCACCGGCGCTCAATTTGACGCGCCACGGGCAAAAGTTCAATGCCCGGCTGCCTTGGGGTAGATGCCCAGCAGGGTAAAATCCACGTGGCGCGCCAGGTTTTTCAGCGCGTCGTCCACGTTTGCCGTTGCGCCGGCCGCCACCTCAAATTCCAGCACAAAGGTGTACTCCCACGAGCGGTCGCGGCGCGGGAGGGAGAAAATCATCGCCAAATTGATCCCCGATTCGGCAAAAACTTCGAGCGAACGGCCCAACCCGCCCGGTTCGTCGCGCTCCAGGTTAAAGAGCAGGCAAATTTTGTGCGCGGCGCCGGATTTCGCGACTTCATCGGGATGAAACGCCGCTCCGCCGGGATGTTTTTCGATCGCCCAGAACCGGGTCACGTTTTCGTAGTCGGCGTTTGGGATGGGATCATCGATGCGGCGGATGATGCGCAAATTCGGGTAGGCGCTCGGGGCCAATTTTGAGGCGATCGCGGCCACCGCCGGATTTTCGCTGGCGGCTTGGGCGGCGGCATCCGTGCTGGGGCAGGTTTCCCGGCCAAACCTGGCGCTTAAGCTAAGCTCATCCAGATTTCCACGCGATTGACGCATGGGCACGGGATGAGTCCGAACCTCGCGAATGTCCTCCACGGCGCCGCTCTGGTTCATGAGATACAACTCCACGGGCACGGCGATCTCTCGCGCGATGCGCACGATGGTGTCGCTCTCGGACAACGGGCGCGCTTGGGTTAAAATCGGGTCGATCACGGCGTGGGTCGATTCGTCCACGATGCCTGCGAGCTGATTTTCCAGCGCCAGCAAGCCTAAATCCGCCTCCCCGCGCGCCACCGCCTCGTAAACCTCGCCATGGGAGGCGCAACCGACCAATTCACCGTCCAAGGCCAGCTTTTCCGCCGCTTGAAAGCCGAAAGTGACGGGCCGTTTGCCCAGGTAAGCGATGCGTTGTTGTGCCGGAGGCGAATCGTTCAAGCTCACTGGTTTGCCAACACCGTCTTGCCCGCGTTGTCAACCAGTGAGGCGGTGACCACGAAAAACAGGGCCGTTTTCGTGGAATCCATCCAGGTGCGCCGCTTGCCGATGAGCGGGAATTGGCGCCCTCCTTCCACCTCCGTCACCTCCTCGTGCGCCATGCCGCCAACGATGACCGAATCACCCGGCCGCACCCTCACCGAGCCCTCAAAACGCCGCAGGTTAAAGACGGGCATGTCCATCCGGTTTTCCGTTACTTGCACCGCTTTGGGCCGGCCCAGGATGCGCCCCTTGGCCGTTACGGAAATAGGGTTGCCGTAGTTGACGAAACCCAAAAACCGGTTGTCCTCGATCGCCATGTCCAGGTTGATGAAGCCGTCCAGCTCCAGGCGTGGGACGAAGTTGCAGGTTAGGCCGATGTTGCGCGATTCAAACCCGCTGGGCTGCGATGGCAACACCGCTGAATCGGCCTCTTCGCCTTTTTCCGGAATTTTCGGCGGTTCGAAGTCGCTGGGAAACAACAACTCGCGCACCACCTCCACTTTTGCCCGTTGCGCGCTGCGGGTCACCACCGCTGGCGCGGAAAGCAGGTCGATCTCGCCGATCGAAGACAGCGTCCTGATGAGCTGCTCCACTTCGCCCTCCGAGGCCAAAACCTTGGCAAACGGCGATTCTCCGCCCGCCATGGCCAACCGCTCGTCCTCCATCAACTCCATGGGGATGGCGAACACCTTGGTATGCACCAGCACACCGCCAATGCTCTGGTTGAAGAATTCCAGCAAGCCCGCCAGTTTTTCGTGCGCCGCTGCTTCCGCCTCCACTTCCATGGCGTAGGGCGTGGGGAGGTCCACGTTGGCGATTTCCAACCCCGCGTTGCTAAGCCGCGCCCCCATGAAATTGGCCGCGAACATGGGATCGTAGAGATTGCCGCCGCTTTCCTGGCTGGTGCGGTCGTGCAGCCGCACTTCGCCCGCCACCAGGTGCGACCACTGGGAGTCTGAGAGGTAGTAGGTGCGAGTTTCCTGCGCGAAAAGTTGTCCTCCGGAAATTAGGGCGAACAACCACGGTATGACCTGCTTTTTGCAAAATATCGAAGACATCGGAACGGTTTCTGAACGCTTCTTTTTGGCGCGGATTCAGCCAAAAGTCGATCATAAACCGCCGGTAGCGCGATTTTTGCGGCTTTACGGCGTTTTTGGGCCTCTGCCGCGGCGTATTTTTGGCCTGCGATCAAGGCGGGTTGCGTTAGCATGAACGTTAACCTCGCAAATTCCCCAAACTTGCCGAAATGCCGAATTTCCCCATCACCGACGCCCACGTCCACCTCTGGGACCCGCAAAATCTCAGCTATCCCTGGCTGGAGGACGATCCGCTGCTGAATCGCGTCCACGACGTGGCCGACTACGACAAATCGCGCGGCGAAATCGAGGTGGACGCGATGGTTTTCGTGGAGTGCGACGAAGCGTCCGGCCGCGGAATTGACGAGGCGCGTTGGGTAGGGCGCCTCGCCGAACGGGAACCGCGCCTCCAGGGAATCGTCGCGCGCGCCAAACTTGAGCTGGGCGAAGCTTGTTTGCCGGATTTAGAGGCGCTGGCCGCCATGCCGCTGGTTCGCGGCGTCCGCCGGATCCTTCAAGCTGAGAGCGATCCCGGATTTTGCCTGCAAACCAGCTTCATCGTGGGTTTGCAGCTTTTGCCGCGGTTCGATTTCAGTTTCGACATCTGCATCACGCACGGCCAGTTGGCCAACGTCATCGAGATGGTGCGGCAATGCCCCGAGGTTCGCTTCGTTTTGGATCACCTCGCCAAGCCCGACATCAAAAACGGCGTGCTAGAGCCCTGGAAAGCGGAAATGAAGACGCTGGCGGGGTTTCCCAACGTGATGTGCAAAATTTCGGGCCTGGTTACCGAGGCCGACCGCGAAAATTGGACCGCGGACGACCTCGCGCCCTACGTCCATCACGCGATCGAGTGTTTCGGCAGCGATCGCGTCCTTTTTGGCGGCGATTGGCCGGTCATCCGGCATGCGGCGGAGGTAGACGCCTGGATTGCGGCGTTGGATTTGATTTTGAGCGACGCATCGGCAGACGAACTGCGCAAACTTTACCGCGACAACGCCAGGAGAACCTACAAGCTCGGAGCCTAGCCGTCGGATCATTTTTTCGCGATGGTTGTCGTTCGAGCGTTGCACCCTGGCTCAAATTGGCCGACCATGGTTTTGGTATGTGTGCTAGACTCCAACCCCGGATTTCGATTTTCTGCGTAGTCGTTGCCTTCATCGCGGCCGCACCGCTTTCCCGTGGACAAGAAGGAGGGTATGAAGGCGTCATCAGCGGCGACGATTCCGGGAAAACCGTTCCCAGCGAAGCCGACCCGTTCATTGACACCTACGACCGGGCGCTTAGCGAACCTTCATCGCGATTGCCATGGCTGGCCGGCGGCGCTTTGTTAGGGTTGGTGGGTTTGGCAGGGTGGTGGCTGGTTCGCGCCCGTGGAATTGGCGAACACGCGCCAGTTTCCACGCCCAAGTCCTCCCCAGCCAAGGCAAAGGCGAAACCGCAACCGCAACCGAAGCCCAACTCGCCGCCCGCGACGGCGATTGAAGCCGGCCCGCCTACTCCCCCACCAAAGCCGGAACCCAAACCCACTTCGCCGCCTCCCACGCCGTCAGTCGAGGCCCCATGCAACGTCTTCCTCTCCTACCGGCGCGACGACCAAGTGGCGGCGGCGTTGTTGGTCAGCATCTACGACCGGCTCGCCCAGCGCTTTGGCAGCGAGCACGTTTTTCGCGACATCGATTCCATCCCGCTCGGGATTGATTTTCGCGGCTACATCGCCAGCAAGATCGAAAAATGCGACGTGTGCGTGGCGCTGATCGGCCCGCAGTGGCTGGAAATTCTGGAACAACGCAAGGACGATCCCAAAGACTTCCTGCGCTTGGAAATCGAGGCCGCGCTGGAGCGGGACATCCCCGTCATCCCCCTGCTGGCCGGCAACGCCGAAGTTCCGCCGGAAGAACGCTTGCCGGAAACGGTGCGCGCTCTGGCCTGGCGCAACGGAATGACGCTCAGCATGGGCCGCGACTTCAGAAATCAGGTCGATCGGCTGGCGCGCGAGCTGCAAAAACTGGCCGATGCAAGCCGAAACTAACACGTTGGCGACGCTGCAGCGCGTTTTCGGCCACGACGCGTTTCGCGAGGGCCAGCGCGGCTCACGACAGCGGATTCACCACCTCGATTCCCGGAAATTTTTCAAAATCCGCATCGTTCGAATGCACGATCATTCCAACTTTGCCCGGCAAGGAAACGGCGCCAATTTACGTCAACAGCACCATTTTCCTCTTCATCGGCGGCTTCCTCATCGCCCTGGTCATGGAACGCTGGAACCTGCACAAACGCATCGCGCTGGGCATCATCCGCGCCGTTGGCGGCGGACCGTCGCGGCTGGTTTTGAGCTTCATGATCGCCTCCGCGTTTCTTTCCATGTGGATCAGCTTGTACCGGCGGCTGCGCACCGAACGGATGCCGTAGTGCCCGGGATGATTGATGACGCCACGCGTGGTCATGATGCCGTAGACGTGCTCCTTGTGTTCCTGACTTTGGCCGAAAAGCACGGGGAGCATGCTTTTGCCGTCCAAAATCGCGTCCGGCGTCCTCCCGCCGCATCGACAAATGTGGGGACGAGATCGACGTATTCCACCATCGCGCCGGTAACCGCGCCAGCAGCGATTTTTCCCGGCCAACGCGCGATCAAGGCCGTTTGCAGGCCGGAATCGTAGAGCGTCCACTTGGCGAAGGGCATGCTGTTTCCCTGCTCGCTGGTTACCATAACCAGGGTGTTGTCCGCCAGGCCGTGTTTGTCTAACAAACCCAGAATTTGGCCCACTTGGCCGTCGTAATACGTGATTTCCGCCAGATAACGCGAGTAACCGTCGCGCGTTTCCGGTGTAGATGTTGTGCCGTGTGGGAGAGCACATCGGCGCGGCCTGGAAACAGTGGGTGAAACGCATCCCCTCGGTAGCGAGGCGATCGATATTCGGCGTATGCGCCTGGCCGCCATAGCAGCCCAAATCGCGATGCGTCAGGTCATCGGCGTTGACGAGGATGATGTTAGGCTGTGCGGCGCTTAGCAGGCCGGGTAGGAGCAGGAACGTGGCGATGGGGAGCTTCATTTCGGCACGCAATTGGGCGCGCCGGGGGCGGTTCGTCAACTTGGTAGAAGTTTTTGGAAAGTTGCGGTATGAACCAAGAGAGGGCCTTCCTGTTCCGGACGAGTGTTGGAGTTCGAGTTCCTGGAAGCCCCAAAAAACACGTGGTGTTGATGGAGGTGCATCAAACCTCGCGGCGTGGGTTTGCCCTGGAATTGCAGCGAGATGCGGGAGCCAAAAAGCGCGCTTTCGTTCTTCGTGCACGGCTACAACGTTGCGTTCAAGGACGCGGCACGCCGCACGGCGCATTTGGCGCACGATCTGGAATTTGATGGTGCGGCGGTTTTCTTCAGTTGGCCCTCGCGGGGCAAAGGGCAGCGGTATTGGTTGCTGGGGCGGTGTCCTACTGCTCCACGTCGGGATAACTGCCCAGGATTTTCACGAAATTGCAGTGGGCTTGCAACTCGTCGAGCGCGGTTCGGAACTGCTCGTTGCTGCCGTGCACGGCGACGTCAACGTAGAAAAAATACTCCCAGCGCGATTGCCGGTTGGGCCGGCTCTCGATCTTGCTCAGGTTGATGTGAAACTGGTTGAAGGGCTTGAGCGCGGCGTAGAGCGAGCCCGGCTCATCGCGCACGCTGAACATGATGGAGGTGCGATCCTTGCCAGTGGCGGGGCAGGTGCGGTGGCCGATGACCAGGAAACGCGTGGTGTTGTTGGCGTTGTCCTGAATCCCGCGGTCCAGGATCTCCAGCCCGTGCAATTCCGCGAGCAAGGCTCCGCCCAGCGCGGCGCCTTCGGGGTCGGTGGTCGCCATTTCCGCGGCTTTGGCGGTCGAGGAAACTTCCACCGTCTCTCCGTGCGAAAAACTCTCCGCCAGCCAGCGCCGGCATTGCCCGAAAACCTGGGGGTGGGAGTAAATCTTGGCGATGCGCTCCACGGGGATTTTTGCGAGCAGGTTGTTCTCGATCGGCAGCAGAATTTGGGCGCAAATTTGCAGCGGCGAGGTCGCGAAGAGGTCGAGCGTGTGATTCACCGCCCCTTCGGTCGAATTTTCGATCGGCACGACGCCGTAGCCAGCATTTTTGCGCTCCACCTGGTCGAAAACATCGGCTACGCTCATTTGCGGCGCATATTCCACGCTGTTGCCAAATTTGCTGATCGCGGCCTGATGCGTCCAAGTTCCTTCCGGGCCCAAAAAGGCGATTTTCAGGTCTTCTTCCAGCGCCAGGGCCGCGGACATGATTTCGCGGTAAATGGCGCGAATGGAGGGCTCGCCCAGCCGGCCCTTGTTTTTCGCCACCAGGGCTTGCAGCAGCTTTTCCTCGCGTTCCGGCGCATAAATCTCCAACCCGCCGCGTTTTTTAATTTCGCCCACCTCGTGCACCAAATCCGCCCGCTCGTTCAACAACCGGAGCAACTCCGAGTCGATCTTGTCGATCTTGGTTCGAATGTTTCGCAAGGGGTCAGCCATCGTCGGTTTCTGAAGGTTCGGTTGCGGGTTTTGGGGGCGAATCTGCGGGATTTTCGGCGTTTTCCAGATTTTCCGCGTTCGCCGGGCTGAAATCCAGGTTTCCCTGGGCCTCTTGCGGTTGCTGCTCACCGTCTTCCGCGCTGGGCAGAGGCACGGTGCGCAATTCGGCGGCGTTTGGCAAGTCGTCCAGCTTTTTGATGCCAAAATGCTCCATGAACATCTCCGTGGTGCCGTAGAGCAGGGGCCGGCCCGGCAATTCCGCGCGGCCGACGATTTTGATGAGGCCGCGGTCGATGATTTTGTTCATCACGCCGTCCACACTCACGCCGCGAACCGCCTCGATATCGGCCTTGGTGATGGGTTGGCGATAGGCGACGATGGCGAGGGTCTCCAGCGCCGGCGCGCTTAATTTTGCCGGTTTGTTGCCGGGGAACAGCTCCCGAATCCAGTCGGCGAAATCCGGATTGGAGGCCATCCGCCAGCCCGTGGGCCCCTCGATGATGCGGAAAGCGCGCCCGGTTTGCTCGTAGTCCAGGTTCAGCTCGCGAATCGCGGCTTCCACCTCTCGCGGCTTGGTTTTCGCGAGCGTCGAGCCATCGGCATCCCCGTCTTTTTCGGCTTCGTCGGTTTCGTCCACATTCTCGGCGTCCTCGATTTCCTCAGCCTCGGTTTCGTCCTCCAGCTTGGAGCGAATACATCGCGTCACCTCCTTGGCCGAGATTGGCTCCGGCGCGGCAAAAAGCAGGGCTTCGACGATGTCTTTCAGCTCCATTTCAGGGAAGATTCAGCCTCCTGGCGGTGATTTCCACATCAAATGTGGAATCCGGATGGGTTGGGGGCCAAATCCCCAAACTTGGAAGGGTAGGAGCCACCTGCCGGGAGGTGGCTTTCTCTCGCGGTGGCAGTGTGCGCGAGGGGAGACTGCCGGACGGGTCAACCTCTCCGGCAGAGCCGGGGGTTTTCCCGTTGGATCAACCGGGCAGCCGAGCGGTTGCCGCGGCTACTGAGACTGGGGGAAGAAACTGCCAAATGCAGCCGAGCCTTCCCACCCCTGCGGACTGTTTTGCGGCAGGTTGCTCACGTTGTCGTCGTAGGGCTTGGGCTTGCCGGCGCAACTGGCCAGGAACAACGCGGCCAGTGCCGCCACGACTGAGAGAATGACTCGATTCATAGGTTGCGATCCTACCACGACTCTCACCGAGCGAAAGAAAAATCCGCAGCGCCGCCAGCCAATTTTGAAATTTGCGAATCGAGGCTTACGGCGGGGTAAACCCGCGCCCAAGATCCGGAATTTTCTCCAAAACGCCTCCGCTACCCCAGGCGAACAAGGCTCGAAGCCAGAAAAAAACCGACTTTAGAGGCGCGTTTCTGCGAAAATTTATGAAAATGAGAATTATTTTTGTAGCGGCACCTGGATACAGGGGCTATTAGAAGTCGAATCTGGCCGGAGATTGCCGGAGACGCCTGATTTTTGACGGATGAGTGGCGAAACTCCCTTTTTTCGCAAAGATTTCACCTCCTCCACCAAAACCAAATCTAACCATGTTTCAAGTAACACCACTACTCGCAATCGCCGGCGCAACCGATGTTCGGAGCACCGGCATGCTGGCCCAACAGTCGTTCGAATGGTCGGACCTGACCACGATGAACGGTGTGAAAGATTGGTTCGACACATTGGGCGTCGGCAACTTTGGGCCCTGGATTAGCGCGATTTTGATTCTGTTTTTCGGCTTCATCGCCTGCTGGATCATCCAGAAGGTCGTCGAAGGCCTGCTGCACCACACCGAGCTGGACGAAAAGGTCGCCGACATGCTGGGAGTCTCCAACGCCAACACCGAGCGCGCGTTTGGGGCCTTTCTCTTCTGGTTTCTCATGCTTTTTGTGGTCATGGCCG
Organism: Verrucomicrobiales bacterium; assembly: GCA_965224535.1. Taxonomy (GTDB): domain Bacteria; phylum Verrucomicrobiota; class Verrucomicrobiia; order Verrucomicrobiales; family DEV007; genus JBCDHN01. The sequence continues at coordinate 27,326 of CBDCZR010000051.1, forward strand.
CCATCAGCGCCGCGGAATTGGGCGAAAACGTCACCCGGCCGCTGGAAAACATGCTGGCCCAGGTCACGACCTTCCTGCCGCGTCTCCTCGGGGCCGCGTTGCTGACCTTTGTGGCGTTCGCCGTCGCCACCATCGTGAAAAAGGTCCTGCTCGGCGTGTTAACCGCCACGCGAATCGACGAACGCCTCGGTTTGGGCACGGAACGGCCTTTGACGACGGCCCTCACCACCATCGTCTTTTTCCTGATCATCCTCACCATCCTGCAGGGCGCCATTGAGACGCTGGGGATTCGCAGCATCTCGGACGCCATCAACCCCATGATCCAGCAGATTTTGAGCTACGTGCCCATTCTCTTCGCCGGCGGCGTGGTTTTGGCGCTGGGCATTTTCCTGTCGTCAATCGTCAACAAAGCCCTCGGCTCGACCCTGGCCGCGGCGGGAATCGACCGCATTCCGCAACGGCTCGGCTACGAATCGGAAATCCGCTTCCTGGGGCGTCCGCTATCGGAAATGATCGCCAAAATCGTCGCCCTCACCATCATCGTGGTCATGGTGAAGCAATCGATCAACATCATGAACCTGATCGAACTCCGGGCGGTGGCTGATAAGATTCTGGACGTCTGGGGCGGGATCGTCATTTTCCTCATCGGCACCTTTGTCGCCGGTTTGGCGCGCAACGCCATCGGATCCGGTGTCTGGCGCGACGTGGCCTACTACGGCATCCTCGTCTTCGTCGGCGGGATGGCCTTGCAAGCCGCGCAACTTACCACGTTGAGCGACACCACCATCCAATACCTCATGCAAGGCGCAATCGTTACCGCGGTTCTCGCCTTTGGAATCGGCGGCGCCATTGCCATTGGCTTGGGTGGACGGCAGAAAGTCCAGAGCTACCTGGAAAACAAGCGTCGCTACGACTGAAAGATTCGTTCCTTGCAAGTGCGCTTGGCGTCAGCAGGGTTTGGAGCGTGAAATCCCCAAAATCCCCGCTCTTCCCGATTTTCCTGCTGGCTTCCGCGATTTTCGCCCAAGCCGCGGACAAGCCGAATTTCGTCTGGCTGGTGTCCGAGGACAACTCCAAGCACTACCTACGCCTTTTCGATGAAAACGGGGCTCCGGCGCCGAATATTGAGTCGCTGGCCAAAAACGGCCTCGTTTTCAACCACGCCTTCTCCAATGCGCCGGTTTGCTCTGTGGCGCGAACGACGCTCATCACCGGCTGCTACGCCCCGCGGATCGGCACCCAGTTTCATCGCCGCTCCAAAATGGCCGCGATGCCGCCGGGTTTGAGGATGTTCCCGGCTTACTTGCGCGAGGCAGGCTATTACGCCACTAACAACAGCAAAAAAGACTACAACGCGGTCGAGGGCAAAGGGGTTTGGGATGAATCGTCGAAAAAGGCGACGTGGCGAAATAAGCCCGAAAACGCGCCGTTTTTCCACATGCAAAGCTTCGGCCAATCGCACGAAAGCTCGCTTCATTTCAACGCGGCCAAGCGCGAGGCCGAACCATCGCAAACGCCGCACGATTCGGTGAAATTGGCCGACTATCACCCGGACACCCCCCTCTTCCGCTACACCTACGCGCGCTACCACGACCGCATGGGCGTCATCGACGAGCAAATCGGCAAAATCGTGGCGCAGTTAGAGGAAGACGGGCTGCTGGAGGACACCTTCGTCTTTTATTTCGGCGATCACGGGGGCGTTTTGCCGCGCGGCAAGGGCTACATCTACGAATCCGGGCTCCACGTCCCGCTGGTGGTGCGAATCCCGGAAAATTGGAAGCACCTCGTCGATGCGAAGCCGGGAACGCGCGTTGGTGGGTTCGTTAGTTTCATCGATTTTGGGCCCACGCTGCTGAATTTAGCTGGTTTGGACGTTCCGGAGCAAGTCGACGGCCGCGCGTTTCTCGGCTCGGGCGTCAGCATGGCCGAGGTGAACCAGCGCGACACGATATTCGGCTACGCGGACCGTTTCGACGAAAAATACGACCTCTGCCGCTCCCTGCGCAAGGGCAAGTGGAAGTATCTGCGCAACTACCACGCGTTTTATCCCGATGGCCTGCAAAACAACTACCGTTACCGCATGCTGGCCTACGCCGAGTGGCGCGATTTGTTCCACGCCGGCAAGCTAAACGCCGCGCAAAGCCAGTTTTTCGAGCCCAAACCGGCCGAGGCGCTCTACGACCTGGAAACCGACCCTCACGAGGTCAAAAACCTGGCCGGCGACCCGGCTCATGCGGCGAAATTGGCCGAATTGCGCGGGGAATTGCAAGCGACGGTCAAAAACCTGCCCGACCTCAGTTTTTACCCCGAAAGCGAGCTTCACGACCGCGCCTTCGACGGAGCCGTTGCCTTCGGCCAAGCGCAAAAAGCGGAAATCGCCCGCCTCGTCGACACCATCGACTTGAGCTTGCTCCCCTTCACCGAAGCCAAGCCGAAACTCGAAGCCGCCCTGGCCGATGAAAACCCCTGGGTGCGCTACCAAGCCGCGATCGCCTGCAGTTGTTTCGGCGCGGAAGCCGCCCCACTCGCTCCCGCCGCAAAAACGTTGCTCGACGACCCCGAATTGCTCGTCCAAGTCCGCGCCGCGGAGTTTTTGGGCGAAATCGGCACTGAAGACCCGCGTCCTACCCTAACGCGTGTGTTGAACCAAACCGAGCATCCCATCGAAGCGCTTCTAACCTTCAACACCGTCGTCCACTTCCACGATCGCGCGCCCAATCCGTTGCCGTTTGATTTGGGCGCGGTGAATTTGAGGGTTGACCGAGGCGAGGTTAAACGCCGCACGGATTATTTGAGCGGGAAATTGCGGTAGTGGCGGCGGACTAGCGCCTTTTGGATTTGCGGCGATTCATCCACCAAGCCGCGACGGCGATTCCGACTGCGCCGAGGGTAAACGCACCGATTATCGCACCAAACGAGTTTGCCAGACCCAAACGGCGAAGCCGACAGGCAACGAATGTCCCAATTATTACACCCACGACGGCGAACCCGACAGCCGTGAGAGCAGGGGAGTATCCGTTGTAAAGGGAAAGCAAAACACCCGCAGGAGTTCCTGCCACGATTGCCAATGATGCCGGATCGCCTAATGGACCGTTGTCGAGCCCGCGGCCATCGGCCAAAATGGGAATGATGCAAATAGAGCCACCCGCAATGGCCAATCCGATCTGCACGACAACGTCTTTCCAGCCGATACTTTCAGCGCGCTTCCGTTTCTGACCTGACTTTGGCACGTTTTTTTGCCTTTTCGGTGGTGAAGGAGAGGCTGCGGTGGTGGGCGCCGTCGCTTCAGTCCCCGTCCCAACACCCGCTTCCAGCTTCCCGCACAATTTCTGCGCGTGATGCCGAAAATCCGCGCCAACGTCAATCGGCATCCCGTTGAGATACGCCAACTTGGCGATGGAAGGCGGCAACTCCGCTTCGTCCGGCACGCTGGCGCCCATCAGCACGGGAACCAGCGGTTTGCAGCATTTCAGCGCCGCCTCAATCTCCAAACGCACGAAATCCTTGGGATCATCCGCCCTTTCCCGGATCGAGCGAAGCCAATTCGGCCCAATGATCGCCAACACCGCGTCGGCTGCCTCAATTCGCGTGGTAATGTGGTCGCGGAAGTCGATGCCCAGCGGCATATTGCTGTCCACGTCCATGAACACGTTGCCTTTCCCGAACCGCGACTCCAGGTGATCGAAAAGCCGCCCTGCGCCGCTCGGATCATCAGATCTGCGGTAGCTGATGAAAACTTTCACGTCGGAGAGGCTAGAAACCGGATCCCCACAAGTCAAGGGCGATCGGGCGATCACCTCTCAGCCTCTCACAATCCCAAGCGGTCGGCGCGTTGACCCAAGACCTCAAGATAGCGCTGCCGGTTCGTTTCGCTCAGAAAGCTGCGGCCGACGAGTTCCTTCCAGCTCGGAAGCAATTCCGAAAACTTGCCCAACGTCTGATCGAGGTATTTGGCCGAGACGCCGCAGCGTTTCTGACAAAAAGCCCGCAACAGGTCGTTTTTGGTCAGGTTGCGCTTTTTCCCCTTAATTGGCAGGGCAACTTCATCGGGTGGATCGTGCAAGATGACGGTGGTGTTGAGCAAATCGTTGGCAGGGCTCAGTTGGATGCGCCGCGCTCGTTGGTTGAGGCGCGTTGTCAGCGAGAAATTTTTCAGGTGCATGTCTTCGTTGCCGGTTAGGAAGCTGAACAGCACCAACTCGGCTAGGCGCCGTTTTTCGAGCACGGGAAAGGTGCAAAATCGGTCGATAACACCGGCCACTTGTTCCATGGAGCTGTCGTCCTTCGTTTCGCGAAACTTTCCGAGCAGTTGGGCGAAGTCTTCCTGCGGAAATCGGCCAACAGGTGCGCCAAGGCGGTTGCGGCTTCGTTTCGTGGAAGATCCGCGAAGAGGTGCTCGGGGCGCTGCTTTTCCATCAACTGCTCAAACGCGGCTCAATTTCCTCTGGCGATGCGAATCGCGTGATTGCCCAGGAATCGACAAAATCCTGTTTCGCCAGAGGAACGGAGCGGAACTGGTCCGCCCAGTCGTAAACGTCCTGAAAAAGATGCCAGTGAAGGTCTCGATACGAATCCACGGTCGCCTCGATTTCCACTTCCACGGCTTCCATCATCCGCAAGGCGAAGCACTCCGCTTCATACCGCGCCAACTCGTCAGGATCGGTCAGACCTCCTTTGTTACGCAGCACGCCGTGTGCCTCGTCGATGTAAGGATCAGCCATGCATCGAGGCGCTTGACTTCAAGCAACGGAAGCCAAATCGGCTTCTTCAGCCCGCATTTCCTGGAGCCACCCGAGCGCCTCATGGCGAAGGTCTGCGGTAACGCGAAGCTCAATCATAAGCGCGAAGAAGGCGTCGGTTTCGGCGTCCGGCATTTTCGCATTCCAGAACAAGCTCGCCTCAACCCATCATCACTGTTTGCCTCCTGGCTGAACTGATACCAGCCAAACACTGTGGCGCCGATCTCCGAGATCGGTTTGCGCCTTCCACCAGGCGAATCGCCCCCGCCGAAAATCGTTTACATTCCCCCGATTCCGCCCAATCCTGATCGAACGCATCCGAGAACCCGCAAATCCTCATGATTCAGGCCAACGAATCCACCGCCTTCATCGATAACGTCGCCCATTCCTTCGAGCCCGGTGACACGATCCTCAATTTTGTCGATCGTCACCTCGGCCGGGGCCACGTTCCCACGCTTTGCGATGCCCCGCAGTTGGAGCCGTATGGCGCTTGCCGGGTTTGTTCGGTGGAGATCGCGCAGCAGGCGAATGGTCCACGCCGCGTGGTCGCCAGTTGCCACACGCCGATGAGCGAGGGGGCCCACATTTTCACCGAAAGCCAAAATGTCCGCCGTTTGCGCAAAAATATCGTCGAACTTGTCCTAACCGATCATCCGCTCGATTGCCTGACCTGCGAGGTGAACGGGAATTGCGAGCTGCAGACGGTGGCGGCGAAGGTGGGAGTGCGCGACGTTCGTTACCCGGCGGGGAAAAATCACCTGGATCGCGAAAAAGACCTGGGCGCGGCTTACCTAACCAGCGACCTGTCCAAATGCATCAACTGCAGCCGCTGCGTGCGCGCTTGCGACGAAATTCAGGGCCAGTTCGTGCTTTCCATGCATGGGCGCGGGTTCGATGCACGCATCATCAAGGGGCTGGACGTGAGCTTTGCCGAGAGCGATTGCGTGAGCTGCGGCGCGTGTTCCCAGGCTTGCCCAACTTCGGCGATTTCCGACATTTTCGCGTCGAAATCGATCGAGGCGACGGAATCGACGCGCACGGTTTGCACGTATTGCGGGGTGGGCTGCAATTTGGACGTAAAAACGAAGGGGAACGAGATTTTGTCGATCCAGGCGCCGGTGGACGCGGAGGTGAATCACGCGCACACCTGCCTGAAGGGGCGCTACGCGTTCAAGTTCTACAACCACCAGGATCGCCTAACCACGCCGCTCATCCGCACCAACGGCCACTTTGAGCCGGCAACCTGGGACGAAGCTTACGAATACATCGCCAAGCGCCTCACCGAAATTCGCGACGAGCATGGGCCGGATTCGGTCGCCGGCATTTCCTCGGCGCGTTGCACCAACGAGGAGAACTACCTGATGCAAAAATTCATCCGCGCGGTCATCGGCACGCACAACATCGACTGCTGCGCGCGGGTTTGCCATTCGCCCACGGCCTGGGGCATGCAGCAGAGCTTCGGCACCGGCGCGGCGACGAATTCGATCGACGACCTGGAGCACACCGAGTGCATCCTGGTCATCGGCGCGAACCCGACCGAGGGTCACCCTGTCACCGGCGCAAAAATCAAGCAGCAGGCCATGAAAGGGGTGCCGCTCATCATCATCGACCCGCGCGAAATTGAGTTGACGCCGTATGCTACGCATTTCCTGCAATTGCGGCCGGGAACGAACATCGCGCTACTCAACATGTTCGCGTTTTACCTGCTGGAGGAGGGGTCGGTGGACGAAGAATTCGCCAAGGCGCGCTGCGAGCAGTGGGACGAGTTCAAGGAGCAACTGCGCGGGCTGAATTTGGATGAGTTGGAGCAAATTACCGGCGTGGAGAAGGAAAAAGTGCGCGCCGCGGCCAAAACCTACGGTAGCGCCAACGCGGCGATGAGCTTCCACGGCCTGGGCGTGACCGAACACAGCCAAGGGGCCAAGACGGTGATGTACATCGCCAACCTGGCCATGATGACCGGCAACATCGGCCGGCCCGGCGTCGGCGTGAATCCGTTGCGCGGTCAAAACAACGTGCAAGGCGCAGCCGACATGGGTTGCCAGCCGCATCAGGGCGCCGGTTACCTGCCGGTCGATAACGCGGACAACATCAAGCTGTTCGAAGAATTTTACGGCCGGCCGACATCGACTGCCGCGGGGATGAAAATCCCGCAAATGTTCGACGCAGCCTGCGAGGGCAAGCTCAAAGCGCTCTGGCTCATGGGCGAAGACGTCGTGCAAACCGACCCGAATTCCGAGCACGTCGCCAGCGCCATGAATTCGCTCGATTTCCTGGTGGTGCAGGAGATTTTCATGACCGTGACCGCGCAATTTGCCGACGTCATCCTGCCCGCCGCCTCGTTTTTGGAAAAAAGCGGCACGTTCACGAATGGCGAGCGTCGCGTGCAGCGGGTCAACGCCACCGTAGAACCGCTGGAGGGAACCAAGCCCGACGGCCAGATCATCGTCGACATCATGAACCGCATGGGCTACGAGCAGCCGGATTACACCCCCGATGGCGTGCTGGAGGAGATGTCCCAGGTCATCTGGTTCTTCAAAGGCGCAACGTGGGAAAACCTCGGCGATCAAGGCAAGCAGTGGCCGATCAAAGAGGGCGGCGAGGACACGAAAATCCTCCATACCGAGCAATTCCGCCGCGGGCTCGGCAAATTCCACTTTTTCGAGTGGGAGGAATCGGCGGAGTTGGAGGCTCACGGCGCCGAATTTCCGTTCATTTTGACCACGGGCCGGATTTTGGAGCAATACAACTGCGGCACGATGACGCGCCGGACGAACAACTCGAAAATCGTCGGCGAAGACTTACTGGCCATTCATCCCAAGGACGCCAAAAAGAAGGAAATCGAGACCGGCGACCGGGTTCGGTTGGTATCGGCGCGCGGCGAGGTTTTTCTCAACGCCAACGTTAGCCGCGAGGTGAAACCCGGCATTTTGTACACCACGTTCCATTTTCCGGAATTGATGATCAACAAGCTGACTAGCAACGTTCACGACGCCGAAACGATGTGCCCGGAATACAAGATCACGGCCGTGGATGTGGAAAAAGTGAAGGCGGGCGTTGAAGCGACGACAAAGAGCGTCGTGCCGCAGGAAGTGGCGGTTTTGGCGGGAGGTTAGTTTGGGAGTTCCCAATTCCGACAAACCGGTGGCGATTGGCAATGCCCCGTGCGAAAGAACCAGGAGCCATGCAAATCCACACCATCGACCTCAATTTTCGCGGCCAATCGCAGTGCATCGCGGCGTTTTTGCTCGAATGCGGGAGTCACTTGGCGCTGATCGAGACGGGGCCCGAAAGCACGGCCGAAAACCTGGAGGCCGGGATTCGCAAGCTGGGTTTTCAGCCAGCTGATGTCCGAAAAGTCCTCGTCACCCACGTTCACCTGGATCACGCCGGCGCCGCGGGTTGGTGGGCGCAACAAGGCGCACAAATTTACGTGCACGAACGCGGCGCACGTCATCTCGTCGACCCTAGCAAGCTCATCACGGGCGCGCGCATGGTTTACGGCGACCAACTCGAAGCGCTTTGGGGCGAAGTTCGGCCCATCCCGCAGGCGCAAGTGACCGCGCTGAGCGACGGCGACACCGTGGAGGTGGGCGCAACCACCATTCGCGCTTGGGACACGCCCGGTCACGCCCGGCACCATCACGCGTTTGTCGTGGATGGGGTGGCGTTTACCGGTGATGTCGCGGGGGTGCGTTTGCCCGGCCAAACCTACATTTCACCGGCCACGGCTCCATCGCAATTCGAGCCGGAGCCCTACGTTGCCTCAATCCGCCGGCTCGCTGAGGCCAAGTTCGATGCGCTCTACCTGACCCACTTTGGCGAGGTGCGCGATGTGACCCAACACCTGGAACGCTACGAACCCGTCATCCGGGACGCCGCCGAATTAGTCCGCGAGCGGATGAAAACCGGGGCCTCGCGCGAGGACTTGGTCCAAGCGCTGACGGATTTCAACCGCGCCCGCGCCGAAGCCGAAAACGTGGACGAAACAACCTGGTGCCGTTGCGAAAACGCCAACCCCACCGACATGTGCGCCGACGGCATCGCGCTCTACTGGCAGCGGCAAGAGTCGTAGGCCGCGGCGCGTGATGGGAGGCGTGACCCGGACCCTCCACATCCTCCTGTTCTGCGTTTTGGCCGGCTTTTCCGCCGCGCAGGATCCGCCCCGCAGCTTGCTGGTGACCCGATCTATGGCGCACGAGCGGCTCTTCCCTTACCTGGAAGCCGCCCGGCCGGATTTGGTGCAAATCGGCCAGTACGGCGCCATGTTTCACGGCTACGCGGACGATCCCAAGTCCAAGGGCACACCGATGCAATTGCCGCTGACGGGCGAGCGCGCGGTTCTCGACTTTCAGCGCGATCTCAACGCGAAAATCCACGATCTAGGCTTGAAAGTCGTCGGCCACTTTCGGCTCATCAAGGCCATGGGCAACTGGGAGGAGCGCACCGGATTTATCGACTACTACCAGAACCGTTGGCCTGAAGACTTGCTCGGTCCCAAGCCGCATCCGAACCTGGCGGAACTCTTGCAGCGCCAGGCGGACGGCACGCCCGTTCAGGTTAGCCGATACGGGCAGGGACAGATCGCGTTTTGCCTCTCCAGCCCCCACGCCCGCCAGATGTTTCGGCAAATGTTAGGCGTCGCCGTTGATTGCGGGGTCGATGGCGTGGTCACCACCTACAACTACCACTTCGGCTGCGTTTGCCCACATTGCCAGGCCAGCTTCAGGCAGTGGCTCGGCCAGCAATTCAGCCCGGCGCAACTCCGCGAAAACCTGGGAATCGGCGACCTGAAATCTCACGTGTTTCCGACCATCCCGGCGCGCATTTCCGGGTATCCGGACGCGGAAACCGCGACCGATCTGGATTGGCTGGCCGCGCGTTGGGCCGCGCAGAATTTCAAGGCGAATTTCGACGACATTTTCATCCGTCACGGCCGTTCGTTGAAGCCGGAATTGATCGTGGCGCAATGGAATCACCTTGGCCACGTCGGCATTGGCGAAGAACGGATGTTTTTGCCTGCCGAAGCCTGGGGCCGGGACGAGAGCTATTTTTGGGAATCGGGCGGCGCATCCTTCGTTGGCAAAAATTTGAGCCTAACCGAGCGCAAAGCCGGCGACGCCTGGTTGAGCTGCCTAACCGTGCGCGAACTTGGCCGCGGCAAACCCTTCGTCATGGGCAAATACGACGGTATGCGTCTGGCCGCGAGCATGGCCGAAGGTTACGCGACCGGCGGCGGCCTGGGCATGGGCCGATACATGCGCTTCGAGGACCCCGCCGGCTTCGAAACCCTGGTGCGGCACACGAAATTTCGGCACGCTCGCGATTCGCTCTTCCGCGAAGCGGCGCCGTTGGCCGACGTGGCGCTCGTATTGCCGCGCCAAGCCGTCTGGAGCGGCCGGCCCGCCGCTTTGGACGATTTTCGCGAATTTGGGCAGGCGCTGCTCGAGCGTCAGGTGCTCGTGGACGTGCTGGCGGACGAAAATCTCGCGATCGAGCGGCTCATGCGCTACCCGGCGCTGATTTTGCCGAAATTCGTCGAATTGACCGAGGATCAGCGCGCCGCGATTCGCGAATTTCAAGCCAAAGGCCGCTGCGTCATTTTTCGTGACGAAACCGCCGAATTTCAGCCGATTCTCGATCGCATTCGCCAGGTTGGCAGCGTGCAAATTCAGGCCCCCTGGACCGTTCGCGCCGCGGCCTACAAAAACGGCGCCCGCACCATCTTGCACCTCGTCAACTACGACCGCGACGAAGGCGAAACCAGGGCCGAACGCGGCGCAAAACCGGAAAACGAGCGTCCCCGTCCCGTTTCCGGCATCACCGTGAGTCTGCGGCGCGACTCGGCCAAATCCATCCGGCTCTATCGCCCGGACGTCGATGCCGGCAAGCCGGTCGACCTAACATTTCAACCAAAAAACGGCCGCGTCAGTTTCGATCTCCCTGCGCTTCGCGTCTACGGCGTCGTCGAGATCGAGTAGATTCGATTGGCAATCGAATCCGGCAATCGAATCCGGCAATCGAAGCATCCCGATTCGATTGCCGATCGAATTTACTTGCCCTCGTCCCAAATTTTTCCGCTGTTCCAAAGCGCCTCCATTTCCTCCGCGCTGGGCACTTCCAGCGGCCTGACAATGCGAAAACCCAACCACTCCCCGTCGCTATGATGCCACATTGATTTGGGAAACTCGGGATCCTGCATCTTCCAATCCGCGTGCGACCGAATCCGCGCGGCGGAGCGGCAATACTCCGCGCCGTCAATCCACGAGCCGCCCCGGCACACGCGCGGATACAGTTTGGTGGCCGGAACGGTCGTTTGGCCGGTGAAATAGGCGTTGGGGAAGTATTGATCCAGGCACCACTCCAGCACGTTGCCGTACATGTCGTGCAATCCCCACGGATTCGGCTTCTTTTTGCCCACGGGCTGCGTTTTTTCATCGGAATTCTTCCAAAACCAGCCGTGGTCGCCCAGTTGGGACGGATCGTCGCCCCAGGTGTAGGCCGAGGTTGTGCCGGCGCGGCAAGCGTATTCCCATTCCGCCTCCGTCGGCAGCCGGTAAAAATGGCCGGTTTGCGCGCTGAGCCATTGGCAAAATTTGCTGGCGGCGTGTTGGGTCATGCAAAGCGCTGGATAGCCGTCGCTGCCCATGCCAAAGGTCGGGTCGATGTAGGGAGCGGTGGGGCTGGAAACCAGGTCCGCTAGATCGGATCCGTGGCGGCGGCGCTCCGGCAGTTGCAGGCTGCCATCGCGTTTTCGCGGCATTTTGGTGAAGATGAAGGGCTCGTACTGGTTCCAGGTTACCTCGTATTTTCCCATCCAAAATGGCTTCACCTTCACACGTCGTCGCGGACCTTCATCGACGTTCCGGCCGGCTTCGCTCACCGGGCTCCCCATCAAAAATTCGCCACCGGGAATCGCCACCATTTCGTAGGGCGCGTCAGCTTTCGGGATGAGCCCCCGATAGTCGCGCATCGCCGTTTCGCCCTCGGTTGGGTTGCTTTTCAGGGCCATTTCGCGGATAAACTCCACCATCTCCCGATTGTCCGCGGTAGGCTGGCCGGCGCCGATTTCCGTGCCTAACTCATTCAGCTTAGCCGTGATTTTATCGGCAAATCTGCGCCGCACGTCCCTATGCTCCTCCCGATGCGCCAAATTCTGCGTTTCACCCGGATCGGCGGCCAAATCGTAGAGCTCCTCGCGGCCGGCATTGGCGAAATCGCGCAGATATTTCCACCGCGAGGTGCGCCAGCCGCGCATGTCGGACTTTGCGCCGTGATGCATGCTGTATTCCAGGAAAAGCTCGTCGTTCCAGCCCATTCCCGGCCCAACGAGCAGCCGCGAAAAGTCGCGCCCGCGAATCTCCAGCCCATCCGGCATTTTCACCCCCGCCAGGGCCAAAAGCGTCGGGAACCAGTCCAGATTGCAGACGATCCGCTCCATCTTTGTCCCCGCCGCGATCGCCTCCGGCCAGCGAATCGCCGCCGGCACGCGGATCGACGTGTCCCACAGGTTAGGACGCCGGTTAGCCGGGATGTTCGGCCAGGTTTTCGCCGGATTTTTGGTCAAAACCCGTATCGCGTTGCCTTTGTACCAAACGCCGTGCTCGCCCAGGTTATAGCCGTGATCGCTGGTGAAAACGACGATCGTATTTTGCGCGATTTCCAGCTCATCCAGCAACCCTAACACGCGCCCCACGTTGCGGTCGATGCTTAGCACCGCCGCCAGGTACTCCCGCGTGCGCCGCTTCACCTCGGCCACGTCCAAATCCGGAAAATCCGGGTTCGGGATCGCCGGATCCAAATTCTCGAACGGCGCCCAATCTTCCGGCCGAACCGGCAACCACGCGGCATGCGGCGCCCGAAAATGCAGCGACACCGCGAACGGTTTCTCGCTCGATTCGCGGATGAAATCCAGCGCCCAGCCGGTGAGGATGTCGCAAGTGAACCCCTCCAGCTTTTGCGTGGTGCCGTCGGCCGTCTCCAGCGTCGGATTCTTGGGCGGACAGCCTCCCGCACGCATCCCGGCAAACCGCTCGTAACCAAACTGCGTGGGATGATGCCGATCCTGCGTCCCCAGGTGCCACTTGCCGAAAAGAGCCGTGCGATACCCCGCATCCGCCAGCAATTTGGGCCACGTGGGCGTGCCTTCCGGGATACCCACCTCCGGCTCGCTGCGCGGGTTGATCCAATCGGTGATCCCCATCTCCGAGCCGTAGCGGCTGGCGATCAATTCCAACCGGCTGGGACTGCAAACCGGCGTGACGACGAAGCTGTTGGTCAAATGCGCGCCCTCGTGGAAAATGCGGTCGATATTTGGCGTGATGAAGCGCTCGTCGCCGGCCGCGCGCACCGCGTGGGGCGCTTGATCGTCGGTGTAAATGAAGAGGATGTTCGGTGGGGCGCCGGTCGCGACTTTCGCGGCCAAACCCAGGATTCCGAGCCAAATCAACGGCCAACGCGGGTTTCGGTGCATTCTCCGATTTTTGACCCGAATCGGCGTGCATGCAGCCGATTTTTCCGTCCGTTTAACCATGGCGGCTGCTCGCGCTTTCGCTTTTTTGGTTTTCGTGCCAGAGTTTCCGGGAAAATCCCCTTTCTGATGAAAATCACCTTCCTCCCCATCCTGATCCTTCTGGCCGTTGCGGTTGTTTCGCCGGCACAAGAGGCCACTCCCGGCCGATCCGATCAATTGGCCCGCTGGCTCAAGCGATTTCCCGAGGCCGACGCCAATGGCGACGGGAAGCTGACGATGGACGAGGCCCGAGCCTACCGAGCAAAGATGACGGGCGGCAAATCGGCCGGCGGCGGAAGGCCGAGCGGTGCGCCTCGCAAGTTTTCCCCGGATCCCGGCTGGGATGAACCCGAGTTTCCCGAGCACGCCGTCTGCCATCGTTCGCCCGAAGAAATCCGCAAACTCTACGGCGGCGTGACCACCTTTCCTAAGCCGGAAAACGGCGCCCTGCGCGTTGTCGCCACCGGGCACAGCTTCATGGGACCGGGATTCAAGGCGCTGCCCCACATCTGCCGGGCCGCCGGCTTCGAGCAACCGTTTTTGGCCCACACCGGCGGCGGAATGACCGGCAGCGCCCGCTACAAATGGGAGCAGGAAAACGGCATTTTTCAGTTCGACGGCAACCCCAGACCCAAGCTGCTGGCCTCCATCGCCAACGCGCAGTGGGAGGCGATGATGTGGGGCCCCTACTTCAACGATCGCCCGGTTTACTACGCCTGTTGGATCGATTTTTGCCTGAAATACAACCCGGGCATGAAATTTTACCTCTCCGATGCCTGGCCCCAGCTCGGCGACCTGGAAAACGAGCCCACAACCGAGGCCGAGTTGACCGGCGAACTCCTGACCGAGATGGGACGCGCCAAACACGCCACCTACGCCAAAATCATCAACCAGCTGAACGCGAAATATCCCGGCAAAGTCCACGTTTTGCCCACCTGCGACGCCATGGTGCTCAGTGCCCACGCCTACCTCCGCGGCGAGTTGCCGGGCATCGAAGGTCTCCACCGCGTTTTGGGCAAAAAAGAGAAATCTTTGTGGCGAGACCACCTGGGACACCTCGGGCCGGGGTTCGATCGGCTGGAGGGCTACGTGTTTTACGCGACCCTCTACCAGCGCTCGCCGGAACTTTTGGGCGAAATCCGGTTTCCCGGAAAATCCGCCTTTCCCAGCCCGGAATTGGACCAAGCCTTCCGCAAAATCGCGTGGCAGGCGGTGACGAACAATCCGCTCAGCGGCGTGACCGACACGGACAACGACGGCATCGGCGAACCGCTCTCGCCCGGCCCGCGCGAGGACTGAGCCGGCTTTCCGGGCACAATTTTGGCGAGTTTCACGCTCCCTTCTCAGCGCTCAGCGCCTCAGCGACCCGCAGTGCATCGCAATTCGCGCGCACGTCGTGAACGCGGTGGATTCGCACACCCGCAGTTCGCGTCAGAGCCGTGGTTGCGATGGTTGCCGCCAAGCGCTCATCCACTTCAGCGCCGCCCAGGAGCTTGCCGAAGAAGGATTTGCGCGAAACGCCGAGCAACAGCGGGCGGCCGCCGACCGACAGCCGATCCAGCGAGCGAAGCAACGCAAGGTTGTGCTCCAGCGTCTTGCCGAAGCCGATTCCCGGGTCGAGGGCGATGCCGTCACGCGCGATTCCCGCTTTTTCGGCGAAATCCAGGCGTTCGGCGAAAAATTCGCGCACTTCGGCTACGACATCGGCATACCGCGGATTCGCCTGCATCGTCCGCGGGCTGCCTTGCATGTGCATCAAAACCAGCCCGGCGCCGGTTTTCGCCACCACCTCGGCCATTTGCGGGTCGCCACGCAGGGCGCTCACATCATTCACGATGCTGGCGCCGGATTTGCAGGCTTTTTCCGCGACCGCGGCCTTTGAGGTGTCGATGGAAAGCAAAACCCGGGAATCCAGCGCATGGAGCTTCTCGATCACCGGCAAGACGCGGCGTTCTTCCTCCGTTTCAGACACCGCTTCGGCGCCCGGCCGGGTCGATTCCCCGCCAATATCGACGATTTCCGCGCCATCAGCGATCATCTGCTGAGCGTGGCGGATAGCGGCCACGGATTCCGCGAATCGGCCGCCGTCGGAGAATGAATCGGGCGTAACGTTAAGGATGCCCATGATGAGCCCCCGCTCGTTCAGGTCGATGGTTTGGTCGCGGCAACGCCAGATCATGAGATCTACGGCTAAACCTGAAAAAGCCCGGATCGAAAGTTGGAATCTCGCGTCAGGCGTTGGGTGGCCGGGTGGCTCGCCGGATTGTCGGAACCGGCAAAGCGTGCTAGGCTGCGCGCATGAGCGATGTCTCAGTTCTGGACCGTCCCGCCTGGATTCCCGATCACATCCGGGAAAACTGGGATCCGGATCCCTATGCCTACCAAACAGAGGAGGAACTTATGCCCGCAGGTGGACCCCACGGAGTATTCATGAGCTATGTCGGCGAATTGCTGCGCTCTCACTTGAAACCAAAGGGCCTGATGCTGCTTTTCGACGTCTTTTTGCTCTTCCGCAACCAAAAGGGGATCAAAGACCGCAAGAGCCCGGATTTGCTGTTGACCGAGTACCGTGATCCCGCGCTGAACGCCTATGATTTGGACGAACAGCCCGTGCCGGAATTCGTCGGCGAAATCACCTCTCCTTCCAGCCGTGAGTCGGATAAATCCGACAAAATGAAGTTTTGGACCAAGCTCGGCGTGAGGACCTACCTCTTGATCGACGCCCTGGATGATGAAGGCAACATCAAGAAAAAAGTGACCATGCGCGTTTGGCGCAATGGAACGGAGCAAGGCCCGGATGCCGACGGATTTTTGCTCTTGCCAGAGTTGCGGCTGAAGGTGCGCCCCACCGCTTCAAAAATTGCCTTTCACGATTGGGAGACGCTGCGGCCATTGCGCGATGTGGACGCCTACAAGCGGCTGGTCCAGGAGCTGGAGGCCGAAAGCCGGCGGATCCAGCAGGAAGTCGAGGACAAGAATCGGGCGCTGGAGAAGTCGAATCAAGCGCTGGAAGAGTCGAACCAAGCGCTGGACGAGAAAAGTCAGGCTTTGGAGGAATCGAACCAGGCCCTGGAGGAGAGAGACCAAGCGTTGCGGGAAAAAGAGCAGGAGTTGGCCGCCAAAGACATGGAATTGGAGCGCCTTCGGGCCGAAATGGAGAAATTGACCACGGGCGAAAAGTGATGGGCGTTCGTTTCGACGGGCTGAAGGCGTGACCCGCATCCTCCACATCATCAGCAACCTTCAAGTGGGCGGGGCCGAATCGATGCTCGTCAAACTGGCGACCGGAATGAACCGGCAACGATTCGAAAACCAGGTTGTCAGCTTGTTAGGGAATGGTCCGCTGGGAAAACCGCTCGCTGAAGCCGGGATTTCCGTGCATGGCGGGTTTGGCGCGATCATCCGCGTTTCCCGCCAGTTTCAGCCCGATTGGGTTCAGGGTTGGATGGTCCACGGCAACCTTGCCAGCCTGGTTTCGGCCAAATTCGCGCAAAAAGCGGTGATCGCCTGGAATTGCCGCCACACTTTGGACGATCTCTCCAACGAAAAAGCCCGCACGCGCGCACTAATCCGGCTTTCAGCGCGTTTCTCCCGGCGCGCCGACGCGATCGTCCACAACTCCATGGCCGGCGCAAAAGACCACGAGGCGATCGGTTATCCCGCCGAAACGCGCCGCATCATCCCGAACGGTTTTCGCACCGATGTTTTCCGGCCTGACGACCAGGCGCGGGCCGAATTTCGCCAAATTCACGGCATTCCCGCCGATGCTGTTCTCATCGGCAACGTGGCGCGGTTTCACCCAATGAAGGATCAGGGCCAACTGCTTCGGGCAGTGGCGCAACTGCCGGAAAAATTGTTGGGGGCTTATCGCCGGGCGTGGTGTGGCTGATTCTGAAGAGTTAGCCGATTTGGCGGCTCAACTCGGCGTTGGCGCGCGTGTTAGGCTCTTGGATCAACACCCGAACGTCGAGCGTCTCTACCCGGCACTCGACGTGTTTTGCCTCTGCTCGCAAGCCGTCGAGGGTTTTCCAAACGTGGTGGGTGAAGCCATGAGCTGCGGCGTGCCCTGCGTGGTGACTCGCGTGGGTGATGCGGCTGACGTTGCGGGCGAGACTGGGATCGCCGTCCCGCCGCGCGACGTTTCCGAGTTGGTCGCCGCGCTGAACGAAACCATCGCCAAACTCGACCACGAGAAGGTGACGATGCGTGAGGCCTGCCGGGCCCGAATCGAGCGCGAATTTGCGATTGAAAAGGTCATCGCTGAATACGAACGGTTCTACGCCGAGCGTGGCCGCTGACACAAACAAGTGAACTTGCCGGAATTTAGCGAATTTGAATCTCGCCAGCGGAAAATCTGCGTGGTTGGCTTAGGATACGTGGGCTTGCCGTTGGCGGTCCGTTTGGCTTCGAAATTCGACGTCACCGGCTTCGATATCGATGAGAATCGCGTCGCGGAATTGAAGGCGGCGCACGATCATACCGGTGAAATCGAGGCAGCGGCCCTCAAATCGGCAAACGTCGAGTTCACCGCCGAGCCAGCCGCGATTTCCACCGCCCACACCATCATCGTGACCGTGCCGACGCCGATCGATGCGAACAACCGTCCGGATTTACGGCCGATTTTGGGGGCTTCGCGAACTGTCGGTAAAAACCTGGCGAAGGGGGCGGT
>CBDCZR010000052.1:0-9073 GCA_965224535.1 Verrucomicrobiales bacterium
TGTGAGGCGCGCAGTAGCCGACGAAGAGCACGGTGTTGCGCGAATCGCCGATGTTGTTGCGCAAATGGTGCAAAATGCGCCCGCTCTCGCACATGCCGGAGGCGGAGATGATGACGCAGGGATCGTCCCTCTCGTTGAGCGCCTTGGAAGCCCTGACCGAGCGAATGAGCTGCAAGCTCTCGAACCCGAACGGGTTGCGCTTTTCGAACAAAAAGTCGTAAATCTTCTTGTTGAAGCACTCCGGATGGAGCCGGAAAATCTCCGTGGCGTTGACGGCCAGCGGGCTGTCCACGTAAATGGAAATATCGGGAATTTTCTCCTCCTCAACCAGTTGGTGCAGCACGTAGATGAGCTGCTGGGTGCGCTCCACCGCAAACGCCGGAATGATTACCTTGCCCTTGCGCTCCACGGCTTGCTGGATGATGCCGGCGATTTCGTGATGCGAAACGGTGTCCTGCTCGTGCTCGCGATTGCCGTAGGTGCTCTCCATCAGCAAAAAATCGACGTTTTCGGGAATTTGCGGGTCGCGGAGGATTTTGTTGTCGCCCCGGCCGACATCGCCGGAAAAAACGAAGCGGCTGCGCCGCCCCGTGCTGAATTCCTGCAAATCCAGGATCACCTGCGCCGAGCCTAAAATGTGGCCGGCATCGACAAATGTGAGAAAAACGCCGTTCGCCACCGGCAGCGTCCGCTCGTAGCCGATGTTGACGAACTGGCGGATGCATTGCTCGGCCTCCAGCGCGGTGTAGAGCGGTTTGATCGGCGGCTTTTCCTCGCGTTTGCGCCGCTTATTGATCCACTTCACGTCGCTGGCCTGAATTTTCGCGGAATCCGCCAGCATGATCTGGCAAAGGTCCGCGTCGCGAAGGTGCTGTAGATGTTCCCCTGGTAGCCGCTTTTGCACAGATTCGGCAAATTCCCGCTGTGATCGATGTGGGCGTGGGAGAGGATCACCGCATCGACGGACGCGGGATCGAAGAAAAAATTCTTGTTTCGCTCGTAGGAATCGACCCTCCGCCCCTGGTAGAGCCCGCAATCCAGCAAAATGCGTTGTCCGTTGATTTCGAGAAGGTGCTGCGAACCGGTCGTCGTCTGTGCGGCGCCGCAAAAGGTGAGTTTCATGGATGGGGCGTTGGTCGGGCTTGGGTTTGGACGACAAGGGACCAAGCTCGGGGCACAAATCAACCTTGCTGGGTCCAAAATTCGGCCAATCGCTCATGAATTTGGCGCGCTACGGCTCCACCCGTACCCACAAGTGCCCCCGTCGCTTTCACGCCGTGCTCGCTTGTCCGCTCGACGCGCACGATGTAGTCGCCGGCCTGCTCGAAGCGGTGAACCGTGGATGCGTAGCCTTCCGGCGCTAGTTTTTCCGCGTTTCCATCGCTTTGGACCTGGACCGGTGGGCTGCCGTCGCCGAAATCCCAGATCTCGTGGCCTTCTCGCGAGCCTTTGGGGATGAACGAGCGCACTTTGAACGTTACCGGGTCGCTGGCGCGAATGCCGAAGGTGGGCGCGTAGTTAGGGTGGATGGTGTTGACGTGGCGATCCGGATTTTCCCGGTCGTAGACGATAACGACGGCAAAATCGTAGGCTACTTGGCCATCGGCGGTGGTGATTTTCAAAATCTCGCTGTGGCGGCCCGGCGTATCGTAGGTGCGCTCGACCTTGGCGCCGCTGGCCGTGGATCCGTCGCCAAACGTCCAGTCATAACGCGCAACCTCACCGGATTTCGCCCACGATTTCGAGCCGTCCAGCGTCACCGTCTCGCCCGTCCAAATCAGGTGATGTGGGCGGGCCACGGCGATGGCTTCGGGAGCCTGCTCGCGAAGATAAGCCTGCCACAAAAACGCGTAGCCCTCTTGCGTGCCCCATTTTCCCGATGGTTGGCGGCTTTTGATCTCAAAGTGCAGGTGCGTCCAGCCGCCGCTGCCGCCTTCCTTGCCTAGCACGCCAATGCGCTCGCCTTTTTTGATTCGCGCGCCGGGTTTGATGGCGTCGTCGATGGTTTTGAGGTGGCTGTAGCGATAAAACCAGCCTCGTTCGTCCAGCAAGTAAACCACGTCGTAGCGCGGCGAGACCGGCGTGTCGATCTTATATTCGTTGAGCGTAAACGTCTTGGCGGAGACAACAAGGCCATCGGTCGCAGCGACGATTTCCACTTCGCCTTCACTGCCGCCAATATCAAGACCGCTATGATAATAGATCCGGCTCTTGTCAGGACGTTCGCCGCCATCCACATAGACCGGATCGTTGGCCATTTGCGTGTCCGTGGCGAACCACTTTTGCCGCGCGGGGTATCCAAAGGTATCCGGCGCGACCCAGGGGGATCCCGCTGGCCACAAGCGCAGGCGCGCGTCTTTATCCAGGCCCCAAAATCGCGGCGTGCCCTTGGCATTGTATCCCTTCGTCACCGGGCAATCAATCTGCACACCACCGACGGTTTGGGGCAAATGATAGGTTGCCGAGGTCAACTCCGCGCGCTCGCCATTTACCTCCACGGTCACGGTTGCTTCGCGCACCGCGCCGCTCACCGTGTCCAGCCGCTCCTGCAAACCCAGCAGTGTCACCGTGGCTTCCGTGCCATCGCTCAGCCTAACCGCCGTGTTCTCCCCCAAATCCAGATCCACAGCCTCCAGCAGCGCCTGGCGCCCCTGTTTTTCCAACGTTTTGCCGGAAAATGCGTTCCCGTTCAGCAAAATCCCGCGATTGGTCTCGTCGATCGACAAATCCAGCCCGCCGGCCGCCGTTCGCGACACGCGGCAATTGGAAATGGTCGTGTTCAGCGTGTTTTTCAGCACGATGCCGGAGCCGCAATCGCTCAGGTTCAGCGCGTTGATGGTGAACCCCTCGCAGCCACGCAAAATCAGGGCCCCGGCGTCGGTCTCGAACCGGTGAAGCGTGGAATTCGCGATGACGCAGTCCGCGCAGTTGCGGAACAGAATCGCGCCTGGCCGCGAAAACTGCCGGGGGTTGAACGTGTTGCCGCTCACGACCACCCGCTGCGAGTTGCTAACGCGCAAGTTGTCCGGTTTCGGCGCGAAAAACGTGTTCGCGGTGATGGCGACGTCGTGCGCGTAGTCGATGTCGATGTTTGTCGTGGTGTCGCTGATCACGTTGCCGGAAATCGTCACCGAATCGATGTCGTAGATCTCCTTGCCGGCCAGCCGGATATTCGCCCCGCCCGGCGCGACGGTCCGCCCCTCGTTGCCGCCGTAATTCGCCGAATGCTGGATGGTGCAGCCGGTGATCGCGACCTCCGCGATCGACTTGCTCCTGTCCTCCGCCGACCCTGACACATCAATCAAAATGTTCGCCGTTTTCGTCGGCGTTTCGTCCGCGGGCATGTTGCCTTCGATGTCGCAGCCGCTAACCTGCAAGTTGCGAACGTTGCCATCGCGAACCACGATTCCCCCCTGCCGGTTGTAGGAAATGTGGCTGTTGCTCACGTTGATTTGGTGCAGGTTCACGTCGTCCAAAAACAGCCCCACGCCGGAATTTTCGTAGAGGTGGCAATCGGAAACCAGCGTGTTGCGATTTCGCTCCGCCAAGTGGATTCCGTGCCGGCACCAGCGCACCGAAACGCGGTTCACGATCGCCCCTACCGTCTTCACCAGGCGAATTCCGTCCGCCTCCGGATGCGCGCCCAAAACCTCGATTCCAGTGACGATCGGCATGCGCTCGTTCCACGTTTTTGGCTGAAACGACTTCGGCGACGCCGTCCCTTCGTGCGATCCGGTGAGCTGCAACGCCGGTCCCGGCCCATCCATCACGATCGTCGCTCCGCCGGCCGATTTCACGCTCGCCGCGCCATGTTTCTTCAGGTCGATGACCAGCGGCTTGGTGATGCGAAACACCTTCGCGCCCTCCAGCAAGAGGTTCCCCCCGTTTTCGTCGATTTGGCGCTGAATCGCGGTCGTGGAATCCGGCAAAGCATCCAGGTTAGGGATTTGCTCGCGGGTTTTGGGCCCTTGGGCGAAAAGAGCCGCCGGAATCAGCAGCGCGGGAAGAAAAAGCAGCGTTTTCATGGGTAAATCGTCAGTCACGCCTCACGCCTCACTGCCCCAACGACCAATACCGCTGCCCTTTGCCATTCGCTCGCTCGCGCAGATACCCTCGCCGCCCGTCCGCCGGCGGCACGCCCGCAATCACCAGGCGCAAATCGCGTAGCAGCCGGGTGGAGTCCCCAAAATACGCGTGGTGCAGATAGTTGGTGGCCGCGGCGCCGGAATCAATCGCCTCGATCCCTGGCAACCCGGCCAAGAGCGCCGCATTTTGCCCGGCTCGCTCGTAACCCCACACTCCCTCAGACACCATCAGCGCCTTGTCGCGCCGCGACGCGTAAACCGTCACCGGCGCCTCCATTTCCGCGAACTCCGGCGCAATGTCGCGCTTGAACGTCTCCGCATCGATGTCCGGCGCGGCCAGGACGATTGCCTTCAGCTTTGAGCCCAGCTTTTCGTGTATTTCCGCCAGCACCTGCGTCGTTAGCAGGTTTCCCATGCTGTGGGCTAAGATGGTGATCTCTTCCACGCCGCCCGGCGCCGCCAACCGTTGCAGGAAGGTCCGCAAATCCTGCTTGGACCACTGGTTGTCCGTCAAATCCTCCGAATACTTGGTGACGTCGCCCCGCGAAGGCCAACTGAAGAAAACCGCCGCGCCATCAAATTCCAGATCGTGCGCCAACTGCGCCGTGCGCCGCGCCGCGTCCTTGAAGGCCACGTTGTAGCCGTGGATGAAGACGAACGCGCGCTTTTTGGCTCCCGCATCCTGCTGCAATTCCCGGGCAAACCCGCGGCGCGAAGTTTGATGCACCTCCATCAGCACCACATGCTGCTTGGGATCTTCCAGAAACTCAATGTTCAACAGCGGCGCCTCCACTTCGCCCGTGGTGTGCGTGCCCGGGATGCTCGCGTAGCAAAATCCCATCTGCAAGCCGCCGCGTTGCGAACCGTAAAAACTGTTCGCGTTCTCATCCGGCTCGAACGTCCGCCGCCTGTTGGTCCCATAAAACACGCGCTTCACCACGTAGCCCTTTCCCGATGGCGGGATCGGCTTGGGGATCGGCACAACGCCGTCCGGCGGCTCGGTTCCCGCCTCCTCCATTGTGGAGCAATGCGTTAGGCTCAGCCCCGCAACCAGAGCCAAGACGCCGCATGAAAACCGGACCATTACCTTCATGGAGGGACGGCTAACGCAGTTCCAATGGAAATCAACGGTTTGATGTTAGCTTAAGGCGCTTCGCTGGCAAGAATCACCTTTTGAATCCCGTCCATTCTGTGGCAGCCTAACGTGGCATGAGTTCTCTGACACAACTTTTTGACTTCGGCAGTTATAAGCTCGCCATCGCGGTGGTGGCGGTGGTGTTGACCTTTGTTTGCCCGTTAATCGCCGTGCCCGGGCGCACCATGATGGATGGGTCGATCACCAAGCGCGGTTGGCTGGCCATCTTCATCGCGCTTTTGGCGCTGCTGGCCCAAGGCGGCCGCGAGTTCCTGCAAGAGTGCGAGGACGAACAATTCGCGAGCAACCTGGACCAGCGTTTCGACCGTCTGGAGATGCTGCTTGCCAGCCAGACGCAAAATACCACCCTAAGCGCGGGAGCCAGCGCCAAAGCCACGGGAACGGCCACGGATCCCGCCGCCGACCCCTCCGATCCGCCGCCGGACTCCGGTTTTCCCGAGCCCCCGGCATTGCCCACCGCCATTCAAAACGAGATGGACGGGTTGCGGGAATTCGTGCGGAGCGAACGGTAGTAGGAGACGAAAAACGCGCGACCGAGAACATGTTGGGCCACAAACATCACCTCCTTCCCCTTGCCATGATCTTGGGAATCATTCTCCTGCTCGCCCTGGGCGGCGAACCGCTGTCCGCGCAACAGCAGGATGATGTGGGAGAGCCGAAACGCGGGTTCTTCCAGCGGCTCTTCGAAAAGAAGAAGAACAAGAAGAAAAAGGGCGAGAAGGAACGCGAGGATTTGCCCCGAAACGTGGAGCCAAAGCCGCGGCCATCCGATCTCGATCTCGCCCTCGCCCAAAGCGACGGCGATCTCCCAACTGCCCCCCTCCTCCGCATCCACACCGAGATGCACACCGCCCAGATCTCTTCCATCGCGGTGGACGCGGCAGAAACCACCCTGGCGACCGGCTCGCACGACAAGACGGTGAAGCTGTGGGATCTGCGCGCGGACTCCGGCACCCTGGGCGAACTGAAACGCACCATCCGCCTGCCCGCCGACGCCAGCGGCAATGTCGGCAAGGTTTACGCCGTGGCCCTCAGCCCCGATGGACGGATCGTCGCGGCGGGAGGATGGACTGGAATGCCGGTAACTGCAAACGATTCGGGCATCTACCTCTACGACACCAACACGGGGGCGATGCTCCAGCGCATCGGCGGGTTGCCCAAAGCGATCATGCACCTTGCCTTTTCGCCCGATGGCCAGTTTCTGGCCGCGTGTTTGGGCGCTGGACGGGGAGTAAGGGTCTATGCAATCGCCACGCAGCCCAGCAACAGAAGCGAAGGCGGCACTTGGAAAGCCGCCGCTACGGAAATCTACGCCGATACCGATTACGGTGGCCAACGCAGCGAGTGGGCGGATTGGGCACCGCTCCCGGCCCGGCGTTTCGTCACCACCGCCTACGACGGCAAGCTGCGCCTATACCAAGAAGTGAAACCCGGCGAAATCCTAACTGATTCCCCGACCAGCTCCTCGCCGGATTCAGCCGCGTTTCGGCGCGTCGCCACCGCCGAAACCGAGCCCCACGGGGGAAAAGAACCCTTTGGGTGCGCAGTGAGCCCGGATGGCGACTCGCTCGCGGTGGGTTATAGCGACTCGGCTCGGGTAGACGTTTTCCGCCTCTCCCCGGACGGTTCTGATTCACCCGCAATCCGGCACACCTTTGCCCCTGACACCTCGGGAATCGACAATGGCGACCTGCAGAACGTGGCCTGGAGCCGGGATAGCCGGAAGCTGCTGGCGGGAGGACGATATGACGGTGGCACCGGCACTTTCCCGGTGGTCGTGTGGGAAGATGCCGGGCACGGTAGCCGTGAGGCATGGCCGGGCCCATCCGATTCCGTTATGCACTTGATTGGCTTGAAGGATGAACGAACATTGGTTGGACGCTTCGCCCCGGCATGGGCGATTCTCAACCGAGACGGTTCGCCTGTCCCTGGCATGGAACGGCTTCCGGAAAAAGCTGATTTGAGGTCTCTTCCCCGGGGAGGCGTCAAGATCGATCACAATGGGGAAACCATCCGAACACCAGTAGAAAACGATTGGGAAAAGGTCACGGATGAGATCACTTTTTCAGCTCGTTCGCTGAGAATCCTTCGAAACGATTCACCGGACGAAACGGCTCTGAAAGCACCTCTTCAAGGGTCCGACGGCGTGGTGTTGAAGAATTGGAGGGCCAGGACCCCTACCTTGAACGGTCAACGCCTGGATGCTGTGAAGGAACGCGAAATCTCCCGCAGCCTGGCCATCGCCCCGAATCGAGAGCGTTTTATTCTTGGGACCAATTGGTATGTGCGCTGTTTCGACAGACAAGGGGCACAAATTTGGGTACGACCAGGTCCTAGCAACGCATGGTCAGTTAATATTAGCGGGGACGGACGCCTCGCGGTGGCGGCCTTCGGCGATGGGAGCATCCGCTGGTTCCGGATGCGCGATGGGGAGCCGCTGCTGGCCTTCTTCCCGTACTACCGCCGCACGGCGGAGATTCCAAACCCCAACTCCCAAATTCCAAACAAATCCCAAATTCCAGATCCTGAAATTCCAAAATCCCGGGATTGGGTGCTCTGGGCGCCGGATACGGGGCATTTCCGCTGCTCGCCGGATGGGGCGCGGCTCATCGGGTGGCAGCTCAATCGCGGCAAGGAGGCGAACCCGGATTTCTACGCCGCCGAACAGCTCTACCATGTCCTGGAGGACAAACACGGCATCCTGCAACGCGTGCTGAAGGAAGCTCGTCCCTCCCGCGAGATCATCGGGGAAATGGTCGCACGGGGTGAGATGCCCAAACCGCCAACCCTGGCCGAAGCCCTCTATGGCGTGCCGGAGGTGACCCTGGAAGGAATCGACGACCTGAAAACCGCACCGGTCGATCTCCTCACCATGACCGTGCACGCCCGCCAGACCCAACGGGACGTCGCGATTAAGAAAATCAAGCTCTACGTCAACAACTCGCCGATGCCGGATGACTACCGCACGATCGCCAAACCCGGCACGGGGGCGAGTCAACGATTTCAGGTCAACCTTCTGCGCGGGGTTAACGAAATTCACGCCGTGGCCTATAACGAGCGGGGCGTTGCTTCCTATCCGGCGGTGCGCCGCGTCTTTTATGACGGCCCGCAAGCGACGAGCAACCTTTGGATCCTGGGTGTGGGACTGGAGGAATACCAGAACATCGGTTACCGGCTCAACTGGTGCATCAATGATGTTACCGCGAGCGGCGATGCCCTGAAACAGCGAGGCCGGCGCATCTTCGACCGGGAAACCTTCGAAATCCTGCCGAACGAACGGGCCACCCGCCCGGCGATCGAGGCCAAAATCCAGGAACTGGCTCCTGAAATCAAGCCGGGCGATACCTTCGTCTTCATTTACGCGGGACATGGCGCTTTGAACCACGCGGGCGAGTTTCACCTGGTGCCTTATGACGTCACCCGCATCACTGGGGAGGCGGGCGAACGACAACTCAAAGACAAGGCCCTCAGCCAAACCCAGCTCGAACAAATGTTGGCCCGGATTCCCGCGCAAAAGAAGGTGATGTTGCTGGATGCCTGTCACTCCGGGGCCGCCGCCAGAAACCCGACTGAGGTCGCCCTCAAGCATCTCGCGCTTTCCTCCGGCATGGCGGTTTTGGCCAGCAGCGGCATGGAACAGTTGTCCCGCGCCGACGACGGCCGGGAGCACGGCTACTTCACCTGGTCTTTTCTCGAAGGCTTGCGCGAGGGCAAGGCCGACACCAATGATAACGGAATCGTGACCCTGAAAGAGCTGAACGCTTACATCGACCGCCGCCTGCCGCAACTCACCAACGATCGCCAATATCCGCGCAGCTTCGTGAAAGGAACG